>JBBCIL010000009.1:0-137784 GCA_037200265.1 Bacteroidota bacterium
ATGAAGAGAAGAGACTTCCTGAAAAACACAATACCTGCCGCGGCGATATTACCTGCGGTGGTGGATGGCTATTCAATAAAAGCGTTTGATAATAATTCACCGCTGCTACAGGCATTGATGAGTCCTGCTATCGAAACGGATCATGTGCTGGTGATCGTACAGTTAAACGGAGGTAATGACGGATTGAACATGGTCATACCTATCTCCACGTACAGCGATTATTATAATGCGAGAACAAATGTGGCTATTCCGCAGAACCGCATCCTGGCGCTGAATGGATATGCGCAAACAGGTTTGCACCCGGCTATGACGGGTTTACAAACATTGTATAATGAGAATAAACTGAATGTCATACAGGCCGTAGGTTATCCTTCTCCTAACTTTTCTCATTTCCGCGCCACAGATATATGGATGAGCGGATCATCGAGCGACCAGGTGGTGAATACAGGATGGACAGGCCGTTATCTGAATACAGAATATCCCAATTATCCGACAGGCTATCCGAATAGTACCATGCCCGATCCGCTGGCGATACAGATAGGTTCTGTTACATCACTGGCATTGCAGGGTCCTAATATGAATATGGGTATGAGCATTACCAATCCCACAAGCTTTTATAATCTGTTAAACAATGTACTGGATCCGGCGCCCGATACCCCGATGGGTTACGAACTTACTTATATACGAACGATCGCCAACCAAACCAATCTGTATGCAACAAAAATAAAAGATGCGGCTAACCTGGTAACGCAACAGGCGGCCTACCCGGCTAATAATCCACTGGGCGACCAGTTAAAGATCGTTGCACGGTTAGTAAAAGGGGGATTGAAAACAAGAATATACATGGTGAACTATGGTGGCTTCGATACCCATGCTTCACAAACCGATGCGGCGGATACTACAGTTGGCGCACATGCTAATTTGCTGAAAACAGTTGCTGATGCCATCAAAGCTTTCGTAGATGATTGCCAGTTTCTTGGCGTGCAGGACAGAGTGGTCGGTTTTACATTTTCGGAGTTTGGCCGCCGTATCAAATCAAATTCAAGCCAGGGTACAGATCATGGCGCTGCAGCACCGATGATCTTATTTGGCAAACAGGTGATACCGGGTGTGACAGGCAACAACCCGGCTATTCCCGGCGGTGCTACCGTCAATGATAATATACCGATGCAATATGATTTCAGGAGTGTATATGCTTCTATACTCGAAAAATGGTTTTGCGTACCGTCAGCAACGATACAAACGATCATGTTTCAGAATTTTCAAAGCCTGAATATCGTAAGCGATATCGGTTGCCGTACTACTGGCATTGATGACCCGAATCAAACAGCCGGTGAGGAACTGATCACTAATTATCCTAACCCCTTTACCGAATCTACTTCTATTAAATTCAAAACAAAAGGCGGCCATACCCTTGTGCAGGTCATAGATATGCTGGGCCGCGTGATAAGGACGCTGACAGATAAAGAGTATACACCTGGCACTTATAACCTTACCTTTGACAGCGGCCCGCTTCCTACCGGCGTTTACTACGCCCGTTTGCAAAATGGGCCTGTTCAGCAGGTAAGAGCGATGCTCAAAGTCAGATAGGTTATTTTACCCTACATCATACACCCCGACCGCTCACAGAGCGGTTTTTTATTATTTATAATTTGTTTGCTTCTTTCCCCGGCAGGTTGTAATTTGCAACATCGTAACAAAAATTGCTTTTTACTAAAACCATACAAAGACTGTCGGCCGGGGTAATGCTTTTGCTGTTTGCGCTAAGCATTACACCTAAGCAATTCCTGCATGATGCCATTACAGGGCATAAGCACAGTTATGCAAAATCCGGTGCAGACACCGAACTCCGAGCAGCAAAGAACAATTTTCAGTGTAACTGGGATCACCAGTTAGTGGAATCACCCTTCACGGGGCAGCCGGTTTTTCAGTTTACAAACCCGCTTATCATTCATTCTTCCTTCATTAATTATTATACGCTCGGCGAGTATTCAGCAGAGCAGGTTCTTTCTTCATTACGCGGGCCACCCACCCGGGCATAACAAGTTGTAAAACTTATTTCTGTCCTGTCATTTCCCGGGTATTCCTCTTTTAATAAGATGCCTGATGCGTATAGCCTCAGGGTATCATAAAAAATTAAAGTAATGAAGTCAATATTTAATTTCTGTGTATTAATTATATTTTCTCTTTCGTATAAAACCAGCTTTACCCAGCCATCAAATTTTTCTGAACGCAGTAATTCATCAGCGAATGGAACATTAACGGGTAAAGTAACCGATGCTCAATCTAAAGAACCACTGGCCGGCGCTACTATTTATGTGCATGAAGCAAAGATCAACGCCGTTACTGACAATAAAGGCGGTTACAAAATACAAAACCTTCCTGCCGGCGACTTTTTGGTAGAAGTAACCTATGCGGGTTATGGCTCTGTTATTGAAACAGTAGCGATCAAAGCTGATATACAAAAGGATTTTTCACTCAGTCCTGAAGTGGTAGAGAACCAGGGCGTGACAGTAACAGGGGTGTCCGGCGCTACACAAATTAAAAAGACACCTGTTCCTGTAACTATCCTGAGAAAAGAGAATTTATTGAAAGATGCTTCTTCTAATCTCATTGATGCATTAAGTAAAACACCGGGTGTTTCGCAGGTATCTACCGGCCCGGCTATTTCCAAGCCATCTATCCGTGGCCTTGGCTACAACAGGGTGGTAATAATAAATGATGGTGTAAGACAGGAAGGCCAGCAATGGGGAGATGAGCACGGGATAGAAGTAGATGAGTATGGTGTAAATAAAGCGGAGATATTAAAAGGACCCGCTTCTATTATGTATGGAAGCGATGCACTGGCCGGTGTTGTCAATTTTATTTCTGTTATACCGCCGCCACAGGGAATGATAAAAGGGAATATTTTCGGTAATTATCAAAGCAATAACCGGCTGAGAGGATTTCATGGGGATATAGGAGGTAATAGTAACGGTTTTATCTGGGGATTGACCGGCACCTATAAAGCGGCTGCTGACTATAAGAACAAATACGATGGATATGTTTTCAATTCCAGTTTCAACGAAAAAGATTTTAGCGGTTATATTGGTTTGAATAAAAGATGGGGTTTCACCCATTTGTTACTGAGCAGCTTTGATCAGTCTCCCGGCCTGATAGAAGGAGACAGGGATGATGTTACCGGTCAATTTATAAAACTGGTGAATAATGGGCGGCAATGAGGAAGAAGCGATCGCATCGGGTAAAGATTTTACATCCACCGATCCTTTTATTCCCCGGCAACGTATCCGGCATTTTAAAATAACTACGGATAATAGTTTTAATGTAGGTAAGAACCGCTTGCTGGTGAATGTAGGTTACCAGCGCAACCAGCGGGAAGAGTTTGGTAATGTGCTGGATCCTGCTGAAAAGGAATTGTATTTCGATCTCAATACCATTAACTATAACCTTCAGTACCAGTTTGCCGAAAAGAATAACTGGAAGACCAGTATCGGCATCAATGGTATGAGCCAGTCAAATAAGAACAAGGGTGAAGAACAGCTGATACCTGGATACAATTTGTTTGATATCGGCGGATTTGTGTATACTAAAAAGACAATTGATAAACTGACATTGAGCGGTGGCTTACGGTTTTGATAACCGTTCGGTTGATGCTAAAGAACTGGCTGACGGACAGGATATAAAATTTGAAGGGTTTAAAAAGAATTTCTCCAATGTATCAGCCAGCGCGGGCCTGAGCTATGAAGCATCAGGCAATGTCATTTTAAAACTGAACCTGGCCCGTGGTTTTTCGTGCTCCGGGTATACCCGAACTCGCAAGCAATGGTGCACACGAAGGCACCAACCGCTACGAATATGGTGAACAGGATCTGAAATCAGAAAAAAGTTTTCAGCTGGATGCGGGTATAGATATCAATAGCGAACACGTTTCTTTTTCCGCCAGCCTTTTTTATAATGCAATGAAAGATTTTATTTATTACAGCAAATTGTCTGGGGTGGCAGGCGGCGATTCTATTATCACCAATGGAGGTGAGGATTTCTTCGCTTTCCGTTTCAGGCAGGGTAATGCCAGCCTGTATGGCGCCGAGATGAACCTTGATATTCATCCGCATCCGCTGGACTGGCTGCATTTTGAGAATACATTTTCTTATGTAAGAGGAAAATTAGGGGAGAAGCAGGATGGCAGCAACAACCTTCCGTTCATACCGGCAGCAAGGCTTATCAATGAACTGCGCGGAGATTTTTTACGAAAAGGTAAGGCGGTTAAAAATCTTTATGCAAAGGTAGAGCTTGATAATACGTTTGCCCAGAACGATCCTTTCACGGGTTATAACACAGAGACAAAAACGCCGGGTTATTCCCTGTTCAACGCAGGCTTTGGCGGTGATATAGTCAGTAAAGGCAAAACATTATTCAGTCTTTACCTCGCCGCCAATAATATTGCGGATGTTGCTTACCAGAGCCATCTTAGCCGTTTAAAGTATGCGCCGGAAAACCTGGTTACCGGCAGAATGGGCGTATTTAATATGGGAAGAAATTTTTCGGTCAAGCTGAATATTCCGCTGGAGTTTACTGTGAAAGAATAAATCCGGAAGAAGCCCGGAATAAGTCCGGAAGTCGGCTGCGTAAATAGCCGAAATATTCTTTAATGAAAGTCGGAAAGACCGGAAGACCTTCAAAACATTAGTAATGGTTCTTTTGTGTAGAAAGGTCTTCCGGACTTTCCGTCTTCCGGTCTTTCGGACTTTCCAGTAAATGTTTCTTCTTTATTCACGCAGCGGACTTCCGGTCTTTCGGGCTATTTTTGACCATGGAAATCACTTTCAACACCCCCGCCTTATTATTCCCTGCTATCAGTTTGCTGTTGCTGGCTTATACCAACAGGTATCTCGCTTTGGCAAATCTTATACGCAAACTGCATGATGAGTATATGCGGGGAGAAAGAAAGAATCATTTATTACAACAGATCAAAATACTAAGGGTGCGCATTAACCTGGTAAGGCTGATGCAGGCATTGGGCGTGTTTAGTTTTTTATGCTGCGTGGTTACGATGTACGGTGTTTACCAGCAATGGGTGATCGTTACCAATTACATCTTTGCGTTGAGCTTACTTAGCCTGCTCGCTTCACTGGTTATTTCATTACTGGAAATATCACAGAGTACAAAGGCGCTGGAGTGGGAGCTAAGTGATATGGAAGAACTGGAAAAATCTAACTTTTTCACTGATCTGTGGGGAAGAAAAGAAGAGAAGAAAGAAGGAGGATCATAATTTTCCGAGGAGAGATTGCCAGTTACCTCCAACGTATACATTCCGGATGCCTTTTTCTCTCAGTATAGCGGCTACTTTTTCACAATCACCGCCATAATTACAGCATAAGACGACTGGTCTTTTCATACCTCTTATTCTTTCTATATTGATGGCAATACGGTCAACGGGAATATTGATCGAGCCGGGTATCCTGCCATGCTGGTCAAATGCATAAGCCGGTCCTTACATCAATGATCACAGCTCCATGATGAACAGCTTCAATAATTTTGTTTTTGCCTAAACCTAAAAAGGAGAGAAGTCCCATGGCGACGCTCATTTAAGAGACAACAAAATAATGAATTTATAAATCAATTGTTTCAATAGCTATCAGGATACTTTTGATGGCAAAACAGGAGAATACAGGGAGGCATCGGCGGCATATTGTAAGGTTGCTTTTATTTTGGAACACGAAGACACAGAGGCAGATAATAAATTTCTCCGTGTCTTTGTGTATTCTTAGTGTTCCAAAATTTCTTTAAAAATAAAAGCTATCAGCAACGGAACTAAACGGCAGCCACTGCTTTAATTTTTCTTTCACCGATCTGTTGTCGCCACATAGCGTAGTATAAACCCTTTTCCTGCAGTAGTTTCTCATGATTGCCTGTTTCTACCACATCACCTTTTTCCAGTACATAGATCCTGTCTGCATGCATGATGGTAGAAAGACGGTGTGCAATAAGTATCGTGATCTGGTTGCCCTGGAGTGATATTTCGCGTATAGTATCGGTGATCTCTTCTTCTGTCAGTGAATCCAGCGCGGAAGTGGCTTCGTCAAACAACAACAGTTTTGGATGACGCAGTAATGCCCGGGCAATGGATAAACGTTGTTTTTCACCACCCGATAATTTCAGACCGCCTTCGCCGATCATGGTTTCCAAACCTTTCTCTGCTCTCGACAATAAATTCTGACAGGCGGCTTTATTCAATGCGATCATTAATTCCTCTTCAGTGGCCGCCGGATTTACAAACAATAAATTCTCCCTGATAGTACCGGAGAAAAGATTGGTGTCCTGTGTTACAAAGCCTATCTGGTTGCGGAGATCATCAAACCGCAATTCGGTTTCATCCAGGTTATTATAAAGTATTTTTCCTTCCTGCGGACGGTATAAGCCTACCAGGAGTTTCATTAAAGTAGATTTACCGCTGCCACTGGGTCCCACGAATGCAATGGTTTCGCCGACACGTACATCAAAACTTATATTATTGATCGCTTTCTGCGCGGCTGTTGCATGCTGGAAAGCGACATTCCTGAAATCTAATGTCTCAATATTACCGAGGTGCTTTGGATTAACGGGTTCGGGGTTCGGGCGCTTTCTGCATCAGGTTATGAAAATTATTCAATGAAGCTTCTGCTTCCCTGTAAGAAAGTAAGATATTGCCGATCTCCTGCAAAGGGCCGAAGATGAAAAAGGAGAATATCTGCATGGTGATCAGCTCGCCTGCATCCATCCGGTTATGAAAGATCAGCCACATGAGAATAAATAATATGACCTGGCGTAATGTATTTACAAAAGTGCCCTGGATAAAACTGATACTCCGGATGCTTTTTACTTTGGTCAGTTCCAGCCCGAGTATCTTATATGTATTCTTATTCAACCGGCCTACTTCCTGTTCGGTAAGGCCAAGGCTTTTTACCAATTCGATATTGCGAAGGGATTCAGTAGTAGAGCCTGCCAACGCTGTTGTTTGTCCCACGATATTTTTTCTGAATGATCTTGATCTTTTTACTCAGCAGGTTAGTGATCAGTGTCAGGATTATGATGCCAACAAAATAGGCGACAGGCACCATCCAACTGATATATATACTGGCATACACAAAAACAAAGACGACTCCTACAATTACTCCGAAAAGTATATTGATGAAGTTGGTCATGAATTTTTCAACATCTGATCTTACCTTGGTTAATACGGATAATGTTTCACCGCTGCGCTGATCTTCAAATTGCTGGTAAGGCAGTTTCATAGCATGCTGCAGGCCATCTGTGAAAACCTTGGCGCCAAATTTCTGGATGACCACATTCAGGAAATAATCCTGGAAAGCTTTGGCAATACGGCTCACCATAGCCACGCTTATCGAAAAAAGCAGGATATAGAATACGCCGAGCTGTAAATAATTGGCATCGCCTTTTCTTGGCAATTTTATATAGCTCCAGAAGAAAGTTTCCCTGGTCATCGGATCATCGGGGTTTGCCTGGTGATCGCTGGCCAGGTTAACTAATTTTCCTAACAGGATAGGATCAATCAAAGAAAAACCAATATTGATAGCAGCCAGTATAAGCACCAGTGTGACCAGCCATTTGTGAGGTTTCAGGTAATGCAATAATATTTTCATACAATTCTGGAAAAGGGAATAAAAGAGGAATAACAGTCAAACGGTGTACAAGTTCGCAAAAAATGACAAGATTTCTGCTTTTGCTTTATATTGCGCCGGTGAGTAATTATCTCGTTGACTTGCATCGCCTGCGGCACAATCCCTACAATGGGTTGTACACCTTTTCATGCAGGCTGGCAGAATACTTACTCCGGCAGCCCCTGAAAGACGACGAACATTGGTTTTATTATTTACCCAAAGATAAGTTTGGCCTTTTTGGTGATATACCTGGATATGTGGCGCACAAAAGAAAACACAAGTTTTACCAGTCGGGTACAAAGGAAATATGATGTATGGCACCTTACCACGGGTATTTCTCAATACCGCCTTTCAATAATAAAACAAAAGTGGTGTACACTATTCACGATGTGAATTTCCTGTTAGAAGACCCCGACAACCGCAAGCGTAATAAACGGTCGCTTACGCTGATGCAAAAAAATGCAGACAGGGCCAGTCATATTGTTGGCATATCGAAAAGCGCACTGGATTTTGCCGGGCAACATCTTGATTTTGGCAATAAACCTGTATCAGTTATTTATAATGGATATACCGTTAGCGGGTTTCCGGATTTTAATGAACCGGTGTACAAACCACGGGCTCCCTTCTTATTTTCTATAAGCCTGGTTCAGCCGAGAAAAAATTTTCATGTACTGCCTTCTTTGCTGGTAGGTAATGACTATGAACTGGTGATTGCCGGTCTTAATCATTTTGAATATGGTAAAAAAATAATGGAAGAAGCAAAACGATCAGGTGTAGAAGACCGCGTAAAACTTATTGGCCCGGTGAATGAAGAAAATAAATACTGGTACCTGAAGAATTGCAAAGCTTTTGTATTTCCTTCCGTAGCGGAAGGATTTGGTTTTCCACCACTGGAAGCCATGCATTTTGGAAAGCCGGTTTTTCTCTCCCGCTATATGAGCCTTCCTGAAATAGGAGGAAATGCCGCTTATTACTTCGATGATTTTGATCCGGCTTCCATGCGGTCTGTTTTTGAAAAAGGGATGAATGATTTTATCAGTAATGATAAAGCCGCTATGGTTAAAGAACAGGCAGCTTTGTTCAGCTGGGACAAAGCTGCGGGCCAATACCTGGACGTTTATAGAAGTTTAGTATGAAATATCCCCTGATTTCTGTGGTACTATGCACCTATAACGGTGAAAGGTTTTTTAAAAGAACAGATGGATTCCCTCTTAGCACAAACCTATGCGTATATAGAAATAATTATTTCAGACGATGCCTCCAATGATTCAACCCGGCAGATATTAAAGGAATACGAAACGAATCCCTCGATTACATTATTCTTCCAGGAAAAGAATCTTGGCGCAGGAAAGAATTTTGAATTTGCGGTGAAACAGGCAAAAGGTGCGTTTATTGCTTTCAGCGACCAGGATGATATTTGGTTACCGGAAAAGATCGAAGCAATGTACCGGGCGATCGGCGACTCTTTTCTTATATACAGCGATAGCGAACTGGTGGATGAAAATGGCAATAGCCTGCATAAAAACTTATCTTCTCTCAGGCGTATGTACACGGGAGATCAGGCAAAAGGTTTTGTATTCTCCAATGTAGTGTGGGGGCATGCTATGCTTATCAACAGCCAGTCGCTCCCTTCAGTTATTCCCGTACCGGCTGGTATTCCGCATGATATCTGGATGGGGTTTAAAGCCGCTACTATAACCGGCATAAAATACCTTGATCGGCCACTGACAAAATACAGGCAGCATGCAGACACTGTTACAAAAACAATAGCTGTAAAAGCCGTATCAAAGCCTGCGGCGATAAAATATGAAGAGTTTACAAATAAATTATACTGGATAGGTATTATGCGTGATCATGAGCGGCCGGAGAGAAAAGAATTTTATCAGCGGCTATATGAATTGTATGCGCAAAAATCAACGGGCCGCTATGGTTTCAAACTACTGTTCTTCCTGCTTCGCCACCGGGCAGCGCTTTTTATGTTTACAAGGAAAAAATGGACAAGCCAGGTGATCGAACTGATCAAACAGGCGAGAGGAGTATCGCGATGATCTATTTCTTTTTGAGATAGAAAGCAGCCGTATCGCCGTTATTTTTTTTATTTTCAGCGGCGATTATTTGTTTAAAGTTTTCAATTTCTTTTTCTGAAAAGACATTATTCTTTTTACTGATCATACGGCTGTTTGACGCATGCAAGGGTATGCCTTTCATGTATTGTTCACTGCTCCAGATAACATAATCGCTGCTGTCGTATTCTAATTTATCAATAATAAAACCTGCTTTGTCCGCCAGCAGGTGCATTGCTTTTTCTGATGGAACAAAAATATGGCGGGGTGCATCTATACCGCACCACCAGGTGTTGTACTTGTGCCAGCCATAATTGCCCATTACAGGTATGCGTACCAGCAGGTATTTATCATCATTCAGTAGTTCCCGGGCTTTCTGTAATGCTTTCAGGGGCTCAGTCATGTGTTCGAGCGAATGATGCATCATGACCAGGTCAAACCGCTGGTGAAGGGCGTGAATATCTTTTTGCAATAGTTTGATGGGGCCCAGATCATGATCTTTATTGAGAAACGGATCTATGCCTGTGAGGTGGGTAAATCCTATCTTATATAATTTGCTTAGCAGGCTGCCGTTACCACAACCTACATCCAGTATAGCATCATCAGGCTGTACGTGGGTATTGATCATCCATTCATAAAAATCGGGTAATTTATAACCGATAGATAAAAGTTTTCCGGCCAGTACATTCTTACCATATAAGATATAAGAAGCTTTGAGCCGGCGCAGCAGGCCCGGTTTTTCAGGTTGCTTCAACTCCATGTTGAATGAATAATAATCTTCATTCGGATAATAGCGGGAAAAATCAGCCGGCGGGTCTGTCAATTGCATGGAGCCGCAGTCGCCGCATAACTGGTACGTGAATTCATCGCCAATACCCAGTTGCAGTTCTTTTACACGAAAGAGCTTGTTATCCTGCGTATTATTACAAATGATGCATGCCGGCACGTCTGAATAATTTTATTGTGAAAGTAAGAAAAGCAGGGCCAAAGGTAAACGATTTGAAAGTCTGGCCCGCAGAACCACAGAGTGCATATGTTTTACCCGCAGAGAATGCAGCGCTAAGGATGACCGCAGGGGAATATACTGAACGAACATACTCTGTGGCTCTCTTTTCTCCGTATTCTGTGACCCGTATTTATACACAAGGATATACAGACATTTAAGATCATAAGGTCCATTCATCAGGCAAATCTTTATAGAAAGCAACTATTTACCAGCAATATTCTCAGCCACAGATTTCCAGTCTATCAAAGGAGGTAAGGTATTAATGTGCATATGCGCTGTCAGGCTGGGGATAGGAGATACGCAGAGTGACTTGCCTGTAAAATTATTCTTACCAAATATCTTTTTGCTTAAATAAGCATCATTTGCTTTTACGGAAGCTTTCAGCAGGATAGGCTTATATCGTTTTACATCTTTTACCTGCATCAAAAAAGTAAACGTAGTATTGGTCACCTGGCGCCAATGACAGTTCTCCGTATGAAAAATAAAATGCTGATCCCGGTATTTTACCTGGTAGCGATCTGGGTAATCGGAAGGAAAGACAACAAGGCTGGGATTTGAAAAATAAAATACAGATGAGAGAAAACCCCATTTCCTTTTCCCGGGATGGATGTCTTCTTTTTTGGCTAATAACTCTGCAATGAAACAGAATGTTTCCGGCCGGTGCAGGTAATCATCTTCGCAAAAATAGATCCATTCGTCGTCGGGAAAAAGAACGGCTTTTTCTATCGTCGCTCTTATAGAAGCATCATTGCCATAATTGCCATTAGATACATGAACATTATACCCTGAAAAAAAATCTATCATTCCTTCTGATAGCTTATCACCAAGAACAGTGATTGTATGCGGCACTTCCTGTATCGAATGATAAAGACTTTTGAAACATAATTTTATCAGCGAAGGTTTATCCAGGTCAAAAGGCCGCGGCTGTTTATTGACAGCGCTTACCACATCACATGCCCTGAAGATCACATTAATAACCGGTTGTTTCATTATTGTAGGTATTACCAGCGGTTGCTGGCTTTTTTACGCTGTTTAAGTCAAAGTAAGTAAAAAGCATGCACAATCTTTCATTGGGATCAACTTTCCTTATCCCGCCCATCCTTCTCTGTCCAGGCTCCTGTATTGTATGGCTTCTGCCAAATGTTCAGGTTTTATATCTGCTGAAGCTGAAAGATCAGCGATCGTCCGGGATACTTTTAATATCCTGTCATACGCTCTTGCGGAGAGATTCAGTTTTTCCATAGCGGCTCTTAAAAGATTAGCACCAACTGTATTGATCACGCAGATCTCTTTCAGCATCTTGCTGCTCATCTGTGCATTGCAATAAACGCCATTATTATCCTTGTACCGTTCAGATTGTATATCTCTTGCTTTGATGACACGGTCACGGATCGTTGCGGAGTTCTGCTGTGGCCTTATATCCGATAGTTCGCTGAAAGCAACCGGCGTCACTTCTACATGCAGATCAATTCTGTCTAATAAAGGACCAGATATCTTATTGAGATATTTCTGGACTGTTCCCGGCGGACAGGTACATTCCCGGTCGGGATGATTATAAAATCCGCAGGGGCAGGGATTCATAGAAGCGATCAGCATGAAGGAGGCAGGAAAATCCACGGCTACTTTCGCTCTTGATATGGTGACCCTTCTTTCTTCCATTGGCTGCCGCATTACTTCGAGTACTGTTCTTTTAAATTCAGGCAATTCATCCAGGAATAATACCCCATTATGCGCTAATGATATTTCTCCGGGTTGCGGTATGCCACCACCGCCTACAAGTGCTACATCACTGATCGTATGATGCGGCGAACGGAATGGTCTTTTGGATATTAATGTTGAGTTCTCCGGTAGTTTACCTGCTACCGAATGGATCTTTGTTGTTTCCAGCGCTTCCTGCAAGCTCAGTGGAGGTAAAATAGTCGGTAGTCTTTTTGCCAGCATGGTCTTGCCCGCTCCGGGTGGACCGATCAGGATAGCATTATGTCCTCCTGCCGCCGCTATCTCCAGCGCTCTTTTTATATTTTCCTGTCCTTTTACATCGGCAAAATCTATCTCGAAATCATATTGCGAATGAAAGAACTCGTCTCTTGTATTGATCACAGCCGGTGCTAATCCTTTTTCTTCATTTTCAAAAAAAGCAATGACTTCTTTGATATGACTTACGCCATATACATTCAGGTTGTTGACCATGCCCGCTTCTTTGGCATTTACTGTCGGAACGATCAGTCCTTTAAACCCTTCTTTTCTTGCCTGTATGGAAATAGGCAATGCTCCTTTGATTGGGCGAACTTCACCATCAAGGCTCAATTCTCCCATGATGACGTAATTAGCCAGCGCTTCCTTATTGGCTATTTGTTCGGAAGCGCCCAGTATTCCTAAAGCAATCGGGAGATCGAATGGTGTTCCGATTTTTTTTATATCAGCCGGCGCCAGGTTGACCACCACTTTCGTTCTCGGCATATTGTAGCCATTGGTCTTGAAAGTACTTTCTACTCTTTTGCAAACTTTCCTTCACTGCATTATCGGGAAGCCCGACGATCATCGGGTCTTTTACCGAGTAGCAAATCCAGTTCACTTCAATAGTGATAGTAATAGCTTCCACTCCGTATACGGCGCTGCCAAACGTTTTATACCAACATGATTTGAAATTAGAGAAAATTACCCGTCAATGTATTGCCAGGTAGTAATATGAGTGAAGCACCATTTTTGTTTCGTTATAAAACACCGAAATCGTGAGGAAAAAACGTTAATTCATCTTTTAATACAGTTCCTTCAAACAGGAGAGAGGTGTTGGGATCTGCATGTACAGCAAATATTTTTTCTTTAAAGGATATACTGAACTGCTGGAATTGCCTGGTAACGATTAAGGTCTTCAATTCGAATGACGGGTGCTGTTTGTATAGCGATCTCCAATGGAAATTGAAATTATATTTTTCTGCAGTTGCTTTACTGATACCAATAATTTTTTAGCACTGGTATCATATTTTCCATTTATCTCAAGGGAGGATTGCCTGGCGTATATAGCCATTGCTGAAAAAATATTCCCAGGTCTTTGCCGGAAACCTGCTCGCATACTTTTTGAAAATCCCTGCTGTCCGCATTCTTGCCCCCCGCATAAGCGGCATAGAAGCTACGTATGATGGCATGAAAGGCCGAATCACCCAACTGGCGACGGAGCATATGTAATACCCAGCCGCCTTTCTGGTAGCTGTTCGCATTCAATAATTGTAAGTAAGGAGAAACCGTATCCACTACCGGCTGGTCATTTGTTTTAGCAAAATCAATAGCTGCTGGCGATCTTCCTGCATTTCCTTATCCATCCTGGCTGTTCCGTATTTTGATTCGAGGTAAATATTGGGCAGGTATGTAGCAAACCCTTCGCTCAACCATAAATGGGAAAAGGTTTTTTCCGTTACCATATCGCCAAACCATTGGTGTGTTATTTCATGCGCGATGAGCCGCTCATCCATTTGCCTTGTCGTTATATAGTTTTCATTATAAAAAATAGCGCCGCATTTTCCATGCCACCAAAGATGGTCTTGGATTGTATATTGGCTAATTTTTTTAAAGGATACGGACCGATATAGTCAATGAACCAGGGGAAGAATAGTTGTTGCTTGTGCATAATCAGCAAAACCTTCTCTTTTATTTTCAGGGAAGACCCAACTGGTTATGGGGATGCCATTAACTATCCCGGCAGTATCTATCGCAAAATCGGCTGCCCCCGATCACCATTATCTTGGCAGGTAAAGGAACATCTTCTTCCAGTGTGTACGTTTTTTGTTTGCCGGCAGTGCTGTTTCTTCCTGTAAAACACCGTTTGACACTACTTTATAATGAGCAGGTGCGGTAACGATAAATTCTACGGAGGCTTTATCAGCCGGATCATCATGACAGGGTATCCATTTGTGTGCCCGGTTTGGGCCAGTTGTCGGAGAAAAAGGTACGTTTGCCGTACCTGCTTCTTGAAATGATAAGGACCGTCGGTGGGAATACCTTTGTATTCAATAGTAGCGGTAAGCGTATCATCATTGGCCAAAGGCATCCATGTTTTAATGAAAAGCTTATTATTAATATGAGTATAGGTATTCCCGGTATCTGTATTTCCGTATGGCGTTCTGTAAGACAGACTCGCTTTTATAACAGACATGCCTGTACTATCACCGGTATTGCCTGTAAGGTCAAATTCAATTTCAGCACTGCCCTTCTTCGCAATAAAAATATATTTCGGCCCTTCCATAGATGCTGTCATTAGTATCATTCAGATCAATATGATACTTGTAATGCAATACATCAATTTTGCCCTGGCCATTAGCCCAAAAGCATACACTAATAAAACAAATGGTAAGAGTAAAACGCATTATCGTATTTGTAAATTGTAACATGGTTCGATCTTTTAAACTGTAATTCTATAATTTCTCCAGCATCTCCACTACTTTCTCCCTTTTCAGGATGACATAGCCGATCCGATCGTTGCTTATTCCGTCTTTTAACTGGTAACTGAATTCCAGTTGTTCGTCTTTGACATCGGTTTCAAAATACCGGAAAGATATGTTGGGAAACGCTTTCAGCTCATCGCCTATTTCATAGAGATGGGTGGACAGTATGAATAAAGAGTTTTTTATTTTTATTAACCCCTTAATCACGGTAAGAGAGACATTTCATTGCATCCTGCACATTGGTTCCCTTGAACAGCTCATCAATCAATACCAGCCACTTTTTGCCGTTGTTTATTTTTTCTATGGTATTTTTTATCCGCTGCACTTCATTAAAGAAAAAACTTTCGCCTTTGGCAATATTATCCACCACATTGATATTACTCAGCAACCCGTCAAACAAAGTAAGCCTCATATTTGCCGCAGGCACATCCCATGCCTATATGTGCCAGGAACACCGCCGAGCCTACTGATTTGATCAGCGTACTTTTGCCGGCCATATTAGCGCCGGTAAGGAAAACAAAATTCTGATCAGGATTCATCTGCAGGTCGTAGGGAACCGGGTTTGGTAACAGGATATGATAAAGCCCTTTTGCATCTAACAGCGGAGTGTTTTGTTCGATAAACTCGGGGAAAGATAATTTATAGGTCTTTACCGCTACAGCCATAGAATACCAGGCATCGAGGCGGCTATACACATCAATCAGGTTCAAGTGTATTATTCCTTTGGCGGCCACGGATATGAAATGCATAGTATAAATTCTGACTTACAGAGAAAATATCTCCTTTTTTTGATTGAGCCAGTTGGGCCAGTGCAGGTTCTTTTAATACCTGCGCGATCCTGTCAATATAGATCCTGATACCGGCCGGCAGGTCGAGGTGTTCCAGCAGGCCAACGATATTTTTTATTCCACGAAAAAAATCGGCGAAATGAGTAATAGAGTATTTCGCCATGGAATAATCGGCGCTATGCAATAGTTTATATAAAAAACTGTTGTAGGTGGTTTGCTGCGGAATGATAGGATCCAGTGAATAGTCCATGAATTTTTTCCATCACGAGACACTGTACCGTTGGTGATATCCGCAGGCCAGTCCTTTACATGTTCCATCAGTGTGCGGATCACTTTCTGGGTGCCGATGATCTTTTTCAGATCACTATGTGGCTCGCTGAAAAATTTTCGCAACCATTCTTTGCCGCCGGTAGTACGGGTAAAGTTCAGTTTGTGAAAGATCGAAAATTCTTCATTCCGCATGAAAAATGGAAATGTCGTTGAATGATATCTTGTCAATTTGCATAGTAGTGAATGATGAGTGGGTCAGTGGTGAATGGTGAATAGTCGTCAATAGTGAATAGTCAATAACCAGGAATCTTACTCACCGCTCACCACTCATCACTCACCGCTTTATCTGTCAAATAAAAGTCGTTGCCCTTTCTTTGATTCATCCATACCTCATTTCCATAAACAAGATGGCCATTGACAAAAGTATGGGGTGATAGCAGCAGGAAATTCAAATCCTTCCAATGGACTCCAGCCGCATTTATATAATATATTGCTTTTGGTCACCTTCATTTTTTCTTTCATATCCACTATTACAAGATCGGCATGATAGCCTTCCGGATATAGCCCCTGTCATTTATTTGAAAACAATCCGCCACTGCATGGCTCATTTTTTCCACGATCTTCTCAAGTGATATATTTTCCCTGCTTATAATAATGAAGCATGAGTAATAAAGAATGTTGAACCAGGGGCAGTCCTGCATGTGCTTTTTCATACGGTTCATTCTTTTCCTCCCAGGTATGCGGGGCATGGTCCGTAGCGATCACATCCAGCCGGTCATCGAGCAGGGCTTTCCATAATGCTTCTTTATTATGCGGGGCTGTTGATAGCCGGGTTACATTTGATCAGGTTGCCCAGGGCGTTCATAATCATCGCTGGTAAAATGCATGATGATGCACGCATACTTCAGTCGTGATACGTTTATCTTTCAGCGGGAACATATTTGTGAAAAGGGGTAATTCTTTTTCGGTACTGATATGCAGATATGCAGCCGGGTATTGTATTTTTTTGGCTATTTGGATAGCATATAGGGAAGACTCATAACAGGCTTCATCATCTCTTATTAACCGGGTGATCAGGCCGGTACCAGTTCCCCTGTTCAGTAGTTTCAGCCTTTCTTTATTTCTTTTGATAATAGTTTCGTCTTCACAATGTGTAGCAATAAGCAATTCGCTTTCGCGGAAAATCTTATCAAGGGTATTCGGGTTATCTACCAGCATATTGCCGGTACTCGATCCCATGAAGATCTTGACGCCGCAAACCTCTTTTCTTTTGTCATTAGTTTTTAGCACTTCGTCTGCATTATCATTACCGGTACCCATGTAGAATGAGTAATTGGCCAGGGAAGTGGTAGCGCCGATCCTGTATTTATCTTCCAGCAGTTCCTGCGTCAGTGCATTGGGAATGGTATTCGGCATTTCCATAAAACTGGTAACGCCTCCTGCACCGCTGCCTTTAGATTCTGTATAGATAGAAGCCTTATGTGTAAGTCCGGGCTCGCGAAAATGCACCTGGTCAGTCAATAGCGCCTGGCAAAAGATACTTTCCTTCCCCATTTATTTCAATACAACCGGTGCCGGCTGGGATCTGCGGAGCTATTTTAATTGATCCTTCCTTCCTTTATCAATACATCGGCTACCTGTATCCTGCCCCTCGTTGACCACTTGTATATTTTTTTTATCAGATATATTTGCATAATTTACTTGACTGGATTAATCCATAACTATGCAATTTAAAAAAACCCTTCTAAAGACTACTCGTAATTCTTTTTTCCTGTCGCCGGTATTGCTCAAACGACCTATTTCCCGCAGGGAGAATAAGTGAATATTCTGTTGGAAAGGCTGGAAATAAAGGCGCAAACCGATTCTGTGCTGAATTTTTCAAAACAAGGCCCTTTAGCCGGAAACAATTTATTCCTGTTATTGAAAAATATGGTGAAGCCGGAAGGTTTGTGAAAATTGCCGGAGAAATTCCTCCTGTACTGGATGCTGAAGTCCAGCGGGGTTATACCGGGTTGGGTCATTGCTTACAAAAATAGATGTTTACAATTCAGACAGAGTTTTAATGGATAACCCGGAATGGTCAACCAAAAACATTTCAAAGTAAAAAGCCCATCTGGAAATACTTTTATACCAATCCGGCCAATCTTTACGAAGTCCATGTAAAAGATTTTGATCTTATCGTAAACCCGGTTTTTTCAATATACTCTTTCCAGAGAAAAGGATAATGATCAAAGCCTGTTCCTGAACAGCATGGGGGCTTACAGTAAGAGGCCGTATCGCCACTAAGATCGGTTTTGCCGCGTATATTACCGACAACCAAGGAGCGTGATGCCGCGTATATTACCGACAACCAGGAGCGTGATCCGGGATATGTGCAGCGATGGATCGGCGACAGGAAAGCGACACCGGGGGCTGGTTTATACAAAGCGTTTAAAGCGGCCGGCGGCGTGGATTATTTTGATGCAAGAGGTTATTTTACTTTCAACGCTGCTAAATATATTGACATCACCTTTGGGTATGATAAAAATTTTATTGGTAATGGATATCGCAGTTTATTCCTGAGCGATTTTGGTAACAGTAACCTTTTCCTGAAACTGAATACAAGGATATGGAAGTTCAATTACCAGAATCTTTTTATGGAGCTGCACAATGCGGATGACAGGGTGGGAGATAAACTGATCGGGAAGAAGTATGCAGTGATGCACCATCTGGATATCTCTCTTACCAAATGGCTGAATGTGGGTTTATTTGAAGGTGTTATTTTTGGCCGCAAGGATCATTTTGATTTTGGTTACCTGAATCCTGTTATTTTCTACCGTTCTATTGAGTTGCAGAACGGAAGCTTCGATAACTCAGTAGCAGGCCTGGATTTCAAAGCCAATATTGCCAAACGTTTCCAGGTGTATGGACAATTGTTGCTGGATGAATTCAAGTTATCGGAGATAAAAGCGGGCAATGGCTGGTGGGCCAATAAATTCGGGATACAATTAGGCGCTAAATACATTGATGCCTTTAATATTAAGAACCTCGACCTGCAGATCGAGCATAACCGTGTTCGCCCGTCACTTATTCTCATCGTGATTCAGTGGCTAACTATACGCATTATAATCAACCATTAGCTCACCCGTTGATGGCTAATTTTTCTGAAGTAATTGGTATTGCCCGTTATCAGCCGGCTCCTAAATGGATGGTACAGGCCAAAGCTATTTATTATACGCAGGGCCGCGATTCGAGCAATATCAGTTATGGCAGTAATATCTTTCTGCCCCATGTAGCTCCCTATCGTACTACGGGATTATGGCTTCAGCATCGGTTCCGGCTGGAAAACAAATGTGCTCTATGCTTCGCTGCTTGTTTCTTATGAGTTAAGAGAAAATCTTTTCCTGGAACTGTTTGGTGTTGTTCGCAAAGAGGAGACAAAAACACCGCCGGTCACTTCGGCCAATACTACGGTCATTTCTTTGGGAGTGAGGTGGAATATGCACCGGAGAGAGTTTGATTTCTGACAAGGGGATTATGCGGAAGCCGGAACTCTGTTCCGGCGTATTGAACGGAACAGAGTTCCGTTATCCCTCGATATGTAAACTGAAAACAATCATTCTCGATTGTATCTTGTCAAATACGCTGGAATAGATCAGGTTCTTGTCACGGCTATGGATATTGCCCAACCCGTTACTCAATTTTATTTCCGGTGAAAGGATAAAGCTTTCGAAGAAGAAATTGAAGCCGAGACCCAATTCAACGCCGTAGTCATATTTTTTGATCTTACGAGATCTTCCGCTTTTTTAGCTCGGGCATTGCTCGCCAGGTCAATATCGCCTTTTACGCCGCCCAGCATATATACACGAAAATTACCGATACGATCCGATTGCAGTTTTAGCTGGAAAGGAAATGATACGATAACGGATTCGATCACTTTATCAACATTTGTAAGATTTTCGCTGTCAGGATGTTTAAGCTTATAATGAATGCTTCTGGCTGTAAAAGCTAATTGAGGATTGAACCGGAACTGAAAAACGATCGGATATTCTCATGGTGGCCAGCAGACCAAGACCAAAACCACCTGAGTTATTCGGTTCGCCTACATAAACGCTGTCATCCGCCAGGAAACGCGGGTGCTGGTCCATATGAAACCTCGACATGCTGCCGGCCAGGGTGATACCAAAATAATAGGGTTTGGAATCATGGTCATACAGGTTCAAATCCTTTGCTGCGCCAGCGAAGTTTGGGCGATACAAATCAGGCCAAAAATCAGCAACGATCCGGTTCTCCATGCTAACGCTTTCTTCCGCTGTAAATGCAACATATTCCTAAGCTTAACGATTTATACCCGGTATCGCAATAACCAAGTTTGTTTAAAATATCAATGAATTGCTGGCGTTCGGGAAAAGCATTAGCAGACTCGCACAAATATTGGTAGGCTTCTTTATTCTGTTTGAACCAGCGGGCCACCTGCGCGCTACTATACCCATGTATATATTGTAAAGTCCGCGTACTGCTGTTTGCTTTGGCTTTGAAAATTCCAGTATCACCAGTTGGCCGCCCGGCTTTAGCACCCGCAACATCTCTGATAACCCTTTTTCGAGGTTTTCAAAGTTCCGGACACCGAATGAGGCCATCACGGCATCAAACGTATTTTCTGCAAATTTTATTGTCTCGGAATCCCCGCTTTGTAACTGGATTTTATCCCCAAGGCCTTCTTTTCAACCTTTTTCCTGCCTTCTTCCAGCATTTGTCTGAAATATCAATCCCTACTATTTTGCCGGATGAAGCAATTTACAGGCCATAATAGCCATGTCGCCTGTACCGGTCGCAATATCTAATATTGTTTGGGGATCGTTCTTTTTCAGCAGCCTGATCGCTTTTTTTCGCCAGCCGATATCTGTCCCGGCAGATAGTACGCGGTTCATGGTATCATAACGTCCGGCTATACGGTCGAACATCTCGGCTACCTGTTCTTTCTTTGTTTTTCCCGAGTCCTTAAAAGGGATAATATGATCGTGGGGTAAGGGTTCTGCCATAGCGGGGGCAAAGGTAGGTAAGTTGTTGCTTCGCTGCGCTCGCAATGACGATTTCGCTGCGCTCGCAATGACGATTTCGCTGTGATCGTAATGACGATTTTGCTATGCCCGCAATGACGATTTCGCCAGGCTCGCAAGGAACGAAGTGAAAGTGGAAGTTAAAGCCCCAAAAAAAGACCTGTTATCAGTAACCTCTTCTATATTTCGGGCGTCAGATAGATTGAAAGAAAAACAACCATCTTTGCATCACAAAATCAACGCACATGAAAAGACTTTTTGTATCTGCCATTTGTTCTCTCATCCTGTTATCCTCCTGCGATTATTTTCATGGCAAAAGGGTAAAAGGAACGGGAAAGTGGTCACTCAATCCCGCAGTTTTTCGGGTTTTACAGCTGTAGAGGTGAACAGTGCCATTGATCTGTATATTAAGCAGGATTCTGCCTATTCCGTAAAAGTGGAAATTGATGAAGACCTGCAGCAATATATAATAGTGGACCAGGACAATGGTAAACTAATTATCAGGCAGGAAAACAACACCAGTCTTGATGCTACAGGCAGGGATCAAAGTATATGTCACCGCACCGGTATTTAACGATATTGAAGCTTCGGGAGCATGCAAAGTGATCAGTGAAAATATGCTGACGGCTTCCGGTAAAATGGAAATTCGTGTAAGCGGGGCCAGCGAAGCGAAACTGGAAGTGAAAGCGCCGAATATATCAGCAGAGTTAAGCGGAGCCAGCGGTATCACCTTAACCGGGGAGACAAAGGATTTTTCATTAGATGGCGACGGAGCTTCTCATGCTATGTGCTTTAGCCTGATGGCGGAGAATGTAAATATTGATGTTTCAGGTGCCAGCAACGCTGAAGTCTTTGCCAGTGTAAAGCTGGAAGTGGATGCCAGCGGAGCTTCAGAGGTACTGTATAAAGGAGCGGCTAATTATGTAGGGCATACAAGCGGGGCGGCAAGTATCAAAAAAGCAGAATAGCTCATTTTCTTTTTAGCCTTCCGGGATTTTGCCAGGTATTAAAAAAACGAACCAGTTCTACTTCTTTTTTTTGTGGTTTGAAACGATAAATAAGGATTATTTTTTTGTGAATTACCGTTTGTCTTACATGGAGTCTTTTGCTGGTAAGCCTTCCGGTTTTTGGCTGTAAAGAAAGGATCGAGAGCTTTCTTTTAACGGTATCTATAAAATTAATTACTTCTTTTTTCGTCCATTCTTTTCAAGGTATTGGATATTGCTGATATAAGTTTCCAGGGCCAGTGCAGACCATACTATCTTGAAAACCATTTCCCATATTTTTTTAATACAACATCATGGGGAATACCTTTTCCCTTGTCAAGTTCAGCTAAAGCCTCATCCATTTCCGCCCTGACCTTGGGAGGCAATGTGTCCCACCAATCATTTTCCTGTTTTACTTCCAGCATGGCATATACCATCTTTACCGTTGTTTCATCAGCTTTATCTATGTATTTCTTCACTTCCTGCCGCATTTGTTTCATTGCATCCATAACGTATATTTATATAGTAAATTTATATCGCTTATTTTTAGATACAATTACTCTTTTCCCTTTGAACATCAGGCGAATAAAAGATGTTTGAGATGTATTCTAAGTTACAAGTTCACATACTTCACAATGATCTTTATATCCCTGTTCCTTCCCTTATCATCCGTACAGGATATTTTTACCGGTCCTTCTTCAGGAATAAAAAATTGCTTTTCTCCCGCATTCGATGTCTTATAGAATTTATTATTGATATACCAGTACACCTTGCTTACATCACTGGCTGTTTTGCAAACCAATTGCAAAGGCTCGGGTGATTTTTTATTGATAAGGTATTCGGTGCCATTGGCAGGAGAAGTAATAAAGGGAGCATTGCCTTTAAAGATCAGTTCACAATCGGGATTGTGCGGTGGTATCTTCTGGTAAATGATCCTGTTATTTTCAAACCAGCTTTGCATATCCGGTTCAGTGATCTTATACCACTTCTTTTTATAACCGGTTTCAGGAGCGCAGCTTTTACAATATGATATCTTTTCATCGGGACTTACCATTACTTCCTGCCAGTTATTACAGGTTTGGTTAGACGAAATAAGCGGAATAAAATAATCCGTGGTCAGGCTGGTACAATGTTCTGAAGGGATCATCCCTGTTTCACTGCACACCTGCCTTATGTCACAATCTTCTGGTTGGGTAAACCATTCTTCATCGCTGTCATAGTCAATGGTATTGAAAATTTTAAATAGTAAAGGAGTGGCCACGTTAGCGCCGCTGAGATCGGCTACACCTACGCCCGAAAAATTGCCCACCCATACACCCACCGTATAATTTTTGTTATATCCAATGCTCCATGCATCTCTTCTTCCATAACTGGTGCCTGTTTTCCAGGCGATCTTCGGCATATGTTCGGTAGCTGACCAGTTCAGGGGGAAAATCAGGACGGTTTACTTTAGAAAGTATTTCGTTGATCATGTAAGTAGCCGCGGGGCTGATAAGTGTTGAACTCCGGTGATTACTGTCGCTTTGCAGGTAAGCAGGCGGAGTATATTTTCCATTACAGGCGAAAGTAGCAAATAAGCCGGTCAGTTCTTCCAGCGTGGTACCACAGCCGCCAAGGATCATAGACAACCCGAGCTTCCGCTGGTCTTTTTGTATTTGTTTGAAATTGCATTGCACTAATTTTTGTACGAGTTTCTCATGGCCCAGCAACTTCAGGCTTTTCACGGCTGGAATGTTCAATGAATGTTCCAAAGAATATTCCACTGATACATAGCCATTGAATTTTTCATCATAATTCTCCGGGGCGTATCCCTGGTAATTCACAGCTACATCGGATAATACAGTTTTAGGAGTTAACAATCCTTCATCAAAGCACAAAGCATATAACAAAGGTTTCAATGTACTGCCCGGCTGGCGTACGGCATTAGCGCCGTTTACCTGCCCTCCATCCAAAGTATCTTTGAATCCGGAGGAGCCAACATAGGTTATAATCTTATGTGTTTTATTGTCAATAATAACAATAGCCGCATTTTTGATATTGCGCAGCCGTTGCGCTCTTATATAATCTTCAACCAGTTTTTCTGTTTTTAGCTGCGTATTCAGGTCAATATTGGTTTTAATAAGGTCGCCGTTCCAGGATTTTTTTAGTTTATATGAAAGATGTGGCAGGTAATGGGGTACAACTCCCCGTGCAGCGGTCAGTGGTTCAGCCAATGCATCTTCAATTTCCTTCTCACTGAATACTTTATCGGTGGCAAATTTCTTCAGCCACCTGTTCCTTTCTTCAACGATTCGATCATTGTTCCTGCCCATGACCAATGAGGAAGGGCGGTTAGGGATAATGCTTAATGCAGTGATCTCAGCTAGTGATAATGATCAGGGTTCTTTTTAAAATATAATTGAGAAGCTGATTTGACACCTTCAATATTGCCGCCATAAGGCACAAGGTTCAGGTACATCTGCAGTATTTCGTCCTTACTGTATCTCCATTCCAGCTGAAAGGCGCGGAACATCTCTATGATCTTGCTGAGGATATTTCTTTTTCTCGGTTCCAGCGCACGGGCTACCTGCATGGTAATGGTACTGGCGCCTGAAGTCCTTTTCATACGGAACAGGTTTTTAAAAAAAGGCCCTTGTAACGGCAAGCGGGTTAACGCCCGGATGCGAATAGAAATACTTGTCTTCTTTGGCGATAATGGTCTTTCGTAATAAAGGAGATATCTCTTCCAGTTCTGTCTTCATCCGCCATTTCTGGTCGCTGGTAAGGTAAGCGTTTATCACCTCGCCTTTATTGTCCGTTACGATGGCGGAATATTCTATTTTATCAGGCAAAGGAAGAACCAGTTCAGCAGAAGGAATAACAGGAATAAAACAACGACAGCAATTCCCAGCCGTTTAAAAAATCTCAGGATATGCCATTTGGTGATACGAAACTTCATGTTTAATTTATATCTCGCCATTCTAAAAAGACAGAACGATCCTTTTACTTTTGCGCCTCTGCGCCTTTGCATGAATCACTTAGCGCCTTTGTGTGCAACCAACCCCTTAACAAAGATTTATCTTCCAAAACTTGCAAACCACCATCTTCACTCATTATCTTTCCGGGCAAATTCTTTTTAGTCTTTATGGACTTTTCAGACCCTTCCAGGCCAACGAAAGATATTCCTCCTTAGTCACTTTAGCCACACTAATATCTGTTATTCTTTTTGTGTAAAAAGAATAAAGGATCAAATTTTCTGGTTCATATAATTTCTTTAACTTCTCATTCATAATCAGACCTCAACCAACAATACTATGCGTATTAAATCCTCTCTTGTTCCGCTTTTAGCCGAACAATTTTTTTGTGTGCCTGTAACCGGAATGCTGTCAGCCTTGATTTTACCAATGCCAACGGAGA
The DNA here is from genome assembly GCA_037200265.1 of Bacteroidota bacterium. Classification (GTDB taxonomy): domain Bacteria; phylum Bacteroidota; class Bacteroidia; order Chitinophagales; family Chitinophagaceae; genus VBAT01. The sequence continues at coordinate 25,646 of JBBCIL010000009.1, forward strand.
AGTACCGATGCTGGGCAACCCTGGTTTTCCGCTTTAACCAATCACTGGCCAGCGATTCCCTGATGAATATGTGGGATTCTACCGATTATATTTCTTTTGAACCAAAGATCGCCGGCAAGTTCCGCTGGGAAAGCCCCGATCAGTTGGTATTCTCACCATCACAACCACTGGCGCCGGCCACATCATACAAAGCGGTGATAAAAAATGCGTACTCAGGTTTAGTAAATATAATTCTGTAAAAGGTGGAGATGGCATCAATTTTCATACGCCCGACCTGGCATTGGACAATTCACAGGTAGTATGGGTGGCGCAGGGCGAAAGCAGTACATCTGCAGTGCCGCAGCTTGATCTTCAGTTCAACTACAAAATCAATCCTGACGATCTCAGGCAGAAATTAAAGGTAGAAGTAGACGGACAAAATGCGCCGTTTGATTTTATTACCATGTCGCCGGATAATAAGATGTCTGTTCGCATCACAGGACTGAAATGCAGGATAAGGATTATGAAACGAAAGTGACTATTGATAAAGGTCTGAAACCTGAAAGCGGAAAGAATGCGACAGAAGAAGCGATCGTCACTAACCTGTTTATTCCGTCGCCGTATGTACTGCTCATTCAGAGCCTGCAGTCGGAGCATGATGGTACGGAAGGCACGGTTCATATTGTTACCAGCCAGCAACTGACTGGCGAGAGTATTAAATCACTAATCAGGTTCGAACCTGAATTGAGTTATACGTATGAGATAGCTGACGACGGTTTTGTTTTGCGCAGTGATAAATTTGATTGGAAAAAAGTTACTCATTGAGACCATTACAAAAGGATTACGTGGTAAGATTGGCGGCGTATTGAAAGAGGATTATTTCGGCAGTGTGGCTTTTGGCGAACTGGAGTCCAATATCAGTTTCAGCAATAGTAAAGCAGTGTATTTATCAAAAGAAGGCGGTAAGAACATTGAGATACAGATCACCAATGTGCCGAAAGTAAACTCGTGATCTCTAAAATATATGAGAACAACCTGCTGATGGCGCAACGCTATGGTTATTATCCGCAGGAAACAAAGAAGCGGCTATGCCAATTATGAAGGCGATTATGAAAGCGATTATTATAATGATGGCGGCAGCGATGGACAATTGGGAGATGTTATCTATGAAAAGGAAATTGATACAAGGTCATTACCAAAAAGCGGGGCAGGTCGGTTATTGAATTTCTCACAATTTGAAGATCGCCTGCCGGATTTCAAAGGCATTTATCATATAATGATACGCTCAACGCAGGACTATTGGGTAAAGGACAGCCGCTATATTTCTTTATCCGACCTGGGGGTTAATAGCCAAGGAAGGGGCAGGACAAGATATTCGTGTTTGCTAATTCTATCAAAACGGCTGCAGCGGTAGACAAAGTGAATATCGCCGTTTATTCGGCCACAACCAGTTGATAGGCTCCGGCGCCACCAATAATGATGGTGTAGCTGAAATAGCATATTCCAAAAAAGATTTCGGCGGCTTCAAGCCGGCCATGATCATTGCGGAAAACAGGAGATGACTTCAACTACCTTCCTTTTAACAGTACAAGGGTCAATACATCGCGGTTTGAAGTGAGTGGTAAACGAAATAATCCAAGTGGTCTTGATGCATTTGTATATGCGGAAAGAGATATCTATCGTCCGGGTGAAAAAGTAAATTTCTCTGTTGTACTGAGAGACCGTCATGGAAAGCCCCGGTAATATTCCGTTGAAGATGAAATTCCTCATGCCAAACGGTAAAGAACTGAAATCATTCAGGAAAAGCCTGAATGAAGAAGGTTCGCTGGAAGAAGTGTGGATATCGCCACTTCAGCTATTACGGGTGGATATCACTGGAGGTATATACTTCCAATGATGTGTTGCTGGCATCGAAGAATTTTTCTATAGAAGAATTTGTACCCGATCGTATAAGAGTAAATGTAAAATTGGATAAACCTTCTTTAAAGCCCGGCGAATCTTCCACGCTTTCTATCAATGCCATCAATTTCTTTGGACCGCCTGCAGCTAACAGGAATTATGAAACGGAGATACAGGTAAAGCAAAATATTTTTCACCTGAAAAATTCAGTGGCTATGATTTCAGCCTGGTCAATAAGGACCTCTGTATTCGATAAAGAAGTAAAAGAAGGAAAGACGGATGCGGAAGGAAATGCTAGAGAAATCTACCAGGTGCCGGAAACCTATTCTAATATGGGAGCTTTACAAACCAGCTTCTATACAACGGTATTTGATGAAACAGGCCGCCCGGTAAGCGCGCCACTTCTGTTGATGTATACACACAGGATGTTTTCTTTGGTGTAAAATATGATTGGTTCTTTTACTACCCGCTTAACAGGCGGTGAAGTTTGAACTGGTCGCTGCTAATAAAGAGGGGCAATGCGGTTACGTCTACAGCAAGGGTGGAAGTGATCAAGCATGAGTACAGGACATTCCTTACAAAAAGCGGCAGTTATTTCCGCTATGAATCGCAGAAAGAAGACAAATCAATGATCGAAAACCAGGTGTCGGTAGGAAACAATACCGTGTATAGTTATATACCACGTTCACCGGGAGAATATGATTGAGGATCTATCGTCCCGGAGCCAGTAGTTATGTAAGCCGTAGTTTCTATAGTTACGGAAGCTGGGGAGGAAACAATAATTCCTTTGAAGTCAATAACGAAGGCAATATTGATATTGAACCTGGATAAAAAATCTTACCAGGCCGGTGAAAGTGTTAAGGCATTATTCAAAACGCCGTTCAGCGGCCGCATGCTGGTGACGATGGAAACAGATCATGTAATTTCTTACCAGTATGTAGATGTGAGTAACCGTAATGCCAGTCTTGATCTGAAACTGACCGGTGATCATGTACCTAATGTATATATAACTGCCACGCTGATCAAGCCGCATGAAGTATCAGATATCCCCTTGACAGTTGCCATGGATACCAAAGTGTAACCGTAGAAGAAAAAAGCAGGAAGATACCTGTTGAGATCGTTGCCGCAAAAAATGTACGGTCTAAAACACACCAGAAAGTAAAAGTGAAAGCAACGCCGGGCAGCTTTGTTACATTATCAGCTGTGGACAATGGCGTATTACAGATAAGCGATTTTAAAACACCTGATCCTTATACTTATTTTTACCAGAAAAAAAGCGCTGCAGGTCACTGCCTATGATTTGTATCCATTATTATTTGCCGAAGTAAGAGCTAAGCTAAGCAGCACAGGCGGTGATGGCGAACTGGATATGAGCAAAAGGACCAATCCAATGCCTGCTAAAAGAATAAAAGTGGTCAGCTACTGGAGTGGTATTGCAAAGCCAATGGAAGCGGTGAAGCCAGTTTGAATTTGATGTTCCCCAGTTCAGCGGTGAGCTCAGGCTGATGGCAGTAGCGTATAAAGGCTCAGGTTTTGGTGCGTCGGATAATACGATGACGGTAGCCGATCCGATCGTTATCAGTACAGCCTTGCCAAGATTTTAAGTCCCGGTGATACAGTGAATGTACCGGTGACGTTAAGCAATACAACGGATAAATCAGCCAGTGTAACGGCTAATATAGCTACAGACGGCTCAGTGAAAATTGTTGGAAGCAGCAGCCAGACTGTTTCATTAAATGCAAAAAGCGAAGGCAGGGCCTCCTTCCAGGTAGTGGCGAATACAACTATCGGTATTGGTAATGTGAAAATAACGGTTAGTGGTTTGGGAGAAAAGTTTGAAGATGCTACAGCGATTTCCGTTCGTCCGCCATCTACATTACAAAAAGTAACAGGAAGCGGATCAATTGCGGTGGCAGTACGAAGAACATAATATCGGGCTAAGTGATTTTATTCCCGGCAGTACCGATTACAGCTGGTTGTAAGCCGTTCGCCTGTTTTAGAGTTGGGAGAGCAACTTCGTTACCTGGTGCAATATCCTTACGGGTGTACCGAGCAAACGGTATCGGCTGTATTCCCGCAATTGTATTATGGTGAGCTTGCCGACCTGATGCATTTAAACCAGCAGAATAAGCTGAATGCAAATACAAATATCCTGGAAGCTATCCGTAAAATAAAAATGCGTCAATTGTATAACGGAGCTGTCACGCTCTGGGATGGGGAAGGAAAAGAAGACTGGTGGGCTACTATCTATGCGGCTCATTTCCTGCTCGAAGCAAGGAAAGCCGGTTTTGATGTGGACAATAGCTTACTGGAAACCATGCTGAACTATATCAGCAACCGGTTGAAGAATAAAGAACTGATCACTTATTATTATAACCGAACACAGAACAAAAAAATAGCGCCGAAGGAAGTAGCGTATGGATTATATGTGCTGGCGTTGGCAGGCCGTACCAACATTCCGGCGATGAATTATTACAAAGCCAACCCGTCTGTTCTTGCATTGGATAGCCGCTATCTTTTATCTGCGGCGTATGCTTCGGCGGAGACAAAAAATCTTTTGCCGCTATGCTGCCTTCTTCTTTTGCTGGCGAAGAGTCAGTACCGCAGACAGGAGGTAGTTATTATTCCGATGTGCGTGATGAAGCGATTGCGTTGAATGCATTGATCAGTGTTGATCAACCAATGCACAGGTACCCATCATGGCTAAACATGTAGGTGATAAATTAAAGACCCGCTATTACCTGAGTACTCAGGAAAGGGCGTTTTCTTTCCTGGCTCTTGGGCAAGTTGGCAAAGTCTGCGAACAATTCAACGGCAACAGCCGAAATAAGAGTGGATGGGAAAAGTATCGCCAAAGTAGATGGCGGACAATGAGAGGGGATAAGAACGCATTGAAGGGAACGAATGTTGAAATAGTAACGAAAGGCAGCGGCCCGTTGTATTATTTCTGGACGGCTGAAGGTATCAGCGCCAGCGGCGCTTATAAAGAAGAAGACAGTTACCTGAAAGTAAGGAAGCGTTTTTATGATCGTAATGGTAACCCGATAAGCTCAACTACATTTAAACAGAATGACCTGGTCATTATAGGCATTACACTGGAGCGTTCTTTTTCTACCCCGATCGAGAACGTAGTGATCACTGATCTGCTGCCTGCGGGTTTTGAGATTGAGAATCCAAGAACCAAAGAAATACGGGTATGGATTGGATCAAAGATGCGGCTTCACCTACGGCATTAGATGTAAGAGATGACCGGATCCATTTCTTTGTAGATGCGTATAATAACAAGCAGACTTATTACTATGCAGTGCGTGCAGTATCACCCGGCCAGTATAAAATGGGACTGTGAGCGCTGATGCGATGTATAACGGAGAATATCATTCGTATAATGGGGCGGGAGTGATTAGAGTGGTGCAGTAAGTAGTTAGGCAATACAGTTGCCAACCTTTAAAGGTTGGCAACTGTATTGCCCGGTTGGCAACTGTATCACCCAGACCTATAAAATCACCTATTATTCGCCACCACCGTCACCACCGGTATCTGAGAACCATAAGAAAGTAATTTATTGGTCAGCCTGTTCCACAGCCCTGGCAAGCGAAAATCCTTGATAGGGTTTACCATGATCAGATCCGCATTGATCTTTTTGGAAAACTCCAGTGTGCTTTTAGCCAGGTTCTGACCTTCCAGCAAGAAACACTGGACGGGAATGGTTGAAATACTTTGCACTACTTCCAGCGCTTTATCAATGATATTGCGTTTTTATCATCCGCATGCTTGCGGAGGGATACAAAATAAACAGTTGACTTGAATGCCCGGCCCAGTAATGCAGCCAGCCTGATCTGCCGCATCGGTATCTCTCCTGAAACCGGCAGAACGATCTTTTAAAATGACAAACCAATTCCTCCGGGCCTTACTGCAAGTACAGGAATATTGGTTTTCTTAGCCAGCCGGCTGATCGAAACAGAAGAGGCGATCCTGTGAATAAAATTGAATTTCGAAAGCCCTGTTACCACAAGATCCATTTCATATTGCTGTATATAGTCAGCCAGTTGTTTTTGTTTATTACCTGTCAATACACTTATTTCTAATGCCCCTTCCCCGCATATCTGCTGACTATAGGTATCTCTGAACTGCTCCAGCTTTTTCAGCGAGTTTTCAATGCTGGCATTTCTTTCAAAGAAAGAATACCTCTTGCTTCTTACGTATACAAGATGAACGTTACAATGAAAGCTATTTGATAATTCTATAGCTTTTGCAATGGCCCATTTGTTTTTGCCGGTAAAATCAACAGGCACCAGGATGTTATACAGTTTGCTGGACATAGGCACTAGTTTTTAGGTTATGGATACCAGTGGTTAAATATGTATTCAATGGTTAAGCTAAAGCCAGTAATGATTCAAAATTCCTTTCTTTAATATTTTTATCTGCTATTTTTTCCAGTAATTCATCAGTGGTACAAAATGCTACTCCCCTTTCCTGCATGCGTAACGATACAGCGATCATCTTTACTGTCGCCTACCGCAATAGTATTTTTATTTTCACATTATACTTCTCACAGGTATGCTGCAATGCATTGGTTTTGCAAAAGGAATGCCCGCATATACTATCCGGCGACCCGAAAAAATAGGAAGGCAGGTTTACTTCACCGGTTGCTTTCCCTTCAAAGAACTCAATTGGTGTGCCACAGAAAAATCAGCGCCTATCTGTTGTTTTACATAGTTGGTGATCAGGGTGTAACTATGGCTGATGATGCCTACTAAATAGCCTTTCTCTTTATACGCCTTTATCACCTCTTTTATATTTTCAGCCATTTCCATACTGCCGATCACGTGCAGCAGTTCATCCATAGTGCGGTTCTTCAGCAGCAAGCCGATCCTTTTTGTGAGAATGATTGGATCTTTTTCATTAAAACGCAATTCTTCCAACTTAGGCATAAAGCCAAAGGCATTGGCACATTCATGGATAAACCTGCTCCGGAGAATAGTATCATCCATATCGAATATGATCATCTTTTTATAATCGAAAGATTTTCTCTTAGCACATCGCTCATTTCCTGCTGAATAGCTGCCAGGGGTATTTACACTTTCCTGTGATAGCTCATTGTTATGCTGCGTTGCGCTTTACTTAAAATAGCACGCGATACTTCACGGCTCATCTTGCCCAGTGCTTCCCAGGGCTTGCTTTTATTTCGATGTAACCAATATTTACTTCCTTCACTCTTGCTTTCATCAGGTACATGTCAATAAGAATACCTATATCAACTCCATAAGTCATTGAAGAATTCTATTTTCTGAAAAAAGATTTTTTACCGGCTATCATCCCGCTGAGCGGTTGTGAAAAATGCGACAGGCCCGGGAATAATATAGCCAGCAAAGGTTTGGCTACAAGTTCTGTTACACGACCCGCATTCCGGGAGAAAGCGCCTTTTACAAAATCCACTTCATCATTCAATAAAGGAACAGTAAGATTTTGAATGGAATATTCGGGATAAGGATCTATATCCGCATCAAAGAAAACAACTATTTCGTTTGTGGCGGCATCAATACCTTCTTTCATAGAAATACCTTTTCCTCTCGAAGCGCTGATAATAACCCTGGCGCCTGCTTCTTCGGCAATAGAGACCGTATTGTCTTCGGACTTATCATCAATAACTATTATTTCAGAGACACCGGGCTCAGACTGGCAAAACCGTATACCTGCGCTATCGTGTTCTCTTCATTTAGTGCGGGAATAATGACCAGTAAGCATGGTTTCTTCTCCTTTAGTTTAATAATGATGGGGGCAGATAATACTCAAATGACTGTTGAAAATATATACCTGACCAGTTATTCAAACATCGGGCCTGAAAAGATTACTCATTTTGTGAACTATAAGTGTGATGTGAAAGGTATTGATTATACGCCTGTTGAATACCCGCGATACATTAAAAATGGATTAACAATAAGAGGAAATATTACCGGAATATGTGGTTGTATATAGCAGCCGCGCGGAAGTATGGAATAAAAAAAGTCCAGCCCTTACGAGCCAGACTTTCAAAGCACAGTGAATATCGTTATTGATTAATAATCGTTATTGTATCCACCACTTCCACGGTCACGGTTGTAACCACCACCGCCGCCGCCACTTTTGCCTTTGTAGCCGCCGCCACCGCCGCCACCTTTGTAGCCGCCGCCGCCGCCGCCGCTACCAAGCTTCTCTTTTTGAAGCCACCGCCACCGCCGCTACCGCCACCTTCTGGTTTTGGACGGCTTTCATTCACAACAATGTTACGGCCGTCAACTTCAGAACCGTTCAATGCTGCGATTGCAGCTTGTGCGGAAGCGTCGTCAGCCATTTCAACAAAGCCGAAGCCCTTGCTGCGTTGTGTGAATTTGTCGGTAACGATCTTGGCAGATGTTACTTCGCCATAAGAGGCGAAAAGGTTGGGACAAGTCCTGATCTTTCAGGTTCCAACTGAGGTTTCCTACGTAAATGTTCATTTTACTGATAAATTTTAAAAAACTAATAAGTGCCAACAGTAAACAGTAACCTTTGAACATTTACCGAAAGGATAAGAACGTTCAGGACTTGTGAAACTGCAGAGTACACCAAAACAATACAAAATAACGGATTTTTTTTTGACATATGCCAAATTTAAAATTGATTTTAAAGCAAATCGCTTTGCCTCTTGTCAAATCCTGCGCATAGTCTTGATTTTCATGAGTTTAGACGAAACAAAAGGCCAGCCTTGCAAAAGACTGGCCCTGATTTTTAAAATCCTTTTTAATTCTGATCAGTTTGGCTGATTGAATATCTCCGTTTCCATCATCATATTTCACCAGGTACATTCCTGTCTTTAAGTCACTGATATTAAGAGATGTCTGGTAAGTATTTGGAATGGCCTGTACTTGTTTTATCATTCTGCCATCGAGACTGTATATCGTTATATTCACTTTTGCCGGCGCTTTATTATGCTGTACATATACCTGGTCTCTTGCCGGTACAGGATATAACTGTATCTGTGCGCCTGTTCTTTCTTTTCCCAGCACCCTTACTACAGGAGTATATTTGGAACTGCCATCAATATCTATATTCCTCACCCTGTAATACCTGGTTTCAGTCATGGGCTGATTATCTTCAAGACTATAGGTTGATTTTCCGGTTGCATCTACAGCGCCGATACTGGTAAAATCAGTACCGTTCAAACTTCTTTCAACAGCATAATTTTTTACATTGATCTCGTCTCCCACATTCCATAATAACCGCGTAGTGCCATTATCATTTTTGCGGGCTACAAATCCCATGAAGGTAACAGGTAAAGGAGAGTTCGTGGAATTGATGGCAAAATTATCAAATAAAATATCCTGCGCCTGGGTAGCCCTGAATGAAAACTCATAGCGCAGCCCTTGCCCAACTGTAAGGTCCACATCCTGCAACAGTAAGCAGAGATTGCCGGATGTAGAAGGAAGGGCAGTCCATTGTGGTCCGTTGGCAGTTGTTGCAAGTATTTCCAATGGCGTACCGATCAATCCTGAAATTACTCTTATCCTGTATTCTGTACCGGCGGGAGCAGCATAAGTAAATCCTACGACTGATTGTCCGCTCATCGTGTTTAAGAATACTGGCGAGATAAGACTGCCTGTCCGGTTTATTAAACCGCTGGTTTCTACAAGAGCGCCGGAACCGGCATTCCAGAAAAAAGAAACATTGTCGTCGCTTGAATAGATACTTGGCGAACTGAAGCCTTCATCTGAAGCATCAAAATTCCGGATAAAATTACAATCTGCGGATACCGTAACAGTAGTCGGCCCCTGGGCGTTTAAAAGAATTGACGAGAGAATAAAACCGGGCAATAACAGGTAAATTTTTTTCATACCTTCTGTTTTAAAGGGTAAATAAATAATGATTAATCTTCAAGGGGAGGATCGGGCTGTTTCAGAAGGATTGAATCGGGGATAGATGTATAACTATATCAAAAGACATTCCTGTTTTTTTTAAACCCGTATTCTATAAATAACTATGGGCTGTGTAGAAAAAAGTACACGGTTCTGAAAACAAAAAAGAGGCTGTCCCAAAAGGATAGCCTCTTTTCATTAATTAGTTTATGGATGTAGTTTATCGGGGGATGGTAAGATTTTTATATCACAGTTTGTGCTGGTAGATGGTGCAGAAAAGGTAAAAAAGGGTCTATCTGCCCTATTTAAGCAGCCATTTTTTTCAAATTGTGGGCTATACAGATCAATCCCCATTCGATTTCGGTTTTGTCGATTCCCTTAAGTAAAAACCGTTTAAAGTTCTTATTGTGTTTGATGTTTCCGAACACTGGCTCGACATCGGCCGGGCGTTTTTTTCGATAGTAAATGCCTTTTTCAGTTTTTACTCTTTGTTCTGCTTGTTGCTTGAGCAGATTTCCTCTGTGGTTGACTGATATAATCCGATTCCCTTTTTGCCCGTGACACGCTTCCCGCAGAGGACAGTTTTTGCATCCACTGGCTTTATATAAAGAATAGGTTTTTTTAACCCCGTTTCTTTTCCGGATTTTCTGACCTACATATTTCATTGGATTGCCTGCCGGACAACTGTACTGGTCTTTGGCAGCATCGTACTCCAACTGATCTGTAGCAAAAGGATTAGGTTGATAATTTCTTTTTTGTTTTCTGTCAAAATCTGTTGGTTTTACATAAGCCTGTATGCCTTGCTTGTCCAGGTATTGATAGTTTTCTTCCGAGCCATAGCCGGCATCGGCTACCTGAACTTCAGGCAATGTATTGTATAGCTTTTTGTATTGTTCAATATGAGGAATAAGGGTTTTAGTGTCTGTGGGATTAGGATGAAGACTATAATTGACAACGAACTGATCATGAGTGGACACCTGGACATTGTAACCTGGCTTAAGTTGCCCGTTTTTCATATGATCTTCCTTCATGCGCATAAACGTTGCTCCCTGATCAGTTTTGCTGTAGCTGTTACGGTCTGCCAGTATTTTCTCCTGCTTTTTATATTGCTTTAATTTGGCTGGCCAGTGCTTTTGGGCATAGTTGAGCTTTTGCTTCACCTTCGGATCCACTTTGTCAATATCCTTGAGTGTGGTGTTTATCCGGTCAATGGTCTGTTTTACATCCTTGCTTTCGATCTTATCAAAATCTGGTGGTGGTTCATCGTCCCTTTTCTCATCGGCAGCAACCTTTTGTGAATAAGACCACAGCTCTTTTAATTGCTGCTTTATTCTTTCCCGACTGCTCTTAATAGCCTTACCCCACACAAAACTGTAGCGGTTGGCAACACTCTCTATTTTAGAACCATCCGTGTAAATCTCCTTCAGGCTGATATGGCCGCTATCCACCAGTAACAATACAATTTGTGCAAATACCTCTTTCAAAATATTACGCAACCGCTCCCGGCGGAACAGATTAATAGTCCGATGGTCAGGTTGCTGCATGCCCGCCAGCCACATATAATAGATATTTTCCTTCACACAGGCAGCTATCCTGCGGCTGCTATAAACATTGTTCAAATATCCATACACTAATACTTTTAAAAGCATCCGTGGATGATAACTTGTAGTGCCACCTCCTTTGTATTTTTTAAGAATGATATCAATGTCCAGCCGATCAATCACTTCACTTACCACCCGCGCAGGGTGATTGTCTGCGATCATGCTGTCAACACTTGGAGGGAATAAAAACACCTGATTCTGAGGGTAGGCTTTAAATAACGGCTTTGCCATACTGTATTTTATACACCAAAATTGAAAAACTAATCACCTTTTGTCAATCACTTTTTATACAGTCAAATTGTGAATAAACAGCCCTCAAAAAATAAAAAGGCTGCCCCTTTTTGGACAGCCTCTTAATAAAAAGTATTGTATACAGCTTATTCAGCTACTACTTCAAATTCAACTTCGGCTGACTGGCCGTTACCAAATTCAATGTTTGCTTTATAAGTGCCCAGTTCTTTTACTTCATCAGGAATGCTGATTCTCTTGCGATCTATCTCGTATCCTTTTTGTTCGCGGATAGCGCGGCTGATCTGCAAAGAAGTGACACTACCGAAGATCTTACCGCTGGTGCCTGTTTTGGCGCCGAGTTTAAGCGGAGCTTCTTTCAGTTTTGCCACCACACTGTTGATCTCAGCCAGCATCTTATCTTCTTTCTTCTTTACCTGTTTCAATCTTTCTTCCAGCTGCTTCATATTGCTGGGGCTGCTTTCGATAGCCAGTTTACTGGGTAAAAGAAAATTACGGCATAGCCGTTTCTTACTTTACTACTTCGTTTTTACCACCAAGATTATCTACATCCTGGATCAATATTACATCCATTGTATTAGGTTTTTAGCTATGAGCTTTGAGTTATGAGCTGCGAGTAAGACCCGTAACCCGTGGCTCAAGGCCCGCTACTTTTACTTTAAAAGATCTGTTACATAAGGCAATAATGCCATCTGGCGTGCTTTTTTCACCGCATCAGAAACTTTACGCTGATATTTCAGGCTGTTTCCGCTAAGGCGGCGTGGTAATAATTTACCCTGCTCGTTCAGGAATTTTTTCAGGAACTCTACATCTTTATAATCAATGTAGCGGATGCCGTACTTTTTGAAACGGCAGAATTTTTTTACCCTTTGTCGCTTTTGATCGCGGTGAGGTATTTGATTTCATTTTTTGCCATTGCTTAAGCCTCCACGATTTTTTCAGTTCCTGTTTTTACACCACTTTTCTTTCTGGCATTGTACTCGACGGCGTATTTATCGAGTTTAGTGCATAAGTGACGGAGCACTGCTTCGTCACGCAGAAGCTGGATCTTCAGCTTCTCATTGAAGTCGGATGGCGCCGTGTATTCCAGCACCCAGTAAAGACCTGTTGTCTTTTTCTGGATCGGGTAGGCCAGTGATTTCAATCCCCACGCGTTTTCTGCTACGATAGAGCCACCGGTATCTTTTACCAGCCTGGCATACTTCTTTTGTTCTGCCTTGAACTCCTCATCGCTGAGAACAGGGGTAAAGATCACCATCAATTCGTAATTGTTCATTTACCTCTTTTTTTTGGCCCTGCCTTGCTATTGCCTGGCGGTACCGGTTAATAATTCGATTTATCCCATTGGACAGTCCTGCATTGTGCGGGAAAGAATCTGCGAATACAGATTTGGGGCGGCAAAGATAAGGAGTTGAGCCCAGAATCGGAACTGCCGGGGGAAGTAATTTATGCAGTATAAAATTCCCGGATCAAACGGATGAAAACACGCCCATAATTGCAATATAAAAGCCTGTAACATTGAGTTACAGGCTTTTACAGAAAAGCACGACCTTATTGTTTCAAAACCTTTTGAATATTGACCTTACCATCCGGGGAAAGGATCCTCATAAAATAGATGCCGGCGGACAAAGACGAAATATCCAATTGGAAAGACTGGCCGGTAATATTACCTGTTTCTTTATCAATACCTGGCTTTGCGTATTAAAAATATCTACGCTTGCATGTAGCCCGGAAGCATTATCCGTTGTTATTTGTAACACATCTTTTGCCGGGTTTGGATAAATGCTGTAAGTAAAGGCAGCATCAAAATTTACACGGCGGGTAGCAGAGTATTCTGATTTATTATCAAAATCAACCGATCTCAACCGGTATAGATTCAAGCCTTTTGCCGGGTTTGCATCATAAGCTATATAATCAACAGGCGTATTGCTATTGCCCCGTGCAGCTACTGTTGCAATGGTTTGCCATGCTGAGCCACCGATAGATCTTTCTACATGAAACTCGCGGGTATTAAATTCCTGGGCGGTTGTCCATTTCAGCAATGTGCGGTTATCAAGTTTTTGCGCAGTGAATGAACTTAACTTAACAGGCAGCACACCGCTGGCATCATTCCGGGTATACCATACTGGTGAAGAAATGATCCTGGCTGCACCAATTGAAATATCTATGTAATAATAGCCGGTTGCAAAGTTTGGAAGAGTATTGTCAATAAACCTGAGGCTGCTGCCAATGACAGAATCTATTTTCACCGGTATCACACCGCTGCCTGGTGCGCCATGCATTACACGAATGACAGCGCCGGTAAGATTTGTTGTGACATCAGTAAGATTTACCGAAATAATGGGTGAATACCGGTCTGTAAATATGCTGCCATCGGCATAGTGTTAACAGTGAAGTCAACCTTTGTGTCGCAATCCTGTGTAGCATAGAAATTCATATTCCTCATTGATTTAATGATCTCTGTTTTGGTCAATGCCGGCGCTATGATCGCCGTGCGGGAATAAGTTGTTCTGCCAAACGTTGTTCTATGGTTATCATGATCCACAGCAGCCCCTAAATGGTACCCTTTTGCAAGCATGGCCTGGTAATAAATAAATAAGACATGGATGACCCCGGGTTGCTATAGGTAGTGTTCGAAGAAGTAGATGGTCCGGTTTCTACAGCCGTTGCTGTGATCGCATTATCGGCAACGAGACTATAAGCAGCGGTATCTGCAATCTTGTTATAATCGGCCAGGCTGGGATGCGCAAGAGAGGCAAATGTATTTGTCGCCAGGTTATCATTCACAGTTTTGAATAAACCATTCACGCCGATATAATCACTCCGCGGAACAAACACATCATAATTATTCGAGCTTCCCCATCCGCCACTGCCGGATTCCCAGCCCCAGAGATCATTCATACCATCGCCATATACTAAGACGTGACCGCCATTGGAGATTACCCCCCATTCCATGCCGTAGAGTGCAAGGAAATTCGGGTTAGCCGCAGTAAAGGAGTCGGCCTGTGCAATACCAAGATGATAGTTAGAAAGAATATTACCGGGGTTATTCAGGGAATTAAAATGGTTATGTTCAGCTACGCCCAGGTAATCCATGCATTGCGAATTTTTAGCATAATCATAATCATCGGCAGGTCTGAAGCCGGGGTTATCCTGGTTGCCATCGGAATAATCGGAATGCGAATGTAAGTTTCCGAAATAATAATTGCTGATAGGAATAGAGGTAGTGATCGCATTACCCGTCAGCGGTGAAGTTGCCAGGTATTTGGTACCACCTGAACAATTCTTGTTGGCTGCAAAAATGAAAAAGTAATAAGTGGTTGCCGGACTAAGGTTGTCTGCAAGGAAACTATTTGCCAATGAATTGGATACAATCGTACCGTCTCCAAAGCTGCTGCCCACTGCATAGTCTGTATTATCTGCGGGCGTTGCCGAAAGTGTAGCAGATGTACTTATTACAACCATGTAATCATCCACGTTTACAACCGGGGTGAATGCTCCTGAAATGGCATTATTGGATGTTTTAAAACTAAAATTCGTTGGTTGTGAGGCAGGCGTTGTGCAGGGTGGTAATGGATTCGTGGTCTCCGATCCTGATAATGGTGAAGTAATATAGTAAGCCGGCCCGTTTATACATGCAGCCGAGTTGAGACTGAAAATATAAAAATAATACTGGGTATTGGGTGTCAAACCATTTGCTATGAATGTCGGGGCATTGCTCAGTTGAACAACAGTGGCATTACCTAAAATATCCCCGATATTATAAGCTGTTCCGTCTGCAGGATTATCAGTTAGTGAAGCAGCAGTACTCGCCAATACGAGATATTCATCTGCAGTTGTTGCGGTGAATGATCCCTGGATGCTATTAACGCCAATACTGCTAAATACCAGGCTGCCTGGTTGTGACGAGGGTGCGACACAAGGGGGCAGGCCAGCGACAGTCGTAGCAGAACCATTTAGTACAGTAGCGCTATAGTATAAAGGGCCGCCTGTACAAATACTATTCACAGGAAAAACAAAGAAGTAATAAGTGGTCAGTGCTGTTAAACCCGTAGCGGTAAAACTGGTGGATCCGCCTTTTGCTATCACGGTACCATCACCTATATTATCTCCCAAACTATAGTTTTGTCCATCAATGGGGTTATTGGTAAGACTGCTGTTGGTACTTATAACAACAAGGTATCCATCCACAGCAGGACTTGCCGCTGTAAAGCTTCCTTGTATAGATACATCGGTAATAGTTTCCGAAGTTTAATGCAGTAGCAGGAGCAACAGGACTTGTGCACGGTGTAGTAGCAAGGGCAGTTACCGTTAAATTGTCAATACTTATTTTGGGTCTTGAACCTGTTGGCGTTACTCCTCCTGTTCCATTGTAATAATAAAATCTTAAACGGGCCGTAGCGCTGTTATTAAATGAAGCAGGTAACTGGATATTCGCATCGGTAGGAAAATTATTGGTAAAATTTAAAACACTGGCAAAGGCCAGTTCAATGAAAGTTGTTCCATCGGTGGAAGTATATACTCTCAATGAGCCGTTACGGTCGCCTGTTGCATTGTTGACGGAAGCCCAGTCAAAACTTAATGTACCTGCATTCAGGCCCGTAAAATCCATATAAAAATCAATGGCAGCAGCACTCGTATTATCAGCAGCGCCTGTTGACAAAAGAACAATAGAAGCAGTAGGCGGAATCTGATCAGTACCACGCTGAACACCACCCGAAGAACCAAACGTCGCTCCCTGGAAAGAATTGGTTGAAGCGGTTATTCGTACGCCGTCAGGAATGGTTCCTGTTGCATTAGCTGAAAGCCCGCCAAAATGATTGGCGCCGTTGCCCGAAATAAAGAAATTACTCCAGGTAGCAATATCCCCGAAGTCCTGGGTATAGCTTAAGTCTGTTTGTGCAGACATAAGTACCGGTAAAGGTGTATTTGTAAAAGCTTGTTGTGTACCCCAGCTGGTACCCGCGCTGGTAGTAACATAGGCTTTATAAAAATATCTTGTATTGGGCGCCAGGCCTGAAATGTCGGCGCTGAAATTTCCCCCGCTTAAATTGGCAGAAGCAACAGGCGTGCCGGTGCCATCAGGAAACCCTGTTGTAGCGCTATACTCAATACCGTAACTCAATATTGTTCCGCATCCGGATCGTTAATTACCCCGGCCGCGGTGGCCGTTGTAGCAGCTATATTAGAAACTCACGACCTGTTGTAACTGTAGCGGCATCATTGATACCCGATCCCGCTGCTGCTGACAGGATAACCGGCAACCCCGCCTCCACTCAATATAATATCAGCATTGTACGATTGTACAATTGAGGGGTTGAATTGTACATAGATCTGCTTTCCGGTGAAGCTGCTACCGGTATAAGAAAAACTAAGTGTTGAAGTAAAAGGGCCACCAATATCTTCTGAATAAGCAAATCCCGGAAGCGCTGCCAGGGAAATATTGCTTCCATTAAGACCGATGCCATCTAATAAAATGAGTTAGTACCTGTAGTGGTATTGATACATATATTTCCAAAAGATGGTAACGGAGTTGTTAGTGTCAATGTTGGAACGCCCGGGGCAATGATCGTGAATGATTGCGTATTGGATGAAGCAGGTGCACCGGTAGTAGTTACTCCCACCAATGCTGTACCTGCAGCGGAGATATCTGTTGCGGGTATAGTAGCCGTCAGTTGTGTAGCACTAACGAATGTGGTAGTTCTGTCAACCCCATTCCACGTAACAGTAGAAAGGGTATTGATAAAATCTGTACCATTTACAGTTAATGTAAAACCCGGATCGCCCGCAATCGCGGAGTTGGGAGATATGGAGGTAGTGGTAGGCGCAGGTATATTTGCGTCGCTTGAAATATTGATATCATCAATGCCTACCCATTCGTCATTACCAACGGCATCTGTGGTCATAATCCGCAGTTCAACGAGCGCCTGGTTATTGCAGCCGGCGGGAAGTGTTGCACTTACTGGTGTAACCAATGTTGCAAGGCTGGGACCGGAGGTCGCATCTGCAACAAAAGCTGCGGCGATATTAGTGAATGTCCCGGTATTACCAACACGGTATTGCAGCGCTACAGGTTGTACGGCATTATCGGTTGATCCGTCAATATCACGCAGGTTATATTGCACAGTGATATTTGTACGGCTGCTTGTATTGAGGTATATTTTTATGTAGGGGGCTCTTGCGGTACCTGATCCTGATAAGGCAACAACCGGGTCTGTAATATGAAATTCAGTCACGCCGCCGGTTGCAAAAGTATTGGGATTGGTTTGGTTGGCATTAATGTCAATGACTCCGGGATCATCGGCAACAAGAATTGTCTGGGGATCTACTCCGGTGGCTCCTGCTAATCCATCACCCCTGAACCCCTGGATACTTGAAATACCGCTCCAGTCATCATTCGCTGTTATTGAACCAATAGTGGTCCAGTTTTGTGTAAGGTTTGAAGCAGACAAGTCAAAAGCTATGGTATCAAAAATTCTGAAAGAAAGACTTGCAGCAGCAATGAATAAAAGGAAGCAGAGCTTTTTCATGCGTTTAGTTTTAGTTTGTCAAAACATGTTTTTATTACGCCAAAAAATGAGGGATACAACAGAAAAACCTGAGGATTTCAACGGAAAGAAATGTTTTTTCCAGCGACAAACATATTACTAATGCCTGTTAGCAGAACTGATACAACATGATTTTTTTATTATTATTTATCAACAGGGGAAGCTCCTGTTTGAAAGTTACTGAGAACTCAGCATGACATCTATAACGCGTAATTGCAGGGATTTTTCTCCATTCCATTCATTCTCATCTATTTTGAAAACGACATCAACCGGTTTTTTCATTTGCAGTAAGGCAAATTTTCCGGCCATGTTAAAACCGATACCGGTTATAGTTACGTTATCCTGACGGAGTGAAAAACGAATATGCTGCTCTTTTACAATTTTTGAATGGCCTGTATCCATTACCTGGCGGGCAATGAATACAGGGCGAAGATTTTCAGGTCCGAATGGTTCCATCTGGATAAGGATATTATAGAAAGGCCATTTGATATCCTTTAAAGAAATTTCCGCATCAATCACTATTTCAGGTATCAGCAGTTCAGGATTAATAGTGGAAGAAACTACTTCTTCAAATTTTTTCCGGAAAGCATCTACCTGTTCCAGTTCCAGTGTCATACCGGCTGCGGCGAAATGACCACCGTATCCAATCAGGTGTTCGCGGCAGGCATGAACAGCTTCATATAAATTAAATCCCGGAACGCTCCTGGCGCTGCCGGCGGCATAATCACCCGGATTGGGTCAGCACAATAGTAGGGCGATAGTAATGCTCAATGAGACGCGAGGCGACAATACCTACTACACCTTTATGCCAGTGAGATTTGAATACTAAAGTAGAGCGATGGGCTTTCCAGTCTTCATTTTCGCCGATCAGGGCAAGCGCTTCTTCGGTAATGCTGCTGTCCGCTTCTTTTCTGTCGGTATTATCGCTGTGCAGCATTTCAGCATACGTTAATGCTTCTTCGTAAGTATCAGCTACAAACATCTGTACCGCTTTTCTTGCATCATCCATTCTTCCTGCCGCATTCACACGAGGCGCTATCATGAAGACGAGATTGCTGATATGCAACCCGGTGGTAAGACTGCTCAGTTGCATCAATGCTTTGATCCCTTTGTTAGGATTATCATTGGCTTTTTTTAATCCGTGAAAAGCCAGTATCCTGTTCTCACCGGTCATGGGAACAATATCGGCTGCAATGGCAGTGGCTACTAAATCGAGAAATTCAAATACATCTTCATCTCCTAAATTGAATTGCGGAGCCAGTGCAGTTATTAATTTAAAACCAACCCCGCAACCGCATAGTTCTTTATACGGATAATTACAATCTTTTTGTTTGGGATTGAGAATGGCCACGGCGGAGGCAATACTTCATCGGGTAAATGGTGATCACATACGATGAAATCTATGCCTATTGTTTTTGCATACGTAATGAGATCGGTTGATTTAATACCACAGTCAAGTGAAATGATAAGCGTGAAACCGTTTTCCTTTGCAAAATCAATCCCGGCTTTACTTACACCATACCCTTCACGGTAGCGGTGGGGAATATAGAAATCAAGTGCGCTGTGTATTTTCTTTAGGAACTGGTACATGCAGGCGACAGAAGTTGTTCCGTCTACATCGTAGTCGCCAAAGACCAGGATCTTTTCATTTGTATTGACAGCCAGTAAAATTCTTTCAACCGCTTTGCCCATATCCTTCATCAGCCAGGGATCATGCAGGCTGGTTAGTTCAGGACGAAAAAAAATATTTAGCGGAATCAAATGTTTCAATGCCACGCTGTACTAAAATTTTGCAGATAACGGGATGAATATTGAGCGCCTGCTGCAGGGATGCAACTTTTGCTTCATCGGCTTTTATTATGTTCCATCTTTTCTGCATGTCAATATGAGGGAATAAGTTTAATCTATTAACCGCGATATGCAAGCTGCGCTTTTGTGAAGCAAACTTTGCAGGCAATCAGTATTTACGATCCGTCACATAGAGTACGAGATCTTCTAATCCTTTCCTGATCGGGCTTTCAGGAAATTCGTGCAGGATAGCTAAAGCTTCTTTTTTGTAAGCATTCATTTTTTCTATGGCATACTTTATTCCACCCGCTTCTTCTACTGTGTCTATCACCCATTTTACTTTTTTCTTATCGTTGTTATTGTTCTTTACTATATGAATGATCTTTCTGCGGGTTGATTTGTCAGTATTGTTCAATGTATAAATAAGCGGCAGGGTCAGTTTCTTTTCTTTGATATCATTTCCTGTTGGCTTACCGACATTCTCACTCGCATAATCGAAAAGATCGTCTTTTATCTGGAAAGCCATTCCCGTTTTTTCACCAAAAATCCGCATTTTTTCCGCCACGCTTTCATCCATGCTGGTTGACCAGGCGCCGGCCGAGCAGGCCGAAGCCAGTAAAGAAGCCGTTTTATTACGGATGATATCGAAATAAATATCTTCTTTCAGGTTGAGTGACCGGGCTTTTTCAATCTGTAGCAGCTCTCCCTCGCTCATTTTGCGTACAGCGTCTGAAAGAATATGCAATACCTTATGGTCATTATGGTCCAGGGATAATAAAAGGCCTTTTGCCAGCAGGTAGTCACCGATCAGTACGGATACTTTATTTTTCCAGAGGGCATATACAGAAAAAAAGCCGCGTCTTTCCTGTGAGTCATCCACCACATCATCATGCACCAGTGTTGCCGTGTGTAATAGTTCAACAAGGGAAGCTGCGCGGTAGGTAGATTCATTGACGTCGCCGCAAAGCCGGGCGCAGAGCAGCACGAACATAGGTCTCAACTGTTTGCCTTTGCGTTTGACGATATACCGCATGATGCGGTCAAGCAATGGGGTCTGGCTTTTGACTGCGTCCTTAAACCGGGTTTCAAACTCGTTTAATTCATTTTTTATCAGATCAACCGGTAATTGCATATTAAAGAGCGGCAATTTACGGTGCAAAAGAATAACCCGTCGTAATTTGGTCAAAATGGAGTTTTTCTACAAGTTGCCGGTAGAAAAATAAAAATCATAACATTAAAAAAATTTCACAAAAATTTGGTAATTAAGGAGTAAGTCATATTTTTGCGAATTATTAAGACACTGTTTTATCGTAAAATCTTAATCCTTAGTTATGACAAGCAAAAAGTACTCACTATTGACAGGCGTTCTCTGCCTGTTATTCACGTCCCTATTTTCCCAGACTCAGCAAAAACGTTCTTATGAGGATTCATCTGTGATTCCCGCTAAAAGAATGCCTCAGCATACTGAGTTTTTAAATGGCACAAACAATTTTCCGGCAAAACCGCGTAACCAGTGGGAAGTTGGTATTAAAGGCGGTGCGTTTACCGTAAGTGGTGATGTTCCGGCAGTTTTCCCTACACTTGGTTTCGGCGTTCATGTAAGAAAAGCACTGGGCTATGTTTTCTCCCTCAGGCTCGAGTATATGCACGGTACCGGTAGAGGTCTGCATTGGAGATGGGCTGAAAATTATGGCAAGAATACCCCATGGGTTGCTGCCGGTTATGTCCGAACACTCCTGATTTTGTATTTTATAATTACAAGACACAGGTGAATGACCTTTCTTTAGAAGGTATTATCACTTTAAACAATATTCGTTTTCATAAATCCAAAACCGGGTTTAATTTTTACGGTATAGTTGGTTTTGGTGGAACAACATATGATACTAAGGTCAACGCCCTTGATGATAACGGCAATCCTTATCCTTTCTCAAGCATTCCGCAGGGAGTTTATAAAGACAGGAAGGATACCAAGAAAGCTATTAAGGATATGCTTGATGATTCTTATGAATCAGATGCGCAGAACCAGGGTGACCGCAGGCCAAAACTTTTTGGTAATACATTCAAACCTTCCGGTACAGTAGGTGCTGGTATCGCTATTAAATTAAACAACAAGTTTAATATCGCATTGGAAGATCGTATTACTTTCATCAAAGATGATCTGCTGGATGGTCAGCAATGGCAGGAGCAGCCAAGCCGTGATGCAGCGCTGACTTCTGATTTTGATTCATATAATTACCTGACAATTGGTTTAAATATGAACCTGGGTGGAAAATCTGTTGAGCCGCTCTGGTGGATGAACCCGCTGGATTATGCTTATTCAGAAATCCGCAACCCAAAGATAATGAAACTGCCAAAACCAGTACTGCCTGATGCTGATGGCGATGGCGTTACTGACCAGTTTGACCTTGAGCAAACTCCTGCAGGTGTACCTGTTGATACGCATGGTGTAAGCCGCGATACAGATGGTGATGGCGTTCCTGATTCTAAAGATAAAGAACTGGTTACTCCAACTATTTGCCAGCCTGTTGATGCAGATGGCGTTGGTAAATGCCCTGTTCCTTGCCCTGATAAATCTTGCTTCGACGGATGGGATTTCACCAAAAAAGGTGATTGTGCCGCTACTCTTGGTGCGTTACCAAGCGTTTCCTTCAAAGCTGGTTCTAATGCACTTACTGATGATGCTAAAGCTGTTTTAGCTACAGTAGCTTCTAAATTGCGCAATTCTCCTGAGTGTAAAGTAGTGGTAGTTGGCTATTGCGCATCTGATAAAAAACAGCAGCAGTTAAGCTGGGATCATGTGAACAAAGTGATCACTCATCTGGTAGAAAAAGAAGGTTTAAGCGCTGACCGCTTTATCTTCAACTACGGCCAGGATGGTGGTGATTGCAATACAGTTGATCTCCGTGGCGCTACTGAAGGTGAAGATGGACCAAATACAGTGGCTCCTCCGCACCCGAATCTCCGTAAGAAATAAGTAGGTGATTACTTTTTGCTGATAGATTAAGACCCTCCCCATTTGGGGAGGGTCTTTGTTTTTGGTTGCCGGTGAGGCGAAAAGGCAGAAAGTTATACCCGTAAAACAGAAACTTATATGACTATTCCTTTCCGGCTTACCGCTTTCCCGGCATTACGACAGCTTACTGGTTCAGGGATAAGGCTTTACCAAAAGCTTAACTTCCCGCGTTTGGCGTCTTATCTTTTTTGAACAAGATTTGCCCGCATCCATTAACTTTGCACACCTTTATGCGTTTTATACCAGTTCTGATAGCGGCGTTTATTCTCAGCAGTTGCAGCAAGGGGATAACTAAAATTCTCAAGAATCCTGATCCCGAGTACAAGCTGCGGATAGCCGAACAGTATTTCGTAAAAAAGAAATACAATAAGGCCCAGATGATCTATGAAGATGTGATGCCTTATTACAAAACGAGGGCGGAATTCCAGGATATTTATTATAAGTACGCTTATTGTGCCTATTACCAGGCGGACTATATGAATGCGGAAAACCTCTTTAAAAGCTTTTTGGAAATATTTCCGAACAGCCCGAAATCAGAAGAGGTAGATTATATGCGGGCCTTTTCTTATTATAAGCAATCTCCAAAGCCGGAGCTGGACCAGACGAATACGATTAAAGCAATGGGGATGATGCAGACCTTTATCAACACGCACCCGGGTTCTGCAAAGAATAAGGAAGCGCAGGATATCATTGATGCCTGCCGGGGAAAACTGGAAATAAAGGATTTTAAAAGCGCATTGCTGTATTATGATATGGGACAATTCCGGGCGGCAGGCGTAGCTTTTGCTACATTGCTTAATTCATACCCGGAATCCATGAAAGCGGATGAGTATAAGCTGATGATCATAAAATCGTATTATCGCTATGCTGAGATGAGTATTGAAGAAAAGAAGCCGGAACGTTTTGAGCAGGTAATTGATGAGTGCCATGATTTCGTAGACCGTTTCCCGGAAAGTAAATTGCGTAAAGACGCCGAGAATTACATGAATCTATCACAAACACAAATAAAAAATCTGAATAATGAGCAAGTTAAGACGCCAGCTTAGCGCCGGCATTACCAATAACGTAGAGACAAAAAGCCTGGATGATATCAAGAAAAAGACAGGCAATATCTATGAGTCTATTGCTATAGTTGGCAAAAGGGCTAACCAGATCAATATTTCTCTTAAAGAGGAATTGCATAATAAGCTCGATGAATTTGCCAGCCATACAGATAGCCTTGAAGAGATTCATGAGAATAAAGAGCAGATCGAGATATCCCGTGCTTATGAAAGAATGCCTAACCCGGCATTACTGGCAACACAGGAGTTCATGGAAGACAAAGTCTATTTCCGTAAAGGAGATGATGAGCTTTTCAGCTAAGCGCCTGTTTCCGCTGCGGCGGAGAATTCAGGTTTGATTATTTCTATAAGTTTGTGATTAATGATATCAGCCGATTTCTTAAGCACAAATGAATTAATATAAAGGCGGCACGCAGATAGTGCCGCTTTTTGTTTTTAAATGTATTTTTGATAACGCATGTTACAGGGCAAAAAAATATTATTGGGTATTACAGGCAGTATCGCTGCCTATAAATCCATTTATCTTGTACGCCTGCTGGTAAAAGCAGGAGCGGAAGTAAAAGTCATTATGACACCTGCTTCCAAAGACTTTGTTTCCTCTCTCACTCTTTCTACATTAAGTCATCATCCCGTTCTTACTGACCTGTTTGACGGGCAAAGCTGGGCCAATCATGTAGCCTTAGGCCGCTGGGCAGATATAATGGTGGTAGCGCCGCTTAGCTGCAATACACTGGCTAAAATGGCAAACGGGCAATGCGATAACTTATTACTGGCTGCTTACCTGTCTGCTACCTGCCCGGTAGTAGCAGCTCCTGCCATGGATGAAGATATGTGGCAGCACCCGGCTACCAGGGATAACCTCAAAAGGCTGGAATTATTTGGCAACAAAATAATACCGGTTGGTAAAGGTGAATTAGCCAGCGGACTTTACGGTGATGGCAGGATGGCTGAACGGAAAAGATCATTGAATTTATTACCCGTCATTTTTTTTGACCGGGCCTCTCGCCGGTAAAAAAGCTATCGTTACTGCCGGCCCCACATACGAAGCCATAGATCCTGTTCGTTTTATTGGTAACCATTCTTCTGGTAAGATGGGTATTGCTATAGCCAAAGAATTATACCGTTGCGGAGCAGAGGTTACCCTGATCATGGGGCCTTCCAACGTGGATTTTTCCTCCAATGGTATAAGCCTTATACGGGTTGTTTCGGCGGCGGAAATGTATAAAGCCAGTAACGAGGCGTTTGAAAATGCTGATATAGCAGTAATGTCAGCGGCAGTGGCGGATTATACGCCGGTAACAAAAGCGGAGCAGAAGATCAAGAAGAAAGAAGATCATTTTAATCTTGAACTGACAAAAACAAAAGATATTTTAAAAAGCCTTGGTGAAAAAAAGAAAGCGGGACAGATTTTAATAGGTTTTGCGCTGGAGACAGCGAATGAAAAAGAGAATGCACTGGAGAAACTTGAAAAGAAGAATGCGGATATGATCGTTTTAAACTCGCTTAACGATGAAGGAGCCGGTTTTGGACATGATACTAATAAGATCACCATATTCCGGAAGGGAGGGGAAGAACTGAGATTTGATACAAAGACCAAAGACGAAGTGGCAAAGGATATTGTTGATACTATAATCCGCAGATATTATGCTTAAAAGAATTATTTGTTGCATTGTGCTTACTGTTGCAATCGCAGCAGCGCATAGCCAGGAGATACAGGCGAGGCTGACTGTGATGACCAGCAAGATAAGCACACAGGTAAATAAAAATGTGTTTCAGACCCTGCAGACAACACTCACTAATTTCCTCAATAACAGAAAGTGGACAGGCGATGCCTTCCAGGCAAATGAAAAGATTCAGTGCAATTTTTTATTGAATGTGGAACAGGAACTGGGTAATAATGTATACCGGGCAAAGCTTACTGTACAGGCAGCAAGGCCTGTGTTCAGCAGTACTTACGATTCACCCCTGATCAATTTTCTGGATGATGATGTTGTTTTCAGGTACCAGGAATTCCAGGCTATCGAATTTAATGAGAACAGGGTGCAGGGCAATGATCCGTTAGCTGCCAATCTCACTGCTATACTCGCTTATTATGTCAATATCATACTCGGGTTTGATTATGATTCTTTCTCGCTGCGCGGAGGCGATAGTTATTTTCAAAAAGCATGGAATATTGTAAATAATGCGCCCGAGGCCCGTGATATCACCGGCTGGAAATCGTTTGAAAGCCTTCGTAACCGCTACTGGCTCGCCGAAAATCTTAATAATAACCGCTTTGCGCTGGTGCATGATGCTGTGTATTCTTATTACCGTTCAGGGATGGATCTTTTTTATGAGAATGAGGATGAAGCAAGAAATGGCATTATCAACTGTCTTAATTTTTTAAATACGCTTAATGCTGAAAATCCCAATTCAATGATCATGCAATTCTTTTTCCAGGGAAAAAGTGCTGAACTGGTAAAGGTTTTCAGTAAAGCGAATGCGGATGTAAAAGCCCGGGCAAAAGATATCCTGACAAAACTGGATATTACCAACACGGCAGCCTATAAAGAATTGAAATGAGGAAGGTATACATATTGTTTTTTTTCTCCTTTATAATTTTCTCCTGCTCGGATAAGAATAAAGTTCCCCGGGGAATATTACCGCCATTAAAAATGAAGGAGGTGATGTGGGATATGATCAGCGCCGGTGAATTTCTGAATGGCTATGTATTAAATAAGGATTCAGCCGATAGAATGGCCGAAAGTGCAAAAGAATATGGCCGGGTATTGCAGTTCCACCATCTTACAAAAGAAGAATTTGAAAAAAGCTATCTCTATTACCGCCAGCATCCCGAGCTGATGAAGGTGATACTCGACTCACTAAGTAAAAGACAAATACCTCCTGAAGAATTATATAAGCCAAAAATTGATACCACAAAGGTGGATACAGCAGTAAAGAAGATGGATACGGCCATAAAGAAAACGGATACAACCCGGCTGGATACCCTGCGGAAAAGGATACCACGAAAGCTAAGGCCCCGCCGTCATTAAGCTCACTCTTTGGTTTGATAAGAACAACTTCACTAATTTTAGCGTATAATTTTTTCTATGAATAAAGTGGTTACGGATGCTGATGAAGCGATCCGCGATATCAGGGATGGAGCCGTATTAATGCTTGGAGGGTTTGGCTTATGCGGCATTCCTGAGAATAGTATAACGGCGTTGGTCAGGAAAGGCATAAAGCAGCTTACCTGTATATCCAACAATGCGGGAGTGGATGATTTTGGTATAGGGCTGATGCTGCAAAACAAGCAGGTAAAGAAAATGATATCCTCTTATGTAGGAGAGAATGCGGAATTTGAAAGACAACTTTTAAGCGGAGAGCTGGAGGTAGAATTGATACCGCAGGGAACATTGGCTACACGGTGTATGGCTGCGGGTTACGGAATGCCGGCCATTTTTACTCCTGCCGGCGTAGGAACAGAAGTGGCTGTGGGAAAGGAGACAAGAAATTTTAAGGGGAAAGATTATTTACTTGAGTATGCATTTGATGCCGACTTTGCGATCGTGAAAGCATGGAAAGGGGATACGGATGGTAATCTTATTTATAAGGAAACCGCAAGGAATTTTAATCCACTGATGGCGATGGCAGGAAAAATAACCATTGCGGAAGTGGAAGAATTGGTTCCGGTGGGTAAATTGGATCCGAACCTTGTACATACACCTGGTATTTATGTTCATCGTATTTTCCAGGGAAGAGAGTATCAGAAAAGAGTTGAGCAAAGGACGGTGAGGAAGAAATAGGCAATAGGCAATAATAAGTGGTTTGCAATTTAGTTTTATTCATTTTGAATCAGCATATCAGTAAACCTGCATATTTATGGCATTAACCAAGGAGCAGATCGCGCAGCGTATAGCCAGGGAATTAAAAGACGGTTATTATGTCAACCTGGGAATTGGTATACCTACACTTGTTGCCAACTATATACCTGCAGGTATTAATGTAATATTACAAAGCGAGAATGGTTTACTGGGCATGGGACCTTTTCCGCTGGAAGGGGAAGAAGATCCTGACCTGATCAATGCCGGTAAGCAAACCATTACCACGGTACCCGGTTCTGCTTTTTTTGATTCCGCCATGAGTTTTGGGATGATAAGAGCCGGCAAGGTAGATCTGACTGTACTAGGTGCTATGGAAGTAAGTGAAAAGGGAGATATTGCTAACTGGAAGATACCGGGCAAAATGGTAAAAGGAATGGGTGGGGCCATGGACCTGGTGGCCAGCGCCAAGAATATCATCGTAGCCATGATGCATACCAATCCTAAAGGCGAATCGAAATTATTACCGGCCTGTATGCTGCCATTAACGGGGGTAGGGTGTGTTAAAAAAATAGTATCGGACCTGGCGGTACTTGATATAACACCGGATGGTTTTAAGCTGCTGGAAAGGGCGCCTGGGATAAGTGTGGATGAAATAATATCCAAAACGGCGGGTAAACTGATAGTGGAGGGAGATGTGCCGGAAATGGAGGTATGAAACCGGAGATCAGAAGTCTGAGGTCCGAAATCCAGAGGCCCGAATTTAAAAATCATTTGAAAACGGCGAGAGCTTCTGAATTAGAAACCAGTATATGTCAGATTTCATACATCTGGCTTCCAGCTCACTCTATGAGGTTATTTTTTACGGCAAAGAAAACGAGCCCTGCTGTATTTTTACTGCCAAAACGCTCCATCAGCCTGTCTTTTATCGCTTCTACTGTGCGCGGGCTGATCTCCATTTTTTGCGCTATTTCCTGCGCTGTAAACTCCATGCAGATAAACCGAAGCACATCTCTTTCTTTATCGCTGAGCGTGATCTCGTTATTAAGGGAAGGCACTACTTTTTGACGTGAATGGGATTTTTTAAGTAATATGCGGTTGACGAAATTGTTCAGGTAATACCCTTTTTCAAATACTTCCATAATGGCTCTTCGGATTTCCTGGGGTTCGGCATTTTTTAATAAATAGCCATTAGCCCCGTTTTCCATCAGGTGGTATACGAAGCGTTCGTCTTCGTACATGCTTAAGACCAGTACTTTGATATTGGGATATTGTTTGCTCACGATCTTGGTGGCTTCTATACCGTCTTTACCGGGCATACGAAGGTCCATCAATATTACGTCCGGTTCAGACTGGGGCAGCCCATTGATCAGTTCATCGCCATTCTCAGCTTCCTGTACAAATTTCAGATTGGTGAACGGGCGCAAAGAAAGGATCACTCCTTTTCGGAATATTTTATGATCATCAGCGATAGCAACTTTAATTATTCCCATAGTTATCAGATAGTGCGCAAAAATAGCAAATTACGGTTACCCTGCTACTGGTAAGGTTCATCTTTTGGTAATTCGATCGTTACCTTATAATAGGTCTGTGAAATATCCTTTTCAAAAACAATATTGCCCTGCACTACCCGCAGGCGGCTGCTGATATTTTTCAGCCCGAGGCCTACATTGCTTTTATTCAGTTTGTCGAAGTCTGCCTGTACGATACCGCGCCCATCGTGATGGATGCGCAGGTAAAATTTATCGCCGTGTACATTTTGTGTAAGATGGATAAAACTGGAGCTGCTGTGTTTAAGAATATTATTCACCAGTTCCTGTACGATACGGAATACCACGAGTTCCTTTTCGGGTTTCAGCCTGTCCTTATATTCATGGAAGCGGCTGCTGGCATTCATGCTGCCGGAACCGCTGATCTTTTGAAACAGGTCATTGATAGCGGATTCAAGGCCAAAATTTTTCAGGGTAGGCGGCATCAGGCTATGGCTGATATTGCGCACCAGTTGTATGGTGTCATCTATGATCTGCCTGGCCTGGAAAATAGATTGTAGCTGGGTAGCCTTATCCTGGTTTACCAGGTTTTCGTTGAGGTAAAGGCGGGCGGTGGCCAGCAAAGGTCCGGCATCATCATGCAGGTCAGCAGCGAGGCGCTGGCGTTCTTCTTCCTGCAGTTTGATAGAAGCGGTGAGTAATATCTTTTGCTGCTCCTGCTCCATCTTCTGGAGCGTATGCTGATAGCGGGATACCCGACGCTGGTGAAAAATAATAAATAGCACCAACCCGATGGTAAGAATAAGCATACCTATCGTGCCTATAAACAGCACAAGGGATACTCCGGGATTGGTGGTTTGCAGTAGAAACATAATAGGTTAGTGGTTGCAGATTAAATCATATCTAAGTAAGGTACTGAAGCTGTTTTTTGGGCGTTTTTTGTGTCAGGATGTTTTGCATACAGTATTATCGCAACTGCGGATAATATATTTTTTATTATATCCCCCAGATAGGTTAGATACCAATATTTTTCAAATTCCACTGGATCAATACTATCTGCCAGAATATTAAAGAAAAAAGTACTTCCTAAGTAAACTAATACTCCTGTAACGAACCAGAAACTGTAATCAGTAAGTATAGATGTATTAGAATTTCTGAAATACTGATAGAAATAGTAAAATATAAATACGAATATTATTATAGTTTCGACCCCAATAGGAACAGTATCAACCGTTCTTATTGATTCAAGTGAGGTAAAAAAGACAATCAGAAAAACTGTAAATGCGATGGAGCTAACAACAGTAAATAACCTAAACTTCTTATTATCATTAAACTTCCAGAAGAAATATGAAAACGACGAAAATTCTAAAAAAGTGTAAAGAAAATAATACAATTTTTTCCCAATCTCAAATTTGATTTCACTAAAAAAGAAATTCAGAAGAAAATAGCTAAAGAAATACAATATAATTATCCCAACAAAAGTATTAACCTTTATTTCCTAATATAAATTAGTAAAAATATAAGAGGCAGTAAGTAAGAATAGTGAGGACTGTATCTAAAAAAAGCTTTTCTATGTTATTGGAATTTAATCCCAAATATAGAAAAGCTTTCTAGTAATTAAAACAGTAACGGAGAAAAGTAATTAGTCAGCCCAAATAAGAGCACCGACATCTTCTAAATCAACTTTTCTTTTTACAATAACATTAATCTTTTTCATAACAGTAACATTTTTGAACCTTTGATCAAATCGATTTGTGAGGTAAAAATTGCCCATATTGACCCCCTATTTCCAGTGGCACTAATCGTCCGATAAGTATATATTACAATGAAATGCAGCACAGTAAAGGGTTTCATGGGATTTTACCCGGGAACTTACCTGTAAAAAAAGAGTATATTTTCTTAGTAAAATTCGTATTTTCACTATACCAAAATAGAAAAGATACCGGGTAAAATCCCCGGTCAACGTAAGTTGTTAACAGCTGTGGAAAAATCTGGCCAAGAGTATATCCAGATCATGGTTGCCAGATATTTTTTAAGGCAAGGGGCTAAAAGAGAAAGAAGTTGATTGACATTGGACTTGCAATGGTCTTCAAGGGATTTGGAAATCAGGTTTTGGACGGTTTTCCCGCTATCGCAGGATCAGGACATTGGATGTTTGAGGGGCTAATCCTCGTCAATCAACTTGAGCCAAAACTATACGCATAAGGATGCGTACACAAGAGCAGTTATGCCTGGTTTTTATTTCATGGTTTTACGGTAGCCGGCGTATATTTTCAATATCGTATCCCAGCTATGATGTCCTGCAGGAAAACCATTTTAACTATTGATAATATGTCGCCGGCGATTAATTATCTGGAATTGAACGAAAGAGGTAAGAAGAAACACTAAAAAAAACTACATTGGCTTCGGAAAATCACGAGCCCCATCAATAACTGATAAACCAAACTATTCATGACGACTGCGCAGCTGATAAAAGTGGCGATTGCCGATGATCACAAATATTCAGGGATGGCATCCGGATGGCCCTGAGGGATAAAGAATACCTGAAAATACTATGGGAGGCTGAGGATGGTAAAGATCTCATGCACAAGCTAAAGCTGAAATGCCGGATGTGATCCTGATGGATATCCGTATGCCTGAGGTAGATGGCATCAACGCCATCAGCCTGATCCGCAAAGAATACGAGGAATTAAAGATCATGTGCTGACAATGTACGATGACCAGGAAATGATCACCAAGATGATGGAGATGGGCGCTAACGCTTACCTTACCAAGACTACCGACCCTGAAGAGATATACCAGGCCATTCTTACCTGCATGAATGATGATTTTTATTTTAATGAGCTGGTGAATAAGGCGGTACTGCTGAAACTGCAGCATAAAAAAACCGTCAGGCAATTCTATCCTAACCCCGTAAAGCTCTCTGAGAAAGAAGTACGCATATAAAACTGATAGCCGAGGATAAGACCACAGAAGAGATATCCAAAGAAGTTTTCCTCAGCCCCCGCACTATCGAGACCATCCGGCAGAATATGAAGCAAAAAGTGGGAGCCAAAACGATTGCCGGGCTGGTAATGTATGCTATGCGGAATAAATTGCTGGAATAAGCATTTCTCATTGCATCATCACAGGTAAAAGGCTTTCCAGGGAAAACTTAATTTTAAGCACCCTCTTATATCGCTTCATGAGCAATATCAACGATACTTTTTTTGATGGCCACTATAAAGATATATGGCGGGGCTATGATACCGGCTGAGCTGACAGTAAAGGAAATTGATTTCATGCTTCCCTACTTACGCTTGAACCGGGAAATAAAGTGCTGGACATTATGTGCGGCTATGGCCGGCATGCGCTTGCATTGGCAAAGAAAGGTATTCAGGTAACGGCGGTTGATAATCTTGCCGACTATATCAGTGAAATAGACAGGACAGCACGGCAGGAAAACCTGCCGGTAAAAGCAGTAAAAACCGATGTAATAGCATATAAAACTGATGACATGTTTGACCTGGCGATCTGCATGGGCAACAGTCTTTGCTTTTTTAATGAACATGACACGCTTCAGCTATTAAAAACGGTAGCCGCTCATTTAAAACCGCAGGGTTTTTTTTTAATAAATACCTGGATGCTTGCCGAGATTATATTTAAAGATTTCAGGGAAAGGTCATGGAGTAATGTTGGGGAACTAAAGCTTATTGCTGAAAGCAAATACTATATGCAGCCCAGCAGGATAGAATCTAACAGCCTGATCATATCTCCTGACGGTAAGATGGAAAAAAAAGAAGCGGTTGATTATATATACTCTATCGCTGAAATGGAAGTTTTGTTAAATAAAGCCGGTTTAATTTGAAAGAAGTATATAGCATTCCCGGGCGAAAAAGATTCACTTTGGGAGATCCAAGGGCATACATTGTAGCTCAAAAAATGTAAGTATTACCTGAAACAGATCTTGGGTCACCGGGGTAATTACAAAGAGAAAGAAAACTGTGTCATCGTTATCAAATATGGGATAAGGTTTTCAACTGTAAAAGGCCCTGCAGGCGTTTCTGACTTTATTCACAGTCTCCGCATCACCCGCCGAAACTTCAGAGCAAGCGGGATCCTTTTTAGTAAGACTATCAAAATTAATTTACTTGTTATTGCAACTCAAATTGCAATAACATTTTTTAAGTTTACTTTTCAGCAGTACTATTTCATTTCAAAAGAACAGGGAACAACATGAAAAGAAAAACAATTTGCTTTATTATATTTTTGTTTTGCACCCAGGTAGTTACTGCACAGCAAAAGGCAAGACTGACCGGTAACTGGAATTCCTGAAACAGGATATAGGCGGCGTATGGGAATCTGTAAGGCCTGTTAAAACCGGGTAACCCCGAAGATGTACCTATATGGACAAAGGTGTCGCTTCCGCATTGTGTAAATGCCGAAGATGCGGTTGACCCGGACGTTAATTATTACCAGGGACCTTCCTGGTACCGTACACAGCTGGATATTCAAAATCCATATCCCGATGGAAGAACATTATTGCATTTTGAAGGAGCGGGACAAAAGACGGAGGTATATGTTTATACGACAAAGGTCGGTTCACATGTTGGAGGATATGATGAATTTACCATTGATATAACCGAAGCAGCAGAAGCGTTTAAAAAACAGCAATATTTCAAAAGCAGTTCAAAGGAAAAATACCTGTCGCTATCCGCACTGATAACTCCCGCGACCTGGAGATGATCCCTTCTGATCTCTCTGATGTTAATGTGTACGGCGGGATCTATCGTTATCTTAATCTTGTTTATAATCCTTCACTTTCCATTGATAAGTTATTCGTCCTGGCAGAAACAGATAAAATGGGTAAGATGGGTAAGCTCACTGTTCGTTCACGATTCTATAATTTTTCAGGCCAGGCAAATACTGCAGTTACCATAAAATTATTTGATCCCAAAGGAAAACTGGTACAGGCATCAAAGGATACCATCCCGCTGGCAGATAATGATGTTTTGCTCACCGCATTGCAGGTCAGGTCGCCACAATTATGGTCAACGGAAACTCCGCAATTATATACTGTCGAAGTCTCGGCAGCTGATTACAAACAAACTGAAAAGATAGGGTTCAGGAATTTTGAATTTGCTGATAGCGGACCTTTTTTGCTGAACGGGAAACGATTGTTGCTGCGCGGCACCCATCGCCACGAAGATCATGCAGGCGTGGCCGCTGCCATGACAGAAGAAATGATGCGCAAAGAAATGATCATGATGAAAGAGATGGGAGTGAACTTCATCCGGCTTGGCCATTACCAGCAGTCACGTATCATTTTAAACCTATGCGATAGTGTAGGAATTGTAGTGTGGGAAGAAATTCCCTGGTGCCGTGGCGGTATCGGCGGTGACAGGTATAAGAGCAGGCAAGAAGAATGCTGACGAATATGATCGAACAGCATTACAATCACCCTTCTGTTATCATCTGGGGATTAGGTAATGAAAATGACTGGCCCGGTGATTTCCCGGAATTTGATAAAGAAAAGATCAGGGTATTCATGAAAGAGCTGAATGGTCTTTCACATCAACTTGATCCTTCAAGAAAAACGGCTATACGGCCGTTGTGATTTTTGTAAAGACATCGTGGATGTGTACTCACCGACCTTGTGGGCCGGGTGGTACAGGGGCATCTACACACAGTATAAACAAATAACAGAAGACGAGTTAAAAAAGTAAAACATTTTTACATGTCGAATGGGGAGGTGATAGCCATGCGGGCCGGCACTCAGAAACCCCCGACAATTTGTTACAAAAAGTAAAGAGAGGGGAGTTACCGGACACTTCTTTATTTAGTGAGACGGCACGGGTATCAAAGGATGATAACTGGAATGAATCCTATATCTGCAATTTAATTGACTGGCATTTGAAAGAACAGGAAACAATGCCATGGCTGACCGGAACAGCGCAATGGGCATTCAAAGATTTTTCTACACCCGTACGACCGGATAACCCTGTCCCTTATATGAATCAAAAAGGATTGGTAGAAAGGGATCTGACGAAGAAAGAAGCCTATTACGTTTTTCAATCTTACTGGACCAGCCATCCAATGGCCCATATTTACGGGCATTCATGGCCTGTACGATGGGGGAATGAAGGGGAGGAAGGATGATAAAGGTGTATTCCAACTGTGATGAAGCGGAGTTATTTGTAAATGGTAAAAGTTATGGAATTAAAAAACGCAGCAGCCAGGATTTCCGGCAGCGGGGTTGCGGTGGAATATTGCATTGAATAAAGGCAGGAACGATGTAAAAGTAATGGCTAAGAAGGGGAAACTTACAGCAGAAGACGCGATCAGTTTTCAGTATCAAACGGAAAAATGGGATAAACCCGCGAAATTGCTGATAGAAAAACTAAATGAAGAGAATGGCATAGTCACAATAGAGGCAAAATTGCTTGATGATAAGAATGTGCAATGCCTTGATTCAACTAACTGGATACGGTTCGGACTAACAGGAGATGGTAAACTGGTAGATAACCAGGGCACTTCTTCCGGCTCACGGTATGTACAATTATATAATGGAAGGGCTGTTATTCGTATTAAGACAAATAATGGACATTCAGTTGCCAGCGGAAAAGTAGAAGGGGTGCCTACTGCCTTTCTTAATTTATAAAGCAGGAGAAATTTTTCAATCATATTTTAATTCGGTACTGTCAGTGATGAAAAAAAAGATTTCTTCAGTTTCTTTTAGAAAAAGAAGAGCAGTTATTTGACTTTGGATTGAATTTCAAACCATTCACTTTCTTCCATAAGTTTGTACATGGCGAGCTATCTGAAAGACTGGGAGGGCAGGCGCTGGTAAATATCGTTTTATGGAGCTAATAATTATAAATAAATACGAATGAGAATACGATTTAGTACCGCTGTTTTATTTTTTTTTGCTTTCTTCTTTGGTAATGAACCTGGAAGCCCAATCAACGACCGGGAAAACACCTACAAAGAAAGAAGCCAAAAAATGGTTCAAAAAAAAGGCATGGCTGAATGGTGTATCGCTTGTTCCGCATACATCCATCAACCAGCAGGAGTTTGCCCGGCAATACCAGTCGAATAAAGCGTATTGGGATAAGGCTTTTGCCTTTCTTAAAGAGCACGACCTTGCAACCATAGCGAAGGGAAAATACCCGATAGACGGTGAAAATGTGTATGCGTCTGTAACGGAAGATCCTTCAAAGGATTTCGATAAAACAAACTGGGAATCTCACAGAAAGTATATAGACCTGCAATGTATCATCACCGGGGATGAAAAAATGGGTGTATGGCCCGTATCGAAGGCACGGTGACAAAAGAGTATGACGAGAAAAAAGATGTAGCTAATTATTCAGCTGAGGGGAATTTTATATGGTACTGCAGGAACCTTTTTTATTTTCTTTCCGTCGGATGCGCATCGGCCCAATATCACTCCCGGTGGTAACAAGCCGGTGAAAAAGATAGTAATCAAAGTAAGAGCAAGTGAGTGATCAAATTACGCTCATGCCTGTTCCGGACCATGTGGGCTAGTATTCCGTGCCGTTCTTTTGAGTTGTAATATGCAGGCAAAGGAGCCAAAATACTTGCTTTCGGAAAAAACGTTGCTGGTAGATAATCGGGGCCACCGGAAGGTAAAGAGTAAGGAATACTGGAGACGTGCATGGGCGAGCGCCATTGTTATGGTGTGCAATAGCTTTATTGGGAAAATAATTATTGTGTCGCTGGACAAAATAAGTAGATTTAGTTTTTATATTAATCAGTGTAATCGCCATTATGAAATCAAAAAACATTTTACCTGTCATAGCCCTCTTTATTACTGGTTTATTATCCGCACAATCGCCTGCAGCAGGCTGGCAAATCTCTTCAATGGAAAAGACCTAAGTGGCTGGAAACGCCTGGCCGGTACTGCCGATTACAAAGTGGAAGACGGGGTAATTGTGGGCAGAACAGTAGTAAATTCAAGGAATACCTTTTTGGTTACGGAAAAAGAATACGGTGATTTTATTCTCGAAGCCGATGTATGGGTGGAAGATGAAGAAGGTAATGCAGGTTTGCAGACCCGCAGTCATTTTGATCCTGCTGCTTTTAACGGGGAAGGAAGAGTGTATGGCCGTCAATGTGAAATTGATCCGACATCACGAAGATGGACAGGAGGTATCTATGACGAAGGAAGAAGAGAATGGTTGTACCCGATGCAGTTAAATGCAGCCGCTCAGAATGTATATAAACCGGGAGTATATAATCATTACAAGTAGAATGTATCGGCAATGAAATGAAAACATGGGTGAATGGAATAGCAACTGCCTATGTGGTAGATACCATAGATGCCAAAGGTTTTATCGGGTTGCAGGTGCATGCCATCAAATCAGCCGATCATGCAGGAAAGAAAGTGTGCTTTAAGAACATACGTATTAAAACAAATGGTTTAACACCCACCCCCTTTCCTGCCAACGTATATGTCGCCAATTTTGTTCCAAATAGTTTGACGGCTTACGAAAAGAAGAATGGATGGCGTTTACTATTTGACGGCAAAACAAACAAAGGATGGGAAAGTGCAAAGGGTAATAGCTTCCCGGAAAAAGGGTGGACGATCAGTAATGGCGTCCTTTCTGTTGTTAATGCAGAAGGAAAAGAAGCAACCAATGGCGGCGACATCGTTACCAATGAACAGTATGCGGCTTTTGATCTTTCTTTTGAATTTAAACTGACACCCGGCGCCAATAGCGGCATAAAGTATTTTGTAACCCCTGGCCGAGGCCAGCAGCGGCTCGGCGATTGGCCTGGAGTACCAGGTGCTGGATGATTCATTGCACCCGGACGCTAAACTGGGCCGCAATGGCAACCGGACGCTGGGTTCTTTGTACGACCTGATCAAAGCCGAAAAGCAAAAAAGATTCTTACGCCCCATCGGCCAATGGAATTTCGGAAGGATAATAGTGTACCCGAATGATAAAGTAGAGCATTACCTCAATGGTGTTAAAGTGTTGGAATACATACGCGGCTCAAAAGAATACAGGGACCTGGTAGCAATTAGTAAGTATGTGAGCTGGAAAAACTTTGGAGAAGCGTCTAAAGGTCATATCCTGTTGCAGGATCATGGCAATGCGGTGTCGTACAGGAGTATTAAGATAAGGGAATTAAAGTGGTAAGAGGGGAGTCCGGACGTCGGAAAGTCTGTTGCGTGAAAGTGGCGGAATCCTGGAATGGAAAGTCCCGGAACGAGTTTGATGTTTGACATGACATTACAAGTTGAAATTACCTGGTCAAAAGAAAAAGTAATAATCAAATAAAGGGAAAGGTCTTCCGGATTTTCCTCAAAGGACGCTCGAGGTGTTTACCCGGCGGACTTTCCGGGTTCCGGACTTCTTAAAAAAAAATAAATCAACACTCATGCCCACACGCCGTCATTTCATCAACCAGTCAGTCAAAGCCTCTGCTGCGGTGTATGCAGCCGCGATAGGTTTCAATGCCAAAAGTTATAGCAGGATCATAGGTTCCAATGATCGTGTAAGAGTGGGAGTGGTAGGTTTTTCCGACCGGCACAAAGGTTCGCATATCCCCTCCTTTATGAACCATTACAAGGAACTGAACTTTGACCTGGTAGCTGTATCGGATATCTGGAAAAAAAGAAGGGAGGAAGGCGCTGCCGTATGGAAAGAAAAAATGGGGCATGATATCGCTGTCTGCTCGCAACAATGAAGAGATGTATGATAAAAAGCTGGTGGATGCCGTATTATCAGCACGGCCGATTTTCAGCATGCACTGCATGCCATCGAAGCAGTAAAGGCAGGTGTGATGCGTATGTCGAAAAACCTTTTGCAGAAACAATGGAAGATAACCGGGCTGCATTAAAAGCAATTAAAGCGACAGACAGGATCGTACAAATAGGCTCGCAGAGAAGAAGCGGAGCCAACTACCATGCGGCCAATGATTTTATACGCTCGGGTAAGGTTTGGTCCCATTACAATGGTGGAGCTGACATGGAATGTCAACCAGCCCGGCCGCTGGCGCAGACCGGCGCTGCTCAGCCAGTTGAAAGAGGAGGATACAGACTGGAAGAGATTTTTAATGAACAGGCCCAATGATTCTTTTGATGCAAGAAAATACCTGGAATATCGTTTGTTCTGGCCCTATTCATCTGGACTGCCGGGTCAATGGATGAGTCACCAGATAGATACGGTGCATTGGTTCAGTGGTTTGAGCCATCCAAGATCAGTGGTAGCCAATGGCGGCATTTATATGTGGAAAGATGGAAGAAAGAACTGGGATACCATTACGGCAGTGTTTGATTATGGTCCGGCTAACGATCTGTCAACCGGTTTCCAGGTGACATTTGGTTCACGTATGCATAATGGCGATGAAAAACCGGCGGAGATCTATTATTCCAACGGCGGAGAACTGAACCTTAATACGAATATGGTCTCTCCGAGAGGCGGGTTGACAAAAAAATTCGCTGAGGATATGGGCATGCAGGCAAATTTATTACCTGAGCAAACATTATCCGCGGCAGAAGCGGTGGTGGCTTCTGCCAATACAGGCGGCGATAAACTCACTTCCAACCATATCCGCAACTGGATGGAATGTATCCGCAGCCGTAAGACGCCTAATGCGCCGGTGGAAGCGGGGTATAGTCATTCTATTGCTACGATCATGACCAATGCCGCTGCTCATACAGGCGCCAGGGGTAACGTTCGATGAAAAGACACAGGAAGTAATGGCAGATGGAAAAGTGTTTAAATATTAAGTGCATGACAAAACTTTCAGCTATCCCGGTTTTATTATTGATAAGCGTGGCTTCCATGTCCCAGCAAAAAGGCTTTGCTATCACAGAGCAGAAGGATAAGAAACAGGTAGATATTTTATATAATAATAAACTGCTGACGGCTTATTGTTATTATGATTCGAGCAGGAAGCCCATGCTTTTCCCGGTCAATACGGTAGATGGTATTACTGTCACCCGCAGTTACCCTTTCCAGATCGTTCCCGGGGAGCGAACGGATCACCCGCATCATACGGGTATCTGGCTGAACTATGAATCGGTGAATGGACTTGACTTCTGGAATAATTCTACAGCGATCGCTGTAGAAAAAAGAAATATGTATGGTACGATCGTTCCGCAGAAAATCGTTAGTAAAAAAGCAAATGGTAATACCGCATCACTCTCCACTACGGCTACATGGGTAAGGCCGGACAGGAAAGTTTTATTAAATGAGCAAACTACTTCCATTTCAGTGTAAAAGGAAATGATTTTATCATAGACCGTATTACCACATTAACGGCTACAGACACAACGGTACTATTTAAAGATGTAAAAGATGGCATGTTTGCCATCCGGGTAGCAAGGGAACTGGAACTGCCTTCAAAAGAAAAAAGCAGTTTTGTTGACAATAAAGGAAATATCACTACGGTACTTCCTTCCGATGCGGCAGATGTGACAGGTATGTATTATAACAGTGATGGGGTAAAAGGAGATTCAGTCTGGAGCACCAAAGGAAAATGGGCCATGCTTACAGGTAAAAAAGGGGGCAAAGATATTACCATAGGTATGTTCGATCACCCGGCCAATGCAGGCTATCCTGCTTACTGGCACGCAAGAGGCTATGGATTATTTGCCTTGAACCCCTTGGGGAGAAAAGTTTTCAGCAACGGAAAAGAAGAACTCAATTTTTCTTTGCAGCCAAAAGAATCGGTCACTTTCCGGTACAGGGTCGTTGTGCATTCAGGTGATGCATTAACTGCAGAGCAGATGAATACATTATCTGCTGACTTCGAAAAAGTAAATAGAGTCACCAGTATTAAATCATGAAAAGAGTATTACACAGGACTGGTATCTCTTTTTTGTCATTTTCTTGCAACAAGCCATGGGCGAACAGGACCAGTAGTGCGGTAAGGAGATTGAAAGAATAGCTAGTTGCTGAAGAGCAGGTCTGTTATTATACTACTGTCGCTGCTCAACTGTTTAGCTTTGGCAGCATACTGTTCATCTTTAAAAGCAATAGCTGCCTGCAGCAACAGCGGACAGATATCATTCTTATTGTATTTACTGATCTGCTGGTATTCCCATTTCTTTTCTCCTGCTGCATAAGGCAGCAACCAGTCAAGCGCAGTACGTAAGCCGGCATTCTTGATGTTTTGTAATGCCACAGGTCAACTCCTGTCCTTGCCGCCAGGGTGGCAACGGTAAACCAGCCTCCCAGGTTCATAGTGCTGTACCCGAGCCCGTTGGTTCTTTCGAGTTCCAGCGGTTGTTTTCCTTCTTTGGTTAATTGGCTATCCAGCCTTTTTTACTTTCCTGTACCAGTTGTTTTGCCTTAGTATCATCACCTGTGAATAAAGCAAAATCAATAACCTGCGCATAATACCAGGTGCCATGATTGTTTTTGGCTTTACGCTCATCATTACCATTTGTGCTGGTAAGCAGCCATTTTAAATACTGCGAATACCATTGTTGCAGTGATTGATGATCGGCCGTTGTCCAGGATTTGAACCTATGAGAAGACCCCGCAGCATCCGCGATACCTGTCAATGCGATCGTTTCAATGATACCGATGCCTCTGCCGGTATTAACACCGGGTATAGCTTGTCCGTATTCAAGATGAGGATTCATTTTGTACCCTCATCTAAAAACCAGGTGCTTAGTAAAGCAGCGGCTTTTTCAGCATATTTCTCTTCGCCCGTTAAATACCAGGCAAGCGATAAGGTACGGGAAGCGGTCTCCAGTTTCCCCAAATAGCTCCGGTCGGTGATCTTATATATCTCCGGGTTACGTATGCCATCCTTCCGCATATAAGGCAGGCCATTTGGTTTGGTACTGTCGTACCAGAAATAGGGAGCCTGGCTCATATAATCATGTTTATCACCGCTTACAGGAGTAAAGGTTTATCCATGACCGACATCGGTTTCATATTTAATAAAGAATCCGCCTGGATTCGCAGGCCGGCAATTACTTTGCCTGTTTTATTACCGGGCTGTTGTTCTGTTTTCTTCAGTTCCAGCAAACGACGGGCGTCCATTATAAATACCTGTGGCAATTGTGCACTGGTGGCGGCGCATATTACCAGGCAGACTACCAGTAATGATCTTGTCATATTCATTATTTTATTTAAGGTGATAAGGATCTAAAAGCCCCTGGCAGGGTTGAGATAGCAAGGCTAAGTTTTTCAGCCAGCTTTTAGGATTCAAATTCTCCATTTTCCTTCCTTACTTGCAGGGTAACATTAAATAATTGAGTACCAACAGGACAAATATCGGAAACGTTTTGTAGAAAACAGGAAATGATTCTTTAGAACGTTTCTACGCGGCAAGCTTCGCATTTTTTCCATTGCTGTCAATCACCTTGTTTGAACCGGCACTCATACACGCCTTTCTTTTTTAATAGCCACCTTTAAGTTTCAACGGTAACATTATTTATCTTCATAACTCTTATTCTGTATAGAAACATGGCAAATAATTATATTGAACAAAAACTAACGGCGCTGGGCCTTTTACTCCCTGTACTTCCCGTATCCAAAGGAATATATAAACGATGCCTTGCGGATGGCAATAAATTATATATTCCGGGCATATCTCTGTGAACACAGACGGAAGTCCCATTACCGGTAAATTGGGTAAAGATCTTGATGAAGAACAGGGAAAGACCGCAGCGCGGCAATGCGGCCTCGCTATCCTCAGCGCTATCAAAGAGCATACAGGAACATTGGATAAAGTAAAGCGTGTGATCAAAATACTGGGCATCGTGAATGCTGTGACCGATTATGAAAAACACCCTGTGGTGATCAATGGGTGCAGCGAATTGTTTGTACAATTATGGGGAGAAGAGAATGGTAAGGTGTGCGAAGCGCTATAGGCGCCGGATCCCTGCCCGGAAATGTGGCCGTGGAGATTGAAGCGATAGTTGAAATAGAAGTATAAAATAATTCTGCTGATATATGGAGAATAATCCTGACTGGTACCGTGTCAGCAATATCGCCGGTATTGATTCCCCGGCGCTGATCGTATTCCCCGACCGGGTAAAAGAAAATATTCAAACCGCCATACGGATGACAGGAGATGTGCACGGTTGCGCCCACATATCAAAACGCATAAATCACCGGATGTGGTGCAGTTAATGCTCAATGCAGGCATTACCCGGTTCAAATGCGCTACGATAGCAGAAGCGGAAATGCTGGCAAAGGATATTTTTGAACATATTGAGAAAAACAGTTTCGACAGAAAGAACGGTGGCTACCTCGAAGCATTCACGCAGGGATGGAAACTCATAGGCGATCTGCGGTTAAGCGAAAAAGATGATAATGAGAAAAAGACCACCAATACGCATTTGCATATCGTGGAAGCGTATGCCAACCTGTACACGGTATGGCCCGACGAAAGGCTTAAAGAAAGTATAAAGCACCTGCTGGATATTTTTGAGCAATATATGATAGACGCGCAAACAGCGCATCTTAATTTATTCATGGATGAGAAATGGGCCGTAAAATCATCGCTGGTTTCTTATGGCCATGATGCAGAAGCCGCCTGGCTTTTACTCGATTGCGCCAAAAAGCTGAACAGTGAAAATTATATCATCCGCTTCAAAGAATTAAGTATAAGACTGGCTGATGCAGCCGCCGAAGGCCTGGATAAAGATGGCGGCCTGTGGTACGAGTATGATGCGGCGAAAGACCATTTGATAAAGAAAAACACTGGTGGCCACAGGCGGAAGCCATGGTCGGTTTTTTTAATGCCTATCAACTGACAGGTAATGAAAAATACCTGCAATATTTTATCAGTAACTGGGAGTTTATAAAAAAGCATATAAAAGATAACCAGCATGGAGAATGGTTCTGGGGCGTTCATGCAGATTATTCTGTGATGAATAAGGAAAAAGCTGGTTTTTGGAAATGCCCTTACCACAATGCCAGGGGCCTGTATCGAAATTTATAAAAGGGATAATTAAAAAATACTACTCTGATGAAAAAGAATTTATTTGCATGGATTGCAGGATGGATGGTGATTAGTTCTTGTATAAGTTGTAAGAAAAGTAAGGCCGATCCGGAACCTCCTTCTCCGCCTCCGCCAGCAGGAGATACAACGATCGTACCCGGAACAGATCCGGCTACCGCCAATACGATAGGATTTTTTTTAGATGACTGGCAACCTAAATCATTTACAGCACCTGCTTATGATGCTGTAAGCATCCCGTCAAGCGCTTCCATTACCGTAACTGTTGACGCTACTTCTATAATTACCAAAATACCATTATCAGAATTTGGACACAATGCGTTTGGTGGATGGGCCC
Organism: Bacteroidota bacterium; assembly: GCA_037200265.1. GTDB lineage: Bacteria > Bacteroidota > Bacteroidia > Chitinophagales > Chitinophagaceae > VBAT01. Next base: position 70,216 of record JBBCIL010000009.1, read on the forward strand.
TGTAGCCGGTGATCCAAAGTTTATAACACCTGTTACCAACCTGCATCCGCATATCATCCGTTTTCCGGGCGGTAGTTCCAGCGATGTATATTTCTGGAATGCACAGCAGGGAGTTAATCCGCCGGACGCGCCGGCTATGATAACAGATGAGAATGGTGTTAAAAAAGACCCGGATATAATTATGGTAAAACAACATTTAACTGGCAATGCTCCCTGGATAATTACTACAGTATGCTGCAGCAAACAGGTAATAAGGGAATCATCACTGTCAATTATGGATACGCCAGGTATGGTACAGGCCTCGACCCGTAGCGGCTGCCGCACATCTTGCCGCAGACTGGGTACGCTACGACAATGGCCGCACCCAATTATGGGAAATTGGCAATGAGAACTATGGCAAACTGGGAATGGGGTTACAGAATTGATCAGTCGTTGAATAAAGATGGCCAGCCGGAGTTTTTAACCGGCACATTGTATGCGCAGCATTTCAAAGTATTTGCAGATTCAATGAAAAAAGCGGCCACAGAGATCGGCAGGCAAATATATATTGGCGCCGTTACAGCAGAAGCGCCCGCTACTGAATCCTGGCAAACCAATACACTCAGAACATGGAATACGGGGATGATGACAGGTATCAGTAACAAAGCAGATTTTTATGTAGTGCATAATTATTTCACGCCTTATGATCAGAATTCAAATGCTTCGGTAGTATTGTCATCGGCATTATCCGTTCCGGGTACGATGATCAATTATGTTACCCAGACTTTGCAGGCAAACGGTGCTACGGTTAAACCCATAGCCATGGACGAATGGAATATGTGGGCGAAAGATTCAAAGCAACAGGTATCTAATGTCAGTGGTGCTTTTGCGGTATTAGTGATGGGCGAGGCATTAAAAAATAAATACGGTATGGCTGCCCGCTGGGATTTGCTGAACGGTTGGTCGGATGGAAATGATCATGGGCTTTTCAGCGCAGGAGATGAACCCGGTATTAGCAAATGGACTCCGCGGCCGAGTTTTTATTACATGTATTATTTTCAAAAAATGTTAGGTGACAGGTTGGTGAATAATACGGTAGTTGCAACACTAATCTTAAAGCTTACTCATCTACTTATTCTTCTCATCTACTTATTCTTCCGGGCAGGTAAACGTTACCCTGGTGAATACTTCAGGATCACCGCTGACCGTAGAAGTGAAAATGAAAAACTTTTATAGCGGTAGTCGTTTTTACTGGTATAACCTGGAAGGAATGCAATGATAACGGGAGTTTTCCAGGAAGGTACTGGTAAATGGGAATGGCCCTGCCGTAGCAGCAGGCGGCCCTGATAATTATGCAACGCTTAACGCCCGGTCATCGCTTACTGCAAATGGTATACGGGTAACTGTACCCGCCTGGGGAGCAGTGATCATGGCCGTTGATAAAAAGTAACGGGTATATAAAAATAGATGATGTAAAAATTCTTTTTATTCAGTGACGGGCCGCATTATTATTAACGATCCAATATAATTGGTATGAAAAAAATTCTCTCTCTTGTTTTTATCCTTGCTTATTGTACCGGCGTTACCGCGCAAACAGATCAGCAAAAAGCGGAAGCGCTTGTAAAGAAAATGACCCTCGAAGAAAAAGTAGGGCAAATGACACAGGTAACGTTTGCCGTGATCGCCAAAGGTGGATGGGGTAACCAGGACGGTGCTGTTGACCCCGCTGCCTTGAAAAAAGCAGTGATTGATCATAAGTAGGTTCTATATAAATACCACGGCCCATGCCTTATCTGTAGAAACATGGCATACGGTCATTACACAGATACAGGATGAAGTAAAAAATACCAAACTGAAGATACCGGTTGTATAATGGGCTGGATGGCATACTTGGTCAGACCTATACACTCAACTCTACTTTATTTCCCCAGAACATAGGTATGGCCGCTACACGAAATGTAGAACTGGCAAAAGCCGTCATCAAAGTAACAGCAAATGAGCTGAGGGCTTCAGGTGTGCGCTGGAACTTTGCACGGTACTGGATATCGGGCGTCAGCCTCTATGGTCACGTTTTCCTGAAACCTATGGCGAAGACGTGTATATAGGTAAAACAATGGGCGCCGCAGTTGTAAAAGCGTATGAAGAAGATGGCTTGAAGAATACGACAGCTGTTGCCAGTTGTATGAAACATTATTTGGGTTATTCCGCATCAAGAACCGGTAAGGACAGAACGCCGATCTATCTGCCGGAAATAGAAATGAGAGAATATTACCTGCCCCAGTTCCGGGAAGCGGTGAAGGCAGGATCATCTACTATCATGATCAATTCAGGAGAGATCAATGGTATCCCGGTGCACGCTGATAAATACTTACTAACCGATGTACTGAGAAAGGAACTAGGTTTCCAGGGATTGATCGTTACCGATTGGGAAGATATTAAACGGTTACATGACAGGCATAATGTAGCATCAACACCGCGGCAGGCAGTAGTAATGGCCATCAATGCAGGCATTGATATGAGTATGGTGCCGGCCGATTATTCTTTCTACGACCTGCTGATCGAAGCCGTAAAGAAAGGAGAAGTGCCCATGAGCGTATTGATGATGCGGTGAAAAGAATACTCGTGCTGAAATATAAGATCGGCTTGTTTGAAAATCCATACCCCGAAGCGGCAGCTAAAAGTAATTTCGGGAAACCGGAATATCAGACACTGGCACTGGATGCAGCGCATGAAGCCATGACGTTATTAAAGAACCAGGGCAATGTATTGCCATTGACGAAAACAACAAGAGTGCTGGTAGCGGGCCCGTCTGCACAAAGTATCAGTGCGCTCAACGGTTGCTGGAGCTATACCTGGCAGGGAAAAGATGAGCAATGGTACCCGGCAGACAGTAAGACCATCTTACAGGCGATCACAGACAAACTGGGCGCAGCGAATGTAACGACGACAACAGGCAGAGGCTTTGATAATGTAATGAATTATGATGCGGCCAAACTTACAGCGGCTGCTTCAAATGCGGATGTGATTATATTATGCGTAGGGGAAGATGCGTATGCGGAAAGCCCGGGAAATACACGCGAACTTGCGTTGCCGGACAACCATGGTTGAACTGGCCAATGCAGCTGCTGCCACAGGCAAGCCGGTGATACTCGTATTAACAGAAGGAAGACCGCGTTTTATCACGGGTATCGAACCATCTATGAAAGGTATACTGATGACCTACTGGAGTGGTAAGAAAAACGGCTGAAGCGATTGCCGATGTACTATTCGGTGATTATAATCCTGACGGGCTTTTGCCATTTAGTTATCCGCGCAGCATGGGTGAGATCGTTATGTATGACCGGAAGCCCACGGAAGAAGTAAGAGAAGTATTCAATGATAATATCAACTCCGGTTATGACCCGCTGTATGCGTTTTGGGCATGGATTGAGCTATACCAGTTTTGACTATAGTGATCTTCTGCTCAGCAGTACAACGCTTGCAGGTAATGCAAAACTGACTGTGAGTATCACTATAAAAAATGCCGGCACCCGTGATGGTAAACACACTATTGAATTATACACCCGTGATCTCTATGCCAGCATCACGCCGTGTATGAAACGGTTACGGGCTTTTCAAAAGATCAGCCTCAAAGCAGGTGAAACAAAGAAAGTGACATTTACCATTGATAAAAACGATCTCGCGTTTGTCAATGCACAATTAAAAACAGTCACAGAGCCGGGAGAGTTTGAGGTGATGATTGGTGATAAGAAAGCGAAGTTTATTTATAAATAATAAGTAATCATTAATAGGAACATAGGGGTCCACATAGTATCTATGTGTGTATTCCCTAACGTATCTATTGGGTAAAAATTAGAAAGCAAACAAGATGATAAAACTCTTTGCCGAATACTTCATCGCCCGGTAATGCTGTTGAGCATATTTGCAATGCTCTCTTTTCAATGCAAAACACTAATTGCCCGGCAAAACCCAGTTTCCTTCTTCGCTGCTGATCATCATATATTCAATACACAGGCAGGATAGATTTTACCAACCCCAAACTCCCCGCTTCTGGCAACCCGGCGTATATATCACTGCAATATTTTCCGGCGATTATTGTGAAGTAATTCTGAATGACGAAATATTATGGGGTAAGAATCATAATTATCTCGAAGTAGTGCTCGATGGTAAAGCTATTCGGCTGCAGACCAAAGCACAACGGATACTATTAAAGTAGCCGAAAACCTATCATCCGGCGAACATACTCTTCTCATTTGTAAAAATACAGAAGCCAATATCGGCTATCTTGAATTGGTGGGTATACGATGCCGCCAATTGGTAAAGCCTTTACCGAAGCCGGAACATAAAATTGAATGCATCGGCAATTCCATCACCTGCGGCACAGGTAGTGATGCTTCTGCCATCCCTTGTGGAAAAGGAGTATGGCAGGATCAGCATAATGCGTATTTAAGTTATGGAGCGATTACCGCCCGAACCCTGAATGCACAATACCATTTATCAGCCGTCTCCGGCATCGGGTTGATGCGTAGCTGCTGTAATATGAATGTGATCATGCCGCAGGTATTTGATAAGATCAGTATGCGTGATGATACCATTGCCTGGGATTTTAATCAATACCAGCCGGATATAGTGACGATATGTTTAGGCAAAATGACGGCATACAGGATTCAGCAGTATTCAGCAACAACTATATTGCTTTTATTAAAAGGCTCAGGGGCTATTATCGGAAGCGACATTCATTTGCCTGACCAGCCCCATGGCTGATGCTCCCTGGCTGCGTTTATGAAAAGACATTGGACAGGGATTGTCAATAAAATGAATAAGGAAGGCGATAAGAACGTGACAAGCTACTTTTTCTCAAAGCAATTCAACAAGGGTTGTGACTGGCATCCTGACCTGGAAGAGCATAAAGAAATAGCTGGTGAACTGACTGCATTTATCAGGAAAAAAATGAATTGGTAGTGATCACCTGGTATGAAAAATATATTCCCACCAATACACAAAGAATCTCAATGAGCTTTGAATACTTCGTGGTCCTGGTGCCTTTACAGGCAACCATTTGGATGATCAGACAATTCAACGGAACTTGAGCCAAAAACTAAAATGACGTATACTCCTTCAGCAGACAGGTATGATAAAATGTTGTATAACCGTTGCGGCAAAAGCGGCATACGGTTGCCTGCTATTTCTCTCGGTCTTTGGCACAACTTCGGTTCCGCAGATGATTTTGAAAATGGGCGCAGCATTATTCGCCGTGCATTCGACAGGGGTATTACCCATTTTGACCTGGCTAATAACTACGGTCCTGCACCCGGTACCGCTGAGGAGAATTTCGGGAAGATACTTAAACAGGATTTCACCGCTAATCTCCGGGATGAACTGATCATTTCTACCAAAGCCGGCTATTATATGTGCCGGGCCCTTATGGTGAATGGGGGTTCAAGAAAGAATTTATTATCAAGTCTTGACCAGAGCCTGAAAAGAATGCAGTTGGAGTACGTAGATATTTTTATTTCGCATCGTCCCGACGCCGATACGCCATTGGAAGAAACCATGATAGCATTGGATACAGCAGTACGAAGCGGAAGAGCCTTGTATGCCGGTATCTCCAATTACAAAGCGCCGGAAGCAAAAAAAGCGTTTGAAATATTAAAACAACTGGGAACGCCTTGTTTGATTCATCAGCCAAAATACTCCATGTTTGAAAGATGGGTGGAAAACGGGTTGCTGGATGTACTCGAAGAATATGGTGTGGGTTGTTATTCCTTTTTCCCCGCTGGCGCAGGGCTTGCTTACCAACAGGTATTTAAAAGCATACCGGAAAATTCAAGAGCAGCTAAAGCAGTTTTTTTAAAATCAGCGGATATTACAGAAGAGAAACTGGAACAGATCAGGGCATTGAATGAATAGCAAAGCAAAGAGATCAGTCATTGGCGCAAATGGCGCTGGCCTGGCTGATGAAAGACAAACGCATTACAACGGTGTTGATAGGCGCCAGCTCGGTAGCGCAATTGGATGATAACCTCGCTTGTCTTGATAACCCGGATTTTTCTTCAGCCGAGCTGAGTGAAATTGAGAGTGTGCTGAAGTATTGATAAAAGGGTCAAACTATAATTGAAACGCTATTCACACTATAATAATTCTTCTTTATGCAAACACGTCGCGGTTTTTTAATAGATACAAGTGCCCTGGCAATTGGTTCCCTGCTGCTGCCTTCATTTATTGATTCTTCCAAAAAGGTAAAGAATACAGGGCTGCAGTTATATACTTTTCGTAAAGAGATGCTCGCCGATGCAAGAGGCACATTGCAACGGATAGCTTCCCTCGGTATTAAGCAAATTGAATCGGCCAAAAGCGATAAAGGACATTACTATGGATTAACGGCAAAGGAGATGAAACAGGCATGTACCGGTCTTGGCATGACGCTGCGCAGCGGCCATGTACATATTGACGATAAATGGCAGCAAACGATGAACGAAACGGCTGAAGCGGGCCAGGAATATTTGATATGTTCTACCATGCCTACTACCGGGCAAACAGCCGATAATTATAAAAAAGTAGCAGAAACGTTTAATAAAGCAGGCGAAGAATGTAAGAAGATGAATTTGAAATTCGGGTATCATAATCATGAGTATGAATTTGAAAGCGATAAAGGCCAGGTATTATATGATGTATTACTAGATAATACCGATCCTGCCCTTGTACACATGGAGATGGACCTGGGATGGGTGATTGTTGGGGGTAAAGATCCATTGGATTACTTCAGCAAATACAAAGGACGTTTTCCGCTCTGGCACCTGAAGGATATGAATATGGCAAAGAAGCGCAGTACCGAATTGGTAAAGGAGCCTGGATATAGCACAGATGCTGAAGCATAGTAAACAGGCTGGTATGAAATATTTCTTTGTGGAGCAGGAAGAATATGCCAGCACACCATTTGAAAGTATGAAGGAAAATATGGATTATCTGCTAAGTTGAAATATTAAACTGGTACTATTTTATCCTCTTACATCACTCTGTTAGCTAAAAGCACCAGCGTGATAACTAACATCCATGGTTTATGGTATATTCAGGATGTAAGCGAATGCAAACTATATGAACAGAAGAACCGCTATACGAAACGTAGTGATCATCTCCGCCGGGGCTGGTTTGTTGCCTTCCTGTATGAACGATGACAGAGTTCCATTCCATTAAAAAATATTTCATTGACCGTTCACAGGAACGTATGCTGGCGGAACTCGCCGACACCATTATTCCCCAAACAAAGAATTTTACCGGTGCGAAAAGTTTGAAGGCCCATGAATTGTATTGACAATGGTGGACGATTGTTTTTCCCCGGATGATCAGCAAAGATTCGAAAATGGACTGAAAGCTTTTGACAAACTCAGTCACGATAAATTCGGCCAATTGTTTACCAGCTATACGCCTGAACAGAAAAAATCGCTCCTTGCAGCTATTGAAAATAAAAAAGATATACCAGAAGATGCGCTGGCATTTTATGTAACGGTTAAGCGCTATACCGTGCAAAGTTTTACATCGTCCAAAGAATATATGACCGATATCAGGAAATATAAAATGGTGCCGGGGCCGCATTTTAAGGGTTGTGTGCCGGTAACCAATGTGTGATAAAGAAATGAAATTATAACCTTGCTGTATGGGAGATAACAACAATACGTTTGATGCAATAGTGATCGGCAGCGGTATGAGCGGCGGCTGGGTAGCCAAAGAGTTATGCGAAAAAGGATTGAAAACTTTATTGCTTGAACGCGGGCGTGATGTAAAGCATATAAAAGATTACCCGACAACCAGCATGCTGCCCTGGGAATTTAAACACCGCGGGCAGGTTCCGTATGCGATCGCTAAAGACAACCCGGTCATTTCACGTTGCTATGCGTTTAAAGAAGATGCCATGCATTTTTTTGTAAAGGATACAGAGCATCCTTATACGCAGGAAAAACCATTCGACTGGATAAGAGGTTACCAGGTCGGTGGTAAAAGTATTATGTGGGCAAGACAAACGCAGCGCTGGAGTGATTTTGATTTCGAAGGGCCCGCCGTGATGGCTTTGCCGTAGACTGGCCTATACGTTATAAAGACCTGGCTCCCTGGTATAGTTATGTAGAAAAATTTGCGGGTATCAGCGGTAATAAAGATGGATTGGATACATTGCCCGACGGAGAATTTTTGCCACCCTGGGAACTTACCTGCGTAGAAAATCATTTCAAAGACATCATTTCAAAAAGCTATAATGACCGCCATGTGATATATGCCCGTTGTGACATATTACGAAACGGAGCCCATACATCTTGAACAGGGAAGGGCGCAATGCCAGGCAAGAAATTTATGCCAGCGTTGGTTGTCCTTTTGGCGGCTACTTCAATGCTAACTCTACTACTATTCCATGGGCGCAGAAAACGGGCAATTTAACGATGCGCACTCATGCCGTCGTTCATTCTGTTATTTATGATGAAGTAAAAGGTAAGGCGACCGGCGTACGCATCATAGATGCCAATACTAAACAAGCTACTGAATATTTTGCGCCGGTAATATTTGTGAATGCAGGGGCTATCAATACGAATTTGATCTTGTTGAATTCAATATCGAAGCGTTTTCCCAATGGCCTGGGCAATGACAATGGGTTGCTGGGAAAGTATTTTGCTTTTCATAATTACCGCGCGAGGATCACAGCGAAGTATGAGGGTATGCTGGATTCCAAAACAGAAGGCAGCCGTCCGACAGGCGCTTATATCCCGCGCTTCCGGAATGTACGAAAACAGGAAACAGATTTTTTGCGCGGCTATGCTACTACATTTAATGCAAACCGTTATGGAGGCGCCGGTAATGGAGAAGGATTGTTTGGCGAAGAATTAAAAAATAAGCTGATGGATACATCTGCTCCTATGGGGCCGTGGAGTGTCGGTTCGCAATGCATGGGCGAAACCATCCCTAAGAAACCAACTATGTAAATCTTGATAATAATAAAAAAGATGAATGGGGTATGCCATTGATCAATTTTTCAGTGCCTACGATGATAATGATGAAAAGATGATCAAAGACTTTATGGAGCAGTATACAGAAATGTACACAAAGGCGGGATTCACCGATATCAAAGCAACGGACAGCAAGCAGGCTCCCGGGCTTGACATTCATGAAATGGGCGGTGTGCGGATGGCAAAGATCCAAAAACATCTTTGCTGAATGGCTGGAACAATACATGCATGCCCGAATGTATTTGTATCAGATGGCGCTTGTATGACCTCTACTTCTACGCAGAATCCATCACTTACTTATATGGCTATGGCTGCAAGGGCCGCCAATCATGCGGTTGAATTATTAAAGAAAAATGAATTATAACTACAATGCAGGAGATATCCAGGCCGAACTTTTTTTAGTAACAAAATTTTGAAACAGGTATTTCTGGTGAAAGCCTGGATAATTTAGATGAGAACGATACTTCATATATTGTTAATTGCATTGTTTCTGCGGCAGTTTTATCTGCACAGGATAAACAGGTAATTTATTTATGGCCTGGCGGTGCACCTGGTTTTGAAAACCGGAAAGATGAAAAAGAACAGGCGAAGGACTGGTGGGTGAAAAATATTCATAACCCATCGTTAACCGTTTACCTTCCGCCAAAGGAAAAGGCCAATGGGTCAGCAGTAGTTATTTGCCCGGGCGGTGGTCACAAAGAACTCGTGTTTACTGCAGAAGGAGAAGATGCGGCAGCATACTTCAACAGCATTGGCGTGACAGCTTTTTGTATTAAAATACCGTTATTCAGAGAAGAAAATTCTCCCTATAAACCAGAACATGCATTACAGGATGGCCGGCGTGCTATGCGTTTGGTAAAACAACAGGCCGGTATATGGAATGTAGATACCAGCCGTATCGGTTTGATGGGTTTTTCTGCCGGGGGGTGAACTGGCAGGTTGGGTAGCCTTTGATTCATCCAATGAAAAGCAGGTGCAAAGAGACAATATTGATAAATTCAAAGCCAGTCCCGCCTTTCTTATATTAGTTTATCCCGGCCCCTTAGCTGTTCCGGTACGATCAGCAAAGAAGCTCCGCCGCTGTTTAGGATAGCTGCCAGCGATGATGAATGTTGTTCCGAACCTGTAATAAGATTATTGCAATTATACAGGAAAGCATATGTGCAAACAGAAGTTCACCTGTATGCACAGGGTAAACATGCATTCAATATGGGTAAACGGTCAGCGTTAAAATCAATTAATACATGGCCGCAGCGAATGGCTGACTGGTTGTCGGATAATGGTATTTAAAAAATCATTTGTAACATGAAAAAGTATATATTCCTGCTTGTCTTACCGGTACTGTTTCCAATAATCCTTCTTTCTCAAAAGATGGCGAACAGGATCATTGATGTAAACGCTACGAAAGAAACAAAGGCCCTGTATTATAATTTATATACGCTTTCAAAAAAGCATATCCTGTTTGGCCACCAGCATGCCACAGAATACGGGCATGGCTGGAGTGGTGAAGAAAACAGGTCGGATGTAAAATCTGTAACGGGTTCTCATCCTGCTGTCATCGGTGTTGATTTCAGCGGGTTGTCAGGAAGGTCAGTAAGTGATATAGAAAAAGAAAAGAAACTCATTAAGAAAGAGTATTAGTGATACATATAACCGGGGCGGTATAACTACAGTATCCTGGCATTTTTCCAATCCTGCCTCAGCAAGGCGGATTTTACTGGAAGGATTCTGTTTCGGCGCCGGCTGTTAAACTGATCATACCCGGGGGATCCATCATGAAAAAATAAAAGAGATACTGCGCACGATCGCAGACCTTGCCACATCAACAAAAGGAAATGACGGCAAACTCGTGCCCTATGATATTCAGGCCTTATCATGAGTTTGATGGCGGGTTGGTTCTGGTGGGAAAACCTTATTGCACTACTGATGAATTCACTGCGCTCTGGAGATTCACTGTATCTTATTTACGCGAATAATTTAGGTGTACATAATTTCATTTATGCTTTTTCGCCTGATTGTTTATTTAGAACGGAGAAAGAATACCTCGAGCGATACCCCGGAAATGATTGGGTAGATATGGTAGGTGTAGATAATTATAACGACTTTGGACGTTATGGCAGGTACAATGTGGATTCAGGAATAGCAAAACTAAAGATCGTTTCTGATTATGCATTGAAGGCCGGTAAGCTGCCGCTTTTACAGAAACAGGACTGGAGTCAATTCCCAACACAACATGGTGGACGGAAACACTGCTCAAAGCATTAAAAAAAGAAAAGGTACAGTTCACGTATGTATTGGTATGGAGAAATGATATTACAAGTCCTACTCATTATTATGCTCCTTATCCCGGCCAGGTAAGCGAAGCTGATTTTATAAAATTCTATAACGATCCGTATACATTATTTGAGAAAGATCTTTCAGGTATATATCAATTGAAAAAAGGGAAACAATAATTAAAAACCTTATCAAGATGCGCTTATCAATAACCGTTTTATTTATTTCAGTAATAGCCATTACACTGCATGCTCAGCCTGTCAAAAAGCATGGTGCATTGAAAGTAACAGGAACACAGCTCGTAGATAAAGACGGTAACCTGTTGTATTCACGGGGGATGAGTTTCGGGTGGCATAACTGGTGGCCCCGGTTTTACAATGGAGGCGCTGTACAATGGCTCCATGATGACTGGAAATGTACCGTAGTAAGAGCAGCGATGGGAGTAGAACCCGATAAAGGATATATTAAGGATCCTGAAGGTTCAGTAGCCAGTATAAAAGCAGTAGTGGATGCGGCGATCAAGAAGGTATCTATGTGATCATTGACTGGCACAGTCATAATATCCGGCTCAAAGAGGCGAAAGCTTTTTTAACAGCGATGGCAACTACTTATGGGAAGCAGCCCAATGTGATCTATGAGATTTTTAATGAGCCGGATGAAGAAACATGCGCGGAAGTAAAAGCATATTCGGAAGAAGTGATCAAAACGATACGTGCTATTGATCCTGATAATATCATACTGGTCGGCGGCCGAAATGGGACCCAGGATATTCCATTACCTGCCGCTGATCCGATCAAAGGTTATGATAACCTGATGTACACAGTGCATTTTTTATGCCGCTACGCATAAGCAGTGGCTGCGCGACAGAACAGATGAAGCTATACAAAAAGGATTGCCCGTTTTTATTTCTGAAAGTGCAGGCATGGAAGCTTCCGGTGACGGGCCGCTAAACGAAGAAGAATGGAAAAAATGGATAGACTGGATGGAAGCAAGGAAACTTAGCTGGATCACCTGGTCGTATCAGATAAGAATGAGAGTTGTTCAGTATTAAAAAGTTCTGCGGCATCTGGTGGTAACTGGAAAGAAAGCGACCTGAAAGAATCAGGAATAAAGATCAGGGAGTATTTAAGAAATTTTGCAGCGAAAGAACAATGAAGTTTTATATACATACTTTTCCGCGCTTACTATTTTCAGCCTGTTTCCCTACTGATTGTATCTTTTGATGCCAGCACACAGCCGCCTACTGATAAAATACAGCTCGATCAAATCGGGTTTTACCCTGGTGCAGTAAAAACAGCGATCGTTACTGCAGGAAAGCGGTGATAGTTTTTTTGTTTTGGATGCTGTGACAAAAGATACAGTTTACAGCAGTATTTTAAGTGGACAAATGCGATCAGCCAATTCTTCACTGAAAACCAGGGCGGCGGATTTTAGTGAAGTCCGGAAACCGGGCCATTATGTATTAGCTGTTTTGGGTTTAGGAAATTCATATCCATTTAGTATTGGTCATTCTGTTCATCACCCTGTTGCTATATCTTCTCTTAAAGCATTTTATTACCAGCGTGTTTCCATACCATTGGAAAAAAAATATGCCGGTGTATGGGCAAGGCGGGCAGGTCACCCGGATACGGCAGTGCTGGTGCATCCATCGGCTGCTACTGTCAAAAGACCAGCGGGTACAATTATTTCAAGTACAGGAGGATGGTATGATGCCGCGATTATAATAAATACATCGTTAATTCCGGTATTACGATGAGTACTTTGTTATCGGCTTTCGAAGATATGCCTGCGTATTTTGATACACTCCATACGCAGATACCGGAAAGCGCTGATGGTATTCCCGATATTTTAAATGAAGCGTTGTGTAATTTAAGATGGATGTTTACCATGCAGGATCCCGGTGATGGTGGTGTATATAATAAATGCACGAATGCAAATTTTGATGGCATGGTAATGCCGGGTGAAACAACATGGCCAAGATATGTGGTACAAAAAGGAACAGCCGCTACGCTTGACTTTGCAGCAGTCATGGCGCAGGCCTCACGCATCTTTTCAAAGTTTCGTAAACAATTACCGGGCCCTGCAGGGATAGTTGCCTGAAGCAGCTGTATCCGCCTGGCAATGGGCTGTAAAGAACCCGGCACTTATATACGATCAGCAGGCCATGAATAAATTGTATACGCCGGGCGATCACCACAGGAGGATATGGCGATAAGAATTTTGGCGACGAATGGTATTGGGCGGCTGCAGAATTATTTGTCACCACAAAGGATAAAAATTATTATGCTGTACTGGAAGATCACAGCAAGACCTTTTTTCATTACCCTCATGGGCAAGTGTGGGAATGCTGGTTACTATACATTAGTACGCAAACAGAAATCCTTACCGGAATTTTGTTCAGCACGTATTCAGCAGGTAAAAGAATATATAGTAAGGTTCGCTGATTCTCTTATGGCAAATAGTAAAACCAATGCTTTCCGGACTGTAATGGTGGATCGGTAAAAGATTTTGTATGGGGCAGCAATGCAGTAGCGGCCCAACCAGGGTATTGTATTGATCAATGCATACTCTATTACGAAGAACAATAAATATGTAGCAGCGGCATTGACCAATCTCGATATATCCTTGGCAGGAATGCTACCGGGTATTGTTTTGTAACGGGTATAGGAACTAAATCAACCCAACACCCTCATCACCGTCCTTCTGCTGCAGATGGAATAACAGAACCGGTGCCGGGTTTGCTGGCTGGCGGCCCTAATCCCGGGAGACAGGATAAATGTGAATATGAATTGACTGAACCTGAAACCTGTTATGCGGATACCGAATGTTCTTATGCTTCCAATGAGATAGCGATAAACTGGAATGCTCCGCTGGTATACCTCGCGAATGCCATAGAAGCCCTGCAATATGCAGCCGGGTACTCACCAAAAAAATGATCATCTTAAAACAGCAATAGTATTATGAGAAAAATAATTTGTTATACAGCAATCTTTTTAACCGGTTTAACAGTGAGCGCTTCAAAAATTTGAGGGCCTTGCTTGACTCCACCAATGGGATGGAATAGCTGGAATACGTTTGAAACAAACATCAGTGAGCGGTTGGTAAAGAGACAGCCGATATTATGGTCTCTTCAGGCATGAAGGATGCCGGCTATTTATACATTGTACTGGATGATGCCTGGATGGCAAAAGATAGAGACAGTATTACCGGCGATCTGATCCCTGACCCGGTAAAGTTTCCTAATGGAATGAAAACGGTAGTTGATTATGTGCATGCAAAAGGGTTAAAGTTCGGATTGTATAACTGTGCAGGTACTAAAACCTGCGCCGGTTATCCCGGTACAAGAGGATATGAATACCAGGATGCACGTTTTTATGCTTCACTCGGAATTGACTTCCTGAAATATGACTGGTGCAATACAGAAGGCATCACAGCTAGGGAAGCATATACTACTATGAGCAAAGCGCTGAAGGCAGCAAGGCGGCCGATCGTTTCAGTTTATGTGAATGGGGCGGAAACCAGCCATGGGAATGGGTACGCCGGTCGGTCATCTCTGGCGTACCAGCGGTGATATTTATCCCTGCTTTGATTGCGAGTATAATCAAGGTACATGGTCGTCATGGGGCGTAATGAAAATTGTAGATATGCGGAAGAATATCCGGCAGTATGCAGGGCCCGGTCATTGGAATGATCCGGATATGATGGAAGTAGGCAATGGAATGAAAACAGGAGAGGACAGGGCGCACTTTTCCTTATGGGCGATGCTGGCCGCTCCGTTGATAGCGGGTAATGATATGCGGAAAATGTCAAAAGAAACACTGGAGATATTACCAATAAAGAAGTGATAGCCGTTGACCAGGATGCATTAGGTATACAGGGATTTTCGCATGGCATGCAGGATAGTGTTGGAAACATGGCTGAAGCCGCTGCAGAATGGCAACTGGGCTGTTTGTTTTTTAAACCGCTCTGTATCCGGAAGGATATTTTGATTGACTGAAAAAAATGACGGTGACCGATAGTGTTTCAGCAGCAGTATTGAATACGGGAAAAAATACCTATACGATCCGCGACCTCTGGCAAAAAAAGGAGGCGGGTAGTACCGCAAAGCCCTTTAAAGCCAATATGCCTGCGCATGATATCATAATGCTGCGGTTAAACAAATAAAACCCGTTCTTGCAGTAGATTTTCTGCTTTTGCCGCGGTGTATTTACCTTTTTTTGCCGGGAATTTCAGGAGGTGTTTATCTTTTTATTATCCTGCTGCAGGGTATATCTTGCAGCATAATCTGAATCAAATGAAAACGAAACACCTGATCTGGACATTAATCATTCTGATCGTATTCCAATCATGCAGCAGGGCGATCAGCCCTTACGAGGCAGCTAATAATCCAAGGGGAAAACATTGTAAAAGGATACGTTAGTATCTCTTAACTGCCAAAACAGATTGCCTACTGCTCCTTCGAGCATAGGAAATTTTTCGACCACATAATTCTTAATGGCTTCAATGGGCTTTTTTGGCCTGCTCATCAGTTAAAACCGGCTTCGGCTTTGAGTTTTCTATTAATTCCTGCATGGGAGAAGTTTAAAAAAGTTTAAGACGTTGATGGTTTAAAGTTAATAACCCTGAAAATAAGAATGCCGGAAATTTTTCCGGCATTTATTATTTATCAGCTGACTGGTCCGTCCGTCATGCTACTTTTAATAAGCTCAGTTTGCTCTTATCAAATTTTCTCCTGGCATAATCCATATCCAGGTTAAAATGGGTGTCTTTGGATGAAGGCAGTTCAAACATAGCGTCTGTCAGTATGCCTTCGCAATACTGCGCAATCCTCTTGCTCCCAGTTTATATTCAACCGCTTTTTCTACCATGAAATCCAGTACCTCGTCTTCAATGGACAACTGAATGCCTTCGAGTTCAAATAACTTCTTGTATTGTTTGATCAGCGCATTCTTAGGTTCGGTAAGGATTGCACGGAGCGTAGGTGCATCGAGCGGATCGAGGTGAGTGACTACGGGCAAACGGCCGAGTAACTCAGGGATCAGTCCGAATGATTTAAGATCCTGCGCAGTGATATAACGGAGCAGGTTCTTTTTCATGCTTTCCTGCTGATCTTTATCAACATTGAAGCCGATGGTATTTGTCTGCACACGACGGGCGATGATCTTGTCATGCCATCGAATGCGCCACCGCAAATGAAAAGGATATTCTGCGTATTGATCTGATAAGTTTTTGTTCAGGATGCTTACGGCCTCCCTGGCGGGGGTACCAGTACATCTGTTCCCTCCAGTAGTTTCAGCATTCCCTGTTGTACGCCTTCGCCGCTTACATCACGGGTAATGGAAGGGTTATCTCCTTTACGGGCGATCTTATCTATCTCGTCAATATATACAATGCCACGTTCGGCGGCATTCACATCATAATTACATACCTGCAGTAATCTTGTCAGGATACTTTCAACATCTTCACTACATAGCCGGCTTCTGTAAACACCGTAGCGTCCACGATCGCAAAAGGAACATTGAGCATGCGGGCAATACTTTTTGCCAGCAATGTTTTACCGGTTCCCGTTTCACCTACCATTACGATATTGCTTTTTTCTATTTCAACTTCGTTGCCGGTGTTGGTATCGTTGTTTCTTTGCTGCAGGCGTTTGTAGTGATTGTAAACCGCTACTGCCAAAACCTTTTTAGCTTCGTCCCTGGCCGATCACATATTCATCAAGGAATTTCCTTGATCTCTACAGGCTTTTTAACGGTAAGCTTAAAGGAAGAAGGAGTCTTTTCGTCACGAACCATCAGTTCCTGTTCGATGATCTCGCGGGCATGCTCTACGCAGTTTTCGCAAATATGACCTTCCTGGCCGGCGATGAGTATTTTAACTTCATCACGGTTACGACCACAAAATGAGCAATGCAATGGATTTTTCGCCATGAGTTGTTTGAGGATATGAGGAATACTAATCAGTTCGTACCCTGCAAAAGTATAAAAACCGCCCGGATAAGGACGGCTTTTTTGAAACATATATTATTTTATAATAGTAAGTCTACGTGTTTGATTATTATCTACTAATAATCAATACTTTAAAGTTTGTCTATGATCTTGTCAACAATACCGTATCCCACCGCTTCTTTGGCGTCCATCCAGTAGTCGCGGTCAAAGTCTTTAAGGATCTGTTCAACGGTCTTGCCGCAATTGTCGGCCAGTATCTTTGCACCAAGATCTTTTACCCTTTTTGTCTGTTTAGCCTGTATCTCCAGGTCGGTGCTCACACCCCTGATAAAACCTCCCAGTGAAGGCTGGTGGATCATCACTTCGCCGCTTGGATAAATGTACCGTTTGCCTTTTTTACCCCCGCTTAATAAGATACTGCCCATAGAGGCGGCCAGGCCCATACAAATGGTACTAACCGGGCTTTTTATCATTTGCATCGTATCATACATCACCATGCCGCTTGTTACTACGCCGCCGGGACTATTAATATAAAATTTTATTTCCTTCTCCGGGTTTATCGGCATCCAGCAGTAATAATTTGCTCACCACATCCTTTGCGCTTTTGTCATCTACTACTCCCCAGAGATAAACACTGCGGCTGTCAAAGAAATATTTTCCAGCTTTTTGCTGAACATCATCAGGTCGGATTTCGGCTGCTCTTCTTTTTCTTCCTCTTCATCATCAGCTCTCCAGTCGTTGTATAGAAAATTCTTACGGTTCATATGTTCTTGTATTTATGTTTTAAATAAGTCCGGAAGCCGGGAAGACCGGAAGTCCGGAAGACGTTTACAAAAGCAGAGTAATTCTTTCGGTCTTTCGGGCTTCCCGTCTTTCGGTCTGATTAATCTTTCTTTTCTTTACGGGGATTGGTCAATAAAACTTCATCTACTAATCCATATTCCTTTCGCTTCGGCAGCGGTCATCCATTTATCGCGGTCAAAATCTCTTTCGATCTGCTCTACCGGTTTGCCGGAATGATAATTGACCACTTCGTATAATTCACTTTTCAGTTTCCTGATCTCGTTCACGGTTATTTCTATATCGCTGGCTTGTCCGCCAATGGCGCCGCTGGGCTGGTGCATCATGATACGGGCGTGTTTCAATGCCGCTCTTTTACCTTTGTACCGGCACCGAGTAATACGCAGGCCATCGAAGCCGCCATACCGATACAGATAGTAGCCACATCTGGCGTTACATATTGCATCGTATCATATACACCCAGGCCGGAGTACACGCTGCCGCCCGGGCTTGTTGATATACATATTGATATCTCTTGTTCTGTCTGTAGAGTCGAGGAAAAGCAACTGGCCGTTACAATATTGGCCACTTCGTCATTGATAGGATAACCCAGGAAAGATGAATGCGGTCCATCATCAGGCGGCTGTACACATCCATTACCCGCTACGTTCATTAGGGCGTTCTTCAATGATATTTGGTAAGTCCCGTTACCATCTGTGAGGCATAGCTGTGCAGTGTATTGCTGGAAAGACCACGGTGTTTCACAGCATACTTTCAAATTCCGAATTAAAACTCATAGTTGTTCTCTTTTAGTCCCGCATCTTGCGGGATGGGATTTTCAATTCATCAAATATCCGTCCAAATGGCAAAACCACAAAATCGGGTAGGGTCTCAGTTTGAATTTCCTGCCAGTTTGTGGTTGTAGAAACGACTAAAAGACAGTATGTTGCCTAATTATGTCAAAACACGTCATCTCAAAGAAGCGTGCTTGATTGAAGAAGCAATCTATTTAAAGCTACCACAGGATATAAACCAGAGAGCAAAATCAATTGTTGAGATAGCTACAGGCGAAGGCAATATTACGATAACCGAAGATGAGGTAAATCGGCGGCGGCGTTAGGCAGATTGGGTGGGTTGAAGGAATCCAGCCAAGGCCAAACTTTGACTACAAAAGCGATCTGAAATAGCCAAAAGGGCTGCTGCCGCAAGGTGGGGTGGGGGCATAAACTCGTCAAACAATTTGCGGCATGTAATGATTTGCAAATTTAATTTGCCAGAAATATATTGGAATTGTGTTGCAAAGTGGCACAAAAAGGTGGAGGTTACTCATTCGTTGTAATAGATTCTTTGATGCCAAGAACCTTGTACGGTTGATAAGACCGGCAAAATTATTTTATCCAACACTGTTCCCTAGGCACCTGGTAAAAATTATCCCACGGGAAGTTGAATAAACTATGTTTGACAAGCTGTGGGACTAATTCATCTGGCACTTCATACTGCTGTTTGGGATCAGATCCAATGGTTTTAGATATCTGTTGTAGATTTTCTATAAGAAAAATATAAGCTATTTGAAAACTCCCCTTTACAGCGATAGGCTCAATTGTATTTTTGCCTTTATAAATCGATATGTCACATTCAAATACGATTCTGGCTTTTTTCTGCTCGTAATTAATCCCCGGGATCACTGAAATTTGCACTCTACCATATTGGGCTTGGTAAAACAGATAACCCTGCTGAATTTTCAATAGAAGCTGTTGTAATAGTAAGAGCTTCTAACTTAACAAAAATCAACATGGAAGCTATCAGTAGGCTGACTCATGCAAGGTCTAATTTTTTCTCATCTATTTCTGGTGGAGCAAAACTGGTTACGGTCGTAAATTCTTCCTGAATATCACCATCTTCGGTTGCGTTCAATGTCACCATTGAGCGTCCCGGAGCACATTTAACCTGCACCACATCAAAGTCCTGAGAATTCGTTGTTACCTCGAAAATAGGGGCACCGAAAGCCTCTTCTAATTTAACAAGCGTTCTTGTGGTGAAGTTCTGAACGCCATTCAACATCTTGCTCGTTTGCGCTTCAGTAATACCTAATTTTTCCGCTAACAGTCTCTGTTTGCCGTCAAATTTTTCATCAAGCAATTCGTGAATACGTTCAAGGATATCCATAGTTCTTTTTACAAAACGAACTTCTTCGTTGGAGCTTCTGGCAAGAACTTTATGGAATTATTAGGCATCGTGGTGTGTATTGTTATAGATCAAAAAAAGTCATCGTCCTCACATTCCACTCCCAAATCGGAAAAATGGATGATGTCTTGTTCAATAGCTTTTCTTATCTGGGTGGCGAAAAGTAATGCACGTTTGAAATGCGGTTTAACATTCTCGCAATTGAGGGGTTTCTGGGCTGTTTTAATACCTCCGTTCAACAAAAAAAACTAAGCCATCATTTACCACAACTGCATATAGTCGTAATCCAAAATCAGGGCTGTTTTCAATGTCATCATCACTTACAAAACTTCTGCCTGGCAGGGCTGAAGCCGGCCCTTCATGTCTAAAAAAGTATTTTTTTGCTCCCCTTAATGATATCTGGTGAATTGAATGATAAATAATATTCAATTCTGCACTCCTTTCATTGTCATTAGAAAATAGGGCATCAAACTTGTCGAATTCTGATAATTCATCGTCCCCAAGTACGATCGAATAAAAAAGCACTTGTGATGAAGAAAGGTCGGGTATTTCTTCAAATCGAACCCTCAAAGAGCTTAACTTTTAAGTTAAGTGCAAGATAAAGGCCAAAGGGTTGCACTACCAAATTTTTTTCGAAAATATTTTGCCGGCGGCAGAAAAACGAGGACAATTGGATAGGGCTTTCCCTATTTAGGCTTAAACCAGACTTTAAACTATGAAAATCTGTTAGATATGAATATTGTAGTGGCAAGGGATATAGCAGTTAGAACCGCCAAAACTACACCTTTTTTTAAAGAACTATGACGTGTAATTTTAGCTGAAGCAATTTCGAAGTTTTTGTTCAATCCGGTCTTTCAGGAAAATATATCTTCCTTGATGGGGTCATTTTTACTCTATGTCGGTTTTGATCGGGGCTTTTGAAAGCATTTCCCAATGCCTTAGACGAGTAACAAAATCTTAAAAATTCAAGACTATCATTAAAGAAAGCGACGCTTTTTTTGATAACAATATTTGGATGTTTATGTTTGCCCTATTGGAAACTATGGAGACAAAACGTCAAAAAGTCTACTCCAAATTTTTTGAGTATATACTAAGCAGGAAAATCATATTTACGTAAATTCTCTTGTATTGTCTGAGTTTTCGAAGAGGTATTGAGGCTGTTTGATATATGCAATAATACTCAACTCCACAAGTCTATGCGTCTTCAAGAAAGGCTATGTAGGATCGCTGCAGTTCGAAACAATAAGCGAAAACATAAGTCTCATTTATCTCAAATAATGGAGGTATCCCAAAAATGTAGCGAAGAATTTAATGCAATAGAAATAGGACAAGGTCTTCAAATTATTCCAAAAAATAGGCTTCAACGATAGTTATTACACATTCCTAGCAGATTGGAAGAATTGGATAATTATTTCCGATGACTCAGATTTCACAAAAAGCAACATACCATACCTCAGTTAGGATTGACAATGAAATAGTAGCCCATTAATTCCAATAGTTTATATCAGGCTTCGCCGGCTACATTTAAAAAGCAATAAGCGATAGATGCCTGCTCATTTTCGTAGTGCGTCAGTTCAACAACGCCACCGGTTTTTTGTGCCTTTATGCAGGCCTGGCCGATATCTTCAGGTAATGCGGGGCTGATATTACCTTTACTTTTTACCTGTACCAGTACCACATGGCCGTACACTTTGGCAGAGATCAGCATCACACTGTTCTGCGTATGCCTGAGAGTCGTTTGGAAAAGTTTATTTAATACAGACGATACAATGGAATCATTGGCCTGCACCTGCAGATCGGCCGGCACATTGTTGACTATATAATTCCGGTTGTGAACAGCCAGCGGAGCGGCATCATCTATAAGGTTATTGACTATGCCATGAAGAGTAAAATCTTTTGGCGTTGCTGTTGTGTTAATAACCTGCTGAATTTGCATCAATTCTTTACTGTTTAGTTGTTAGTTCCGCTCAGGGCAGAGGATGGGGCGTTTTCAAGGATATTGGGGTGGTTCAAACGCTTGTAAAAGGGTCAATCAAAGTTTATAGGATATTAGTTTCTGGTCTTTATCCGGATATTAGTTTCGGTTGGTTCGTAGTGCAAAGAAAAGGCAGGAGCGGGGAGAGAAAAATAGAACCTTCGCTTATAAATATGTAATAGATATTGACTGGTGATTGTAGCGATCCGGCTACATGCAGTCTCCTGTTTTAACAAAACAAAAAAGGTTGATAAAGATATTCTCCTTATCAACCTTTTAATCTTTAACAGTCAGCCGGACTAATGGTGATGATGCTGGTGTTCTTCTACCATTTTACCAAATTCCTCCTCACTGATCTCTTTTTCTTTTGGCTTCACCTGCGTTTCTGACCATTCAAATATTTTTTGCGTCTGAAGGCGGTTATATGCATCTTCAATATACTTCCTGTCCTTCATCATTTTTTCAATATAATCATTTACCCATGGCTGATCCTCTGCTACAGCGCCTGCTCCCATGCCGCCCATATAACCGAATAATTGTTGTTTGGCGAAATTGCGTATCTCATCAGGATTTACCTGTATCGCATTATCCTGTACAATTTTGTCGGAGATCAGCGTCCATTTCAACTGGTTGATGAAAGAAGGGAATTCTTTTTCCACTTCCTCATCAGACTTAGGCTCGGGTTGCTGGTTATCCGCAGTAGCATTGCCCTGTGTCTTCAGCCATTTTTTCAAAAAGTCTTCAGGGAATTTTATTTCAGTATGATCAACCAACTGGTGAAATACCTGGTCGTGTATCTGGTTTCTTACCTGGCTTTTCCAGTACGCTTCTATTTCTTCTTTTATCTTATTACGGAAATCAGCTTCTGTTTTTACTTCACCGCCGGGATACAGCTGGGTAAAGAATTCTTCATTCAGCTCTTTCTTTTCCAGCAAACCGATCTTGGTGATCTGTATCTTGAAATGTTTTTTTACTGCGTCCTTATCATTTTTATCCAAACCGAGATCACTCACGATAAAATCCAGTTCTTTTTCATCAAAAGCTTTATCCAGCTGAACGACCACATAGTCATTCACATGTTTGCTAATGAGGTTTGCACGAAAATCTTCTTTGAAATATTTTACCAGTAACGAATTGTCTTTTGTAGCGCCGCCCGGTACTTCCGCTGCATTTTCATCTACTTCAGAAAAGAGCACGTTCAGTACATTCTCTTCCGAGTTGACAGTATCCTCATCTTTCATATTGCCGTAGCGGTTTTGCAAACGGGCAATTTCGCTGTTGATCATTTCATCGGTCACAGTGACTTTATAACCGGTGATCTTTGCTTTAGCAAGATCTGATAATTGGAACTCGGGTTTCATCCCTACTTCAAAATGGAAAACATATTCAGCCGGGTTATTGACATCCAGTTGACGGATATCCGTCTCCAATGGAAGAGGCTGGGCAAAAATATCCAGTTTGTCGGTCTGCAGGTAGCTGACCAGCTCACGATCCACAGAGCGAAGCACTTCATCTGTAAATAATGAAGGGCCATACATTTTTTTGATAAGGCCTGACGGAACCATCCCTTTACGAAAGCCGGGGATATTGGCTTTCTTACTGTAATCCTTCAATGCTTTTTCAAAAGAAGGCAGGTAATCGGTCTTTTCCAGTTTCACGGTCAGCTTTTCATGTAGCAGGCCGATATTTTCTTTGGTTACTGTTGCCATATAAACGTTTAACGGTTTAAGAGTTTAAAGGTTTAATGTTACTGGCCGGCTTATAAAAACCTTAACCCGTTAAACATTAAACCTTTAAACCTGTGGTCCGGATGGAGGGACTCGAACCCCCATACCTTACGGCATCAGATCCTAAGTCTGACGTGTCTACCAATTTCACCACATCCGGAGGAGATAAGACTCGGCTTATCTGTAAATGGGCTGCAAATGTAGGTCATTTGATGGAAAGATATTGTAGGCCTGGTAAGAAAATAGTGAAGGGCCGGAAACCGGAAAAGCTGTTTTGCTCTATCGCAGTCAGGAGGCTATACTAAACTCTTTCCCCGGTCATTTTGTTATTTATGGTATATGGCGGTAAGGATTTTTCTATCCCCCGTTCTTATTGGCATCTCCGCCTGTTTTCTCTCCTTTATTTCAGTAAATTCGTAATTCTATGGAAACCGTAGCGCAAATACCAAAATATAATTTGAATGAAGAACAGGAAAGAAAACTCATCCTGCGGGAATACCGTTCCCTGCTGCGCTCCCCTGAAAAGCAAAATAAAGCCAGGCGATAAAGACCTGCTCCGCACGGCTTTTGAAATGGCGGCGGATGCGCATAAAACAATGCGCAGAAAAAGCGGGGAGCCTTATATACTGCATCCCCTGGCTGTTGCCAAAATATGCGTGGAAGAGATCGGCCTGGGCGTACGGTCTACTATTTGCTCCCTCCTGCATGATACGGTGGAAGACACGGATATCACACTCGAAGATGTAGAAAGAGAATTTGGAAACGAGATAGCAAGAATTGTAGATGGCCTCACCAAAATATCCAATGTCATTGATATCAATGCTTCGCAGCAGGCGGAGAACTTCAAGAAAATATTACTGACGCTTACGGATGATCCCCGTGTGATACTGATCAAACTCGCCGACCGCCTGCATAATATGCGTACGCTGGAAAGCATGAAGCGGGAAAAGCAACTGAAGATCGCCTCTGAAACAGTGTATGTATATGCGCCACTGGCACACCGGATGGGCTTGTATAATATCAAGACAGAGATGGAAGACCTGGCCATGAAATACATGGAGCCGGAAACCTACAAGGAGATCGCACAAAAACTGGCGGAGACAAAAAGAGAAAGGTCAAAGTATATCAACGAATTTATCAAGCCGATCAAAGACAAACTGGAGAAGACCAATTTCAATTTTGAAATATACGGCCGGCCGAAAAGCATTCATTCCATTTCCAATAAGATGAAGAAGAAAGGAGTGGACTTTGAAGAAGTGTATGACCTGTTCGCTATCCGCGTCATACTTGATTCGCCACAGGAAAAAGAAAAAGAAGATTGCTGGAAAGTATATTCAATGATCACCGATGAATATACTCCCTCACCGGAAAGATTAAGAGACTGGTTAAGTAATCCCAAGTCGAACGGATACGAAGCATTGCATACCACCGTGATGGGCCCGCAGGGAAAATGGGTGGAAGTACAGATACGCACCAAACGAATGAACGAGATCGCGGAAAAAAGGCCTGGCCGCTCACTGGAAATACAAGGAAGGCGCCACTGATGAAAGCCGTTTTGATAAATGGTTTCACCAGATACGCGAAGTGATCAGCAACCAGGAAACAGACAGTATAGATTTTCTGCAGGACTTCAAGACGAGTTTCCTGGCAGAAGAGATATATGTATATACGCCCAAGGGCGATGTGAAAATGCTGCCTGTCGGATCAACTGCGCTGGATTTTGCCTTTAGTATCCACAGCGCTATCGGCAGTAAAACGATTGGCGCCAAAGTAAATCATAAACTGGTACCTATCAGTCATAAGCTGCGCAGCGGCGACCAGGTAGAGATCATTACCAGTAATAAACAAAAACCATCCGAAGACTGGCTGGGATTTGTGGTCACAGCCAAAGCAAAAGGAAGAATAAAAGATGCGCTGAAGGAAGAAAAGAAAAAGATAGGAGACGAAGGAAAGTATACGGTACAGCGCAAGATCGAAGGGATGGGCGCACCTATGAGCCAGCATAATATTGATGAGATCGTACAGTGGTACAAGCTGGCTTCGCATGTTGATCTTTTTTACCAGGTGGCCATTAAGAATATTGATTTGAAAGATCTGAAAGAGTTCATAGTGATCGGCGACAGGATAGAAGCGCCCAAGCCGATTAAAATATTTGATCCCAAGCCTGACTATAATCCTCACCTCCCGGGTTCATCAAAGAAAGATGCGGAACTGATCATTTTTGGTGAAAGCAGCGACAGGATCGTATATAACCTGGCCAATTGCTGCAAGCCAATTCCCGGTGATGATGTATTCGGATTTATTACTACGGGTAAAGGATTGACCATTCACCGGACCAACTGCCCCAATGCAGCCAAACTCCTGGCCAATTACGGGCACCGGGTGGTAAAAACAAAATGGGCCAAGAATAAAGAGATATCATTCCTCACCGGTTTGAAGATCGTGGGTATGGACGATGTCGGCGTAATTCACAAGATCACCAACCTTATCTCCGGCGAATTAAAGATCAATATCAGCGCCCTGAGCGTAGAAGCCAAAGAAGGATTATTCGAGGGTAATATTAAGGTCTTCGTACATGATAAAGAAGAGCTGGAAGAATTGTCCAACCGCCTGAAAAGCCTTCCTGGTATTGAGTCTGTAGAGAGATATGATACAGAAGATATTGCCTGATAGCCCACTATACAAACAGGCCATTATTTTTATCCAGAATCGGGTTTGCCGCTATATCCTGTACTGGTTTTTTCAGTAACTTGTTCCTTCGATCGGCTGCTGTATTTCACCCAAACTATCATTCCGCTATGAGATCTTTTTTGCTGAGGCTATCTATTGCCGGTATCAGTCTGTTTCTGCTATCTGGTACTCTTTACGCACAAAATTGTTTGAATACGGGTTTGAATGCAACAGTCATTAACCTGCCCTGCAACCAGAGCTGTGTGAATGTACCTGTAAGGATTCCGCATTTAAAATCTACCTCCGATTATACAGTCAATTCCATTGCGTATAATCCATACCAGTACGTTACTGCAGGAGGCACCCAGGATGCCAGTTTATACAATGATGACCGTTACAGTACTTTATTTGATCTGCCTTTCCCTTTTTGTTTTTATGATTCCCTGTTCACTAAGGTTTCGGTTTGTTCCAATGGACTGATAACTTTTGATTATGGTTTGCAGGCATGCCCTGCTCTTGATGCTCCCTGGAATATAACCAATGGAGTACCATTCGATCCTCTTACCACTACCTGTAACGGCGGCGTCAATAGTTACCCGAAAGCTTCTATTATGGGAGTTTTCCAGGACCTGGATCCCCGTAATGTTTCAAGCCCTGCTGATAGAAAAATCGAATGGAGGGTAGAAGGTTCTGCACCTTGCCGGAGATTTGTAGTCAGCTATTATAAGATCGGTGTGTTTGAGCAAACCCTTTGTGGATTCAATAATCCTGCAACTTTCCAGATCGTTATCTATGAGTCAACAGGTCTTATTGATGTTTATATACAGAACAAAGCCTGTGCATCAACCAGTGCAAACGGAAACAGGGCTGTACTGGGTATTCAAAACTGGACCAGGGATAAGGGACTGGCCGCTCCCGGAAAAAATGCAGTTCCGTGGACAGCGACCAACGAAGGCTATCGCTTTACTCCATCAGGCGGCGCTTCCCGTTTTGTCAGGTGTGAAGTGTTTGCACTTGGCAGCGGTACTCCTCTGGCGCTTGGAGATACAATAACGACGACTGCTGGTTTTCTCGATGTAACATTTCCCAGCTTCTGTCCTACCGGAACAGGAGGACAGTATGTAGTAAAAACAACTTTTACTGCCTGTAATGATGTTGCCAGCGAGCTGGT
The DNA here is from genome assembly GCA_037200265.1 of Bacteroidota bacterium. Lineage (GTDB taxonomy): Bacteria > Bacteroidota > Bacteroidia > Chitinophagales > Chitinophagaceae > VBAT01. The sequence continues at coordinate 97,914 of JBBCIL010000009.1, forward strand.
CAGTTACGATACTATTACTATTAATAAAACAAATGCACTTAACGCTACACAAACGGCAACACAGACCAGTTGTGGTGTTACCGGTACGGGTACAGCTACGGTTACTATTCCTGCCGGTATCGGTACTGCCCCATACACGTATGTATTGAACCCCGGCGCTGTAACCTTGACGGGTAACAGTCCGCAAACATTTACTGCTCTTACTGCCGGTGCTTATTCTATTGTTGTAACAGATGCCAGCGCCGGTTGTACCAGTACATTACCGGTAACGATTACCTCTACCGGTATATTAAATGTTACTTACACCGTAGTTAATACTTCCTGTGCAGGCGCTCCTAATGGCAGCATAACGGTTAATCCGCCCAATGGCACCCCCCCGATCACTTATTCAATCAACGGAGGATTATCGGGGCCGAATAATGTTTTCTCCAACCTGGCGCCCGGTAATTATTATATCACTACCCAGGATGGGGCTGGTTGTAGTAAAAACCTTGATCCTGTTACTATCACACAGGGCCCTTCCATCACCATGACCTTTACTACTACTCCATCATCCTGTCCCGGAGCTAATAATGGCACTATCACTATTACACCAACCAGCGGTACGCCGCCTTTTCAATACGCTATTAATGGCGGCCCATACCAGTTAAGTAATACTTTTACCGGTCTGCAGGGCGGCGCTACTTATTTTATTGATGTACGTGATGCCGTTGGTTGTACCATTCCTTTTGCACAGGTGCCGGTACCACAGGGTACGGGTACAGTAACCGGTACAGCGGCTCCGGCTCCAACTGCATGTATCGGCGTCAACAATGGAAGTATAACAGTAACGCCAACCAGCGGTGTGGGACCTTACCAATATTCATTGAATGGTGGCCCATACCAGGCCGGCAATGTATTTAACGGGCTGGCTCCGGGTAGCTATAATGTAACCATAAAAGAAGCGGGTCTTTGTATTTCCGCTGCTATCCCTGCAACAGTGGTTGCCGGTTCCGCATTACTCGCAACGGCTACCCCGGCTGCTACATCCTGCAACGGTGCCACCGACGGAACGATAACAGTTACACCCACAAACGGCACAGGCCCCTATACATTTATCCTGGATGCCACAGTTACACAAACAGGCGCTACTACAGTATTCAATGGCCTTACTGCAGGCGCTCATTCTGTTGTTGTACGTGATGGGGCCGGATGTCAGTCATCACCAATCCCTGTTACCATTACTGCCGGCCCCGTACTTACCGGAACAGCAATTTCAACGGCTACTTCCTGTCCCGGTGTTAATAACGGAACTATTACCGCGACGGCTACTAACGGCACAGGAGCGTATACTTATGCATTGGATGGCGGAGCGCCGCAGGCCGGCAATACATTCAACGCGGTTGCTGCCGGTCCGCATAATATAATTATCAGGAATACGGCCGGCTGCCAGTCTGCCCAGATACCTGTAACTGTCAATGCCGGTTCAGGATTAACAGCCACGGTTACACCCACATCTACCACCTGTACAGGAGTCAATAACGGATCCATAGCTGTAACACCGACAAATGGTACGGCTCCTTATACATTTGTTATGGATGGAACAGTTACGCAAAACGGCGCTGCTGCAAACTTTACAGGTGTAGCAACAGGCCTTCATAATATTACGATAACAGATGCTATAGGTTGTATAACCGCTGCCGCACTGCCTGCCAACGTAACAGCAGGCGGAGGATTTACTGCCACGTATACTTCGGTTAACAGTACCTGTACAGGTGCTGCTAATGGTAGTATAACTGTAACGGTGGGCACAGGGGGTACAGGGCCGTATACATTTGTACGGGGAGCAACTACCCAAACCGGTGCAACAGGTACAACGTTTACTAACCTTGCTTCAGGCACATATAGTATACTGATCACAGATGCCAATGGATGCCAGTTCACGCTGAACGGAGCAACTGTTACTGCCAATGCAGGCTTTACTGCCACGTATACTTCAACGAACAGTACCTGTGCCGGTGCCACCAATGGCAGCCTTACGGTGACGCCGCAAACAGGGGGTACAGGGCCGTATACATTTGTATTGAACGGAACCACCACACAAACCGGCGCTATCAATACAACATTCAATACTCTTACTTCAGGTACATACAGTGTGCTGATCACGGATGCCAATGGCTGTCAATTCACATTGAACGGAGCTACAGTTAACGCGAATGCCGGTTTTACTGCTACATATACTTCTGTCAACTCATCTTGCACAGGAGCAGCGAATGGCAGCATAACTGTAACACCAAACGGCACCGGGCCCTATACATTTGTATTGAATGGCACCACTACGCAAACAGGTGCCACCACTACAACATTCGGTAATCTTATCCCAGGTACATATAGCGTGCTGATCACGGATGCTAATGGCTGCCAGTTCACATTGAACGGAGCTACAGTTAACGCGAATGCCGGTTTTACCGCTACATATACTTCTGTCAACTCATCTTGCACGGGAGCAGCGAATGGCAGCATAACTGTAACACCAAACGGCACCGGGCCTTATACATTTGTATTGAATGGCACCACCACGCAAACAGGTGCCACCACTACAACATTCGGTAATCTTATCCCAGGTACATATAGCGTGCTGATCACAGATGCGAATGGCTGCCAGTTCACATTGAACGGAGCTGCTGTTACAGCCAGCGCAGGCTTCACCGCTACTTATACATCTGCCAATACATCCTGTTCGGGAGCGGCTAATGGTAGTATAACTGTGACGCCGGGAACCGTGGCGCAGGACCTTATACATTTGTATTGGGAGCAACCACCCAAAACGGAGCAACGAATACAATATTCACTAACCTTGCTGCAGGCACTTACAGCGTATTGGTTACAGACGCCAACGGCTGCCAGTTTACTTTAAATGGCGCTACCGTTACTGCAGGCCCGCCATTGAATGTTCCCCTTGTTCTCACCAACACAACATGCCCCGGGGTAAATAATGGAAGCATTGTTGCCACACCGTCTAATGGTAATGGTCCGTATATATTTTTACTGGATGGAACAGTTACGCAAAACGGCGCTACTACCACAACTTTTACCGGTTTAGCCGGAGGAACGCATACATTGCTCGTGACAGATGTAAATGGTTGCAGCATCAATATGCCTCCGGTCACTATCGGTACAGGAACAGGAGTAACCGCGAATGTGAACCCTGTAAGTACTTCCTGTACGGGTGCTGTAAATGGCAGTATTGTAATAACACCCACAAACGGTACAGGCCCTTATACATTTGTTTTGAATGGAACCACCACACAAACCGGTGCTACCACTACCACTTTTGTAAGCCTGGCGGCCGGCGGAGCTTATTCTATTATTGTGACAGATGCAATAGGTTGTACCGGTACGTTTAATAATATCAACGTACCCCAGGGTTCTGCTTTACTGGCCAATGCAACTCCCATAATAAATACAACCTGTAATACGGCTGCTAATGGCCAGGTAACTGTTACGCCAACAAACGGCGCAGGGCCCTATACCTTTGTATTAAACGGGACCACCACACAAACCGGTGCGACAAATACTTTATTTACTAATCTTCCTGCCAGTACATACAGTATCGTGGTAACAGATGCGGCAGGTTGTATAAGCAGCCCGGTAACTGCTGTCGTAAATCCCGGGCCGGCAATAACTGTTACGCCTGCTAAAATAGACGCCAACTGTTTTAATGCGCCAACAGGAAGCATATCAGCCACTGTTTCTGCTAATACTACGGCGCCGGTGGAATTCTCTTTGAGCAATGCTATCTGGCAAACCACCCCTAGCTTTACCGGTCTTGTTGCGAGTACCTATACGGTTTATATCAGGGATGCGGCAGGCTGTACGAATTCGGCTACTGTTACAGTAGGTCAGCCTTCACAGCTACAGGCAACAGTTACTATACAAAATGTTACTTGCAATGGATTGAATGATGGTAAGATCTCCGTCAATGCAACAGGGAGGAACAGCCGCTTATTCCTATTCATTGGATAATATAACATTCCAGCCCGGTAATACTTTCAATACAGGCGCAGGGCCATATACTATATATGTAAAGGATGCGAACAATTGCCAGGTGCAGGTAAACAATGTGAATGTCAGTCAGCCTGCAGTACTTACAGCCACGGCTGTAGCGGCTAACGCTACCTGCGATGGCGGCAATGATGGTACTATTACCGTTACGGCGGCCGGCGGCACATCACCCTACCAGTATGCTGCTGATGGAACAGTTTTCCAGGCTTCCAATGTGCTGAATGTAGCTCCCGGAACATTTACTACGGTTGTGGTAAAAGATGCTAACGGCTGTACTTTCACGGTACCTGCGGTTACGGTGGGGCTTACAAATAATCTTACACTTACACCGGCTGTTGATCCCGCGCCGGTATGCGAGGGCAACAGTGTACAATTGCAGTTAACTACTAATGCCACGCAGTTTGCATGGACACCCGCGACGAGTCTCAGCAACAGTACTATTATAAACCCGGAAGCAAGGCCTTCGGTTACTACTCCCTACTATGTAGTAGTTACACTTGGCCGCTGCTCACTCAATGATGATGTACTGGTAACGGTTATGCCCGCGCCTGAATCCAACGCAGGACCCAACGATACTATTTGTGTTGGACAATCATCCACTTTACAGGCAATTGGTGATCCGTCTTATACGTATACATGGTCACCGGCAACTTATCTCAGCAGCACAACGGGCTATGGCGTTACCTCGTCGTTCCCTGATCAAACGATCACGTATACGTTAAATGTTACTGATAATAACGGATGCTCAACACTGCCGCCGGATCGTGACCAGGTGACAGTCGTTGTTACTCCTCCGATAGAAGTAACCACTTTCCCTGCCGATACAATAGTCATAGCTGGCCAGCAGATACCATTACTGGCTGTTTCCGCGGGCACTTATTATACATGGTCGCCGGCGGGCGGATTGGATAACCCGGGTGTTCCTAATCCCATTGCTACCGCACCCATGATTGATGGGGCTGAGGTTACTTACCTCGTCACTACTGGACGGATGCAGGATGTACCGGCGAAGGAGCTGTTACAATAAGAGTATATAAAGGACCCGATATTTATGTACCCAATGCCTTTACGCCTAATTATGATGGAAGAAATGACGAGTTCATACCATTCCCGGTAGGCATGAAACAACTGAATTATTTCAGGGTATTCAATCGCTGGGGACAGTTGTTATTTACCACCAATACGCTTAATAAAGGCTGGGATGGCCGGTTTACGGGGGGTAGAACAGGCTAACGGCGTTTATGTATGGGTAGTAGAAGGTATAACGATGGATAACAAGAAAATCAAAAAAAGAGGAACTGTCACGCTCATTCGTTGATAAATTCTTTTTTTCGTGCATAAAAAATAATACAAAGCCACCGGATTTATTCGGTGGCTTCGTTGCTGAAGGAGTATTTTTGCCACCGCTTTCAGAAATGCTGGATGTGAAAATAACAGTGCTGAAATGTGTAGCCGGTTCAATAAATAAACTATTAAGAGATTGCTATGGTTGATGTAATTCTAGGCCTCCAGTGGGGCGATGAAGGAAAAGGAAAGATCGTTGATTATTTTGCGAAAGATTATGATGTGATCGCCAGGTTCCAGGGCGGACCTAATGCAGGCCACACGCTGTACGTAGAAGATAAAAAAGTAGTGCTTCACCAGATACCTTCCGGTGTTTTTCAAAAGAATAAACTTAACCTGATCGGTAATGGGGTAGTACTTGACCCGGTGACATTGAAAAGAGAATGTGATACGGTAGCCGGTTTCGGTGTTGACCTCAAGAACAATCTTTTCATTGCTGAAAGAACACACCTGATACTGCCAACTCACCGTGCACTGGATAAGGCAGCAGAATTATCAAAAGGCAACCAGAAGATCGGCTCTACGCTCAAAGGGATTGCGCCCACTTATATGGATAAGACCGGGAGAAATGGTTTACGGGTAGGCGATCTGCTGGATAAGAATTTCACTACCGCTTATATCAAACTACGGTTGAAACACCAGCGGTTGCTGGATAATTTTTCTTTCGATGAGGATATCACTGCATGGGAAGAAGAATTCTTCGAAGCACTGGAGTTCCTGAAACAACTGAATATCGTCAACGGGGAATATTTTATCAATGAGCAGTTAAAAGCGGTAAAAGAGTGTTGGCCGAAGGCGCACAGGGAAGTATGCTGGATATTGATTTCGGGACTTTCCCATTTGTCACTTCTTCCAATACTATTTCGGCAGGCGTTTGCAGTGGTTTGGGTGTGGCTCCGCAAAAGATCAGGGATGTGATCGGCGTCACAAAAGCCTATTGCACCCGCGTGGGAAGCGGGCCTTTTCCTACCGAACTTGAAAATGAGACCGGTGAAGAATTACGGAGGATCGGCAATGAATTTGGCGCTACTACCGGCCGGCCCCGTCGCTGCGGATGGATAGACCTGGTAGCCCTGCAGTTTGCCTGCATGATAAATGGGGTCACGAAAATTGTGATGACCAAGGCCGATGTTTTGGATCCATTTAAAGAATTGCAGGTATGTACCAGCTATAAATTGAACGGGAAGGAAAGCAGGGAGATACCTTTTCGCCTTGACCGTATGAAGGTGGAACCGGTATATAAAAGCTTTCCGGGCTGGAATACAGCTACAAATGCTGTAAAATCCTTTGAAGAGCTGCCCGGCACAATGAAAACCTATGTTGAATTTATTAATCAATACCTTGGGGTGAAGGTGAATTATATATCTAATGGCCCGGGCCGCGACCAGATAATCATTGTTTAGTTGATTTAAGTCAGAAAAAGCCGTTTTTTTTTGCAGAATCTTTATATCTGCATGAAATAAAAAAAACTTTTTTAAAAATTTGGCTAATTAAAAACTTCGCTGAAATTTTACAGTAATAACCCTACCTGAATATGGCAAAAGCAGAAAAGAAACCAGCCGCTAAAAGCAGCGACCCATCTGAAAAAGAATCAGCTAAAAAAGCGTCTCCTAAACCGAAGAAAAAGGAAGAGGACGATGACGATGATGATCTGGATGATGACGACGACGATGCAGCGCCCGCAAAAAAAGTAAGTAAATCAGCTACTTCAAAGAAAGGAAAAGAAGATGACGATGAAGAAGAAGGTGGTGAAGATGCTGTAGACGAATGGGACAAAGTAGAAGAAGAAGAGGAATGGGATCCTGACTTCGAAGAATTTGATATACCTAAATCAAAAGGCAAAAAGAGCCCAACCGGCGTAGCTGGTAAAAAAGGCGCCGAAGAAGAAGAAGATTTTAAAGTAGATGATGAGTTCAAAGATATGTTTGATGACGGCGGTGGTGATGGATTTGATGAAGAGGAAGATGATTATTAACAGGGCATATCCGTTCAGGTACATTGAACAATACAATGCTGACCAATACTTTTCCCGTAACTGAATTCGGGCAAATGAAACAAAAAGTGTTGAACTGGGTACAACGGTTCAACACTTTTTGTTTTTCTGGATAATCACCAGTATCATATAGCGCCGCATACACAGGAATGCATGGCGGCTGCCGGTATACGAAGAAAGGTGATAGCTGAAGCAGGCGGCGCACTCGATCAGCTTCAACAGCTCATTGATGAAAAAAAGACGTGGCTGTTTGGGCATCTCGGCTATGATCTCAAAAATGAACTGGATAAATTTTCTTCCGGCCATCCTGACCATATCCGTTTTCCCGATCTGTTCTTTTTCGAGCCGGAGATCATTATACGGCTGAACGAACAGGAAATGATCATCGAAGGGGATGATCCCGCCGCAATATTTGAAGCCATTACTTCACAGGCTGTTCATACACGACTAATAAAGGAAGAGATACCGGCTATTCAAAACAGGATAGCGAGGGAAGAATATCTATCTATTATCCGGCAACTGCAAAAGCATATACTGCGCGGCGATTGTTACGAAGTCAATTTTTGCCAGGAGTTTTATGCAGAGAAAGCAGTTATTGACCCTGTACTGGTGTATCAAAAGCTGGCCGGCATATCACCGAACCCTTTTTCCGCTTTATACCGGGTAAACGATAAATGGCTGATCTGCGCCAGCCCCGAACGTTTCCTGATGAAAAAAGACAGTACGGTACTCTCGCAGCCGATCAAGGGCACTTCAAAAAGAATAGCCGGTGATGACGAGCAGGATCAGAAAAGCAGGGAACAATTATTTCACAGCGGTAAGGATCGCTCGGAGAATGTAATGATCGTAGACCTGGTAAGAAATGATCTGTCGAAGATCTGCGAGGAAGGAAGCGTACGGGTAGATGAACTATATGGCGTTTATTCTTTTCCGCAGGTACACCAGATGATCTCTACCATAAGCGGGGAGTTAAAAAGAAATATTTCATTTACGGAAATGATAAAAGCGACTTTCCCGATGGGTTCCATGACCGGCGCACCTAAGAAAAGAGTAATAGAACTGATAGAACAATACGAGAAAACCCGCCGGGGAATTTTTTCAGGCGCCCTGGGTTATATCTCACCCGATGGTGATTGCGATCTGAATGTGGTAATAAGAAGTATTATGTATAACGCTTCTTCCGGGTACCTTTCCTTTGAAGCAGGTTCGGGCATTACATTTTACAGCGATCCCGCAAATGAATGGGAAGAATGTTTACTCAAAGCTGAAGCTATAAAGAAAGTGCTCCGCAGATTAATTAGTGCCTGCATTCAGCAACAACTGCATAGACTCATTTAAAATAGTTGGTTTCTTAACCAAAAAGATATCCATCTTATCGGTAGGGAGCGTCAATTCGTAATTTCCGTTAGAGCCAATCAGTTTATCGAAATTGGGATTCATTTTATTAAAAGAAACCATATCCATAGAGATATGTTTCATGATGATAAATGAATTATAACGGCCGCTGATAGATTGTTTTTTGGAATTGGCGGCTTCTTCTTCCGATAGAGGTGAGCCTGCTGTAAGATCTTTCCCTTCCACTTTAGTGGCGGTGGTTATTCCACCCTGTCCTTCCATGATATAATGGGTAGCGATGAATTTCTTTACATGGTTCTTTGATTCCGCAGGCAGGTATTGCTGGAGGGTCCAGAAGTCCCGGCTGCCACTTTTTTTGATAGCTGCATTTACCTTGCCCGGGCCGCCATTATAGGCCGCTATCACCAGCAGCCAGTCACCGTACAAAGCATAAAGGCTTGCCAGGTATTTAGAGGCCGCATGGGTGCTTTTGGAAAAATCCTTCCGTTCATCATACTTCTTGCTTATCCTCAATCCCATGTTTTTCGCAGTAGCCCGGCATGAACTGCCAGGGACCTACAGCGCCAGCCCAGGAACGGGCATTGGTCTTAAGGTAAGATTCAATAACTGCAAGGTATTTTAGTTCTTTCGGCAGGTTATGTTCAGTAAGAATGCCATCCATCATATCAAAATAAGGCTTGCCCCAGTCTTTCATCTCGGCCATTTTCTTACCAAATTTTTCAATATAGTCTTCTACAAAACTTACTGCCAGCGGGTTCAATTGTTCGGAAGGGGATACCATTCGATAATGTATTGACAATAAACAGGTCTTTGAATTGATCCTTAGGGTCATTCACCTGCTTCAGCGCATCATTGAGGGAATCTTTTTTGTCAGCTGTATCTGAAAATGAGGGATGTTTTTCAAAGTAAGCATCCTCGGCTTTGCCAGCATAGGAAACATGTAAGAATAACAGACCAATAACGCCAGCCAGGATGTTTTTTACCATTACTGTGTGAATTTTTATGTTACACAAATCGGGTACTGTACGGACCAATAGGTTCTAGGGTTGTGTGCTGTAGCCTTGCATCAGCTCTTTTGAAAGGCGGAGCAAAGGTAACTCATTAAAGCGGTTTGCCATTACCTGTAAACCAAACGGCATGCCATTTGAATGACGGAAAAGTGGGAGAGAAATAGCGGGAATACCGGCCAGATTTGCCATAACTGTATAAATATCAGCTAAATACATGGCTATCGGGTCGGTCGTTTTTTCGCCTGCCTTGAAGGCAGTAGCGGGGGAAGTGGGCAGCAAAATGAAGTCGAAGTCGCTGAAGATCAGTTGTATTTTTTTTGTTAATAAACCCCTTACTTTCTGAGCCCGGGTGAAGTAAGCATCATAATAGCCGGCGCTTAAGACAAAAGTACCAAGCATGATCCTCCTCTTTACTTCTTTGCCAAATCCTTCTGAGCGGGATTGTTTGTAAAATTCAGTAAGGTCAATCCCTTTTTTCCTTTGTTCGGTAACCATATTTTACCCCATCAAAGCGGGAAAGATTGGAGGACGCCTCGGCGGTGGTAAGCACATAATAGGCCGGGACTATATAATCCAAAAGGTCAAATGCTACGGGCGTTACTTCATGCCCATCGGTTTTTAACTGGTCAAGAAGTTGTCTTATGGAAGTACTGATTTCAGGGTCAATGCTGGGATGATCAAGCGCTTCGGCAAACCAGGCAATGCGATACTTTTTCTTCGGATCATTAAGGGCAGTATAATTCTCTGCCGGTTTTGAAGAAACGGTGCTGTCGTACTCATCAGAGCCGGCTATTACTTCAAGTACTGAAGCCACATCAGGAATGGTAGTACCGAAAATACCGACCTGGTCAAAGGAAGAAGCATAGGCGATAAGGCCATACCGGGAGATACGGCCATAGCTGGGTTTTAATCCAATGATACCACAAAAATCCGCCGGCTGCCGCACCGAACCTCCTGTATCGCTGCCCAGGGATAGCATACACAAACCGGCTTGTACAGCCACTGCTGAACCTCCTGAGGAGCCGCCGGGTACCCTTGAGTTATCCTGCGCATTCAGGACTTTGCCATAGACAGAGTTCTCATTGGTAGAACCCATAGCGAATTCATCGCAATTACAATTGCCGATGATAATAGCTTCTTCTGCCAATAGTCTTTCTACTGCAGTAGCAGAGTAAATCGAAGTAAAACCTTTGAGAATACCAGATGAAGCGGAAAGCCGGTGATCTTTGTGAGCTATCACATCTTTGAGACCGATAATGACACCGTGCAGTTTTCCGGGGGAGGAGAGGCCGGCCCTGCGTTTAGTATCCAGCTCTCTTGCCTTTTGCAAGGCTTCTTCTGCATATACTTCGACAAAAGCATTCAGATGCTGGTTAGCCTGTATCCGGCCAATATAATATTCAACAGCCTGCAAACAGGTTGCTGTTCCTTCCTTTAACCGGGCATGATATTGCTCAATGGAAGAAAACTCAAACAAAAGGAATGATTCTTTTTCGGTGAATGAGAAGAATGACTAAAGGAGGTAAATATTAAGGATTCTTAACTTCGTTAGCGCCTTCCTCAATTTCTCTCTTCACGTTGCTTTTAGCATCGTTGAACTCACGAACACCTTTACCAAGGCCTCTCATCAGCTCAGGAATCTTACGACCGCCGAAAAGCAATAAAACAATAACCAGGATAATGATGATCTCGTTGGTTCCCAGCATTCCCAGTAAAAAAGGTTGTACCATAATGATTAGATTAAAGGTCAAAGATACTAATTAGTATTTGTAAACTATACCATCAATAACCTTACATTAACTAACGGTAAATGAAAAAGCCCGGATTGCCCGGGCTCTGATATAATTTATGCAGGTAGTATTACTTCGCGGTAGCAACAGCCATACGTTTTTCACGTATCCTGGCGCTTTTACCACTCCGTTTACGCTGATAGAACAGCTTTGCACGGCGAACATTACCTGTTTTGTTCAATACGACAGATTCAATATTAGGGGAATAATAAGGGAATACCCTTTCTACACCTATACCGTCAGATATCTTACGCACTGTAAAGCTCGCTGTATGGCCGGTACCTTGTTTTTTGATCACATCGCCTTTAAAAGACTGGATCCTTTCCTTGTTACCTTCAATGATCTTGTAGTTAACGGTAACATTGTCACCTGGCTTGAATTTCGGAAGATCTTTCTTACCGGTCAGCTGCTCATGTACATATGCGATAGCGTCCATAACTCTAAATTTTAAGGAGTGCAAAGGTAGGGGGAAAAAATTAAAGTTTAATGGTTTAATGGTTTAAAGTTTAAAGGTTTTCGTGCTGTCCTGCAGGCACTAAAAGGTTTGGACTTTTCCTCAACCCTTAACCCCTTAAATGTTAAACCCTTAAACGAATACTATCGCGCAACATTCACCGTACGTTTTTTCCCTGATCACGGTCACTTTTATCTGGCCGGGGAAGGTCATTTCGGTCTGTATCTTCTGGGCTATGTCGAATGATAGTTTTTCGGAATCCTGGTCTGTTACTTTATCAGCCTCTACGATCACCCTCAGTTCACGTCCGGCCTGTATCGCATAGGCTTTTTCCACACCGGGGTAAGCCATGGCCAGGTTTTCAAGATCCTTGATACGCTGGAGGTATTGCTGCATGATCTCACGACGGGCGCCGGGTCTTGCGCCGCTGATGGCGTCACAAGCCTGTACGATCGGGGAGATCACGTATTGCATTTCCATTTCATCGTGGTGGGCGCCGATAGCGTTAACTACCGCGGGATTTTCACCATATTTCTCCGCCAGCTTGGCGCCAAGTAATGCGTGGCTCAGTTCACTTTCTTCATCCGGCACCTTACCTATATCATGCAAAAGGCCGGCACGTTTCGCCAGTTTCGGGTTCAGGCCCAGTTCCGCTGCCATAGTAGCGCAGAGGTTAGCTGTTTCCCGGCTATGCATCAGCAGGTTTTGTCCATAAGAAGAGCGGAACCGCATACGGCCAACCATTCTTACCAGTTCTTTATGTAGTCCATGAATACCCAATTCGATAACGGTCCTTTCACCATGTTCCATCACCTGCTCTTCGATCTGCTTACGGGTCTTTTCCACTACTTCTTCAATACGGGCAGGATGGATACGACCATCTGCTACCAGGCGCTGCAAACTCAAACGGGCGATCTCGCGGCGAAGCGGATCGAAACAGGAAAGAAGGATCGCTTCAGGCGTATCATCAACGATAAGATCCACACCGGTGGCGGCTTCTATCGCACGTATATTACGGCCTTCACGCCCGATGATCTGTCCTTTTATCTCATCGCTTTCCAGGTTGAAAACGGTAATAGAATTTTCAATCGCCTGTTCCGCAGCAGTACGCTGTATCGTTTGAATGATGATTTTCCGGGCTTCTTTATTCGCTTTTTGTTTCGCGTCTTCAATTATTTCCTGCTGAATGCTCGATGCCTGTGATTGCGCTTCATGTTTCAGGCTTTCGACCAATTGAGCTTTGGCTTCATCAGCAGAGAGACCGGCGATTTTTTCCAGGCGGCGGATATGCTCTTCCTGGTGTTTTTCCAGTTCTGTTCTTTTGATGTTAACCAGTTCTATCTGACGGTTCAGGTTATCCTTGATCACCTCGTTGTCTTTTATCTGCTTTTCGAGGTTGCCTTCTTTCTGGTTGATGGTTTGTTCCTTCTGGCGGGCGCGGTTTTCCGCGTCATTTATTTTTTTATTCTTTTCAAAAACCTCTTTGTCATGAGCAGATCTCATCTGAACGAATTTTTCCTTGGCCTCCAGCTCTTTTTCTTTGCGGATGGTCTCGGCTCTTAGTTCAGCTTCTTTCAGGATGGTTTGTGATTGCAGTTCAGCTTCTTCTACTTGTTTACGTGTGTTTTTGGCAAAAACGAGCTTACCCGCTACAAGTCCGATGACAAGAGCGGCTGCACCTATGATTATAGATAGTATAAGGGGATCCATGAATCTGTTGTTTAATGTGTTCCAAAATGGTATCGTTAATGCTGCAGGTCATAATAGCCGGGCAGGTGCCCTGAAAACAGGCAGCAGGCGAAGATACAAAACGGAAGCTAATGGATGAAATTGCTTCACGCCATCACCTTTCATGTATGAAAATGACGGTTTACCACAACTTCTGCGATATAATTATTGTTATTTCCGTAAACTTGTACATCTCCAAAAATCATATTGAATGAAAAAGTTACTTCTTGTTCTCAATCTTTTCCCCCTGCTGCTTTCAGCACAGGAGGGCCAGAAATTTACATTGGATGGAAAGATCAGCCACCTTCCGGATACCTCCAAAGTGGACTGGGTCTATCTCCGTTATCGTGTCAATGGCGAAACCAAAGCAGATAGTGTACAGCCGAAGGGTGGTGCATACAGTTTTAGCGGCACGATCAGCGAGCCGGTACAGGGAACATTAAGAGTAAAGTTTGCAGAAACTTCGCCGGGCAAAAGACAGGCGCTTAATACAAGAAGAGATATGGTGGCTGTTTTCATCGAGGCAGGAAAGCAAAAAGTATCCTCTGTTGATTCATTCAGCAATATAAAAGTGAAAAGCTCAAAGGCCCATGCAGAATATGTGAAACTGAACAAAGCAGGCAAGCCTTATGACGACAAATTACAGCCCCTGTATACCAAATACAGCGGGTACGCAAAAGCGAAAGATAAAGTGAACCAGGATAAAACCGAAGCGGAGATTGATGCCATTGATAAAGAGAAAAGTGAAAAAGTATATGGTGAATATGTAAAGAACAATTCATCTTCACCACTTGCTATGTATGCGCTGCAGCAATACGCCGGGTGGAGTATTGACCCGGATAAGGTGGAGCCCATGTATAATTTGCTGTCTGAAAAAACAAAGACATGGCCATCGGCGGTAGATTTTAAAGAAAACCTGGAGATAGCGAAGAAAACAGGTATTGGCAAGATGGCGATGGACTTTACGCAGGATGATACATTGGGAAAAGCTGTTACCTTATCATCACTTAAAGGCCGGTATTTACTGATTGACTTCTGGGCAAGCTGGTGCGGTCCCTGCCGGGCTGAAAACCCTAATGTGGTGAAGGTATTCAACAAGTATAAAGACAAGAATTTTCATATCATCGGCGTTTCACTCGACCGCCCCGGTCAGAAAGAAAAATGGATGAAAGCCATTCACGATGATGCCCTTGCCTGGACACAGGTAAGCGACCTTAAATTCTGGGATAATGAAGTGGCCAAGCAATATGGCATCAAAGCTATTCCTCAAAACCTTTTACTCGATCCGGAAGGTAAGATCATTGCCAAAAACCTGCGGGGAGATGAGCTGGAACAGAAACTGGGTGAAGCGATAGAAGGGAAGAAGGCGTTCTGATCTGGTTTGTGGATTATAGTTTTTTGTTTTGGTTCTTTCAATTTGAGCCGGCGTTACCTGCCGGGTATACCTGCTTTGAGTAACCATAAATAAAAGACTACAAACTATAAACAGTCTTTACTAATTGTTCTTCAATTGATTATCTAATAGCTGTTCAATTACATCCAACTGCCCGACCATCTGGTCGCTGGCTAGTCCGGCCTTTGCTTTGGCTACCTGGTCGGTAGCATACCAAAGGAGTACCATAGCGATATAATCCTGCATATCCTTGCCGGCAAAATTGGTCTTGAACTCAATGATCTTATCATTGATCGTTTTGACTGTTTTCCGAACCACTTCTTCATCCTCTCCGGCTACTTTTATACGGTAGCTCCTGTCTCCGATAAGGACTGTTGCTGCAATTAATTCACTCATATACTTGCAAAGTTGAAAAATTGTTAATATCTTGTTTTTGCTTATGTAAATAGAACCAAACCATCCTGTTAAAATCCCCCATATTACTTTCCAACTCCTGTCAAAAACGTTTTAACAATAAAAACGTTAAGGATCATGTTCGCTAAAATTAAGCCGTCAATTTTTATTGACGCATTGCAACTTGAACTAAGTGCCCGAACCGGCAATTTTCTCCGTGGCGTGTTAAGAGATGATAAAGGCAGCGTCTGCAGCACCCTGGAAAAAGACATCATGAAAGAGAATGAACATTTCACCTGGACCGGATTAAGTGACCTTCCTTACGGAAAGTACACGATCGAATTATCACAGGGTGAAGATGAAATGAAAATGAATCTCGTTAAAAGGATCTGATCTATTGACTGAGCATTGTAATGCAGCGGTCAATTTCTTTGACGTACAGATTAATTTTCTTTTCAAATTCTTTTTTATCAGCCGCACTCATTTCCCCGTTGCTATATCTTAATACATCTACCTGTTGCTTCAGGGTATCAACATTATCCTGCTGGGTAACTATATATTTTTTCGTATTCGCTAATTCTTCTTTTAACTGGCTGTTCTCTTTCTGCAAAACAGTATGTTCCTTCAGCAACTGCTGAAGCTTGGCCTGGATTCTTTTTAACTGAACTTCTGTTTCTGTCATACATTAATATTTTAGCAGGTAAATCCTGAAGTCTGCCAGCAGGGAAGAATCACCTTATTTTAAGAAGCGTCTTCGGACCCCGGTCTTTCTGTCTTTCCGACTTCCGCACTATTTTCTTATTTCTGCCTGTAGTTCTTTTTCAAAACTCATCATGATCTTATTCATCCAGCCATCAATCTCTTTATCGGTCAGTGTTTTTTCTTCATCAAGAAAAGTGAAACTAACGGCAAGGGATTTTTTACCGGCTCCGAGCTTCTCACTTTCAAAAATATCAAACAACTTCATGCCCCGGAGTTTGTTCAGCCGAATCTTATCCACCGTTTTCTCTACCTCCTCATATTTCAACTGGCTGGGAACGATCATAGCCAGATCCCTGTGTACGGCAGGAAATTTCGAAATATCCCGGACAGTAGGTTTGTGGACGGAAGCAATCGTTACAATGGTTTCCCAGTTCAGCCCGGCAAAGAAAACCGCTGTTTGATCCCGAACCTGGTAAGGGATTGTTTATTTACCTCACCGGCGCCGGCAATGATCTGCCCGTTAAGTTTGTGAATACAATATGATTGTCCAGTTTGGGCACCTGTAATATTTCTGTTTCATCGGCTGTTATTCCCAGCGATTTTAAAACAGATATGACAATGCCTTTCAGGTAATAAAAATCAGCGTTCATCTCTTTTTGTTTCCAGCCGCTTTCAGTCATATTGCCGCTGATGACGACACAGAGTTTTTCAGCTTCATGGTACTGGCCGGGCCCGGATGTATTGTACGCTTTACCAAATTCAAAAAGCCGGAGGGAATTATTGCGGTGATTAAGGTTATGGGCTACCGCTTCCAGCGATGTTTCAAACAATGAATTACGCAGAATATTCAGTTCTGCACTGAGGCTGTTCAGCATTTTTACCATTTGCTCTCTTTCGGCTTCAGAAAAATAGGCCTCGTTGGTAATGGAATTGGTCATGATCTCATTAAAGCCCAATCCTACAGGTAATTAGCCACTTTTTCCTTCAGTGTTTCTTTTATATAATTTTCTTCTACCGCCGGTGTAATGGTAATAGCATCCGGGATAGTAATATTATCAAGACCATCAATACGCAGCACTTCTTCGACCAGGTCGGCAGGCAGGCTGATATCCGGTTTGTGATAAGGTACGGCTACTCTTAATTCGTCAATGCCTTCTTTGAGTATATCAAAACCAAGGCCTGTAAGGATATCTTTTACCGCATCGGGGTGATAATTCTTTCCGCTTATTTTTTTAAGGAAATGATATTTGATAGCCACCTGTGTCTTTTCTTCCGGCGACGGATAAATATCTGTTATATCAGAAGCGATCGTGCCCCTACAAATTTCTTTGATAAGCATGGCGGCTCTTTTCAATACATTGACCGTAGCAGAAATATCCGTTCCTTTTTCAAAACGGCTGGCTGCATCTGTTCTTAAGCCATGGCGAAAAGATGTTTTTCGTGTAATAATGGATCAAAGCAGGCGCTTTCGAGGAAAATACCGGTTGTTTTATCCGACACGCCGCTGTGCAATCCGCCGAATACGCCGGCGATGCACATACCTTCCTTTTCATTGCAGATCACCAGGTCTTCCGCGCTTAGTTTCCTTTCTTTTTCATCCAGTGTAATAAAGGGAGTTCCTTCGGGCAGATTTTTGACGATTACTTTTTTACCAATTATAGCATCAATATCAAATGCATGCAATGGCTGGCCGGTTTCGTGCTGGATATAATTAGTAATGTCAACGATATTATTAATGGGGCGCAGGCCAATCGCTTTTAATTTTTCCTGCAGCCATTTTGGAGAAGCGGCAATAGTAATATCCGCGATACTTATTCCGCTGTAGCGGGGACATGCTTTTGTATTCTCCACTTTTACATCAATAGCCAGCGATGTATTCTCCACTTTAAATCCATTGCTGTTAGGCAGTTTGGGCTTAAGATCTTTTTTATCGTGATGGGTCAGATAAGCACATACATCCCTCGCTACGCCCCAATGACTCATAGCATCCATGCGGTTGGGAGTGAGACCGATCTCGTATATCCAGTCGGAGTAAGGTTTGAAATAATCAATAGCGGCGGTTCCCACTTTTACACTGTCCGGAAGCACCATGATACCGGCATGTGATGTGCCCAGCCCGATCTCATCTTCAGCACAGATCATTCCATGGCTTTCCACGCTGCGGATCTTAGCCACTTTCATGGTCAGCGGTTCACCGGCAGAAGGATAGATAGTTGTGCCTACCGGCGCCACCACCACTTTTTGCCCGGCCGCTACATTCGGCGCTCCGCATACAATGGATAATGGATCGCCGTTGCCAATATCAACTTTGGTCAATGTCAGTTTATCAGCATTAGGATGTTTTTCCGTACTTAATACTTCACCAATGACCAGCCCTTTCAGCCCGCCTTTTACTTCTTCGTAGGCTGAAAGGCGCTCCACTTCCAGTCCAATGGAAGTAAGAATGCGGCTTAATCTTTCGGGGTCAACAGTTACAGGGAGATATTCACTTAACCATTTGTAGGAGATCGTCATGTATAACTTACAGATTTATATGGCGGCAAAGATATGAAAGGGCCAACGAAACCCGTTACCGGCAGGTCTTAAATCAGCTATGTTGTTGACTACAGGCGTATGATCTGAGCGTAAGAAATCATTTCTTGTTCTCATCAATAAAATTTCTGAGCTCCATTATTCTAATATCCGTGAGTTTGCAGCAGCATTGCATGACCCGTTATGATAATACCCGGTGCCGTGAACGCCGGTTATAAAATAGGCATCTTCCGTTTTGCACCATAAGGGGGCTCCGCTATCCGCCACATAGGTATACATGGAATAAAGTAATACCAGGCCTTTGTCAGCCATGTTCACCGGTATATCTCCTTTTTTCCAAAGCTCCTTATTACCCTTATCTCCCGGGTAGCCGCTTATAAAAATGCTGTCCGTATGATCTTTGATCTTTTCAAACTGGCTTAATTGAAAAAAATCAGCAGTAACATTTTCCGGCAAGGCTACATAGGCATAATCGTAGTCAGGGTCAGATTTTTTTTGAAACCGTTTGGGCACCAGTATCTTTAATTCCTTCCTTTTATATGTTTTTGTAAATAGCCAGGTGTTCGTTCCATTTTCATTGTGTCTTCCTGCATAAATGGTCAACGCCGTTATTTTTGAGAAACTCCTTTCCCTGAAAGAATGGCCGGCGCTATTAAAACGTTAGCAGATACAAAAAGAAGCTGTTGCATTATATCTCTTTTTTTTTCTCTGTACGGTGATCTGGCAAATAAAATTATTCGGGGCTGATGCGTTGAATTCCTGGTAGCGTTTTGAAGGATCGGGTGAGCAGTTCTGTGCCTGCAGCAGACCGGAGCTAAAAAAAATCCCGCAACAAAGTAATATTGTCCTGTAAATAATTCTCATTTTTCAATACCTGATCGTTTAACCATTGTACTCAGGTTGGTACTATAACCAATCAGTACCTGTGGGAAGTACCCTGACTTTCTTATTTGTGCAGTGGAGGGTAATAAACGTTCATCAATATTCTTTGCAAGTCTTGTACTGTAAGCCCACCATCCATTATACCGGAAGAAAAGACCTCCTTTGCTTTCCTTGCCGCCTGTGAGCACATAAATATTTAATTCATGTGGAATGGCCCATGAATTTTTCCAGAGAAATGATGCGTTATTGATGCTAAGGGGGTTATTGTTTGCCCGGTGCGTATTTCCAAGAAAAGCAATAGCGCAATTAATATCCGCACCAAAATGTTATCCGGTCTCAGCACCCATTTTATATTGACCTCGGGTATTAATTTATGGTAGGTCACTGTATCTGTCGGGGAAGCCACTTTTGCACCCAGCACATGGCTCCTATTTCAAAATGCAGTGTAGAGTTCTGTCTTTTTATTCCACTGAGTAGAGACTGGCTCTTGCATATAGCTGGTAATAGGCATTCCGTATAATATCAAGATTGTATAAATAATTTGAACTATCGGCTTTTGTAACGAATTGCTGGGAAGCCGGGTCGAATACCCTGAAACTATCGTTGGGTAAGCGCTGTGTAAGCGCCTGCCTTACTTCTGAATTAATGCTGTTATTATATATATAACTGAAATTGCATGCACTTCCGGCAACCATGTGTGCCTGGCCACATTCCGGAGATTAACGGGAATGATCGCATCGCCTTCCAGTTGTGCAAAACCATTGGGATTTTTTCCCAGGAACCAAGCGGATCGAGAAATGTTCTAAAACTCAGGTAATCCGAATACCGGCGCCTGTATACGACAACTGCCGAGTCTCTTGACAACTCATAATTACCATTTTTAACAATGGGAGTAAAGTCGCCGTTTCTCGGACTGTAATGATAACATCACCATAATTAAAACCGAAGCCATCAAACAATTCTCTTTCAGCATAACTTTCCTGCTCAATTGTTCTTAAAATTCCCTGTTATTTAATCCTTTAAAAGAAAGGCTGTATGAATTATTGCTGATGGTATTTAATCGTCTTATTAATTTGCCCCTGGTATCATAAACATCTGCGTCGAAAGAAATATCGAATATCTTATTATCATCTACCTGTACCCTTGCTTTAATTATTTTCATAGTACCGATTCTCCTGCTGTAGTCCGGCACCGGTAGTTTTCTGCGCTTTATCGCCACTTCGGCTTCTTCCTGTATAGATTGGATCTGTTTTTTCAGGGCAGCCCTGTCCCTTTTTGTTTTCCGGGCTCCTTTTTGAGTATCATCATCTTTACTATCATTCTTTGGCTTAAGAGCATAGACAGGCACTTCTGTATTCAACCGTAACTCACCGGCAACCCTGTCATAGTCAACAAGCAGCTGTACGAGCGAGTCTACCTGCTGCTTGTTCCTGTTATTAATTTTTGCATTCTCATACTGGTTGATCTTATCCTGGATTTTTGCGTATAGAAAATCAGTTTTACCGGCACATGAATCCTGGGCGCTTTTGCCGGTGGCCGTATATTCTTTCTGCAACCAATTTCTAAAACTTGTATAGTCAATTGTTTGCTCTGTTGAATATTTTTTCAGGTACAGGCTGTCTTGTTTATTCTGAACTTTAGGCAGGGTATCATTATTGTATAGAATAAGTTCGTAGTTGCCGCTAGCTGCATTTTTTCTTATAATACAAAACATCTGAACATTACAATAAAACGGGATGGCAGCGATAATGTCTTTATTTTTTTCTGCATTATCTTTTGTTACCCTGGCAGGAATGCTGTCTATTTTCAGGGAAATAGATCCGATTGATTGTTCTAATTTATCTCCCACTGTCTGAATATTCTGTTGTATCGCATCTGCCTGCTGCTTATTACTTTCTTTTATAGCAGAAGCGGCGCTGTCAATTTTCCTTGCAGCGCTGTCCAGCCTGTACACTCTTAGGAGGCTGGTATCTTTCACAGGAGTTTGAGCGAAAGAGGTAATAGAAATAAAATAATAGGAAAAAAAGCAGCAAGAGGGGTAAATATCTCTTATTCATAGTCAGGTTGGTTTATGCGTGAATGTTGCGTCTAAAATTACCGGCAGTATGGTATTCCGGATAGGGGTTAAATCACCCGGACCCTTACCGTGTTTTCACGGGTATGCGTCAAAAGCACACCTCAGCAATAGAAATGAAGTATTACTAATCAGAAATCTTAAATAGGGGAGTCTTGATAAGGTTAAAGAGGATAATACAATTTAGAAAGAAGAAACGGGAAATGCAACAGGGGGAATAAATTTTTTTAAAAAATCAAAAGGAAGCTGTCTCAAAAGTTAAATATATTCCGGAGCGACGCAAAGAAAGTTTTGCTAATCAGTCGTTGCGGCTTTGCATCGTTGCGGAAAAATTGATTTAAGTACTTTTGGAGACAGCCCCTTACTGTTCTTCATAGTCAGTAACGTAAAATATCATGAGCATAATTCAACCTTAAACGCCAGGCTGAAATAAGAGTAATAATGCCCGGTTTGATTTCTTGAATCTCCGCTCCACTCGTGGCCGAATGTAAAAGGGTTTTTGGTTCCTGCTGCAGCTTCGCCAAGACCTACCATTGCTTCATTGGCCTGCACCCGGAAGCCGTAAGTACTGTCTTTGCTTAATTGTACAGGGGGCAATCCAAAACGGATCCATTGATCATGATCTTCTTTTTGTACTGCCAGGGTGGAGCTGCCGATAGCCGGCCCCCATTTTTTGGAGTTATTATCAATTCATGTACGGTAAGAACGACTTCACCACCGTATTGCACAGCGGCGGGAGTATAACTGGATATTGTCTAATTGTCCCGCATCCGGGCAGCGAAAAGTTTGCCCGGCAAAATGATCGGTTGGGTCGGTTTTTAAATGACCGATCCATAGCGTGGTGTTGTTTTGTGCCTGGGATAGCACAGGCCGGGGGCGGCTGCTGTTTTTCATTGTCTGCATAATCAATTTTTTAATTGTTTAATCTCCGTTAGCAGCTATCGGTACCGTGAAAGAACTTTATTTATAACTCCTGGTTCCTGTTTTTATTGCATCAAAAACAGGTAGTGTAATATTATAAACTATCCTGAAGCCTCAAAGGTTGCTTTATAGTCATTTATGGTATTAAAAATCTTTTCCCGGTATGTGCCGGTTTTTAGCATACTCTTGCGGACTTTTTAGTGTAAATTGTCGGAGGACCTGAAGAGTTAAAGAAAAACGGTATGTGGATAACCCAATGTTAGCTGGTGAAAAAAAGTGCAGAAAGAAAAATTTTTTGATACGGCATTTGCATTTTATTTCGCCTATCTGACTGACGGGAACATTCGCCTAACAAGAAGTACTAAATTTCTTACATCAAGACGGAATACTTGTCTGCCGAACGATTACACTGGGTTTTCAGTGCTGACGCAAGGCAGGCTACCCCTTTAGGTCATTGGTGAATAACTAATGGTTTAACCCTTTGTCTGCCGTAAAGGCAGGCTTTATTGATTACGAACGATGGACTTGACTAATGTAAATAAGGACAGGAAACAGAAAAGAAGATCTGCAGTTGATTTAGGAACGATGGTATATGGCAAAGTGCCGCCACAGGCAAAAGACCTGGAAGAAGCCGTGTTAGGCGCCATCATGCTGGAAAAAAACGCTTTTGATGCTGTCATAGAAATTCTTAAGCCGGAATGTTTTTATGTAGAAGCGCACCAGCGCATCTTCAAATCAATGCAAAGCCTGGCAAACAAAAGCCAGCCGATAGATATACTGACAGTGGCCGAAGAGCTTCGTTTCAAAGAAGAGCTGGAGATGGTGGGAGGTCCGTATTATGTAACCAAACTGACCAACGCCGTTGTATCATCCGCACATATAGAAGCCCACGCAAGAATTATCCTGCAAAAATTCATTCAGCGCGAACTGATCCGTATCAGTGGCGAGATCATCGGTGATGCGTATGAAGATTCAACCGATGTGTTTGATCTGCTGGATGACGCGGAAAGCAAATTATTCGAGATCACCAATAATCACCTGCGTAAGAATTTTGATACCATAGATTCAGTACTGGTAAAGACCATTCAGCGTATAGAAGACCTTCGTCATAAAAACGAAGATGTAACTGTGTACCCAGCGGATTTTCCGGGCTGGACCGTGTCACGTATGGATGGCAGAATACCGATCTTATCATTCTTGCTGCACGTCCTGCGGTTGGTAAAACGGCATTCGCACTGAACCTTGCCCGCAATGCCGTGATGCATCCAACAAAGCCAACGCCTGTTGCTTTATTTTCATTGGAAATGAGCGCCGGCCAGTTGGTACAGCGTATACTGGCGGCTGAAAGTGAAATATGGCTGGAAAAAATTGCGAGAGGTAAACTGGAAGAGCATGAGATGAAACAATTGTATGCAAGAGGTATACAGCGCCTGGCGCAGGCGCCTTTATTTATTGATGATACGCCGGCCCTGAACATTTTTGAGTTAAGGGCCAAATGCCGCCGGTTAAAAAATAAGCACAATATCGGGATGGTGATCATTGACTACCTGCAATTGATGAGTGGTACCAACGAGAACCGGAATGGAAACCGTGAGCAGGAGATCAGTAATATTTCAAGAAACCTGAAAGCGCTGGCGAAAGAATTGAATATCCGATCATGGCGCTGTCACAATTAAGCCGTGCGGTAGAGCAGCGTGGCGCCAAAGAAGGAAGCCGTGTTCCGCAACTGAGTGACCTTCGTGAATCAGGAGCTATCGAGCAGGATGCCGATATGGTCATGTTCCTGTATCGCCCCGAATATTATGATGTAACGACTAATGCAGAAGGCGAGAATACGAAGGGATTAACAGAGGTGAAGATCGCCAAGCACCGTAATGGTTCACTGGAAACAGTAAAACTGAAAGCCTTATTGCATATCCAGAAATTTGTGAACTGGGATGATGATCCTTACAGCAGTATTGGTTTGCCTGCAGGCGGATGGCGGCCGGTAGAAGATGGCGGCGGTGGCGAAAAACTATATATCCAGGCCGGCAGTAAAATGAATGATGCCGGTGCTGATGATAGTTCCGACGATCCGTTCTGATGAATTTGTCTCACTTAACCTTTAGACAATAAAGCAAAGCTTCGTATTTACGAGGCTTTTTTATTTTACCTTAGTCTTATCATACATTATTATTCAAATGTCACTCCCTTATTTCCATATTGAACAATTAGATGCTTCCCAAAAGCAAATAGTACTGGATGAAGAAACATCTTCTCATATCGTGCAGGTATTGCGGATGAAGCCGGAAGAAAAATTACAGCTTACAGATGGCAGGGGAAATACAGCAACATCACATATAACTGATGATCACAAAAAACATTGTACCGTACAAATAGAAACAACCAGTTACCAGCCGCCGGCCGCAAAAAAAATCAGCATCGCTATCTCACTCATCAAAAACACCAGCCGCTTTGAATGGTTTTTAGAAAAAGCAACCGAGGTGGGAGTTACCGAAATCATTCCTTTGGTCTGCGAAAGAACGATAAAAGAAAAATTCCGGTTTGACAGGATGAAGGGTATTTGCGTGAGCGCTATGCTGCAGAGCCAGCAAAGCTGGTTACCGGTATTGCACCAGCCCATTGCATTTGACCTGTTATTCCGGCAGGAAGAGCTGAGAGATATTCCACAGAAATTTATCGCTCATTGTGATGAGGGAAATAAGCCATCCATTTCCTTGCCGGCGAAGGAGCATCAACATTCACTAATTCTCATCGCCCCGAAGGGGATTTCTCACCCAAAGAAATTGAGCTGGCCCTGCAGCAGCATTTTATTCCTGTATCGTTAGGACAAACAAGGCTGAGAACGGAAACGGCGGGCATGGTGGCAGCTACGCTGTTGAAATTAACCTGAAGTTTATCAAATCACCCAATGAGGTATTGCTGAAAAATTTTCCTTTCCTGTTATTTCGCTTATAAAGGGAAGCATTTGCATTAGAGGCTGCTCATGACTTAATGGCTCTTTTTTCTTGTAACAGGTTTCTTCGTTTCCTGTTTTGTAATTCACTTTGCTATCTCTTTGGACGAAGTAAAAAGATCGCCAGTAGTCAAGGTAGAATATCATTAACGTTTCGTCTTAGTTAGAACATTTTCAATTGATTATCATTGAGCTCTTTGAAATTTTGTTGTATGGGTTTAGCAAATAGTTCATGTAGTGGCACTTTATCAAAGATGCAGATACTGACTACCTGAAGGATTTTCATATAGTGATTGCTTTAACTGAAGTTTCCTTTTTGCGATAGCAACCAGGACATATACAGAAATAGCGATCCAGATTTGAATCTTTACTGCGTTTTCAGATCTGCCCCAAAAGGATTTTATTTTAAGATGCTGTTTGATCCATTTAAAAAACAATTCGATCTTCCATCTATGCTTATAAAGTTGTGCTATTTCTGTAGCCCTCAGTTCAAAGTTGTTAGATAGAAAAATTAAAACACGGTCATTTTCGGCATCATAATACTTTATTCTTCTCATCCGAACCGGAAAGCCTTTCAGGGCATAGAATCCATTAAGACGGATTGTTTGATCACATAAGACACCAGTCTTCTTGTTTGTTGGAGTAGAAGATACCCTGGAAAAGTTCAGATTATCTTTAGCCCGAATTATGAAAAATGCTTTTGCTTTATGTATTTTATACAACCTGTCAAAGTCAGTATAGCCGCGGTCTACAACGTAAAAACTATCTGGCTGAAAAGTTATATTATCGAGAATATTTACCTCATGAATCGAAGCGGAGGTAATTTGGATAAATTCCGGAATAGCTGTTTTTAAATCTAATTGTATGTGAACTTGACTCCACCTTTTGTTTTTCTGAATTTTGCCCAACTGAATGCTGATAAACAAACATCAATAACGGTAGCGTCAATTGCGAATACATTGTTTTTAAGATCCACTTCAAGATCGCTTTCGTTTAGATAAAGCAATTTAGCTTCTTCAATTAGAATCATTGCTATCTCAGAAAAAATCCTGTAGTCACGACCAGCATTAGCGTTTGATAAAGTACTTTTTGTAATAACCTGACCAATTCCCAAGTGATATAGTTTGCCGGCATTGGCACGTAAACAAACTATCGTATCTGAAAGACTTTCCCTGTGAGTTAATTGACCGAAGGCCATGCAAAGAAATTGCTTCCAGCATGAAAATTGTTTGGATTTAAAATCGCCTTTATATCGTTCAACACAACCATTAAATGCCTTGTGAGAAACAAGTTCCATTAATTGCGAGAATACATATTTACCTTGATTCATAGCATTGAATATCAATACTTTAAAACAAGACAATATATTGCAAATTTCAAATCGTTTCCATTCAAGAATCCGCTCAAACCCAATACAGACAACAATTTCAAAGAACTTATTTATTCAACATCGAAACGACACTGGTAGAATATATAAATTCATAACCAATTGCTTTTTCTTGATTCGGTGAAATCATGAACTGCTGTATAGCAGGTTTCATATAAATATTTTACTTAGGTGTAACGGCGTCAAATCATAAACGTTATTCATTTATTCCAACAAGTAACCAGTGCGTGCCAACAAAGAGTTCTGCTTGTAAAAGAGATATATGTCTTTTTAAGCGCATGAAATTCGCTGCTACTGTTATTATTTCCGGTAATCATCTAAAATAATAATACTCGTCTGAGTCATATATTTGAGAAAGGCTGATTTCATTGGATTTTGCCTTAGTGAGATACTTGCTTTTAAACGCAATTATTCCATAATTCCTTCGATATACATACTCATTGTAAAAACTCAAAGGCGAATCTGAGGCCGGAGACGGATGGCAAAAAAAGATAAAATCATCGTTATTTCTCTTCAATAAAAACATTTTTCTGTCAATCATATCATTTGCCACTGGGACAGGGAGACTGTCACCTACCCAGTCACCAACCGTAACAGGAGTAGCTTCTGTGTTTATAATTGTCCGGTTTGTTTGCAAAGCATTTACCTGCTTAAAACTAACAAGATTAAAAAACTCGGCAGTAATAAAACCAGCGCATATCTCGTAGATCCCTTTGTTGTACACTATCAGGCTATCAAATGTGTTGATGGGGGTAATTTCATTAATTGACGAAGGGTGGATATATCTACTTTCATATCTTCTGCCAGCGCCGGAACTACGGATTTGTCACAATAATCATTCAAGGAAAAAACATTTGCAGAAGGCTTCTCCTTACTCCTGGTCATTTTTCCTCCAAATATTTTGAATATTATAAATGGCTTTATTGTCAAATTGCGGACACTGTTATTCGTGACAAAATCTTTTCTTATAGCGTTAATAATAAAACAGGTTTTGTCTTTGGAAGATAATGTTTGAAAGTTAGTACTATAAGTATACGCTGGCGACATCAATAAGTACAGATTGTCCCATTACATTGATACCATACAGTACCATACCGAAAAATATTATACTAATTTTCATGCACTTCATTTTAATTAAAACCTGAAGGAGCCATTGTCATTTATTTTGACCAGGAATATACGGGTCTTTTAAAACATATAAACACACTCTGGGGAAATGAATTAATGTGTTGTATTGTTTTTTATTGCACTTGAATATGCCTCGATAATAGCCATTCGGGAAACAAATGCTTTAGAAGAATTTTGTTTTTTAAGGACTGTTTCAAAAAAAGCCGCAATTTCTGCAACCGACATATTATGTTCGGTCTCCTCATCCGCACTATCATTGTTTATTATCAGTACAGGAACCATTACTTTTACGATTGATGATTTTACCGGCACCCAATTCTTTTTTATAAGAGGGACAATTTTTTTTATATCATTAGCATAAAAAGAACTGTCGAGCCGGAAGACATCTATGTTCGTTATTCTTCCATTCGAGTCAAGATTTATATCGTAAATAAAATACTCATGAAGCCGGGAAGGTTCTTCCATCAGTTGTTACATTCCGTTCAACGAGTTGAATGATTTTAGAAGTTTCCTTCTCAATATTTGCCTGTGCGCATGAGAGCAAAACACAAAATACTCCCGCCATCAAAGCTGTAAACTTTTTCATTCTGTATTTTTTAGTAACATCCTCCCGGAATTGGTTTTCTTCCCAGCGCCCCCGGCAAAGCCTTTTCTTCATTTTCTAATGCAACATTATAAATCGAATCTATTCTCGATAAAGTTAAAGCGTATTTTAGTCCTCTTGTACTGTCTTCGACCGGTGCAGGATTAGAAGGCGGCCAATTTGGTTGGTTTGGCTAATGTTGTGTCCATGTTTTCGGATAGCTCCGGTACAAAATCGCGTTGCTTGTCCTGGCGTCTTATACTTTCAGCAATAGCTTTTACAATTGGATTCGTGCTTGCGGGCATAGTAAAGAATTTTACCCTTACAGAAGATTCTGCAGTACCAGATTCGTGCAGATGCTCCATTTTCCCGCAAGCGTTAAAAAAAAAAGAGTAATGACACAAATCGAGAAGATAATAGCAGCCGTCATCACCGGCTTAGTGGAGATGAATTTTCTCATGTGAGGCTAAGGTTTAGGTTTAGGAAAAGAAAGATAATGAACAAAATAAAACTATCCAAAGAAGCATTTTTGAAATATTCTTGTCAGGTAATATAGACGGAGACTTCAGTTTTATTGAGAATGATGTTATTTGCCTGGTGTGGACCGGGGCTGACTGGATAGAGTTATTCAGGTCAGATAATTAAATTCTTCCTGCTATTTATACTTGTCAATAGTATGTGGCCGGAATACTGATCCAACTGCCCGGATCATTCAGTTATCACCTCGCCATATCCGACCGTTTATCATCATCATCATCTCCCAGCACAGGAGCATTTAGTTTGACGATCCTGTTTTTACTAACTCTCTTGCGCATTACCATATTCAGCATTTCTACTCCAAAGGAAAAAGCCATACCGAAATAGATATAGTTTTTCAGGTGCAGTTCATGCGCTTTGGCCGAATCCCATCCTTCGATCATTAAACTCAGTCCGATCATGACCAGGAAACTTAGTGCCAGCATTTTTAGTGTCGGATGCTTATGAATGAAGGAAGATATTTTCGGGCTGAACAGGAACATGATAGTCATCGCTATGACCACTGCAGCAATCATGATCTCCACATGATCGGCTGTGCCGCCGGCAGTAATCACACTGTCGAAGGAAAAAACGGCATCAATGACCATGATCTGGAGTACGGCGCTGGTTAATGTTAATGGTTTTTTGTTAGCTGATATTGCATTGGGATCTTCGCCCTCCAGTTTATGATGTATTTCCCTGACGGATTTATAAATAAGAAAGATACCGCCGGCAAGCATCACGATACTGGCCAGGTCGAATCCTTTGCCAAACCAGCTTTCGGGGATAATGAAATTCCCTTTCTGGCTCAGTAACCATCCAAGGCCCATCAATAATAAACTGCGGGAAATAATGCCGGTGATCATCCAGATGCGACGTGCCTTCTTTTCATTTTCTTCCGGCAGGCGATTGATAATGATGCTTACGAAAATGACATTATCAATGCCCAGCACCACTTCTAAAATGACAAGGACAACAAAACTGATAATGCTCTCACTGGCAAAAAGATGTTCCATTTATTATTAAAGATTGAATATTGATTTATTGAATGTTTCGCCCATTGCCTATTGTCTGTTGCCATTGCTTTACAAATATTCTTCACTATACCGGGGCCTTCATATATAAAGCCCGTCCATACCTGTACTAATGCAGCGCCGGCATCCAGTTTTTCTTTTGCATCATCTCCTGTAAAAATACCACCACTTGCAATGACCGGGATCATTCCGTTTGTTTTTTGTGCAATATATTTTACTATTTCCGTACTCCTTTGTCTTACCGGTTTACCGCTTAATCCGCCTGCACCGATCTTTTGTAGTTGCTCATGATCCGTCACTAACAGTTCGCGGCTTATCGTTGTATTGGTAGCTACCAGGCCGTCTAATTTTATTTCGAGTGCCAGATCAATTACATCATCTATTTGTTGTTGTGTAAGATCGGGAGCGATCTTCAGTAAAACAGGTTTTGCATCCGCTTTCCCATTATTGATCATTTGCAAATGCATCAGGATCTTTCTCAATGATTCTTTTTCCTGCAATTCTCTCAGCCCCGGTGTATTGGGCGAACTTACATTCACGACAAAATAGTCAACATAAGGATGCAGCTCTTTAAAACATATTTCATAGTCCTTCCACGCCTCTTCATTTGGTGTCACTTTGTTCTTACCAATATTACCCCCGATGATCAGTTCTGACCGCTGATTTCTGATCTCTGATCTCCATTTGTTCAATCTCCCAGCTACAACTTTTACACCATCATTATTAAACCCCATGCGGTTGATGAGCGCTTCATCTTCCTTCAGGCGGAATAATCTTGGTTTATCATTACCAGCCTGCGGTTAAAGGAGTTACTGTTCCAATTTCTACAAATCCAAAGCCAAGGGCTTCCAGTTCACGCAGGTACCTGGCATTTTTATCAAAACCAGCTCCCAGCCCGACGGGGTTTTTAATTTCAGGTTCACCATTGTCCATTGCTCATTGCCTGTTGGCCCGGGTTTGAAAATGTAAGTGATCAGTGGTTTCAACCCAATACTGCATAGCAACTTCAGGCAATTCATCGAGAAATAATGCACCCATTCCGGAGGGAACATAAAAAGAATATGCGGAGCAGCCTGTACATAAAACAATAAGATATTTATTTATAAGTAGCCAGATTATCAAGAACTGCTTTATCAAACAGTTGACCGGCTGCGGGTTCCTTCGATTGCCGGGTCAAAAAAAGACCATTCGCCGGCAAAATTATCTTTTATGGCTATGATTATGTTTTGCTGCGGATCTTTATTATACCCGTAGTGGGGTCTGCAGTAACATTTTCTGTACCATATTCACGGGCTAAAAGCGTTTGCATCAATGTCAGTTGCGGGGCAGGGTACCTGTCAGTAGTAATTGTATGATTTATCTTACCCGTTTCCACGGGAATATGTTTATTGGCAATGCTATCCCGCAGGGCGCTGTATTCCAGGGTTGTTACCATTGTATAGGTAACCTTTGCATAGCGGGCACTGTCCATCTCAAAAATTGGGAATATCTTTTCAATTTGTAATGAGTCAAACCCAACCTTCAGGTCTTTATCTTCAAAAAACAAATGTTTCATTGTCGCCTGTACCTGGTCCCGGGAAACAATGGTGAATAGTTTCGGATAGATATAATCCATCATTTTCTCCGGTTTCATATCATCCTTTGCTTTTATGAACCCGGCTAATCGTTGCTCCATGACAGGATCACTGGTTTTTTTTTGCACTACAGGCCCAGAAAATCAGGATATAAGAGGAAGTAATAGCTTTTTCAGGGTCATTTTTCTCAAAGAAACCCTATCCGCCCGGCACAACAAAAACTTTTTTTCTGCAAGGCCGAATCTGTTAATTTTGGTAAACAAAGTTGCATAAACAACTAATCGAATGGTTTATTGTTATAAGTTTTGTGATTTGGTTGGGGCGTGATACAGGAAGGCCCCGGCTTTGAGACATAACAATAAACACAAACAATAAACGATATACCAATAAACTTTTTCTTATGCAGGAAGCATACATAGTTGCCGGTTTCCGGTCAGCAGTAGGTAAAGCCAAACGAGGAGGGTTTCCGCTTTTATCGCCCCGATGACCTGGCAGTAGATGTGATCAAAGGACTGATGGCATCGGTACCACAGCTTGACGCTAAAAGAGTGGATGATGTGATAGTCGGTAATGCAGTACCCGAGGCAGAACAGGGTTTACAGTTTGGCAGGATCATATCCGCCCGTGCACTGGGTTTTGATGTGCCGGGTGTAACAGTGAACCGTTACTGCGCATCAGGTTTGGAAACCATTGCTATCGCTACTGCTAAAATACGAATGGGGATGGCCGATTGTATTGTGGCCGGTGGTACGGAAAGCATGAGCCTTGTTCCCACAGCGGGATGGAAACCCGTGCCTGCTTATTCGATCGCCAAAGAAGAGCCCGATTATTATCTTAGCATGGGCCTTACAGCAGAAGCGGTCGCCAAAGAATTTAATGTAAGCCGCGCCGACCAGGACGAATTTTCTTATCACTCTCACCAGAAAGCGATCAATGCAATAAAAAGCGGCTATTTCAAAAGTGGTATCCTTCCGGTTAATGTAGAAGAAGTATATGTAGATGAAAAAGGAAAAAGACAGAAAAGAAATTATGTAGTGGATACTGATGAAGGACCGAGAGCGGATACATCTGTTGAAGTGTTATCTAAACTTAAACCTGCTTTTGCGGCAGGCGGTGTGGTCACAGCCGGTAACTCATCACAAACATCCGATGGCGCCGCTTTTGTGATCGTGATGGGAGAGAAGATGGTCAATGAACTGGGATTAAAACCAATTGGCAGGTTAGTTTCGTGTGCGTCGGCAGGTGTGCATCCGCGTATCATGGGTATCGGGCCCGTTGCCGCGATTCCCAAAGCACTGAAGCAAACCGGGATGAATTGAATGATATTGACCTGGTCGAACTGAATGAAGCATTTGCCTCACAGGCATTGGCGGTGATCCGTGAAGCGGGTTTGGATCCCACGAAAGTAAATATCAATGGCGGGGCTATTGCATTGGGTCATCCGCTGGGATGTACCGGCTGCAAACTCACGATCCAGGTATTGAATGATATGAAACGCCTGAATAAAAAATACGGAATGGTAACAGCCTGTGTGGGCGGCGGCCAGGGCATTGCAGGGGTGATAGAAAATATCAGCTGATTATACATTACTATCAACGAAAGGTGATCCTGGCTACCGGGGATCACCTTTTTCATTTTTTTAAGGTTCCATATTATTTCTTATGGCCCATGCTGGTTAACTTACGGATGAGATTTGTAAAACTTACCCGGGTACTGTACTATGCTGCTATCATTAACTGGCTTCTTTAATACCATTATCCTGTTAGCATCAGTGCAGGGTGTTATCATCAGCATTTTATTATTTTTTTCAAAAAGGAACAGATCGTCTAACCGTTTATTGTCAGGGTTGATCATGCTGATCACGCTGGCCAGTTTCAACCTGTATGGCAATTACCAGGATTGGTTTCATTCGCCCCTTTTACGGTTTATGGCAGAGCTCGTTCCGTTGGTGATGGTCATGCCGATCGGCCCCCTGGTTTGGTTTTATGTGCAGTCATCTCTCGATCCCTCATTTAAAGTCAGGCAAAAGCAAAAAACTCCATTTCTTGCCTGTAATTATTGATTGGGTGCCTTCTATTACTGTCATTATCTATATTACAGGTGTGCTCACGCATTCCGTCAGGAATAACCCGGCGCCATGGGGAATTTTTATTGATAATTATAATGTGTATGCGGATATTCCGCGGTGGGCATCGGTTACATTTTATGTGTGGCTGTCGGCAAAATACCTGTCAAGCTAATAAACGGCAGAACAACGGTATTTTAAACGGGCCATCCCTTCATTTCAAATGGCTGCAGCAATTTATCCGTGTCTTTATGGTTTTCCAGGTGATCTGGCTGGCCTATCTTATTCCTTATGTTATTCCTGCGTATACTGACTTTATGCTGGATACTTTTGACTGGTACCCGATCTATATTCCCCTCGCTATCCTGATCTACTGGCTGGGTATAAAAGGATACCTGGTATCGCAGCAACAGGTTATTGCCGATAAAAAAGCGAACGTAAACAATACCGTCACAGCTCCCGAATTAGTAAAGCAGGTAATTGCGTCCCTTATCAAAGCGATGGAAACTGATAAAGTGTACCTGAATCCTGCGCTTAACCTGGCTGCCATGGCAGCAACCACGGGTTTTTCCCCTAAAATAATTTCTGCGGTACTCAACCAGCACCTGCAAAAAAGCTTTAATGAATTTATTAATAGCTACCGGGTCGAAGCATTTAAAGAAAAAATTGGCCACCCGGGATGGAACAATTGACTATTGCCGGCGTAGCTGCTGAATGCGGCTTTAATTCGCAGGCAACTTTCCAGCGCACTTTCAAAGAAATCACGGGCATCGCCCCCTCTGCCTACCGTAAATCAGTGGTCAATATCGGATGATCACTGATCAACCGGGTCATTTCTATTCTCAAATCCGGTTTTGAGAAGCCTTATTTTATTCTTTTTTTTCAAATAGCAGGAGGTTTGTGCAGGTAACCGGTAGGCGGCAGGTAATGAGGTTAAAATTTTTATTACAGTCTTACCGGCTTCCCGGAAAATTGATCACCAGGCATGAGCAAACGGGTTTACGGCAAATAAAAAAAATTTGTATTATGAAAAAAATCTACATTTTAGGTATTGTCTTTTTCCTGGGGCTGCTGTATGGATGCAGCAAGGATTTTCTGAAAAGCTATGACAAAAGGATTATCGGCACCTGGAGAATAAGTGATGTAAATCGTGTTGGATTGGGCGGCGATGCCGACAACCTGCCTTTCGGAGCGGTATCTTTACTTTTTATGAGAATGGAACGCTGGAGTACACCAGTTCAGCAAACATCCGGTTCAAAGGAACCTGGGATATTGTAAAAAAGAGACGCGATGATCAAACGTTTCGCAGCCTGCAAATAACCGCTATTGATTTTACCAACCAGGTGGTACTGTCGCAATATTACGACGACATGAACTTTGCCGGTACTGATCATTTCAAAGCAAATGTCATTTCCAATTTTCATACTTATGTTACTCATTTCCGGAGATAGTATCATAAAAAAAAAATAGAGACTATCTCGAAAGTATTTTACATCAATGTTCTCGCAACGGCGCAAAGCCGCAACGACTGATTGTCAACAGGACTTTCTTTGCGTCGTTGCGCCGTTGCGGGATTTATTTGACTTTTGGGACAGCCTCTAATCATTTTAAATGTTTGCGCATGTACAAAGCCACTTCCTTATTGTTGGTATTACTTTTGAGTTTTGTCATTTCCTCCGGGCAAGATAAGCAGTTGACAAAAAGCCTTGACGAACTCTTTGCCGGAAAATTAACCGGCAGATCCAGGGGCTGAAGTACTGGTCGCCAAAAAAGGAAAGATTATTTATCAAAAAGCATTTGGCAATGCGGACCTGGCATTACATGTTCCGGTGCGGCCCAATATGGTTTTCAAATTAGGTTTCTATCACCAAACAATTTACGGCCGTTGCCATATTACAATTAATGGAGCAGGGTAAACTCTCGCTGCAGGACAGCCTGCAAAAATATATCAGCGATTACCCGGCAAAAGGATACAAAATAACCATTGAGCATTTACTGACACATACTTCAGGTATTAAGGATTATATGCAGATTGATTACCCCGAGCCTTATATGGAAAGAAGGGATTTCAATCCAAAACAGCTTATTGATAGTTTTAAAAATTTTCCGCTGGAGTTTGAACCGGGTACTGCCTTTCGTTACAGCAATTCAGGATATTTCTTATTGGGATATATTATCGAGAAGGTATCAGGTAAAAGTTTTTACAGGTATATAGAGGAAAATCTTCTAAAACCTCTGGGGCTGAGCAATACTTATTTTGATACGGCAGATATAATTATACCGGGCATGGTGCGTGGTTATGGTAAGGAAGGCGCCGGTTTCAGAAATGCTGATTTTTGGAGTATGACAATAGCCTGGGCTGCGGGAGGGCTGATCTCCAATACTGAAGATCTGTATAAATGGCACCAGGGATTATTTTCTTACAAAATATTGAAAAAGGAAGTATTGGAAAAGGCATTTATTCCCTTCAAATTAAAAGATGGAAGAACGACGGAGTATGGATATGGCTGGTTATTAAAAATACCGGGGGTGTTCAATCAATAGAACATGGTGGCGCCATCAGCGGATTCCTTAGCAATGAGGTTTATTTTCCTGCAGAAGATATATTTATTGCCACTTTATACAATTGCGATTGCACACCCAAAGATGAGTTGGCTATCACGATATCGGGGCTTGCCCTGGGAAGAGCCTTGCAGAAGGGCATTACAATAAATGAAAATATTTTAAACGAATACACCGGAACTTACGCCCTGCTGCCGGATACCCAGCGGACGATCGTTATAGTAAAGGAGAAAGATTACCTGGTGGCGAAAGTGCAGGGAGAAAACGAATATCCCTTGCTTTTTCAATCTGATACAAAATTTGAATTTAAAAATATTCCGGGTGTATCCTGCGAGTTTATAAGGGAAAACGGGAAGGTCATTAAGTTTACGGTTAACCAAAACGGGCTATTTGAATGGAAGAGAATGAAATAATAATGGTAATCTAACTTTTCATTTACCAGTTGTGTTTTGCTATTACAAGACTAACATAGGTTTGATAGGTGCTTCCGGCATCACGTCTTGCAAAGCCAATGCCTATATCAACTAATGAAGCATTCCATTCACCAATTCCCAGCAGGTGTTTTCTATGTCCCAGGGAAGGAACGCCTTCGTCTATGATGAATCTTTTTATTGCAGTCTCACCATCAGGACTCTCAGCAATGATTGATTCAAAGTAATTGTCGCTCTTGTTTTTTAGCCAGTCTGCGTTTAAGATATAGCCACTTTTATGTATGAAATAATTGATGGCATAGCCATCCGGGTCAGTATGTCCGAAGTAGTCCCTGTTTGCCATATCATAGGCTTTCGCTTCGGCAACTTTGGCCAGTGTATCGTTCCAGGTTAATTTTACGGAACTGATTTTTAGTGTTTTGAGAAAATTAAATTCAGTATAATAGTTGGCAGGGTTGCTCCGTATACTATTTAATAAAGCGAAAGCATTTTGCGCTTCTTTTTTATCTATAGTAATATCATTCCGGGTTGAAAAGAAGTGAGACCCGGAAGAGCAATAAAAAGCAGTAATAATTTTCTCATTTAAGGGGTTATACTATTCGTTAAAGGAACGAAATTTCTTTCATTAGTTAAGCCCGGGCAAAGGAATACCGGAGAATTGAGCCAATCGTATATAGCCGGCATTTATGCTACTAGTCGCCGTTAAAGATTTGCATAACCCAGTGTTTCAATTTCTGATATGCTTTTTACCCGGTGTGTTTTTCCATTGGTCAGCACATATACATCGTCGCAGATGTCTGTAACATGCCTGAACATATGATCGGTTATGAGCAGACCCTTGTTCTCCTTTTCCTGTAAAAGCAGTTCCTGTACTTTTTCTATTTGAACAGGATTTAAATGAGTAAAGGGTTCGTCCAGTATGGCAAACTGTGATATGGACTTTGCAATAATATATACTTCAATTAATCTTCGTTCTCCACCCGATAAACTCCCAATGGATGATGTATGTCTTCCGGTAAATTCCGGGAACCGTAGTTCAAAAGAGGAGTAGTTCAGCTCAAAATCTTTAAATATTCTTTTTAGGGAAAGGGGGATGAAGTGACTTTGTGCTAACATTATTCATGACAGTAATTTTCTCACTGAATTTACTACATCTTTTTACGGAGATTACTATATGCTGCTGAATTTCCACTTCTGGCCCATTTGAGGCTTAATATTTGATATTTCCGGCAAAGGCGTAACCTTTTGCTACATCCAATATCTTAAGAAAGACTTTTCTTTAAAACCAATAAGCTTATGGACAGACGTGACTTCCTGGCGGCAAGGAAAAAAAAGTCAAGACCAGAACAAAATTTCCGCACACTATCTGGCCTGAATCCATATTCAGGTTCATGGACCAAAAATGAAGCACAGCACCTGCTCAAAAGGACGATGTTTGGTTCTACGCGGGCAGACATTAATTATTTTGCCGGTCGCAGCATTGACCAGGCTATTGATGAATTACTGACGCCAACAGCTCCATTACCCTCGCCTCCCGTAAATGATTACAGTCCGGATACAGCCGATGCAACAGTAGCAGCCGGCGCTACCTGGATCAACAATCCTACAACAGATGGCCCGTTAAATACAGCCCGCCGGGCTTCTTTTAAAAAATGGTGGGCAGGCCAGATGATCAACCAGGACAGGAGCATCCGGGAAAAGCTCACTTTATTCTGGGCCGATCATTTCGGTACAGAAACCAATACGATAGGTATCTCGCATTTTGTATATGGCCATAATGCTTTATTGCGTCAAAACTGCCTGGGCAATTTTAAGCAACTGGTAAAAGCAGTGACCACGGATGCCGGTATGCTTGTTTACCTCAACGGTTATTTGAATACAGCCAGTGCGCCGGATGAAAACTATTCAAGAGAGCTGCAGGAGTTATTTACTTTAGGTAAAGGATCCACTGTCGCCTACTCTGAAGATGATGTAAGGAAAGCGGCAAGGGTAATGACGGGCTGGCGCATTAATAATACAACGTTTACGGTATTCTTTGATTCAACAAAACACGATACCGGGAATAAACAATTTTCTTCTTACTATAGTGGCACGACTATCACCGGGCAGGGAGGCGAAAATGGCGCACTTGAGACAGATGACCTGATCGCCATGCTCTTTGCCAAAGAAGAAGTATCAAAATATATCTGTCGCTGCATCTACCGCTGGTTTGTCTATTATAAAATAGATGCGGCAGCTGAGGCAAATGTGATCGCTCCGCTGGCGACTATTTTCCGGTCGAATAATTTTGATATTAAACCTGTTCTTTCCACCCTGTTAAAGAGCGAACATTTCTTTGATGTGCTCAACCAGGGTTGCCTGATCAAAAGTCCTGTTGATAAAGTAATAAGCTGTCTCCGTGAGTTCGGCGTTGTTTTTCCCAATACAACTACCGGGTATGCAGATGCCTACGGCATGTGGAATTATATACGTAACTGGATGGCGACAATGAACCAGGATATCGGTGATCCGCCCGATGTATCAGGATGGCCGGCTTACTACCAGGAACCGCAGTTTCATGAAATGTGGATCAACTCCGATACGTTGCCGAAGCGTACACAGTTTACCGATATAATGGTTACCAACGGTTATACCCGCAATGGAAAAAAGATTGTTATTGACGCCGTTGCTTTCACCCAGACATTACCTGATCCTGCTGATCCTGATCAGCTGATAGATGATGTGCTGGCGATCATATACCGTGTTCCCTTATCAGCCGCAGCCAAGCAAACAATAAAAGAGCAGATACTGCTGAGCAGCCAGACACAGGATTATTACTGGACCAATGCCTGGAATGCTTATATCGTGAACCCGTCAGATACGGCAAGCTATAATATCATCAATACAAGGCTGAAAAGTTTATATCAATACCTGATGAATTTATCTGAGTACCAATTATCCTGATCGGGTGTCCGGTGACAGGTGTCAGTAAGAGGGC
This sequence comes from Bacteroidota bacterium, assembly GCA_037200265.1. Lineage (GTDB taxonomy): Bacteria > Bacteroidota > Bacteroidia > Chitinophagales > Chitinophagaceae > VBAT01. The sequence goes on from JBBCIL010000009.1 coordinate 137,743, forward strand.
CAGACAACTGACACCCGGCACCTGGCAGCTAAAAGAAACCTT
>JBBCIL010000010.1:0-83350 GCA_037200265.1 Bacteroidota bacterium
ATGGTGGAAGCGATCCGTGATGCTTTGAAAGACCGTATCAGTAAACTGACATGGATGGGTGACAGCACCAAACAAAAGGCCTATGCGAAACTGGCTTCTATAAAAAAGAAAGTGGGATATCCTGATAAATGGAAAGATTTCTCTTCGATGGAGATTGGCAAGGAAAGTTATTTTCAAAACCAGGTGAATGCGAATCTCTGGTGGCATACTTATGAGATCAATAAACTGGGTAAACCGGTTGACAGGGATGAGTGGAATATGTTTCCGCAACGTATAATGCTTATTATAACCCGTCAAACAATGAGATTGTATTACCGGCCGGTATCTTTACTGTACCCGGTTACAGGGATGAAGAACTGGATGATGCAACAGTATATGGCTATGCAGGCGCTTCTACGATCGGTCACGAGATCACCCACGTTTTGATGATGAAGGAAGACAGTTTGATGCAAAAGGCAACCTGGTAAGCTGGTGGACGCCCAATGATGAACAGGAATTCAAAAAAAGAGCAGATGTAATGGTAAAGCAATTCAATGAGTACGAACCGGTGAAGGATATTTTATCAATGGTAAAGCAACACTGGGTGAGAATATCGCTGACCTGGGTGGCATACTCTTAGGCATTGAAGCGTTTAAGAAAACAGAACAGTATAAAAAAGACGAAAAAATTGCCGGTCTTACACCTATGCAGCGCTATTTTCTTGGTTATGCATTGGGTTGGCTGGGTCATACGAGAGAAGAGCAGCAACGCAACCGGTTATTGTCAGATGTGCATTCACCGGCAAAATACCGGGTGAACGGGCCGTTTGTGGATGTAGATGATTTTTATACTGCGTTTAATGTAAAACAGGGTGATGCGATGTACAGACCGGATAGTTCAAGAGTGAGGATCTGGTAAAAGAATTGATCAGAACATACTATATAAAATCTCCGTGGCCCTCCTTTTCTCCGCGGTCCTCCGTGACCTGTATTGAAAGTCTTGTATAAGATTTTTTTTTGACACAGAGGGCCGCGGAGATTATATGGAGACCGCAGAGGGATAGCTTAATCAGAATGCCATATAAAAGTCTCTGTGGCTCCCTTTTTCTCGCTGACCCTTATCCTCCTATTTAGTAAAAAGTCCTGTATAGATTATTCCAAGTCCGGCTCATCACTATACCCTATTTTTCCCGAATCATAACTGATACCTGTAGCCACATCTTCTTCCAGTAATAAAGGACCATCCATATCCACGTAATCAATAAAAGGCAGTAAATGTGCTACCGCTGCCGAGCCGATGGTAGATTCATTCATGCACCCGATCATTACTTTCATATCCAGTTCCCTTGCCTTTTTTATCATTCTGAGCGCAGGGGTAATGCCGCTGCATTTGGTGAGTTTTATATTAATGCCATGAAAATGATCCTTACATTTTTCCACATCACTTTCATACACGCAGGCTTCATCGGCGAATAAGGGAAGAGACGATTCCTTATACAAAACTTTCATGCCCTCCCAATTATCTTTTGCCAATGGTTGCTCTACAAACTCCACTCCCAGTTCTTTTAACTGCGGAATGATTTTTAAGGCTGTCTCTACATCCCAGGGCGCATTGGCATCTACCCGTAATATGCTGTCTGTATTTTCCCGCAATGCTTTTACGATACCGATATCGTCGGCCGTGCCTACTTTTATTTTATAAATGGGCCATGCTTTTCTTTTAGTTTGGCTACCATTTTATCAATGCTGTCTATACCGATGGTATAATCTGTAACAGGGTTTTTTGAGATATCGCCTTTCACAGCTCGTAAAGCTTTTTATTCTTTAGTTTACCATACATATCCCAGGCAGCGATATCGAGGGCACAAACCAGGAAATGATTTTGAGGTAATAAATGATGGAGATAATGCCAGTAACGGTCAGGTTCGGTAAAAGCGAATTTTTCTATGAATGTTTTTTTTCTTCAATATCCTCTATCATCTTTTCGACAGGAATATTGTAGTAAGCGATCGCCGGTGCTTCGCCATAGCCTTTTGATGCCAAATGCTCCAACTCCACTATCAGTGTAGGCTGATGTGTCTTTGTTCCTTTGATATAGTAAATGGATGACGAAACTTGAGATTATAAGGATAGTAGGAAAGCTTCACGGGAATTTAATTAAAATTAAAACGTAAAATAGTTACAATCTTTGAAGATGGCTGTCACTTTTGCATTTTGACTTTTACATGTATATTTTACCTGCCGCTATTCTCCACATATTCCCGCAGTTCTTTATTGAAGTCTTTTTGTTTGATAAGATCTTCCAGCGAAATATGCATGCGGTACTGCAGTAATGTTTGGCGATGGCGGGATTGTTGATCCTTTCTTCATGCGGTTTTCGCGTCTCAGTGTTTCACTCATCCCCAGTATATCCTGTAGCTGGAAGATGCTCCACATGGCAGGAGAATATAAATGCTGCATGACCACTGCCCGGTTGATCCATGACTCACAGAAATAAGGTGCATCACCCCATTGACCCAATACATGGTTGTAAAAATGCTGCGTCTTTTCACGTTCTCTTCCCACCAGCCGCGGATCGTACTCATATCATGCGTAGAAGGGTAATGACAGACATATACGGCGCATCTTGGGATAAGAGAATTCTTTGTTCAGGTCTTTCGGCATCCGTTGTATCTCCAGGCTAAGTATTCCGAGTTGTTTCATTACATCGGGCACACAATGCGGTACCATGCCCAGGTCTTCACCACAGATAAGCATATTGGTAGCATTTTTCAGGTGCGGCAATTTCTGCATTGCTTCTTTTTTCCAGAAATCATCCTGGCGCGGAAGAAGTAATTAATGTAGAGCTCTCTTAGTTATGCTGTATATGCGGAATGAGATACCTGAATGATGAAGTTTTCTCCATGGAAATACGGAATGAAACTCCTGTCTCTTGATCCCTCTTGCTCGAAGATATAACGTTGGAGATCAGGTCGTATATGCCCAGTTTCAATTTTTCATTATGATCAGACCCGGGGAGTTTGCTGAAATACGTTTCTACCTGTCGTTGCGTGGCAAACTCAGGTTTGAGATCGTAGCCTGATAATTCATTAGGGATCAAGAATTCTTTTTCACATATTCTGTATCAGCCCGAATATTTCATGAAGCACCGGATCATTAATAAATGGTTTGCAGAAACGCTGGTCGTCGAACCATATTCCATTCTCTCCAAACTCAACAAAATGCACAGGCAGGCAGGGCACAAACCGGCCCATGATGCCTTGTACGGCGTGCGCGGGCACACTCCAGATACGGAAGAAACCGAGTATATGATCTATACGGAATGCATCGAAGTAGTAACTCATTTGTTCAACCGCTGCTTCACCAGCCCAAAGCCATCTTCCTGCATCTGTTTCCAGTTGTAAGTAGGAAATTCCCAGTTCTGGCCCCACTGCGGTAAAGTCATCTGGCGGCGCACCGGCCTGCGCATCCATATTGTACAACCCGGGTGCTACCCAGGCATCGCATCCATAGCGATAGATACCGATAGGGATATCACCTTTAAAACAATTCCTTTTTTATGCGCATAGTCCGCTGCTTCTTTCAATTGCAGGTGCAGGTGATACTGCACAAAACAATAAAAGAGCACATTTTTTTGTGAAGCCGATTTGGTGGAGAATAGTTTATCAATGTCAGTTCGCTTAAACTCACTGTTTGTTTCCATTGTTCAAAAATGGGAAGTGCCGTATTTATCACGGAAAAAACAGAAAGCGGCGTAAGGCTGCAGCCAGTGCTTATTCCCTTCGTAAAACTCTTTATATTCTCCTGAATCAAAACATTCCTGGCACATCAGTTCATAAAGTTCCTGCAGCATGCTGTTTTAAAACGTGTCACCTCTGCATAATCCATTGCCGGCAGTTCATTCAGTTGCTTTTGTTTCTTCTTTAAGCAATCACCTTATCAGCATATTTCTTGCCGGCTACTTTTGCCAGGTTAATATATAAAGGAGTAAGGCAAAAGCAGAGATAGCGGCATAAGGATAAGAATCTATCCATGTATTGGTCGCCGTAGTATCGTTGACAGGCAATATCTGGATCAGTTTCAACCCCGTTTCTTTCGCCCAGTCAACCAGTAATTTAAGATCGGCAAACTCTCCCACCCCAAAACTGTTTTTGCTCCGCAAACTAAATACAGGATGGCCACACCTGATCCTTTCCACCGGTCATTAGGCAGGTGTATAAAGCCGTCATGCAGGATCGTTACTTTATGCTTGTCCCCGTTATCATACACTACACGGTTGTCGCCTGCTTCATATTGTATAAAACTGTTGTCTTGGTATTGAACACACCATATTTATAAGATGCAGGCAGGTCGGCGTCCGGCAAATTCAATTTGACCGACCACCAGTCACCATCTTTGGATATATAATAGGATCAGTCGTTGACCAGTTATGCAATGAAGTATAATTGCCCAGCAGGCAAACAGCTTCATGCTTATTCAGCAAAGGAGCTTTTACTTTAAAAATATGCGTATAATCTTTTGCTGATTTTGTTTTGCTTTTCGGTGCCGGTTGCTTCAGCAAAACCTTATTGAATGGAGCGGTGAAAAATGAATTCTCGTATTCACCGGTATAGTTCCAGGTATCTGTGGTGTCTATTTCATCTACGTCTTTGCGGGAGGTATCAATAATGCGGTCATGACCCCATTCGCTGGTTATTTCATCATCCTTGTTTTTCAGAAAATATTTGTAGCAGATGCCATTCTTAGGCAGGCGCTTTCCTGTTCACCTCTATCCGGGCATTCAGAACTCATTGTCGAGATACTCCATCGGCAAAGCGTTGGATAGATCGTCGTTTCCTAACTCCTCATGTGCCGGTGACCCATAAACTTTGTCCGAATTCTGTATGAAAACGAATATAAAACTGAAGTTTCATCGCAATCGTTGGTTCTGTCTGTTAGTTCTTAAATGATTGTGTCTAAAATACACATTTTAACGAAAATAGAAAAAAGCATGCAACGTTCGTACTTTTATTTGATATAATTGATAAAAAACTTTTCATAACTGCAGACTCTAAGGCAAAATCAATGGAAACGCTCTTCTTCTTCTGTTCAGGACTTTTCCTTGCAGGCGCGTTTGCATGAAATGGATGGAGAGTGATTTCCTGGTAAACGGAGAGAATTCAGCATCATGGGGCTCGAACTTTTTTATTCCAGGGAAAAAGTGATGGCCGTCATGACCGGTCTTGACGATCATGTGCGGACCATTCTTGGTTACCATCTTCACTTTGATTTTGTGTTTATGCCAGGTGTTTTCCCCGGCATAGCTGCTTTATGCATGATGGCAGGAGAAAAAGCTACCCGGGTTACAGTAAAGAAATGCTGGTTGTTCTCGCTGTTCTGCAACTGCAGGATGGGCCGCTGATATATATGAGAATGTATCTCTGCTGGGTTGGATGAAAAACCCGGTTATCGGAAATGAGTTTGGCCTTTATCATTTTATTGTCGCCGCTAAATGGATCATTGCATTAACGGGCGTACTGGTTGCCGGAGTGGTATTTTTAGCAGGAGCGAAAAAGAAGTAAAACTCATTTCTTATTTTAAGATGGCCAGCTTATTTTTGCAGCGCCTCTGGCAACTAAAACAAAACTTTTACGACATGGAGCAAACAAAGAAATACAAAGGATTATGGTGGCTTATATTTTTTGCCTCTACAGCGGCTCTGATCTTTGCTATTTATAGTCACTGGCCCTGGCTCACGCTTATTCTGCCGTTTCAGACCACTGCTTTTGTAAAGGCGATGGATATTATGTAATCAATTTATTGTATTAAAGAAACCCGTCCGGCTTTATGCAGGGCGGGTTTTGTTTTGCATACCAGTGAAAGTGTATAATAAAAAGGTCGTTCAGCCATAAGCGGAACGACCTGGAAAAATAATAAAAGAACTTTTATCGTCTCAGCATGGTGCTGGCGGATTTCGCATTCCTGCGGATATTCCACATATCCACGACTCCGAAAGATTTTTTCTTTGCCTGAGGCAGTTGAATACCTGTTGCTACTGTTTCTTTTACTTCTGCTGTTAATTGTTGCAGTTCTTCTGCATCCATCTGTATAATAGATGGCATCACATCACTCTTCATGATATATTTCCTTATTTAATGGTTACACGATAAATGTTGAGCTATTGGGAAGAAAACACCTGGGAATCGTTAGAAGGCTTGGCAGCAAGTTGAATCACCCTGTTTGTAAGTACTATACAATGCTCAAATTGATGTTGCAAATGTACGACAATGCAGGCGATCTTCCAAGTAAGTATTGAGCGAATTGATGTTTTAGTTAGCAGATAGTAGGTTTACTAAGATAGAATGTGCTAACTCAATATTTTTTAATGAAATACCATTATATCGGATACACGTCTTACGTTAGTGCTTTTAGCCGGGCAATTCAATGTAATACCCTTTGCGATAACATACGAATGGGTGTTTAATCAATCAAAATATGCTCACTAAAATATTTCTTATAAAAATAGAAGGCCGTCTCCAAAGCATTTTAGATCAATGTTCACGCGACGGCGCAAAGGCCGCAACGGAGGGTTTGCGCCGTCGCGCCGTTGCGGGATATTTGATTTTTGAGACAGCCTCTTTAGTATAACGTACCACGAATGATTAGCCCAGCAGTCGCCTATTTTATCTTTAATACTGTCTACTACACCTCCTGCAGAGCCTGCATTACCTTTAACAAAAGATTCTACCTGCCGCCTAAGCCGCCGGGCATTTTGTCTTTTAAAAATGATACCACGGTATCTACAGCACTTTTTGCCTGTGCTTCTGAAATACCTGTTTTTGCCGTCACCATTTTGATAAGCTCTTCCATAATATATAGTTTAAGTAATGAATAATCCTGTTGAGTAAAATTATTCATTCTGCTGCCGGGGCAATAAAAACATGTGCACATAACGAATGGTTAACTCAGGGAGCTTTATGCAGGAACAAAGGCAATCCCGATTTCCAGTCGCCATCTATAGACAACTCAAAAGAGTAACGGCCGGGCTTTTCAAATTTCAACTGGGCAAAATTGGCGACGACATTGATAGAGGTCAACTGGCCATTCTGCGGTACCGTATATTGATCGTTCCTTCAATCGGTTTGATCAGGTCCTTATTTTCAGCATCAATGAGCCTTAACCTGAAATCATGCTCCCCTGCTTCTTTAACAGAAAAACGTAAGCGGGTAGCTACCGAGCAGGACGGATGCACACAGGGAAATTGTTTGGTATGTATAGAATCAAATGTGCCTACTATAGTCAGTTTTGAATGATTGTCCCTGGGCGAAATCAGCCAGGGTGAATATCTATTTCCATGATGATGTTTTATAACAATAAAAAATGAAATATCTTGCTGTAAACATAATCAATTATGCGCCCGCGCGGAACTCTTCTCTTTCTTTGGCCGTTGATGATTGGAAATATGTATTCGCAGGGTGCATCAGGTTAAATATTTTCCTATTCCGCAGGAGACACTACTGTAGAAATTGAAATCCGGGCCGGAAACAAAAATTTATTAATTTTATAGCGTGGCGATAATAGTAAAAGCAAAAACCAGGAAACAGGAAAAAGTGGTTAAGGATTTTCTTAACCAGCTTGATATTGAATTTCAGACTATTGCCGAAGAGGACGAAGCGCCATATAAAATAATTTCTAAAAGCCGCTTACTCCAAAAGAAAAGAAAATATTAAAAGGTCTTGATGATTCCGTAGACTTTGTTAATAAGTTTAAGGAAGGTAAAACAAAAGGTAAATCTCTTAATCAATTACTGAATGACCTTTAGTATCATCCCTACTCCTTCCTTTGCAAAAGAATTAAAGCAGCTGGCAAAAAATATCCTTCTATTAAAAGTGATCTTACTGCTTTAGCGCAAAAATTGCAGGAAGACCCGAAAATGGGAACACCTCTTGGAAATGATTGCTATAAAATACGTATAGCAATATCTTCTAAAGGAAAGGGGAAGTCAGGAGGTGCAAGAGTCATCACATTTGTGCAGTAATAGAAACAAATATCTTTCTTCTTTCTATTTATGATAAAGCCGATGCCGCTAATATTTCAGACAAGGACTTGCAGGAACGATTGAAAAAGTTGAATAGCTTTATGCCAGGCGCCTTTGCCAAAGAAATTAAGCGATGGTAATTGTTGAAACACTCAAGGGATTCAAAATATAGTATCCATAAACCTCTTTGGACGAAATGATAAACTATGTAAAAAGCCCCCGCAATCTTCGCAGGGCTTTATCATTAAAATCATTCAATCAACGTAATCAGCGGTACTATTTCACTTCCTCGTACGGCACATCCGTCACATTATCTTCCTTCGCACCGGCATTCTGCTGTCCGCCGCCATTGCTGTCGGCTCCGGGTTGACCATCAGGCTGCGCTCCACCCTGTGCATTGTAAATATCCTGGCTCGCTGCTGTCCATGCGGCATTCAGTTCAGCCATCGCTGTATCAATCGTTGGAATATCCTGTGATTTATGCGCTTCTTTCAATTTAGCAACACCTGTTTCAATAGCACCTTTTTTATCAGCCGGTATTTTATCACCGTATTCCTTCAATTGTTTTCTGTCTGGAATACTAAACTATCCGCCTGGTTCAGTTTATCTACTTTCTCTCTTTCTGCCTTATCAGGCTTCATTGGCTTTTGCCTCGGCTTTCATCTTTTCTACTTCTTCCTTGCTTAAACCTGAACCTGCTTCAATATGTATCTTTTGTTCTTTACCGGTGCCTTTATCTTTTGCTGTTACATGCAGGATACCATTGGCATCAATATCAAATATCACTTCGATCTGTGGTACACCGCGTGGCGCCGGTGGTATGCTGTCGAGGTTGAACATACCCAAACTCTTATTGTCTTTCGATAAAGTACGTTCGCCCTGTAATACATGTATCTGTACGCCCGGCTGGTTATCGCTGGCGGTAGAGAACACTTCAGATTTCTTTGTCGGGATCGTTGTATTGCTGGGTATCAATGGTGTCATTACACCGCCCATGGTTTCGATACCTAAAGAAAGCGGGGTTACATCAAGCAACAACACATCCTTTACTTCACCGCTTAATACGGCGCCCCTGTATCGCTGCACCTACGGCCACTACTTCATCAGGGTTTACCACCCTTATGTGGTTTTTTACCAAAGAACTTTTCTACGATCTCCTGTACCTTGGGTATACGTGTACTACCACCTACGAGTATCACTTCATCAATTTGCGAAGTGGATAAACCGGCGTCTTTCAATGCGGCTTCGCAGGGTTTCAAACAACGGTTGAATAAACTATCAGCCAGTTGCTCAAATTTCGCACGGCTCAGTTCTTTACCAGGTGCTTGGGCACACCATCCACTGCCGTGATATACGGAAGATTGATTTCTGTTTCTGAAGAAGAACTCAGCTCCACTTTTGCTTTTTCTGAAGATTCTTTCAAACGTTGCAGCGCCATCGGGTCCTTTCTCAGGTCAATCGCTTCATCTTTTTTGAATTCATCAGCCAGCCAGTCCATGATCACTTTATCAAAATCATCACCACCGAGGTGAGTATCACCATTGGTTGATTTTACTTCAAATACCCCGTCGCCTAATTCGAGCACAGAGATATCGAATGTACCACCACCAAGGTCAAATACGGCGATCTTATGATCATGCTTGTCTTTATCCATACCATAAGCCAGGGCGGCTGCGGTCGGTTCGTTCACGATACGGCGTACTGTAAGCCGGCGATTTCGCCAGCTTCCTTGGTAGCCTGTCTTTGTGAATCGTTGAAGTAGGCCGGAACAGTGATCACCGCTTCAGTCACTTCGTGGCCCAGGTAGTCCTCAGCGGTTTTCTTCATTTTTTGGAGCACCATTGCAGAGATCTCCTGTGGCGTATACAATCTGCCATCTATGTCAATCCTGACCCGTATTATTGTCACCTTTTGCCACTTTGTAACTCCAGTGGCTGATCTCTTCAGTCACTTCATTGAACTGGCGACCCATAAAACGCTTCACCGAAGTGATGGTGTTCTGGGGGTTCGTGATCGCCTGCCTTTTGGCCGGATCACCTACTTTACGTTCGCCGTTTTTCAGAAAAGCCACGACAGACGGGGTTGTGCGGCGACCCTCGTCATTGGCAATTACCACCGGCTCGTTGTTTTCCATTACAGAAACGCAGCTATTGGTGGTTCCTAAGTCTATTCCTATTATCTTTCCCATAGTATAATTTTCTCCTTTTTGATCCCGCCTCGGGCGGAACTCTAATCCCTTGTCAATCATTGTGCCGTCCGGGAGGAATGTGAAAAAATGGCAGAAATTAAGCGGCTATCCAAAAAAATATTTCAATAAGTCAGCCCGGAGGGGCAATTCCCGGCCAGTTGGCAGTTAAATATAGCCTCAGAATGACTAAGTGTTTTTTGACTGCCGGCCATATCCGGAAATAAATTACTTTAGTAATAATATCCGCGGACAGATTTTCTACGCAAAATGTATACCTGTTACCCCTGTTTTGCGACAGTATTGCGGATCTGCACTCTAAGGCTCCTGATTCAGTAAGCAGTATTTATTACACTACTTAACCTTTTACTTATGAAAAAGTGGTTAACCAACACTTCTTTGCTGCTTATCCTGGCCAGCCTTACTCCCCTGTTACATGCACAAAGCGATACAAAATGCTGCGATGATGCCGGCTGTAAAGCACTGGCTATAAAGTACGCGGTAAAGCTGACAGGCCTTGTTGCCTATCTTCCTCCGTGCAGCAGTAACGGGGAACTGAATAAAAAAGCGCTGGATAGTTTACAGCAGGCCAACAATCCCGTTTACCAGGAATTGATGAAAGATGCCAAAGAAGCGCATACGTATTTCTTTGGGCCCAAAGCAAAGTTTCGCCGCGACGGTTGTTTTACCGAAGCCATGCCTACAGACAACAGGTCGAACGTTCAGTTATGGGTGGCTTATATCGGCAATATTGGAACAACAGTTTCCTTTCCTTCCGCTGAATTTTGCGCAGGGCTGAAATTTCGTGCAGAGATCGGGCAGGGAGCAACAGACATCAGTAAAAAAAGTACGGGTTACCTGGGTTCCCTCCGTGGTTTTTTGGTGTGATACTATTGGGAAAAAAGACCAATGCGGAAATAAGTTCAGGCTGATGGCAGGACCCGCTATGTTTTTGCGGGGAAGCACAAATTATATCGCGTTAAGTTCAAGAATAGCTTACCGGCTCAGGGATATCAACCCGGCATTTTTCCCGGTTGGCAACCTTAACCTGTTCGGAGAGTATAGCACCAGTTTTGGAAATTTAAGTTATGGCGCTGTGGGAGCGGAACTTGAACTGGGTTTTATCGGGTTTAATATATCGGTAACAACAACATGAAGACCGGCCGAAAGGATTTGCGGTTGATGTATTTTATCGCTTTTAAATAAAATTGTATGAAAGTACTTATTACAAGTGGCGGAGGCGCCAAAGGCGCATTCAGTGTAGGCGCTCTGAAATACCTGAATGAAGTAAAAGGCATCAAACAGTTTGACCTCATCAGCGGCACAAGCACCGGCGCATTGATCGCCACCCTGGCTGCTATCGGGAAAATAGATACGCTGGTGGATGTTTACCGCAATACACAGAACGCAGACGTATTGGAACCAAAGAACTTGCTCGAGAGCATCAAAAAGAAAAGGCCATATATCTACGATACCCATCCCCTGCTTAAACAGATCAGGCAGCATATTGATGACAATGCCTTTAATGCGATCATGAACGGTAATACACTTCTTTGCCTGAATGCGATAAGCCTGCAGACAGGAAAAGTGACCGTTTTTTCCAATAAAAATATCATAGCAGATGTGCATTATGATAATATCCTGATCAACAGCAGGGATATGCTGATCAATGCCATGCTTGGCAGCAGTAACCAGGCTGTATTCTTAAATCCTATACAGGTAGGCGCTGATCAATACGTGGATGGCGGCAACAGGGAGGTAGTGCCAACAAGGGCTGTTGTGGCAAATCTTAATGCAGACCACGATCATGAGATATATGTTTTGAGCAACAATCCCAATGACCTGGTCACTTACCCGGGTGTTATCTATACCAGTATTCTTGATGTCCTCATCAGGGCCATCGCGATCTTTATACAGGAAATAAGGGAAAGCGATATGGAAACACTAGGCAATTTTAAAGAACAGGCGAATGGTACGGTAAAAGTATTCTACATCAGTCCGGGCCAGGAACTCGACAGGGAGTTCACTACAGGGCTGCGGTTTGATTTCGCCCTTATGGAAGCATGGATGCAGATGGGTATGGAAACGGCAAAGAAAATACTGGATACAAAGCCGGATGGCAATTTCCCTACCGTTCCGCAATAAGAAAAGCAATAACCGATAACGCTGCTTTGCCTTTAGTCTTTACATTTGGGTAAAGCATTTGTTATGGCTACTTCCATTTCCGGTAAATTAAAGATCCGGGCAAAAAATACATTGCTTACTCTCAATGCTCCGGGCTGATTTTGAAAAAGGATTGAAAGACCTGCCTGCAGGTGTAAAGATCACTGGCAGTAGTAAAGAGTACGACCAGGTGCATTGGTTTGTGCTCAACAGGGCTCAACTGGAAAAAGAAATGAGTAAAGTGATGAAACTGGTAAAGCCAGGAGTGATCGTATGGGTGTATTATCCCAAAGGAAGTTCTAACCTGCAAACCGATCTCACAAGGGATAAAGGATGGGATTGTTTACTGGCTGAAGGTGATAAACTGACATGGATCAGTCTTATTTCGTTTGATGATACATGGTCTGTATTCGGGTTCAGGGCAAAATCAGAAGCTGATAAAAAGAAAGAAGCAAAACCGAAAGCGGAAAGAGAGATATTCAAATGGGTGAACCCGCAAACCAAAGAAGTAAAATTGCCGGATGACCTGGCTTCCGTATTAAAGAAACATAAAAAGCAATTGGAATTTTCAATACCCTTTCAATTTACAGGTAAAAAAGAATACATCGAATGGATAGTAACGGCTAAAAGAGAAGAAATAAGAAAGGAAAGAATAAACGGTACTATTGAAAAGCTGGCTAAAGAATGGAAGAACCCCACGAATGTATAACTAACAGGATGGCTAAAAGAAATGAAACGCAACCAACGCTTGACTGGCATAAAGCGCCGCTTGTATCCGGTACAAGAATTGATGCAGCCTATAAAAATACACAGAATGTAAGACGGTTTTTAAAAAAGAGATCGGTGAGCACTTTAATTTTACAAGAGAGTTCATGCATTACATTAAAACCAATACAGGGATGACGTTAGGACAAGCAGCAGCATATTGGCAAAAAACAAACCGGAAAATAAAATTATGCAGATCAATACCGATACATACCAGCGGATCGTTGCTGCCAAAATGTATATTGATGAAAACTATCATGAACCGATTGACCTGGCAATAATTTCACAGCAGGCTTTTCTATCCCGGTTTCATTTTCACCGGATATTCAGGCAGGTCTATCGCAAAACGCCGCATCAATACCTTACTCATAAACGGCTTGATAAAGCGAAGGATCTGTTAGCCGGAAACAAACCGGTAGCTACCGTTTGCAACGAAGTGGGTTTTGAAAGTATCGGTTCGTTCAGCATACTATTTAAAAAAGAGATCGGTTTTGCCCCCACTTATTTCCGCAACGTTGCCTGGCTCCGGAAACAAGAAGCTTTGGAACAGCCGAAAAAATTCATACCGCATTGTTTCATTAAAGAATATAATATGGAAAGCGGAAATAAAGGGTAAATGGTTCTTTTCCCTGTCTAGGTTCCATTCTTATATCATCATACAAAAGCAAGATTCAATAAAAGCCTTTACGGCGTTGTCCTTACTTTTACTACAGGCATTAAAAAATAATGCAGAATGGCTAAAACGCTTATAAAAAAACGACAAACCTATTTTTTATTCTTAAAATTATTGTATGGTAAACAAAGATGTCTCATACCAGCCTGTTCGTAACAGACCAGGAAAAAGCGTATGATTTTTACGTTAATAAGCTGGGGTTTAAGTGAATACGGATGTAGTCATGAAAGGCGAAGATTGTGGCGAAGGTGAGCCACCTGCCGCATTTCGCTGGCTTACACTCAATCCGCCCGATCAGCCTGATCTTGAGATCATATTAATGCCGCTGAATGGTTTTGATGCGGAAGCCCGTGCTGCTTTTCAATTATTGCTTGACCGCGGTTTGCTGGGCGCCGGAGTATTACAAACCAACGATTGCCGGGCTACTTACGAGGAACTGAAGGCAAAAGGCGTTCAGTTCAAATCAGAGCCTAAAGAACAGTTCTATGGTATTGAATGCATCGTTACCGACGGTTGCGGCAACTGGTTCAGCATGACCCAACCCAAATAAAGGCCAAGCGGGTAAAAGTGAAAAGAAGAAAAGAGGAATATTACGGGCAGCCTGCGGTTATCTCCTATACTCTTTTTCTCTTTTATCCTCTTAGCCGATTCTTAACCCTTCTTTTTCCCTTTCTTTTGTTATTTTTATCGCATCAATGAAAAACATGAAAGGAAAAGGACTTGTTCTTTTAGCAACAACAGCTGTATTTTTTGTTTCCTGCTCGCATAAGATCATACCTGAGAAGCCAACCCTCGTACAAACGGAATTTCAATCTCGATTCGCTCCCTGTTTCTGAAATAAATATTCCTATTCAAATAAGCCTGAAGCCGGTGTATGCTATGGCAGAAAAAAACGTGGATACACTTTTTACTTCCGTTGGTTATCCCGAGGGATGGGTACAGCAAAGCTGCGATATGCGGTATAAGTATACATTCCGCCGCAGTCCCTTACAAATGAAAGTATCAGGAATGGCCATGAACCCTTGCATTTACCGGTTACTATAAAATAATCGGCTCATCAAGGGCTTGTGTACTGGGTGCTGCTGTTTCACCCTGGACGCCTCCCTGCCGTTGCGGGTTTGATGAACCGGAGAGAAAGGTGAACGTTTCTTTTTCCAATTCATTGACCGTGCAACCGGATTATAAAGTAAAACTCAGTATCAAAAGAAATGAACCGCAGCCGCTGGATAAATGTGAAGTATGTTTCTGGGGACAGGATATTACCAAACAGGTAATGAACGGACTGACGGAAGAACTGGATGCGGCAAAAGCTGCCCTGGAAAAAAACTACGGAACGGTTGATCTGAAGCCCCGGTTTCAGCAGGTATGGGACCAGTTGAACAAAGTATATAATATCTATGGCATGGGCTGGCTGCAAATGAATCCCCAGCGTTTGCGTATCAATAATCTTTTTGCAAAAAATGATTCATTATATGTTTACCTCGGACTTTCTGCAAAACCGGTGATCAGTTTTGAGAAGCCATCTGAAGTGTACACGGTTATTCCTTCCATCAGTGATTTCAGCAAGCGGCAGGGTTTTTCGATCTTTCTCGATGCGTTGCTGAATTATGATTCGCTCAGCAATATCATGAACCGCCAGCTCGTCAATAAAGAATTTGATTTTAATAAAGGCCCGGTGAAGAAAAAGTTTATTATCAGGAATTGCAGGCTGTATGGGGAAGGCAATGAAAAACTGATCATTAAAGTGGATTTCGCCGGTACAGATGAAGGCAGTTTTTATCTCACGGGAAAACCGGCGCACTATGATAAAGCCACCCGCGTGCTTGAGATAAAGGATATTGACTTTGATATAAAATCAAAAGACGCTTTACTGAAAACGGCCGATGGCTTTTCAGTAAGAAGATCACCAATGAGATCAGCAAATACACCCGGTATGATCTTACATCCTTTCTTGATACGGCGAAGGTCAGTATCAACCAGCAACTGAACCGTGAATGGATGAAGGGCATCAGCAGTAATGGAAATGTGGATGAAGTAAAACTGGTCAGCATCTATCCTTTCAGCCGTTTCCTGTTGATCAGGAGTAATGTACAGGTAATTTATCCGTTAAGGTAGAATCAGCCGATTTCAGCCTGTAAGTTCTTCATCTTCTTCAATAGCATCGGGCCTGAAAGAAAAACGCCTTTGGGCAACATAACTGAATACGAATCACTATTGAAGTGGTGAGTATCTGTGCGATTACCGCATATATGTGAAACCGCTCTACGAATATTTTGAGCAGGATATAATTCAGCACGAGGTTGAACATACAGATCATGAAATAGCGGAATAACTGTACCCTGCCCTTCATTTTCGAATCATTGAAGACCACATATTTACCCCATAAAAAAACCAACCGGGAAACTGATACAGAAAGAAATGAATAAAGCCGCAATATGCCCTTTAAAAGCATATATCCCGAACTGGAACTCTTTTTCCGCCAGTACATATTTGTAGCTGATGAAATAGGTAAGAAAACCCAGCAACGCATTTCCCCCGCCTGATGCGGCATAGCGAAAGGTTTGCAGGGTCATCACCTTGCGGAAAGGCGGATAAAAGAAATCAATGACCACGAGGATCAGGTCTCTTATGCTATGTATATGACGTATCAAAGCGAGGCAAAGTAATTGAAAGAATTGTCAAGTACCAAAACGGGAACACGGATGACACAGATTGAGTGGATTTTTACTGATTTGATTCTGAAAAATTGAAACCTCATTTATGTCATCAACTGAAACCGGAGAGGCGGGATTAACAGGGCAATCCTAAAAATACCCGTGAAAATCCACTCAATCCGTGTCATCCGCGTTCAAATATTATCACCACACAAATTCCTGGTTCCTTTGATGCTTCGTACATTCGCAGCCAAAACAAGACGGGATGAGTATTGCAAACGGCATAAAACCACTGGTAGTAAAAGCGCTGAAGGAAACTGTATGACCAGGATTTCCTGGACACTGACCTTACCGTCAGTATTACCAAGCCTGAGTTTGAAGGAGACTATACCCTCGTTCTTTTTTCCTTTGTCAAACAATTAAAAAAATCTCCTGAACTGCTGGGAAAAGAGATCGGTGAGGTGCTGATCAAAAACAGCCCTGCCCTATTTACTTCTTTCAATGTTATCAAAGGATTTCTGAACCTTACTATCGCAGACGATTACTGGACCGGTTTCCTGCAAACGAATTATGCTGATAAGCGGATCGGGGTAAAACCCGGTAACGGGGCAACGGATAATTGTCGAATATTCTTCTCCGAATACAAATAAGCCCCTGCATCTCGGGCATCTCCGGAATAATTCCTGGGATGGAGCGTAGCCGAAATATTAAAAACACGCCGGCTATACCGTTTTCAAGACGGCTATTATGAATGACCGGGGCATTCATATCTGTAAATCAATGGTGGCATGGCAGCAATTTGCCAACGGCGCAACGCCTGAATCAACAGGTATAAAAGGCGATCATTTTGTAGGCGATTATTATGTGATGTTTGGAACAGAGCAGAAAAAGCAAATGGAAAAACTGATAGCAGAAGGAATGAGTAAGGAAGAAGCGGAAAAGAACGCTCCCCTCATGCTTGCCGCATCTGCCATGTTGCTGGATTGGGAACGGGGTGAACCGGAAGTAAGGGCATTATGGGAGAAGATGAATGGATGGGTGTATGAGGGATTCAATGAGACCTACAAAAAGATCGGAAGTGATTTTGATAAGAACTACTTTGAAAGCCAGACCTACCTGCTCGGAAAAGGAATTTGTACAGGATGGTTTGGACAAAGGCGTTTTTTTATAAAAAAGAAGACGGCAGCGTATGGATAGACCTGACTGCCGATGGCCTGGATGAAAAATTAGTATTACGGAAAGACGGCACTTCTGTATATATCACGCAGGATATTGGCCTGGCAGATAAAAAGTATGAAGAGTTTAAATACGACCAGAGCCTGTACGTGATTGCTGACGAACAGAACTACCACATGAAAGTGCTGAAGCTGATCCTGCAAAAACTAAAGAAGCCTTATGCGGATGATATCTGTCATTTGAGCTATGGACTGGTGGAACTTCCTTCCGGCAGAATGAAAACCCGTGAAGGAACAGTGGTGGATGCGGATGATATCATCGAAGAGTTAAAAAAAGTAGCCCGGCAGAAGACCGAAGAATTGGGGTAAGGTAGAAGGTTTTAACCCGGGTGAATTAAATGAGCTATACGATACAATAGCCTTGGGAGCATTAAAATTTTTCCTGCTGCGTGTTGACGCTAAGAAGCGGATGGTTTTTAACCCGGAAGAAAGCATAGATTTTCATGGCTTCACGGGCCCTTTCATCCAGTTTATTCATGCCAGGATCAAATCAATTTTAAGAAATGAAACGGCGAATAGTCATTCAATTACCGGTGGCTTATTACCAAAAGAAAAGGCGCTGATCGTTTTATTGGAACAATACAGTGTTATCCTCGAACAGGCGCTTGCCGAACATAATCCTTCTGTTATTGCTATTTACACGTACGAGGTAGCAAAATTATTCAGCTCATTCTATAACGAACATAAGGTCTTAAAAGCGGAATCGGAAGAAAAGAAACAACTGCGCCTGCAGCTTTCTGAATTTACAGCTAATGTGATCGCTTCGGCTATGGGGTTGCTGGGTATCAGGGGTGCCGGAGAGAAATGTAGTGCGATTTCACGCGGAGGGTTTCACGCAAAGGCGCAGCGGCGCAACGAATAACTGCGTATTTAAATTTCAGTAATTTATAGTTAATATGATTGTTTCTTGTAAGATAGCACGCCGGTTTAAATCGGTTGCTATGTGTTACAAAAAACGCGGCTTTGCGTGTATTTCTTTGCGTCTTTGCGTGAAATGTATTGTGGGATTTAAAAACCCGGCAACTGTTTCTTTTGTTTCAATGAAGCCAGGCTCGGATCCATTTTCGATCGCTTTATCACAGAGCAGCTGTCCTTTGTCCTTATCACCTTTTTTCTGGTAGCTCATGCCGATCATGTATAAAGCAGATGCGTTTTGTTTATCGTACGATAATATTTTATCCCAGTAATCAATCGCTTCGTTGAATTTGCCTTTATAATAATATGCCTCGGCTACCATATTCAGGATATTGATATCGCTGGGTTTTCTTTTCAATATCTCATCCATGATCTTAATGCCATTTTCCAGGTCGCCCCACATCGAGGTAAGCGATGCCCAGGTTTTCCAGGTAGTCGTTATTCTTTGACAAGCCTTTATTCCCTGCTTCGAGCATATATTTCAGCGTGTTCTTTGTGTCATTCATCGCATAATAGACCAGCGCCATTTCATATATCCAGTATGGCTTTGTCGCATCAAGTGCAATGGCTTTCTGAAAATAAGGGATGGATTGTTTATAGTTCAGCATATCTGCATAGCTGCGGGCGATCATGTAAGGAACTTCCGCATTAGCAGGATCTTCTTTGGCTGCTTCATTCAGTGTTTGAATAGCTTCTCCGTAATTCTCACGGTCATAATGCACTTTACCGACATAGTAACTGATCTTTTCAGCAGGATCGGCTTTTTTTAATTTGCCTGCATAGAGTATGACATCATCCGGTTGTTTGAGATTGAAAGAAAGCGTCAGCAGTTGTTTGTAATTAGTAGCTGAATTATCGCCGAGTTCTTCCAGCTTTTTGTAGCTCTCTCTTGCCTGGTGATATTTGCGCAGGTCCATATAAGCGGATGCGAGTTCAACGATCACCGCCTTATTATTGGAATCGTATTTCAACGCTTTTTCAAATTGTTTGAGAGATTCCATCCGCCGGCCGTTTTGTTTTTCCAAAAGACCTTTTTGTAAAAAGTGATCGGTGCTGTCTGTAGCTTGTGCGGATACAAAGGAAGCAGAGGCCGATAGAAATAGTATGGCCTGGATGAAGCGTAGCATAGTGTTTTTCGTTGTACGGATTTTAAATAAAGTCAGCATCGCAAATTGTTTTATGTTCATAAACCATGTTTACAGACACGATTTATTCCATCAGGGACATACAAAATACAATTTATTTCAGGATCAACCCAGCTAACGGAGGTAAATTTATCCGGAGGCGATAGGTATTTTGATCCTCGTCAACCAGTTCATGAACGTATGTCAGGATTATAAACGTTGCCCGTTCCCCAGTATATTGCCTTATCGGAGTTAAATATTTCTTTGGTATAAGTCCTTCCCCTTAGATAGATGTCCCAATCATTGCGCACCACCGGTGTCATATTAAGAATAATCAGCAGGTCATCTTCTGTATTCTTTCCTTTAACGCCTGAAAACAATAACAGATTCTTCACGATGATTCAGATCAATCCATTCAAAACCATGAATATTGAATTGATTTTCATAAAGGGCTGGTTCATTCCTGAGCAATTGATTCAGATCAGTTACGCAATCTTTCATTTTCCGGTGTGGTTCGAATTGCAGTAATTGCCAGTCTAACTCGGATCTATAATTCCATTCAGTGGTCTGACCAAATTCATTGCCCATAAATAGTAATTTGGCTCCCGGGTGTGTCCACATATAAGTATATAACAAACGAAGATTAGCGGCTTTCTGCCATTCGTCGCCCGGCATTTTGAATAGCATGGGACTTTTGCCATGTACTATTTCATCATGACTGAGTGGCAGCATAAAGTTTTCATCGTAATAATACATCAGGCTGAAACAAAATTTATCCTGGTTAAATTTCCTTGCTGCTGTGTCAAGCTCAAAATAATCAAGGGTATCATGCATCCAGCCCATCATCCATTTCATACCAAATCCCAATCCGTCGCTCCAGGTAGGTTTGGTCACACCCGGCCAGTCAGTAGCTTCTTCAGCGATAGTTTGTGTATCAGGAAAATCCCTGTATATCGTTTGATTCAGGTCTTTGATAAAAGCAATGGCTTCGAGGTTGCCATCTCCCCCATGTTCATTGGGTTCCCACTCTCCTTCTTCTCTTGAATAGTTCAGTTTGAGCATAGAGCTTACTGCATCCACACGTATGCCGTCTATATGAAACAGGTCGAACCAGAACCTGGCGCTGCTGATGAGAAATGATTTTACTTCTCCCCCTTTTATAATTAAAGATATAACTGTTCCAGTCCGGATGAAATCCTTTACGCATATCAGCGTATTCAAATGTATGCGTACCGTCAAACATGAAAAGACCATGTGCATCATAAGGAAAATGCGAAGGCACCCAATCCATGATCACGCCTATGTCTTCTTTATGAAAAGCTTCTATCAGCTTCATCAGTCCCTGCGGATTGCCAAACCTTGAAGTGGCAGCAAAGAATCCTGTGCACTGGTAACCCCAGCTGCCGTCAAACGGATGTTCCATTACCGGCATGAACTCTACATGGGTAAACCCCATTTCCTTTACATAAGGAACAAGCCGCTCCTGTATCTGTTCATAAGTATTATAGGTCTCTTCATCATTCTTATCCGGGCGCTGCCAGCTGGCCAGGTGCACTTCATATACGCTCCATGGTGCATCCAATGAATTTATACTTATCTCTTTTCTTCATCCATTCCTGGTCTTTCCATTCATACTGCATATCCCAGGTGATGGTAGCCGTATCAGGTCTTTTTTCCCAGAAATTAGCAAAGGGATCTCCTTTATCCGTTTCGCGTCCATGATAACCTACAATATGATATTTGTATGCTTCGCCCAGTTTAAAACCGGGAATAAAACCTTCCCATATACCACTTTTGTCCCAGCGTGGATACAGCTCATAATCCTGCTTTTTCCAGTCATTGAAATTGCCTATCACGGAAACAGAAGTTCCGTTTGGCGCCCATACGCAGAAATACATCCCCCATACTTCATTGACCTGTATGGAATGTGATCCGAACTTTTTATATAATATATAATTGGTACCCTGCTGAAAGTTGGTGACATCCTCGTCTGTGAGTATTGAATAATTCCAAACCGGTTTGCTGGTATCTACAAAATGGGTCTCTTCATATTTTGTAATGGATTCCGGCATGCTTGTTTTTTTAGTGGATAGAATAATTTTTTGTCCCTACAGCCGTTAGTACAGCACATTTAATATCCAAATGTTTTTTTTCTCCAGGTTCTGTGTATGGAATTTTCCGGTTTGTGCGTCACATCCAACTTACAGCTTTTTATTGAAATATTAACAGGTTTGTAAAATAATTGACAGCGTGTTTCTACCCGGAAATCAGCATTTTTGCGCCGGTCTTATAAATGTAGCTATCTGTATGGAACACAAACTATATTTTACAGACCATAACCGGCCTATTAACCATCACTACTTATGAGAAAAATATTATTTTCTGCCATTATCCTGTTGTCATCGTTCACTTTCTTCGGCCAGTCCTCATTAAAAGGTTCGGTAGCGGATACCGTTGATAAAAAAAGCCTTCTGAATACTGTTGTTTCCCTTCTTCAACCGGGCGATTCTGTACTGGTAAAATTTACCCGTGCCGACAAATCAGGTAATTTCTCTTTCAGCAACCTGAAAGAAGGAAAATATATCCTGATGGTCACGCATCCTTATGTAGGAGATTACTTTGACCAGGGGTAGAACTGAAAGCCAACAAAGAAACCGACCTGGGAAAGGTGATCCTGATCCCCAAAAGCAAATTGCTGGCAGAAGTTATTCTCAAAAGCGGGTCACCGATTCGTATAAAAGGAGATACTACCGTTTATACAGCCGATAGTTTTAAAGTAAGACCCGGCGCTAATGTAGAAGAATTGTTGCGGCGATTGCCGGGTATACAGGTTGATAAGAACGGAACGATAACGGCTATGGGAGAAAAAGTAACCAAAGTGCTGGTAGATGGAGAAGAATTCTTTGGAAGCGATCCTGGTATCGCTACCAAAAACCTGAGAGCCGATGTAGTGCAGGAAGTGCAGGTCTTCGATAAAAAAAGCGACCAGGCAGAGTTTACGGGCATTGATGATGGAGTAAAAGATAAAACGATCAACCTTAAACTGAAAGAGGATAAAAAGATAAAAAGAAAGGCTATTTCGGAAAGCTGGAAGTGGGCGGCGGCCTTGACCCCAAACTGTACAGCAACGCATTGATGGCAAATGCTTTCAAAGGGAAACGGAAAATTGCCGCCTACGGTATCATGAGTAATACCGGGCAAACCAATCTTGACTGGCAGGAACAGCAAAATTATTCAGGTGGTATGGATGGTTTGTCCAGCGGGATCAGTGATGATGGTGGCATGTATATCAGTTTTGAGGGCGGTGGCGGAGAAGATAATTACTGGGGTGGCCAGAATGGTATTGCCCACCAACTGGAACGGGGGAATGCACTACAGCAATAAATATAATAACGGCAAGAACAGCCTGAATGCGGGATATAAATTTACCAAAGTAAATGCACCGGGAATCACACGTATCCAGAGCAGAACGTTTTTAAAAGACAATAGTTTCCGCACCAACTCTATCAATAACGGTTTTCTCCAGTATCAACACGGGATAAACCTGACTGTTGAAACCAATATTGATTCCATGAATTCATTGAAATGGACAACAAAGGTCAATAGCAGCCTGGTTAAAACGAGATCTGACTTTTATACAGAGTCTATCAATGACGAAGGAGATTCGCTGAATAACAGCAAACGGCAAACGACCAACAGGGCTGAAATAATAGTGTGGCTTCTACCCTTTTGTGGAGACATAAATTTAAAAAGCTGGCCCGTACTATCTCCATCAATACCGATGTTAACTGGAACCAGTCAAAGAATAACGGTTTTCTCTATTCCCCTGAACAATTACTTTGATGATGGTGTCATTGATTACCGCGATACTACCGACCAGCAGAATATCCGTAATAATGAAAGTAAAAGTGTGGTTACAAAAGTATCGTATACGGAACCGCTTATGAAGGATACATACCTTGAGTTCAGTTATTCCCTCGGTTACTACAGCAATAATACCGATCGTATCACGACCGTGAATGACGGCTCCGGCAAATACCTTGACAGGATTGACTCACTGAGTAATTCTTTTGTATTTAACCGGCTGGTGACTACCCCCGGCGCCAATTTCAGGGTCAATAAAAAGAAATATAACTGGTCATTCGGCGCTTCGGTAGGCTTTAGCCATTTTGTGCAGAAAAACCTTACAGAGGACAGCCGTTACAATTATAATTTTGTCAACTCTTCCAAGGGCTTCTTTTTTATACAAGATCAAACCCAATGAAAGTTTCCGTTTCAATTATAACGGTAATACTACCGCCCCTTCTCTTGAGCAACTGCAACCGATACGGGTAAATACCGATCCGCTGAACGCTATATATTGGTAACCCCAACCTGGATCAATCTTTCCGGCATAGTTTTAACCTTGGTTACAATTCATATAGCCCGTTAAAAGAAAGAAATATCTGGACAGGCCTGAACATCAGTTTAACACAAAATGCTTTCAGCCAGTTTAGCTCCATAGATACATCTACCGGTAAAAGAACTTACCAGACTGTAAACGTAGATGGTGTGTTCAACGTCAGTTTATACAGTGATTTCGGATTCAAGATACCGGACACTAATGGCGCCTTGGTTTTGGTCCGTCCGTTAATATGAACAGGTCCGTGGATTTTGTACAAAATGTAAATACAGGCAGTACGGATAAAAACGTAACCACCACTACCGGTTATGGTACCCGTGTCAATATAGGACAGTACATAGAAAATAAATACAATTTTAATATTGGCCCGCAGTTCACCTACAACCGCTCCAAAGCTTCTGTGAATACAAGGGCAAATGCCGAGTACTGGCAACTGCAGGGATGGATGAATGCAGAAATCAATTTCCTGAAAACATTCCGGTTTGGCAGCGATGCTGAAGTCCAGCTCCGTCAGAAAGATCCTGAGCTGTCGCAGAACAATAACTTTACAAGGTGGAATGCATACCTGGAGAAAAGTTTTTTAAAGAACGAGCTGCAGCTCACATTTACGGTATATGATATCTTAAACCAAAACCAGGGTTACCAGCGCAGTTTCAACAGCATCAGCTTTACTGAAACATTTAATAATACGCTACAGCGTTTCTGGCAACTAAGGCTTACCTGGAATTTTTCAAAAAATGGCAAACCCGTTTCTGGTTTTTAACTTTATAATTTCAGCATAATATGAAAAAGATATTTTTTGTTATCGCTTTATTTACCGGCAGCCTGTTGAATGCACAGCAATTCATCAATAGCGGTGTGATAGAATTTGAAGTGAAGAAGAATAACCATAAAGCCATGGGAGAAGATGGCATGTGGGCGGAGATGATAAAGAAGCAGTTCCCGCAATTGTCTACTTATTATTATAATTATTCGTTTACTGATAATAAGGCTATTTATAAATATGATCATAAGGATGAAAGAACAAAGATCCCCTGGGGTAGTGAAGACGAAGATAATATCTGGTTCAACGACTATACGGCCAGTACTTTTGTTCAGCAGAAATGGGTACTGGATAATTATTACCTCATGAGTGATTCATTGATAAAGATTGACTGGAAATTGTCGCCTAATGAAACCAGGGATATCGCCGGTTTTAACTGCCGCAAAGCTACAGGGATCATTTTCGACAGTGTATATGTGTTTGCTTTCTATACCGACGAGATAACTGTCAGCGGAGGCCCGATGGGCATCAACGGTTTGCCAGGCATGATCCTCGGTATCACTATCCCGCGTATGTTCACCAGTTGGGTGGCTACCAAAGTACAACTGACCGGGTTCGATCCCAGGAAGATAGCAGCTCCTGTAAAGGGCAAGAAAAAAGTAGCCACGGAATTAAAGGAAACTGTACAGAAAGCTGCCAAAGATTGGGGAAGCTGGGGGGCAGCAACTGATATGGAGTTTGTTTTTGTAAAGGATAACCTGGTTGATTAAAGTTTCAATTCCTGGTGGATGGGCTTTTATTCCTGCGCTTGAAAGTTATCATGACCGGAACATGATCGCTGTATGCTGACCAGGAATCATAGTCTCCTATCTCCACTGATTTTAGTCTTTCTGAAAAATGAACTGATACAAAGCAATAATCCAAATGATAAGGCTTGTCTTTGTGCCGGTACATATATTGTGTGGGATGTTTTTCTTTTCCCTGCATTTGTTTATAATGTAAATGATAGGCGCTGTAAATCTCTTTCTCTT
Organism: Bacteroidota bacterium; assembly: GCA_037200265.1. GTDB lineage: Bacteria > Bacteroidota > Bacteroidia > Chitinophagales > Chitinophagaceae > VBAT01. The sequence goes on from JBBCIL010000010.1 coordinate 25,906, forward strand.
CCAGGAACCTGACAACATGCGAGTGATTACCTTTTCTCTTTGGCTTATCCCAGATAGTGTTGCTGTTAAAAATCACCGGCCAGTATGCTTAGGGTATTGGATAACTGGTTGTCATAATGATGAAGCGCTTTCCACACCTGTGTTACATAGGCGCCATCCTTATCGCCGGGATTATTTGCCCATACCGCGTACAGGATAAAATCAGTGTCACCACCGCTTACCGAAATGGGTATGATCATTTTCAGTTCAGGATTATGCGTATCCAGTAATGTAAACCTGAATTGACTATAGGAAAAAATGCCAAGGCCTTTATGCGGATTGGTCCCAAACCAAAGCATGTCGCTGGGTTTTGGCGTTTTATCACCGAAGATCAATTTATCAGGATGCTCACATTCAGGAACGATTAAAATATCAGGTTTATGGGCCAGGATAACACCGGCTTTTTTCCGAAAGGCCATATTGCAGTTCCAGGTGATGAGTTTCATGCCTGTGAAGCTATTTAAAAACTTCCAGGCCTGCGGGCTTAAGAGTGCATATTCCGCTCACCAAAATAAAGAGTACTGCAGAGTGACAATAACAGATGGAAAGAATGCCGAACAAATCTCTGCGGCTCTCCTTTACTCGTAGTGCTCTGTGACCTGCTTTATTCATTACCGGTCATTTCACTTTTTTCAAACGTTGTTTGAAACGGAACTCCCAGTTTTTTTCATCATAGGTTTTTTCGCTGGTGCGAAGCACTGTTCCGTCTGGTTGCAGGATAAAGCCCTGTCTCGAAAGATACGTATCGTTGTTAATAGTAAACTGTTTATAGATATACCAGTCATTGCCTATTTTCCGGGTGTCCCATACCTGGTACAGGCCGTTATCACTCACCCATACAAATCCCCATTTGTTATTGGTTTTATCCCATGACCGTATCGCTGTAGAGTTCATACCGTTTGCAAAATGCCATTCTTCAATAAAACAGGCAGGATGAACGCTGCGGCTTACTTTAAAATAAGAATTGCTGTCAAGCGAATTGTCTGCTTTTAGCTCAAACCAGGTACCTGCCCAAAAATCAAAATATTTAGCCTCTCCTTCCGGAGTAAAAGGGTTGGTATCCTGGGCCTGCGAAAAATGAGCAAGCGATAAAAGAAATAGCAACAGGAAACACTTCATAACATGTATTTTATTAAATGTCAGGATTGTTTAAATAGAAAGCCCGGATGCAATACCATGAATCATGAAAATACTTTTCCAATGCCTGAAAAAACGGGTATAAACCTGAGGATGAGAAGCAAACGATCGCGGTAATTACTTCACTAATTCTGCTACCAGCGATTCTTTCGGTTGTAATTCCAGTCCGGCAAATGAAATGATCCTGCCGTGATCACATCTTTGATCTTTGTAAAACCATGGGTTCTCTCCGCATAACTATCCCAATTGGGTTTAGCAGCTTTATCACCTGTATTGACGATTACCATTACTGTTTGCCCGGCATCATAAACGGAAATAAGTGTACAGGCCATTCACCGGCACGAATTGAGTCGTTTTACCTGTAGTGAGTGCAGAAGATCTTTTCCCTGTAATTGGCCAATGCGCTTGTATAATTGAATGCTTCATTTTCTTTATCCGTTCTTCCTGCAACTGTAAACTTATAGCCGCATCACTGCTCCACCCTCCCGGAAAATCTTCCCTGACAGAAGCACCATCAAGGCCCGTTTTTTTATTCTTCATCAATACTTCCGTGCCATAATACAATTGCGGAATGCCGCGAAGCGTCAACAGCCATGTCAGGCCCATTTTTAATTTAGCCCAGTCTTCGCCAACGGAAGAGAACACACGATCCATATCATGGTTATCAAGGAAGATACAATTGCGCATGGGATTTTTATAAATAAGATCCTGCGCCATCGTCATGTATATTTTGTTCACACCATTATCCCATGCCTGTGAAAGACCCATGCCGGCAAGCATAGCGAAAACAAACTTGGAAATCTATCACGCTGTTGGCATTATGCTTAAACGGAATGTTCATATTGTTTTGGGTGAAGTAAGCATTGGCAATAGTTGAAACTCACCATGCTTCGCCGAAAATGGTAATGCCGGGAAATTCTGTTTCCAGCGCTTTGTTCACCCTGTTCAAAAAGCTTCATCGCAATATTTATAGGTATCCACTCTCCAACCATCAATGCCGAAATATTCAGTCGTCCAGATGGCATGTTGCACCAGGAAATTGGCAAGAAAAGGATTACGCTGGTTAAGATCGGGCAGGTGATCAATGAACCAGCCATCGAGCATTAATTTTTTGTCGTACTCAGAGGCATAGGGATCGAATAAGGTTTCTTCACGATGACTCGGCCGCGGTAAAGACCGGCCAGTTATTGATCCAGTCTTTTGATGGCGGATCCAGTATAAACCAGTGTTGTTTGCTTACATGGTTATATACGGCATCCTGTATTACTTTAATCCCTTTTTTATGCGCTTCGTTGCAGAATTTCAGGTAGCCTTCATTCCCGCCCCAGCCGTTTATCCACCTGGTAATGATCGGTGAACCAATAGCCATGATATCCCTGCAATATCATTACCCGCATTCTTTCATCTTGTCACGTTATTCTCAATGACAGGTGTTAGCCATAATGCAGTAACGCCAAGCTGGTTAAAATAATCAAAATGATCTTGTATGCCGGTAAAATCTCCTCCATGGCGGGCAAACATATTTTTTTTTGTCGTTTTCCCTGTCCCTGTATCCTTCAATCGTATCATTAGAAGGATCGCCGTTGGCAAAACGATCGGGTATCATTAAGTAAATAAAATCTTTGGAGGAAATGCCCTGCGTTCTTGTCTTTCCATTCTCTTTGCTGCGGGCTTTGAGTTCATAATTGATGGTGAAAGGAGTGCCGGGTTTTGTAAATGATAAAGTACGTACACCGGGTTTTGCATTTTTATCAATCACCAGGTCAGCAAAAATATAATTAGGATTTTCGGCATGATGAACACCTTTAAGTATTATCCCATCCCCGATTTTTGTGCCTGTTGCCGGTAGCTTATACATAGGAATGATATTCCCGATATTCTTATGATGGATCATCAGCTGGAGGCTTGTATTCTTCATACCTGTCCCACCAGTTGGAAGGATACACATCCTGTGCAAAAAGATGATCAGTAAAATGACGGGACAGCAGTAATAAAGAAATGAGCTTCTTCATACATATCAGATTGAACGTTTTTCATCAATTTCAATTCTTTCCTCCAGTATCTCATTCGGTTTCTTCTCTTCTTTTACCAGCAATACACACAGGATAGCTGCGAGTAAAAATAATCCGCCTCCGACCTGGATCGCCAGTATCCTGTCGTTGTGCAATACATTTTTCATAATGCCTTTGAAACCTAAAGACGCAATGATTTCAGGCAATACGATGAAAAAATTAAATATACCCATATAGATGCCCACCTTATCTCTTGGCAGGGAGCCGCTGAGCATGGCATAAGGGCATGGAAAGAATACTTGTCCAGGCGATGCCCACTCCTGTCATGACACGCATAGAGCATATATTTATCCGTGACCCGCCTACGCTGATAAGACCAATAGCGCCGCAGAGAAGACATAATGCATGTGTAAGTTTCCTGCCAAGCTTATCAGCAATAGCGGGCAGAAAAAAAGCGAAAGCAACCGTTACTACATTATAAAAAGCCAGGGTCAGCCCTGCGAAATCTCTTCCTTCAGCATATAGCGGATCATTATTATCAGTACCTCCAAACACGTTTACCGCAACTGCTGTTGAATAATAAAACCACATTAAAAAAAGCCCGGGCCATGTAAAAAAACTGGACTACCGCTATACGCTTCATCTGGTCGGGCATTTTACCCCACGCCCCGAGTATTTCTTTAGCTCCGCCGCCAAAACTTTTTATTTGATTCTTTTACTTTATCATGGTGACCAGGGTCTGCGGGCGGATATTCTTTCGTGGTAAAAACAGTATATAAAACGGCCGAGAGGAAAAAGAAGGCCCCGATATAAAAAGACCATTTTACGTTTTCTGAAATAATGCCTACTTCTGCTGTATTGGTGAGATGAAAACGTTTTTCATTATCCAGGGTAATGACGATGCGATACTTCCACCTAATCCAATCGTCAGGCTTTGCATAATGAACCCGCGGTTTACCTGCGAGTCCGGGAGTTTGTCTGTAACGAAAGCCCTGAACGGTTCCATTGCTACGTTGCCAAAAGTATCCAGTACCCATAACAGGCCCGCCGCCATCCATAAGGCGCTGCTATGCGGCATAAATACAAGGGCTATAGAACTTAAGATAGCGCCAAGCATAAAATATGGTCTTCTCCTGCCCCACCGCGGGTGCCATGTTCTGTCACTCAGATAACCGATGATGGGTTGTACGATCAAACCTGTAAGCGGTGCTGCGAGAAACAAAAGAGGAACTTCATCGGGATTGGCGCCAAGGTTTTCATAAATACTACCCATATTGGCTCGCTGGAGATCCCATCCTAACTGGATCCCGAAAAAACCAACACTCATATTAATGATCTGGCTGAGGCTCAGCCTGGGTTTTTCACCTGTAAAAGCAGTAGGCATAGCAGTCGTTTTTTAATTAGCAGTGCAGACCGGAAGATAAGAAGTTTTATGTAACAAGTACACATTTTAGGTGAAAGGCTTCACGCAGAGCGCAAGTGTGTCACACAACGACGCAAAGGCGCAAAGAGAAAAGAATGCTTCCGGCGTTGCGACATTACGCCTTTGCGTGAAAAATTCTTTGCGTGAAATCAGATAACGTAACCGTTAGGAATCACAGCTCCTTTCTTTACACCACAATACCTTCTTTAATGGTGTAAAGCGGGGTGGTCAGTATTTTCCAGGTGAGGGCCGCCGTTGATACGAACATCATCACCCGATACGGCAGTTCTTATCAAGAATAGCATTTTTTATATAACAGCGGTTGCCAATACCGAGCAGTGGTATTCCTTTTGCCTGGTCGCTGGCGATATCCTGTAATGGTTTCATAATAATCGCTGCCCATCATATAGGTACTGATGATAGTAGAACCATGACCAATTCTCGAACGGATACCAACAACTGACTCTCCATTCTTGAAGCGTTGATGATCGTGCCCTCCGCGATAACGGTTTTCTCCAGTGTAGTACCGCTCACTTTTGCAGGCGGCAGCATACGGGCACGTGTATAGATCGCATTATTATTATCAAATAAATTAAAGTCGGGCAGGTCTTCCGTTAATCCAAGATTGGCTTCAAAGAAGAATAGATATTACCGATATCCGTCCAGTAGCCATCGTATTGATAACTCGCTACTTTGCACTTGCCGATTGATTGAGGAATGATCTCTTTACCAAAATCGGTTGCTTCGAGAAATTCGTTTTGCAGGTAATCAAACAGCAATTTGCGGTTGAAGATATAGATACCCATAGACGCGAGGTAGATCCTTCCTTCTCCTTTCATTGCGCTGCCGGTGTCGCTTACCCAGTCTTTTTAATACTTCTTTTTTTAGGTTTTTCTATAAAGGAAGCGATCAGCCCGTTCTTATCTTCTTTTAAAATACCAAACTCGGGTGCTTCCCTGTCACCCACCGGGATAGTGGCGACTGAAATATCGGCACCGGTCTTTTTATGGTTATCCAGCATGGCCTGGAAGTCCATCTGGTACAACTGGTCGCCGGAAAGGATCAGCACATAATCGCTTTCAAAAGGGCCGACATGGCGAAGACTCTGGCGAACGGCATCTGCCGTGCCCTGGTACCAGGCCGGGTTATCAGGCGTTTGCTCTGCAGCGAGTATGTCCACAAAGGCGGTGCTGAAAGCGCTGAAATGATACGTGTTCTTGATATGACGGTTGAGCGATGCGGAATTAAATTGTGTTAGTACAAACATCCGGTTGGATGCCCGAATTGATGCAGTTGGAAATAGGAATATCAACAAGGCGGTATTTACCTGCGATCGGCACGGCAGGTTTGGAACGGCTGGCTGTCAAAGGATATAATCTTGACCCCGCACCACCGCCAAGTATTATACTCAGCATTTCTTTAGAGATAGACATAAGCAATCAGAATTTTAACTATTCGCAGAAAAGGTAAGTAAGAATTTCTATAAAAATTCACCCTGTTAAAAAATTACAATGAATTCATGGGGGATATTATGATTTCAATGACCGGTAAAGATCAATGTATTGCTGCGCTGATGAATCCCATGAATGATCAATGGTCATCATATACCCGCGCATCCATTGATACAGGTCGGGTTTGTTCGTGTAAAGATCAATGGCACGGCCAACGGAATAAGTAATATCACTGACACTTGCCTGGTCAAAACGAATACCAAACCCCTTATTGTCGCCAAAGTCCGTGATCGTATCTTTTAACCCCCCCCACACTTCTGACCATCGGCACAGTACCATACCGCAACGCATACATCTGGTTAAGCCCGCAGGGTTCTACACGGCTGGGCATAAGCAGGAAATCAGAACCGGCATAGATCATGTGACTTAAAGGTTCGCTATAGCCGATATAGGAATTGAAATACCCGCTGAACTGGTGTTTCATGTGATCAAGCTGCTCTTCCAGTTGCGGCTCGCCGGAACCAAGCACCAGGAAATTCGCTTTGCCATGATGCTGGTAGATGGATTGGCTGATCGCATCAGTAAAAGGATCGGCCGCCTTCTCTCCTACGAGCCGGCCGATGAACGCGATCAGCGGCTTGTCTTCATCCAACCCGAACTGACCGCATATCTCTTTCTTGTTTTTCTTCTTTCCTTTATCTACTAATTCCTTGTCATAATTTTTGGTAAGGAAATTATCTGTCTGCGGATCCCATACATCTGTATCTATCCCGTTCAGTACACCATAGCTTTTTCCTTTTTCATATTCAAAAAGATTTTCAAGGCCATTGGCGGAATATTTTAATTCGTCGAGGTAGCTATGACTTACGGTAGTTACTTTCCATGCACATTTGACCGCTGATGCCATCGGGTTGATCGTATTGTTCCAGTCAAGAAAACCCCAGTTCCAGCTATCGTAAGCAGGAATAAAATAATACCTGTCCCCACCCTATCCAGCCCTGGTATTGACCATTGTGTACGGTAAAAACAGTTGGGATGGAGGGCTCGTTTATTGCGAAACGCAAAACAATGCCTGATCATAAAAGGAATGAGGCCAGTGTGATGGTCATGGCAATGTATGATATCGGGATTATGCTGCCATTTGCTCATCCAGTCGCAAAACGCTATCTGGAAAGCAATGAACCGCTCTGTATCATCATCATACCCGTATATCTTTTCGCGGTCGAGCAGCCCATTGATATCAATGAGATAAAGATCGAAACCGAGCTTATTTGTTTTTTTCGCGTATTACACTGTAATGAAACCAGTGTGAGCCGAGGTACTGGCTTCCTTCATGCACAAGTTCCCATTGATGCTGGTAAAGAAATTTGGTGCGGTACATGGGCATGACCACTTTGGTGACATGACCCAGCCCGGCCTGGTATTTGGGCAAAGAGCCTACTACATCACCGAGTCCTCCGGCCTTGGCTACGGGGTAACATTCTGCGGGCTACGTGAATAATTTCCATGGAAATGAATTAGAAAACAGATCTTGTTTGAAATTAAGGGGTTTTTTTGACAGCGTAGTTGAATCTGTCAAAAAAAATGAAATATTCAGGCAGTTTTAAAGATACTACTAAGTCATGACAGTCTTTTTTTATACAGGCTTTCAACAGTAAGCCCTGCTGTTTTATTTAACAGAAAATTGTTATACTTTCAGCACTCTGATTAAAATCAACAGTCACGATTGCTTATTAAAATTAAATTATGGAACAAAAAACAAAATGGGGCCAGTTTGGTACGTTGGTGAGTGTATTTTTTTTCTGGGGCTTTGTTGCTGCCAGTAATGACGTATTAATCCCGGTTTTCAAAGAAAAATTACATCTTACCCAGGTGCAGGCTCAAATGGTTTCATTTGCCTTTTATGTAGCCTATTCTGTCGGGGCACTTATTTATTTTTTTATAAGCAAGATGCTTAAACAAGACCTGTTGAATAAAATAGGATTTAAAAACGGGATTAGTATAGGTCTTATCATATCTGCTATAGGAACTTTATTATTTATACCTGCTGCAGGTGCGGAATCGTTTCCATTATTTATTTCAGGGTATTTTACCATAGGTCTTGGCTTTTCACTGCAACAAACAGCTGCCAATCCCATGGCAATAAATATGGGAAGTGTAAGTACCGGTTCGCAAAGGCTAAGTATGGCCGGGGGAGTTAATAATTTTGGTACTACAATTGGTCCTTTGCTTATTAAGCTGGCATTTTTGGTTCTGTTTCTACAGTAATGGTGAGTTCATTAAGCGTAGTGAAAGTGCCCTATTTAATATTGGGTGCAGCCTTTTTACTGGTAGCGGTTATTATCTATTTCTCATCAATACCTAACAAACTAATCAGTAATACCGAAGAACTTTCAGAAGCAAAATCAAACTGGATAGACAGAGGATCGCCATTTAAATATCCCCAGTTATGGCTTGGAATGATTGCCATCTTTGTATATGTAGGCGTAGAAGTAAGCACAGGTGCAAATCTTCCGAATATATGAAGCAAAAACTAGGTACTACAGCAGGAGAAACGGCACCTTATATTTCGCTTTTCTGGGCAAGCTTAATGATAGGAAGATGGACATCTTCTGCTGAAGCATTTGGCTTTTCTGCGGGTACAAGAAAGATATTACAATTCTTAATGCCTTACCTGGCTTTCGGAGTTTTTTTATTAGTAAATGCAATTACCAATCACGATGTACAACATTTTTTAATATATGGATTGGTAATTATAGTACCTGATTATCGCTATTTTCTCAGTATGGGTAATCCTGCAAGACAGCTTATAATCTTTAGTGCTTTTGGAATAATAGCATTGCTTGTAGGTATTTTTTCCAATAATCCTCATGTTAGCGTATTTGCATTCTGTAGTGTGGGCCTGTTTTGTTCTACACTCTGGCCATGTATTTTTACCTTATCAATTTCAGGACTGGTAAACATACCAGTGAAGGCTCAAATTTTCTGATCTTTATGATTATGGGTGGTGGGTTTATAAGTGTTCTGCAGGGTTATCTGGCTGCTGATCATTTGCTCGGCATTGCTTATTCTTATGTGGTAGGCATTGGTTGTTTTCTATTTTTAGCCTACTATGGGTATAAGGCGAGAGTTGACCTTAAAAAACAAGGCATTGACCTGGATGCTATAAGCAAATCAAACACAGCCACTAATACAATTTCATTTGTACATTTATAGCCTCGTTGCCATAAAGCAGCGGGGCTTATTTTAAAATTATTCTGACGATGGCGAAATCCACAGCAAGACAACCGCTGGCAATAGGTGTAGATATCGGTGGTACCGGAACGAAGATGGGTATTGTTGACAGGGACGGCAACGTTCTTTTTTCCGATGAGATGTCAACAAAAAAACACGCGGAGGTAACTACCTTTATTGATGAACTCTATACTGTTTTATCAGCCCTGATCGAAAAAGCCGGTGGCGCAGGCCGTATTAAAGGCATCGGTGTGGGCGCACCCAATGGAAACTATTATACCGGTACGATTGAGTACGTCCTAACCTTCCCTGGAAAGGCATTATCCCGCTGGCCAAACTCCTCGAGAATAAATTTAAACTGCCTGTAGCGCTCACCAATGACGCCAATGCAGCCGCTATTGGTGAAATGATGTATGGCGCCGCCAAAGGCATGAAGGATTTTATTATGATCACACTGGGCACTGGCGTAGGCAGTGGTATTGTGGCCAATGGAAAACTTATCTATGGACATGATGGTTTTGCCGGTGAGCTCGGACATACGATCGTCATCCCCCGACGGCAGGTTACACAAAGGCACGGGAAAAAAAGGCTCGCTGGAAAGTTATGCTTCTGCGACCGGCGTAACGTTTACCGCCATAGAAATGCTGGAGAAAAGCAATGAGGACAGTTTATTGAGGATTGTACCTAAAGAAAAACTGGACTCAAAAGCTGTATATGATGCGGCTATACAGGGAGACAGGCTCGCACATGAGATATTTGAATATACGGGCAGGATACTGGGTCTTGCCCTGGCTAATGCCGTCATGTTCTCCAGCCCTGAAGCTATTGTTTTATTCGGTGGACTGACAAAGGCCGGTGATCTTATCTTAAAGCCTACAAGGGAATATATGGAAGCAAACCTGATACAGGTATTTCAGAATAAGTGAAGATATTAATAAGTCATCTGAAGGAATCAGATGCAGCCATACTCGGCGCCAGTGCGCTGGTGTGGGAGATGAAATAATCCTGATGCGTTAACGGACGTAAACCTCAATTATAATTTATAGCTCGCCTGCTTAATATCATTAGTAGCAGGAGCAGCAACTTTTACGCTTTCCTGTGTATTGCCTTTGTAAAATGATTTGCAGATACCGGAGATGGCTACTGATACTAAAGCTGTGGAGCAGATAATTGAGAAGAACAGAACCGATAAGTATAACCCTGGCCTTTTCATATTGAATATTTGGATAATGAGCTTCAAAATTATGCCAAACTAAAATTTAATAAAAACTTTATTTTGGATTTTACATGAAAACCATTATGGGGCTTTTACGATAAACACCGCCGGCACAGGCCTTTGTCCTTCTTTATCAGAGGGTTTGATGGTCTCTTTGCCATTTATTAATAAACAGCTGCTGCCCCCGCCATCAAGGTTTAAAGCCTCCACACAGCCAATATTTTTGAATAGTTGAGCCTCCTGCGTTAACGTAGCTCCTTCGGCAATGCCCGGGTTCCTTCCTTCAATCACGAGAATGATCAGCTTATTGTCTTTGGTATAGCCCATAGCCGTACGCGGATGTTTATCGTCTATCGCTTTGCCGGCAAACTTCAGTTCTTCATTATTGGTGATCATTATTTCTCCGCCCTGCAGCAATACAGGACCGCCGCCTACCGCAGTTCTCATCTTCCATTTGTCTTGTATTCCTCTCCTTTTCTCTGTTTTAGGCATATGGTGGAAGCTCGGAAACAAAACGATATTTTGATATCCATGCAGAGGAATCTTTTATCAGCTCCGGTTTTCTTTCAAAAGCGACCGGGTATTTCATGGCAGTGTCGGCATATAGCCAGGCTATATCCGCCTTTCTTTTTTTAGAAATACCATAGCGCTGCCGGTCGGATGTTATACGTTAACGTATCTTTTCCCCTGCCTGCAATGGTATGAATATTATACCCGACAGCTTTGTGTCTTTAATCACCACATTCAGGTTTTGATGGGTGACCAAAGGAGAAAAAAGTTGAATTCACTACTAATAACGGCTTATCATTCTTCTCATAAAATTGTGCTGGCGTCAGCCTTCTTTATAAGTGGTATCAACGGTAAACTCCAGTTTTTTATCTTTCAGACCGGCTTCGATATAATAAGCGATATTAGGTTTGCCATCCAGCGAATCGGTTGTTTTATAAACATGGAATGATGAAGGTAATTCTCCGAACAACGAATCAACCATTATCCATTTAAGCTGGGACGATGCCGCTGTACAGCTTATCATGATCAGTACAACGCAAACATGTTTTTTCATCATTGACCTGTTTTACCTGATAAGACTGGTGGTTCCTTTTAGCTGGTATATTTTACCATCATGATCAGTGGCCCTCACCATCCATACGTACACACCAATGGGGTGCCTGGTGCCATCCAGCCCGCTGACATATTTTTTGTAGAAAAAACCGTTTGCCCCCAGCGATTGTATACCTTGAAATAATCCAGGCTTTTTATACCCGCATACAACGGTTTTAAAATATCATTCTTTCCGTCATCATTGGGTGTAAAACCGGTGGGAACATAAATAGCTGTGCTTTTGAACACTATAACGCGGATCGTATCTTTTCCTGTGCATCCTTCGGGAGTGGTGACAGTAACTTTATATTCCTGGTTGTCCTGGAGAATGCCGTACGGAGTTCGTGCATAAGGATTGTCGAGTCCTGTTGCCGGTGACCAGCTATACCGTAAGATTTCCTGGTGGGGAAACATTAGTCACCGAACTTACCGATAACCTGAACTGATCGCCCCTGGCAACGATCGTATCACTGGGGGCTGCAGTTGCCGTCACGTAGTTAATAAAGACCAGTTTTTTGACCGTATCAGATACACAGCCGTAATGATTAATCACGGTGAGTGATGTTGAATCATTGTTGTCATAAATAAAAGTATGAACAGGGTTTTGTTCCTGTGATACACTGCCGTCTCCGAATTGCCAGTTCCATTGTGTGATAGCGGTACCGTTGTCAAGCTGCGTACCTGAAAAGCTAATGGGTTCATTCCTGCAGCCCATGATTTACTTCTATGTCAATTACCGATGATGGCCTGATAAGAAATGTCCTTCGATATTATGGTTGAAGAACAACCAATACTGCTTTTTACCGTAAGCTCAAGATAATATGGCGCGGGCGGCAAATCAGCAAACGAGGGGGTTTGTGATGTTGAAGTGGTACTGCCGTCCAATGTCCACTTCCATTCACTGATGGTACCGAATGCAACCTGCGATATATCTGCAATGCGCGGAGGTTTTCGGACACAGGTATCATAAACATCAAAACCGGCGACAGGATAATCACCGACAGTAATTGTTCTTCTCAATGATCACTGCGGCAGCCGTCCAGCGCTGTGATAGCCATCTTCATATTGTATTCGCCGGGCCCGGGAAAGATATGTGGCGGAGGATTGGCGGATGTACTGGTCGTATTATCTCCAAAGTCCCAGAAGAAATCAGCCACAGGAGCAAATGATTCTGATGTATTGGTAAAGGTGATAGCGTTTCCCGTCGCAGATAGCGTTGTCAACTGCTGATAAATCGAAATTGGGATTTAATGCAGTACAAAACTGCTGCAGGTTATTGGACCCGCCGGTAGCCGCGCTGAATCCCCAATAGACCAGCGGATCATTATTAAAAATGGTAGTGATAAGATCAATATTTGCCTGCTGCCTGAAATTGCCGTCAAAATATGTTTTCAGTAATTTGTTTACAGGATCCCAGCTGATACGGAGGGTATGCCACTGGCAATCTTCAATATTGACATTAGTGGCTGATGCCTGCTGAACCGGAACCAAATCATTATTATGATTGGTATTGCCGTTTACCTGGATGCTGATATGATCGTAAACCGGATCATTGATATCAATATTCTGCCAGGTATCGAGTGCAATACCTACCGAAGGAGTAATACCATCGAAGCCCATGCCGCCTCCTGATGAACCGATGCTTGATACTGATCGGCTGCAAAATGAAACAATGCCATCAGCGCCATCCGCATCTTTGCAACCGGGATATACGTTAAAAATAAAATCGAAAGGATTGTTGAGATCTATTTTATTGGAATTCCAGACACTGCCGCTTTGGGTATTCTGGGGCCTGTGTCAATGTATAGCAATTGCAGGAATTTTGCGTAGCGAAGCCATTGAGAATATACTGAGCCTGTACGGAATATGAAAAAAATACTATAGCGGACGATAAAAATGCTTCAATACCAATTTCATATAATAGCTGCAGAGTTGATTGATGGGCAATTTAGCAAAGAAATACAAGAAGAACTAATGTGCTGTATCCGGTAATATCCCGGTTCGGTTTCACGCAAAGCCGCTAAGTTTAATCCAAAGGCGCAAGTTCTTAAATTGAGAGTTATTTGCGTCTTTGCGAAATCTTTGCGTCCCGATACCTATCGGGATAGTGTGAAATATTTTAAAATGCGGGACTGTCCGTGTTTGCGCTTTTAGCTTTTTCCCATTCCATTCTTCCGAGGCCTGCGAACACATGGTCTTTCGCACTATGGTAAGAGGAACGCACCAAAGGACCGCTTTCTACATAATCCAGTCCCAGTTCATACCCTATCTCGCGGTATTCGGCAAACTCATCGGGGTGAACAAAACGCTGAACAGGTAAATGTTTTTGTGTGGGCTGAAGATACTGACCGATAGTGATCACATCACAACCGTTATCATAAAGATCTTTGATCGTTTGAATGACCTCTTCCTTTTTTTCACCGAGGCCCGAGCATGATACCGCTCTTTGTTCTGCGGCCGCCCTTCTTTTAATATTCTTATTACTTCCATGCTGCGCCAGTATTTTGCCTGTATTCTTACCTGGCGGGTCAGCCTTTCTACTGTTTCTATATTATGTGATACTACTTCAGGGGCTGCTTCGATCACTCTTTGAATATCTTCTTTTTTCCCTTTAAATCCGGTATCAGGGTTTCGAGCGTAGTATCGGGATTCAGCACTTTTACGGCTTTGAGGTATTAAACCAGATCGCAGCGCCGCCGTCCTTTAGTTCATCGCGGTCAACAGAAGTAATGACTGCATGTTTCACCTTCATCAGGTTGATCGCTTCGGCCACTCTCTGCGGTTCATCCCAGTCAACAGGCTCAGGCCGTCCTGTAGCCACAGCGCAGAAGCCACAGCTTCTCGTACAGGTATTACCGAGTATCATAAATGTAGCCGTGCCGGCGCCCCAGCATTCGCCCATATTCGGACAATTGCCGCTTTCACATATAGTATGCAGCTTATGGCTGTCTACGAGGTGGCGTACATGTTTATAGCTTTCCCCGATAGGCAGTTTTACACGGAGCCAGTCCGGTTTTTTTGACCTTTGGGCGCTGATCGGTATTTGAAATAACGGGAAGTTCGTTCATGATGTCATATTCAACAATTCACCGCGCCAATAGTTGAACCAAAGGCTTTTTACGAATGAATCAGGGGCGAAGTTAAGGTAGTTATTTTCGCCTTCCAAACAGGATGGCTACATAAGCCTGCATGAATAATTGCCTCTTTTTCTGGTAAAGAAGTATAGGGGATCTCTGATGCATAAAATTCGGCGCTCATACCGATCTCAAGCCCGCTGACCGATTCATTGAAACGGCCATAGTCAAAGCGCATCGCCGCTTTGGCAAAGGCGCCCGGCTTTATTTTGATCTCGCTCCACCCCTTTCCAAACCCACCACCGCCGGTGATCGCTTCTTCCGTGACAAACAAAGCGCTGTCTTCGGGGCTATACTTAATCGTTTCTGCTTTCTCCTGTTAACGGATCATCAGCATTTATATAGTATGGGCGGAGAAGACCTATTGAAAGGCCGGCATTATACACAGCGGAAACGGCTACGCCGTTCTTGTTTCCTTTCTGGCCCAGTATGTATTGCTGCCCGAAACCAAGGGTAAGAGGATAGAAATAATTGATCTTACCAAAAATAAAAGCATTGCCAAAAAAAGGCGCTGCCTAATAATTTTTCTTCCTTATGCTCTTTGATCTCTGCGAAATCTATCCGGTAAATATGGTTTTGCGATTACTTTTCATTTTACCCAGTTCGTAAAAAAAGCCATAACCATTTGTCCGAAGCTGTACACCGAATATGCTTTGTTTGGAATAGATAAGTACTCCTTCTTCAGCCTGGCGCATCAGCTCCGCAATTTTTTGACGGCGTACTTCTTTTTTTTCCTTTTTGCTCATGACACCCGATGACGTTGAATCCTGTGCAAAGGAAGCAATGGCAAGGGGACAGAACAACCGCAATAAGACTTAGTTTCTTCACGTAATATTGTTTGTTTGAATTATAAGAGAATCGGCGGAAAGAAGTAAAGGGATGCTTTTGAACAATGTCTGCCCCGTTCTTTCTTTCGGTGTTCTCTTTTTTACTCCTCGTTATAACGTAAATTTAGGGCAAAAATTGGAATGACATCAACAGTAGTTTATAACGGCGACCTGAGAACTACCTGCACTCACCTGAGAAGCAGCTCCTCGTTTGAGACCGACGCTCCAACGGATAACAACGGAAAGGGGGGAACGGTTCTCCCCTACAGACCTTATGGCGACCAGCCTGGCTACCTGTATGATAACGGTAATGGGTATTAAGGCAAGGACAATGGGATTCGACCTGGATGATATTAAGATCGAAGTATTGAAAATAATGAAAGGCCGATCCGCGCCGGGTTGGTGGGATAGAATTAACATTTCATATACCCGATTCTTTAAAAAGCATTGACGAAAAAACAAAAACTATCCTCAAACATACAGGTGATACGGTTTTGGGTGAATTATTTTCTTATAATTTATATTATGTTAAATGGCGCACAGGGCCGGGCAATTCCGGAAAAAAAGAAATTATTGGCTGGGCTTCTTGGCGTGAGAACTACGACCCTGTTACCACAATATTGTGAGCCGTTTCATTTTGGGATAGCGTGATGAGGATTGCCTTTGGCAATGAGCGAAAAGCCTACTTTTCGATTCTTACCTTCACTTTGGAGGTATCTTTTAGGGAAAGAGAAATCTGATGAAGTTCTGCTTTCAATTCTTGTACGTTTTTTAGTATTTCTGATTGTCGTAGCGAATCTTGCAACGCTTTATTCGATTGTTGACTTTGTAATTTGGTCTTTTCGAAATAGCCACTAAGTAATACAAAAAGAGTAATTGCAGCAAAAGAAATACTGCATACTATATTAATCTTTGTAAACGTACTTGTTGATACAGCTGCGTCTATTGATTTTTTTTGTTGAATTTCAGACTCCCACTCAAAGGCTAATTGTTCATAATAAATCATCCCTGCATCCGATATTCTGTATCGGTTAGAATCATCTTCCTCTATATACTTAACATTAGGGCTACTAAAATTCGCAAACAATTCCTTAGTCTTGGATATGATAACTTGCCTTGATACATTTGAAATGATCTCTTCTTCTGATAGCCGTTTAGTGGGGTCATCTTTGGTTAGAATGTGGATTATACCAAAAAACAGCTTCTCTTGCTTGTTTTGAAATGTCATAGTATGTAGGTTTAATTATAACGGCAGGATTCGCCTTCGGCTCACTCTTTGAATCCTTCTGCGAAGAATTCTTCAACAGTCACATCCAGAGCCACCAGGATTTTGACAAGGCTGCTGATTCTCATGTCCGCTCCCCTTTCGTATTTTCCATATTGGCTGCGGTCTATGTTATTGTCGTAGGCGAATTTCTCGTAAGATGAATGACCTTTTTCAAGTCGCAGTGCTTTCAGACGGGCTGCTATATGTTTGATAACTACTTCCTGTTCAGTCTCCACTGACCTTGTTTTTTTCTTAGATTTCATGAGGTAAAGTACGGGAACCACTGTCTTTTAAACCACTGCTTAAAATACCGGGGCTAATAAGCAACTTTTTCAGATAAATCCATATATATTTATATTGCGAACGCTTTTATGGGCTTTCGCTTTGATTCCTGTCTTGAAATCTTGGAAAATTTAAAGCACACAGGAAAAGAGGCAAAAGAACCTATACCGTTTTGGTGTGGGTTCTCTCTTATTCGTGTGCGGGTTTCCAAGAACCTCAAGGCGATAAGTTGAGACCTACACCTTTTCTATGAATATATACATCCAAAACAAAACGTTTTATGGTCAGCCTATACGGCTGACTGAAGAACAAAAAAAAGACCCCGAAAAAGTATTCTCCGTTTTCTTTAGTGACTTTGACTTATATGAGATAAGGGAACGTTTAGCTGAGTGGTTGGAATGCGGGCTGACCTCCGATAACGATGAATACGCCGAAGCAAACCAGCGTGGAAGCCTTTTAACCATGTACGAAAGACTTGAAGAACTTATAGAAGCTGCCTACATTCTATCCAAACAGAAGAAACGATGAATCTCAACTACGTTGAGTTTGATGAATAGCCCTGCGGGCTATTTTGTAGCTTCGCTACAAACTTTATTTTATGACCTTAGCCGAAATAGAATCAATAACTGGAAAAGCAACTTCAATTGACTTCAATGCTCCGCAACACACAATTTTACTTATTTACGATACAGATAGTGATACGACTGAATCTCTATTCTCACTAATGAACTACTTCCCACCTTCCAGAGAGTTGACTATACATGTTCAATACAGATATGATGAAAGAATTGATTTGTCCATAATCGCAAAGGATAATTTAGATACGGTTAAAATTAACGGGCTTAAATATGCTAATGGGAAGCAGACCTATATTCACATGAATACATTAGTAGACTTCGCGGCCATAAAATACAAGGAATCTGATAAGATATTATTTTGGACAGCCACGGCGATAAGTGGAGGAAAATACACTTTTCCATATATGGAAAAGATAAAGTCTGAAAGAAAATTTGGGCTTAATATAATAGGTATTACCAGTGAGTTCATTGAAGAAAAATGAACCTTTTTTATCCCTTTCGATTCATTTATTGTCATTCGGAATCTATAACCTAAATATTTTGACATACCTTTAGTATGTCATTTTTTGAACCCCAACCCGGTTTCTACCGAGATGGGGTTTGTCGTTTAAACGTTTACTCCGATTTCGTACCTACCAACATTCGCCTTACGGCTCATAGAAGACCTTAGCGGTCTGTTTTCCCCTGAAATAATTTCTTTTTCTCCTTCATGCCGGGCTACCCCTCTCCGCTTGTCCGTAGTTAAAAATTTACGGACTGCGCTCCACAAGGCTACCCAAGTAACATAATAAAAGTTATAAAAAAAATGCTTCATGGTACTCGTCGGGCTGATTTTACCGTCCAGCCTTATCTTATATCTTTTTGAACTAAGGAAGGATTATCGCCGTCTTGGGACTTATAGCAACCTTTTTATCATTGATATTATAGCAATGATAATTGCTGCTCCCCACATAGGATAATAATCTGGTAACTTATTAGCTCGCCGTTGGTTCGCACTCCCGTTGGTCGTAATACGCCCATAGAATTTTTTATTTCTTTCTCTGACACAACCCCTTCCCGATTCCCGTTTGGCTCAGAGCTATTCAGGAATCTGGAATAAAATATGACTTCGCTTTCGATGTGCGCCGGACGTTTGTACGATCATTTTAGATTGCATCGGCTGGATGTGTAGGCATTCTATTCCTGGCTTCACTCCTGCTTCGCAATGACGAGGGTGCGTGTTGTGTAGCTCCGCAAGTATTCATGGCTTACTCAGGCACTGCGGCAATGTTGAGAGTACGTATAGTCGTACGTATGTATTCCTGATTTCTCAGGCCATTGAATGGCGAGTGTGCCGACAGGGTTGCCGCCTACGCCTAGTCCACAGTAGTTTTGTTTACTCAAGCCTTGGAATGACGCAAGGTATTCATAAATGTCCCTTGTGTACTCAGGCTATCCAATGACGTAAGAGCGATGAAGTACATAGCCCACAAGTACCCTGATTTAGTCAGGCCATGTCAATGAAATGACGAAGATGCGTACCACGCGGGTACCTCGTCATTGCGAGGCCTGCTTTTTACCCTGTTCGAACTCAATGACTATAGCAGCAGGCCGAAGCAAACTAAAAACAGGAAACCCTAAAACATTAAACAAAATGTCTTAGTGAGTCAGTATCCTTCCTCTAAAACAGAAAATGTTTTATAATTCAAAGACTGAACACAACAAAGACTAAAGGTAAAGACTAACCATAAAACAAGAAGCCGAAGGCTATTGAGCCACGCAAGACAAATCACGCTTACTGCGAAAACTTACTTGAGAACTAAGGCGTTTTGTTTATTATACATGTATATACCAAACAAAAAGCCACCCTATCGGGCGGCTTTTCACTTTATAATTTCCCCTTTTTACTTAATCGTATCATACACATCATTCCATTTCTTCTCATCTGCTGCATACTTCGTAGCATCAGCTGTAGCTTTCACTTTATTGGCCCTGATCTTTTTATTCATATAAATATCACCAAGGTAGCCCGCTACTTTCTTATACTGTTGCTTATCCTGGCCGGTCAGTTTTTCTTTTTTGGCGAAGATAGCCGCAGCTTTTTCATAAGGCTCTGCAGCTTTGTCAAGCGTAGCGCCATATTCAGCATCCAGTGCATCTCTTTTGGCCAGGTCTTCTTTTGAAGCAGCTGCGCCTGGTTTTGTACGTGTCTTCATAGCAGCAGCATGCGCTTCTCTTGCATCATTCACCGCTATGGATTTGTTTACAAAATGATCACCTGAATATATATAAGGTAATTCATCACCCGGTTTCAGTTCCGCTGCTTTATTGAATGCTTTCAGCATTTTATCTTCCAGTTCTGTAATGTTCGCAGGCTTTACAGCGCCTTCATGACGGGAATTAAGCGTGTCGTAAATTATTTCACCGAGCAATAAAACAGCTTTGTGATTATTGGGATCAGCTGCAATAGTTTCTTCCAGCGATGACACTTTCTTATTAAAATCTTCTTCCAGACCTACGGCGAAATCTACTTTGTCATACGTGAAGAACTGGCTGTTGGGAAACAATTCCTTTCCTGTCGTCTTGTATTTTTCAAAGTTGGCCATGTCTTTTTTAACAGCATAGTAATTGACGAGGTAGCGATAGATACCTTCAAAACCATCCCCCCTTACTTTCATATCTGCCATACGGCCATAGTATTTTACCGCTTCTTCTTTCTGCCCGGCATTTTCTGCCATGATACCTGCCAGTAAGATACTGTTGGTATCTGCGCTGAGGTTGATGAGTTTTTTAGCGATCAGCAGGTCAGACAAATCAACTACTTTTTTGAATTTCTCCAGGCCCGCTACCCAATTCTTCTTTTCATAATCCTTATAACCGGATGAAAAAAGGGAAGAATAAAGATTGATCGGCCCGTTGCGATAGATCGGGTCAGTCAATAAAGAAAGATCCGGTTGCATCTCTTTGTATTTGGCAAATGCGGCTTCCGCTTCTGCTGTCAGCTTTTCTCCTTCGGGGCTGAGACGGGTAGCACTGTCCATCGCCATGCCGGCATAGATAGTTGCTTTCAGAATATACGCTTCGGGTTTAGCCGCAAATTTTGCATTGCTCATTGCCTTGTCCAGGTCATCTTTAGACTTTTTGTAGGCAGCCGGCGTACCCAGGATCATGTTGTTTTTGATGGATTCATAGTTCTGCGCCTGTACTAATAATGCAAGCACCAGTACTGTTGATAATAAAAGAATTTTTTTCATTTGCATCGTTATTGTTGATTAAAATAATCCTTACTAATTCAGGGTTCAAAACATTTACTCCGGACTGTTCTCAGATGGAATTTCACCTGTATCCGTTGCATTTTCGCCGTTATTCTCTGCAGGCGCTTCTGCTGAATGATCATTCCCGTTAGCCGTTTCTTCCACATGTTTTTCATCCAGCCTGGTGATCGCAGCTATTTCATCGCCTTCGTCTAATCTTATCAGTTTGACGCCTTGTGTGGCTCTTCCCTGTTCGCTGATATCGGAAACTTTCATACGGATAGTAACACCGCTTTTGCAGGTGATCATCAGGTCCTCTTTTTCCGCTACATCGAGTATGCCCACCAGTTTCCCGGTCTTTTCTGTTACGCTGATGGTCTTAACACCTTTACCACCACGATTGGTAAACCGGTATTCATCTACAGCTGTTCTTTTACCAAATCCCTTTTCGCTCACCACCAGTACGGTCTTAGATGCGTCGGTCTCAGGATTTACACAAATCATGCCTACCACTTCATCGCTGTTATCGTCTACTTCGATGCCGGCCACGCCGATAGCGCCTCTTCCGGTAGCCCTTACTTTTTCTTCAGAGAAACGAATGGCTCTGCCGCTTTTCACACCCATCATGATCTCGCATTTGCCATCGGTCATTCTCGCTTCGAGCAGTTCATCACCTTCATTGATAGTGATCGCATTTACACCTGTCAATCTCGGGCGGCTGAAATCTACCAATTCAGTTTTCTTGATGATACCTTTTTTGGTACAAAGAACAATATTATGCGACTTTACAAATTCTTCATCTTTCAGGTCTTTCACATCGAGGATAGCTCTTACCTTATCATCGGATGGCAACTGGATCAGGTTTTGAATAGCTCTTCCCTTGCCGGTCTTTTCTCCTTCCGGTATCTCATATACATTCAGCCAGAAGCATCTTCCTTTTTCTGTAAATATCACCAGGGTATGGTGCGTAGAAGCGACGAAAAGATGTTCGATAAAATCTTCTTCTCTTGTTCTTCCTCCTATCACGCCACGGCCTCCCTGCGTTGAGAACGGTATTCGTCGGTAGCTGTTCTTTTCACATACCCTAAATGGGAAATCGTGATCACTACATCTTCTTCTTTGATCAGGTCTTTGATCCTTACTTCATCATCAAGATAAGTGATCTCCGTTTTGCGCTCATCACCATATTTATCCCTGATCTCCAGTAATTCTTTTTTGATAAGATCGTATCTCATCCCCTCATTTGACAGCAGTTCCTTTAATTCACCGATCAGTTTCATCAGGCCGTCATATTCTTCTTTGATCTTTTCCCTTTCCATTCCTGTCAGGCGCTGCAGGCGCAGTTCAAGAATAGCTTTCGCCTGTATTTCATCAAGACCCCATCCTGCATTGATCAGGCTGTCTTTTGCTATATCAGGAGTAGCAGAGGCGCGGATCAACGAGATCACTTCATCGAGATGGTCCAGTGCGATAAGATAGCCCTGTAAAATATGCGCTCTTTTTTCAGCTTCTCTTAATTCATATTTCGCACGGCGAACAACCACTTCGTGACGGAACTCTACAAACTCACTGATCAGTTCTTTCAGGTTGAGTGTTTTTGGTCTGCCTTTTACGATAGCAACATTGTTGATACCATAAGAGGTTTGCAGATCGGTCAGTTTATATAACTGGTTAATGATAACATTTGCTACGCCATCCCTTTTGAGATCAATCACTAAACGTGTTCCTTCTTTTTCATTCGATTCATTGTTGACATGTGCAATACCTTCGATGATCTTTTCATTCACCAGTTCACCGATGCGGTTGGTCAGTGCATCACGATTGACCTGGTAGGGCACTTCGGTGATAATGATCTGCTCACGGCCACTTGGTTTGGCATCCACATGCAGCTTGCCACGAACTACCACACGGCCACGGCCAAAATGCATAGCTGCTTTTACTCCTTCCATTCCGTAGATGATACCACCTGTCGGAAAATCAGGCGCTTTTACATGCTGCATCAATTGCTCGATGGATATCCCGCGGTCGTCTATATAGGCGATACATCCATTAATGACTTCTGTAAGATTGTGCGGCATCATGTTCGTGGCCATACCTACAGCGATACCGCTGCTGCCATTGATCAGCAATTGTGGTATCCGTGTCGGAAGTATCGAAGGTTCTTTTTCAGAATCATCAAAGTTTAGCTGGAAGTCTACCGTATCTTTTTCAATATCATCCAGCATATGTTCGCCCAGCCTGGCCAATCGTACTTCCGTATACCGCATAGCTGCCGGATCATCACCGTCCTGGTTACCGAAGTTTCCCTGGCCATCTACCAGTGTATAGCGCATATTCCATTCCTGCGCCAGACGCGCCATGGCAAAATATACCGAGGAGTCGCCATGCGGGTGATATTTACCCAGCACCTCTCCCACTATCCTTGCTGATTTTTTAAACGGCTTATTGTGATTAAGCCCGAGTTCGTTCATCGCAAACAAAATGCGGCGGTGTACAGGCTTAAAGCCATCTCTTACATCCGGCAAAGCACGGCCGACGATCACCGACATTGAGTAATCAATGTAGGCGGTCTTCATCTGCTCTTCTATGTTTACGGGAATGATGCGGTTGCTGTCCTGCGTTGCGAGTGGATCCAGGTTATCTTCCATGCTATTTTATTCTTGCCTCGTTTTTAGTTGTTATTTACCAGCTTTATCATCCGGACCAGGCTTCTGTTTAACCGGGTGTAAGCGTCAATTTTTTCCACTTTATGAATACCGGCGAAACTAAGTCTGGATCAGCCTTTTGAGGCCTGGAAAAACAGGTTTTTAAAAGGCTCGCAAATCTAACTTTTTTGCACCTCAAAACCTGACAAATTATACCCATTTTTGACCATTTTTTCCACCCCTGTGGATTAGTAAAAATGATATGGTAAGGTTTTCACATTGTTCATCTTATAACATCCCTTTTACATTCTCTGGTGCAAATTTTTCGTTGTTTTGCAATACCAATATGAAACCCGTGGATCATGGCAAATTACCTACTGTTAAGAAACAATAAAGAATCCGGGCCCTATTCCCTTGATGATTTGATGGAACTGGGGCTGAAACCATACGATCTTGTGTGGATACAGGGCAGGAGCGCAGCCTGGCGCTATCCCAGCGAAGTGGACGAACTCAAACCCTTTGCTCCCATGGTAGAAGAACAGCCCTTTGACCGTTTCTACAAAAAGCAAAAAGAAGAGAAAAAGGAAGTGGTGATAAAGCAGGAAGCAGAAGCAACTATTGCCCCGGAGCATGAAAAGTATATCCCCAAAAAATCTGTTTTTGTAACAATGCCGGGGCAAAAGGCGGGTAATTACACCAAACCAATTATAAAAGAAGAGACGTATAAACTGCCTGTTCCTGATCCCATTCCGGAAACAATTTCAATCACCGAGAATCCGGTTGCGGCCCAGCTCAAATATTCCCAGCCTCTTGATGAGATCAAGGAAATGTATGTAAAGACATTACACGAGAGGAAACAAAAGATAGCCAGAAAAGGCTTTTGGCTGCAGGGTTTGAAAAAAGCGGCTGTGATCTTTTTATTGGTTGCCTTCGGTCTGATCGCAGGGTTTTTTATCAGATCGAATGGAAGTGCCAAACAGGAAACGATTGCCGGAAATAAGCCGTCCCAGCCGGCACCAGCAACTACAGAATCTCTTGTGAGCCTGCCTGAGGCAAATATTATTCAACAACAGGATGCGAAGATCATTCCGCCGCCAACAGGAGGCTATGTAAATGAACCAACGCAGAGAATGGCTACGCCTGCTGAATCGAAACAACCTGCGATAAAATATAAGCCGGGCGGTAGTGACATAAAAAACGAGACGGTATTATCTCTTTCTCAAAAGGAAGATGTGAACGCCATGCTCACACCCGGGGTTGAAATGGATCCCGCGACCGGGGAACGCAGCCGTAAGGTGAGGACAGAAACCAATAATGTAAATGGAAACAGTACAACGAAAGCAGAAAAGAGATCAGTGTATTCCGGCGAACTGGGAAATATGGTATCTGTCACCAGTAATGAATATAAGAAAGTAGCATTTGGCGGTATCCGTAACCTGGAGCTGACGATCACCAACGATTCAAAGTATACATTGGATAATGTGATCGTTGAACTGCAGTACCTGAAACCGAATGAGCTGCCATTAAAGACAGAGAATATCGAATTCAAATCGGTAGCGTCTAAAGCTACTTCTACTGTACGGGTACCTGATACGAACAGGGGTATTAAAGTTGTTTACCGTATTATCAATATAAAGAGCCGGCAGATGGATGAGATCGCTTCGGGTAATTGATGAATGATTTCACGCAAAGGCGCAAAGACGCCAAGGAATACAGGGTTTCATTTTTGCGCCTTGGGTTTTAACTTAGCTGTCTTTGCGTGAAATTGAAAGGAATGATTTCACGCAAAGGCGCAGAGATTTCACAAAGACGCCAAGGAATACAGGATTTCATTTTTGCGCCTTGGGTTTTTAACTTAGCGGTCTTTGCGTGAAATGGTAGTTATTTTCCTAAAGGAAATGACAGCCCCACCTGGAAAATGCTGTTCTTAAAATCAGGTGAGAAAACATCTGTCGCTTCAAAATCTCCCACTTTAGATAGGCCCGCGAGGTAGCGTACGCCTACTCCCAATCCTCTTTTTGTTTGTATACCTGCCCCGATCGCTGCGGAGAGATCAAGATCCTTTGCAAAATTATTGATTGTTTTATCCCCTACTTTCTCTCCCAGTTTCAAACTAAACTGCGGACCGGCTTCCAAATAAAGCCCGAACAGCATCCTGTATTTCAGCATGATTGGCATAGCCAGGTAGGTTATTTTATAATCTCCGTTATCACCATCCAGCTTCGCTCCTGCTGTAGATACCAATAGCTCAGGCTGCACAGATATACCCAGTAACCTGAAATTTAAAAAAGCGCCTGCATGAAATCCCACCAGGGCTTCTTTATCAATACCGGCGAAGTTGCCTCCTGAAAAATTGGTGATATTAATTCCCCCTTTTAGTCCTGCAGAAACGCCCTGTGCATACACACAACAGGCAAGAACGATAGCGGGCAAGGTAACCAGGGGTTTTTTCATAACATTATGATTTAAGTATACAATAGCCTTACAACATATGTGCCAGTCAGTTTGGAAGTTCTTCATCCGGGATTGGAAAAACAGGCCAGGTGCGAATCTTCTAATCAATGCTATATGATCTATAGTTCAATAACCGCTATAATAATATTTCCCGATTTCCCCATCCAAAATTCCAAAATGGCCCCTCATAGCCTCTCTTTTTTATAAAGGATAAAAAAGGATATTTGCTATATGAAACAGGTACTTCTTTTCGGAGCAGGCAAATCAGCGACCGTATTAATTAATTATTTATTGACGAATGCGGGAGAAGGAAACTGGAAATTAGTTGTCGTGGATGCTAACGTTGAATTAGCGGCTTCCAAGATCAATAACTCTTCGTCCGGCATGGCTGTATCATTTGATATTGCGGATGAAGAAAAGAGAGCGGCTTATATCAAAGCGTCCGATATCGTTATTTCCATGCTGCCCCCTACCCTTCATTTTTTAGTAGCGAAAGATTGTGTAAAATATGCCAGGCATCTGTTAACGGCCT
The DNA here is from genome assembly GCA_037200265.1 of Bacteroidota bacterium. Taxonomy (GTDB): domain Bacteria; phylum Bacteroidota; class Bacteroidia; order Chitinophagales; family Chitinophagaceae; genus VBAT01. The sequence continues at coordinate 52,471 of JBBCIL010000010.1, forward strand.
CGTATGTGGATGAGCAAATAAAGAGCCTGCAGCCAGAAGTAAATAAAAAAGGCATTCTTTTTCTCTGTGAAATGGGGCTTGATCCGGGTATTGATCATATGAGCGCTATGAAGATCATTGATGAGATACATGATAAAGGAGGTAAGGTCACTTCATTCAAATCGCATTGTGGCGGATTAGTAGCGCCGGAGAGCGATGATAATCCCTGGCATTATAAAATAAGCTGGAACCCGAGGAATATTATACTGGCAGGTAAAGCCGGGGCACATTATAAGGAGAAAGGCGAAGAGATAAAGCTGGGATATGAAGAACTGTTCACTGCTGATCGCATGGTTGATATACCGGAGATCGGTTTCCTGAGCTGGTATCCCAACCGTGATTCGTTAAGCTATACTTCGTTATACGGGCTGGAAGATGCAGATACATTTATCAGGACAACCTTGCGTCATCCCGATTTTATGTATGGATGGAAGAATGTAGTAGACCTTAACCTGACGAATGAAGAACCGGAATATGACACAACCGGCAGGAACCTGGCCGCTATCTTTAAAGAACACCTGGATAAAAATAATTTTGGTGAATGGTTGCAGCAAAAAATGACCGAACGCTTTAAAGAGACACAGGATATGCTAACCAACCTGGCCAAACTGATGGAAGCTGAGCAGGAAGCAGAATATGAAGGGGAAGAAATACCTCAGTCTTTTATTTCGGCTGATGATAAAGGCAACCTGGAAGAAATAGAGATGGATGATATAAAGACGAAAGCTGCCGCTTTTGTCGCCCATAAGATGCATGAAGCCAACCTGACGTTGAAGCAACTGATGTTTCTTGGATTAGATGACCAGGACACTATTGTAAATAAAGGAATGTGCAGCGCGGCTGATATTTTGCAGTTCGCTGCTGAAAGAAAATTAAGTCTTGGTACTGCTGATAAGGATATGATAGTGATGCTGCACGAGTTTGAATACACGGTTAACGGTCAGCGATCAACCGTCAACAGCTCATTAGTAGTAAAAGGAGAAGACAGTTTACGTACAGCGATGGCCAAAACAGTAGGCCTGCCATTAGGCATTGCGGCAAAACTTATTTTGAATGGAAAAATAAAATTGACAGGGTTGCATATTCCTACAGCCAGGGAAATATATGAACCGGTACTGGAAGAACTGGAAGGGCACGCTATACAATTTCACGAGCAGAGAAATGAACTGTCATGAATTTTGATACGTTATTTTGAAAAGGTGGATTGGGGAGTTGGGAAATTTGTTGGCGGTTGAGATCCTTGGTAGAATTACACCTATTATTTTACTTCCCTGTCTTTTACAGAAAGAACTTTATACCCTATATCTCTCAGCACGATCTTATATTTTCCTTTGCGGAGATAAAGGCAATAGTATCCTTCTTTGGTAGTGATATAAGTTTGATCGGCGGGTATCAGCACATTCACTGCTTCTTCGCTGTATTCATTTTCATAATAAGCCTGTACCAGGAAAAGCATTCTCTCTGTCGGTTGTACCAGTATAGGTTGTCTTTCGCCATTTAACGAGATCCATGAAGGGCGGTTATACTGAAAAATAGTGGGCGGGTGTATTACATTCAGGTCATATCCTTTTTCCTGCAAAGGATTAAATGGCCGTTTGTTTTGAAAAATAACAGAAGGCGTATTGATGAAAAATTTATCTGTAAAAAAATCATAGTATAATCTTCCGTATTCAAAATCGCTGCCCTGCGTGAGGCTGGTTTGCTCAACCGTAAACGGATCAATGCCGCTTATTTTTTTTAACCAGTAACCCATTGGTCTGTAGTCGCCGATCTTCTCTTCACATATATGGCTGTAGCCGGCATGCACGAGTATTTTTGCCGAAGGGTCCTGTTGAATGACACTGTAAATATTCTGCGCCTGTACGGAATCTCTTTGAGAACTGGTATGGTCATACGCCGTAGTATCTTCATAAGACACGAGTTTGTATCCCAATTGCAGGGCTTTTCTTACCAGTTCGCCTCCTACAGGTTCATTAGTATAATACCCGGTGAAAACATTCAGCGAATCAAGACAATGATTTGCATAGTTGTTGAATGTTTCCATAGCCAGGTAACGGTACCCGGCTTTATAGAGGTCTTCCAGCAAACTATAAGTAAAAGCACGATGCACAGGTTTCGCATGTGCTTCATTGATCATGATCACCTGGTAATACCCGGCATTGCTTACGATGGCTTCTTTCGCGGATGCATACTGTATATTTTGCAACTGGCTTATTTCCCTGGCGATAGTTTTTACTGTAGTATCAGAGAGCCGGTCAAAACCTTTTGTCACATATTCTGAAGCCATTGCATAATCGCCTGTAAAAGAAAGCAGCTGGCTGAAATTATCATAATAGCGTTTTTCTCCCAGCAGTTTTTTGAATTTACCCTCCCAGCCTATCGCCTGGTACAACGGGTAGAGATAATGTAATTCAAAGCCAATACGGTTGGTCAGGTATTTTTGTAATGAATCAAATTTATTAGCCTGTTGTATGCCGGTGTAATTACGTACCTGTTTAAAAGGCAGGTATTCCTGTGCTGTTGTAATTGAGCAATAAAGTATGAATGCGGGTAATAATAGATATTTTCTCATCCGGAATATTCACCGCAATGTTAGGTGGTATCCTGTTACCGAAAACTTAAAATTGAAGAGATGCCCACAAAGATACACAGTATACCAAGATATCTCATTGATGGTGATCTTATCGGCTTTGCGGGGTATGGTATTTTTTGCTGAAGCCGGAACAGGCGCTCATTTCAGCAAAATAGACAGTAATTCTTTTACGCCTTCTGTAGCCGGTTTCTCAATAGCTGTAATGTTGGCGGCAGAAGACATATAAGGGATCTTTTTATCAATGATATAGATGGGAACACCAGGCGCAGTATAATTAACCAGCCCGGCGGCGGGATATACGACCAATGAAGTACCTGCTACGATAAAGATATCAGCGCCATGAACAACAGGAATGGCTTCTTCTATCATAGGTACCGCTTCTTCAAACCATACGATATGCGGTCGTAGCCGGGCACCATCTTCCGCTTTATCATCTAATGTAATATCGCTGCGTATATCGTATATGAGCGTTTGATCTTTTTCGCTGCGCATTTTTAATATCTCTCCATGCAGGTGCATGACGTTGGTGGAACCGGCTCTTTCATGCAGGTCGTCTATATTCTGCGTGATGATATGTACATCAAAATCTTTTTCCAGTTCAGCCAGCCCGGTATGTGCCGCATTGGGTGAAGCGTCTAACACATTTCTTCGTCTTTGATTATAGAAATCGAGAACCAACTGCGGGTTCTTTTTCCACGCACGGGGAGTGGCCACATCTTCTATATTATATCCTTCCCAGAGCCCGTCGCCATCACGAAAAGTTTTTAAGCCGCTTTCCGCACTGATACCGGCGCCGGTAAGAACAACTATTTTCTTTTTACTCATGCAATAAAGATACATGGTAAAATGACCGGGGAAGCGGTAAGACGGTAAGAAGATTTTTAACCTTACCGCCTTACCGGCTACCTTAAAAAAATATCAGGCTTGCTTCGGCTTATGTGTACGCATCTTTTTATAAAGAAGATAGGCAAAGAAAGATCCCAGTAACAAAGGCCATAGCGTAATGATACCGATGAAGAGATTACTGACTATCTCCCACCCTGTTCCCAGCGCATTTTTCAGCTTTTCACCAAAGGATGGTTTTGGCTGTTCGCCTGTTTCCCTGGCGCCGGCATTTAATACCTGGTAATACGTAAGGCTGATGGTACTGAAAACGGATGAGTGACTGAGATATTCTATCCTGCCTGCAGCCGATTCAATTTCTTCCTGTATGCCGTTGATCTCTGATTGCACACTTAATATATCCTGCATATTCTTTGCCTGGCCCAGCAGGTCCATATACCGTTGTCTTACCTGTTTCTTGGCTTCGATCCTTGACCTGGTATCCACCACTTCTGTAGTCACATCCTGTGAAGTGATCTTTCTTTCATTGATCTTTTTTATTTTATCAGAAAGCAGTACCACGGCATTATCAAACTGGTCAACGGGTACTTTAATGATCATGCTGTTCTCTATCTTGTAATCAGACTGGCTTTGTTCTTCCTGCGCTATATATCCGCCCATGCTTTTTACTTTTTCCCTGAGCGATGCATAGTATTTATTATAATCTTCTACTTCGATATTAACGGAAGCTGTTTTGATGATCTTTTTGTCCCAGTCGGGTTTAGGAGCCTGTTCTTTTATAACAGGTTGTTTCTGCTTATCCTGTTTTTGATCCCCGGTTTGATCCGGCTCACCCGCATTTTTATTTTCACCGGTGAATGAATTATCAGCAACATCCTTGCTGGGAGGAGGCTGTTCAATTGCCTCTGCATTCTTTGTGGCTGTTTTAAAGTCAGCTTGTTCATTGGCAGCATGATTGCATGATAAGATAAAGAGCAGGGCCGCAACAATGGCAGCAGGTTTTATGATTCGCATGTTTAATGATTTTGTGTTGTTGAAAGATGCGGTAACAATACTGTTTGCATACTACGGCGGTAGTTTTATATTGTGGGCTATTACCTTGACCGTGTAAAAACAAAGATGGCGCTGTCTTTTGCCTGCATAATGAGGCTATCAGCAGATAACCGGGTAACGGTAAAAATTTCTCCTGCAGAATCGGTTGCACTTTCTTTCCAGGCCAGTTCATTACCGGCTGTCCACTTATACTGAGATGTATCGGTGCTGACAGTATCCCCCAGGGATTTAAAGACATAGCCGTCTTCTTTAAAATCATATTGATACCGCGTTAAGTTTGAATCAATGACTGACAAAAGGGACAGGAAATAAGCGCTGCTGTCTTTTGTTTTAACATCAAGGGAGCTTAATCTCCATTTACCGGTCACCAGTTCTTTTTGAATACTGTTGGCTGCAGGAGTTTTTTGAGTTTGGAGGAAGTAATACACTCCCACCCCGGCTGCTATGATAAGCAGCCCGATGAAGATTTTTTTCATGGCTATACTTTTTTAAATTGGTTAAAAGAAGGATCAGGGATTGATTCCGGCAGCATTAATAAAGTAACCCTTACCTCAAATAAAAAAGCCGGTTTTAACAAACCGGCTTTTGGTGATATTTTATTTATAGCGGCAGTTACTCTCCTGCCAGTTTCATAATCACTTTCCATTCTTCATCAGTTACCGGCTGTACCGATAACCGGCTTATTCTTACCAGAGCCATATCAGCAAGTTGTTTGTCTTTTTTTATTATCTCCAGCGAAACAGGCTTTTTTAATTTCTTATGCGCTTTTATATCAACAGCTACCCAGCGGTCATCATCCGTTGTCGGGTCCTGGTAGGCTTCTTTTGCTACTTTGGCGATCCCAACTATATTAACGCCTTCATTACTGTGATAGAAAAAAACCTCATCGCCTTTTTTCATGGCACGCAGGTTGATCCTTGCGGCATAATTGCGAACGCCGCTCCATACAGTTTGCTTGTCTTTTTCCAGTTGCTCCCAGCTATAAGCGGAAGGTTCTGATTTTACCAGCCAGTGTGCCATACGATTTAAAATTGTTTATGGATTTCAAATATAAACGAAGTTGGATAAATAAATAGTCCGGCAAAATAAAACCAGTAATTCTTTTATTACCGTATCTATTCCCGTTAGTTGCAACGATACCCGATCCGCGAAAGCAATACAGTACTTACAATTTAAAACAACACTTAAACAATCGTTTTTATGAAAAAGATTAAATCACTGGGGCTGGTGATAGCATCAGTATTAGCTATGCATGTATCATTCGGTCAGAAAATGATGGATGAAAAAACAGTAGAAGTAGGTGGTTCACCTATGTATCCATCAAAGAATATTGTAGAGGACGCAGTCAACTCAAAAGATCATACTACCCTGGTCGCTGCTGTAAAAGCTGCCGGGCTGGTAGAGACTTTACAAGGTGCAGGCCCGTTTACCGTTTTTGCCCCTACGAATGCCGCTTTTGATATGTTGCCAAAAGGAACTGTCGAAAGCCTGGTAAAACCAGAGAACAAAGCAAAACTGACAGGCATCCTTACTTACCACGTTGTGCCCGGAAAACTTGATTCAAAAGCTCTGGATGCAGTGATCAGGACAGGCGGCGAACTGACAACAGTAGCAGGGGGCAAACTGTGGGTGTCAAAAAAAGCAGGCAGGTACATGCTGAAAGACGAAAATGGCGGCATGGCTACCATCACTATAAAGAACGTGTACCAGAGCAATGGTGTGATCCATGTGATTGATCACGTGGTACTTCCGAAATAATTTCCAGGTTAGTGATTGTTGGCTTTTGGCCCTGTTCACGTTTAGACCGTGGCAGGGCTATTTTTTTTTTAGAAATCCTGAATCCGGAAGTTTATCCGTTACGTAAATAGTGGTTAACCGTAACTTATTTCATCCGTCCCCTTAAGCGCCCATATCTCCAGGGCTATGGGCCAACATTTTTCCATTTAGGGCAAACCGGGCCGGTACTCCGTGGGGAGGCCGGCTTTTTTATCTCTTCAGGGGGCTACCACCCATTCGCCAGCACATCTGCGAGATGAAGTGTCTTCAGTGAATATCCTTTATGATTGATATATCCCTGCAAATGCATGAGGCAGGAAAGATCGGTTGATATTAAATACTGGGCGCCGGTAGCCAGGGCATTTTCTACTTTCTGTTCTCCCATGCCTACGGATATCGCTTCAAACTTTACCGCAAAGGTTCCGCCAAAACCACAGCAGGTTTCCACATCATTCAACTCTGCTATTTCCAAACCTTTTACGTGTGATAATAATTTTCTCGGCTCCTGTTTTATTTTGCATTCCCTGAGACCTGCACAACTATCATGATAGGTGGCTTTTCCTTCCAGCCTGGCGCCGAAGTCTTCTACCTTCAGTACATTGATCAGGAACTCTGATAATTCAAAAATACGTTTGCCCGTATCCACAACTTCATGATGCAGTGATGAGTTTTCAAACAGCTTAGTATAATAATTACGGACAAATCCCACGCAGCTGGCGCTGGGTGCTACGATATAATCACTGCCTTTGAAATCTTTAAGAAATTTTGTACAAACTGATTTGGCTTCATCCCAGAAACCTGCATTGAATGCCGGCTGGCCGCAACAGGTTTGCGCGGTGTTGTAACTAACAGTACACCCTGCTTTCTCCAATACTTTTACCATGTTAAAGCCTGTCTCAGGATAAAGCTGGTCAACAAAACAAGGGATGAATATCTGTACGTTCATTGTATTAATGCTGGTCTTTATTTCTTTTTAAATATTCAGCTACTGTGACAAAATCTCCTGAAACCGCATCCATGACCTTTATCTCAAAAGTAACGGGATGTATACTAAAGTTATAATACGTTTCAAACCGTTCATCGCCGTTATATCCTGCCATCACCGAAATTTCATGGTTGGCCGTGTCGGTAATAAATGATATTGCTTTTTTATGACCACTGATCGAATCAATATAACGGTTGCTTTCCCTGACGAATGATAATTGCATCAACGTATCCGTGATCTTTGACTGCAGCGCTGTATCGGTAAAATTATAAACAATACGGGAGGAACTATCCTGCTGCATACTTGTCGTCGTAGTTGTGTCGCCGGGTATTGTGCTGTCAGTATCGCCGTTGTTACTGCATCCGCAGGTTAGGAGTATCGTTAAAAAGAGTAGTCCTGATTTTACCATGTTATTATTTAATGCTTTTTACCAGGGAGATCATTTTTAACGCGGTTACTGCCGCTTCTTCCCCTTTATGCCCATGTTCCCCTCCTGTTCTTTCTTTCGCCTGCTGATCATTATCTACTGTCAGCACTCCAAAGATAGTGGGGACAGGTAAAGATAAATTCAATTGAAGTACGCCATCCGTTACGGCTTTGCATACGTAATCAAAATGAGGGGTACCGCCTCTTACTATGCAGCCCAAAGCAATAAAGGCATCAGGTTTTCCCTGTCCGTCATCAGGGTCTTTCCTGCCTGCATTCTCCCAATAACTTTTTATGCCAAATGGAATTTCAAAAGCGCCGGGAACGGTAAGCGTGACGATCTTTTGAATGCCGTATTTCTGTAATTCAGCGATGCATCCTTTTTCAGTTCATCAACAATCGCGGCATTCCATTCGGTCTTTACCAAAACGATACAGGCATCCTGAACTTTCAGAATGCCTGTATCAATATGTAGTAATTTACTGTTAGTTACTTCAGCCATGATCAGTTTACATTGTAAACACCCAGTTGTGCCAGATATTTATCGGCATCCGCGCCTTTTTCTGTTGGGTATTTTTCTTTCAGTTCTTTGTACAGTTCAATAGCGTCTTTCTGGTTTTTTAACACACGGTCCGTCATATATGCTGCCAGGAACAGCGCTTCAGATGACGCTTCTTTGTCTTTTTCAAAAATGCGGGCTGCCTTTAAGTAATAATCTACAGCATCCGCCGGTTTACCCAGGTCGCCATTTGCATCACCCAGCAGCTTGTATGTTCTTGCCTGCATAGGTTTTGAATCGCTGCTGAATTTTTTCAGGTATTTGATCGCGTTGACGTTGTCATCGAGCTTCAGGTAACATACACCTGCATAAAAACAAGCGAGATTACCTGCATCTGTACCGTCATACTTGTCAATTACTTTCAGAAAGCCCAGGTATTGGCCATCGCCTTTCAGCGCGAGGTTCAGGGAATCCTTGCGGTAATAATCTTCCGCTTTATACAGCACATCCACCGATTTTTGTTCTTTCGGTTTCTGGATATAGTTTTTATATACAAAATACCCGGCTACGCCCAGCACTACTACCACGCAGGTGATAGATATGATCTTGCTGTTTCTTACCCAGAAGTCTTTTGCTTTTGCTAATACTATTTCTGCCTGGTCACCACCTTCCTGCACTAAATTCTTGTCTGCCATAATCTTTATTTTCGTTGGTTTGTTTTTATTTTAACCTGTTAAAACTGATGAATTTTTAAAAGTATGTAACTTCTCTATGCTACTCCCCACTCACTAGTCTACAATAAACGGATAATTCTGATCCACGTACACATCTTTCAGTACTTCACTATCATCGGGCCATGGACTTTCTTCAGCGAATTTTACTGATCCTGTCACGATCTCATCCACTCTTTTATCTATTGCATCCAGGTCTTTTTCTGTTGCGAATTTGCTATCGAGTATTGTTTTCCGAACCTGGTGCAGAGGATCCTTGCCTTTATATTCGTCTACTTCTTCTTTGGTACGATACTTTTGGGGATCACTTATCGAATGGCCTTTGTAGCGATAGGTTTTTATTTCCAGTAATGTAGGGCCATCACCTTCTCTTGCTCTTTTCACAGCCCGGCCTACTCCTTCATGTACCGCTTCAGGGCTCATACCATCCAGGGTGTCGGCTGGCATCTCGTATGCGTCGGCCAGTTTATAAATATCTACTACGTTGGAGGTACGTTCTATCGAAGTACCCATTGCGTAGTTATTATTTTCACAGATAAAGATCACCGGCAATTTCCAGAGCATTGCCAGGTTAAAGGTCTCATGCAAAATACCTTGTCTCGCAGCGCCATCGCCGAAATAACAAAGCACCACATTGTCCGTACCGCGGTATTTTTCTGCAAAGGCCAGGCCCGCGCCTGTACCGATCTGGGCACCTACGATACCATGACCGCCATAAAAACCTACGTCTTTTCCAAAGAAGTGCATACTGCCGCCTTTGCCTTTGGCACAACCGGTGGCTTTGCCATACAACTCGGCCATACAGCTATTTACCGAAACGCCTTTGGCGATCGCTAACCCATGATCACGGTAAGCGGTGATATAAAGGTCTTCAGGTCTTGTAGCGGTCATACAACCCGCAGCGATCGCTTCCTGCCCGATATAGGCATGAAAAAAACCACGGATCTTGCCTTCCATTTTGTATTTCTCTTCAGCCATCAGTTCGAACTGGCGGATAAGCTGCATCAATTCGTACCAGTAGAGGTAAGTTTCTTTGGAGAATTTGGTAGCCAATGGGTTAAAATTTGAGCCGCAAAAATAAGGGAAAGAAAGCAATTTTTGATTTCGGATTTTAGATTTCAGGTTGGGTGCGTTTCCGCCCGAAGGGTTTCTAAGCCAGAAGGTTATGGATTTTAGCCCGCCTGCTGGTATCGCGTGTTCTGCTTTATTCACTGACAGGGGTGTATACTCCATTTGGGGTTCGGTTCGCTGACCGCCGTAAATGGTCACAGAGGACCGCAGAGAAACAGCGGTTCACAGAGAATCTCTGCGGCTCTCATAAACTCTGTTGTTCCCTGGACCTGATTCCCCGCGATTCTTAATGCTTCCCCTTTATCTTGCAGTTTTAATGCTTAATCTTCGGTCCATATCATTACTCCAGTTCAAAAACTACACGAACCGTTCCTTTGATTTCAAAGAGCGGATCGTTGGTGTTTGTGGAAACAATGGCGTAGGTAAGACTAACCTGCTCGACGCTGTTCACTATCTCTGTTTTACCAAAAGTTATTTCAGCCGTCTCGATGGCAATAATGTACAACAGGGAAAGAATGGTTTCAGGCTCGAAGGGCATTTTTCGTTACACGATAAGCCCGAAAAAGCCATATGTATACTCAGGGAAACCGGAAAAAAGGAATTTGCCGTTAATGACCAGCCGTATGATAAATTCTCACAGCATATAGGCCGTTACCCATGTGTTGTCATTGCACCGGATGATGCTATTCTTATAACAGGTGGCAGCGAGGAAAGAAGAAAGTTTTTCGATTCGCTTCTTTCGCAACTGGATGCTGATTACCTGCAGCACCTGATCACGTATACAAAAGTGCTGCAGCAAAGAAATTCCTTGTTAAAATCATTTGCCGAAACCAACAGCAAAGACTTTTCCTTACTCGAAGTGCTGGATGAACAACTGATGAAACCCGGTGAATATATTTTTGATAAACGAAAAGAATTCTTTGTTTCTTTTTTACCGCAGGTAAAACACCTGTACAGCGAAATAGCCATGCAGCCGGAAGATGTAACGCTCCTGTACGAAAGCCAGTTGCTGCAATCATCTTTTGCTGAACTGCTGCGGGCGACGAGGCAAAAAGATTGTTTTGCGTTGCGCACTACGGCCGGCATTCATCGTGATGAACTGGAAATTACGTTAGGCAGCCAGCTTTTCCGCAATATCGCTTCGCAGGGGCAGCGAAAGAGCCTGCTATTTGCATTAAAGCTGGCTGAAATGGAAGTATTAAAAAAAGAAAAAGGGTTTGCCCCCCTCCTTTTACTGGATGATGTGTTTGAAAAATTAGATGAAAGCCGTATCAATAACCTCTTACAAAAAGTATGTATGGAAAATGACGGCCAGGTTTTTATCACAGATACGAATGAAGAAAGATTGAGAGAACATTTAAATGCGTTAACGGTTAACTATCAGTTGATCGGACTTTGATGGTAGTTTTATTTCGTTCCCAGCAATGACTCTTTTTTTGCTTATGGTTCTTTAAAACTATTTTTCAATAAGAAAAACTTTCCCCTTCGCACGCCAACAATTAACCCAAAACAATAAACTATAAACTTCTATCTTCGTCTCATGGCTCAATTTTCTATCGGTGATGCAATCAAAGAATTTCTGAACAAAAGCCGTATCAAAAGTGGCATACAGGCTTTGCAGATAGAAGATGTATGGGAGCAGATCATGGGCAAGACAGTAGCCCGCTATACCGATAAACTCCAGATCATTGGTGACAGACTGATCATTACTACTACCGTCGCTCCCCTTAAACATGAATTGATCTACCAGCGTGATAAGATCCGCAAAGAGTGAATGAAGCGCTTGGTCAGAAAGTGATCAATGAGGTAATCATTCAATAAAAATATCCTTATACGGGATTATTAATTCTTCGACCATTTGGAGGAATGTTTTTCCTGCTAATATGGAATTTCTAACGTATCAGCATCTCAATAAAAAAACGAGATGCTTTTTATTTCCATACCAACGCCCTGTCATGAAAAGTGGAATGAAATGTCTCCTAATGAACAGGGAGCTTTCTGTAGTGTCTGCTCAAAGACTGTCGTTGATTTTACCAGCCTGAGTGATGAAGAAGTACAAAATTATTTTCTTAGTAAGCGTGGGCAAAAGACCTGTGGCCGTTTCAGGAATGATCAGCTGACCGATGCAGATGATCCGTTGCGCCGGTTATTGGCCGGTTCCATTCCTTTCTGGAAAAAATTCTTAGCTATTGTGCTCGTTGTATTCGGCAGTTTATTATCCGGGTGCCAGGATAGTACAACAGGTAAAGCCCGTATAAAAGCAAAGGAAGTTCAGCAAAAGGATTACACTACTTCAGGCATTACAATAACAGATTTTCAGTACGAAACAAAAGATACATTGACGGATCAATGTACTTTAGAAATTAGAAATTCTGTTGGAATGACAGAAATAGTGCTTGTAAAAATGGATGAAGACGTTGTCGGGGCTGTTGATCCTCCTGTTGACATAATGGGTGAAATGGTACTTAAAATTAAACTTGATGAGAACGGTAATGAGATCAAAGAACAGCAACAATAACGTTATTGAACCTTCACTCTTGGATCCACTACGCCGTAAAGGATATCGGCCAGTATATTAATCAGTATAAAAAATGCGGCGGCGATCAGCACCGATCCCATTACTACAGGATAATCCAGTTTCCTCCAATGCATCTACCGTTACTTTGCCCATACCCTGCCAGCCAAAAATATATTCTACAAAGAAAGCGCCGGCCAGCAATTCGGCAAACCATCCGGTTACAGCGGTGATGACAGGATTCAGTGCATTCCGCAATCCATGCTTCCAGATCACTTTTCTTTTACTCAGCCCTTTTGCATAGGCCGTTCGTATATAATCCTGGTCAAGTACATCCAGCATGGCGCTGCGCGTCAGTTGTGTAATGATCGCGAGCGGACGGATACCTAAAGTGACAGCAGGTAACAACAAGTTCTGAAAAGTCAACCGCCGTTCTCCCGTCACATCATCTATATCATACCAACTGCCGGAAATATGCAGACCGGTCCAGTCGCTTAATACAAATCCAAAGAGATAAGCGATGATAATACCCATAAAGAAAGAAGGCGCTGATATACCAACGATACTTGAAAAAATAGCTGAAGTATCCACCCATGTATTTTGTTTAACGGCGGCCACTACGCCCAATGGAATACCGATCAGTGTGGCGATGAACATGGCTGCTACGGCCAGTATCAGCGTGCCGGGCAATGCCTGCATTAATATGCTGCATACCTCTCTTTTGCTTTGATACGATTTGCGCAGGTAAGGAACTTTCAGCCCGAATTTTTTATCATTCCCTATAAAAAAACCTTTCAGCTGTTTTTTCTCAATATCTGCTTTGCTATGCATACAGACCGGCGAAACGTCATTGAGATAATAAAGGAACTGGTTGAATTTGGATATAGGATCGCCTTTCTCATTGATCAGGTATAACTCCTTGCGGATATTGGCCTGTGTGGTTGAATCACCGGTTTGCCCCATCACCAGCCGTGAAGGATCGCCAAAACCCTGGAAAAGAAAAAATACAAGCACCACTACTCCTATCAGCACGAGCAGCCCGTAGAGGAGTTTTTTGGCGATGTATTTGAACATGGCTGCTAGTTATTGGTTGCTGGTTGCTGTAGCGGAATTTCTTCGGCAGGTGTTGCTATAGGCTGCTGAACCGCCATACTTTCAACAGCTTTTGTTATCACCCCCGTTCTTTTATAACTCTGCTTGTCTTCTATCGTGCCCTCTTTCAGCAGGAATATCGTAGGATTAGCTCTTGCTGCTGTGCGAACCGCTGTATAGTCACATTTAAAGACGGTAATATCTTTAAAGGAAGTGTTCGCAAAATTTTTCTGCGCTTCGGTCAGTTGTGTGGTGATGGCATACACCGGAATATTTTTCGCCTTTGCAGCCGCATAGAGTTTTTCAAAATCATTTTTCCATGCAGAAACAGGGGTTGAAAAATCTTCACAGAATAATACGACAGCATACGGTTGGGAAAGAATAAACCCGGTTGAATCTTCATTGGTGATACCTGATAAAACAAAGCCTTTGATGGGTGGTATATTGTTCTTCCCCTTCTTCAGTATTTTATCATAGCGTTTAACAAATTCGTAAGGCGGGCTGCTGAAATCATCCGGGAACTTATCAGCGGTAAATTCAATTTCTTTGCCGTCTTTTTTATATACATAGTTGATGGCAACGCTGTCAGCTACCGCATCCACAGGCAACTTCATTTGTTCAGCAATGTTCTTCCTTTTTTATAAGGCAGGCAGTCAAATACGGGCAGGTAGTTCAGCGTATACCATTGAATACCGAAACTGAATATGGTCACCAGCAACATGGCTATTGTATTCGCCTTGCCGGGCAGTAAAGGCCTGATATTTTTTTGCTGCCAGAAAAGAAATGCGATCAGTACCGTAAGGGCCACATCTTTCAGGAAAGAAGTTTTGGCCGTTATAGGAATGCAATCGCCAAAGCAGCCGCAGTTAGTAGGTTTGCCCGTGATGTATGTATAACCCGTAAGAAAAGTAAAAAATAATATCAGCAGCAGCAGCAGCCAGATGAAAAGCCTGATCCGCCAGCCGAGTAACAATGCAAATCCTGCGATGATCTCAAACGCATTCATCAGCACCGAAAGCAGTAATGTCCATGAATTGTATTTATCCATTCCCCACAATTCAAAGAACTCCTGCATTTTATAACTCAGTCCATGCGGGTCGTTGGCCTTTATCAGCCCGGAGAAAATAAATAAAAGCCCGACCAGTATCCTCGAAATATTGACAGAAAGTTTCATGGAGATTGTTTAAACAATTTAATCCTGTTTCATCAGTATCAATGCAAATACCCCGTAATTAATGATGTCATCATAGTTGGCGTCTATTCCTTCACTGACGATCGTCTTTCCTTCATTGGCCAGTATCTGGCGTATACGCTGCAGCTTCATCAGTATCAGGTCTACAAAACTCTCCTGGCTCATACTGCGCCATGCTTCGCCGTAATCGTGGTTCTTGTCCTGCATCAGTTTTTTAGAAGCATTCACGTACTGATCGTACAAAGAAGAAACTTTTGAGATTTCCATTTCTTCGGGAGCGCCGCCGGGCAATTCGAGTTGTATCAGTCCTATCACCGCATAGTTGATAATGCCTTTAAATTCAGCGGAGATATCGTCTGCCACTTTCTGGTGTCCTTTTTCCTGTATGGTGCGGATGCGCTGCGCCTTAATGAATATCTGGTCAACAATGGAAATAGTACGGAGTACCCTCCATGCGGTTCCATAGTCCTTTGCTTTCTTCAGGAAAATTTCTTTGCATGTATCAACTACCTGGTCGTATTGCGTATCAGTTGTTGTCATATTGTGTTCAAGTCAGAAAGACCAAAAGTCTGCCGTGTCAATCAGTTGAGATGTTATTGATGCAAGACCGGAGACGAATAGCAAAGCAGTAAGACCTTACCGCTTTCAAACTGGCCTTCGGACTTTCCGTCTTTCCGACTATTTTTACTTTCAAAAGTAACGAAACCACCGCTAATGTTTACATTGAATTGTAAAGGACAGTTGCTCGTTGTGGATAAGCCGCTGGTGATGGGAATCATTAATGCCACGCCTGATTCTTTTATGCAGAAAGCCGTCACCATGGTACTGATGCTATTTTGCAGCAGGCAGAACAAATGCTGAAAGATGGGGCAACTATTCTTGACATCGGTGGGCAAAGTACAAGACCGGGAAGCGAAAAGATAACAGCAACAGAAGAATTGAAAAGAGTGATCGGGGGAATTGATGCCATTCACCGGCATTTTCCGGGTGCGGTTATTTCGATAGATACCTATTATTCAGTAGTAGCCAAAGAGGCAGTGAATACAGGCGCTTCCATCGTAAACGATATAAGTGCGGGAACGATGGATGAGATGCTGATCCCGCTTGTAGCCTCCCTGCAGGTGCCTTATGTGCTGATGCATATGAAAGGTACTCCGCAAACCATGCAGCAATCGGCGGTGTATAATAATGTAACAAAGGAGGGTGCTTGATTTTTTTATTCAAAAAACAGCGGAGCTGCGCGAAGCAGGCATCCGCGATATTATCATTGATCCCGGCTTTGGTTTTGGAAAAACGATCGCACACAATTTTGAATTGCTTCGTCATCTCCCTGTATTTAAAATGCTGGATTGCCCTGTACTCCTGGGCATTTCCCGTAAGGCGACCATTTATAAAACTTTAGGCATCACTGCCGGTGAAGCATTGAACGGAACTACGGTACTGCATACGATCGGTTTAATGAACGGAGCCGGTATCATCCGTGTGCATGATGTAAAGGAAGCGGCAGAAGCGGTGAGACTGGTAACGGCCTGCCTGGGCACATAATCATTTACTGGTGACCCTGCATAAAAAAATCCTGCCTCATTGCAATGAGACCGGACTTCTTTATTCATTACGCTGACTGATCAGGTTCAATGAGTGGTTTTTCACTGGCGCTTCTAAAGGGGGCGGATAAATGTATACATGATCATAAGCAAATAAGTACGGAGGGTAACGGTCGCCTATGTTTCGTGAGGGTAACGAATTTTTCTTTGGACTAAAAACGGGACCTGTCGCACATGACTGACAAAGAAAACGGCCTCGCTGTAGGCGAGACCGTACAAAGGTCCTGATTTATTAGTAATCAGCAATACTATTTTATGTGGTCGTTGTTAAATTTTTATCAGCGCTGTTGCGGAGGCGCCTGTGCGATAGCGCTGTCAGACACTTTCAGCAGCTCAATCTCAAATTTTAACGCTTCGAAAGGTTTGAAAGGTGAGCCTGCAGGAGGGTTTTTTCCATAGGCCAGGAAGCCGGGAGAAAACAAAGTTCCTTTTCCGCCTTCTTTGAATAATAACAAACCTTCATCCCATGCGCGGATAGCTTCGCCTTTACCCAGCTGGAATGAGTAGGAATTGGACTGAAATGTGCTATCGGTGGCTAATATCTTACCTGTATATTTTACATTCACATATTTATTATTTTCCGCTGCCGGCCCTGTTCCCTGTTGCTGTATATATACATAAGTTCCTTTACCCGTTTTTTGTGCGGGGATCTTTTTAGCAGCAAGCCATGTTTCCATTTCTTTTAATTCCCTGGCCACTTCACCGGATTTTTCCAGTTCCTGCTCCTCTTTTATTCTTTGTTCTTCCTGTTCTTTCTTCATTTTAGCCATCTCTGCTTCCTGTTCTTTCATCTGCCTGGGCCTGTCTTTTTCCATTTCTTTGGTATAATCGGCCATAGCCAGGCTGTCAACAGGAAATACATCTGTGATCTTGATGGTCATGGTCAGCCTGTCGCCTTTTTTGGCATGGCCGGTAATAATTGTGATGCCTGGGTCAGCAGGGTATCAGCCATCTGAACCGTTACAGCGCTGTCGCCTTTTCTCATCATGGTCAGTAATTCCTGGAAATCATACGAAGGCTTTGGCATTTCCTGTACCTTAACATACCCGGGCAGTTTACCATAACTGTTATAACGATCCATCAGCGAATCATTGAATTTGATGGTATAATTAAATTTAACGATCTGCCCGTTCTTTATCAGCGAGTCTTTTCCTTTGCCGGAGAATAACTTATAGGCAAGTCCGCTTTTCGTTTTTTTGTAGGTCACTTTGTTGCAGGCAACTGTTAATGACAACGCTGCAATGACTACCAGTAAATAATTAAGTCTTTTCATTGTTTGTAGTTATTGTAATAGAGATTTGTTTTCCTTTATTGCTTCTTTGAATTTCTGAACAGTTACATCCAGCGAGTCGCTGCTCCTGCCACCCGACGCATTAAAATGGCCGCCTCCTTCAAAATATTTGCGGGCAAAGGTATTGCAATCAAAATCACCTTTGCTGCGGAAACTCCATTTTCTTTCTTCATCACGGTCAATCACCAGGCCCACCAGTTTTATGCCCTGTATCGTCTGGGGAAAATTGACTAGTCCTTCGGTGTCGCCGGTCTTGACATAATATTTTAAAAGATCAGATTTCGGAATGGATACAAGTACCGTATTATACTCGTAAAATACCTGCATACGGTTCAGTAAAACATGGCCGGTTAAAACGAAGTTTATTCTCCAGGAAATTATCAAAAAGCTTCTCATGAACTTTAGAATGTTCAAGACCTTTTGATTTGAGGTCGGCCACCAGGGTATGCACCGAGGCATGTGCTGAAGGAAAACGGAATGACCCCGTATCCGACACCACTCCGGCATAGATACATTCACTGATATTCGTATCAATTTTATCATTATGACCTGACCCGGTGATAAAATCGTAGATCATTTCACAGGTAGAACTTTTATTTACATCGCTGGCGCCATAATTAAAAGAAGGGGTATCGGGTTCGCGGTGATGATCAATAAGTATCTTGGTACAGGTAAGTTCTTTAATCTTTCCGTCATCGTTTTTGTCCGGTAAAAAATATTGAAATCAAGGCAAAACAACCAGTCGGCGGCTTCCAGTGTTTCGTTGGCCAGCTGGCGGTTGAAATCAAAATCTATTACCTCATCGCAACCCGGCATCCAGTCAAGCCATTTGGCCCAGTTGGTGGGAGATATAACTTTTACAGTGTGGCCGAATTTTTTCAGGAAATGAAGCAATGCCAGCGACGATCCCATAGCATCCGCATCAGGTTTCTGGTGGGTAGTAATGACGATGTTGCGGGGCTGTTGTGTCAGCAGCGGGTATATTTCCTGTATAGGCTTCATAAAGCGGCTGCGAAGATAAGGTTTCTGAGTTTTAGGGCTTTTAAGTTTTACGTTTGGCCGGTTTCCCCCGTTTTAATGGATTTCTGGATTTACAGGTTTTTGCGAAACTTTAGAACTAAAAAACCTAAAACTTTTCTACTTTTGCGGGCCAAAGAAATCTAAAAAACAGGATATATGAGTAACAGGACATTTACCATGATCAAGCCAGACGCCATGAAAAGCGGCCACGCCGGTGCGATCATTGACAGGATCATTAAGGAAGGCTATACGATCGTAGCATTAAAAATGATGAAACTCAGTGCTGATAAAGCAGGCGAGTTTTATGCCATTCACAAGGAAAGACCGTTTTACGGAGAGCTGGTAGAGTTTATGAGCAGCGGCCCTATCATCGCGGCGATCCTGGAAAAGGAAAATGCGGTGGCTGGTTTTCGTACACTGATCGGGGCTACTAATCCTGCACAGGCGGCTGAAGGGACTATCCGTAAATTATATGCGGCTTCTGTCGGCGAAAACGCGGTACACGGAAGTGACAGTGATGAAAATGCTGCCATCGAAGGCAACTTCTTTTTCTCCGGGCTGGAAAGAGTATTATAAAATTGTTATTGATACAGGAGAACCGCTCTTTCCCAGGGCGGTTTTTTTATTACAGTATTTACTGGCTTTACTTTCAATACCTCAGCCTGATCGTTGTTTCTTTATCAACCCCATCACCATCTTTGAATAAATGAAGCGCCTGCCCCTTATTACTCAGGAAATTATTGATAGTGATACTAATCCCGTTTACCGGAATGGGATGCCATCGGTGTTTCATGGTTATGGCAATGTAATTTTCACCGCTTTAAATTCTTCAATACAAGTTGCCGGTGATGCTCCGCATGATAAATAGTAAAGTAAAGCATTTCACGTAAGGTTAATTTGCCTAATAGCGGATGAGGCAGGATATAGTCATCCAGTTGTTGCTCATTATATTTCTCCGTTCTTTTACAAAGGGCATTGACGATCTTTACTAATTTGTCTTTGAGTTTTTTCTTCTGACCAAGCCCGGAATTCCCCGGAACAAAATGACCTCCTGCCCTGCCACCGCCTTCTAATTTTAATTTGTATTTCGTTACCAGCTCTTCATAATTTTTGGATGGCCGGTTGGCTTTGCCTATGATCATCTTTAGTGCAAACTTAGGTAAGAGCAATGCCAGCGATACAGCTCCGGCGCTTCTGCATATATGGTCCAGTTGCTGTCCCGCTGTCCATTTGCCATCAGCAGCATGTAAAAAATCTTCGTCATTCAATGACAGGATAAGGTCAATAAAAGCCTGGTGATTGTCCCGCAGCTTATTTTGTATTTCCTGTTTATTCATTCTTAAAGTTAATTAAAAGAGGCTGCCTCAAAAGTATTTAAAATCAATGTTCACGCAACGACGCAAAGCCGCAACGACTGATTCCAGCAGGTCATTCTTTACGTCGTTGCGGGATTTATTTGACTTTTGAGACAGCCTCTTTTAAAAAAGTATTTATTGCCTGATCTGTTTCTGAACAATGATCTTTTCGGTTCTTATTATTTTCAAAGATATTTGAGATTGATATTGAAAGAAAAACCCAGAATCCGTTTATGATCTTTATCGGGCAGAAAAGGCATGAGGATAAGCAGGTGCCAGATGCGCAGGAGTTTATTGAAAATAATCCTGCCAAGATTTTTGCCGTTTACGAGATCTGTGCAAAATTCGATATTGGCCGCAGAACATTTAAAAGGCGATTTAAGAAATACACCGGCAATTCCGTTGCGGAGTATATCCAAAGAGTTAAAGTGGAGTTTACAAAAAAAGCAACTGGAATCGGATAGAAAAACCGGTAATGAAATAATTTATGAGGTCGGATATAATGATATAGATGCTTTTAGAAGAGTGTTTAAGAAACATACTGATTTGTCGCCGGTTGATTATCGGAAAGAGGCATAGGGCGTAGTATCTGAAGACAACAAAAGAGGAAAGTAAAATGGAGAGATACAGAAATTTTTCATGAAAGTGCTTTTTATTAAATAATAGCTATTATGATATTTTTTCCACCAACCACCCATTAGTATTTCTTTTAATAAAAATCCACATTAAGCTTACTGGGTATTCCTACTTTAATATGATCTATAGCCTGTTCAGACGATGGCGGAAAACACCAGTCGCAGTATATTTTTTTGAACACATGCCCTGATGAATAATTTGCATTTAGGCTTTATTTCCTTCATTCAATTTTAGCAATTGAATTGTAATTCCTTGATCTGGCATAATCCAATCTTCAACATGCAAATAATAGTAGCCACTTTTTGATGTTTTCTCATAATGAATTGGATTGTTTTCATCAAAATAGAATTCAGTTTCCATACGTAATTCTTTTGGAAATTGTACAGTTAATGTCATTCCCCTTGTTGGTAATGACATGCGCCAAGCAATAAACCTTTCTTTAGAAATAATACAATTAACTTTTACAATTATGTATAAGTCATCAATTGACGAATAGTTTTTTAAGGGTAAGCTAAATCCCATATTGTTAGTTGCAGTGCATCCCTCATTTTTTAGTCTGTCGAAAGAAAAGAACTCTGTGCCGGTCGGATTTGTATTAGAAAGCAGTGATTTGTGTTGTATACTAACTTCAAAATCATTTATTTTTTCAAATTCACTCTCCCCGGGTACCCAGCTCACATTTTGTTGTATTTTGCCACCATTACTTTTGCAAATCCAAGACATTGTTTCCTGAACATAAAACTTATTTATGTCATCTTTACAATAATCAATTTGAAAGTTTAAATTAGCGTTTACTCGAAAAGGACTACTCACATTAGCGTTTACTCGAAAAGGACTACTCACAAATGCCTGAACATTTTTTTGGTAGAAATTTATAAAGCCATCAGCTCCTCCAAGGTCATTGTTTTTATAATATACCTTTAAAACTTCGGCTTGAAGATTGCTGAGCGCTTCAGGGTCGAGTTTTTCTAATATTTCTTTTCGGTTGATATGTTGAATAATCGTTGTTCGAAATAATTGGTCCAATGTTTAGAATCTATTAATATTCCGAGAACACCGACTACAATAAACCCTACTCCAATATGTGACAGCAATTGTATAATTATAAGTTCGGCGTGCGATTTAGTAATAGCTTCTTCAAAAATTATTGATAGTAAGATTAATGCAATCCCGGAAAGAATAAAGAGGTAAGTGTCTTTAAATTTCCAATTGCCTTTCTTGTCAGTTTTTGTTTCTTCGGTGCTTTGCTTTGAAACATAATAATAGTTTTAAAATTGCCTATAGTAATGATTTTAAATGCTAATTGAAAGTATTTAGTTTTCAAAGATGTGGTTTTAAGTAATCTCCCCTTATTATTAGTATTGTCGTTATTGCAATTAAGGAACTGTATATAAATAGTAAATGCTTGTGTATGCCTGTGATCTCATTATGCTACTGGTGTTTTACAATGATAAAGGGCATGTAAATAATATTATACTATGTTATAGTTTTTAAATAAAAGAGAGCCGTCTTACAGGACGGCTCTCTATGGTTAGGTTTGCTTTCTAAGGAGTTACTGTTATGTTTTTGTCCTGCCACGCCACCAACGTGGCCATTAGAAAGCAACCGTCCTTGCTCAATAGTTAGCCGCTATTGAACTTCGTTACTATTTTACACTTTTTTCAGTTGCCTTGTTATATTGGTTGTTGGTAGGATGATCGAATGCAAAATGTCCTTGGCGCAAATTCTGCTTTTTTATCATCCGGGACAAGACGTTTTTTCACCTTTTTTGAAGGGGTGTTTTAACGGGGGCTATTAGGAGGGTTGGAGTAGTGAGTTAAGAGTTAGGAATGAGTGAGCCAGGAGAATAATTAACTGATGAGAGGCTACCGACTCACTACTTCCCACTCCCAATTTTATTCATCAGGGAGTAAATAATCGTATTCGTGTATTCTTTTTTTCCTGCAGTTTGTTTTCGAGTAACGTATCGCGTGTAAAACGAAGTTTTGTTAAAAGGTCGGCTGACTGTTTGTTGTCTGCATTGGCGAATGCTTCAATCGTGTGCAGCTTCATGGTATCAAATCCATACCTGATCACTTTGGCCAGCGCTTCCTGCATGATGCCTTTTCCCTGGTACGCGGGAAGCAATTCATAACCGGTTTCTGCTGTATTGTTTTCGCGGGAGATATTCCAGTAACAAATAGTACCGATCAGTTTTGGATCATTCTTCAAACTGATGCCCCAGATGATAAGCTCGTTATTGCTGATACTGCTGTTTATTTTCCGGATGAATTTCCGCGCCTCTTCGATACTGCGGGCTTTTAAACGGTCAAGATACCGGTTTACTGCATCGTCTGTACGCAAAAGAATATCTCCTTTTCGTCTTCGATAGTAAGCTGCCGGAGCCATAAACGTTCTGTGCTGAGCACAGGAAAAGAAGTGAACTGTAGTTGAAGCAGGTGTCGCATTCTTCAATACCGGGAGAAGGTTATATCTCTTTGGCCTTAGTCATTTTATTCTCGATCGGCGTTACCGTATAGCCGGCTTTGCGCAAAAGATTGATCACCCCTTTTTCTCCGGGCAAATGCCCCGCTCCTACAGCGATCAGTAATGTTTTTTCCGGTAACAGGTCTGAGTTTGGCGACCCAGTTGCGGTTGCGGTTAAATAATAATACTTCGGTAAAATTGCCGATACCCATATCATTCTTCATCATCAGTTGCTCAGTTTTTGCAGGTCCTGGGCCAGGTAGGCTGTCATCATTTCACTCAGCTCTTTATCATCGTTGCCGTTCTTTTTGATATTGTCAATATAGCTCACCAGTTGTTCTGCCTGTATCTTATACGGAATACTATCCAGCACACCGGCCTGGTACGCCATTGATTCAAGTCCTTTTATTTTTTTATCGCTTTTTTTTGCTTCTTCCATGATCACCTGCTCCATCATCGCCATAGATTCGCATTCCATAGAATTTTCCTGTACAGTGGAAAGCGCCAGTATCGGTTTAAAAGTTTCCAGCGTAGAGAATGGCAGCATGGAACTTTTAGCTTCAAAATATTCCTTTACTTTTTCATAATCATTTCAGTCAGCAGATCTTTAAGCGTAGTGTCGCCCTTCATTTCATCTTGGTAAGCACGGCGAACATCTCAATAAGATTATCAAGATCACTTCAAAATACACTTCATCCGCTTTACGGATGATATTTTTCATATTGGTACTGAGCATCGCATCATCTGCGCATAGCATATGAATGGTACCGTAGAGATAGGAAGGTTTGCTCATCATTACCGCTGATCCTCCAGAGCAATGTATTGTTATCCGTGCTTCTTTTCTTTTGACTGCGCACAACCCATCAGCGTCAGTATACTCAATAATAACCCTGCACTTACTTTTTTCATGTTACCGCAATTTTACACAAGTTAGTGAGAAATAGTGAGTAGTGGGGTGCCGGTTGCCAGGTGTGAGGTGTCAGTGGAAATCCTTCTAAAGAAAGAGAGTAAGAGGCATTAATAAGCTAATACAGGCAACTCACACCTGGCAACCGACACCCACTCCTCACCAAAACGCTTCGCTCCAGTAACGGGAAAACTTTACTCCCCACCTGACCTGTAATTCTTCGGGGTGATGGGTAGGCCCAGTTCCTGTTTAATAGCTAACAGAGGCAGGTTGATGCCAGCGCCGAGTGCCGTAGAAATGGCGCCTTGTACACGGGGATTTATTTCGAGCAGGAGAAATTTGCCGGCAGCTGATCTTTTTACCTGTATACCGATATTGCCATGCAACTGCAGTTCATGAACGATCTGTATGCAATAACTGATAATATTTTCGTCACGGATAAATTCCCCTTCCACACTAATGCCATTGATCATCTTTTTTCTCAGGCGGGGAATGACTAAAACAGCCTTTCCTTTTTCGGCCAGGCAATCCACGGAATATTCTTCGCCGGGCAGGTATTCGCTCAGCAATAACTCCGGGAATGGTTTGGAAGAAAGAATTCTTATCGCATCGTTATAAGTGATAAAAGCAGCATTGGGTTTTTCCCGGAAAAGTAAATCATGTTCATCCGCCAGTGGGCTGATCATTCGAAAACCGCGGCTGCCATTTGATACCGATGGTTTGAAACAATAGTTTTTTCCGGGTAGCCCAGTTCTTTGGCAGCCATCTCAAATTGTTCAATCATTTCCACCACACGAAAATCAGGAATGTCCAGGCCTCTCCATTGCAGGAACTGGTAAAGTTTGCTTTTATCATTGGCTATTTCTAAAGAAGCGGTGGGCGAAATGATCAGCCTGGTCCTGCCAGTTCAAATTCGCTGACACGCCGGGGAAAGCGGAATAAGTTCTTTGTCACCAACGGAAGCAGTACATGAATATTATTTTCACGGCAAAGAGCAATAAGCGTATCTGTAAATGCCGGATCATCAGCCCCGGGTATCGTTACAAAATCTTTTACAAGAAAACGGCCTACCGCATCCGGGTTGGCATCGGCAGCTACAATATGAACAGCCGGATATTGTGAAAGGCAGTGCAGGATACCCGCAGCACCGGGAGCGCCGCGCCTGTCATGAGGACATTAAGACCCCTGTCTTCTAAAGCAGTACTTAAGCTGGAGCTATCTCTTTTTGTTGACATAATTTAACTAAGATAAGAAACGGCTGAAGCCGTTAAATCTTGTTTGTTTCCTTTATAGCCTAAGGTTTAAACACGGGGCTATACAGGTTTTATTTTACTATAGCTTCTTCTCCATACATCATGTCTTTAAATTTTAATGAGGGAGAAGAAATGAAACTACCAATGCCTAATGTATTCCATTTTCATCTACAGACTTTATTGTTTCATCATCTGCCACAATGATATTCGGCCAGTCACGGTGAAAGTCATCCAGCTCTTTTGTTTTGCGGGTGCCATCGAAACCCATGCAGGCGAAGTAACGATTGTCCGTTGATGGTTGATGGTTGGCCGTGGGGCGTTTACAGAGATGGTTGTCTCTCTTTGGATCGAGGTTGTTGCATAAACGCCACAGGGCTGTTGGCAGATCATTGGCGTCAACCGTATGCTCTACATATAAGATCATCTTTATTTCTTCTGTTTCCGGTAATGCACATATTTGCTCATGCAGTTCTTTGATATGCCCCTTCCTGTTCTTCTCTGCAGAAATGATTAAACAAGGAATATCTTTTTTTAATAAAGAAACATTCACCGCTTTTATTTCAGAAAATCTATTCTTTAATAACTGTTCTCCCAGCTCGTAACTTCCGGCTCCGGGCTCATAATTATCTTCTATTTCTTCTCAAACTTCTCCGTTCCGTCAATACACATCTTGCCGCCAAAACCAAGTTTACTGCAACTATGATCCAGTACATCCATTGGGCCGGTAGAGAAATAAATATCAGTAGCAGGATCCAGGTTTTTAAAAACCTTTTTGGCAACACTTTCATAATCGCTCAGTCTTTCTGAATCTTTAGAAGTGCCTTCTTTCGAAAGAGATTCAGGAGAGGTCAATACCAGTATCTTATTAAACATCATCTGCCCGGCCCCCCACATCGCATTCATTACTTTTTGTCCCTGGCCGGCATAATCTTTTTTGATCTTTGTGATCACAAGATTATGGAACACTCCTTCAATAGGCATATCCATATCAACGATCTCGGGC
Organism: Bacteroidota bacterium; assembly: GCA_037200265.1. GTDB lineage: Bacteria > Bacteroidota > Bacteroidia > Chitinophagales > Chitinophagaceae > VBAT01. The sequence goes on from JBBCIL010000010.1 coordinate 78,821, forward strand.
ACCATGGTCATTTGATCGGCGCCAGGAAAATCCTTTCCGTCGCTTTTCCCAACCAGGCATCTTCCTGCGGAGGTATGCCAACAATGGTGGCCGGGTAAACAGCGTTCTTTTTATGTGTGATAGCCGTGATATGAAACCGCGGATACCAGTCAGGCAATGAGTAATAACCGGTATGATCACCAAAAGGCCCCTCCCATACTAATTCATCATACGGATCAACATAGCCTTCAATGATAAAATCAGCATCAGCGGGTACTTCCACATCCGGCTGCGTGATACATTTTACCAGTTCTACTTTTTTCTTACGGAGAAAACCCGCCAGCATATATTCATCCACGTTCTCCGGCAAGGGTGCAGTAGCAGATAAGCATACACAGGATCGCCGCCTAATGCTACGGCAACCGGCATGCGTTTGTTGAGTTTTTTATATTCCGCGAAATGTTTAGCGCTTACCTTATGCTTGTGCCAGTGCATACCGGTAAGCGTGGGGCCAAATACCTGCATACGGTACATGCCTACATTGCGTGAATGTGTATTGGGATCTTTTGTATGAATAATGGGTAGCGTAACAAAGGGGCCTCCATCTTTTGGCCAGCAGGTGATGACAGGTAATTTTGTGATATCAGGATCTTTCATTACTACTTCCTGGCACTCTCCTTTTCCTTTTTTTACTTTGGGCATCCAACTGGCAAATTGTCCAAGTTTAGGAAGCAGTTTTAGTTTATCGAGTAGCTTTCTTTCGGTGATGATAATAACCGGAACAGCGTTTCGATTTCCTTCGCCACATCATCGAGATGATTCACTCCAAGCGCCATGCACATGCGCTTTTCACTTCCATAGGCATTCATCAATACGGGAAAATCATAACCGGTATTTTCAAATAACAAAGCTTTACCTCCATTACCCGATTTGCTGATACGATCCGTTATTTCGGCGATCTCCAGTTTGGGATCAACATAAGTTTTTATGCGAACCAGTTCTCCTGCCCTTTCTAATGCTTCTATAAATTGCTGCTGATTTTTGTACGCCATCCTGTTGAAATATCTGCAAGGTAAGAGTGAATGGTGAATAGTGAGCGGTGAGTAATGAGTGAGTACTCTAAAGATGAATAACTCATTCTTTCTTTGTGGATGAATGGAGTGAACGATAAACTGAAGCAACCGTGATTGACCGGTAGTAAATTAAAACAAATAAAAACTTTGTATAATCAGGCGGCTGCGAAAGAATATGGTTCTTGCCTATTGACTATTCACCATTGCCCATTCACTACTACAACGGTACCACCGGGCAGCCATACTTCTTTCTGTTACCACCGCCAAATAAGCCACCGCTTCCGCCAAGCCTGTAGGTAAGATGAATGCCGGAGAAATAATACATATCTTTTTTTGTTTCACCACCACGGGTAGCTCCCTTGCCGGGATATACAGGATCGCCGCCGGGTATTTCATCACCACGGTAAGATAGGTCAACAGCTAATTGCCCTTTTGCAGTCAGCAGATCATTAGGATCGGCATAAGTACTGCTGACATCATCAAGATGGTCGGTAAATAATTTTCTTAAGCCTATCTCTACACCTACATGCAGGTTTTCGCTGATCGCAAATTTTACACCACCGCCAAAAGGGATAGCAAATTGTGTAAGGCCGTAAGGCTTGCGATCCGGGTAACCGGCAAGCCCCTGTCCTTCCGTACTTAATGGCTTCAGGTAAATTTTATCACCGCGCTGTATGTATAAGGGTTGAAATGATAAACAGCTAATCCAGCAAATGCATAAGGCGATACGCGATGATCGTATAAGTTGAGAAAATAATACTCTCCGAGTAAACTGAATTCTAACACGGATGTTTCAAAGCTAAGATTGCGGGCTACAAGATCAGCTTATCGCTATAGCGATCGGCGCCGCCCACAACCGCATAGGTCAGTCCGCCACGAAGCATGATCTGATCTTTTAGTTCATAATTGACCGTGATGCCAAGGGGCACCATTGGTTACTTTTTTAGGAAATATCTTATCTGTAAGATCGCCGTTGTATGCGGCAAGGCCTCCGAAGACGCCGATAGTACTCTTTGTGCTGATGCACATAATGTGGCTGATAAAAGAACGGCTAATACACTGTATCCTTTCATATTTGCTATTTACTAAGAATAGCGAGGTAATAACAAATTTAAGGCCGGATAGCAGCCGTAAACCAAAAGAATGAGAAGGAAAACATAAATGTGGAGAAATAAGGATAGCCCGTCATCAAAGTACGCTCTTGGGCAACGCAGGCTATAACCTCTGTTCCTGCCACCAAAACCATTGAAGAGATTGGCAAATGAACTCAGTTTTATCTCGATATTGAGACCGGTGAAATAATACCAGTCCATTTCTGATGGAGTGCCACGTTGTTCGCCATGTGCGGGATACGGCGCACTTGATGCAGGTCCACCGATACCGCGATATGCCATTTCAACTGATTTGGGTCCTTTAGCTGCGAGTAAGGCCGCACGGTCTACATAAAACGACTGACATCATCCAGGTAATCAGTAAATGTTTTTCGCTGGCTGAATTCAAAACCATATTCACCTTATCACTTACCGCGTATTTGATACCGGCGCCAAATGGCAAAGCCAGTTGTGTAAGCTTATATTTTTTTTGTGAAGGAAAAGCGGCGACTCCCTGCCCTTCTGTACTTAATGGTTGCAGGTGGATTTTATTTCCATCGTTATCATATGCCCATGGATTGAAATGAAAAACAGCAATGCCGCCATACAAATAAGTAGTGAACCGCGTTTTGGTTATATCCATAAAATGAAACTCAAGTCCTGCATACGCTTCCTGGATGCCGGTGAAAAAACTGAGGTTACGGGGTTTGAGATAATCACGGTTATAGCTGTCTGCGGCTTCGAGTTTGCCATAGTAAAACCGGCTCTTACTGTAAACCAGCGGCTGAGTGGTTTGCGTATACCCGCACCGGCAGAAAATTTTGAACGGCCTAATGAAAAGCTATTGGGATTGAGATCGCCCTGGTAATTAATAAGTCCTGTAAAAATGGCAATAGACGGCTCTTTTGGAAATTCATCCTGTGACAAGACGTTTAATTGTACAAGTAGGAATAGCAGCAGTATAATTGCTTTGCGCTTTTCATAAGTCCGGATTTCCTGATTAACGTTCTCCCGCAGGAAATCGTACAGGCAAAGTATAAATGTTTTCCACAAAATCATTGCGGCTGTATACCGGGCTTACAGAAGGGTAGCAACTGCAGGTTATATAGATGTATTCCATTAGATTCTTTAAGGCTTACTTGCTTTTTGGCTGTTTCAGACCAGCAGCCCGGATCAGCAAAATATCCGCCTGTCATAAATTTTTCAGGGCATTCGCCGATTTACCTACTTTTAAAACTTATAAAAAAAACTATATGCGTTCAAAATCATTTTACCTGGCAGCTATACTGACTTTATTTATTACTGCCTGCGAAACAAAAAAAGACAGTGAACCTCTTAAAAAAGATGTGCTTGCTGCCAATATTGATTCAACTATCAATCCCGGGGCAGATATTTTTCAGTATGCCAATGGCGGCTGGATTAAGAATAATCCGATTCCCGGCGAACAAAGCAGTTGGGGAATTGGTAACCTCGTGATCGAAGAAAACCTGAAACGGCTGAAAGAGATCGCTGATAAATCAGCTACATCGGGAGCGGCTAAGGGAACACCGGAACAGAAGATCGGTGATTTCTGGGCAATGGCAATGGACTCCACGAAGATCGAAGCCGATGGATTGAAACCGGTACAGCCATGGCTGGATAAAGTAAATGCTATTACTGATGTCAAAAGCCTGTAGCAACTGTAGCTGAATTGAAAAAGATAGGCTCCTCTACCCTGTTCGCCAATTTTGTAACGCAGGATGATAAGAACAGTGATGTAATGTCATATAAATTATGGCAGGGAGGTATTGGATTGCCTGAACGGGAATATTATTTTAAATCAGACAGCGCTACTGTCAATATCCGTAATGAGTATGTAAACTATATCGCCGGTATACTTACTATGACCGGTGATGATCCTGCAGCAGCAACTGCTCAGCTAAAATATTCTTGCATTAGAAACGAAACTGGCGCAATCAAGCCGTAAACTGGAAGACCTGAGAGACCCTTACAAGAACTATAATAAAATGGCGATCAGTGATCTTCCTAAAATGGCAGCGGGTATAGACTGGAATGATTTTTTTAATATCACTGGTGTTAAAGGTCTCGATTCAGTGATAGTAGGGCAACCTGAGTTTTTTAAAACGCTGACAATTCATTAAAGACGATCCCGCTGGCTGATTGGAAAGCATATGTGAAATTCAATCTCGTGAGCGATTTCTCCGCCACACTTCCTGATAAGTATGGCATAGCCGCTTTTAATTTTACTAAACTGTTTTCAGGCGCTAAAGCAAGAAACCAAGATGGAACAGGGTGATAAAAAGCGAGGAAGACGTAATGGGTGAAATGCTCGGGCAGCTATACGTAAAAGAATTTTTAACGAGAAAGCCAAGAAGCGCTATGAAGAT
>JBBCIL010000011.1:0-99064 GCA_037200265.1 Bacteroidota bacterium
ATGAAGAAACTGACAATCATTGCCGGATGTTTATTCTTTTGTGCATTCATAGTAAAAGCGCAGGGAAAATTTTATACTAAAACAGGTAAGATATCTTTCTTTTCTTCTACTTCTGTAGAAGATATAGAAGCGATCAATAAAAGCGTGGTCACTTTGCTGGATACAAAAACCGGTAACCTTCAGTTTGCCGTGCTGATGAAAGGATTTGAATTTAAAAAAGCGCTGATGCAGGAACATTTCAATAAAGATTATGTGGAAAGTGACAAGTTTCCAAAAGCGGAATTCAAAGGGCAGGTTACGAACAACAGTGAAATAAATTACACTGCTAACGGAACCTATACCGCCAAAGCAAAAGGTACACTGACCATACATGGAGAGACGAAAGAGGTAGAGACAACAGGCTCTGTAACGGTAAAAGATGGTAAGGTAACTGTCAGCTCCGTATTTACCGTATTGATAGCCGACTATAAGATCACGGTGCCTAAATTATACAGGGATAATATTTCTAAGAGTATTAAGGTGACGGTTGATTGTGTGTTGGCGGGGATGTGAAGAGGGAACACGGATGACGCGGATTGGATGGATTAAACCGGATTTATCTTATAAAATAGAAGCAGCTCTTATTTACGAATTATCTTTTTAAATCCGTCTAATCCGTGTCATCCATGTTCCCATAACTCTATATTTTAAAGTATATGCCATCACGATAGCGGTAAAAATGCGCAAGTACTTTCCTGTGACTTCTTCACTATAACTTTTCTCCCTGGTCTGGCCTGACTGACTTGAACAAAATCCCTTATCTTCGATTTTAGAATAGTTGCATAACTAACTAATTTTGTTGTATGAACAGGTCAATCAAAAAAGTAGCCGTTTTAGGCTCAGGAGTTATGGGTTCCCGGATCGCTTGTCATTTTGCCGGTATAGGCGTCCAGGTTTTATTACTGGATATTGTACCTAAGGATCTGCCTGCAGATGCTAAACCCGCACAGAAAAATAAGATCGTCAACGATGCACTGACTGCTGCTATAAAATCAAATCCTTCGCCTGTATATTATAAAGATGTCATTAAGAAAATAACTACCGGCAACTTTGACGACAATATGAAGGATATCGCTGCCTGCGACTGGATCATTGAAGTAGTCGTTGAACGGCTGGACATAAAAAAATCGGTGTATGAAAAAGTAGAGCAGTTCCGTAAACCAGGCACACTGATCACTTCCAATACCTCAGGCATTCCTATTCATATGCTGAGTGAAGGAAGAAGTGAAGATTTTAAAAAGAATTTTTGCGGTACACATTTTTTTAACCCCCCGCGTTATTTAAGATTACTGGAGATCATTCCAACGCCTTCTACTGATCCTGCGATCGTTGATTTCCTGATGAACTATGGCGATCTCTACCTCGGAAAAACAACAGTGCTTTGCAAAGACACGCCTGCTTTTATCGCTAATCGTATCGGTGTATATGGTATCATGGCCATTTTTGGTTTGGTAGATAAAATGGGGCTGACGATTGATGAAATAGATGCGCTGACCGGTCCTGTCATTGGCCGGCCTAAGTCTGCTACATTCCGTACGGCTGATGTGGTAGGTATTGATACTTTGGTAAAAGTCGCCAAAGGCGTATATGATAATTGTCCCGATGATGAAGCAAAAGACTCATTCAATATACCTGGCTGGTTAAACAAACTGGTGGAGAATAACTGGCTGGGTGATAAAACAGGCCAGGGATTTTTTAAAAAGACAAAGGGCGCCGCCGGCGAAAAAGAAATTCTTACCCTTAATTTAAAAACACTCGAATATGAGCCGCGCAAGAAATCAAAGTTTGCGACAGTAGAAGCGGCCAAACCTGTTGATGATCTTTATCAGCGTTTAAAAATGCTGGTAGCGGGACAGGATAAAGCGGGAGAATTTTATCGTCATTTTCATTACGGGCTTTTTTCTTATATCTCTCACCGTATTCCTGAAATAAGTGATGAGATATATCGGGTAGATGATGCGATGATGGCTGGCTTTGGCTGGGAGATCGGTGCTTTTGAAAGCTGGGATGTACTGGGTGTGGCAAAAACTATTGAAGCGATGAAAGCAGCAGGATATAAAGTAGCTGCATGGGTAGAAGCGATGATCGCAGCAGGCCATAAATCATTTTACAAAGTGGAGGGTGGGAAGAAATACAGCTATGATCCCGCTTCGAAAACATATAAAGCGTTGCCGGGTGGTGATGCATTCATTGTCATGAGCAACTACCAGGATAAACTGGTTTGGAAAAACGGAAGCTGCAAATTGTATGACCTGGGCGATGATGTGCTCGGCCTGCAATGGTTTACTAAAATGGGAACCATTGGCGGCGATGTATTAAGCGGCATTCAAACTTCTATTGATAAAGCGGAGAAAAACTATAAAGGTCTTGTGATCGCCAATGAAGGTTCCAACTTCAGCGCAGGCGCTAATGTAGGTATGGTCTTTATGCTGGCTATTGACCAGGAATATGATGAACTGGATATGGCCATACGTCTTTTTCAAAATACGATGATGCGGGTAAGGTATTCTTCCGTACCCGTAATAGCTGCCCCGCATGGGCTGGCATTAGGCGGCGCCTGTGAACTGAGTCTACATTCAGATAAAGTTTGTCCTGCTGCTGAAACATACACCGGTCTTGTTGAATTAGGTGTTGGCCTGATACCCGGCGGTGGTGGTACAAAAGAATTTGTACTAAGAGCGTCTGATGAAATGCATGAAGACGAGCCGGACACTATCACCCTGAAGAATCGTTTCTTAACGATCGCTACGGCAAAAGTGGCTACTTCGGCATTTGAAGGTTTTGATATCGGTGTTTACAGAAAAGGATTAGACGAAGTAGTGCTGAACCAGGGACGACGGATCGCTGAAGCCAAGAGATCAGTGATCGAATTTGCAGACAGTGGCTATACAACTCCCGTACAAAGAAAAGATGTAAAAGTATTGGGACGGTCGGCGCTGGGCGCATTGTATACCGGCATCAATAGTATGTGGAGAGCTAATTATGCAACAGATCATGATGTGGTGGTAGCAAAAAAATTAGCCTATGTCATGTGCGGCGGCGACCTGAGTGAGCCCACATTCGTTTCTGAACAATACCTGCTGGATCTCGAAAGAGAAGCATTCTTATCTCTATGCGGCGAAAAGAAAACGCTGGAAAGAATACAAAGTGTATTGAAAGGCGGTAAGCCGGTGAGGAATTAGTATGCCGGAACTCTATTCCGGCCACTGCGGCTATTAAAGCTATAAAATACAACCCAGGTAACTTGGTTTCCAAGAGGAAAATATCTTTTTTTCCCGTTTAATCTACAATATCATTAATAACGGCTTTTGTACTTTGTATGGTAGCCGGAACTCTGTTCCGGCGATACAACAAAACAAAACTCTAATTAAACGGAACAGGGTTCCGTTTTTCCGTTATGGATGAAAAATATTTTTATACCAGGAAACTTCCCCACTGGCAACCACCGGAAGAAACTTTTTTTGTCACTTACAGGCTGGCCGGCTCACTACCTGTAGAAATTATCCTCCGTCTCAAAGAAAATTACATCTATTTAAAAAACCTGCCGGGTAATAAATCGCAGGAAAGAAAAGAAATATTAAGGCAGGAATATTGGGATGCATTTGAAAACGAACTGGAAAAAAACCTGAATGAACCGCATTGGTTAAGAGATGAGAGAATAGCAAAGATCGTAATGGACTCCCTGCTATTTAACAACATTACATTATATACCCTGTGGTGTGCCTGCCTTATGAGCAATCATGTACATATTCTGTTATCCACGCTGATCAACAGTCCCTTATTAAATGTGATTATGCAAAATCATAAGAAGTTTACAGCCGTTCAGGGTAACAAGGTACTTAAACGCCCGGGTAAATTCTGGGCGGAAGAAAGTTATGATACGATCATCCGTGACAATGACCATTTCTTTCGCGTTGCCCGTTATATTTTAAACAACCCTGTTAAAGCGGGATTGGTTAAAAAATGGGACGACTGGAAATGGACATATATTCATCCTGATATGAAGGATGATTTTTTACTGTTTCCGGGTCAATAATGAGATACCCGGTAGTTTATTTTTTATCTGAGGGTAAACGGAACTCTGTTCCGTTTGTCAGCAGATGAACGGAACAGAGTTCCGTTTACCTTACTTACCGATCAGTATTCTTGCAGAAATAATAGCCTCATCTACCATCGTTCTCATCATATAAATACCAGCAGGGAGATGCTGCAGGTTGTCCAGTATAAATAAATTATTCCCGTTACTTAATTGCATAGTATTCTCTTTCACTTTTTCACCTGATGAATTAAAAAGTTGCAACGAGATCGTTTGATGTCTTGTCGCCGGCAGACTAATGGTTACCTGGTCCCTGGCCGGTTGCGGGTAAACTGTCATACCTTTTGTCACTATTCCTGTCCTTACCACTAATACATTGCTGTACCTGGATGAACCATCAGTGTTTACCATTTTCAAACGATAATAATTAACAGGAGCGGTCACCGGAGAATGGCTGAACTGGTAAGCCGTTTGCCATGAATTGAAGGCTACCTGCCCGATAGTGGTATAAGACGATCCGTTGGTACTGTATTCGATCTCAAACTCAAGGAAATTTATAGCATTATCTATTTGCCAGTTCAATACAACGGATGAGCCATTTAATAAAGCGCTGAACGATGTCAGGGTGATAGGTAATACACCACATGGAGAAGCCGAATTATTTGTATTCTGCAACACAGGCGCAAAAGTCATAGTCACCACCTGGCCATTGCTGCCGGCAGTAGCGCCATAGGCATTGTTAACCGGGCCTGTTGTAGAACCGGATCGTGTCAATCCATTGACTCCGGCCAGCACATTAGTCGAGGCAAATGCACCTTTACTGATGATCATACCTCCTCCTCCGCCACCACCGGGACCATGATCATAATAGGTTTCCATATTTCCACCTTTTCCACCCCTGGCATTAGCCGTAATCGTACTTAAACCTGTACCGCCATTCAATCTTGTTACGGCAATAATAGTTCCGCCTGCTCCGCCACCTCCTGCCGCGTCGGTATTGCCGCCTGTACCTGTTACGCCCAGTGCATCCGCACCATTTGCATTAAGTGTTCCGCTGCCTGCATAGGATTTCGCCCGTAAAAAAATGATACCTCCCCCAGCGCCACCGCTTGACATATATTGATTACTCGCATCGCTGTTATTAGCTGTGCCTGCGCCACCGCCGCCGCCCATTATCAGTCGTTGAACAGACCGCTCTGCAAAGGCCGCACCCCCATTTCCGCCAGTCGGATATGTATTTACATCTCCTGCAGATCCATGCCATCCGCTACCGCCCTGACCGCCGGCACCTGCATTACCACCACCACCGCCACCTGAATTGAATTGATTTTCTGTACTACTGCCTACCGGCGAGCCGTCCGTACCACCACCACCGGCATTGGCGGGAGCTCCTCTTCCCATTGCTCCATTCGCATAACCTTCTACCGTATTAACAGTAGTCGTTGTACCTCCTGTTGTTAATACGTATACAGGCGTACCAGCAATGCCTTCGCCTTTTGCACCACCTGATAAATTAGCTGCGGTTGTAAAAGGAGAATTCCACCGGTGATCTGTATTGGTAAGACTGCCTGAGCCATTACTATTACCCGAAGTCGCACCGCTGAAATTTATACCACCGCCGCCGCGAAATCCAAGGCCGTTAACAAGTATGTTTCCATTAATGGTCAGCACGTTCGCCGCATCCAGTACTACCATGCCTCCTGTACTTCCGTTCCAGGGAGGACAAGTAACACTGCCGGATGATCCAATGGTAAGATTGTAATAACGCGGTATCCTGATCACCTGGTAACTCCTGATACTGCCCGAAGAAAAGGCCTGTGTATAATAGTTGTTCGCTAAAGAATAGGAAAGAGTGATAGTAGAACCGGATACAGATGCAACGGAATTGTATTCATAGTAACCAGCATAAAGATTAGTGCTAAGATACCCGCTGGATACCCCGCCGCTAATACCATTACCGTATGAATCTGAATTAGCGGAATTAATATCCGCCCCCTGCATCTGAACGATCATAATGAGATCGCCGCCGGCAATAACATTAGAACTTCCCAGAATATTACGGGAGCCGACAGTTAAAGAGGATGTACCTGAAGCAGGACTACCCTGGCCCGGATAATAACTGTTTACAATCTGGGAAGCAGTATTAATGGTGATGGTTCCGTTTACGGGATCAACGCCGCATTGAGCATTAGTAAAAATAAACGGGAAAAATAACATGCAAAGGCAAGTCAATGCTTTGGTTCTCATTGTAATTAGGATGGTTGGTTAATTTCATATAATATTGGCTACGAAATTTTCCGGCATTATTAATTAAGTAAAAACGCTTAAAAATAATACCTGAAACACCTAAACGGAATCTTTGGGTATTTGGTATTTGACTAATATCAAAATAATGGGAACAGCAGAAATAGAGACCTATAGACAACAACTGATCATACATTCCTGTATCATCACTTATGGTAAGGCGGCTGACACAGGTATAACAGAATTGATCAGGGATGAAATTGAAACCATGTGGAATGAACCCGGGGGAATTATTTCTTTGAAAGGAACCGAATACAGTGTTGTGTTCAGCATCACTTCTTCGTTTGAGCCGCACATTATTCCGGAAGATATACTCGGTAACACCAACCCGTGTAATAACTATTTCCGCATTGAAGAATTTGTACATGGCAATATCTCTTTTGTAGACGGGCTGGGATGCAATACCGGCTATTTCAAACTGGAAAATCTTTATAAAGGCTCTACCACTGCCGCTCACGAATATGGCCATACATTGGGATTACATCATCCCGATGATCTTGACCTGCGGGGAAAAGGAATCCCCGGTATTATGTACCCGAGAGGCACATGGGTAGATCCTCAATACCAGTATAACCCCGATGGCGAAGCAGGAGATAGCAGCAATGGCGGAACAATGCATCCGCGGAACAGAAAAGTGCTGAAAAATGATATTGCCCGGTTAAAATTGCATACACTTGATTTTGAAAACGGGAAAGCTGTTATAGGTGAGTTTACCAGCATCTGGCACCCGGATCATGCAGATATTAGCTTATAAAATATTTACAGCCGCATATCATCTATTAAAACCGTCTTTCAATTATCTATGGAGACAATATAATTGAAGAAAGGGGTAGTGTAGATTTGAAATCTTTTACCACATTAGGCACATAGCCTGCCCTGGCAAAGGAAGGGCGTTTTCAAAACCCAAACCGAACACTATCTGAAGAAAGCATAATTTTTTTCTCAAAACTTCTTCCGTACATTCATAGTCTTCTTTTTTCTTCAGTATCATCTAAAACTATTTTTATGGGAAAAAATTTCCTGCTGTTATTGTGTCTTACACTGGCATTTTCCGCATTCTCGCAGCCAAGATTGCCTAAAGATTATCACTGGAAAAAACTGAGCAATGGCCTGGAGGTTGTAGTGATAGAAAACCACAAAGTGCCTTTGGCTACTATTGAGATCGCAGTAAAGAACGGTGCTTATACAGAAGGCCCCGAATACAGCGGACTCTCACACCTGTTTGAACATATGTTTTTCAAAGCCAACAAAGATTATCCCGACCAGGAAAAATTCATCAGGCGCACAGAAGAACTGGGAATGATCTGGAATGGTACCACCGGCGATGAAAGGGTGAACTACTTTTTTACATTTGATAAAGACAGTTTAGCTGCCGGCCTGCAATTTATGAATGCGGCTATCCGCTTCCCTATCTACCGCACAGAAGACATGCAAAAAGAAAGACCGGTAGTAGATGGAGAGTTTCAGCGCGGAGAAAGCGATCCGGGTTTTCAACTATGGATGGAAGTAAATAAAAAAGTATGGGGAGACCTGTTCACCCGCAAAAATCCCATTGGCGACCACGACATCATTAATACAGCTACACCTGAGAAAATGATGATCATAAAAGACAAATATTATTTTCCCAATAATTCATTACTGGTCATTTGCGGCGATGTAAAGCCGGATGAAGCTTTTGCAAAGGCCCAGGCGATTTTCGGCGACTGGCAATCCAGTGGGTTTGATCCGCACCAGAAATATCCTGTCCCGGAATTTACTCCTATCGCGCAGACAGAATATCTTATCAAAGAATCTTCTATTGCGCAAACACCTTACACCATGTATACATGGCAGGGTCCGGATACACGGCATGATTCAATAGCCACACTGGCCGCCGATGTTTTCTCTACTGTACTTAACCTGAATTCTTCCAAATGGCAGCAGGCGCTTATAGATAAAGGCCTGGCCAGTTATGTAGGCTTTAGCTACCAGACGGAAAAATATACAGGGCCGGTATCCATTTTTGCTATACCCAATCCGGGTAAGATGAAAGAATTTGCGGCTGAGATAAATAACCAGGTCAGTCATTTTGCAGATGCCGACTATTTTACTGATGAACAATTACAGACAGCAAAAGACATTCTGCGCCGCAATCATATCCGTAATACAGAAAAGCCTTCGTCACTTGCCAGCAACTTTACCTACTGGTGGTGCAGCGCTTCTTCCGATTTCTTTACTGATTACATCCCCGGCATGATGAACATAACCAGGAAAGACATCCAGGATTACCTGAAAAAATATATTATCGGCAAACCCTACATAGCAGGCATGATCATTAATGAAGAAATGAATAAGCAACTGAAGCCGGCTGAATATTTCAAAAACCTAAAATCATTCTGAGATGAAAAAAACAATTCAATCAATACTGTTGGTGGCAGCGCTGATCGCACCTTTCTGCCTGCTGGCCCAGAAAACAGAACCGTATGATATGATGATAAACGGTGTCAAAGTAATCGTTCAGCCCAGCGGCAATGACATTGTTGTGATACAAACCGTTATTAAAGGTGGTGTGCAGAATTACCCTGCCGCAAAAGCAGGTATCGAAAGTCTCGCCATACAGGGCCTCACTGAATGCGGAACTGTAAAAGATGATAAGAACAGTTTTAAAAATAAACTGGATAAAGTAAGTGCACAGGTAGGAGGTTATACAGGTATGGACTTCGCCTCTTTCAGCATGAATTGCATTAAAAGTGATTTTGAAACTGTCTGGCCATTATATACAGAAGCGCTTTCTATACCAAAGTTTGATGCCAAAGAATTTGACCGTATCAAAAATGATGCTATCAATTTTATCCGAGCCAACGAATCAAGCCCGGATAATGCCCTGGATAAAATGGCCAAACAAACAGCTTTCGCAGGAAAAAACTATGCAAAAGAACCACAGGGCACAGCGGCCAGTGTAAGTAAACTCACAGCTGCCGATACTAAAAATTACTGGAAATCTGTTTTCACCCGTTCAAGAATGGTAATAGTAATAGTAGCTGACCTGGATAAAGCGCTAATTGAAAAAAAGGTAAAAGAATTTTTGAGTAAAGTACCGGCAGGCGCTCCTTTTGTATTGAAAAAAGAAAGCTATAATCCCACCGCCAGTACATTCAAACCGCAGGAAAGAGAAAATGCCACAAACTATGTGCGCGGCATAACCAGCGGGCCACTGCCCGGCACACCCGATTATAATGCTTTTGTGCTGGCCATGAATATTTTTTCCAGCCGTCATTTTGTAGAAATACGAACAAAGAATGGTTTATCCTACGCTCCCCAGTCATGGTTCAGTGCAGGCACCACACCGTATGCTAATATCTCTGTCACTACTACTGATCCTGATAAATACATTGCGGTAGCGAGAAACCTGATTGACAGAATAAAACAGGAAGGTTTTACTGAAGCGGAATTAAAAAATGAAAAGACCGGCTACCTCACAGGTATTTATTACCGCCAGGAAACAAATGAGGCGCAGGCTGCCTCTTATGCCTCCAACGAAGTAATACACGGTAACTGGAAAAGATCGGTCAAGATACAGGAAGACATAAAGGAAGTGACGCTTGATCAGTTGAATGCCGCTTTTAAAAGATATATCAATAACATTACCTGGGTATACCAGGGAGATCCTAAAAAAGTAAACTCCGTTCTATACACGCAGAAGGCAACGCCAAAAGTGCCGGAAGAGAAAAAAGGATTTTAAGAATTTTCACGCGACGGCGCCAGGACGCAAAGAAAAGCAAGGGATTGCATTGCTGCGCCGTAGCGTGGATAATTCTTCTCCACCGGCCTCATTTTATTCAGCCAGATCATGCAGCGAGGCATCTATTGATGGATGTATAAAAGTAAATCCGGCATCCCCGGCTTTTTTACAACTGACCGTAGCGCTCTTTAATATTTCGGTACTCATTTCTCCCAATACCAGCTTGAGTACAAATGACGGAATATGCAAAGGGATAAAGAACTTTCCTTTCTTAACCGCAGCTATTTTTAGTATCAGTTCTTTATTAGAAACAGGATGGGGTGATACAGCATTATAAACCCCGCTCATCTTATCATTCTCTATTGCCCTGATAAATAACCGCGCCAGATCATCTATATGTATCCAGCTGATGATCTGTTTACCACTTCCCAATATTGTCGCTACTCCGAATGTCAATGGTCTTTCAAATTCTTTCAAAGCGCCGCCACCCTTATTCAAAACTATTCCTGTACGGAGTTTGACCAGGCGTTTACCCATTTGAACAACAGGATCAAGACTTGCTTCCCATTGCTTGCATGTCTGCCCGAGAAAATCATTACTTACAGGATCATCCTCGGTGAAAGGATCTGGATTAGGAATAACCGGGTCCGGCCCATACCAGCCGATACCGGAAACAGTGATTATTGCCTTTACATTATCAGGCGTTTCTTTCAATGCCTTTACCAATAACTCCCCGCTTTTTACGCGGCTCTCCACTATTTCCTGCTTTCGTTTTTTTGTCCACCGCTTATCGGCTACACCCGCTCCCGCCAGGTGAATGATATAATCTGCTTTTTCAATCGCCTCTTTATCTATGGTTTGTTTTTTAATGTCCCATTGAGCATACGAAGGACTGTTCATCACGGCCGAAGTTGCAGCAGAGACAGATTGGTTGCGGGCAATGTTTCTCGATAAAATAATGACCTGGTAATTCTTTTGCAGCAAGGCAGTGGTAAGCGCTTTGCCGATCATGCCTGTACCACCGGTGATGAGAACTGTTGCCATAATAGGTAAAGGTAGCCAATATTGTTTCCCGCTCCACAGCAGTCCTTTGGATAGAAATAGCTTACCTGAACGCACCATATATTCTGTGCACAGAGATAAAGAGGGCCACAGATGCCTCCGAAGGTTTGCTGTTTATTCTTGCCAAATACAGCCCTGTTCACAAAAGCCTTTTGGTTGTTTCAAGTGAAGGAGATGGTACAATAAAAGTATACCAGGTCAACTAAGACATAATTATACTATACCTGAACCGGGCCGGTACATACTGACCCGGTTTTTTTAATGGTGTAACCTGCCGGAAGCATTTGCGTCATATTTCTATCCGGTTACGATTCAATTTGGCCGGTTTGCCGGATTTTTATGCCCAAATGATCAAAAAGTTTATCTTCATTGAGTAATCAACTACAGACTATGAGTTCAGTTCTCTCCATCCGGAACATCGGTAAATATTATGGCCCGGTCCATGCCCTGAATGACGTTTCATTCGAAGTGCCTAAAGGAAGCGTATTTGGAATACTGGGACCGAATGGCAGTGGTAAGACCACGATGCTGGGTATCGTCATGGATATCCTTAAAGCCTCTTCAGGAAATTTTTTGTGGAACGGTCAGCCGGGCAGCAGTAATCAAATGAGGAAGCAGATCGGTACATTACTGGAAACCCCCAATTTCTATCATTACCTGAGCGGTCAGAAGAACCTTGAAATTGCCGCAGCTATTAAAGAACGGGGTAAAAGTGACATTCCCGCTGTATTGGAGAAAGTGAATCTTACCCAGCGCAAAGATTCAAAGTTCAGCACCTACTCATTAGGTATGAAGCAAAGACTGGCGATCGCTTCTACCCTGCTGGGAAATCCTGATACTCTTGTATTCGACGAACCAACCAATGGGCTTGACCCGGCAGGTATTGCCGAGATACGGGAACTGATCAAACAACTGAACAAACAGGGAAAGACCATCATCATGGCCAGCCATATACTGGATGAAGTAGAAAAGGTCTGTACCCATGTAGCGATCATTCAGAAAGGTGTATTAAAGACGGTGGGTTCTGTAAATGAAGTACTATCGTCCTCTTCCGGAAATAAAACAGCAACACTTGAGATTGATATGGCTGCGGAAAACTTACCGGCGCTGGAACAGGTATTAAAACAATTACCCGGTATTATTCATGTGGTGACTACAGAAAATGGCTTATCCGTTGAATGTGAAGAAAGTGTTACATCAACCAGTATCAATAAATTCTGTTTTGAAAAAGGAATTGTATTGAGCCAGCTTAACCTGAAACGCAAATCCCTCGAAAAAAGATTCCTTGAAATCACCGGTACCCAAAGCGACCGCTGATACAACTCATTATAAATAATTACTGCCATGATCAAGAACCTTCAGATAGAATGGATGAAAATAAAGAATTACCGGGTGTTCCAGGTATTCTCTGTATTATACCTTATTGGTATCCTCATCATCATTTATATCTTTTATAAAATATACATCCAGCTAATGGGCAGGGTCATGTCTATGGGCAACCCTAACCCAAGAGACGGAAGTGATCTTTTTGCGCTTTTTTCTTCAGACACCATCTGGACAACGGTATGCTGGGCCACCAGTTTCCTGTTATACTTACCCGGGATGGTGATCATTAATCTTTTTGTAAATGAAGTGAATTTCAAAACACACCGCCAGAACATTATTGACGGATGGAAAAGAGAAACTTTTATTTATACTAAAATAAGCCTGATACTTTGTATGTCAGCTGTGGTGACCGTGATGAACATGATCGCCACACTGATCATGTGCCAGGTGACGGATGTCAGCTTTTCGCTTATATCGGGTCTTGATACGCTGGGAATATGTTTTATTCAAACCTTTGTTTACCTGATGTTCGCATTATTGTTAGCTACTGTTTTCCGCCGGAGTGGTGTCGCCATTATTGTATTCTTTATTTATGGGCTGCTGCTGGAGTTTTTCTTCATGTGGCTGTTCAGCAAAATATACCCGGGCATGCAACATTTCCTGCCGTTACAGGTAGCTGATTCGTTAATCAATTTTTCAAAGCTGGGAGGTCTTTTTGATAATAACCCGGGACTGGCAGTACTTATTCCTTCAGCGCTGGCATTTGCAGGACTATATATTTATTTGACGGTGAGAAAGTATAAGTATGATGATCTGTAATTGATTCCACATTCAGAGAATATCAAGCCTGTACAACCAGTACTTCATCCCATAGATCGGGTCTATCTCTTTGTATATTTTAAACCCGGTACTTTCATAAATATGCCTTGCATCATTCATCTTTTCTGAGGTATGCAATCCGACGATCTTTTCATTGGATTGACGGGCATGGTCAACACACATCTGTGTCAGCCGTTTAGCAATCCCTTTACCCCTGTAACCAGGGTGAACACCAACCATGCGGATATAAGACCAGTCAGCAGGATAGATATGCGTCGGGTTTCCGGCAGGAACGAGATAAGCCATGCCGATGAGCATTGCATTGTATTCACATACAAAAATGGTTGAATTGTTTACTAGTTGTGTCCACATTTTATCGTTGCGGAGAAACCTGTCCATGGTTTGCCAGTCGGCCGGTGATAAAACGCTTTTGAACTGGTTATAAGAGAGAATGCCTAATTGCTGCAAAGCTTCTTTTTGGTCAGGTGAGCCCTGCCTGTAAATGAAATTATTATCCATCCGGAATGACTGAAGTATTAAACTTAAATCAAAATTACCAGGGACTATTATGATATGACAACTATTTTTTGCTCACAGAATACCGCGGAGAAAAGGAGGCCATGGAGATTTTAAGCCGAACTACCCGGATCGAAGGCATTACTCTGCGGTTTTTCTTTTCTCCGCGGTACTCTGTGAGATGTATTTTATTCGCGGTATGCAAAAAAAAACCCTCCGATAGAAATCGGAGGGAACAACTAAAAAACACAAGCCTATATCTTGTGGCTTCATTGGAACGAACATCCTTCGGCTACGGCTTTTCACTCCCTTCGATTCGCTCAGGGTAACGCCGCAGCTATACATTTAGTCGGGTTTCTTTCCATCTAAAAAAGTATTGATCGTACTGATCTGCGTTTTATTATCAGCATCAGTTCTTACTTCGTAATTGCTGTAGAATTCTTCAACATGGGAGGAACTATTATACAATTCCATGTTGCGGCGGATATAAGCCGGCACAGTTTCAAACTCATTATTCGGGTCAGTGCCGTTAACATTGAATGACAAGTTGCGCAACTTGTGCAGTCTTTCGGCAGCCCTACGTTTTTGCTCGTCGGCTTCGTTCGCCATCGGCGAATCCTCAGCCTTGGTGGTCAAAGGTGGTTGAGCATGATCGGCTAACGGCATATCCGCCGCAGGAATGTCATCCCTTTCTACCAGTTGCATTTGCAGATCGAGAAGGTCTTCCTCCTCTTTCGCGGCATAGCTGGTCGGGACCGGTTCTTCAACAGAAGTCTTCGAGGTAGTCACCTCTGCTTTTGATTCTGCGTAGATATTAGATGGCCTGGCCAGATAACCTCCCGCTGCTGCAGACACCGGGGTAGTACTATCTTTAGCGCTGAGCGTGGGCACAGCGTCTTTTTCTTCCTGTGTAATGAATGGTGATACGGTGGTTTCCTTAGCGGATTCTTTGTTGCTTACCGAAGGGGATATAGATCGTGATTGATTCAACGAATTTATTTCTTCCTTCTTTTCCGCAATCAACATTTTGCCAACAGTATTTACACTTTCTTCCACTGTATTTTTACTAAGTGATTTTTCTGCTCCCGCTTTTAATTCAAACAACAAAACAGGTTCCTCTTCTTTGATATGCTCTGTTACAATCATATCATGCATGGATGGCATCGGCGCTTCTTCCAGGGGGAATTCTTCTACCAGTTTCGGCTCCAGCGGATCAGGCCTCACCGCTTCTCTCTCCAAAGGAGAAGGGCTGTCCATCTTCACCACTTTGGAAAGAACAGGATTATCTTCCACCATCTTCATTTCTTTGCCAGCAGGTTTTACCGGCACTTCCTTTTCCGGCTGACCTAATACCATCACGATCTTATCTTCCTGCTTTGGCTGCGGTTTCTTTTGTTCTTTTTTTACAAACGGATCTTTATGTTCAAAACCGGTGGCGATCAGCGTGATGCCGAGCTTATCATTTAGTGTATTATCATAACCCAAACCCAGTATCACATCCGTTCCTTCACCGGCCTGGGATATCAGGTGGCTCTGAATTATTTCCACTTCATCCATCGTAAATTCATTCTCGCCTTCACAGGAATTGATATTGATAAGTATCCATTTAGCCCCTTTGATATCATTATCATTCAGCAACGGTGAATTCAATGCTTCTTCGATCGCTTTGTGTGCACGGTTTTCGCCGGCAACTGCTGCGCTGCCAAGTATCGCTACACCACCATTACGCATTACGGTGCATACATCCGCAAAGTCAACATTGATCTGGCCGGTACTGTTGATCACATCGGTAATACATTTGGCCGCAGTCGCCAGTACATTATCCGCTCTTTCAAATGCTTCACGCATTTTTAAATTGCCAAACTGGTGACGCAGTTTGTCATTGCTGATCACCAGCAATGTATCAACATATCCTTTTAATATTTTAATACCTTCTTCCGCCTGCAATTGCCTTTTCTTCCCTTCATAGGCAAATGGCAAAGTGACGATGCCTACGGTAAGTATACCGAGGTCCTTGCATATTTTGGCAATGATCGGCGCACCACCGGTACCTGTACCACCACCCATACCGGCGGTGATAAATGCCATCTTGGTGTTTACTTCCAGTATGCGTTTGATCTCTTCGAGAGATTCTTCTGTTGCCTGGCGGCCGATATCAGGATTAGCGCCTGCACCCAAACCTTGTGTAAGGTGCGGCCCGAGCTGTATACGATTCGGAATAGCGCTGCCTGCCAGTGCCTGTGCATCGGTATTACATATAATGAAGTTGACACCTTCAATTGACTGACTGAACATATGGTTCACCGCATTGCCACCGCCACCGCCAACACCAATTACTTTGATGATAGATGACTTTTCCTTCGGCAGATCAAAATGTATCATAGATACTGATTTTATGAATTAATGATTGGTTGTCGGCTGCCGGGTGTCAGTTGCCAGGAATCCGGACAACTGACAGCTGGCAACTGACAGCTTTTTATAAATGTTTATCTTCCTCTTCCTTAAATAAATCAATTATTCCATCTTTGAACTTTCCCCAGAAGTTCGTGATCCCCTTGCGCTGCCTTACTTTTTCAGGAGTGATGATATCCTCATCAACAATCACTTCCTGTTCTGTCGCCTTCTTCAAACCGTCGGGCACTTCTACTTTCCTGAATTCTTTTTCAAATTCTTTACGGTTATGTTCATAGTCATCATACCCTTTCAGGATAAGACCGATACAGGTAGAATAAGTAGGCTTGGCCAATTCTTCTATATGACCTGCAGCCAGGTGTTCATTGGGAAAACCGATCCTTGCAGGCAAACCTGTTACATATTCTGTCAGTTGAATAAGATGCCTTAACTGAGAACCGCCACCTGTCAATACCACACCGCCATTCAGTGATTTATTATCCAGACCTACCTGTTTCAGGTGATAGGTCACAAAATCCAGTATCTCGCTCATTCTTGCCTGTACAATGTTGGCGAGATTTTTTACACTGATCTCTTTGGCCGGCATGCCACGCAATCCCGGTATAGTGATATAGGCGTTTGCTTTCGCTTCATTTGCTAAGGCAGAACCAAACTGAACCTTCATTTGCTCAGCCTGTGTTTTCAATACGCCCAAACCGGTTTTAATATCATTGGTGATATTTTCCCCGGCAAAAGGAATGACAGCTGTATGCTTTAAAATCCCTTCATAAAAAACAGCCAGGTCGGTAGTACCGCCGCCAATATCAACGATCGCTACACCGGCCTCCAGGTCTTCCTGCGCCATGACGGCGGAAGAAGAAGCCAGCGGCTGCAATACAAGATCCTTGGTATGCAATCCTGATTTTTCTACACTGCGGTTGATATTACGGATCGCATTCTTATCACCGGTAATGATGTGAAAGTTGGCTCCAACCTTCACACCACCATATCCGATGGGGTTTGGAATATTCTGAAAATTATCAACAGTAAATTCCTGCGGGATCACATCAATGATCTGGTCGCCGGCAGGGATATAGGTTTTATACTGGTCATTGATCAGTTGGTCAATTTCCCGCTGAGTGATCTCTTCGTCAGATGCCTGGCGAACGATATCGCCGCGTGTCTGTAAACTTTTTATATGATGGCCCGCAATACCGACATACACTTCATTAATATCCAGGTTAGGATTAGAAGCGAAGCAATTTTCTAATGCAGTTCTGATAGCTTTGATTGTTTCATCAATGTTCAGCACCTGTCCGTGCTTCACACCATTGGAATTAGCTTTACCAAAACCAAGTATCTCCAGTTTGCCGAATTCGTTTTTACGACCGGCAATCACAGCGATTTTGGTTGTCCCGATGTCAAGACCGACAATAATGGGTTGTTCGTGATTCATGATATATTATGTTTAGTTGTTTGCTTTGAAAAGTCCGGAAGTCGGAAAGACCGGAAGTCCGGAGACTATTCCTGGTAGCAGGAGGTTTTCCATCTCTTCTGACATTTCTAATTTTCCATATTTATAAGAACTTTTGTGAGATCAGCCTCGTCTTTCGGACTTCCGGACTATTCTTTCCTCTTCATTACTGCCTTCGGCTTATTATCCACAGCCTTTGGATTTGTTACCGGTTTTTCATTATGTTTGGAATTCAATAAAGGTTTCATAGGGATGGGATTAGTCACGGGGACAGGATTGGTGAGACTTCTTGCTTTTTCCGTTATAATATTCTCTTCCGGGGTATCTTTTTCAGTAGCGGCAATATCGGGGTCAGCCTGTATTGCCTTTTGTTCTTTTATAGCTCTTGCTGCGGCCAAAGAATCATTTTGCATTTCGCGGGCCTGGTGCAGTAACTTTTCTACATTCAACCGTAACCGGGCCGTATCTTTTTTAGTGCCGTTATTCCTTATTCCCACTACCTGCCCGGCATATTGCACATTGATCGCTTTGTATTTGTCAAAACCGGTTTTACTCAATACATTTTTATAAAACACAAACAGGCGGTGAAATTTCCTTTCCATATTTTCCCCATCTCCCAATATCACGGTATGGTTACCTACTACCGGCGTCATTTCAAAATTCCTTTCCGCCGTAATGTCCACCTGCGCTACCTGCGACATCCAGAAAGGATCGTTGAGGATGAACGTAGCAGCATCTTTTACATTATGCAGTAAAACGCTGTCTCTTTTCCCCAATATCTTTTCAGGAAACCCTGTGAACACCGGCACTTTCGCACTCATCTTATCTGATAAAGGCATTCTCTTTTCGTCTTTATCTAAATAATAAGACTTACCTGCTATGGTGAATACCCTCGCTATAGGTTCTCTTTCCAATATTGATACATGTAATACCTCCTGGTTATCAAAATACAGTTCCGCATCTTTGATCCAGATATTTTCTTCCAGCAACTTCTCCATCTGCTGCAGGTTCAGTGTTGATTTTTTTTGTCCTTTGACCTCTCCTTTAGCAGCAGCCTTTAATAATTTCAGCACATCTTTCTGGTCTACAAAGAAATTATCCTGTACCCCTTTTATACTGATCGTATAATCCTTACAATGATCTCTTTTTTGCTTACCGATAGCAGCGATCAGAAGAGTTAACATACCTCCGCCTATCGCCACCCACATGGTAACAAATAAGATCGTCCGTATTGCTTTTCCTGTATTCACTCTTTTTTTTTAAATCTATAAATCACCGCTAAGACACTTTCCAACCGGCTCTACCAATGTATCTATATCTCCTGCTCCCGACGTTATTAATACTTCTCCGAACTCTTTATTGATATTCTTTAGATAATCGCTCTTTATCCAATTCATCACCTCCTCTTTCGTCATCACTCTTTTATTCTCCTTCTTCATTTTTTTCAATATCATTTCACTGTTCACTCCTTCTATCGGCAGTTCTCTTGCCGGGTAGACCGGTAACAGGATCACTTCATTGGCCAGGTCAAGTACTTCTGCAAATCCATCTGCCTGGTCCCTTGTTCTTGTGTACAGGTGAGGCTGAAAGATCACCGTACATTTTTTTGTTTGAACAAGGTCTTTGCGCCTGTTATCAAAGCCCGCAGTTCTTCCGGGTGGTGAGCGTAATCGTCAATAAAAACCACCTTCTCATTCTTCACGATGTATTCAAATCTTCTCTTCACACCACGAAATGATTCTACCGCCGCTTTGATCCTGCTATTCTCAATCTTTAAAGAACTTGCCACCGCTATAGCTGCTACCACGTTCTCTATATTATGCATCCCTCCCATATTCAGCCGCACATTGTCCAGCATATTATCCTTCATCATTACATCAAACTCATAACTGCCGTTCATCATCCGGATATTGGCCGCATATACATCAGCGCTTTCATTCTGCAGGCTGTATGTAAGCTGCTTATCCGCTTTCAGTTCCTTTCCTCTTTTCAAACCAAACTGCCTGATCAATAAACCACCTGGTTTTACTTTCTTACTAAAATCAATAAAACCCTGCTCCACCGCTTCCGCTGTACCATATATATCCAGGTGATCGGCATCCATGGAAGTAATGATGGCTACATCAGGGCTTAATTTCAAAAAACTCCGGTCATACTCATCCGCCTCTATCACGCATACATTTCGGGGGTCACTCCAGAAATTGGTACCGTAATTCACAGAGATACCTCCGAGAAAAGCATTGCACCCATAACCGGTATCACGCAGCAAATGCGCTACCATAGTGGTAATAGTTGTTTTGCCATGCGTACCCGCGATACAGATATTAAAAGAACTTTCGGTGATCAACTGCAACACATCACTTCTTTTCACCACTTTATATCCATGCTGCTGGTAATACAGCAGCTCTTTGTGATCTTTCGGAATAGCCGGCGTATACACCACCAGTTCCGCATCTTTTGCAATGAGTTCCACATTGTCTTCATAATGAACAGCGATCCCGCTTGCTTCAAGTTCTTTGGTCAAAACAGTCGGGGTTTTATCATACCCGCTCACTTTTACACCCCGCGAATGAAAGAACCTTGCTATCGCACTCATTCCGATTCCGCCGATGCCCACGAAATACACCGTTTTCATCTTGTCAATCCCCCCGAAGGGGGTAATCATAAGGACAGTATTGCTTGTATCGTTCATAAACCCTGGAGGGTTTTTTAAATTTTACCTCACCCTTTTATCCCTCTCCAATGGAGAGAAAAACCACACTCCGTTTTTTCTAAATACTTTTTATTATTTCTTCAGCTATTCTTTTATCAGCGTTGGTAATAGCTAATAGTCCAATGTTCCTTTTTAATTCCGCCTGCTTAATATCATTTCCCGCCAGCTCAATGATCTTTGGCACTACTTTATCTAATGCTTCGTTATCCTTTACCATCAGCGCTGCGTTCTTATTTACCAGTTGCTGCGCATTCACTGCCTGGTGATCTTCCGCTGCATAAGGATAAGGCACGAATAAAACAGGTTTTTTCACCACACATAATTCGGCTACCGACATCGCACCTGATCTTGATATGACCATATCAGCCGCCGCATACGCGTATTCCATCTGATTGATAAAGGCATTTGCCCAAATGCTTTTATCCGCTTTTGCTTTTGGCGTATACAATTTTCCGGTCTGCCAGATCAATTGTAAACCCGCGTTCAGCAATTCTCCGACGTGTTTATCTATCGCTTCATTGATAGATCTGGCACCCAAACTTCCACCCACTACCAATACTGTTTTCCTTCCCTCTTCCAGTTCAAAGAATTTCTTTCCTTCCCCCTGGCTGATCGTTGAATGAGCAATGCTGGCTCTTACCGGGTTTCCCGTCACCATAATTTTTTCTTTTGGAAAGAATTTTTCCATCCCATCAGTTCCTGTAAAAACCTTCGTTGCTTTCTTTCCCAGCATGATATTCGCCTTGCCTGCAAAAGAGTTCGACTCATGAATGAAAGTGGCTATTCCTTTTGCCTGCGCTAACCGCAGAACAGGAAAGCTCGAATATCCTCCTACACCGATCGCCGCATCCGGCTTAAATTCTTTGAAGATGGAACGCACCTGCAAAAAACTTTTTACCAGCTTGAATGGTAAACCAATATTTTTTATCAAAGAGCTGCGGTTAAAACCCGCTATATCCAATCCTTCAATTTTATATCCTGCCTGCGGCACTTTCTCCATTTCCATTTTTCCCTTTGCACCGACAAACAGTATTTCAGTACCTGCATCCAGTTCTTTCAGTGCGTTGGCAATCGCTATCGCCGGAAAAATATGCCCCCCTGTTCCTCCACCTGCTATTACAATTCGTTTGCTCATGCTGTGCTTTGTTTACCCGGTCACTATTCACCGCTCACTGCTTCCATCTTTCCTTCCGGTTGCTCAACATTTCTCGCCACACTTAAAATAATTCCTATAGCAAGACAGGTGAATATGAAACTTGTTCCTCCCATACTTACTAATGGCAACGTGACCCCTGTAACCGGAAACAGGTTGACGGTTACTGCCATATTCGCAATCGCCTGTATCGCCAGTGTAAAACTTAATCCCAACGCCAGGAAAGCACCGAATGCGTAAGGGCATTTTTTAAATATCCGTATACAGCGATATAAGAACACCAGGTAAACGAATACAATGAATGCGCCACCGGCAAACCCATACTCTTCGATAATGATGGCGAAAATGAAATCATTATACGCCTGCGGCAGGTAATCTCTTGTTGTACTGTTACCCGGACCTACACCCAATACACCGCCTTTAGCGATCGCCATTTTTGCCTGGTTCACCTGGTACATTTCATCACTGTCTGCTTCTTTGCCTCCGTATATGAAAGTTTCAACACGGCCTACCCATGTATTCACCCTTCCAAAAAGACCGGATGAATTTTTCTTTGAAACAACCGCTTCATCACTGCCCGATGAATGGCGGATCACCGCTGCGGCAATAAGAAATATGATCGGTATCGCCGCAATACCAATAGTGATGAGAATATGTTTCATCCTGGCCCGGCCGATAAATAATAACATCAGGCAACTGGCGCCTAATAATAAGGCGGTTGACAGGTTGGCCGGTGCGATCAGTAAACATGTAATGGCAACAGGTATCATCACGGAATAAATCCTTTCTTCCAATCCTTGATCACATCCTGTTTTTTACTGAGCAACCTTGCGAGGTACATGAATAAAGCCAGTTTAGCCAGGTCAGAAGTCTGCATGGTCATATTGATCAGCGGCAGCCTGATCCAGCGGCTTCCCTCATTCATACTTACACCAAAAAATAATGTATATATAAGGAGAGGGATAGTAAGAATAAATAATATCCTGGCAATACCTGAGTAATAAACATAGTTGACCCGGTGCGCAAAGTAAACCACCATTAGCCCGATGAAAATGAACATCACCTGCTTGAAGAGATAAACTTCCGTATTGCCTTTATAATTCTTATACGCCAGTGAGCCGGTAGCGCTGTACACGGCCAGCAATGAAACAAGCACCAGCAATACGATCAATGCCCATATCACTTTATCCCCTTTGGTCCTGCTTGCGAGCTGGCCAAATGGATTTTGTAAAGGTTGCTGTATGTTTACTGCTTCTGACATTATTTATACTTCCACTATTATTATGTTGTCATCTTTCTGTTCGCTACTCATCAATCCACCCCGGTCGTTTCAATTTTATTATTCACTTAATCCGCCCCTCCAGGGAGGGGATGAATACCCCGATACTTATACTATTCCCCACTCACTATTTACTACAGATCCTTCACCGCCTGCTTAAACTGCTTTCCCCTGTCTTCATAATTTTTAAACAGGTCAAAGCTTGCACAAGCCGGGCTTAATAATACCACATCACCCTTTGATGCAAAATGAAAAGCGGCATGTACGGCTTCCAGAGCGCTGCCTGTATTTACAATAGGGCTGATCGTATTTCCAAAAGCCTCATGTATTTTCCTGTTATCCGTTCCCAGGCAAATGATAGCTTTTACTTTTTCTTTTACCAGTTCGGCGATCAGTGTATAATCATTGCCTTTATCTACTCCCCCCAGTATTAAAACCGTTGGTTTCGTCATGCTCTCTAATGCATACCAGGTAGAGTTTACATTGGTTGCTTTGCTGTCATTAATAAATTCTACACCCCGTATTGTTGCCACCGGTTCCATCCGGTGCTCGAGGCTTTGAAAATTCTGTACGGCTTCCCTTATTTTATCCTTACGGATGTCAAGGGTCGTCGCGGCTACACAAGCTGCCATAGTATTGTACTGGTTATGCTTTCCTTTCAAAGCAAAATCAAATACACTCATTGATACAAAATCCTGTCCTGTTCTGATGTACATGTCCCCGTCTTTAATAAACGCGCCATTAGGTAGTTCTCTTTTCATACTGATCGGCAGTTGTTTAGCTTGGATGTTGAATTGGTTTATATATTCCATCGTTACTTCATCATCGGCGCAGTAAATGAAATGATCATTTGGCTGCTGGTTTTCCGCAACCCTGAATTTGCTGCGGATATAATTCTCAAACTTATAATCGTACCGGTCGAGATGGTCTTCAGTAATGTTTGTCAGTATGGCGATATCCGGCCTGAAGGTTTTTATATCATCTAACTGAAAACTGCTGATCTCCGCTATATACAATGCTTTCGGATCTTCCGCTACCTGCCGGGCGAATGAGTAACCGATGTTTCCTACCAGCGCCGCATCCAATCCTTCTTCCATGCAGATATGATGAGTAAGCGCTGTCGTGGTGGTCTTTCCATTACTACCGGTAATAGCTACGATCTTACTATTGCCTTTGTAACGATAAGCCAGTTCTATCTCACTGATGATACTGATCCCCTTTTTCCTGATCTGCTTTACCATTTCATTCTTTTCCGGTATGCCCGGGCTTTTCATCACTTCATCAGCGCTGAGGATCTTTTCTTCGTCAAGCTTACCTTCTTCAAATGCAATCCCTGCATTTTGTAACTCGGTACGATAATTTTCTTTCAAAGAGCTTTCGTCGGAAACGAATACGTCATATCCCTTTTGCTTCCCCAGGATGGCGGCGCCAACGCCGCTTTCCCCTCCACCCAATATGACTAGCCGCTTCTCCATTGTTCACGCCGCTCTTTTATTGTCAGCCGTGCGGCATCAGGCTTAGTGTACGGATGGGGTTTTTCAAAAGCATCAGTTTCATTGCACCACAATTACATTTAAATTGGTTCTTTCGTTTTCAGCGGGTAGAGAATGGTGGTTTGGTTTTTCAATAAAAAATTCTCTGTCTCTACCTTCCCGGATCAAGCCGGAACAAGCTATATATCAATTGTCATCGTTTGAACTATCATATCATCTTCATCATCCTTCTCACCTTCATCCGCTGTTTCTATCTCAGCTTCAGCGTAACTATGCTAAACAATACCAGCAACACCGTTATGATCCAGAATCTCGTCACGATCTTTGATTCATGATACCCTCTCTTCTGGTAATGATGATGAAGAGGGCTCATTAAAAAGATCCGCCGCCCTTCACCATATTTTCTCCTGGTGTATTTGAAATAACTTACCTGCATGATCACACTTACATTTTCTACTAAAAACACACCACAGAATATGGGAATCAACAACTCTTTATGAACGATGATCGCCAGCGCCGCTATTATTCCTCCTAATGTCAGGCTTCCTGTATCACCCATGAATACCTGCGCCGGGTATGAATTGTACCAGAGAAACCCGATACAGGCCCCAATCATCGCCGCAATGAAAATGGATAGCTCTCCCAAATTGGGTATATACATGATGTTCAGGTAATCGGCAAATACCAGGCTACCGCTTGCATAGGCAAAAATGCCGAGCAAGACTCCTATCAATGCCGACGTGCCCGTCGCCAGCCCATCCAGTCCATCCGTAATATTTGACCCGTTCGATACTGCTGTGATGATAAATATTACGATCAATATGTAAAGAACCCATGTATAATCTCTCCAGCCTGCCGGCAATAATTTTGAATAATTGAACTCATGATTTTTCACAAAAGGAATAGTCGTGATCGGCACTTTACTTTCTGTGAAATATTTTGTCTTGCCATTTATCTGTTTGGCAAAAACCGTTGTATCAGCAGATGTCGGCGTGCCAATAAACTCTCTCCATATCTTCACATTACTGTTGAAATACAATGTAGCGCCAACAATAATCCCTAATCCCACCTGCCCTAATATTTTAAACCACCCGGCCAGGCCATCCTTATCCGTTTTTTTATATGCTCCTCCCGATTGCTGGGCCAGCCTTTTTGCCCTCAGTTTTAAATAATCATCTACAAACCCGATGATGCCCAGCCAAACCGTACTCACGAGCATCAACCTGATATATACTTTATTCAGATTTGCCAGTAGCAGGGTGGGGATCAGTATCGCCAGGATGATGATGAGACCGCCCATCGTTGGTGTACCTTTTTTACTTTGCTCACCTGCTAATCCCAGATCACGAACACTTTCTCCTATTTGTTTCTTTTTCAAAAACCAGATCAGTCTTCTGCCATAGATCAAAGAGATAGCCAGCGCCAGTAACATAGCCAGCAGTACACGGAAAGTGATGAAATCGAACAAGGCACTTCCCGGGAATTTTATCCCCTGGTGTTTAAACCATTCAAATAAGTGATACAGCATTGCTGGTTACTGGTTTTTGTCAGTTGTGAGTGCAGTCCCGATTTACGTGAATTACTCACCACTACCGTTCTAATATTTCAAACATTTCCTTTACCACTTTCTTATCATCAAAATCATGTTTCACTCCTTTTATCTCCTGGTATTTCTCATGCCCTTTTCCGGCTATCAGTATAATATCTTCCGGCTTCGCCAAACTGATTGCCGTTTTTATCGCTTCTTTTCTGTCTGCTATTGAGATATACTTTCTTTTGGCAGCTACAGGCAATCCTTCTTCCATATCTTTTATGATCTGCAAAGGATCCTCACTTCTCGGGTTATCACTGGTGAAGATCACCTTATCACTATGCTCGCAGGCGGCCGCTGCCATCACCGGTCTTTTTGTTTTGTCCCTGTCGCCACCGCATCCCACCACTGTTATCACCTGTTCAAATCCTTTCTTCAGCTTCTTTATCGTCGCCAGCACATTCAGCAAAGCATCGGGCGTATGCGCATAATCAACGATCGCTATCACTTTATCCTTTGGCGACATCATATAATCAAACCGTCCTTCTGCACCTGTCAGCACACTCAGGTTTCTCAATACTTCATGTTTGTCTTCATTCAGGCAAACTGCCGCACCATATACTGCCATCAGGTTATATGCATTGAATTCACCAATCAATCTGAAATGCACTTCCTGCCCGTTAACATCCATTACCAGCCCCAGCAAACTGTTTTCAATGATCTTACCTTTAAAATCCGCCAGCGTCTTCAAGCTGTAGAAATACTTTTTCGCATTCGTATTCTGCAGCATCACCGCTCCTCTTTTATCATCCGCATTACTGATGGCGAATGCTGATGAAGGCAGCGCATCAAAAAAAGCTTTCTTTACCCGGATATATTCATCAAAGGTTTTATGATAATCCAGGTGATCGTGCGTGATATTGCTGAACAATCCGCCTGCAAACTGCAAACCTGTAATGCGATGCTGCTGTATAGCATGTGAACTCGATTCCATGAACACATGCGTACAACCTTCATCGGCCATTTGTTTCAGCAATGCATTCAAACTGATGGCATCCGGTGTCGTATGCGTAGCGGGAACGACTTTATTCCCGATATGATTCTCCACCGTGCTCAGCAATCCGCATGTATACCCCAACGATGTAAAGAGCTTATATAATAATGTCGCTATTGTCGTTTTTCCATTCGTGCCAGTTACTCCTATTACTTTCATGCTGGCTGACGGTTGCCCGAAAAAATTATGCGCCATATATCCTGCAGCCGCGGCGCTGTTCTCTACCTGCACATACACCACCCCTTCTTTAGTTACCGGGGGCATTGTCTCACATACCACCGCTACCGCTCCCGACTCAACCGCTTTATCAATGAACTGATGACCATCGGCCGCTGCACCTTTTACCGCTACAAACACACAACCTGTTTTTACCCTTCTCGAATCTATCTGTATATCTTTTACAACTATGTCCGTTTTCCCCGCAACCGACCTGATGCTCACTTTATATAATATGTCCTGTAATCTCATTTCTCATCTTCATTTAGCCGGCCAGTTCCAGCGTCACTGTTATTCCTTTGGCCAGGCCTGTTCCCGGTATGATGGATTGTGATATGATCTTCCCCCTCCCTTTCACGGATACTTTCAATCCCATATTTTCCAGGAGGTATAATGCATCCTTCAAACCCATTCCCCTTACGTTTGGCATTGTTTGCCGGCGGATTTTATTTTCTGTTATCACCGGCTGGTAATTGTTTGCGTATACATTGCTCCAGTCGCTTTGCTGCACAGAATCAGCGTATGAAACATTCAGTGTTTTATATACATTCTTTATATCAGTAGTATTGCCGGCATAGAAGTAAGCGGCGCTATCTGTTTTTATCGCATACATGGCCGGATCTTTCTTCTCCACATACATCGCATAGATCTTTGTAGCCACTTCCCTGAATACCGGGCCCGCGAGTGAACCGCCATAATGTACAGCCGCATGTGGTTTAGATCTTATTACCACGATGCAGGAATATTGCGGATCATTGGCCGGAAAGTATCCGACAAATGATGCCTGGTAAACACCATCATAGTATTTGATATTTCCATCCGCTACGTGCGCTGTCCCTGTTTTACCCGCTACAGCGAAAGGCATATCCTTAAATGCGGGTTTACCTGTTCCTTCTGTAACGACCAGTTCCATACTTTGCTTAGCCCCTTCGATAACGGAAGCATCACATATCTTATCATCCAGTACACTGGGCAAAAACTGCTGTAATATGATCCCGTTGCTCTGTATACTGTTCACGAGGTAAGGCTTCATCATCCTGCCATTATTAGCAATCGCATTATATAAGGTAAGTGTATGCAAAGGGCTTACCTGCAAAGCATACCCAAAACTCATCGTGATCATATTCATCAACCCGCCGTTTTTCTTATCAAGCGGCGCCAGTTGCGGTGCAGGAATATTGGACAGATCAATGGGCGAACGGGTATCCATGTGGAAACGATGCAGGTATGTTCTGAATGCAGCCGGATCATTGGCAAATGCTTTAAAAGCCAGTTTGCTCATACCTACATTAGAACTATGCGCAAAACATTCTTTTACTGTCAGTACAGGTTTGGGAGAACGTTCAGCATCATTCACATTTCTTGGGCCAACCACCATCTGGCCTGCGCTGCCTACTTCTACCAGGTCATCGAGTTTAGAACTGCCTTTATCCAGTACCGATAAAAGTGTTACCAGTTTTATTGTTGAACCCGGTTCCGTCACCCGCAATGCATAATTATCATCTTCCCAGTAACTGCCATCCGGCCTGCGGCCAAGATTCGCCATGGCTTTTATCTTGCCTGTTTTTGTTTCCATAACGATACAGGTTCCATAGAGCGATTCGCTTTGCAGCATCATCTTCAACAAGGCATTCTCTGCTATATCCTGCATGTTTACATCCAGCGTGGTAAATACATCTTTACCATTTTCCGGTTCTACCTGGAAACCTTCAACCGGAACAGCACCACCAGCAATGAATCGCACAAGGCGTTGACCTTTCTGACCACTGAGCAAACTGTCATAGCTTTTTTCAAGCCCTACGTTTTGCTTTTTCATCTTTCCATTGCTGGCGATGTGTTCCCTCGATAGACCGATCGTCCTGTTAGCAAGCAACCCGAATGGAGATAATCGTTTACTGTTTACCTCTACTATTACCCCGCTTTTATTCCGTCCAAGCTTTACAAGCGGAAATGTTCTGAAAGTCTTATACTCTTCGAATGATAATTTCTTTTTTAAAGGATAATAACGGCTTTTACTTTTATAGGCTTTTTGTAATTCCTGTTTATACTGTACGGCTTTCTTATCTTCAAAATAATCCGCCAGGGCTATTGAGAAGGAATCAATATTTGCTTTAAAGATCTTTCCGTCCTTATCTCTTAACCCATCGGCCATAAAGTCAATGTAGATATCAAACTGCGGAAGAGAAGTACTCAGCATTTGCCCGTCTTCGCTGTAGATCGTACCGCGGTCAGCGTCGAGGTCCACGATCCGCTGGTGCATACTGTCGCTCATGCTGCGCCAGTAGTTACCCTGGAACCGCTGGATGTAAAAAGCCTTACCGAGTATCAGCAGGCTCAGCACAACCATGCCGATAAAACTGAGATATACTCTCCATAATATGTCACGCCTGATTTCCAATGTCGCCGCTTGTCGTTGTTGATTATGATTAGTCCGGAAGCCCCAAAGACGGAAAATCCGGAAGACCGTTTCCTATTTTATTACTGCCCTGTTCTCAATTCAACAATCCCGTCATCCTGAGCGAAGCGAAGGCCACCACTCCCAACTCACTTTTCCCCACTCCCCACTCTCCCTCACTCTCCCTCACTCTCCTCCTCCACTTTCATTCACCACCGTATCTCTCAGCACTACCGGCGATGCAGTTAATTCTTTTAATCCTAATGGCTCTACTGCTTTTGCCAGTTCGCTTTGTTTGCTCCGGAACATTACTTCACTCTTCACTGTTTTATATTCGTATTGTAACTCTTTTACTTCCCGGCTATGCGGTTGATATTACGTATCGTCTTGTCGGCATAGTGACCGTTATAGATATATATCACGGCCAGTAAACCCAGGAATAAAAAGAAAGGGATCTGCTTTACGATGGACTGATAATTCAATAAGCGTTTCCACCCGATAGCTATCGGCTCGGTACGGGGTTCTTTTTCTTTTACCAATTGATCTTCCATAAAAAACTGAGTGTGGATTTTATCTCATTCAAAAATTCGCAGGGTCGTATTATTATATTGAGCAGGATTATGGCAACTCACACCATCATTACTTTCTCGGCTATTCTTAACTTGGCACTTCTTGCTCTTGAGTTGCGGGCAGGATCGGGTTTTTTCGTGATCACTTTTAGTTCGTTTACCGGTTCGTCATTGATAAAAAGGATTCGTTTCCGGCTCATCAAATGTGCCGCGACGGAAAAAATTCTTCACCAATCTATCTTCCAGAGAATGGAAACGTAATAATGACCACACGGCCTCCGGGCTTAAGCAGTTTTGGTGTCTGCTGCAGCATTTTCTTTCAATGCACCCAATTCATCGTTCACTTCAATACGTAGCGCCTGGAAAACCCTGGGCAAAGTACTTATTAGGGTTTCCTTTCACAATTTCGCGGAGAGCATTCTTGAAAGCATCAATGTTTGCAGCGATACATTGCTTCGTACCTGTACGATCGTTCGGGCCAGCGTTTTTGCGTTCGTCACTTCACCATACTGCTCAAACAGTTTATGCAGTTGTTGTTCGCCGTACGTGTTCACTACATCAAACGCTGTTAATGTTTGCCGCTGATCCATCCGCATATCCAGGCTGGCATTGAAACGTATCGAAAACCCCCTGTCTGCTTCATCAAAACTGGTGGCTGCTTACACCAGGTCGGCCATGATACCATCTGCCGCCTGTATATGATGCAGCCGCAAAAAACCGTTGCAGGTGGCGAAAGTTATGCGGCACAAAAAACCACGCGGCTATCTTCCGGCAGGTTCTTCTTTGCATCCTCATCCGGGTCAAAAACGATCAGTTTACCGTTCACCGCCCCAGTTGTTCAAGAATAGCTTTGGAATGCCCGCCGCCGCCAAATGTGCAATCTATATATACACCATCTGCTTTCAACTGTAACCCTTCAATGACCTCATGAAGCAAAACGGGTACATGGTAATTTTGGGAATTTGAAGCCGGAATTTGGTTATCATTATCAGACATACTCATTCCTTTTACTCATTCCTACATACCGATACCGCGATCTTTATTCATTACATCATTTGCCAGGTTACTGTATCTCTCCTCAGAAAATGATTCAAAGAGCTTTTGTTTGTACTTATTACTATCCCAGATTTCTATTCTTTTGATCTTTGCCACCAGCACTATATCCTTATCCAGACCCGCCTGTTCTTTCAGGTTCGGTGGCAACAATAATCTCCCCGCACTATCCGGCTCCACGAATGTGGCGCCGTTCAAAAAGTAATCGAGGGAACTCTCTCACCTTAGGATCGAAATCGTTCAGCTTACTGATCTCCTCGAAGAGCAGGTCCCAATTCTGTATAGGGTACAGATTCAAATATTTTTGAAATCCCCTGTTGATAACATAACGCGGGTTTTCTACTTCCGGGAGCTGCTTTTTGAAGCCCGCTGGCAGTAAAAACCGACCCTTTGTGTCCAAAGTAGCCTCGTATTCGCCGAGAAAACCTTATCATTATCAGGGAATTGAACCAATTTTTCTAGTAATTTCCCACAAAATAACACTTTTCTACATTTACAATCCAAATTTTTTGATTTTTCTTTTTTCCACAGATGTTATTGGGCTGAAAAGGCTTTTACAGTAGAGGGTTTGGCAGGTTTTTTCCAAAAAAATGGAGAAAATGGTGGTTAATTAACTGTGGATTGCAGTGGGAAAAGCTGTGGATTACCCAAAAACCTGCACAATATCGCTATCCTTTCATTACTATGAACTGCTCATTGTACTTATTTTGCAAAATGGCTGCAGCCGGGCTATTCAGGAAACTCCCCTTATTAAAAAACTGGGTATTAAACCCGAATCTATTGTGCTATTGATAAATCAAACCGGGCAATTATTTTGATCTTTTAGAAACCGATATAAGCGATCAGTTATGTAAGAAGAATAGTATACCTGATCTCATTCATTTATTTGTTGTTACCAATAAAGAGTTTGAGAATGAGATGAAGAAAGTGAAAATAGTTTGTAAAAAAAATCCTGCAGTTACGATATGGGTTTCCTGGTATAAAAAAATCGGCAAAGATTTCCACTGATATTACGGAAGATGTAATTCGCAACTATGCTTTGAAGAATGACCTTGTTGATGTAAAGGTTTGTGCGGTAAGTGATATATGGAGTGGTTTGAATTAGTGGTGCCATTGGCGAAGAGATAGTATAATCTATATTATTTTAAATCTGCTTTGCGTCTTTGTGGTTTGGTGTCTTTGTGCTTTTAAAAATTATCTCTTTTTGTTTTGGAACACAAAGGCACCAGGGCACAGAGACACGGAGGCCTTATAGTATTTAAACTAACTAAAGACCTCATTTTACTTTTATACAAATCATAATACCCGGATCATTTTAAATACACTTTGTGCCTTCGTGCCTCTGTGTCTTGTGTTCCAAAACCATAGTCCCTTTTATATAAAAAGGCACCAGGGTATAGAGACACGGAGGCTTTATAGTGTTTAAGCTAACTAAAGACCTCATTTTACTTTTATACAAATCATAATACCCGGATCATTTTAAATACACTTTGTTGCCTTGGTGCCTTCCTGCCTTTGTGTTCCAAAACCATAGTCCCTTTTATGTAAAAAAAGACACCAGGGCACAGGGACAAAGATTATGTATCATTTTAATTAAACCCTTTGCGCTTTCTATTCCCCGATAACTATAGACATCATAGAAACAATATTAAATCAGCCATACCCTGTATTTTTGCACTTCATCAAATGCGACAGTTAGTCGCAGCGCCATGCACCCGAAGAATATTTCAATAAAAGAGTATACCTATCATCTTCCTGAGGAAAAGATCGCTCATTACCCATTAGCAGAGAGAGACGCATCCAAACTGCTTATATATAAAGAAGGAAATATTACGGAAGATATTTACAGGAATATTGATCAGCATCTTCCGGCAAACAGCCTGC
The DNA here is from genome assembly GCA_037200265.1 of Bacteroidota bacterium. Taxonomy (GTDB): domain Bacteria; phylum Bacteroidota; class Bacteroidia; order Chitinophagales; family Chitinophagaceae; genus VBAT01. The sequence continues at coordinate 33,029 of JBBCIL010000011.1, forward strand.
TGATCTTTAATAATACCAAAGTAGTAGAAGCAAGATTACTGTTTCAAAAATCTAGCGGTGGCGTCATCGAAATATTTTGCCTGGAGCCTCATGAACAATACGCCGATATTACTACCGCCATGCTGCAGCAACAAAAAGTATTATGGAAATGCCTGGTAGGCGGCGCTTCCAAATGGAAACGCGGACAGGTATTGAAGAAAAAGATCATATCCAACGAAAAGAGCTTACACTCCATGCATCATATATAGAAAAAAGAACCGATCATTTCATTATTGAACTTGCCTGGTCACCGGGGGATACCAGTTTTGCAGCATTGCTGCATCATGCAGGCGCCATTCCATTACCGCCGTATCTAAAAAGAAGTGCAGACAAGTCGGATACGGAACGCTATCAAACCATCTATGCGCATCACGACGGGTCCTGTAGCAGCCCCAACAGCCGGCCTTCATTTTACGGATGCCATCTTAAAAACCTGCAAAAGAAAAATATTCAAACTGATTTTGTTACACTTCATGTAGGCGCCGGCACTTTCAAACCGGTGAAAAGTGAAACAATGGAAGAGCATGAGATGCATGCGGAGTTCATAGATGTTTCTGTCAATACCATTGAAAATATTCTCCGTCACCCCCGGCGGTATAATCGCTGTCGGTACTACTTCATTACGAACTATCGAGAGTTTATACTGGCTGGGGGTTAAAACAAACACCCGGCAATAAGCAAACGGACTAAAGATATTACTCAATGGGAAGTGTATGATCATTTGCCACAAAACATTTCTGTTACCGATGCTCTGCAATCTCTTTTGCTGTGGATGAGGAATAATCATTTGGAAAGATTGATCACAAAAACACAGATCATTATTGCTCCCGGCTACAGAGCAAGGATAGTAAAAGGATTGGTCACTAATTTTCACCAACCCGATTCTACCTTACTTTTACTGGTAGCCGCCCCCTGGTCGGAGAAGACTGGAAAAAAGTATATGACTATGCTTTGCAAAACGACTTTCGCTTTTTGAGCTATGGAGATGGAAACCTGCTGTGGATACCCGCTGCGGTTTAAAATAAATTTATGAAGCATTTTTCTTCAGCGAGGCAGTTCTATAGTGAATATGCTTCCCTTGCCCAGTGTACTATCCGCTTTGATCTCTCCATGATGCGCTTCGATCATTGTCTTTACATAACTTAATCCAAGGCCGAACCCCCTTTACGTTGTGGATATTCCTGTATGCGCACGGTAAAATCTTTCAAACACTCTTTTTTACGGTTTCTTTATTCATGGCCGATGCCATTATCCTCTACGCGTATGGTCATGTTTTTACCATTGGATTGCGTGCTGATCTTTATAAATACAGGCGTATTTTCCTTGGAATATTTAATGGCATTATCTATCAGGTTATTGACAAGATTGGAAAAATGCACTTCGTCAGCATTCACCAGGTCGTTCTCGGCATTCAGCAATAATTCGGCCCTGCCATTCTTTTCCTGTAGTTGCAGGGTAAAATTGTCCGCTACATCCTTTATTATTTCATGTACGTGCGACGGTTTGAGATTCAAATCTACTTCCTGCTTTTCCAGTTGCGATGCTTTTAATATTGTTTCTACCTGCCGGTTCATCCGCTGGTTCTCTTCTTTAATGATCCGGCTGAAATAAGTGATCTTCTCCCTGTCCTGCAATACTTTTTCATTTTTCATTGCATCTACGGCAAGCGATATAGTAGCTATAGGCGTTTTAAAACTCATGGGTCATATTGTTGATGAAATCATTTTTGATCTCACCCAGCTTCTTCTGCCGGAGCATGGTGCGTACAGTAAGGTAAAAAGCAGCAATAATGATAATGGTAAAAATGATGGCTACTACTATATTCAGCCGGAGCGATTGAACGGCGAAGTTTTTATAATTCAGCCCGACGATGACCAGCGTTTTCATCCATGGCCAGGTTTTCTGCGGCTGATCCGCTTGGCGTTATCAGGATATATCCTTTTGAGTAATTATTCACGCTGTCGTCATACTCCCTTCCGAAATTATCCGTTTGCCTTTCTATTTTTGCCCATCAGGTTGGTACGCGGATCCAGTGTAAAAAGGGCAAACTCAAAAGGTATCTTTTCCAGTCCCACTTTCCTGAACGCTTTTCTTACTTTCTCGCTTAATTCTGCCGTATTAAAAACGTCGCCCGATAGTAGCCGGTCTTAAAAATTCAATGGAAAAATCATCAGACAATAAATTATCGGTGCCCTGCTTTGCAATGCCGGGAGAATAGTTGCCTTTGTATTGCACCCAGTTCATTTCCTACGATCTTCGTGGCATCATCTATCTTTTTCCTTTATCTGCTCTTCCCTGAGAAGGACCATATTACTTGAGCCACGATACCTGGAAAACAATATGCCCCCGAGCGATAACGTGATAAGTATAGTGATAATAGTAAAGGTCCGCTTCAAATGATTTTCTGATTTAAGCTGAAAGATAAAAGGTTTTTATTTTACAGCTTACAAAAAAAACTGTCTCACAGGCAGATACACTATATAACCTGTCGCCGCAGGTCTGTTTAACACTGTTTTTTAACAAGCTTTATATTTATCTAACGATTGCGTAACTGCCCGGGTATCGCAGGGTAAAAAGAAATTGCTATTTATTTTTAAAAAGATTTGCATTAAATTGAATCATGGTTGAACCCGGACCAGGCATATTACTGATAGCTGACCCTTTTTAAAGGACCCTAACTTTCTCCGGACCGTAGTTTTTTTATGCGAGCATAAAGAAGAAGGAAGTTTCGGTTTTGTACTGAACCGCCGGTATGAGAATACACTGGACGAACTGATCCCCGACCTGGAAGATCTGAAACTACCTGTTTATTACGGCGGACCCCGTGCAAATGGATACGATCCATTTTCTTCATCAATATCCCGAAGAAATACCAGGGGGTGAAGAAGTGATAAAAGGGGTTTACTGGGGTGGTGATTTTGAAAAAGTGGTAGAGATGCTGAAAAACGGAACGGCTCATCCTGATAAGATCCGTTTCTATATTGGCTATTCCGGCTGGAGTGATGGTCAGCTGCAAACTGAACTCAAAGACAAATCATGGCTGACAGTCGCCGGTAACCGTAAACTTATCTTTCACCGCAATTACGCGGAAATATGGAAAGACTCTCTCAAACAACTGGGCGGTTGATTATGAAAATGATGATCAATTTCCCCATAGATCCGCAATTAAATTAATGTACAAGGTATAAACTGTATAAATGATTTACTTTGCAACTTTATCATTCATTACTTCATCTGAACTCAAAATAATTCCATGAAAAAAATTGTTGTAGCCTCCTTATTATCCGTATCGGTTATTTTCATGTCCTGCGAAGGATTAAAAAAAAATAGCGTCAATGCTGGCTCCTTCAGAATTTGAAATGGCTACAGGACTAAAAAGACCGCTTTGTCGCAGGGACTGTTCAGGGGCTTTGATGCTTTTGCGGATCCCAATGGCAATCCATTGGTTCGTTTTGTATTTCCCGGCGATGCTGCTAAAATAGAAAAGACACTCAGGGATCTTGGTATGGATTAAAATGATAGACCAGGTAACCGGGAAGTTTACCCCGCGCCGCGTCTTCCGCTGTTGTGGCGGCCAGGCCTATCTTCATTAATTCATTAAGAAATATGAGTATCAGGGATGCGGCGGGTATATTACTGACCGATAATAATCATGCGGCTACGGAATATTTTAAAACAGCAATGAGCCCTGAACTGATGACGGCTTTTTCGTCCTATTGTTGACAGTACTATTAAACTGGAAGGGGCGAATAAAGACTGGAGCAGTATTGTAAATGTGTATAATAAAATTCCTTTCATTAATAAGCCGCTCGAAACAAGCCTTACCGATTTTCCTAGCCGCCCGTGCTATTGATGCCATGTTCGTAAGTGTAGCCAATGAAGAAGAGAATATCCGTACCAAACTGGAATTTCGCAAAACAGATGCAATGAAGAAAGTGTTTGGCTATGCGGAAGAAGAGATGAAGAGAAGGGCGCAACAGAAATAAAGTTGGAAGTTTGATGTTCGATGTTGGAGGTTAAGCCCTCCGGTAATCAAACATTCTTAACTATACGTACGGTTCCCAAAAACATCGAACATCCAACTCATTATAAAACCTATCAGCGCTGTAAATAAAAAAGCCTTCCGGTAAACAGGAAGGCTCAAAAAATTTAACCCGGTGGATTGGATTACTCTACTTCCTTCGCTCCTTCTACCAATACGTTACTTTATTGTTGATCACTTCTACAAAGCCAGCCCTCTGGATATCGAAGAAAGCCAAATGATTTTGTCTATCCTTCAGCACTTTTACACGGCCGGCTTTTAATGCGCTTACCCAGCGGTGCGTGCCTATCCAGCACCCTCAAATGATCCGCTGATGCCCGGCATCTGTAACGCCATAGACTTCGCCGCTGTAGAGTTTTTTTTCTGGTGTAAGTATTTCTAAGTTCATATCCGGCCCCCTAAATCCCCCCGGTGGAGGACTTGCGCACTCACCGCCCCTGAAAGCAGTAAGTGTTTTATTTTATTCGAAAGTTGTTGAATAAAGAACAGGAAGTTGAAGTGTGCGACGCAACAGACGATGATAGTAGTACCGAAGCCGGTAACACAATAATCTAACTTACCATTAAAAGAACTCATAAACCAATATTGACAAAACGACCTGAGTTTCCCTTCAGGGGACAGGGGTTTTATCCCTGCGCCGCCGCCATCATTTTTTTTACCTTTTTCTATCGCATCGTCAATAGTACCCCACAAGGTTGAAAGAAGCTTCAGGATATTCATCCACTTCGCCATCCATGATCATATTGAAACCACGGATCGTTTCTTCGATCGGAACGAGTACGCCTTTCAAACCAGTGAAAGCCTCCGCTACGTGGAAGGGCTGTGACAGGAAACGCTGTACTTTTCCTTGCACGGAATACCGTCATTTTATCTTCATCACTCAGTTCATCAAGTCCAAGGATAGCAATGATGTCCTGTAATTCTTTATAACGCTGTAAGATCAGTTTTACCCCGGTTGGCGCAATTGTAGTGTGCATCTCCAACAACCTGCGGCATAAGGATCCTGGAAGTAGAAATCCAATGGGGTCGACCCGCAGGGTAGATGCCAAGGTCTGCAATTTTGCGAGACAAAAACGGTTGTCGCATCCAGGTGAGCGAATGTTGTTGCCGGAGCGGGATCGGTTAAAGTCATCCGCCGGTACATATACTGCCTGTACTGATGTAATAGATCCATTCTTGGTAGAAGTGATACGCTCCTGCATGATGCCCCATCTCTGTCGCCAGCGTTGGCTGGTAACCTACTGCAGGACGGCATACGACCCAGCAATGCCGATACTTCAGAACCTGCCTGTGTAAAACGGAAGATATTGTCCACGAAGAAAAGGATATCACGTCCTTTGCCCTGGCCGGTCGCCATCGCGATAATATTCGGCGATGTCAGACCAGATAATGCCACACGGGCACGGGCGCCGGGAGGTTCATTCATCTGTCCGAATACGAAAGTGGCTTTTGATTCAGCCAGTTCTTTTCATATCCACTTTTGACAGGTCCCAGCCACCTTCTTCCATACTATGTTTAAAAAGCATCACCATACTTCATGATGCCTGCTTCGATCATTTCACGCATCAGGTCATTTTCCTTCACGGGTTCTTTCTCCCCACACCGGCAAATACAGATACACCGGCATACGCTTTCGCGATATTGTTGATCAATTCCTGGATCAATACAGTTTTACCCACACCCCGCACCACCAAACAGACCAATTTTACCACCTTTTGCATAAGGCTCGATCAGGTCAATTACCTTGATCCCGGTAAATAAAACTTCAGTCGCTGTACTGAGATTTTCAAACATGGGCGGTTTAGCGTGAATAGGACGGCCGCCTGCTTTTGACACCGCAGGTAATCCATCAATCGGGTCGCCTGTTACATTAAAAAGGCGGCCCTTGATACCATCACCCACAGGCATAGCGATCGCAATGCCTGTATCTCTTACTTCTGTACCGCGGACAAGACCTTCGGTACCGTCCATCGCAATGGTACGTACGCTGTCCTCACCGAGGTGCTGCTGTACATCCAGTACGAGTATATCGCCGTTTTCCTTTGTTAATTCGAGTGCATTGTAGATCTCGGGAAGCTTGCCATGAAACTGAACGTCAATTACCGCTCCGATGACCTGTTTTACTTTACCAACATTTGCCATACAAGTGATTTATAAAGAAGGTTAGATTCAGGCCGCAAAGGTAAGGGGGCAGGAGTAAAATGAAAAATGTAAAATGCAGAAATTAAAATGAGAAAATGGGCGGTGGAAAACAGCAGGCAGACCGGCTTTTAAGCCTGGATTTCACGCTAAGACGCAAAGGATTACTCACGCCAGGGCGCTACGCGGAACAATGTATTCGTTGCACCGCCGCACCCTGGCGTGAGTAATCCTTTGCGCCCCTGCGTGAAATTTACGCTGATCCTCCTGTAAACATTTCGGCCATAATAGCCCGACAATTACCTAACTTTTAAAAAAAATCAGGTCGCTTGTCCGGAAAGGAAACCCTCATTCGTCATTTACCCCGAACCTGATTTTTAAAAACTTATAAAACAACAATTATGGAAAGTTCATGCTTATTTTTCATGGTGGTATGCCACACGATCAAAGCCCGGAAGAAATGCAGGCCCAATATGGGCAAATGGATGGCCTGGATTGAAAAACTGAGCAAAGCGGGGCAATATGCCAGCGGAGAGCCCTTACTTCCCGGCGGAAAACTGATCACCGGTAAAAAGAAAACCGTTACCGACGGGCCTTACACTGAAGGAAAGGAATTAGTGGGCGGGTATTTTATTGTTAATGCTGCAGATATAAACGAAGCGGTAAAGCTATGTGATGATTATCCCGATTACGATAATGGCGGCAGTGTACAGGTAAGGCAGGTGATGAAGGTTGAAATGTGAGATTTTGCTTAAGGATTTCACGCAAGGTCGCAAAGAATGAACTGGCAAAGACGCAAAGTATACAGGGAAAGGTTTGCGTCTTTTGCCTTTTCCATAAAATACTTAAGCGCCCTTGCGTGAAATATGCTTTTTCAAAATGCAACAACCCGCAAATATCAACCAACTGGTAGACCATCTTTTCCGGCACGAATCGGGAAAGATGATCGCCGTTTTATCAAGACTGCTAGGCCTGCAGAATATGGAAACCGCGCAGGATATCGTACAGGATACACTCCTGCAGGCAATGAGCACCTGGAGCTATGGCAAAATACCAGATAAATTCCCCGCCGGGCTGGCTATACCGCGTCGCAAAGAATAAAGCGATTGATTTTTTTACGTCGTGAAAAAAAGTTCAGGGATATCAGCCCGCAATATGCTTACCTCGTACAATCGGAATGGACACTCTCTCCCTACTGTAAACAGCTTGTTTTTGGAAAATGAGATACAGGACAGCCAGCTCAGGATGATGTTTGCCTGCTGCCATCCTTCCATCCCCGGAGAAGAATCGCAGGTAGCGCTGATATTAAAAACGCTCTGCGGTTTAAGCATCAATGAAATTGCCCGCGCCTTTCTTACCAGTGATGAAAACGGTCAGCAAAAGAATTTACAGGGCCAAAGAAAAGATCAAAACAGAAAAGATCGGCATGGATATGCCCCCTGCAGGTGAGTTACCTTATCGCCCTTGATGCCGTATTGCAATCATTGTATCTTTTATTTAATGAAGGTAATAACTCCTCCCACCCCCGACCAGCTTATTCGTGAAGATCTTTGCGAAGAAGCCATGCGGCATTGCCTGGTACTACCCGGCACCAGTTGACGGCTTACCCCGCGAAGCAAAGCTCTCCCTTGGTTAAATGTGCTTCCAGTCATCGCGGCTGAATGCAAGATTAGACGACAGGGGAAATATCATTTTATTAAAACACCAGGACAGAACGAAGTGGACACTGCCGCTGATCCCAAAAAGGGTTTGACTATATGGATGAGGCGGCTGAACCCTTTGAAGTATCTACTTATCACCTCGAAGCTGCTATCGCTTCCTTACACGCCGCTTCTCCTTCTTTTGAGCGCACCGACTGGAAAAGTATCTATCATTTATATGAAATGCTTTACCAGTTGCAGCCCAACCCTATCGTGGCGATGAACAAAGCCATCGCTTCCGCCCCTACGCCCATCAGTAAACAAAAAGCCCTGGAAGAACTGCAACAGATAAAGGGACTGGAACAGCACCATTTATATTACGCCCTCCATTGGTGAAATGTATTTTGACCTTGAGGAAAAAGAAAATGCCAGGATCTTTTTTGAAAAGGCTTTTGGTCTTACCAATTCGCAGACAGAAAAACAATTGCTGCTGGAAAAGATCAGTCTTTGTTGAGGCTAAAGAAATTCTCGATTTCTATCGGGAAAAAATCAGGGTCAAAATTTGAAAATAATCACTCCCTACTTTCCTACATTTGTCCAATGCAATTGACAGAAGTAACCGGAAAAAAAAGCCGCTGCAGCATTCATACAGGTAAATGTGGAGATCAACAAGAACGATCCTAACTATATCCGTCCGCTGGATAAGGATATCTACGAAACTTTTGATCCGAAAAAAAATAAAGCTTTCCGTTTTGGCGAAGCCATAAGATGGATACTGAAAGATGATAATGGAAAACTGCTCGGCCGCATCGCCGCATTTGTCAATAAAAAATAATAAGAACAAGGGAGATGACGGGCCGGTAGGCGGCATCGGGTTTTTTGATTGTCATCAATGACCAGCAGGCAGCGGATATGTTATTTGATGTGGGCCAAACACTGGTTACTGCAAAAAGGAATGCAGGGCCATGGATGGCCCGATCAATTTTGGTGAAAGGGATCGCTGGTGGGGATTGATCATAAGCGGGTTTGAGCCCCCGCTTTATTGTATGAATTATAACCAGCCGTACTACCAGCAGTTGTTCGAGGCCTATGGTTTTAAAAATTATTTCAACCAGGTATGCTTTGCGTTGCATGCAAAAGACCGCCTCAGCGAAAAGTTCTATACCCGCCATGCGGAATGTGCCAAAGACCCCAACTATCGTTCAGCGCATATTAAGAAAAATCAGCTGGATAAATTTGCCGCAGATTTTTACCATAGTATACAATAAAGCCTGGGCCGGTCATGGTGGCATGAAACAACTGGAAGAAAAAGTAGTGAGAAAGATGTTTGAGTCTATGAAACCCGTACTGGATGAACGCGTCAACTGGTTTGTCTATTACAAAGACGAGCCGATCGGCATCTGGATCAACCTGCCCGACCTGAACCAATGGTTCAAACACCTGCACGGAAAATTCGGCCTCCTGCATAAATTGAAATTTCTCTGGATCAAAGCAACAGTAAAAACGAAAAAATTCAACGGGCTGGTATTCGGTATCGTTCCGGAATTCCAGGGCAAGGGAGTGGACAGCTATATTATAGTAGAAGGTTGTAAAATTAATACAGGGATTAACCATCAATAACGGGAATATGAAACACACAAACCGATCTATGATGAATATGAAATGCAATGGATCGGTGAATTCAATCCCAAAATGATCAATGTGGCAGAAAACCTGGGCACTTACCGGAGCCGGCAATTAACCACCTACCGTTACTTGTTTGATCGTACAAAGGAATTTAAACGACACCCCGATATTATCATAAGATCACAGGCCGATACCCGCCTGTACCATTACATAACTTACCGGGGGCCCTGCCCACTGAATACTGAAGACCAACACCGGATTATATTCCAGTGAATTTCTTACGGACATATTTAATATCGCTTCCCCCCGGTTATACGATATACGAATGATAAACTTTGCTTCTTCATTACCCCCCTCCTCCTGCCAAAACCGCAACCCACAGCTATGCCTTTATTAAAACTGGAACTGGCATAACTATCTATATCAAATGCCTGGATGCCGAGAGCGGATTCGATGGCGTTGAGATCTTCTTTCGTATTCGATAAATAAAAATTACCGCCCACCAGTACTTCAATGAACGGCCGTACCGGCGCCGGTTCTGAAGGAAGCAGCCTCACCAGCGCATTGGCCTGGAGTATTCCATAACTGGTTTTATAGCTTCCGCGATAACCCATTAATGTTAACATCAGAAAGGAACCGGCCGTAATACGTGTAGCCCCAGTTCCGCGCCTATTCGTAAAGGGCTGTTTCTTTTTTTGCGTCCCCAGGTTAAAGGGGTTCGTCAGTATAGAAACCCCTGCTCCAAAACCAAGGTTGCCCATATTATTTTTAATAGCTGCCTGCATCTCTTTGGAAGGAATACCTACCTGTATGGCCAGCAGGGCATTGAAAGTTTCGGCTTCTTTTGCGCCGTTTATTGTTTTCCCCCTGCGACCACGAGGTCATTGATCCCAGGCAACACAGGAACAGTAAAAAAATGGCTTGTTTATTTTTCATACTCCTCTTTTAAATACCCGTACAATGAATTTAGTCAGATTAGTTATAAACATATAATCCTTTTATCATTTTTAGCAAAATTGTCCATAACCGATTATTGGCTAATTTAGCCGCACAGGGTTATGGGATAAATTCGTTGTTTCACGCAAGAAAATACAGGCCGCAGACATTTGACCACAGTTGTCGGTCAGTCGCATATCACTACTACACTGAAGAATGCGATCAGGCACAAACAGCTCGCGCATGCTTTTTTGTTTTGCGGGGCCGAGAGGCGTTGGGCAAAACAACCTGCGCAAGGATACTGGCCAAAACCATCAACTGCGAACACCAGACAAAGGAGGGCGAGGCCTGCAACACCTGTAATTCCTGTGTTTCTTTCAATGAAGGCACTTCATTAAATATTCATGAACTGGATGCTGCCAGTAATAACTCGGTAGATGATATCAGGTCGCTGGTTGAGCAGGTACGATTCGCGCCACAGGCCGGCGAATACAAAGTATATATCATAGATGAGGTACATATGCTCAGTTCTTCCGCGTTCAAATGCATTTTTGAAAACGCTGGAAGAACCCCCGCCCTATGCGATTTTCCATCCTGGCTACTACGGAAAAGCATAAAATATTGCCGACCATCCTCAGCCGGTGCCAGATATTCGATTTCAAACGCATTACTACAAAATGATACCGTAGATCACCTGCATGAGATATGTGAAAAGGAAGAAATAAAAGCAGAGAAAGCGGCGCTGCAGGTGATCGCCCAGAAAAGTGAAGGCTGTATGCGTGATGCCCTCAGCATCATGGATAAGATCGTCAGCTTTACCAATGGCGAACTGACCTATACCAATACATTAGAGCACCTGAACATACTGGATGCCGATTATTATTTCAAACTGCTGGATGCCATGCTGAAGCAGGACCTGGCCGGCGCTATGCTATTGTATGATGACATTAACCGGAAAGGGTTTGAAGGCGACCTGGTCGTTAATGGATTTGCTGAATTTATACGCAATCTGCTGGTATGTAAAGATGAAAAAGCGGCGGTTCTGCTGGAAGTGGTAGAAAGTTTTAAAGATAAATATACCGCTACCGCAAAAAATGTGTCCGCTGCCGTTCTTATCAGCACGCTGAACATTCTCAATGAAACGGAAATAAACTACAAAGCCGCCCGTAATAAAAGATTGCATGTCGAGCTGGCGCCTGATCAAACTTTGTTACCTGCAGCAAGCCCATCGAACTTACCGCTGACAGCAACGGTATCAGTAAAAAAAAAATAGTTGACGGAGCCAAATCCGTTGCCTTCAGGCAGATCGCTCCTTTGGAAGTGAAAAGCAGGAAGCAGGAAGAGAAACTTATTATTGAAACTCCGCCAGCCGGGAAAGCAAAAGGTTGCCGATGAACGGTTTTCGTACGAACAACGATCAGTGAACAACGATCAGCGAACAACGATCAACGATCAATCCGCTTTCGTTGAAGCTCCTGCGGACAAAATCCGGCAATAAGATATCCGCATTAGATAAGATACGCAAACAATACAAGAGTAATGGCGCTTCTGCCAATGGCAATACCAATCAACCGTTAAAGCAGGATGAACTGGAACAGGCATGGGTGGAATATGTGCACCAATTAAAGGAAGCTAAAAAATTCCGCAGCCCAGAGTTTTGAGCTCGCGGTTCTTCGTATCACAGATGAAAATTCATTTGAAGCGGTAACGGCTAATAATATCGACAAAAAGTTCATTGAGCAGGACCGCAATAAGCTTTTTGTTTTTTCTCCAGGAAAAATTACATAACAAATTGCTGCAATTCTCCGTCATCATTGAAGACAAGCCCGAATTGCGTCCAAAAATAGAAATACCGCTTTCCCACAAAAGACCAGTTCCAGAAAATGATAGAGCAGTACCCGATGGTAAAAGAATTAAAAGACAGGCTGAAATTAGACCTTGACTGGTAAAAAAATTCTGATGAAACCATTGATCGTATTACTCGTGGCATTTATTCTATCGCTGGTAGCCCACAAAGTTCTGTCTGAGCACTGGAATATTATTTTTGCCGGCAATGCCGCTATGAGCGCTATGCTGCTTTTTTACTTCGCTGGGACATTTTTTATATCCCAAAGGAATGACGATGATGATCCCCGCTTTTATTCCTTTCAAAAGAATACTGGTTTACCCTCACCGGTTTTTTCGAGATCGCTGCGGCTTACGGGCTGCTTATTCTTTCTGCAAGACATATTACAGCTGTAATGCTGATCATTTTCTTTATTATTATTCTGCCGGTCAATATCAACGCCGCTATCCATAAAGTGAATATGGAAAAAGCAAACCATACCGGCAACGAGGTGAATTATCTTTGGTTCAGGATCCCTTTGCAGTTGCTTTTTATTTTGTGGGTGTGGTATTTCGGGCTGTAGTTCAGCATAATTGTTCCTTTTATACAAGTAACTACCCGGTATAGCAACTTTTTTTTCACAGAGAGAACCACTGAGTTTAGAAGCTGTCTCAAGAGTCAAATAAATCTCGCAAACGGCGCAACATACGCAAAGAATGCCCTATTGAAAATCAGTCGTTGCGGCTTTGCGCCGTTGCGAGAACATTGATGTAAAATACTTTTGAGCCTCCTCTCCGCAGCTCTGTGATCTGTATTAAAATGCAACGTTTTTAAAAAAACTATTGACAAACCCGGTTATGCGCAAACAATCTTTACTTATCAGCCTTTCTTTTTTATTGACACTATCCTTCCTTTCCTGTAAAAAGGAAGACAGCATAAATGCCGGAGTATTCCAGGGAAAAATGGAAAACAAGTTATGGAGACACTATCTTGTTTTCCAGGGGTTAGCGGCGAAAATATGATCACATATGATTTTTCCATGACCCGGTATTTACCGGTTACCAATACTGCCGAATACGCCTGTGAGAACAACAAGCTTGGAATAAAAGACGGCTGGGCGACTTTATAGCGGCTTTCATTTTTTTCAAAGCTTTCAGTGGCTCGACCAGGGCAGCTCATTTAAAATACAGGGGATTAGAGTGGTTTCCTTTTATCTCCTCCACCGCTACTTATTTTACATTTACCAAAATTCCATAAACCCGGCTGCCCCTTATATCCTCCCAACCATTTCCTATTCATCATTTTACCTTAATTTCGGCCAAAATTCAAAGGCATATGGCTGAAGTGATATTGATGCCCCGCCTGAGCGATACCATGACCGAAGGTGTGATCGCTGGCCTTGGCATAAAAAAGTAGGAGACCCGGTGAAAAAAGGTGAATTGCTTGCCGAAGTAGAAACCGACAAGGCCACCATGGAACTGGAAAGCTATAAAGATGGTACTTTACTCCATATTGGCACCGACAAAGGTGGTAAACTGCAGGTAAACGACCTGCTGGCTATCATTGGTAATAAGGAGAAGATATTTCCGGCCTGATCAAAGGCGATGCAGGGAAGGCTGATACCGGAAATCAAAAAACAGAAGCAAAGGCTGAAAAACCGGCTGCTCCGCAACCAGCTGCTACTGCTAAAGCTACCGCCGATAAAACCGGCAACCAGCACTATTGATATTTCAAAAATGGATGAAGTAGTACTGATGCCCGTCTCAGTGATACGATGACGGAAGGTGTTATTGCCGGCTGGCTCAAGAATGTAGGAGATACAGTAAAGAAAGGCGATGTGCTGGCAGAAATTTGAAACGGACAAAGCTACCATGGAGCTGGAAAGCTATAAGAATGGAAAGCTGTTGTACCAGGGAGCTAAAAAGGAGAAAAGATAACGGTCAATGACCTGCTTTGCATAATTGGTGAGGAAGGAAAGGTGGATGTAAATGCTATTGTTGCCGCAGCAAAGGCGGAGCTCCAAAATCAGCAGGCGGAAATCTCAGCAGGCGGAAGAAACACCCGAAAGCAGACCGCACCGCAACCAGCAACCGGCAGCGAACAGCAAGGAAGTATCTTCTTCCAACGGCCGGGTGAAAGCTTCACCCGTTAGCCAAAAAAATTAGCAGCAGAAAAAGGAATTGATATAAGTAAACTATCCCGGCTCAGGCGACAGCGGCAGGATTGTAAAAGCAGATGTGGATGGTTATACGCCGTCTGCCGCACCGGTTACAGCAGCCCCCGGCTGAAAAGAAAGCAGCGACAGCTACCGTAACCGGCTCCTGTTATTACAGGCCAGGAAGGATATACCGATATACCCAACTCGCAAATCCGCAATGTGATCGCAAAGAGATTGGGAGAAAGCAAGTTCAGCGCCCGCATTTCTACCTTACCATGGAGATCAACATGGACAATGCGATGACTGCACGTCCCCAGTTGAATGAAGTGAGTCTCCGTAAAGATCAGTTTAGTTTTAATGATCTTGTGGTAAAAGCATCAGCCCTTGCGCTGAGACAGCATCCTGCGGTGAACGCTTCATGGATGGGTGATAAGATACGCCGCTACCAGCATATACATATTGGCATTGCTGTAGCGATTGAAGACGGATTGATCGTGCCCGTAGTTCGGTTTTGCCGATCAGAAATCGCTGGCACAGATCGCCGCCGAAAGCAAAGAGCTGAGTGGCAAAGCGAGAAATATCAAAATTACAGCCGAATGAATTTTCCCGGTAATACTTTTTACCATATCCAATCTCGGTATGATGGATATTGATGAATTTACGGCTATTATCAATCCTCCTGACAGTTGTATCATGGCTGTTGGAAGAATTAAAGAAGTAGTAGTGAAAAAAGGAGATGGATTTGCCGTAAGCTATGTAATGAAAGTAACCCTGAGCTGCGATCACCGCAGTGTTGATGGCGCCACCGGCGCTGCTTTCCTTCAGACATTTAAAAAGTTCCTGGAAAACCCGATAACTATGCTACTTTGATCCTCTTGAAATTTATTAACAGAGCCAACCGGTAACACGGTGGCTTTTTTAATTGCCGGTTATAGGGTTATTCGTGTTTTTACCTGCGAAACCGGTAAGTGGATCATCTTAAAAAAGCAAAATTTTTACTCATAAGATACCACTCAATATATAATACTCCTATTTTGCCTGAAATTCGGACTCCTATGACAGAAAAAGATCCTGAAGCATTATCCTGGGCCCTTCGTTTTATCCTTACAGCTGTTTCCTTTCTGGCCTTCAGCGGGTTTAATAAAATTAATCGGGGGTTCTCCTTCACATATTGCTTTATTTACCAAAATAGGTTTGATAGCTCTCGGACTTGCCGCCATTTGCCATATTTAATACCATGACGAAATCGTGGCTGATAAAAAAGAAAAAAGATCTTTCCTTCCCCTTCAACCGGGCTCGATTAAGCAGTTTTTAATCGGCAGCTTCCAGCAAAACGATCTTTCCATCCATGGTCGCAACAATAAGCTGTGTGCTTATTCAATACGCGAACTGTATTGACCATTGAATTATCAATTTTATGCGCCCATACGATCTGCTCTTTACCGGGTCAATAGCATATACAACCCCGCTTTTTGTTCCGAAAAAAACAATTCCCCTCTTTTTCGATAAGCATGGAAGGTACGTGCTCATAACCAAACCCCTCCATTCATCCGCCAGGCGGTTGATTGTTTTTCGCGGCTGGTAGCATACGCTACAATAGTATCCTGCATAGTTTTACACCATATATCCATTTGCCATCAGCGGAAATACCGATTGATTCACGGATAGTAGCATCATTATTTCTCCATTGTGTTTTACCATCCATTGCATCTATGGCGGAAATATACCTGTCAGGCGCTACTACGTAAACGACGCCATCATGCGCACAGGTATACAGGCAGCAGGTGAGAAATTTCTGACCGTTGATCCATTGTTCCATTTCCAAACCAATGCTCCCGTGTTTTTATTCAATGCATACAGGTGCCGGTCCCAGGCGCCAAAGATTATTTTAGCATCGTATAATAAAGGAGTGCTGACAACCGGGCCTTCCAGTCCGTCAAATTTCCAGATATCTACTGCCGGTTTTCAGATCCAGAGCGCTGAAAGTATGATCGCTGCCGCCTATAAAAACAGTATCATTACTGATCAATGGAGAACCTAATACGGAAGCGCCTGTTTGTATCTTCCATTTCAATTTGCCCGTTTTTACATGTAAGCAATAAATACTTCCATCACCCGAACCAAATACCACGTTGTCTTTCGCAATAGCCGGTGATGAAAAGATAGCGCCGCCGTTGGGTAACTCCATTATTTTTGTTGCCATCCTTTAATGAGAAGCATATAAGTTTTCCATCCTGGTTGCCTGCTATTACATTATCACCAATCTGCTGCCGGAGTAGAAATAACGTTCGCTTCAGAAGAGAATCTCCATTTTTCTTTTACCTTTTTATATTGATCATTGACACTGTAATCAGGACGATTGAATGTTTTATTCTTTTCAAAATGCCTTGTCTCAATCTTTATACCTGTCCATGGATGTAATGTTTCCGCTCCTGGCCTTCTTTCTGCAAAGATCATCGAGTCGGCTCTTACGTCTACAAGGTTATACCCCGCCGGTATCTTTTTTAAGCCCGCAGGTTAGATCGTCCCCATTACGCCCGGGAATGTCTTCAAAGTTCATCGCTTTATTGGCATGACCATGACCGCAAAGAATGGCCCAGTCATTTGGAGAAAATGCGGTAGGCACATACAATTTACAAACACCTTCCGACACTGTGACCTCATCCGTCGTCGATCCGCAATAATTGGATACATCGAGCTTATAAGTGTTAGGTTGGGTGATCGGGAAAGTGCTGGCGGTGGAACTATTCTGCCATAAATAGCTAACAGTTGAAGAACTTTCAATTACCGGCTGTAGTAAAATTGCTTGTCCGTCACAAATACCAAAGTCGGCTCCTCCCGAAAACCTGGGCATGGCATGTAATTATACCAGGCTCAAGGTTAGGTCGGGGATACAATTTGCAGATCGCAATATTCCTTCTTACCTGCAATCTTATTTTCGGTACCCGGTGATCGCTACCGGGAACTGCCAGTTCCAGAATATAAGTTTCACAG
Source organism: Bacteroidota bacterium (assembly GCA_037200265.1). Classification (GTDB taxonomy): domain Bacteria; phylum Bacteroidota; class Bacteroidia; order Chitinophagales; family Chitinophagaceae; genus VBAT01. The sequence goes on from JBBCIL010000011.1 coordinate 50,428, forward strand.
TAGAGAATATTTCAGGAGTTAGTAGCATGACATGGGATTTCGAGATCCTGCATCGGGGGCAATAATGCTACGAATTCCTTTAGCCCTGTGCATATCTTTTCGCAGGAAGGTTCTTATGAAGTGAAAGCAATATTATATAACACCAATGGCTGTGGTGCTGATACCATAAGAAAAATCGTACATGCCGGACCTTTTAAGGTTTTTTTGGGCGCCGATATGTTTTCTCCATATATGCAAAAACTCCCGCAATTGTACATCATCATAGATTATACACTCTGGCGGTCGGGTAATATTCGCCAGCGCAGTTCTTAGCTCCTTGACCTCTTTGATTAACTCGTCGATGTCCTCTGTATTGTATCTTCTGTCCATTGTATAGTGGATAATACAATACAAAATTAAAAGAGCTTACTACTACCGGCACGTTTTCGCCTGGTGTAAAATATCTAAACTTTTTCACCAATCTAAATCTGATCATCTTCCATCAGATTCTTTCTGATGGCGTTTCGCGTGGCCTGATAGATATCTTTATGCGACGGATTTGCCTTATCTGTTAGTTGAAACCCCACAGCCATAGTTAAAATACCGGCTGCTATCCCTTTTTTGTAAGGTTTTAAAGCGTTTTTGCTTTCATCTTCCAGAAGTTCTATATAGTATTCGAAGGCTGAATAAAAAAAGCAACCGTCTCATCTTTGCCGGCATCGTTATAATCATGTTTATACAGAAAAAAGCCATATATCATCTCTGAAATAATCTGTTGTGTATCCGGTTTGTTCAGGCTCCCATCATCAAGGCCCTTCCTGAACTTCCAGTTAAGTTCTAGACCTCTTACTTCTGCGATTTGTTCGGAGGCATCAATCGCGAGCGCCCTGGCATCTATTAACAGTAAGTTTTCTCTATACTGATCCGGCTCCCACATCAACTCAAATATGCGCATTGCTATGGAGGAGGGAACAGGCCTTTCAATGTCTCTGTATATACGGATAACATGATACAGATCTAAAAACTCTTGCCGGTGCTCCGGTGGTACTACTATTGTCAAAGGTTTGTTAGTGCTCATATTCCAAAATAAATTTTTATACATGTGCGCTTACTTGTATATATTTTTTACATTCTTCATATCATTAATCACCTTTATCGCTACAATTTTTGCATAATGCTGTGTCTGTCTCAAAGTCGCGTGGCCTAACATACTGCTCACTGTTTCAATAGGCACTCCGTTAGAAAGCGTTACTGTCGTAGCAAAAGTATGACGGGCCAAATGCATGTGTAGAATCTTACTAATACCGGTCAATTCTCCTATCGCCTTTAACCTTTGGTTCATTTTCTGATTAGCTGATACATGCCACCTAAAATCCCTGAAATCACCCGTCATACTGTATTTCTGCAGAATATTTCTGGCGGCTGGTAGCAGTGGTATAATACTTTGCTGTCCCGTTTTTTGGCGTGATTTTAAAATATAGTACTCTTCATCCTTTTGCCGGATAAAATGATTACGGTTTAATTGTTTTAGGTCACTATAAGCAAGGCCGGTATAGCAGCAAAAGATATACTGGTCCCTGATCCTTTCCAGATCTACACTTTTTTAGGTTGGCACGGATCAGCAGTTCGATCTCCTCGTCAGTTAGAAATCCTTTATGAATGGTCTTTGACCTGAACTTGATCTCCCTGTACGGATCATTCCGTATAATACCTGTCTGAATTGCTGGCATCAACAGCGTCTTAAGCGAGGTCATGTATTTAATTGCCGTGTTGTTACCGATCTTTCTAGTTCCTCTCAGGTATTGAAAATATTTCTCCAGAAATTTGCTATCTATCCTGACTAGCGGGTAGTTCTTTTGTTTGAATTCCTTTTCAATAAAATCTATCGTGTACCGCTGACTTCTTTCGTATTTCTCATAGATAGTATGAGTAATATCCAATCCCGCCTTTTTTTTGAATTCTTTGTTTCTGATCGTTAAGAAATCAATCAACAGGGTTGGCTTTTCTTCTTTTCCTTTCACACTGGCTGCCAACTCATCAATAGTAAAAGGGCTACCTGAAAATTTTAGTTGGTCAAGCGCCTGCATGGCTTTGTAACTGATCAATTCGAGATTCTTATTGATCATTGACGCTTGCTTACCAAGTGATTTTACAGTTCCTGTTGCTGCATTCCAATGATCACTGTTACAATAAAGGCCCGTAAAAATATCCCGGCGCTCCTGGTGGTAGACCATCCGGAAGACAATCGGCGATAATCCGTTTTTCTTAGTTCGCCCCTTTTCGACATAAGAAGTTGAAATGAATGTCTAATAATTCTAACATACCCATCTTTTTAAACTGTTTGCAAATTGAGAAGAGATGGTATTTTAGAGAAGTGCAGTCTAAAGCAGAGTAACGCAAAATGAAACAAAGTGATGTCTTAGCTCTATTTTGGTCTCTGAAAGTACACCTGAGATATACATTTTGTTGCTGCCAGTTGCATCAAACAAAAAATGCAAAATTCTTAAAGTCAAAGACTTGCAGAATTTTGCATTTGTTTGCATTGTTACCTAGCGGTGAGGGAGGGATTCGAACCCTCGGTACAGTTTAACCCGTACGGCAGTTTAGCAAACTACTGATTTCAGCCACTCATCCACCTCACCGGTTCCAAAAGATCATTTGGGTACCGCCCCTTTTAAAGGGGTGGCAAAAATAAAGATAACCGGCAAGAAATCCCAAAAAACATCCCGCCGGTGCGGGAGAAATATCAATACTTCTTAAAAAAAAGTCCCGCAGCTGCGGGACCAAATTCTTTATACTGAACCAGGACTTATAATTAATAATTTTTTGGCTTACATCGCTGCTAACTGTACTTTCTGCTGGAGTTCCAGTACATTTTCCCGGAATACGGTATCGGTATCCATCAGGTCCTTTACGGTCTGGCACGAATGGATGACAGTGGTATGATCCCTGCCGCCAAAATGCTCGCCGATGGTCTTTAATGAATTTTTGGTAAAGGCTTTCGCAAGATACATAGTGATCTGCCTTGCCTGAACGATCTCTCTTTTACGGGTTTTTGTAAAAGCTTATCGTATGACACATCAAAGTAGTCACATACCATACGCTGAATGGTATCAATAGTGATCTCTTTGCTGGATGATTTGACGAAATTTCGTAACACTTTTTTAGCCAGATCTAAATCAATCTCTCTACGATTTAGCGAAGATTGTGCCAACAGTGATATCAATGCCCCTTCCAGCTCCCTTACATTGCTATTAATATTATATGCAATGTATTTTACTACTTCCTTAGGCATTTCCAACCCGTCATTTTTCATCTTTTTCTCCAGTATCTCAATGCGGGTGTCATAATCAGGTATTTGCAGGTCGGCACTCAGTCCCCAGCGGAAACGGCTCAGCAGTCTTTCCTGTACACCTTCGAGGGTCCTTGGGCGATTTATCTGAAGTGAGAATAAGTTGCTTATGGGATTGATGCAGGTGATTAAAGATGGCAAAGAAAGCATCCTGTGATTTTTCGGCTTTACTGAAAAACTGGACATCATCTATTATCAGCACATCAATCAGCTGGTAAAAATGGATAAAATCATTGATCGCATTATTACGGCTGTGGTCCATGAACTGGTTGATGAACTTCTCAGAGCTTACGTATAATACTACTTTATTGGGGTTAGACCTCTTCACCTCGTTGCCAATCGCCTGCGCCAGGTGGGTTTTGCCCAAACCTACGCCTCCATATATAACAAGGGGGTTAAAAGAATTGGCCCCCGGCTTTTCTGCCACGGTTTTGCCGGCCCTGCGGGCTACACGGTTGCAATCGCCTTCAATATATGTCTCGAACGTATAGATATGATTAAGCTGCGGGTCTATCTGCATTTTCTTCAGACCCGGAATAACAAAAGGATTCTTTACGGGGTTATTGATGACTAGCGGAAAATCCATTTCATTGTTTGAAAAAGTTTTGATGCCCTGGCCTGTTACATCCATAGTAAGTGGTTTATTCTTACTATTACCGCTATCTACCATGATACGGTATTCCAGTCTTGCTTCTTTTCCCAGTTCTCTCTCAAAGTCTTTGCCAATAAATTTACATAGTGCTCTTCAAGATACTCGAAAAAGAACTGGCTGGGTACCTGGATGACGAGAATATTGTTTTTAAGTGATACCGGTTTGATGGGTTCAAACCATGTCTTGAAATGCTGCCATTCAACAATATCCTTGATGATCTTCAAACAATTCGTCCAGATTTTTTCAGCATTTTTCTCCATCAGTCAGTAAGCGATTTATATCTCGTGTTAACTATAGTTGTTCCTAAAAAAAAGTCCTGGAAATCTTTGCACACATGTCAGTAAAAAAAGTTGGACAGGGTGGCGAATATCTATATTTCCCGGTTAAAAAAAAATTTTATCCTCCGGTTTTTTTCGTAATAAAAATAGTACCTGTTTTTGCTGGTTTTTGCGATAAAAATTGGAGAATCTGCACTATCTTCTTTTGTATACTATCAGGCACGATCAGCCTGTTAATAATCACAACATTACCTTATTTATTTTAAACAAAAGATGATTTTAGCAAAAAAATTTCTTTGGTTTATCTTAATAAAAAAATGCGCCTTGCCCATCCTGTTTATTACCATGTAAAACGTACCACAACCGTTTGTTTTTTACAATTGTTCCCCGGCATCTGCTTATTATATAACGATAGTAAACTCACTGATACACACAGCACCGCATAGCAATAGCGCTATTATATAAACATGTCACTGAACGATGATTCTATTGTCCCCGGAATAATGAAAAGCCTTCTTTGTAAGCTACGGATATGATCGGGTAAATTTTACGAAGGATATTCTGCAGATAAACCAATGCTTCCTTTTGACAGGCAACTGTTTGGCTTTTGAAAGATATAAACAATTTCCTGTCCGGCAAGGGAAAATATTTGGCTGCAAAAAAGGGGCTAATACCTGTTTTTTGTCCCTTTTTTGCAGCTGTTTATTTACTAATAATCATTACATTTGTTTCTACTAAAACTAAACGAACTGATATGAGAAAATTACTTGCTGCTATGGTGGCTGCTATGCTATGCTGTTCTTTTGTTTTTGCTCAGAAAACAAAAGCTACTCTCGGCTTCAAAGCCGGTGTTAATGTCAGCAGTTTCAGAACCGCAGTTGATTATTCTTACTTTGATAAGAATCTGAAATTAGGACAGGTATTCGGAGCGTTTGTGCAAATACCCGTTTGTTCTTCCCGCTTTACCATACAACCTGAGTTCCTGTATTCCCAACTCGGCGCCAAAGGCACTTCCACTCCATACGGAGAAGCTACTTTCCGGTACAACTATTTTTCCATTCCTGTACTGGTAAAATATAAAGTGGTCAATAGCTTCAATGTTTTTGCAGGAGCAGAAGCCGACTTCCTTTTAAGGGCCAGGCTCAAACAACTATACAAAACCTCTACCATTACTTACGATATCAAGGATTTTGATTTTGCGTATACAGCAGGTGTCGGCGCTTCCGCCAAACAATGGACATTCGACCTCCGCTATATCCACGGCTCACAGGATGTAAGCCCTGATGCCGATGAAACAACATTCTTTAACCAGGCTGTACAATTCACGCTTGGTTACAAGTTGCACAAGAAGGCCAAAGCGGCTAAAAAAGCCAAATAACAACAATATACATCTTTCAAAAAGCTGTCTTATTTTACACAAGACAGCTTTTTCATTTTATATCTTTGCTCCACAATTTGTTTTTCAGGATAAAAACCTGACCGCAATGCAAAAGACTATCTCTTTAAAACTCCTGCCATCGGAAGCAGCCGATGAACAATCGGTAAAGAACTACCTGGCAAAGTCAGAAGCCGTTAAGCCTTCCGCTGTTTCCGGCTACACCATTCTTAAGCGATCCATTGATGCCCGCGGTAAGCAAGCCTGGGTCAACCTGTCTGTTCAGGCTTTTATTAACGAACCTTATCACGACCGCAAACGCACCGGCTTTTCATTCAAAGACGTAAAAAACACACCCAAAAAGGTAATTATTGTAGGGGCCGGTCCCGCGGGATTGTTTGCCGCGTTGAAACTAATAGAATCAGGCATCAGGCCCATTATACTGGAAAGAGGCAAAGATGTAAGAGCCCGTAGACGGGATCTTGCTATTCTCAATAAAGAAGGCGAAGTAAATCCCGAAAGCAACTATTGCTTTGGAGAAGGCGGCGCCGGTACGTACAGTGATGGCAAACTGTACACCCGCAGTTCCAAACGGGGTGATATCAGCCGCATCCTCGATCTTTTTGTTCACTTCGGGGCAGAAGAAAAGATACTCTATGAATCTCATCCCCATATCGGCACCAATAAATTGCCGGATATCATTACCGCAATGAGGAAAAAGATCATAGACTGCGGCGGTGAGTTTTTGTTTGAGAAAAAACTAACCGATTTTACTATGAAAGAAGAGCACATTACAACGGTTATGACTGCGGACGGAGATACTTTTAATGCCCATGCCGTCATACTGGCAACCGGCCATTCAGCCAGGGATATTTTTGAACTCTTGCATTCTAAAAAGATACTGATAGAATCAAAGCCTTTTGCATTAGGAGTAAGAGTAGAGCACCCGCAATCATTAATTGACAGTGCCCAGTATCATTGTTCCACCAGGGATGCTTTTTTACCGCCCGCCTCCTATAGCCTGGTACAACAGGTAGATGGTAAAGGTGTTTTTTCCTTTTGCATGTGCCCGGGCGGTATCATAGCCCCGGCTGCTACTGCACCCGGGGAATTAGTCGTGAACGGATGGTCCCCTTCCAAAAGAAATAATCCCTATGCCAATAGCGGAATAGTTGTGTCTGTGGATGAAAAAGATGCCACTACCTATTTTGATCCCGCAATCGGCGGGACAAAATCCGCTACTGGCCCCTTATTATTAATGAAATTTCAACAGTCAGTTGAGCAAAAAGCTTTTGAGGCTGGTGGTGGCAAATTTGTAGCGCCGGCACAAAGGCTGATAGATTTTACAGAATCAAAACTATCCGGATCATTGCCGGCCTGTTCATATCTGCCGGGTATTCATTCCGTGCCGTTAAAAGAAGTGCTTCCTTTATTTATCTGGCAAAACCTGCAGCAGGCATTTAAAGAGTTTGGCAAAAAAATGAAGGGGTATTATACCAATGATGCCGTAATAGTAGCTACAGAATCAAGAACCTCCTCCCCTGTCCGTATTCCCAGGGATAATGAGCGTCTGCATCATCCGCAGGTAAAGAACCTGTATCCCTGCGGGGAAGGTGCGGGCTATGCCGGTGGTATCGTGAGCGCTGCTATGGATGGTGAACGGGTGGCTGACCTGGTCGCTGTTTCGTTATTGCGTAACTGACACCCTGCTTTTGCCAGTTCACCCCCTTCCATCTTACGTTTAGCGAAATTTCGTCTCTTATTTACCGTAACGTTTACTTTTGCTTTACAATTTTAAAAAATGCCCATACTGGAACTTCAACACCTGAGAAAATATTTTGCAACGCAAAAAGCCGTTGATGATATCAGCCTGACCATTGAACAAGGGCAGATATTCGGATTACTCGGCCCCAATGGCGCCGGTAAAACAACACTGATAAGAATGATCACCGGTATCTTTTATCCCGACCAGGGCGAGATCATCTTTGATGGAAAAAAATTCGACCCTGTTAATGATATCAGCAAGATCGGGTATATGCCGGAAGAAAGAGGCTTATATAAAAAGATGAAGATCGGCGAACAAACCGAATACCTCGCGCAGCTGAAAGGGTTAAAGAAAAGCGAAGCCACAAAAAAGATCAAAGAATGGTTTGTCAAATTTGATATGCAAAGCTGGTGGGGTAAAAAAGTGGAAGACCTTTCAAAAGGTATGCAGCAAAAACTGCAGTTTGTCACCACCGTATTACATGAGCCCAAACTGATTATCCTCGATGAGCCTTTCAGTGGTCTTGACCCTGTAAACAGCAACCTGATCAAAGATGAGATATACAACCTGGCTAAAAACGGCGCCACCATTATTTTCAGTACGCACAGGATGGAACAGGTGGAAGAAATATGCGACCATATTGCGCTGGTGAATAAAGGCCAGAAGATACTTGATGGAACAGTAAGGCAGGTAAGGCAGGATTATAAAGAGAATCTTTTCAAAGTAAGTTTCGCTGATAAAATAATGCCTGAACATTTAGCTATCCATCTTTTTGAAGTAAAAGAAAAAGAAGAAAAAGAAGTTGTGATCAAAGTAGACCCCGGTTACAGCAACAATGATGTGTTGCAGTATTTCATTACCAAAGGTCTTCATATAGAATCATTCAATGAGATACTTCCTTCGCTGAATGATATTTTCATCCGGCTGGTAAAAGGTACGCCTACGGCCCGCCAGTTTCAAGAAATCAACGCCTGACACTAACCACTTCAAACCGCATTTACATGAACAAGATATTACTCATTATAAAAAGAGAATACCTTACCCGGGTAAGAAAAAAAACCTTTCTGATAAGCACCCTGCTTTTTCCCCTTTTATACCTGGCGCTTATTTTCGGAACAGGTTATATTACTGCTAAAAGCGGCAGTAACCTTCGTATCGCCGCTATTGATTCGAGCGGGTATTTTGATAAAGGAAAAATTGAAAGAGAGAATGCTCTCGACAGCTCTACTGTTCTATCGCTGGTCAATGTACCGGCCGATAGCCTGAAAGCCAATTTTTCCACTATGGGCTATGATGGCTATATTATTATTCCTGCCGGTACCAATTGGGAAACAGGCATTAAAAGACTACCCTTTTATACCAGCCGCACCTTAAGTCTTGAAGGCGCCGTACCGCTCAAAAGAAAGCTGAATAATATCTGGAATATCATTAAGAATGAAAAACTGGGGATTGATGAAACGAAAAAGAAGGTGCTGGAAGAAAGCTCCATCTCTGTAAACCCGGAAAACGTAAACGACACAAGGGCCAATTCAGGAACGGCTTCCGTGATGGGTATCATCGCGGCGATCCTTATTTATTTTATCCTGATGATGTACGGCTCACAGGTAATGATGGGAGTAATGGAAGAGAAGACCAACCGTATCGCTGAGGTCATCATTTCTTCTGTCAAACCCTTTCAGCTTATGCTGGGAAAAATAGTAGGCATCGGTCTCGTGGCGCTTACACAGGTATTATTATGGATCACGTTCATCTTCATTATATATAATGTAACAAAGGCCTCGGGAGCGGCTGCTTCCATGAGTGGCGTGATCGGCAGTATACAGGAAGTATTTACCAGCACGAATATTCCGCTGATCCTGTTTTGCTTTGTCTTTTACCTGATCGGCGGTTTCTTCTTTTATGCTTCCCTGTTTGCCGCTATTGGCAGTGCGGTAAATGAAGATATGCGGGAAGCGCAATCGCTTAGTTTTCCGCTGATGATGCCGATCATCTTCTCTATCGTAACCATGCAGGCCGTTATCAGGGATCCGACCAGCGGTTTATCTGTATGGGGCAGTATCATTCCTTTTACATCGCCTATATATATGATGGCAAGGATACCTTTTGGTGTACCGGGTACCGTTCCCTGGTGGCAATTGGGCGTTTCCATGCTGACGCTGGTAGCGGGTTTTATATTCACTACCTGGTTCGCCGGCAAGATCTATCGTACCGGTATACTCATGTATGGTAAGAAGCCAAGCTGGAAGGAAATGATGAAATGGGCTTTCCGTAAGAACTAAGCATATCTCCCGCAAAGCCGCAAAGGCCACTAAGTTTACAAAGAAGAATATTACTTCTGTAAGACCTGGTGGCCTTTGCGGCTTTGCGGGATTTTCTTTCCTCTTACCCGCTTTTGACCAGCAGCCAATCTTTGCCGGGAAGACGGAAGAAACCGATTTGAAAACAAATGCTTACCGCCTTACAATACTTACCGGCTACTTTAGAACCCTGGTTTTGTTAAAAAAATCTTTAAAGGAAAAAGAGTGTAACTAAATACGAAATCAATCGTATATTTGATACGAAGTATTTCGTGAATTAGTAAACCAAAAACATTTGTATATGAAACCAGGATCAATTACGGCAGGTCGTATCCTGCTTGCTTTATTCGTCACCGGCAGCGCTTTTGCCCTTATCTCATGGGACCGCAAACAATCTGCGGACCATTCTCAAAAACAACATTATTATACTGATACTGTTCCAAAAGGAAAAAAGACGGAACGGGAGAAAAAGGTCCGTGACCTTGATGATGTGCTGGATGAACTCGACAGGGTGGACATTGAAACAGAAATGAAAAAAGTCCAGTTGGAAATAGAGAAAGCCATGAAAGGAATTGATGGCGAAAAGATCAGGATGCAGGTGGAACAGGCGATAAAAGAAGTGAACTTTGAAAAGGTACAGAAAGAAATACAGGAGTCAATGGGTAAAGTGAACATAGATATGGAGAAAATGCAGAAAGAGTTAAAAGAATCTATGAAAGAATTTGACGGGGAAAAGATGAAACTGGAAATGGAAAAAGTGATGAAGGAAATAGATTTTGAAAAGATCCAGAAAGAAGTAAAAGAATCTGTGTCTAAAATTGATATGGAGCAGATCAAAAAAGAAATGGAACTGCTGAAGAAGATTGATCTGAAAGAACTGGACGAGGAAATGGCGAAAGTAAAAACCGAAATGGATAAGATCGGCCCGCAGGTAAAAGAAGAGATGGACAGGGCCAGGGTACAGATAGAAAAAGCCAAGGAAGACGTAAAGGAATATAAAGTCTTTACAGAAGGGCTTGATAAAGACGGCCTGATCAAAAAAGACGAAACCTACACGATCAAACACAAAGATGGAGAACTGATCATCAATGGTAAAAAAGCCAGCAATGAAATGTAATAGTTAGTAGTTGATCTGACAATAAAGGATTTTAATTTTCAAAAGGGTTTGGATTAATAATTAAGCAGCGTCTAAAGTTGAGCGCAACTGCTTTTGCTTGGCCAAGATAAGTGATTCTAAAAATGTGGCCATCGGAGTTTTTCCAAAGCAGTATCGACCACTGTGAGTTCGCTCTTCGTTATAATGTATCATCCAGTTATCAAGATCTGTTTGAAGGTTTTCCAGATTTTGATAGATATTTTTCCTGAACGTGACAGCATAAAATTCATCTTGCATAGTTCGATGCAGCCGTTCACAGATACCATTGCTTTGTGGATGTCGAACTTTTGTTTTACTGTGATCAATATTTTCTAATTGTAAGTACAGTTCGTATTCATGATTCTCCGGTCTTCCATTGAACTCCGTGCCCCGGTCCGTCAGCATCCGCAATACAGCGATATCATGGCTTTCAAAAAAGGGCAGTACCCGGTCATTAAGAACATCAGCTGAAGTGATTGCATGTTTGCTGGTATAGAGCTTTGCAAAGGCGACACGGCTGTAAGTATCAATAACGGTCTGCTGATAAATTCGGCCTACACCTTTGATAGTCCCCACATAATAAGTGTCTTGAGCGACCAGGTAGCCCGGATGTTCGGTTTCGATTTCTCCAAAGGCCTCCTGCTTTTCTTTTTTGCGTTCCATAGCGATCACCTGGGCTTCGGTGAGGATAAGTCCTTGCTGCGCCATTCGCTCTTCCAGGGCCTTTAACCGCTTGTCAAAAACTTCCAGGTTGTGGCGTTGCCAAACACACCTGACACCGGCTGCAGAAATAAAAATTCCCTTTTTACGCAACTCGTTACAGGCACGTGATTGACCATAAGCTGGAAAATCGAAAGCCATTTGTAAAACAGCTTCTTCAACAGCAGGTTCTACCCGGTTTTTGGGAATAGGCTTACGCCGGCTGACTTCCCGCAGTGCTTCTTCGCCACCAGTGGTATACAACTCTCTAATTCGATAAAAACTGTCCCTGCTGGTGCCCATTAACTTACAGGCGCGAGTTACATTGTTTAATTGTTCGGCTAAATTGAGTAGGCCAACCCGAGATTTGATTAACTTAGTTTCAGAGTTCATGATCTGACATTTTGGGGTTATTAAATTGAAGTGTCGTTACTTAAATTTAATCCCAATTGTCAGATCAACTCTTAACTTCTACAAATGAAACTTACCTGAAATACAAAAGCTTTTTAGAAAAGCATACAAAATTCACGATCAGAAAAACAGATGACGATTTCGATCTTGATATGGATTAATACTTATAGCCAAAACCAGCCATAGCCATGAAAAATAAGCCCTGTCTTTTTATAAGACGGGGCTTTAATTTTTTAACCGTACCCGGCATTACATTTTGCCAGCTTCCTGCACTTCCCCAACTCTTCTTTTATATAAACGATTTCAATAACAACATCAATAAAGTTCTTACCCGGCTTATCTTTTACATGTCGTTATAAAAAAAAGCCCGTCTCGTTATAACGAGACGGGCTTATGAATATTTTAATAGTTGCTATTAGAAATGAAAAGGTGAAGGCATTAGTTCCGAATCCTTATTCTCTATCATTTCAATATTAAGCTGAAATGTTTCGTCGGTCTTAATAACCACTTTTTCTTTTGTTACTCTTTTAAACCCTGCTTTCTCAAAAATGAAGCGGTAAGTACCCGGTTTCAATTCATCAAAACCATAGTTACCATCTTCATCGGTGATAATGGCTTTTTCCTTTTTGGAAACCAGGTAAGCGGTAATGCTTACATCCCTCAATGGCTTTTTGCTTTCAGCATTGACGATAACGCCATTGATTTCATCCACGCTTTTTTTGTCGGAACCAGGCTCAGGCTCAGTGTTGGCTTTAGCAACCGCAAAACCCAACAGGCTGATGGCCAGTAAAAAGATCTTAGGTTTCATGCTAATCATTTTTAGTTTGTAAAAAACTGGTTTTACAATACATATATCCCGCCTGCGATATAAAATTAAAGGATTTTAACCGGATTTTTCAATGCCTCTGAAAATTCTGACCACAATTTTTCTACGATCACGGCCGCCGGTAAAATACTATCCAGCAAAGAACTTACCTGTCCTATTTCCAGTTCGCCTTCGTCCATATTCCCTTCGAACATTCCCTTTTTCGCCCTTGCCCTTCCTAATAACGCTTTCAGTTCATCTATCGTTGCCCCTCTTCCTTCGGCCTCCTGCACCTGTTGGTAAAATGGGTTCTTTAACAACCTTACCGGCGTCAGTTGTTTCATCGTCAGCACGGTATCCCCTTCCTGCGAACTGACCACCTTATTCTTGAATGCGATATGCGAAGATGCTTCCTCACTGGCTACAAAGCGACTGCCTACCTGCACTCCTTCCGCACCCATGACCATCGCGGCCATCATTTGTCTTCCTGTCGCTATGCCCCCGGCCGCTATTACAGGTATTTTTACGGCGTTCACCACGGCTGGTATCAATACCATGGTCGTTGTTTCTTCTCTTCCATTGTGCCCGCCTGCTTCAAAACCTTCGGCGACTACTGCATCGCAACCCGCTTCCTCCGCCTTGAGAGCAAACCGGCTGCTGCTTACCACATGCACAACGGTAATGCCTTTTTCTTTTAAGACGCTTGTCCAGGTCTTAGGGTTACCGGCAGATGTAAAAACAATCTTTACCCCTTCTTCTATGATGATCTGTATATGTTTATCAATATCCGGGTAAAGCAGGGGCACGTTTACTCCAAAAGGGCGCCCGGTAGCGGATTGACATTTCCTGATGTGTTCACGTAAGACATCAGGATACATACTTCCGCTGCCTATGATACCAAGCCCGCCTGCATTACTTACGGCGCTGGCCAGCCGCCAGCCACTGGCCCATATCATACCTGCCTGGATGATGGGGTAGTTGATGCTGAAGAGTTGGGTGATGCGGTTGGAGTAGTTAGTCATTAGCAGGGAGTTGGGAGGTAAAGATACTGGATGCTGGTTTCTGGATGCTGGTTTCTGGATGCTAGATACTGGATACTAGATTCCCAAAAATTGTAAAGGCCTTATGCTCTTTCAACATCCAGTATTCAGAAACCAGCACCTATCCTAAATCAATACTGGTATTATCCCCGATATTCAGCTCACGTGTTTCACCGCGTAAGCTGGTGTCGCTGCCGATAACGGAATCTTCCAGTACTATATCATATAAATTGGAGAATGATCCGATGATAGAATTTCGCACGATCGAATAATTGAGAGCCGTATTTTCCCCGATGGTTACATTCGGACCGATAATAGAATTTTTTATATCACAACCGTCACCGATACTGACCGGGTGTATGATCACGGTATTTTCGAAATGATATTCTTTGGCATTCTGCGGGGCGAATTTTTTCAGCAGCGTCGAATTGGATTCGAGCAATGTTTCTTTCCTGCCGCAATCAAACCAGCTATCCACTTTAAAAGGTTTGAACTTCGCTCCTTTCTGCAACATGCAATCCAGCGCATCGGTCAGGCTGTATTCACCATGTGTACGCAATCCCTGGATAAAATTATTTTCCAGGCATTGAAACAGCATTTCCGATTCCTTGATCTTATAAATACCGACCAGCGCCATATTCGATTTGGGTATCTGCGGTTTTTCCACCACGTGATCAATATACCCGTTATCATCCATTTCCGCTACGCCAAATTCACGGGGATCATCTACTTTTCTTACACCTAGCATCGAATCGGGACTGTTCACGACGGCGCTTACATCATACTCACAGATCGTATCACCGAGTACAACAAAAACCTCATCATTATTAACGATATTTCTCGTCAGGTTAATGGCATGACCGATCCCCTGCCTGTCAATCTGCTGTACATAATGTGCATGCACATCAGGATATTTCATTTCTACATAATCCCTGATCTTATCTCCGAGATATCCAACAATAAAAACAAATTCATTAATGCCCGCTTCCCTTAACTGGTCAACGATGATACTGAGTACCGTCTTGCCTGCCAGCGGAATGAGTGCCTTAGGTTGAGTATAACTATGTGGACGCAGTTTGGTGCCTGCTCCTGCTACTGGTATAATCGCCTTCATTGATTGTTAAAAAGCCCGTGAAAGTAGTGATTTTTCAATGAATAAAAATTTCTAAATAAATTCCCTGACATTCATTGCCGGCTTATTTTTGCAAAAAATTTGTGTAACCAGTTGTTGTGCTGTACTGAACTTGCCGGAGTACCTGCTTTCACTGCAGGTTTATCATGAATACAACGAAGACACACTTCATCGTTCTGTCGCTTTCAGCAGGTTATGAAGTTCACAAGACCGCAGAAGTCCGGGGTTTTGAAATCACGCAAACTCTTTCGTCTTTTTGAACTTATAAACCTGTGAACTTATAAACTTGTAAACTTCGCTATGCAAAAAGACACACTCGTTTTTGATCTCATCCGCAAAGAACTCGATCGTCAGCGTCATGGTATCGAACTCATCGCTTCAGAAAACTTTACATCATTACAGGTCATACAGGCAATGGGCACCGTACCTACCAATAAGTATGCGGAAGGCTATCCTGGTAAACGTTATTATGGCGGCTGTGAAGTAGTGGATGAAATAGAAACACTGGCTATCGAAAGATTAAAAAAAGTGTTCAGCGCATCATGGGCAAACGTTCAGCCGCATAGTGGTGCACAGGCCAATGCCGCGGTTTTTTTAGCGTGTGTCAAGCCCGGTGAAAAAATACTGGGTCTTGATCTGAGCATGGGAGGACATTTAACACACGGAAGTCCTGCCAATTTCAGCGGTAAGAATTACCAGGCTCTATTTTACGGGGTTAAAAAAGAAACAGGGCTGGTAGATTATGATCAGCTCGAAGCTACTGCACTGAAAGAAAAACCAAAGATGATCATCTGCGGCGCATCCGCTTACAGCCGCGACTGGGATTATAAACGTATCCGTGAAGTAGCGGATAAGATCGGCGCTGTGATCATGGCGGATATCGCTCATCCTGCCGGTTTGATCGCAACAGGTTTATTAAATGATCCTTTTGATCATTGTCATATTATTACTTCCACCACACATAAAACATTACGCGGCCCCCGTGGTGGTATCATCATGCTTCGTCATGATTTTGAAAATCCATGGGGTATCAAAGATCCGAAAGGCAATACAAGGACAATGAGCCAGTTGCTGGACCTCGCTGTTTTTCCGGGTACACAGGGCGGGCCATTAGAGCATGTTATCGCGGCCAAAGCTGTAGCCTTTGGTGAAATATTGTCTGAAGATTTTAAAGCATACGGCAAACAGGTGATCAGTAATGCGCAGGCAATGGCCAAAGCATTTGTATCAAAAGGGTATGATCTTATCAGCGACGGTACCGATAATCATTTAATGCTGATTGACCTGAGAAATAAGAATATCACCGGCAAAAAAGCACAGGAAACACTTGACAAAGCACATATCACGCTTAATAAGAATTCGGTGCCGTTTGATGATAAATCACCATTCGTTACATCCGGCATCCGTGTCGGCGTTCCCGCTGTTACCACGCGGGGTATGAAAGAAAAAGAAGTAGAAGCGATAGTAGACCTGATAGATAAAGTACTGATGAATGCAGATGATGAAAAGATCATTACCGGGGTAAAAGCAGAGGTAAAAGAATTCATGAAGCAGTTTGTACTATACCCGGAACTGGGCTGATTTTTTTCCTGCTCCATAGAAGGTCCTTTGGACAAGACCTTAAGATTTGGACAAGGCACAGAGATAAAGAAATTTCAATTGATTGTAAGGACTTTGTGATCTTAGTGTCTTTGCGGGAGATATTTATTGCAGCAACCCCAGGCGTTCCAAACTTTAAGGTCTTTTCATCAATGAATAATTTCAATAGATTTGCTGCAAACGAACCATTATGATCCAACGCCAGCAGAGCCTTTGGTTGTTATTATCCACGATCAGCGCTTTTTTCAGCTATAAATTTCCCTTTTATGCAGGCCAGTTAAAAACCGGCGCTTACGAAGAGATGGACGGAGCCAGTAATCTTTTTCTTTTAGTGCTTACGGGCGCTTCTCTCCTGCTTTCTGTTATTACTATCTTTTTATATAAGGAACGTAAAAAGCAACTGAAGCTTGCTATTGGCGGAGCTGTTCTCGCATTAATTATTATTATTATTTATTTTTCTGGAATGAAAAACTACCAGCAGGGAAGTATCTCATTTACCTGCCTGTTTGCATTTGCTGTTCTTGCCGGCTATATCATGGCAGCAAGAGGTATCTGGAAAGACGAGAAGCTGGTAAAAAGCCTCGATAAACTACGTTGATTTCTTTCACAACCATCATTATTGGTTTTATTACTTTACCCTTTTAAGTAATAAGAGTATTTGCTGATTTCGCTTACTCAGTAAGGGATCTGCTGGGATTTGCCGGAGGGATTATATAAGTTAGATATAATCCCGATTCTATGAAAGCCATCCTGCTTTTCTTTACTTTCCTGTTGTGTACCTCATTAGTATTTTCCCAAACCGGTGCCAGTACATTTCTTACATGGATGAAAGGTGATAATGCTATTGAACAACCAGGTATATATGGTACCCATGGAATAGCGAACACTGCAAATAAACCCGGATCAAGAGATTTTTCAGCCACCTGGAGAGATAACCAGGGTAACTTATGGCTGTTTGGCGGATACGGTTTTGACAGCGACAATAACATAGGCTATCAAAATGATCTGTGGAAATATGATCCGCTTATTAATTCATGGACATGGATCAAAGGAGATAATATCAGCGACCAGGCCGCAGTCTATGGCGTACAGGGTGTAGCTAATGATGCTAACAAGCCCGGGGCGTCCTACGCCAGCGTATCGTGGACGGATGCCAGCGGTCAACTCTGGCTCTTTGGCGGGTTTGGTTTTACCAGCAACGGATTTGGCTATCGCAATGATCTCTGGAAATATAATCCCGCTACCAATCAATGGACATGGATAAAAGGAAATAATGCCATTGAACAACCTGGCGTTTATGGCACAAAGGGCGTAGCACATACTGCGAATAAGCCGGGTGGCAGATACGGCGGCCAGACATGGATTGACAACAGCGGCAATCTCTGGTTGTTTGGCGGATATGGCTATGATAACAGTGCTGCCGGCACCCTGAATGACCTTTGGAAATATAGCCCGGCCACCAACAAATGGACATGGGTAAGTGGCGATAACGTAAATAACCAGTTCAGCAAATATGGTCAAAAAGGCGTCGCTGGCCCATCGAATAAACCGGGAAGCCGGTATGTCAGCATTTCCTGGAAAGACAGCGATAATAACTTCTGGCTATTCGGCGGGTACGGTAACAGTTCCAATAAAGAAGGTTATCTGAATGATCTGTGGAAATATAATCCGTCTGTCAATCAGTGGACATGGGTAAGCGGCGACAGCGCTATTGATCAGCGCGGCATTTATGGCACACAAGGCGTATCCGATATTGCTAATAAACCGGGCGCAAGATATGTAAGCGTTTCCTGGACAGACAGTGATAATGATCTATGGTTGTTTGGTGGATATGGTTTTGACAGGAATGCCGAAGGCTATATGAATGACCTGTGGAAATATGATCCTGCCACTAACCAGTGGACATGGGTAAAAGGAGATAACAATATCAATCAATCAGGTGTCTATGGCACACAGGGCATGCCTACCTTTTCAAATAAATCGGGAGCGAGGACCAGCAGTGTTTCATGGACGGATGGCAATGGTCATCTCTGGCTGTTCGGCGGGTATGGTTATGACGCCAGTGTCAGTAACTCCGGTTTGCTGAATGATCTCTGGAAGATCAGCACGTTACAGGTATTGCCGGTACAATTATTCCGCTTCGATGGCGCATTGAATAATGATATCGCATCGCTGCACTGGAAAACAGCGCAGGAAGTAAACTTTAGTTATTATAGTATTCAACGAAGTTTCGACGGATTGAACTTTACCGGGATCGCACAGGTTGCCGGCAAAGGAAACGTGACGAATGATTACACCTACCAGGATAATACACTCTACGGGACAAATGCACGAAAAGTCTATTACCGTCTTCAAATGGTAAATACAGATAACCGGTTTACCTACAGTAAGACAATAGTTTTCGACAGATCTTCTTCTCCGCTAAGCCTGCAGGTATATCCCAATCCTGCAGTCAGTTCATTATATCTTGGCTTTGACCAGCAAATGGCAGGACCGGTCACTATAAATATAATTGATGTTAAAGGAGTAATGGTAAAGACACGCGCAGAAAAGGCAAGCGCCGGAAGACAAAGCATAAGCGTTGATGTAAGTTCATTACCGGCGGGTACCTATATTATTATGGTAAGGAATACAACAACCGTATCTCAGCAAAAATTTATAAAACAATAATAGCCGCTGCGCAAATTTCCTGCACAAAAAAAGGCCGGCCTCATTGCTGAGCCGGCCCCCTGTTTTGGGCTCTCTATTGTACTCTCTACTGTACTATAAACATTTTTGATTCGCGATAGTTATCGCCTGTAATCATCATATTGTAAACCCCTGACTTAACCGCTGAAGGAAGTTCAACTGTCTGTGTCATAGATCCTCCCTGGTGAATTAATCTTTGTGTATATACCTGCTGACCCGCGCTGTTCATCACTTTCACGGTATACTGACCCGGTTTTACATTCATTGAAACAGACACCTGGCCGCCATTAACAGGATTCGGATACAGGTTGAAACCAGCTTGTTTTCCGGCAAGATCAACTTTTAATGACTTACTGTAGATGGTCTTACCAGTTGTTTCCTGTGCTTTAACACGGTAGAAATTAACGCCTGCGAAAGGAGCCGCGTCGAAAGCAGTATACATTTCCTTATCATTACTATTGCTTCTTGGCGATTGCTGGCCGATAGCTGTAAAGTTCTGACCGTCAGCAGAACGCTCAATGGTATAACCAACCACATCTCTTTCTGTCAGGTTGCTCCAGTCAATCTGCACACCGTTGTTCTTTTGAAATGCTTTTACATCAGCGAACATTACCGGCAGCGGGTTTTGGTTAACGTTGGTAGTAGCTAACACAAATGGACTGAAAGTTCCAAGATAGTTATTTGAAGTAATCGTACCACCGGCTGAAGGACTACCACTGTTTCCTGATTGCCCTCCGTTAGTCCAGTTGGTATTATTGTGTTGTGCCACTACCAGCGAAGTGATGTTACCAACATAGCTTCCTGCTCCGCAGCTATTAACAGCGGCCGGCCATGAAAGGGTTATTCTTGCAGCTGTTGTACCAGATGTTTGTGACAAACTCCAGTATTCGCAAGAACTGATCTGCTGAATAGTTCCCAGGTTAGTACCGTTAGTAACGCTTGTTCTTGGATTGGCACTGTTAAAAGTAGCCCTGTAAGTCGTAGATGTAGTATTCTGCGGTGTAACACCAATGATACGCAATCCGCCTGTTAAGGTTCCAACAGGAAAATCAAAGCGGGCCGTCGTATTTTTTACTTTAGACAAAGGACCATTTACAAAGGCGCCATTTGTTGTAGAAGCAGAACCTCCGTTGTTGATGGTAAGTAAGAATGTATTGGTAGTTGTCAGGTAGCCGTCTGTAAGCGTCAATGCACCGTTGATACTTTTAGCTGCATGTAAAGTAACGCCGTTTGTATTATCAATTCTCAGGTTGGCTGGGTTTGCACCTGTACCGACAAATTCAACGCTTGATGTATTCTGGGGTACTGAACCTTTGTATTCAAGAATAGCAGTAGCCGCATAGCCTGGTGAAGTACCGGCTGTCGTAGCTGCTCCCTGTACAGATAAAACACCGTTTACGGTTTCACCGGTAAAAGTCTTAACACCTGAACCTGATAAAATAAGAATACCATAAGATTGTGTACTATTCAATGTTGCAATAGTCTGTGCAGTACCTGCATACTCCACCGTACTGAACGGGCTGGTAGAACCGATAGCATGAGTATTATAGTTGGCAGGGAAACCGTTTGTTCCTCCTATTCGTAAAGTAGCGCCATTGCTAACAGTTAAAGTACCACCACCGCCAGACCTGTTTATTGTAAAAGATGATAAATCGAAAATACCTGCAGACACATCCAGACTACCATCCGGTGCACGGTTCTGATCAAGTGTAACAATTTGCCCGGGGGTTAGATCTACAGTCAGGTTAGTAAGATCAGTACCTGATAATTCTGCTCCTGTCGTCTTTGAATTGCCGATATAGTCAACACTATAATTGCCGCCACCCTGTAAAGTACCTGTCAGGCTTCCTTCGCTCCGGGTGATGGTGGTATTATTTGCCATTGAAAGGTTAGTACCGGTTGTCAGATTACCTGATGCCAGGGTAAGATCACCATTCAGTGTTTTTGCGCCATTAAGCGTTACCCCGGCTGCATTATCAATAATCACTTCATCAATACTTGATGTTGAAGCGGCAAATTCATTGTTTGAAGTAGTTTGCGGGGCAGTGCCTTTATATTCCAGGATAGCAGTATTGAAAGTAATAGCACTGCCTGCTGTGGCGGCATCCTGAAGAGATAATTTCACGCCTACTGTAACAGTACCGCCTGAAGTTTTTGCACCACTGCCTGAAAACACCAGGTTTCTGTAAGTAGCAGGAGCAACAGTTTGTGCAGTTCCGGCATAATTTACAGTAGTAGTTCCGGCCGTAGTAAAATTAAGTGTCTCTGTACCTGCGCCTGTAAGTGAAAAAGGAGTAGCGTTCGTTACAGTAAGTACTCCGTTATCAGTACCTGAGTCCATACTGAATATAGCAGAAGCGTCATTATCATCGGTATCACTGTTCAGTGTAATTACACCGCCGACACTTAAAGTACCTGTACTGAGCAGGAATGTTCCGCTGCTCTCATCATTGCCATTATCTTCTCCATTGACGAAAACTCCTCCGGATACGGACAGCACAGCGACTGAAGAAGTAAGTGTGTTAGTAAGATTATTACCGGTCACTGCAGTCACATTGCCTCCCACTGTTATTGATGCGCAATTGATCGTTCCTGCGCCTGCCAATGTAGCGGCTGTATTGCCACCAGCGGTATTTTCGAGTGTGATACCGGCTGTTACAGTCAGTGTCATTCCTGAGCTGACTGTCAGCGTACCTGAAGCACTCCTGAAAGTAACTGAATTACATGCTGCTGCTGCAACATTCACGGTAACGGTAACTCCGTTATTGATTACAACTTCATTTGCAGATGTGGGAGCAGAAGCGCCTCCCCATGTAGTCGTGCTATTCCAGTTACCACTCGCGGTAGCTGTTCTTGTTTGTGCGTTAACTGATATTGCAGCAAGCAACATCAGCAATGCAATCGAAAGGTTGAGTAAATACTTTTTCATAAAGCCTGGTAGTTTAGTTTTTATAAAACAGATTAAGAAATACGTCTTCGGGGGTTAGACCAGGCGTTGGATAGTAGCTTTTGGAAAGGAACTGGAATTATAAAGGATCTGCCGTGTCAGCAGCGGTATTCCGGGGGACAAAAAACATAAGCGTTCGTTCAGTTTCATAACTGATGGCCTACGTTATTATTTTAGAGGATTCGTGGTACGGATTTCAGAGAGATTGGATCGCTATAAAAGCGGGATGCGACAAACTTATTAACTATTTTCTGATTATGCAAGCTTTACCACGAAAAAGTTCGCGTCATGTTGCGTAAAACTACGAGTGTAACTATATATAAAAGGAGTGATCACATAAATGCAGCTGTATGGCTTTCCTTTACTTGCTTAATACCTTCTGGCTTACCGGCATACACGACATTTCCGCCACCGTCGCCCGCTTCGGGACCAAGGTCTATCAGCCAGTCGGCGCTCCGGATCACATCGGTATTGTGCTCAATAACAAGGATAGAATGTCCCTGCTCAATCAACGCATTGAAAGAAGCGAGTAGTTTTTTAATATCATGAAAATGCAACCCTGTAGTCGGTTCATCAAAAATGAAAAGCACTTTACTGCTGTTCTTACCCTTACCAAGAAAAGACGCCAGTTTTACCCTTTGCGCTTCACCGCCTGATAAAGTATCTGATGACTGTCCGAGCTTTACATACCCCAGACCTACATCACTCAATGGCTGAATTGCCCTTGCTAAATTCTTCTCATCATAAAAAAAATCAATCGCTTCATCCACACTCATATCCAGCACATCGGCAATGCTTTTGTCTTTATATTTTACTTCGAGTACTTCTTCTTTAAATCTTTTACCGCCGCATGATTCGCAGGTAAGATGCACATCCGCGAGAAACTGCATTTCCACTACCTGTTCGCCTTCTCCTTTGCAGGTATCACACCTGCCGCCATCCACGTTGAATGAAAAATGTTTTGGCAGAAATCCCCGCATTTTACTCAATGGCTGCCTGGCAAAAAGATCACGTATCTCATCATAGGCTTTGATATACGTAACAGGATTGCTTCTCGATGATTTACCAATAGGATTCTGATCTATCATTTCCACCTGGGCAATACTGTCAATATCACCGGTAATGGCCTTATGAAAACCCACTTTCTCGCCGAATTCACCTTTTATCTTATTTAATGCGGGATATAATATCTGTTTTACTAAAGTTGTTTTACCACTGCCGCTCACGCCGCTTACCACACAAAGTACATTCAATGGAAACTCAACTGTAATATCTTTTAAATTATTATGTCTTGCCCCTTCTACTTTTATCGAACGGTTCCATTTACGGATATTCTTTGGCGGCTCGATGGCCAAATCGCCGCTTAAGTATTTGCCGGTAAGACTCTGTGCATTATAAATGATATCGTCATAGTTGCCTTCAGCGATCACTTCACCGCCTAAATGAGACGCCAAAGGGCCCATGTCAATAATATGATCCGCTTCCCGCATCATCATTTCATCATGCTCTACTACTACTACCGTATTGCCGAGATCACGTAGCTCTTTTAATACTTTGATCAGGTTTTGCGTATCTCTTGAATGCAGGCCGATAGACGGTTCGTCAAGTATGTATAAGGAGTTGGTAAGATTGCTGCCAAGGCTTCGTGTCAGTTGAATACGCTGGCTTTCGCCGCCGCTGAGAGAATTGGCCAGCCGGCTCAGCGTAAGATATCCTAACCCAACACTTAATAAAGTATGGATACGGTGATGTATCTCGATCAGTATTCTTTTAGCCACCTGCTTATCATGATCGCTTAACTTTTGATCCAGTTCATCAAACCAGCCTTTGAGGTATTTTATTGGCACATCACCTAATTCACCAATATGCTTACCATTCACCTTTATATACAATGCCTCTTTGCGCAGCCTGTATCCTTTGCAATCGGGGCATAATGTTCTGCCGCGGTAACGGCTTAATAAACACGGTATTGAACTTTATACAGGTTTTGCTCCACCTCCTTAAAAAAAATCATTAATCCCCTGTGCATGTTCATTTCCTTCCCATAGTGTTTCGTATTGCTTTGTGGTAAGATCAGCAATGGATTTATGTACGGGAAAATTGAACTTCTTCGCTCCTTTGATAAATTGTTCTCTCCACCAGCCCAGTTTCTCTCCTTTCCACGGGGCGATAGCGCCATCGTATACGCTCAATCTTCTGTCTGGTATCACCAGGTCAGTATCAATTCCAAGTACCTGGCTGAATCCTTCGCAGGTCGGGCAGGCGCCAAAAGGGTTGTTGAAGGAAAATAAATTGGGAACAGGTTCTTCAAACTGCATACCGTCCGCTTCGAAGCGATTGTTGAAATGGAGGAGTGAATGGTGAGTAGTGAGTGGTGAGTGGGATGAAGTATCTTCCTGCTTACTGTTTTTTGACTTTTGACTTTTGGCTTTTGATTTCTGACTTTGCACTTCAATATATACATCACCTTCGCCTTCATAAAAAGCAGTGCCGATCGAATCGGCCAGCCGGTGTTTGTCATCATCATCAAATTCTTTTACCACGATACGGTCTATGAGAATATAGGTCTTTGATAACGTTTTTAATTCTTTATCTGTTTTTTCCAGCAATTCTTCGATCCTGAGCGCTTCCCCGGCTGCATGATCATACATTCTTGAAAAACCTTTCTGTACCAGGATATTCAATTCTTCCCTGATATTCCTGTTCGTATGCTGTTTAAAAGTGGCCAGTATATACACTTTGTCACCTTCTTCCAGGGCAGCGATCGCATTGACCACGTCTGTCACATCGTCCTTTTTCACTTCCTTTCCTGATACGGGCGAAATGGTTTTGCCGATCCGGGCGAAAAGCAGGCGCAGGTAATCATATATTTCCGTCATGCTGCCTACTGTGCTGCGGGGAGTTCGGGTGATCACTTTTTGCTCAATAGCGATCGCCGGGCATAAACCCTTAATATAATCCACATCAGGTTTATTCATACGGTTGAGGAACTGGCGGGCATAAGCGCTCAGACTTTCTGCGTAACGGCGCTGTCCTTCAGCGTATAATGTATCTATAGTAAGCGAAGATTTGCCCGATCCGGATACCCCGGTGACAACTACCAGCTTATTCCTTGGGATATTTACCGTTACATTCTTCAGATTATGCACGCGGGCACCTTTAATAAGGATATTATCTGCGGAATTTACGGTCTCGTTCTTTACGGGATTTTTCCCTTTTATTGTTTTTTTCCATTTTGTACCCGGCAAATGTAAAGCCTTATCTGTCTTAAATTTCAGGCCTTATCCTTAACAATTTTTTGACACTAATAAATACAATTAAGCAAAGGAATCGTTTGGAGGTTTCCTGAAAAAGACTATTTTTAGTTTACCAATATCCGAAAAATGAAACACCAAAAAACCATCTCGCCTATCGCATATACTTCTACACTGTTTTAACCGATCATTTACAGCCAACCAACGCCATTTGACCACACCTAAACCTGTAGGAGTATGAAAACTTTTAGTAAGAAAACCGACCATGAACTGATCCATCTGTTTATAGATGGGAATCTTGATGCACTGGAATCCCTGGTGCTGCGCCACAAGGATAAACTATACACGTCTATCCTGTTTCTCGTAAAAGACAAATACCTGGCCGAAGACATCTTCCAGGATGTATTTATCCGCATTATTGACACTATGCGCAGCGGGACGCTACACAGAAGAAGGTAAATTCCTTCCCTGGGCTATGCGTATCGCTCATAACCTGTGCGTGGATCATTTCCGCAAAGTAAAACGCACCCCCACCATCCGTACCGGTGAGGATAAAGATATCTTTGAAGTGCTCAACTTTGCTGAAGACAGCGCAGAGACCGTGATGATGAAAAGGCAAAGTCATGATCGTGTACGTGAAATGCTGCAGCGCCTTCCGGAAGATCAGCGGGAAGTGATCATACTGCGTCATTATGCAGACATGAGCTTCAAAGAGATCGCATCAGTGACCAATTGCAGTATCAATACAGCGCTGGGACGTATGCGTTACGGACTGATCAACCTGCGCAAACTGATGGTGCAGAAACAAATCGCTCTTTAACCCGGATCATATCCGCAAAACATGATATTGTCGTTCTGTATCTCCAACCGGAGATGAAGAATTCGATATAAAAGAATTTTTCGGTTTGCTTGCCATTTCCTTTGATGGAATAAACCTGGGAAGGCTGGTACAGAATGACACCAAATTGACCGCTGATCGCTTCGTGATCAGCGGTTTTGCTTTTTAGAGGAATAAGCAAGCTGGCAACAGACAATACACTCCAGCTATTTGCCAGTTACCTATTGCTAATTGTCTATTTCCTCTTCGCCGCTTCCAGTCCGCATTGCAGCCATTCGGCAAATTCACGGGCATTGGGCGTATAGAATTTTGTTTTGGTCAGCGCCTTTTCATCTGCCGTGATGATAGCATACTGAGGTTGCGAGGTAGCTCCAAAATTTTCCGTTTGAAAAGTAGCCCACTTATCGCCTACCGTAACGATTGATTTGGTACTGCCATTTTTCAATGTATCTACTGTTTGTTCTGTAAGCGGTAATTGCCTGCGTTCGTCTACGTATAAAGAAACGACAATGAACTGCGTGCGCATCAGGCTGTCCACCAAAGCATCGGGCCACACTTTTTCTTCCATACGCCGGCAGTTCACACAGGCCCACCCGGTAAAATCAATCAGAACAGGTTTATTTTCTTTCTTAGCTCTCAGCAGTGCTTCCTTGTAATCATTTTGAATAGGTTCGAAAATACCATTGTGCCCATGAGAAGCACCATATATGCTATACGTTTCTCGGCGGGGGGAAACCGCTTATTAATTTCAGGTCGGCCCATTTTGTATTGGTAAGCCCGGGCAAGAGATAAATGGTGATAGAAGCAAATAACACGATAAAGGCGATACGGGTAAAGGAAAATTTCTTTCCGGGGAGCTGTGTGAAAATTTTATTTTACCCAATAAGTATAAAACGGTAAGCACCCCGATCACGATCCATAAACCGATAAATATTTCGCGTTTTAATAAACCCCACTGCTTGACAAGATCCGCGTTTGAAAAAAACTTGATGGCCAGGCCCAGTTCCAGGAATCCCAGCACCACTTTTACATCCGTCATCCAGCCGCCGGATTTGGGTAATGATTGCAGCCAGTGCGGAAACATGGCAAACAAGGCAAAAGGTAATCCCAGCGCCAGGCCAAAACCTGCAGCCCCGGCCGTCAATGGCCAGGCCCCCCTGCTCTGCTACTCCCACCAGTAAAGTACCCAGTATAGGACCTGTACAGGAAAAAGAAACGATAGCCAATGTAGCGGCCATAAAAAAGATACCGCCTATATTTCCCAGCCCTGATTTTGAATCGGCTTTATTGGCCAATCCTGATGGCAGACCAATTTCGAAAAGACCGAAAAAGGATAACGCAAAAAAAACAAAGATGGCGAAGAAGAGCAGGTTGAGCCATACATTGGTTGAAATATTATTGAATATCTCGGGACTTGTATTACCGGCAATATGAAAAGGAACGGTAATAAGAATATAGATCAGGAAAATAAAAAGGCCGTACAAAACAGCATTTGTAATGCCCTGGCCTTTGCGCTGCGATTTTTTGGTAAAGAAAGTAACGGTGACCGGTATCATCGGGAAAACGCAGGGTGTAAGCAAAGCGATCAACCCGCCCAAAAGCCCCAGCAGGAAAATAGAGAAGATACTTTTATTTTTTGTGCCTTCATCGCCACAATTGTTTACCGGGTTGTTGATGTCAATAGAAGCGACCCGTATTCTGGCTGCTGTTTCAATACCACCTTCCATCGCTACGGTAAATACAAACTCGGCAGAAGGATAAAAAGCAGTATCTACGGACTGGCCATACGTATAGAGCAATTTTCCCTGCAATACAGCGGGGATACTATCCTTATCTTTGAATTGAATAGTGGCTGTCCACTCTGCAGGCGACTGGTAAGCTCTTAATGTTCCTTCTTCAAACAGCGGGTGTTTTATTTCTTTCACTTCTCCTTTTTCCAAAAATTTTCCCTCCTGTGCAATGGATGAATCGCTGAACTGTAGTTCCGTGGTTGGCAGGTCTATCTTCTGGGCCGGGGCATACAATTCCCATTGGGCCGAAGGAGCAGTAGAGAAAGTAAGTTCGTATTTGCCATCACTGATCTTTTTGCTGGATACTTTCCAGGGAAATACGCTATCCTGTGAAAAAACAATACCGCTAAAAAAAAGTAAACTGGTAAAAAAGACAATACGCTTGTAAAGGTGGCTCATCATTTATACTTTAAAAAACAAACGGGCTCTTAAAAGAACCCGTTATGAAAAAATAAGTTCTTCATTTATTATAAAGCTACACTGAAAGTAACGGTTTTTGGCGGAAGGCATTTCTCGTCATTGCAGGTTTGAAAACGGATGCTGCCGCTTACATTGGTCTTTGCTTTCGCTTTCAGTTTTACTACCTGTACAAAACTTACGGTAGAAGAATACTGGTTGGCGGATACCTCCAGTTTTTCATCATGGAACTTTTCCATTTTTCCTTCTTCATTGATCTTGCCTTCGAGCGTCAGTAAAGGGTTTTTGTTAATCGTGACCGTAGTGGGTTCCGCGATAGCGTCTTCGGGCTGTGTTTGTGAGTATAAATGCCAGCCGGATTGTATCGTGGCGGTCATATGCAATTCATAGGTTTTATCGGCTATCTTTTTAGCCGAATACGTCCAGCTGACAGGATTCAATTGTGCGTTTGCCGCTGCTGCCACTACTATTATCGCCGTTAGAATTAATAATTTTTTCACCGTTTCAGTTTTGTATAACAAAATTAAATGCTGCCTTCCTTTTGTATCGTAAGAAAATGACAAAAGGGCGCTGCATGATCTAAAAGACAGGTTTAAGTGGTAACCAGTTGCTCAGCCATCAATAAATCTTTGATGATGGCCCGGCCGTCTGTATTGCCCAGTACGGCGGAACAGGCTCTTTCCGGGTGCGGCATCATACCAAAGACATTGCGGTTCTTATTACAGATACCGGCTATATTTCTCATTGCCCCCGTTAGGATTAGCGCCTGCGTTGATCTTTCCATTCTCATCACAATAACGGAAAATTACCTGCCCGTTAGCTTCCAGTTCATTCAGCGTGCTGTCGTCCGCATAATAGCGCCCTTCACCATGAGCCACCGGTATTTTGAAAATAGCATCTTCCTGGCCCCTGATAAAAACGTTTTTACAAACAAATTGTTGGTTGGCATTGCGCAATAAAGCGCCGGGCAACAATTGGGATTCGCATAATATCTGGAACCCGTTACAAACACCCAGTACCTTTCCCCCTGCATTCGCAAATTCTATCACGCTTTGCATCATCGGGCTAAAGCGGGCAATAGCACCGCAACGCAGGTAGTCGCCAAAAGAAAATCCTCCCGGTAAAATGATACAGTCTTCTGTATTGAACCGGCTCAGGTCTTTGTCCTTATGCCAGAGCATGATCACTTCCTGGTTCAGGTCATTGGTCAGAGCATCCTGCATATCCCTGTCGCAATTAGAACCGGGAAAAACGACTACGCCAAATTTCATACACGAATTTTATTTAGACAAAGATACATATTTGGGGGAAGCCGCGGGTGGGAAGCTACGAGCCATGAGCGATGAGCCGCGAGACCTTAATGGTAGTTTCAACTATGAGTCTCGTAGCTCGCGGCTCACAGCTCGTAGCTCGTAGCTTCTCACCCGCAGCTCATCGCTCACGGCTCATTACTCACCACTCACGACTACCCCCTGCCACCCCGGCCCATAATACTGGTACGTTACCACAAAAGCCACTGTTATCCAGAATAAAATAAGAGGGAATATCCGTAAGGTAGAATACAAATACGTAGAAGCATGAAAAGCAGCCATCGGCACCATCGCCATGACCCAGTTCTCAAATGTATCGCTGGTATTAACAAAGGGCAGCAGTAAAGCCACCAGCAGGTATAAAAGAAGAAGGCTCCAGCCTTTCCGCACATTTATCAGCATTCTCCTGAGATTATCCTGTACATAATATCCACCCACTAAGAATGGCACCATGATGAGGAAAACACTGGCGGCCAGCCAGGCGGATTGCTCCACCGATGGTACACCAATACTGATATGCGGAATAAATGCGTCCCAGTTCCATTTATTGGTAATAAAAATATAAATGGCGTAAAAATAAAAGGGGGTGGTGATCCCGAGTATGCACAATAACCATTCATTCAAACGGAAAGGGCGCATAACCGCCAGGGCCAGCAGTATCCAGACGATAAAGGTCAATGATGAAACGAAAAGAAAACCGGCGATACCCAGTGCAAGACCGATATTAAATATGGTTCCCTTTGCATTGGGCTGGTTGTATATCCTGAACAATCCTGATAATACCAGCAACAGGATACTGTTGATAAGCAGGGGGGCGGAAAAAAAATTCCATTCCGGTAATAAAGACGTGATAAGCAAATAGGCCATACCCGGCAGGTAATTGGGCTTGTTCATCATCCGCTGTGTCATCACGAACCTGGTGAGTACGATCGCCTGGAGGAATAACAAACCAAAAGCCAGTAAAGGATATAATGCCGGAAAGCTGCGCCCGGTCGGTTGCAAAAATTTTAATATACTTTCAAAAAACAAACCGTCTGACCGGCTGACCGGCACATGCGGGGTAAAGGAACATAGGCAGCTTGATCAGTATGCCGAATACAAGCAGCAGGATGATATTAGCGGGGTTTTTCTGTTTAAATACTCCGATCAAGGATGATGGGCTTTAATAGGGTTTAGTTGTAATCAATTTTTGCAAAGCAAATATAATTCCTGTACAGACATGGCACTATTATTTGCCTGCTGCTGACCTGTTTGGCATATTTGGGCATGAACTCGTATCCTTTATCAAGGTTCTTGAGCGTAGGGCTGCGGTTGATCTTTCCGTCAGGCGTTATGCTGAAATCATTTAAAAGCTGGGTGCGTCTTTCCATATTATTAAAAAGCACATGCAGTTGCCCGCCGGTATTCATGACCTGGTACGAGATCAGGTCGTCTGTCTGATCATCAAATTGTTCTTTGGTGATAACATTCGTCCACTCCTTCTGCCCGTTCTTATCGAATGACATGATCACGATATTATCAGCCTGGTAACGGACATTTCCGCCGTCATTCCATCTTGAGCCCCACCAGTAACTATTGTAATAGGGAGAATAGTAATAATAATCTGAAGGACGCATGAACGGTGAACCATACAGGTAATTCCACCGGTTGAATGCGCTGCCGCGGGAAGTCGTATAATACGCTTCGCTTCCTATGATAAATCCGCCGTCCCTGCGGGTAATGATATTGCGGATGAAATAATCATTGAATGCCATCCTTGTATTTGAATTACCCCGGGCTTCTTTACGCACTTCGTCACTGAATGTCATCGTATCCTCCATCAGCACCTGCCTGGTTTGTTTATCCCATATATAAAAGTAATATCCGTCTGTATTCCCTCTTCTTTGTTTAAAATAAAAAGAGGTGAGGAAATAACGTTTATTAGAATTGTCCGGCTTTATATGTATTTCATCGAGGTAGGTCTTTTCAATATTCAGTTCCTTCACCATAAAGGAATCGGCCTGGGCGTATTTTATTACAAACGCGGCCTTTCCTATGTTTTCGCTGTTTACCCTGTCAAACTTTGCAAAGACCAGGTCGCCGTCATTGTCCAGCTGAAATTCATTGAGATAATCATCCCGGTCCTCCATAGGCATATTCAACCGGCTTCTTTTAAGTACGGCAAGCTGGTTATCCATCAGCAGGGTGGTAACGATATAGTTCTTCCTGTTTTTGCTGTTGATCTTGAAAACGATGATCTTGCTTTTATCCTCGCTTGATAAAACAGAGTATATTTTATTGTTGGCGGCAAACCCGATCTGGGTAGTATCCAGTTGCATGATATCTCCCATCTTTTTCCCGCTGCCATCAATCTTTGCAGCCATACAGTAGATGACGCTCCTCTTCTGGTACTGGTAGATCATGTAACAAAAATCGCCATAGGGAAAGAAATCAACATTGATCATCCTGTCATTATCCGGCACAAAGTCCTGCTCTACCTTGGCGATCTGCTTCATGTCATTGTCAAGTACGACGATCCAGCTTGAATTACGGATATTTTTATAGATAAGAAAATTGCCGCCGATCTTGCCGGCAATTTCAAAATTCAGGCGGCGTGTATCGTCCTTATCCGGCTCCGAGTACACTATTTTTTGCGCCGATATTGAAAGTCCCGTCACCATTCCTGCCACCGCTAAAAACCACTTTACACCCATCATAATATTCTGATTTTTTGCTTATTAAAGTTACAAGTTGACTGTCAAACAGCGCAACTTTTATTTTCAAAAGGGATGCCCGAAACCGGACAATTACATGAACAACGGGAAAAAAACGAAAAAAGTTGCACCGGGGTTTTACCGGTCGCTTTCACGGGCAGCCGGAACAATAGTTTTAACAATCTGTTCGTTCTATTTGATTTTTGCCTATACCTTTGCAGGCATTGCCAATATCATTAATACTTGTACCGGAGGGCAACTCAACAACAGCACGTGAAAATTTCGAACAATAAAGTTACCGCAGCAGGATTACTTATAGCACTGGGAATAATTTACGGAGATATTGGTACTTCACCTCTATACGTTTTTAATGCTATCATTAATGGAAGAATTGTAGACGAGAACCTGATCCTCGGTTCTTTGTCCTGTATCATCTGGACGCTCACACTACAGACCACCATCAAATATGTAATACTTATTCTTAAAGCTGATAACCGTGGTGAGGGCGGCACATTCGCCCTGTATGCATTGGTACGACGGAGAAAGAAATGGCTGGTCATGCCGGCCATGATCGGCGGGGCCGCCCTGCTGGCAGATGGTATTATTACACCCCCCTATCTCTATTACCTCAGCCATCGAGGGGTTGAAGGAAATGCCTATCATGCGGGAGATGCCTACTGATACAGTGGTGATCATTGTACTGATCATTCTTTCTATGTTCTTTTTTCTCCAGCAATTTGGTACCGCTTCGATCGGAAAGCTGTTTGGAACCGATCATGATGATATGGTTTACCATGCTGGCGATACTGGGCGCCATTCACCTGTTTGATGACCTGGCCATATTCAAAGCCCTCAGCCCTCATTACGCTATTCAGTTCCTGCGTCATTACCCGCATGGGTTCTGGCTGCTGGGCGCTGTATTTCTATGTACTACCGGAGCAGAAGCATTATATAGTGATCTCGGACATTGCGGCCGTAAGAACATCCGGGTATCCTGGATATATGTAAAAGCATGCCTGCTCATCAATTATTTTGGACAGGGCGCTTACTTATTATCACACCGCGCCAATCTTGAGATAACTGCCGATATAAAAAAATCAATGGGGATAAATGCCTTTTACGACCTGATGCCTGAATGGTTTATTATTCCCGGCGTTATTATCGCAACTACCGCAGCTATCATTGCCAGCCAGGCCATGATCTCCGGCGCCTTTACACTGATCAGTGAAGCCATGCGCCTGAATCTCTGGCCCAAAGTCAAAATACGTTATCCCTCGGAAGAGAAAGGGCAGCTTTTCATACCGGCCGTAAATATGTTATTGTTCGTAGGATGCGTTGGCGTAGTGCTTTATTTTCAAAAATCATCCGAGATGGAAGCCGCTTATGGTCTCGCCATTATCGTGACGATGCTGATGACGACCATTCTGTTTGCGAATTACCTGGTATTGCACCGGGTAAAATCTGTCTGGATATATCTTTTCCTCGGCAGTTATTTTATTGTAGAGGCCGGTTATTTCATTGCGCTCATGGATAAGTTTATTCATGGCGGTTATATTACACTGCTGGTGGGAGGCCTTATGTTCCTCGTGATGTATGTATGGTTCAGGGCCCGTAAGATCAAGAACCGCTACGTGGAGTTTGTACGAATGGAGCATTATATTCCCAAGATACAGGAACTGAGTAATGATAAAGCTGTTCCCAAATATGCGACCCCACCTCGTTTATCTTACCAGCGCGAATAATCCGAAGGAGATCGAGCATAAGATCATCTATTCTATATTGAATAAAAAGCCCAAACGCGCCGATATCTATTGGTTCGTGCATGTGGATACGATGGATGACCCTTATACCTGCGAATACAAGGTAGAACATATCATTCCCAACGATATCATCCGCGTTGATTTCCGGCTGGGATTCCGTATGGAGCCACGCATCAACCTCATGTTCAGAAAAGTGGTGGAAGATCTTGTCGCCAATAAAGAAGTAAATATCATCAGCCGGTATGAAAGCCTGGCCAGCAGCAATACGGTTGGTGACTTCCAGTTTATGGTGATGGAAAAATACCTGAGCCAGGACAATGAACTTCCTTTTACCGAAAGGGTGATCATGAAACTGCATTTCTGGCTGAAAGAACATAGCCTTTCAGAAGAAAGAGGCTTTGGACTCGATGCCGCGAATGTTACGGTAGAAAAATTCCCGCTTATCGTAGCGCCTGTTACCAATTTGAAACTGAGAAGAATAGAAGATTGAGAATTTTTGGATCATGGTCTTTAGTTTATAGTTACTTTTAGCGGCAACTTCAATATTGCCATGCATGGTAAAATTGAATCCCCATACACCAACAATAAACCACAAACTATCTTGCCCCACTTCATCTGGTATATACTCGGCGGCATCGTATTGTTATCTGTACTGGCTTATTTCTTCCAGGAAAAATTCATTTTCAAGCCGGAGAAGCTCAGACAGGATTTTCAATTCATTCAGGGAATATTTTTTTGATGTGGAACCGGGTGTACGCATCAATGGGCTGCATTTTTACAGGGATCAGCCTGCCGGTCTTATTCTTTATTTTCATGGCAATTCAAGAAGTAATAAAAGGCTGGGCCAAGTATTCAAAGGATTTTTACCGGTATAATTATGATGTGGTGCTGGTTGATTACCGCGGCTTTGGTAAAAGTACCGGCAAGGCGCCAGTGATAAAGGATATGCTGCGTGATATGCAGTATGTATATACCTGCCTGCTGGAAAAATACCCGGAGCAGCATATTATTGTTTATGGCCGGAGTATCGGCAGCGGCTTCGCTACGAAGATCGCGTCAGATAATAAACCCCGCTATCTTATCCTCGATGCGCCTTATTATAGTTTCTTAAAAGTAGTGGAGCGTTTTTTACCCATCCTTCCGGTAAAATATGTACTGCGTTATCATTTGCGGGCAGACAAATGGATACCGCATGTTAATTGTCATACCTATATTATCCATGGCACCAAAGGACTGGCTCATTCCCATCAGGCACAGCGAAAAGCTGCAAAAGATCAACCCTGCTAAAATAACACTGATCCGCATACATGGCGGCGGACACAACAATCTTCCTTCTTTTGACGAGTATCACAATTTTATTCGTGACATACTTAAAGATTAGATGCTGGATACTGGATGTCTTATAGCGGGAACATTGTATACAATTAAAGACATCCTGTTTTAAGCATCCAGTATCTGGTATCCGGCACCCTGGTATCAGCCCCAATTGTTAAGGATGTTCTAAGACTGTCACAGCATTGTAACTCAAAGCTTCTTTTACCGTCCAACTACAAAATGGAGGTATTTATGAAACGTAAATTTTACACTTTATTCTTTATTACAGTTACCCGCGCTGCTTGTTTCCTGCAAGACAGCCAAAAAGATGTACGAAAAAGGTAACTATGACGAGGCCGTAGAACTGGCTGCCAAAAAAATTACAGAAAAAACCGAATGATGCCGCTACACTCGACATATTGCAGAATGCATACCGTTATGCAGTAGAAGATCATGAAAGCAGGATAAGAAATAATGCTGCCAGTAATAATAACCTGAGATGGGAATGGACCTACAGCGAGTATCTTGACCTGCAGCGTTTATACGACGCTATCCGCAACGTGCCTGCTGTATTTGACGCCGTTCGTCCTACCGATTATTCATCGTATGTAGTAACTTTTAAAGAAGAAGCCGGTAATGCCCGTTATGACAGGGGACTTGAACTGATGCAGAGCAATACCCGCAACAGTTACAAGCAGGCTTACTCCGAATTTCAAAAAGCGCTTGACCTGAAACCCGGTGATATATCCGCCAAACAAAAAATGGATGAAGCTTACGCCAATGCTGTAATAAATGTGATAGTGCTTCCTGTTGTTCAATCAGGCTTCCAGTATAGCTCATACAATTATGGTTTTGCCGGTTTCGACAACCAGGTATTACGTTACCTGAATAATAACAATGGCAGCTATTTTGTCCGCTATTACTCTCCTGCTGAAGCAAGCAGTTTCAATATCCGTACAGACCAGACCGTGGAAATGCGTTTCAGCAATATTGATATTGACCGCTACCGTGACCAGCGTACAACAAGAGAAGTATCCAAAACAGGTAGTCATAAAAGAGACAGTCATCAAAGCTGACTCAGTAATAAAAGAATATGCTACGGTAAAAGCAAAGATCACCACTACCCGCAGAACACTGCAGTCAAATGGCCTTTTGCAGGTGACAGTAAGGGATTATAACAACCAGTGGTTGTGGAGCGATACGTACCGCGGCGATTACAACTGGAGCACAGAATTCTCTTCATACACAGGTGATGCCAGGGCTTTAAGCGAAGAAGATAAAAAACTGTGTAATAACAGGGAACAGTTCCCTCCTTCTGAAAGCGAGATCATCCGGGTGATCATGGATGAAGCGCAAAGCAAAGCGGAATGCGGGGTCAAAGATTATTTCAACAGGTTTTAAGTCTCACTATCCTCCATATATAAAGGGCATGATTCGTTCATGTCCTTTTTTATTTTCATCTTTGCTTCCATGCAAAAAAGTACAGTAAAAAAGATACGGAAATGGATTATCATCATTGCCGTCGTTTACGTGGTGTGCGGCGTAGCCTTGTATCTTTTGCAGGAAAAATTTCTATTTCATCCTCAAAAACTACCGGCTGATCATTCATTCAGTTTCAGTATTCCCTTTAAAGAAGTGAACCTGGCGGTAAATAGTGAAAAGAACCTGAGTATTGTGCAGTTTACTGTTCCGGACTCTGTGCGTAAAGGCATTGTCCTTTATTTTCATGGCAACATGCAGAATATTGAACGGTACGCACCCCTTTGCCGTCAATTTTACAAAAAAACAATTACGAGGTCTGGAAGGTCTGGATGATGGACTACCCGGGTTTTGGTAAAACAACCGGCAAAAGAACGGAGCAGGTAATGTATGATGATGCGATGCAGGTGTATAAAATGGCGAGAGCAAGAGTTTCCAAAGACAGTATTATCATTTATGGAAAATCTATCGGCACCGGCGTTGCTTCACAACTTGCTTCTGTAAAAGATTGCAAAAGGCTGATACTGGAAACACCGTACTACAGCATTGAAGCATTATTCAGCCATTATGCGCCGGTATATCCTGTTAGCCGGATGTCAAAATATCATTTTCCTATATACACTTATTTTAAAAAAATAGATGCCCCGGTGACTATTTTCCATGGCACCCGTGATGAGATCATTCCTTATTCGAACCCGGAGATGCTGATGGAGCCATGGAATGAAACACCTTCGCTTAAAAGAGAATTGATCACCATTGAAAAAGGAAGGCATAATAACCTGAATGATTTTCCCCTGTTTCACCAAAAACTGGACTCGTTGCTGCAATTGCCATAATGCTAGACCGGCAGTACATGAGAATTTTTATTCTTTTTGATCTTATCCGGAACAGCAGCTATAATTTCTTTTTTTAAAATCTCTATTAAACGTTTTTTTACAAAATCACGGTGCACGACCAGGCTTACTTCACGCATCGGTGCCGGCCGTTTGAATTGCCGTAACTGCTCCTGTTGCTTTACATTCAGATCCATCGTGGCAAGTTCGGGCAGGATCGTGATCCCGTCCGTCAACTCAACCATCCGTCTCAATGTTTCAATACTGCCAGCTTCATACTCGAAAGAGTTTCCTTTCTTACTGGCCTTTTGCAATTCACACAAATTCATGATCTGCGACCGGAAGCAATGCCCTTCTTCCAGTAACCACAGTTTATCAGGATCTATATCCTGCGCCAGCACATAGTTCTTTTTAAACCCGTCATTTTTTTTCGATACATACACCAGTAATTCTTCATAGAACAATACATCTTCTTTAATACCGTATTCCTGCAAAGGCGTTACCAATATCCCCGCGTGGATCGTGCCTTCCCGCAGGCGGCTGATGATAAGATCGGTCATCATTTCATTGATGATCAGCCTTACGTTAGGGTATTTTTTGGTAAACTGGTGTGCGAACAGGGGCAACATATATGGCGCCAGGGTGGGAATGATCCCTACTTTCAGTTCACCGCTTATCACCCCTTTTCTTTTATTCACCATCTCCTCCATTTGTTCCTTTCCGGATACGATCTTTTTGGCCTGTTCGATGATCTCGGCGCCCGCTTCGGTAGGAATAACAGGCTGTTTGCTCCGGTCAAATATCTTGATACCCGTTCTTCCTCCAGTTTATGCACCTGCATACTGAGCGTGGGTTGTGTGACAAAGCAGTGAGCGGCAGCGCCGGCAAAATGCCGGTGCCGGTCCAACGCAATGATATATTCCAGTTGAATGAATGTCATACTTATAGATTTTATCTATGAGACTATAAAATTAATCAATTAGGCTGATAATTGTTTTTGTCACACATTTGCCATATCCCATCATTTTAAAATTTCATATCATGAGCGAAGAAAAAAAATTAACCAGCGCCTCAGGCATTCCTTATTATAATAACGAGGATACCATGAGTGTAGGCCCGAGAGGCCCGCTTCTTTTACAGGATTTTATCCTGCATGAAAAGATGGCCCATTTCAACGTGAACGTATACCGGAGAGAGTGGTACATGCCAAAGGCTCGGGTGCATACGGAACCTTTACTGTTACGAATGACCTGACAAGCTATACAAGGGCGAAAGTCTTTAGCCAGGTAGGTAAAAAGACACGCACCTTCCTCCGTTTCTCTACAGTGGGTGGTGAAAAAGGAAGTGCTGACACAGAAAGAGACCCGCGCGGTTTTGCTTTGAAATTTTACACCGAAGACGGCAACTGGATCTTGTCGGAAATAATACGCCTGTCTTCTTTATTAAGGACCCGAAGAAATTCGGCGATTTCATTCATACACAGAAAAGAGACCCGTATACCAATTGTAAGAGCCCGGCGATGATGTGGGATTTCTGGAGCTTAAATCCTGAAAGTCTTCACCAGGTAATGTTCCTGATGAGTGACCGTGGTACTCCGTACAGTTACCGCCATGTGCATGGTTTCGGCAGCCATACTTTCAGTTTTATCAATGCAAAAAATGAAAGGCATTGGGTAAAGTTCCATTTCAAAACAAAACAGGGCATTAAAAATTTTACCAATGATGAAGCGGTGAAAATGAAAGGAGAAGATCCCGATCATGCGCAGAGAGATTTGGTTGCAGCTATTGACAAAGGTGATTTCCCCAAATGGGCGGTGAAGGTTCAGATCATGACGGAAGAACAGGCAAAGACCTATAAATGGAATCCTTTTGATCTCACCAAAACATGGAGCCAGAAAGATTTTCCATTGATGGAATTAGGCGAACTGGAATTGAATGAAAACCCAAGAATTTCTTTGCGGATGTGGAGCAGGCTGCTTTTGCACCGGCTCATGTAGTAGACGGTATCAGTTATTCTCCCGATAAAATGCTGCAGGGACGTATACTTTCTTATCCCGATGCGCATCGTTATCGCCTGGGAGCTAACTATGAGCAATTACCGGTTAATAAATGTCCTTTTGCTGTAAATAATTACCAGAGAGACGGCCAGATGAGAGT
Source organism: Bacteroidota bacterium (assembly GCA_037200265.1). GTDB lineage: Bacteria > Bacteroidota > Bacteroidia > Chitinophagales > Chitinophagaceae > VBAT01. The sequence continues at coordinate 90,426 of JBBCIL010000011.1, forward strand.
AGATGGAAATGGCGGCAGTGCTCCCAACTATTTCCCCAACAGTTTTGATAATATCAAACAGGATGAAGCCTACAAGCAACCTTCATGGACATTGGATACCAATGTAGCAGACTGGTACAGCCGTAATGCGGAAGGAGAAAATGATCATTACACACAGCCCGGTATATTCTACCGCGAGGTATTAAGTGATACAGATAAGAAAAACCTGGTAAGCAACATTGTTGGCGCGATGAAAGGTATTGATGGACCAAAGAAAAGTGATATCATCAACCGCCAGCTTTGTCATTTCTTCCGTGCAGATATCGGCCTCGGTATGGCCATTGCACAGGGTTTAGATATAAATCCCGAAGATGCGATGCCAAAGAAACATTCAACAGAAGCGGCAACCGCTTAAATCTTTTTGATGAAGATGTAATAAATGCCGTCCTGCCAAAAGCGGGACGGCATTTTTATTCTTCCAGTATTACTTTACCCTTTCCTACTTTCAATTTATACCCCACTCCCACTTTCAGGGCATAATTCTCTTTATCATGACTTACGGGAAAACCAAAACAAACCGGGTAATCATATTCTTCCACAATATCCCGGATGATCTCGTAAGCTGTTTTGCCAAAAGGTCTTTCCGTATCTTTTGCATCAGTAAATCCACCGATCACCAGGCCGGCCAGTTTCGAAAATTTACCGCTGCGTTTAAACTGGTATAACATCCGGTCGGTGCTGTACAGGTATTCTCCGATGTCTTCAATAAAAAGTATCCGTCCCCTTGTTTTGATATCAGACTCCGTTCCGACCAGGTGGGTCAGTAGTGCAAGATTACCGCCCACGAGTTCGCCTATCGCTTCCCCTTTTCTATTGAATGCATGCGCATCGCAAATATATTTCGCCTTCTTTCCCCCGAGCGCCGCTCTTAATGATTGTACAAAGCGGTTGATATACCCGGCATCATTGAAAGCGCCCGCCATGGGGCATGCAGCGATGAAATGTAATAATTGGAATAAAGGTGTGAATGGAGTACCGTGATATCACTGTAGCCGATGATCCATTTAGGGTTCTTTTTAAATTTTTGAAATTGACCTTGTCAATGATACGGCCCATACCATAGCCGCCTCTTGCACATAGCACGGCTTTTACCTCATCGTCATCGAGCATTAATTGAAAATCAATCAGCCGCTCTTCATCGGTGCCTGAAAAATAAGTAAGGGAATTACTTCCTACCGTAGCGCCCACTTTTACATGGTAGCCCCATTCTTCCTGTAATACACGGATACATTCGGTTGCTTTTTCAAGCGGCATGTAGCCGGCCGGGCAAACCAAACCAATTGTATCACCGGGTTGCAAATAAGGGGGGGTTGTGATCATATCATTTGTAAAAACTTAAAGTTATCGGAAATCGGCCATTTTGGGTAATGGCGTCTATTCCGGTATTTTTGCAGGCCCTGCGCAAGGGAGAATGATAGCAGTATAAAAGCCCGGTACAAATGAATCAACCCAAAAGATATTTAATTACTTCAGCCCTGCCTTACGCCAACGGATTGAAACACGTGGGTCACCTGGCAGGCGCCTATATTCCCGCTGATATTTATGTGCGCTACCTGCGGGCACAAAAAGAGACGTGGTATTTGTCTGCGGAAGCGACGAGCATGGAACAGCGATACCTATCCAGGCGACCAAAGAAGGAACTACGCCCCAGGCGATCATTGATAAGTATCACCAGGCGATGAAACAGGATTTTGAAGACCTTGATATCAGCTTTGATATCTATCACCGCACCAGCGAGCCGCTTCACCACGAAACGGCGCAGGAATTCTTTACTTACCTCAATGACCGCGGCGAACTGGAAGTAAAAGAAACAGAACAATATTACGATGAAGAAGCAAAAACCTTTCTCGCTGACCGCTATATAAAAGGTACATGCCCCAATTGCGGCAGCGACCGCGCCTTTGGTGATCAATGTGAGAATTGCGGGAGGACATTAAGTCCGGATGAGCTCATTAACCCGGTAAGCACATTAAGCGGCAAAACTCCCGTGAAGAAAAAAACCTCGCATTGGTACCTGCCATTGGGAAAACATGAAGAGTTTTTAAGAGAATGGATATTAAAAGAACATAAAGACGACTGGAGAGCAAGCGTAGTGGGCCAGTGCAGGAGCTGGATAGATGGTGGTTTGCAATCAAGAGCAGTTACAAGAGACCTGGATTGGGGTATCAAAGTTCCGGCTTCCTCAAAAGAAGGGATTTCACAACCTTCTGTTGAGGGCAAAGTGCTTTACGTTTGGTTTGATGCACCTATTGGTTATATCAGCGCTACCAAACAATGGGGGATTAATAATAATAAAGACTGGAAACCTTACTGGCAGGACAAGGATACCAAACTAGTTCATTTTGTAGGTAAGGACAATATCGTTTTTCATTGCATTATTTTTCCGGTCATGCTGAAACTGCATGGAGATATCTTACCGGCCAATGTACCGGCCAATGAGTTTCTGAACCTGGAAGGCGACAAGATGAGCACCAGTCGTAACTGGAAGCTGGACATGAGAGATTATATCAATGATTTTGTAAAAAAAGAAAATGGCGGCGGTCAGTGTGTAGACATGCTGCATTATTATTTAACACAGATAGCCCCGGAAACCAAGGACAGCGAATTTATGTGGAAGGGTTTCCAGGATGCGGTAAACAGTGAACTGGTAAGCATCTTCGGTAATTTTGTGAACAGGACATGGGTACTGATGCATAAACTATGCGGCGGCAAAGTACCCAGGTGGCATGAAGACATCGTGGATGATATGGACAGATCGCTGATAGAAGAAATTAAAAAGGCAAAAGTCAACGTTGAAGCATTACTGGAGGGTTATAAATTCAGGGAGGCATTGTATGAAGTAATTGATCTTTCCCGCAAAGGCAATCAATATATGCAGAAGAAAGAGCCATGGATAGTGTCCAAACAACTGGCCGAAAATCCGGCTGCACAAAAAATCATTGACAATACACTGCATCTCTGCCTGCAGTTGTGCGCCAACCTGGCTGTATTAGTCAATCCTTTCTTGCCCAACACCGCCAAAACCATGCTGCACATGATGAAAGTGGTGGATAAAATGCTGGATTGGGAAAATGCAGGTAAGCTGAAACTATTGAGTGTTGGTTATAGTTTAAGAGAACCGCAATTGTTGTTTAGAAAAATAGAAGATGCCGAGATAAGTTTACAAATTGAAAAACTAAAAGCAGGATTAGTGAAACCACAAGAAGATAACAGCAAAAACCAGCCGGCAGCCAAATCTGAGATCGCCGATCTGAAATCTGAAATCGTCTATGATGATTTCGCCAAACTCGATCTCAAAGTAGCTACTATTACCGCTGCCGAAAAAGTAGCCAAAGCGGATAAGTTATTAAAACTGGAAGTGGACCTGGGTTTTGAAAAAGAACCATTGTATCCGGCATCGCCCTGCATTTTAACCCGGAAGATATTGTTGGCAAGCAGGTGGTGATAGTTGCCAACCTGGCGCCAAGAAAAATGAAAGGCATCGAAAGCAATGGCATGATCTTAATGGCGGAAGATAAAGACGGTAAGCTCAGGTTCATTAATCCCGATGAAGCAACCGCCAACGGTTCATCAGTAAGTTAATTTCAATATATATTCAAATTCAAGAGCCATCCGATGACCCCTGAAGAAAGAATAAAAGATTACCTGCATCGCCTGTGTGGTGAAATGGGTATAGAAGAAAAGAAAGTCTATAATGCAAAGACCGGCGCCTGGTATTTTGCGCAGGGATCTTCGACCATTGAAGTCTTTTTAACCACGCAGAAGAACCTGTTGCAACAGCCACAAACATTTATCCGCTGCATGGCTGCCTTATGCGAAATACCGGGAGATGTAAAAAAACAATTCCAGTTATATAAAACAGCGCTGGCTATTAATGGCTCCTATCTTGGCTATAAAATAAGCGCCGATGAAGAAAAAGGCCTGGTCTGCATCATTGCCGAGAGGAATATCTCCGGCATGGATTATGAAGAAATGATCACATTGATCAGCGATCTTGGTCATTGGGCGGATAAGCTGGATAATTTTCTGCAGGAGCAATTCAGGTAGTCTTTCCGTTTAAGGGTTTAACGTTCTTCGACGCAGGTTATTCACTATTAAAAGGAACCTTTCTGACTTCAGAACCTTTAAACGACTTAAACCATTAAACGATTTAAGCCACTTATTTCACAATAAAACACCTTGATAGTCAATCAAATCAGTTTTTTTAGGTAAATTTCCGTAATAATTTCTCCGCCCTTGATAATAAGCCCTTTTAAAAGAAGGATCCTACGGATAACCGCATACATTCTTGGCAGCTTTATAGTGCTGCTGACGGTTTTTCATTTCTGGTTTATCAATCATGCCGAAGAACTGCTGGAAGAGCTGGTAGAGTCGAGGTCGAATGGCAAGCTAAAACTCAAAGTAAAAAAATTCAGGTTCAATTGGTTCAGTAATGACATGCAGTTGCGGAACGCCGTCTTTTATTCTACCGATACCGCCACCGCAGCTACTTCGTACCGCTTCAGCGTTGAAAGGATCCACGTCCGTGTAAAAGAAATACTTCCGCTCATTTTTGAAAAGAAGATCATATTTGATTCTATCAATCTTATTAACCCGGATATACGGGTTTCAAGATTACGGTCATTGAAAGATACCGTATCAAGTAAGGAGGAGAATACGTCACTGCCACAGGAAATGGGGCGTGTTTATAAATCAATACAGGATGCGCTGCAGGTATTAAAAGTTAACAGCTTCCGTATCAATAACGGAAAGTTTACATTGATCAATAAAATGGCGCCGGATGAGTTGCCGGTGACGATCACTAATATCCAGTTTCACCTCGATAACCTGCGGATAGATACCAGTACCACAGCCGGCAGTCATAAAATACTATTCAGTGATAATGTAGCCCTGCAGACGCATCACCAGGACATATTATTCCCGGATGGCAGGCACCGGTTAAGCTTCAGCAATTTTCGTATCAATATCCTGAATAAGATGGTGGAGTTTGACAGTTGTACGGTCACTGCTACCCGGGGGAGACAGCGCCAAAAATTCATTTAGGATATTTTTTGACAAACTGCGGATGACCAATATAGATTTTGATACCCTTTACCAGAAAGAGATCATTAAAGCCGATTCCGTTTATTGCATCAACCCGCAGTTCAGGCTGGATGTGGAACTGGAGAAAAGAACCGGCGGACCAAAGCCCCCGCCAAAACTGAATGAACTGATACAACAACTGACCGGTGACCTGCAGGTAGCATTTGTTATTGTGCAAAATGGGTCTTTTGATATCAATACGGTGAGGGAAGGGAGACCCAGTTCATTTACTTCCGATCATAATAATTTTGAATTACAAGGCTTGCGTATTCAAAAAAATTCTCCCAAGCCACTTACGGTAAAAAGTTTTGCGATGGCCATCCGCAATTATGAGAATTTTTTACGCGACAGCACTTATGCCCTGCAGTTTGACAGCGTATTGCTGAATACGAGAGGCATTTACCTCAGCAATTTTTCTTTAAAGCAAATGCTGGGCGATAAAGTCGTGAATAGCTTCAGCGTGCCGCAATTCGTTCTGAATGGTTTATCGTGGGACGACCTTGTCTTTGAGCAGAAGCTTTCTGCGATAAGAGCTACACTATACCACCCGGTGATCAATTATTCTTTTGTTGTAAAACCCGGGCAGAAAAATAAAAAGCAGGATGTTTTTCAAACACTGGCAGGTATCGGCGATGTCATCCAGTTGAATAACCTGGATATTATAGACGGGCAGATCAATGTGAACTTTAAAGACAAAACCCATTTGCAACTGGAAAATGCCAGCATGTCTTTATTGAGTCAGCGTATCATTGAATCAAACCGCATCAGCAACCTGCAGAGATCGGTCAACCGCTTAGAATTTAAAAAAGGGTCGTTGAAATCGGGCAATCTAACGGCGGAAATGGAAGATGTTGATTTCACAGGAAAAAATGGTCAGTTCACAGCAGGTAAAGTATATGTCACTAACAAAGAAAAAAATCTCAGTGTTGACGCGAAAAAAGTAGCTGTCAGCAGTATGCAGATAGATAATAATTCTTTTATCACCGAGATAAACGGTATTGAATGGAAAGAAGCCAGTGTCCTTATCACGGGTATGCAGGGGAAGAAAGATATAGCGCCTGACTTTGTGATCAGGAATATCAAAGGCACCAATACAAAACTGTCAACATCCACAGGCGATCAGCAATTATCTGTTTTTTTTGAAACCATGCAGGTTGATGAATTTATTCCGCTGAAGGATAACAAACCCCGGATAACCAACCTGAATGCAACAGGAAATAATTTTTCTCTGCGTAAAAATAATTTGCAGTTGACGATAGGAAGTTTTCAATTCCGTGACCACTACCGCTCTGAAATGAAGGATGCCAGGCTTGAAGATAAGACTGCGGCTGACTCGCTGCTGGTCACTATCCCTGCTATCGGGCTTACTACCGATCTTAATGCTATCATCAGCGGATCAATAAAAGCAGGTAATGTTGACATAACCCGTCCTTTTATAAGGCTTAAAAGTTTACCGAAGGAAAATGCAGTAGCTGATAAGAAAACTAAATTACCCGAAGTATCAATAGATAATATAAACATCATTCAGCCTGATATACTTTTAGATCAGCCGGGACATAACGGTTTCACCAAAATAGAATGGCATAGTAAAGAGGGTAAAAATAATTTACTGAACCTTAAAAAATTCAGGATCAACAATCAATCAGCTGTATCAGCCGGTGAACTTCTTTTTTCTCTTCATAATTTTTCATTTACAGCGGGAGGAAAGACCTTCAATGCGGGCAATGGAGAGATCAGTACGCAGATCAATAATTTTTCGCTGAAGCCGAATGATATCGGCGAATGGGACTGGCATGGAACGGTTACGGGTTTGCAGGCGAAGAATTTTGTATTGGATAGTGTAGGAAAAAAAGCGGGCAGGCTCGAAATCAATACGGCAAAACTGAGCAAGCTGGCAATCGGCACGTCTTCTCTTTTGAATCTGCGGCAACTGGTAAAAGACAATACTTCTTTTCGCATAGATGAAATTACCGGCAGTTACCAGGATACCAGCGTTCACTTCGACTGGCAAAACGCCGGTTATGACAGGTTCACCAAAACGTTCACGCTTAATTCATTTACATTTCGTCCTGTTTTAAGCAAAGAGGAATTCCGGGCAAAACAACAGTACCAGGCGGATTATATGACGCTGCGGTCAGGTGCTATAAGCGCAGGTCCGTTTGATATTTACAAATACCTGGAAGATACGACGCTGAATGTGGGTACAGTTACTATCAACGATGCCGTCATTGAAGATTCCCGTGACAAACGGTTTCCCCTGCAAAAGGGTATCGTAAAATCATTGCCTGCAGACATGCTGAAGAAACTTCCTGTGAGGTTAAATATAGATCTTATCAATGTCGTTAATGCATATGTTGAGTATACTGAGCTGAACGAAAAAACTGACCTGGCCGGTAAAATAATTGTGAGTAAGCTGAATGCAAAAGTTTTGTCAGCCAGCAATTATGATCATCAGCCGGGGGATAGCTTGGAATTACAGGCAAATTTTTACCTGATGGATTCTATTCCCATCCGGTTATTCTTAAAAGAATCGTATACTGATTCACTGGCTGGTTTTTTAATGACGGCTTCCGCCCCGTCTATTGATGCAAGAATATTAAACCCGGTATTGATCCCATTGGCATCGGTACAGCTGGAATCAGGTATTACAGATACATTGTTCCTGCGTGTGACAGGAAATGAACATGTAGCGATGGGGGAAATGACCCTGTTGTATCACCAGCTGAAAATAAAACTGCTTAATAATAAAGCAGGATCAAAAAAGAAAGGGATAAAGAGCTTCGCAAGTTTCCTGGCCAATGCCCTGGTTATTAAAAAGAATAACAAGTCCGGAAAGGATATTGTATTCTTTGAACGGCTAAAAGACAGATCGCCCCTCCATTACCTGGTCAAGATCACGCTGAGCGGTATCAGCAGCAGTATCGGGCTGAAGAATAATAAAAAATTAATAAAGCAATATAAAAAAGCATTGCAAAAACGCAACCTTTAAGCCATCAGCAACGATTTAAAATTCCGGAGTTATGTTTATTACCCGTTTTATTAAAAAGTTCAATCATCTCTGTGAGCAGGAAAAAGACCATATGGCTGATAATTTTGCTCGTGGCGGCTGGCGCCGCATGGTATGGATACAGGGAGTACACCCGCTCTAACCAGGACTACCAGGATGTGAAGCCGGATTTCAGTGTATCTGCTGCCGGTCTTATCCGGGAGTATGAAGCAGATGAGGTAGCGGCCGGTCATAAATACAATGGCAGGGCTATTGAGATCAGCGGCAATATCAGAAGCATTGATAAGGATGAAAAGGGTTTTTATACAATAATCCTCGGAGACAGCGTCAGCCTGTCTTCCGCCAGGTGCTCCATGGATACGATACATAAAGATGATGCAGCCGGGTTGATGCCGGGATCGCCTGTTACTTTGCGGGGAGCCTGTACCGGTTTTTATAAAGATGAAATGGGGCTTGGCTCGGATGTGATCCTGAACTTTTGCGCTGTAGTTACTAAAAAAGATTAATTATT
>JBBCIL010000012.1:0-46262 GCA_037200265.1 Bacteroidota bacterium
ATGTGCAGCTTTTTTTATTTGAATTCAGAACTTGCTGCATTAAGGGCTTTTGATTCCGCAGCGATATTTAATCATTTAAGGGTAACAATGCAGGCAGGCACTGATTGCCTGCCTGATTTTATTCCTGGTAGTGGTTCAAATACCGAAATATCACAATTGGGCAGCGGTTCAGATAATGAAGTTAACTGGATAAAATTCAATACAACGAGCTTTTCTAATTTTTATATCCATTCCACGAAGTCGTTATTGACAGCAAAAACTTTTTTACAAGGTGCTTATAGTACTGGTTTAGGCAGGCATAAGGATGTAACGCCAGCATGGGCTAATGTATTGAATACATATACCCTCAGGCAGCCATATAATACGACGGCATTTGGTAGTTATGCAGGTACTGAATCTGTATCCCCCGGTTTTTTTACGTCTACTCCTGGTAACACAGATATTGTTGACTGGATATTGATCGAGACAAAAACAAGTGCCGGATCGCTTGTAGCACGCCGTGCGGCATTTATCAGGGAAGATGGAATGATAGTTGATCTGGATGGGGTTTCACCTGTGGCTATGTATGGGCAAGGATTTGGTATAAATAATATTTTTATACGTCATCGGAATCATTTGAGCATCAGGACGGGCTTACAGCAATTGCTTACTCCTGTTTTATTAGGAAACAGCCGGCCCTTGTTGTCGTATGATTTCACCACTGGACAGAATAGGGCTTATCAAAATACAGCAATTACCAGTAATGCGGCAATGTCTCAAAGCAACGGAGTTTATATTATGTGGGGTGGAAATGCCAATACAGATGGATATGTAAGGGTGACTACATTGGGATTACCGGTTATACCTTCCGATGCCGCTTATATTCTTGGGTCTATTTTAGGCGGGAATCCCAATTTTACATATTCCGGCTATTCGAATGGCGATATTAATATGGACGGCCATGCAAGATCAATTTCGCAAGCGCTTCCGCCCATTCCGTCAGATGTATCATTTATTTTGGGAACCATACTTGGGGGAGATCCAAACGCAACAAGACGTGAGCATAAATAATCCTTTGTAAGACAGTGCTTTTATTATCACTGGTTAGCAAAGATAAAAAGGTATGTGTATGATTATAATTATAGTTACCCCTATTTAGGAAATCAAGGAAGATCATTTTTTCACAAAAGTTTGTAGTATATATAATTGTGCTTATATTCGGCATGTAAACTACCCCTTGGATTCTCTTCCACATCCTGTCAAACTCCTTATATTTTATTATCCAGACTATTTGGCTTGAAAAGAAGGGCTTCCCTGATTTATTGTCCCAGTCTCAATGGTTTGTATTATACCTGCTGATAACCGCCTTAATTACTGTAACAAATTAAGATCCTTTCTTATCCTGCGGAGATCCCGAATGTCTCAACCACCTGTTTTAAACTAACACTCCCGTATGAGAAAAATATACTTATTACTGCTTACTGTTTTCATATTTGCGGCGATTACTAACGCCCAGGTGAATGTTCCGTATTCACAAAATTTTGATGCGGTAACAGCACCAGCCATTCCTCCGGGGATCGTTGTAACAAATGATAACGGAGACAGTCATCAATGGATGACTGATGATGGTACTGAAGGAGGACCGGCTGCTTCCGGGGCCAACGCTATGTATATCCGCTGGAATGGCGCACTGGCTATGGACGATTGGTTTTTCCTGCCGGCTATTAACATGACAGGTGGCGTCTCTTACCGGATTACATTTAAATACAGCAGTGGTGGCTTTTATACAGAGAAATTAAAAGTAAGATATGGCAGCGGCCCTACAGCAGCAGCTATGACAACTACCTTAGTTGATCTGCCGGCAATATCGAATGATACATATACACAGGTTGATTATGATTTTACACCGGCAGGCAGCGGTGCATACGTTATAGGGTTCCAGGGATATAGTGATGCTGACCAATTTTATATCAATGTTGATGACATAGCAGTAGACCTTACCCCATCCTGTGCTGCTCCTACCCGCAGTTACTGTTGGTTCTGTTACGACAACCTCTGCTTCTGTAAGCTTTACATCTTTGGGTAATGATTTTATTGCAGAGTATGGCCCGGCAGGATTTACCCCGGGTACAGGCGCCACAGCAAATGGTGGTATTATCGCAACCGGTACTTCATCACCGATCAGTTTACCTGGTCTTGCATCTGCTACTACTTATAATGTATATGTTCGCCAGGTATGTTCAGGTCCTTCCTATAGCGCTAATTCAATTGTCGCTGCATTCACGACAAATTGTGATCCTTTTGTACCGGCGTATAGCCAGAATTTTACGACTTATCTTCCTGTTTGCTGGAAACAACAAACCGGTACACTGACGACGATCCCAACTGCATTAACGGGTACATCAAGTCTATGGGATGAGCAGGATTGGCTCAATTCAACCAGTAACAATGCTGCCGTTATTAACCTTTATTCTACCGATAAGCATGAATGGCTGATCTCTCCAACGATCAATCTTGGCGGTGCAGGTAATTATCAATTGGAATTTGACCTGGCTACGCTGGAGTTCTTTGATGTTGTACCTTCTGCTATCGGGTCTGATGATTCCCTGGCAGTAGTCATATCAACAGATAATGGCGCTACATGGAGTACAACAAATATCCTTGGCTTGTGGACAGCCGCCAATACACCGGTGTCTGCTTCAGGCGTACATATTACTATTCCGCTGACTGCTTATACAGGTCTTGTAAAAATTGGTTTTTATGCTACAGATGGCACGGTGAATAATCCAGAAGACGTAGACGTAATGATAGATAATTTTGCTATCAACGTACAGCCTGCATGTTTAGCGCCAACTGCGGTAAGCGTAGGGTCAGTTACTTCAACAACCGCTTCTGTAAGTTTTACCTCTGCGGGTGCCAGCTTTGTTGCTGAATATGGTCCTGTTGGTTTTACTCCGGGTACAGGAGCCAGCCCGGGTGTTAATGGACTTATACAAACCGGCACCGCATCACCGGTCGGGTTGACTGGTTTAACTGTTGGAACTACTTACGAAGTTTATGTAAGACGCAACTGCGGCCCCGATGGCTACAGCACTAATACAGGCCCGGTTTTATTCAGCACTGTATGCAGTGCCACCAATATTCCGTACATAGAAACATTTGATGGCGCAACCGTTCCGAACGTTCCCACCTGCATTATTGTTGAAAATACAGGTAATACTGCCAAAACATGGGAAACACATGGTATCCTGGGAATCCAGCCAGACCTTCCTGTGTCTTATCCCAATTTTATACGTCTTGATTATGATCCGAATGGTATTACTCCTGCAGATGACTGGTTCTTTACCCGCGGACTGAATCTTACCGGTGGAGTAAGTTATCGCCTGCGATTCAATTACCGCAATTCAGACGCCGAAGATTATATTGAAAAGCTGGAAGTGAAATATGGTACCGGAGCTAATGCAGCAGCTATGACAGCAGGCACATTATTCTCAAATACCAATATTGATTTCAATGAATGGCAGGATGCATCTGTAATAGACTTTACTCCTTCCATAAGCGGTGTTTATTATATCGGCTTCATGGTTTCTCTGATGCTGATCAGGCATTCTTATGCCTCGATAATATCAATGTTATACTGACACCAGCCTGCGAGCCTCCGACAGATGTATCGCTGGGATTAATCACAGGGACATCTGCTGTTGTAGGCTTTACCTCACCGGGTACCAGTTTTGTAGTGGAATACGGCCCTGTCGGCTTTACTCCCGGTACCGGTGCAGGTGCCGGAGGCGGCACAGTTGTTACCGGTTCGGCATCACCCATTACATTAAATGGGTTGGCAGGCGCAACTACTTATGATGTATACGTAAGACGTGATTGCGGTGGTAGTTTTAGTCCAAATACACTTCCTGTTTCATTTGTCACAGGTCCGGCCAATGACGATGCGCCGGGTGCTATTGCGATCACAGTTGATGCAGGCTGCACAGGCAATTCCTTTACCAATTTCAATGCCTCACAAAATGCCGGCGAACCCTTTGCCTCATGTAAGGGCACCGCAGGTTATCATACGGTATGGTATAAGTTTGTAGCTCCTGCAGGTGGCGCTGTCAGAATATCAAACGATTTTGCGGGATCAGTGCTTGGCGATTCAAGGCTTGCTGTGTTTGCTGCTACGAACGTAAACGATTACACCACTTTCACTATTCTCGGATGTGATGACGATAACGGCGTAACGGATGGTTCGAAATCAACCGTATTCCTGGCAGGATTAACACCGGGCACCACCTATTATATACAGGTGGATGGTTATAGTTCATTTACTACAGAAGGTGGTTTCTGCCTTGAGGTCAGAACAATTGCCAGCAGTATGATTGCCGCCACTGCTTCATGCGGCAGCAGCCAGGGATATACAGGTCTCAATACTGACTATACAGGATGGATATCGCTTGTTGATAATAGCGGTAATATTATTGCTAACGTAAAAACAAACAGCAGGAACAGCTACTGACATAGATGCGGGTGTAACTGTAAATACGGCCGCTGTAAGAACAGATGCCACTTCAGGCCAGTTCTATCTTAACAGGAATTACCTGCTGGATGCGGCGGGCCTTACCAATGCAGATGTTCAGTTCTTCTTCCTTACCAGTGAACTTACGGCTCTGCAGTCGGCAGATGCTTTAACTACTATTGCTAACCTTGGAACGACCCGGCAGGCAGGATCTGACTGCCAGGCTGATTTCCTTAGTGCCAATGGAACCAACTCTTATCTCCCCCAAACCAGTAATGGTTCAGTGAACGGAGTAAGCTGGATAAGTACCGCTACACCGGGTTTCTCTAATTTCTATTTGCATGCAAGTAAAGCGCCGGTAACAGTGAAAGCATTTTTACAGGGAGCTTATAATGCCGGCCTGGCACGCCATAAAGATGTAACGTCATCGTGGGCCTCTATACTCAATGCAAATGCGTTGAACCAGCCATATAATAGCGCACCATTCAATTACCCGGGTACAGAAAGTGTGAGCCCTCTTTTCTTTACTTCTACTGTGGGAACAACGGATATATTAGATTGGGTATTACTCGAACTCAGGGATGCTGCTACTCCGGCAACAATAATATCACGTCGCGCAGCATTTATACGTGAAGATGGCGCTATAGTTGATCTTGATGGCATATCCAGCGTATCATTCAGAGGAGTTGCCAATGGCAATTATTTTCTGGCTATACGTCATCGTAATCATTTAGGAATGCGGACTTCAGCTATACAGATTTTGGATGGAACTTTAGGTAATGCTGCTCCTGCATTATATGACTTTACTGATGGTCAGGCCAAAGCATTTCAAAATCCGTCAATACTTACCAACAGTGCTATGGCGCAGAATGGAAGTGTATTTATGATGTGGGCAGGTAATGCTAATCTGGATGATTATGTCAGGGTAACTACACAGGGATTACCGCCAATACCTTCTGATGCAGCGTATATGTTAGGAACCATTTTGAGCGGGAACCCGAACGCCACTATAACAGGATATTCCGCAGGTGATCTTAATATGGATGGAAGTGTAAGGGTGATAACGCTGGCGATACCTCCGATACCATCAGATGTATCATTTATGCTGGCTACGCCACTCAATGGAAATAATAATGCAACACGTCGAGAACATAAATAATATTAATTAACAAAGTATAATTATGAAAAAAACGTATCTAATACTGGTAGTGATGGCAATAGGGGTCATTAGTTTTGGTCAATCTCAGCTAAATAATGTGGATCTGGGATTATTTGATAACGGCAGAAATGGGAGCAGTGGAGTATCCGGGGCCAGCCTGGAGCTTTCCTTTCGTATAAAGCCGGGAGGAGGGAGTTATACGGCTCTTCCTGCAGCGGAAGATCTTGTAGTGTACCTGCTGGCGCCGAAGCCTAATTTTTCAGAAACCGATGTAGTGAATATAGTGCAGACCAACACGGCTCTTTACGGTCCGACAGGGTCTATGTTTTTCCAGGGAGTGATAGATATAGGTGATCCTGATTATTTTTATATTCCGATCGTATTGCAGGCGCCAGGTGGTCTGAACTTAAGTCCGCTGAACAGTAGCACCAATGCATGGGCATTTGCATTTACGATTTCATTTACTCCAGCCAAAAGCAGTGAGCAATACAGGTCTGTAAGGATAGTGGATCAGAGTAATAATGCATTTCTGACCGGTTTTGTAGGAGCGCCGACATTTAGCTATTTGCAGGTGGATGCTAACAACCAGTTGACACCGGCCAGTTTAATATCATTGCCAGTAAGTCTTGTCAACTTCAGCGGCTACAAAAGCGGGTCAAAGAATGTACTGAAATGGAATACCTCCAATGAGCTCAATAATGCAGGCTTTGAAGTACAGCGTTCCTCAGACGGGCTCAGTTATTCAGCGATCGGGTTTGTTAGTACCCAGGCCACGGGTGGCAACAGCAGTACAGAACTGAGCTATACCTTTGATGACAACAATCCTGTAGCGAGCAAAAAGAACTATTACCGCCTTAATCAAAAGGATATAGACGGCAGAAGCAAGATGAGCAATACGGTAGTGATCAACGGAGAGAAGCCGACCAGTATAGGTATAAGCGGGATCTTTCCGAACCCTGCCAGCCATGTGGTGAATGTGATCATAGATGCACCGAAGAGAGATGATGTGACACTGGTGCTGATGGATGTGCTGGGCAAGACGATCAGGCAAAAGGTGGTGAATGTGGAAACAGGCTCGAACACCGTACCGGTAGAGATCAGCAGCCTGGCACATGGCAGCTATATGATAAAAGTATTATGCAAATCATCTGATTGCGAATCAGCAGTCAGCAAGTTTATAAAACAGTAGTTTGGCCGAGGAAAAACCATTCTCCCCGGGATCCGCTTCTGCAAAGGAGCGGATTTTTTTATTCCATTTTTTAATAGAAAGCATAATTATAAGGTTAGTAAATTCCCCTAGTAAATTTTTGAAAGATCATGAATATGTAAAAATTTCAGGTTGATAATAATCAAATAGGCTTGCATTAGCAGAAAACACTTAGGTAGGTTTGTATCGCTTTAAAATCCAAACCGATGAAACACGCCCTGTCAATCGTAGTATCCCTATTGTTTTTACTCGCTGCTAACGCAAATACTTATTATTCCGTCAACAATGCAGCTCCAAACACGACCGGAAGCTGGAAAAGCAACCGTAACGGAACCGGATCGTCCCCCTCAAGTTTTGGCCATGATGATGATATATTTATTGTACAGGCGGGTCATACCATGACCACTACAGCCAACTGGAATGTGAATGGTGATGACTCGAAAGTGGTCGTTGAAGCCGGGGCCACGTTAAAAGCCAATCAAAAAGTGTCTGTTGATATTTTCCAGGTGTATGATGGCGGTAACTATATTCATAATGACAACAGTTCTTCTATCCCCGGCGGTAATGAGAGAATACTCGCCGCAAACAGTACAATAGAAATAAATGACTGGAGCGGGAGTACTAAACTACCGGAAGAAACGACCTGGGGTAACCTCATCATTGATATGCCCGGGTATAATTCCAACCTGGGCCAGACAGGCGACCTTACAGCTATCCGGGGTGATTTTATTATTCGCTCTACGGGCAACAGCGGGAAAGAATTCAGGTTAGCTACCAGCCAGGATTATACCCTGACTATTGGTGCGATCTTGTGATCGAAGGAGGTATTTTAGAAGCAAGCTCAAGTAATAGCAGCGCCGATCAGAAGATCATTATCAATGGCTCATTTATACAAACAGGGGGAACATTTATAAGATCAAATACCGCACTGAATCCGCTGGTAATAGAATTTAATGGAACCAACAGCAATTTTACAAAAACAAGCGGTTACACTGACCAGTACCAATATGAACTGGAAAGTGAACACGTCAAAAAAGCTGACACTGAACAATGATATTCCTGTAGGCCTTTTGCGTTCACTTACCGTAAGCGGAACGCTTAATATGGGTGGAAGGAGTATTACAGGACTTGGTTCGTTTATTGTAAATACAGGCAGTACGCTGATCAATGCCAATACACTGGGATTGGCCGGCGCTTTAAGCCTTACTGGTCTACTGACATTTAACACCGGAGCATCTTATGAGTTTCTTTCAGCCACTACCACACCCCTTCCCAACATTGCTCAGTACTGTTTCTGCCGCTAATGTATCTATAAGCGCCAATGTAACTTTTAATAAGAATGTAACAGTGTCCGGAACGTTTACCCTCAATAGTGGCAAAGCGACCATTCCGGCCGGTAATACATTTACTGTTTCTTCCGGTAATGCAGTCGCAGGCTCAGGATTTGGCAGTGCCAAACATATTGTGACGCAGGTAAATACTTCAACAGGAGCGAAAGGATATTTTCGTATACAAAATTTTACAGGAACACGTACCGTGCCCACAGGTAACGGTACTTATTACCTGCCTGTAACTCTTACCGCAACAGGTACAAACGATTTCAGTATATGCCTTTTTAATGGTGTTACCGGTAATGGACAACCCAACGGAACAGCCTATACAACGGTACAGAAGAAAGATATGGTGGATGCTGTCTGGCATATTAACCGTAATGCAGGTACGAGCGAAGTGATGCTGCAGTTTGCATGGCCCGCAGCTTTGGAAGGCTCAGACTTTCAACACCTCCCTAATAGCCAGATCGCTGTTTCTCATTATGGCACAAACTGGGGAGTCTCCTTTTGGTTCCGGCGACCAGGCTTCTAATACTGCCACCCGTACAGGAGTTATCAACTTTTCACCATTTGCAGTAGCAAAAGGAAGTATTCCTTTGCCCATCAGGTTTGGCGATATAAAGGCGGTATATAAAAATCACTATGTGCAAATTGACTGGTACTCGCTAACAGAAATGAATGTAGATCATTACGAAATTGAAAGATCAACAGATGGCCGCAACTTTATTCTGGTTGGCCAGGTAGCCGCCAGCGGAAACAGTATTTCACGCAGAGATTATTCGTGGATAGATAATATTGCTACTGATGGTATTTTCTTTTACCGCGTCATAGCGGTTGATGCGGATCAAAAATCTACTTACAGTAACATTACCAGGATAAATGTAAGCCAGCAAACACCTGAGCCGGCAATAATATTATATCCTAATCCTGTTGCTGAAAAACGGATCACTGTGCAGGCAGGGTATATGCCCGCCGCTTCATACAGGCTGGCTGTTTACGACCAGGCAGGAAGAGAAGTTTACCAAAAAACTATTGAACATACCGGCGGCACCATCACCCAGCAGGTACAATTGCCTTCTTCATTATCACCCGGATTATATAACCTGTCTGTGAATGACGGCAGGAATATTAAGCTGACTAAATCTTTTGTAATAAAATAACTGGCAGCGAAATCATTGTATAACGTTGAAAGCGCTTTAGCTTTTCAACCGTTATATTTTGCGGGCAGTAATATTAGCCGAGTCGCTGAAGCGACTGGTCAATGATCTTTACGCATTCATGTACCTGTTCTTTTGTAATAACAAGAGGAGGGGCAAACCGTATCTTATCGCCGTGAGTAGGCTTGGCCAGCAAACCATTTTCTTTCAATTGCAGGCAAAGGTCCCAGGCGGCGTCTGTATGACTATGCCGGATCACAATAGCATTCAGCAATCCTTTGCCGCGTACCAGGGAAATATATTTTGACTGAAGATCTGTTAGGCCGTTCCTGAGCAATTCTCCCATAGCAACAGCATTGTCAGCCATCTTTTCATCTTTCAATACCTGCAATGCAACCATTGCTGTTTTGCAGGCCAACGGGTTGCCGCCATATGTAGAGCCATGTTCGCCCGGTTTTATCGTCAGCATTATTTCATCATCAGCCAGTACAGCGCTTACGGGCAACATGCCGCCACCTAACGCTTTTCCCAATATTAATATATCCGGCCTTACATTTTCATGATCGCAGGCCAGCATTTTTCCTGTTCTGCATAACCCGGTTTGTATCTCATCAGCCATGAAAAGTACATTTGCTT
This sequence comes from Bacteroidota bacterium, assembly GCA_037200265.1. Taxonomy (GTDB): domain Bacteria; phylum Bacteroidota; class Bacteroidia; order Chitinophagales; family Chitinophagaceae; genus VBAT01. The sequence goes on from JBBCIL010000012.1 coordinate 9,977, forward strand.
CTTCGCACAGTTGTTTGGCCTTTGATAAATAATTATCATCGGGTACCACAACACCAGCCTCACCCTGTATCGGCTCTACCAAAAAACCTGCTGTGTTTTTATCACCCAGCGCTTTTTCTAATGCACCAATATCATTATAAGGAATAATGGTGAATCCCGGCAGGTAGGGGCCGAAGTTGGTATTGGAAGAAGGATCGCTGCTGAAAGAAATAACACCTGTTGTTCTTCCATGAAAGTTTCCTTCGCATACAATGATGTTTGCTTTATTGCTTTCAATACCTTTTACTTCATATGCCCATTTACGGCAAAGTTTGATAGCGGTTTCCACTGCTTCCACGCCGGTATTCATAGGCAATACTTTGTCATAGCCGAAATAACCAGTGATGAATTTTGCATAATCACCCAACAGATCGCTGTGAAAGGCCCGGCTGGTAAGCGTTAAGCGCTGCGATTGCTCAATGAACGCTTTCACTATTTTCGGATGGCAATGTCCCTGGTTAACTGCGGAATAGCCACTGAGAAAATCGTAATAGCGTTTGTCATCCACGTCCCATACATATTACGCCTTCGCCTTTTGTCAGTACAACAGGCAGCGGATGATAGTTATGAGCTCCGTATTGTTCTTCCTGCTCAAGATAGTGTTGTGTCTTCGCAGACATATTTATTGTTGATGGCATAAAATGAGAATTAAAAATTATAAGTAAACGGCTGTTGAAACCACAGCAGGGGGTATGATTTCTTATCCTCGATGATTGAGGAGGTCAAGGTTGGCAGTGAGAAAATCCCTTGTATGTATTTTACTGTCTGGCACGGGCGCAAGATACAAAAGATAGCCGAAAATGATAATTTATTCACCGCTGTATATAACGCCGGTAGTAGGAGTTTCCTTTAGTTCAATACGGCTTAAAGCGGGTAGCAGCGGCTTTAAAACGATCCCAGAACCAGATAGTGATAATTTCCGCAGTAGGATTTTCGAGGCCGGTAATATTATTCATCAGTTTATGATCCACCTGGTCAACAAGTGACATGACACGGTCTTTCAATTCTTTAAAGTCCATGATCCATCCCAGGTCTTTATCCGGGCTGCCATTAACGTAGATACGCAGGTGATAGGTATGTCCATGGATCTCTTTGCACTTATGTCCATCCGGTACATTAGGCAGAAAGTGGGCTGAGTCAAACGCAAATTCCTTGTATATTTCCATGAACTGTTATTTGGCTGTAAATGTATATAAAAAGGAATAGTTAACTCATTTCACTCAAAGGCGCATATAGTTTTTTCTTGTAATATAGCACACGATTTAAACCGTGTGCTATATTACAGGAACGATCACATTGACTGTAATGCTGAAATGTAAATACACAGTTACCTTTTGCGCGCATCTCTTTGCGTCTTTGCGTGAAATCCCGGTCAGTTTACCCATCTAATTCTTTTACAAAATACACTGGCGGAAAAGAAAACTGCATGGGCTTTCCTTTTTCAAATATGCCATACACCGTACTGCCGCTTCTCACTCATGGAGGCGTATGCAGCTCCGCTGTCATACAATGTTTTTTTGATCTGGCTGATTTCGGGATACTGGTGGCTTACCACTTTTTCAAAATCATTTTTCAGTTCCTCTTTCCATGTTGTCACTGGCTGTTGAATGATCTCTTTGATAGATTTTTCAGGCAGGACAGGAGTAATTTGTGAAAAAAGCATGGCCTGTATTAACCAATATACCGGGATTGATCAAAAACGAACTTATAGTTGCCCAAATCAACGTTTATGGGTTCCAGTATGTCGCCTCTTCCCGTTGCAAAACCGGGTGTATTGCTGATAAAGAAAGGGCAATCGCTTCCGAGTTGCGCGGCATATTTCATAAGTTCAGCAGTTGATAAATTCAATTGAAACGTATCATTCAGCAACTTTAATGTAAATGCGCCATCTGCACTGCCGCCGCCCAGGCCTGCACCTGCAGGTATGGTCTTATGCAGATACATGTCAACAGGCGGTAATTGAGGATATTCTTTTTTAAGCAACCGGTATGCTTTTATGCAGAGATTATTTTCCGTATCACCTGCAATGGCAATTCCGCTTGCGGTGAATGAAATATTGTCCGTTCCGGTTTTTCCTGTTATTTCGAGTACATCATAAAGGGGAAGCGGGTAAAAAAACAGTTTCGAGGTCATGAAATCCGTCGCTTCTTTTGCGGGTGATGTGGAGACCGAGATTGATCTTGCAATTGGGAAAAACGATCACAAATGAAAGGATTTAATCACGGATGGGAAGAGATGTTAGTTAGATAGAGCTAAATACACTTTAACTGGATTGCACCAGTGGAAATTTCTTTAACCTGTACAATCAGCGACCTTTTTTCCGGCTGTTGATCTCGTCACGGATAGCGATCGCACGTATATAATCCTCACTTTCCAGTACTTCATTCAAAAGTGTATGCAACTCCTCTACAGTCATGGTTTTCAGGTCTTCATTTCCTGACGAAGTGTTTTGTTCTTCTACCACCACTTCCTGCTTTGCCTTTTTCTTTTTGCCGGTAGTGGCCGTATCTTCCATCAGTATACCGGCGCTTTCGAGTATGTTTTCGTAGGTATAAATGGGGGCAGGCCGAAACGAACGGCCAGTGCCAGCGCATCGGAAGTTCTTGAATCAATTTCAATCGTATCGTTCTCAGAGGCGCATACTAATTTGGAATAGAAAATACCTTCCTGCAGATCGCAGATAATTATTTCGTGAAGATCAATGGCAAAGGCATTCAGGAAATTCTTCATCAGGTCATGGGTAAGCGGGCGGCTGGGGTTGCATTTTTTCCAGGGCCACCCGCTATTGCCTGCGCTTCAAATCCCCCGATCACGATCGGCAAGCGGCGAAGTCCGTTCACTTCTCCCAGCACGACGGCGTATGAATGAGTCTGCGTAATGCTATGGGATAAGGCGACTATTTCCAGTTCTATCTTCTTCATAAAATATCACACGAAACTAAGGTTTTTACACAAAAGAAAAACGGCTAAAAATGCACTTTTTTCCCGCCTTATTTCCCTGAGCCTTAATGAAAAAATAAAGCCAAATGATAAGTTTCATCTGGCTTTTTGAATAGTTTATTTAAGAAGATCAGGCTACCCCTTCAGTTTTTTAATCGCAGCGGTAAGCTTGGGCACGATCTCAAACGCATCACCTACGATACCGTAATCGGCCGCTTTGAAGAACGGCGCTTCGGGATCCTTATTTATTACCACAATTACTTTGCTCCTGTTTACCCCCGGCAAGATGCTGGATCGCCCCGGAAATACCAATAGCGATATACAGGTTCGGTGCGATAGCGATACCTGTTTGTCCTACATGTTCATTATGCGGGCGCCAATGCGCATCAGCAACAGGGCGGCTGCAGGCAGTAGCAGCGTGTAAGGTCTTAGCCAGTTCTTCTACCATACCCCAGTTTTCGGGTCCTTTCAGTCCACGACCGGCGCTGACCACTATTTCGGCTTCGGTAAGGGGTACTTCCCCGCTTGCTTTGGTCAGGTTCGTCACTTTTATTTTTCCTGGATTAACAGTTACATTGGCGGCAACCACTTCCGCGGTTCCTTCACCGCTAATGACCTGGTAAGCGTTTGGACTAAGGGAGATGATCTTTATATCTGTCGTAACGGATATATTGGCGAACGCCTTTCCGGAAAAAACATTCTTTTTTACCGTAAAACCATTGGATGTATCAGGCAGGGCGACAGCGCCGGAAACCAGTCCCGCTTTCAAACGGGCCGACAAACGCGGAGCGATGGCTTTACCATCCACATTATTGGAAAACACGATCACTTTAGCGCCTGTTTGCTGTGCTACCTGTGCAATGACATGGGTATCCACCTGCGCATCAAAATGATTCAATGCATCATTGTTTGCGTGGTGTATCTTCTTTACACCATATTTTCCCAAAGCAGCAAGATCCCCGGTCACTTTACCCAGTACAACACCTTCGGCGGTGGTGCCCAGTTGTTCGGCTATTTTAGCGCCATAGCTAATGGCTTCAAGTGAGGCTTTTTTAACATGACCATCTTCGGCGGTATCTATGAATATTAAAACAGACATAGTATAAGTTTATAGTTTTTTGTTTTATTAAGCACTTTTCAAAACTGCACTATATAAAAAGAATATAGTACCTAAGTCTCCTTTTAGGGAACAGGGGTTTAAATTGCTTTCGCTTCTTCATGTAACAACCTTACCAGTTCTTCCACATTATCGGCCGGCACTAACTTGACACCCGCTTTGGCAGGAGGTAAGCCAAAACTGGCAACGGTAGTAAGTGCATCAATGGCGACATAATGGTTTTGTTCTGGCCGCCATGATACCACGCATATTCGGGATGCGCTGTTCGGCCATTCCTTTTTGAGCGCTGACAACAACAGGCAGTTCTGCTTCACACACTTCTTCACCGCCTTCGATCTCACGTGAGATAGTAGCTTTTGTTCCGTTTAACTCAAATTTGGTAGCCAGGGAAATATAGGGAAGATCAAGTATTTCGGAAACCATACCGCCGATAGAAGAACCATTGTAATCAATTGTTTCTTTACCGGTAAAAACGAGATCATAACCACCCTGTTTGGCTACTTCCGCGATCTGCGCGGCGATATAATAGCTGTCATGGCTGTCAGCATTGACACGGATCGCTTCATCACCGCCCAGTGCAAGGGCTTTACGGATGATAGGCTCTGCGTCAGCGTTGCCAACTGTTACAAGATGGATGACAGTAGCTGCATCCTTTTCCTTCAGTTCTATGGCACGAACAAGTGCATACCATTCGTCGTAGGGATTGATGATCCATTGTACTCCGCTGGTATCGAATTTCGTGTTGTTATCGGTGAAAGCTATTTTTGCCGTTGTATCCGGCGTTTTACTGATACAAACCAGGATTTTCATTGTTGAAATTTAATCGTTAGATAGATAGTTGTTTATGCAACTAAAACAAAGATAAGGAAGGGAATTAATAATCAATAATTATTTACCAATAATTTTTACCGTGGACAGGATCGAAAAGCTAAAAGATTTCCTGCTGCAAAACCCGGCCGATAGTTTTGTACAGCATGCACTGGCGCTGGAATATATTAAGCTCGGTAATGATACGGAGGCCGGAAAATTATTTGAAGCAATACTGGCAAGAGATCCCGGCTATACAGGATCGTATTATCACCTGGCCAAACTACTGGAAAGAAATGGCGATACAGACGGAGCTATTAAAGTATACGAGAAAGGAATGGAAGAAGCGAAGAAAAAAGGAGAGAATCACGCGTACGGGGAATTGAGAGGCGCCTACGAAGAATTGACTTTTTGATCCCGGTTATAGCAGTGGCTTTACAGGCTAAAGAACAGGTAAGCGGTTATGCAGTTGTAAGAACTGGTTAAAGAAGTAACAGCATAAAACAGATGATGCAGGTGGCAAAGAGAACAGCGGCTATTACTTTTTTATTGAATGAATAGAACCAAAAGCCCGCGATAAATATTATCCCGGAAAAGATACTTGCATTCATGATCATCTTGTCCGTATCTGCAAAGATCCTGTATATAGTACTTTTAGGAATCAGCGGTGAATCGAGCTGATATTTAAGTTGAAAGAAAGAGATATATCCGCTGCATAGCAAAAGGACATTAATGGTCATAAGTATCCTGCAGACCCATTGTAATTGCTTTTCTCTTCCTGCGTTTTCAGGCATTATCAAAAATAGATTTTGTTTCTTTACTTTTAAAATGAAAATGGATTTGCTGGAGCAATATAAGGCCGCTATTAAAAAGAATAATCTTTTCTCGGCGCAGGACAGGCTTCTGCTGGCTGTCAGTGGCGGAATAGATTCTGTTGTATTGTGTGAACTATGCAAACAGGCCGGCTATGATTTTATTATTGTGCATTGCAATTTTCAATTAAGAGGACAGGAGAGTGAAAGGGATGAACGATTTGTAAAAGAACTCGGCAGCAAATACGGGGTAGAAGTATTGGTGAAAAAATTTGACACGGAAAATTATGCGGCCGAAGAAAAGATATCTATCCAGGAAGCGGCAAGGAACCTGCGATATGCCTGGTTTTGGAACCTATGGCGTGAAAGAATGTCTATGCCGGACGAAACGGAAAGTGAAAATCCTGTTCCGGGATGGCGTATGCCCAAGCGATGGTTTTTTGTGCTGACAGCACACCATGCTGATGACAATGCGGAAACTATCGCGATGAATTTCTTTCGCGGCACCGGGTTACACGGACTGACAGGTATTCCGGCTGTAGGACCTTCTGATGTTATTGGTTTTGTCAGGAGACCATTGCTCCCTTTTTCAAAAGAAGAACTTACACGTTTTGCCAACGAGTATAAACTGGATTTTGTGGAAGATTCCTCGAACACTTCTTCCAAATATACCCGCAATCTTTTCCGCAATGAGATCATCCCGGCAATCGGGAAAGTATACCCGCAGGTAAAAACTAACCTCCAGGATAATATCAGCCGGTTCAAAGAAATTGAAAAACTATACCAGCTTGCAGTAGGAGAAATAAAAAAGAAATTGTGCAAAGAAAAAGGAGAGGAGTTGCATATTCCTGTCAAACAGTTAATGGGATACAATAGTAAAGCGCTTATCTATGAGATAATTTCTCATTACCATTTTTCAGAAAAACAGGTGGAAGAAGTGATCAAACTTTCACAAAGTGATTCAGGACGGTATATCCAGTCACCGGCCAATGATTATCGTATTATCAAACATCGTCACTGGTTTATCGTCAGCCCTGTTTTATCCGTAGAATCAGAAAATATTATCATTGAAGAAAAAGATAAAATAATTCAATTCTCTCACGGAACTCTTGCACTGGAAACGACCACAACTTCCAACTTCCAACCTCCAACCTCCAACTCAGAAGCCTCACTGGACGCAACAGGTATCAGCTTTCCCCTCTTATTACGCAAATGGAAAACCGGCGATTACTTTTACCCGCTGGGCATGAAGAAAAAAAAGAAACTTTCCCGTTTTTTTATTGATCAGAAATTATCTAAGACCGGTAAAGAAAAAGTATGGGTGATTGAAATGAATAAAAAGATCGTCTGGGTAGTAGGTCATCGTATTGACGACCGGTTTAAGATCACCGGTAAAACAAAGGCAATACTAAAGATCAGTTTCAGGGAAACTGAATAATATCTTTTGGATCCATGTTTTTGATCTGGTCAATAAACATAGTCAGTACCGGGTAATCAGAAAATATTCTGCAGACAATAATGGTGAACCCAACGCCAAACAAAGCGCCGAAAATATGCGCGGAGTGATTGATATTATCGCTTCCTTTTTTATCCAGCCAGTTTGATACCAGTATATAAATGATCCCGAACAGAAAGCCTGCTATAATTACCGGGATGAAAAATAGCCCGACACCACCAAGCGGCTCGAAGAGTATTTTGGTAAATACAACAGCGGATACCCCGCCTGAAGCGCCCAGGCTGCGATAGTGATAATTATCTTTATTCTTTGAGTAAGTAGGAAGCAGGCAGGCTCCGAGGGCCATCACATACATCAGCAGGTATATCCATTTTCCATTGCTTCCAAAAACAGAGATAAAAGTATATTCAACGCCTGTTTTTGTTGTCCCGCTCCAAACAGGTACAAAGCTGCCATATTAAAAATAAGATGGCCCACATCTGCGTGAATAAGTCCGCAGCTAAAGAAACGATACCATTGTCCCCTTTTTACAGACGGGGGATAAAAGATCAGGTCATTGATCAGCTTTTGATTGTTAAAGGCACTGATCGAAATGATACTGGTGATAATGATAATAACAAGTGTAATAGGAAAGTCCATAGCTGAAGTTTCAATAGCCGAATATATAATTTTTATTCGTGATGATATTTTTCATTGCGGATAATACTACAGGCCCTGTATACCTGTTCGGCCAGTATCAGTCTTACGAGCTGGTGCGGAAAGGTAAGCTCAGACAGGCTCCATTGGTAATTGGCCCGTTGTAACACGGCATCGTCTAACCCAAAGGCGCCGCCAATAAGAAATACCATCTTTTTTGTGCTTTCATTGGCCCTGGCCTGGATAAAGTCTGCCATCTTTTTTGAAGAAAGTTGTTTGCCCCTTTCATCCAGCGCTACGAGATAGTCATCCTTGCCCAGTAATCCCAGTATCGCTTCCTTTTCCTTTTTCTTCAAATCTGTTTCGCTGAGCGTGCCTGCATTTTTAGGAACAGGAATAATCACCCATTCTACTTTGAAATATTTCCCGATGCGGCCGGTAAATTCTTCCACCCCGGTCTTTACATACGGCTCATTGTTTTTACCGATCGCCCAGAATTGTATTTTCATTGAAGGTGGTTTTTTATTTGTTTAAGGGTTTAAATCGGTTAAGTTTTCCTATTCGTTATTGTCATTACCGGTAAGTAAAAAACGATAAACCAAGAGTTGCCTGCTCACAGTAAGAAAAGATACTATTGTCAGAACCCTTAAACGATTTAAACCATTAAACCCTTAAACGACTAAAGCGACTAAAACATCTAAAAAGCCTTCTTCACCTCCTCCTTAATCTGCACTTCCGTCACCGGCCCGTATTTTTCTGCTATCTTTTTTATATCCGCTGATTTACCTACCAGTACAAACTGCAGTTTGTCTTTAGGAAAATATTGTGCAATGATCTGCCTGGCTTTCTCCACCGTCAGCCCGTCTACATTTTTCTGGAAATTATTGATGAATGATTCATCAAAATTGTACCAGAACATCTGTGTAAGCAGTCCGGCCAGTTGCCCTGATGTTTCATACCGCGGAGGGAACTGTCCTTTTACATATTCTTGGCCGAAGCAAGCGATGTATCATTAATGCCCTTATCATGTAATTTGTTCAGTACTTCCAATGCTTTATCAATAGCCGCTTCCGTTGTTTTGCCTGCGGTGAATGTGGTAATAGCGAACGTACCCGCGTTTTTCAGTGGTGTTAAAACGGCTGCTCGCGCCATAGGTAAGACCGGTATTGACCCTTAATTCATCATTAAGCATGGAGGTAAAACGTCCGCCGAATAAAGTATTGACTACTTCAATAGACACATAATCGGGATTATTGCGGCTGATGCCCGGGGCGCCGATATAGAAAGTCGTTTCTTTCGCATCATCTTTATTGACCAGCAATACCCTGTTGCCTTTTGGCTTGACAACAGGCTTTGCGGCCTCGTTCGCCTGTGTTTGTTTACCGGAAGGCCATACGCCGAATAATTTGGTAATGGCGGCTTTCATTTCTTTCAGGTTAAAATCTCCTACGATAGAAATGGCAGCACCGTTTGGGATATAATTTTCTTTATAGAATTTTTTAAGGTCGTCAGCGGTAATGGCCGTTACGGTAGAGATCTTTCCCTGTACTACATTTCCATACACATGATCACCGTATAGAAATTTATCGAAGTAAGAGCCTATTACCGAGCGGGGACTTTCTTTTGCCTGCTCAAGACCAGTAAGTACTCTTTTCTTTTCTTTTTCAAATTCTGCATTATCAAACCCCGGCTCTGTCAGCAGTTCTTTAATAATAGTTAATACTTTATCCTTGTCTTTGGAAGCAAATTTTGACGATAAGCCGGCTGATTCTTTGGACGCATAGGTATTGATAGTCGCCCCGATGAAGTCAAGTTCTTCATCCAGTTTCGCTTTGGGATAATTGGCCGTACCATATTTGAGACCCGCAGCTGTTAACGAGGCCAGGCCCGCTTTTTCCCCATCATAGATAGCACCGGCCGGCAGGATCACCGATACGTTCATTACCGGCACTTCATGCTGTTCCATCAGGTAAACGGTCAAGCCGTTCTTTAGTTTTAGTTTTTCGTAAGCCGGTAATTTATAATCTGGGCTATTGACTGTGTAGCCAAAAGGATAAAGACAAACAGTGTTGAATATTTTAAATGTTTCATGGTGTTATTTTTATGGACAACGGAACTCCGTTCCGTTATTTACGGAACGGAGTTCCGTTGCGCCTATTCTTCCGTATTCGATTTTAAGATACCAACCGTCCTGTTGGCTTTGGTAAAATATTTATTGGCTACTCTTTTTATATCATCAGCTGTTACTTTATTGTACAAAGCAGGCGCATCAAACATTTTCCGGTAATCGCCAAAGAATACTTCATACGTGCCGATATTATTCGATTTACCATTGATGGTTTCTACCTGGTTATAGAAATCCATTACCTTCTGGTTCTTTACTTTTTGCAATTCATTGTCGTTTATACCGTCTTTTTTGATCTTTTCTATTTCTTCATACATAGCTTTTTCCAGGTCGGTTTCTTTTACTCCTTTACCTGTCACGGCATATAAACCGAAAAGACCGGGATCGAAACTGGCCCCATAATCAGTAAATATGGTAGTAGCCAATTGTTTTTTATCTACAAGTTCTGCATACAATCTCGAAGATTTTTCCGCTTGACAGGATATCACTCAGCAATGTCAGCGCATAATAATCTTCATGTTTTGCTTCCGGAGTATGATAGGCAATATTGAGATAAGGAGTGGCCACATCTTTTTGTACCGTTATTCTTCTTTCGCCTGTTTGCGGAGGTTCCACCGTATTGATTTTAGGTGGCGCCGGCTGGGCCGGAATGGGTTCAATATATTTTTCCGCCAGCTTTTTTATTTCTTCTGTTTTTACATTGCCTGATAACGACTACCACACAATTGTTGGGAGCATAGTATGTCCTGAAATATCTTTCGAGATCAGATTGTTTCCAGTTCTTCATATCATCTTCGTAGCCGATCACCGGCCAATGATAAGGGTGTTCCTGGAAAGCCGTTGCCTGTACTGACTCGCCCAGTAAGCGCCAGGGAGAATTTTCCAGGCCCGTACTTCTTTCAGACAGTACAACGCCTCTTTCGCTTTCTACCATTTTTGGATCAATGCTCAGGCTGGCGATACGATCACCTTCCAGGTCAAATATTACCTCGGTAGCCGAGGAAGGGAACCAGTCCGTATAGACAGTCACATTCTCTGTCGTATAAGCAGTATTGGCCCCGCCATTGAATTCCATAGTACGGTCAAATAGTTTAGGGCCAAATTTTTTCGCCCCGTTGAACATCATGTGTTCAAAAAAATGGGAGAGCCCTGTAATGCCCTGGTATTCGTTGCGGGAACCGACTTTGTAAAACAGGTACATATTGGCATTAGGAATGGAATTGTCTTCCACCACGAGAAATTTCATCCCGTTCTTCAGGGTAAAGGTCTTTACATCATCTGCTTTCATCTGGGCCTGCAGGCAGATACCCAGTAAAAGAAAAGCAGGAAGAAACATTTTTTTCATAATTAAATAGAATTGATAAAGAGCGTTAAAGCTAAGGAAATGGATGGTTTTATAATATCCGCCTGTGGAAAAACAAGACAAGCGGTATATGTAATAGAAAAATTTTCGAAAGAGAAGGCTTTATACAGCTTTTGTAATCCCGCCTGCGTTTCTATTATCAGTGAAACGGATAGCCAGAGAACGGTCAGGACGTGTCGCAGGAGGGTTGCAGAAAGTGCCGGATCAGCGGCCTGGCTTAAAAGAGGCGCTTTCGGTTGCCTTTGTGAACTTTAACAGACAACCGGAATAGTACTTATATAATCCAACCTGTTGCATAAAAAAAGCCTGCTTTTACAGCAGGCTTAAAGTGACCCCGTCAGGATTCAAACCTGAAACCTTCTGATCCGTAGTCAAATGCTCTATTCAGTTGAGCTACGGGGCCATCCCATTGATTGGGGCGGCAAAAATAAAGGAAAAAAAACTTCAACGCAAAATCATAAACAACAAAGTAATGCCTCAATTTCAATATCTGCCACCAAACACCAGGATCACAAAGGGCTTACAACCAGTTAAAATTTCTTTGTGTGCCTGGTCTCCCTGGCAAAGAAAGGATGAGAAACATTGTATAAATCAAATGGAGACTGCCGGCAATAAAGCCGTATACACGTATACAAATGAAATATGAACTTTAACCGTTGCCTCTTGCTTTTTTATTTATCCTTTATCAATGCCCCGGCTATTTTCTTTAATGCAGCCGTTGATTGCCATATTTCAACTTACCGGCAACTTCTTTACCGGTAACTGCTGTATTATTTATGGCCAGCAACTCAGTATATAATTCTTACGGCCAATGATACTTTTTCATGACAGTTAATACGGCTTAACGCGGCGATCATCGGCGGATTAAAATCTACATTGGTAGTACCGTTTTCAGGAAACTCCCCATCATGCCCGCCGGGAAGAATATCCACCCGTGCATATACACCGGCGCAATGAGAAAACCCTTCGAAACGAATCTTTTCATTGCCTGCGGTAACAATCGGGTCTTTCAGTTTCGCCAGTTCGAAAGGGGATAGGTTGAAACTTGATTGTACAACATTGGAAAGGCTAATCAGGCAACGGGCCGTTGTATAGGGATCGGTAAGTTTACCCCAAAAAAAACAAGGGATATCCTTTTTTTCTACTTCACTGTATTTGGCCAGGAACAGCTCATCATTGCCAGCGCTCTTATATAAAGCAGAGGGAGATTTATACTGGTAAGTGATGGTGCCGGACATAAAACGGGATAGAATTATTGATTACTAAAATTAAGAGAACAGCCGGAAACCGGGAAATTGTCCTGCAGCCATCGCTGTTACCTGTAAGGGATATAATACAATTACTGCCGTACGGGCTACCGGGAATAGCTGCTTTCATAGGGAAACCCGGGCTTATTACAGCAACTGACCTTGACAAAAGGGGTATAAGAAAAAAGAATCATTCCCTTGGAAAAATCAGAAATAATCTATATTTGGCCTCGGTAAAAACTGAATACCCATTAAAAATCTAAACAAAAACGTCATGGCAAAAAAAACAGCTAAGAAAGCAGCACCAAAAAAAGCAGCTAAAAAGCGGCACCAAAAAAAGCAGCTAAGAAAGCAGCACCAAAAAAAGCGGCTAAAAAGAAATCGGCCCGTAAACCATCAGCAGCATTTATGAAAGCGCTTACTCCAAGTGAAGCACTGGCTGCAGTGATCGGTAACAAAGCAGTACCCCCGTACTGAAGTAGTTAAAAAATTGTGGGTGTATATCAAAGCCAACAAATTACAGGATAAAGCAAACAGGCGTATGATCAATGCTGATGCTAAACTGAAACCAGTTTTCGGTGGCAAAGCACAGGTATCAATGTTTGATATGGCTAAGCATATTTCTAAACACCTGAAATAAGATAAGTATTTACCCAGAAGAACGGGCTTCCTTTACGGAGCCCGTTTTTTTTGTGCTTACTCCTTTGTGAACCATTGAATACAATGGGCTATTTACATAACGGCGTAAATATTTCAGCACCTTTTGTTTTCTATTGGGGAAAACGCTTGTAAAACAGTATCATCATTTTCAAGTTGCTTCATAACATATTCTGTTACCCGGCGGCCCGGGAAAGATGGAAATGCAGTATATCTACTTCCCTGTAATATTTGCTTAGCGAATTTTGCAGTAATGCTTTGGAGCGGTTCAGCCTTACTTTTACATTTATCTCACTTATACCGGGACATTCTTTTGTTTCCGCTACATTCATCTACCCGATCTCTCTAATGATGAGACAGTACTGCCGGGATTTTGCAAATTTTTGTTAATACAAATTCACTCATTACAGGTTAGCAGAAAGGGTAGTATTTTAGGATAACTCAAACCCTCTAACATGAAAAATATCTACACAGTAAGCATCCTGCTTTCTTTTGTTATTTTTTCAGGTTGCAGTAAGGACTTTCTGAAAAAATATGATAAACGCATAGTTGGTACATGGCGGATATCCGACGTTAACCGCATAGGCTTTGGCGGCGATACTGGTAATCTTCCTTTCAGAGCCGGCATTTTTACCTTTAATGAAGGAGGTAGGTGGTGCGGTATACAGTAAAGATGAACTGGGAAGGATTAGTAAATGTGTTTCGCAAACATCCAAATATCTATATCATCTCCGATGAGATATATGAGTATATCAATTTGTCGGCAAGCACGAAAGCATCGCGCAGTTCGATGATATTAAAGACAGGGTGATCATTGTAAATGGTTTGAGCAAAGGCTTTGCGATGACAGGCTGGAGATTAGGTTATATAGCATCCAATACAGAAGTAGCGAAAGCCTGTGAAAAGTTGCAGGGACAATTTACCAGCGGCACCAGTTTCTATCACCCAGAAAGCAGGTGTGGTGGCGCTTACTACGGATCTTCGCCCGACGAGGGGAAATGACAGAAGAATTTACCCCGCCGGAGAAAAAGAGTGCTGGAGATCATAAAAGATATTCCCGGCCTGGTATGTACAGAACCGGAAGGCGCTTTTTATATTTTCCCCGGATATCAGTTATTATTTTGGCAAGAGCGACGGACAAAACATAATCAATACATCGGGTGATTTTTGTATGTACCTGCTGAATACGGCAAATGTATCATCAGTCATGGGTGAAGCTTTCGGTGATCCTGAATGCGTCCGCTTTTCATTCGCCAATAGCATGGAGAATATTGAAAAAGCATGGGCGAGGATAAAGGAAGCGCTGGCTAAGTTGAAATAAGAGTTGGATATTGGAGGTTAGAAGCCATTGTTGTCCGGGGAAAAAATGACCGTTATCAACAAACATATTACTGTATTGAGTTTAGTAGTACTTGTCTGCTGGACGGCTTGCTATTTTACAAATGGATATTGCAAAGATTAAGGGCTTTTATGCTCCGAAGGAGCACCCTGTTTTATAGACACAAAAATGAGATATTACGAAATCAGGCTCCATAGGAGCCGCCTTTATATGCCGGCAGGCGGCTCCTGTATAGCCTGGTATCAATCAGATCATTCGATAAACAGGAAGCTCCTCAAGGAGCTATAAAAGACGGTTACGCTATTTTCCCGGCAGAGGGGGGGCGTTTTACCGGACAGCAATAGTTAGAAGATGGAGGTTGAACAACTGTTGAAACCTGTTGTATCTCTTTCTGTCTTCACGTTTTCCCGGCAATTTATTTAGGCTGCATAGCCAGGAATTTTTCATGCAGTTGTAATACCTGCTGAATGACGGAGTGCTGCTCATCATTTGTGATGATGCTGTCGCAACGTTTCATTTTCTCTTCTTCATTTATTTGCCTGCTCATTCGTTTCAGCACTTCTTCTGCCGATACCTTATCTCTCCGCATTACTCTTTTGATCCTGAGATCCTGTGGCGCATATACGCCAATGATGTGATCGAGATAGGCATACGACCCGCTTTCAAAAAGCAAGGCGGCTTCTTTAATGGTATAGACTGATGTTTGTTTCTTCATCCACAGATCAGCGTCACGTATAGTAGCAGGGTGGGTAAGGGAGTTAAGCAACGCCAGTTTTGCGTTGTCTGCGAAAACAATGGAGGCCAGCCAGGCGCGGTCGAGACGGCCATTGGCATACACTTTTTCACCAAAGTTTTTTACCAGCGCTGTTTTCTGTGTTTCATCCGTATTCATGATCTGTTTAGCCGCATCATCGGCATAATAGACAGGCACGCCCAGCGCCTCAATATTTTAGCTACTGTACTCTTGCCGCTGCCGATACCGCCTGTAAGACCAACACGAACCATTGATGTTCATGATTTATGTGATGAAAATAAAGTTTCAGCAACAAGATAAAAACAAAAACCAGATGCGCCTGCATCCGGTTTTTGTTTTTATCATTTTATCAGCGTAATGAATGATTATTTTTTTCAGGGGACCCACCTTGTTCAATGCGGCTGTCCAGTCCATGCTGATAGCGCTTTTTTTCAATCTTTATATAGCTGCCGGGGCTGATCTCGATATTTAAGGTGCCGTCTTCGTTCACTTTATTGATGATGCCGTGGATACCGGCGATAGTTACTATTTTATCGCCTTTGCCAAGATCTTCGATAAACTTTTTCTGGTTCTTCGCTCTTTTAGCCTGCGGACGGATAAAGAATAACCAGAATACAAGGATCATTCCTCCGAGGAAGATCAGTGTGGTCATAACTGCCGAAAGGCCCCTGGGCCTGTGGTTTTGCCTGTAACAAATAAGTGAAATAGTTCATTTCTGTTGGTGTTTTAAATTTTAGTCTGTTATCTCTACTCTGAAACTAAGTTGAATCTCGGAAGGATCAGTGTTGGCCCGCACTGTTATGGATTTCCTGTTCTCACCTTTATGCTGCCCGCTGCTGTTGAATTTCGCTTTGATCACATCCTGCTGTCCCGGCGCTATCGGTTGCTCCGGTTTTTCCGGAACGGTACAGCCGCAACCCGGTGTCACATCTGAAATGACCAGTTGTTTAATTCCCAGTATTTTTAAAACGATAGGTGATCTCTACTACCTGGCCTTCTTTTATTTTGCCATGGTCCTGAACCACGGGGTCGAGCCATTCTATGGTCGTGTAGTTAGCGGAGTCTTTTAGTGCTTTACTTTTTTCTTCCGTCGAAAGTCCCGTAGTTTTCTTATCAGTCATCTGGCAGGCTGTCAAACCTGTAACGGCTGCCAGTATTATCAATAGTTTTCATTGCTTATGATTTTGAGAAGTGCAAATGTAAAGGTTAGTTAATAGGTGAGCAAGTTTAATAGTAAACCCGTTAACTCTTTACAACGTATTAACTTTTTAACTTATCAGTTTTTTTATAATCCACTTTCTGCATTTTTCCCTGTTGTACCAGTTCTTTATGAATATTGTCAAGAATGCCATTAAACGAACTGGCCGCTTTGCTGGTGCTGTAATCTTTGGCCAGGTCAATGTATTCATTGATGGTCACTTTGGGGGGAATGGTCTCAAAATAAAGGAATTCACTTACACCCATTTTCATGAGTATCATATCAATCAGTGCAATACGTTCGGGATCCCAGTTCTTTAATTTGGGAATGATGAGACTCTGCAGGTATTCATCTTTTTCGACTACAGTTCTCAGCAGGCTTTTGGCAAACTCTTCTTTGTCGGCGCTGAGCATCTGTTTGAAATTGTAGGTGCCGGGTTTTTGCATATAACCTACCAGTAGCTGTATGATCATTTCCCCGTCATCATCCCAGTTAAAAAAAAGCATCTTCTACGTGCGATACAAAATCTTCATTGGCGAGAAGCATATCATTCAGGATGAACTCCACGATCTTTTTTTCATCGGCCGGGGTCCTGGCGCCTTTTGAAATATAGTTTTTGTATTCTTCCGTGGCTGTAAACTCGAGGGTATATTTTACGGACGAGCTCTGTATTTATATATTGCTGGGGTCTTTCTTTGGTAAACTGTTCTTTCAATGCGGGATCTTCCAGCATTTTCCAGAGCAATTCATTGCCGGCTATTTTGACGTTTACGTTGAGATCCTCCGTTGTAGGTAAATGCTTGCTTGCCCGTTGATGGGAGAGGGTTTCCGCGTAGCGGCTGATCTCTGTCAGAAAATAGATGAGGTAAACAAATAAGGAACGTACCTGGTCGAAATGCTCTTGTAATAGTTTCTGCGGGTCTGGCGGTTTGGGTTTGGATTCGCTGTCCCATGTAACCATTGTATAGAGGGTTTGCATCACTTTCACCCGGATATTTCTTCTGCTGATCATTCCAAGAACTTTTGAAGGGGCGAAGATAGGCGTTTTTGGTTTCTGGTCTTTGATTTCTGGATAAACCGGGAATTCAAAAAATCATTCAACCTCTTTTATAGGCTACTAAAATGCAAAAATGGCATAGACCTGAAAAAAAGCCCGAACTATTTCATGTCTTTTTGTGTTTACTATCCGGGGAATGAAAATTTTGGCACATCTTCCGGGCTGGCACATTATTTCCTGTACCTTCGCCGTCCTTTGTCCGCCAGGCCTTTTGGCGACGGTGGATATAAGTTCAACAATCTTAAATTCAAAAATCAATACAATTATGGCTAAGAAAGTAAACGTTACCCCCACTGCATGACAGGGTGATTGTGAAAGCGGCTGCCGCCGAAGAAAAAACTGCCGGCGGTATCATTATCCCGGATACGGCAAAAGAAAAACCACAACGTGGTACTGTTATCGCTGCTGGTCCTGGTAAAAAAGATGAACCGGTAACTGTAAAAACTGGCGATACTGTATTATATGGTAAATACGCAGGCACTGAGATCCAGATTGACGGTGAAGATTTCCTGATCATGAGAGAAAGCGATATCCTGGCGATAGTATAAGCAGTTACGAGTTATGAGCAATGAGTTACGGGCCGGGTGGCTCACAACTCGAAACTAACAGCTCATAGCCTATTTCAAATTTTAAAACATTTCAATTTAATAATTATGGCAAAGCAACTCTTCTTCGATATAGAAGCAAGAAATAGAATGAAAAAAGGCGTTGACATTCTTGGCCAACGCAGTAAAAGTAACCCTCGGTCCTAAAGGCCGTAACGTGGTTATCGAAAAAAAATTCGGCGCACCGCAGATCACTAAAGACGGTGTAACCGTTGCAAAAGAAATAGAACTTGAAGACCCGATCGAGAATATGGGCGCCCAGATGGTAAAAGAAGTAGCTTCCAAAACTGCAGACATTGCAGGTGATGGTACTACTACCGCTACTGTATTAGCCCAGTCAATCATCAGCGAAGGGCTGAAAATGGTTGCAGCCGGCGCTAACCCGATGGATCTGAAAAGAGGTATTGATAAAGCGGTAGCTAAAGTAGTAGAAAACCTGAAAGGCCAGTCCCAGGCTGTAGGTAATGAAAGCAGCAAGATCCAGCAGGTAGCTTCTATCTCTGCCAACAATGATTCGGAGATCGGCAAACTGATCGCTGAAGCCATGAAGAAAGTAGGTAAAGAAGGCGTGATCACTGTAGAAGAAGCAAGAGGTACTGAAACAACAGTAGAAGTGGTAGAAGGTATGCAGTTTGACCGTGGTTATATCTCTCCGTACTTTGTTACCAACAGCGAAAAGATGGAAGCAGAACTGGAGAATCCTTATATCCTGATCTATGATAAAAAGATCAGCAATATGAAAGATATTCTTCATATCCTGGAAAAAGTTAGCACAGGGTGGCCGTCCGTTGCTCATCATTTCTGAAGACCTCGAAGGTGAAGCACTGGCAACACTGGTAGTAAATAAATTACGTGGTACGCTGAAAGTAGCGGCTGTTAAAGCGCCTGGTTTCGGTGACCGCAGAAAAGAAATGCTGCTGCAGGATATCGCTGTATTGACAAAAGGTATCGTGATCAGCGAAGAACAAGGGTACAAATTAGAAAATGCTGACCTGAGTTATCTTGGTGTAGCTACTACGGTAACTATTGATAAAGATAATACGACGATCGTAGGTGGTAAAGGCAAGAAAGATGATATCAATGCCCGTATCAACCAGATCAAATCACAGATCGAAGCAACGACTTCTGATTATGATAAAGAAAAATTACAGGAACGCCTGGCTAAATTAAGCGGTGGTGTGGCTGTATTAAATATCGGCGCTGCTACAGAAATGGAAATGAAGGAGAAGAAGGATCGCGTTGACGATGCTTTACATGCAACAAGAGCTGCGGTAGAAGAAGGTATCGTTCCGGGTGGTGGTGTAGCATTTATCCGCGCTATAGAATCCCTGGACAAACTGAAAGGTTTGAACGAAGATGAAACAACCGGTGTAGCTATCGTAAAGAGAGCGCTGGAAGAACCACTTCGCCAGATCGTAGCGAATGCAGGCATCGAAGGTTCTATCGTAGTGCAGAAAGTAAAAGAAGGCAAAGCTGATTATGGTTTCAACGCACGTACGGAAGAATATGAGAACCTGCTGAAAGCCGGTGTAATTGATCCTACAAAAGTTACCCGTATTGCTTTGGAAAATGCCGCTTCAATCGCCGGTATGCTGCTTACTACTGAATGTGTAGTAGCTGACAAACCAAAGAAAGAAGAAGCTCCGCATGCTCATGGCGCACCTGATATGGGTGGTATGGGTTATTAACCTGGAGTCAGCATAGACAACATCTATCATCCCGCTTTGCTTAATGGCAGAGCGGGATTTTTTTTAAAACAGTATCACGTTCATCTGCCGGATAGGGTAACAGGTATCCCGATTTTACTACGGGCATTTCTATTATTTTTTGCCAGGAGTTTTTTATTTTAGTTATGTTATTGGCAACGGGAATACCAATAAAGTATATGAAAATAAAATATTCAGTAGTACTGGTTATTACTTTCGCTGTTTTCACTGCCCGTGCACAGAAGCGTACGGAAACACTGCAAATAGAACTGCCGGAACAAAAGATACCGGGATGTTTATACAGTTCTGTAAAGCTGATAGATAAGCGTATTGATACCACCACCTACGGCATTATTCAACAGGGCGCGTTTAATAGAAAAGTAAAAGTGATCACTGAAGTGCCGCTTGACCAGCAGCTGACGGCTGTGGTAAATGCACTGATTGACAATACAGCAAAAAACGGTGAACTGGTATTGCTGTTAAGGCAATTCAGTTTGGCCGAAACTACGGGTGCATTGAGTGAGAAGGGATATTGTTATCTCCGGGTCATTTTGTTCGGATCGGTCAATGGTCTTTATCAAAAACTGGCAACCGTAGATACCGTCATTACTATAGGCGGCCTGGATGTTACGAAAGCCCTGCTGCGGCAGGGAAGTACTGTCATGACCGGGCTGCTTACTTCTGCTATAACAAAAGCGCCGGCAGAGGCAGTCAGTTATACGTTTGACAACCTCGTTGCTATGGATAGTATCGAAAAAAGCGTACTTCCTGTTTACAATACGACGGTGTTTAAAACCGGGGCATACAAAACGTTTAGTTCTTTTGCCAGTCAACAACCCGAAGACGAGGATTTGCTGATGGAGTTCTGGAAAAAGCGGTAATGTAAAATCGGTGCAACTGAAGAACAAAAAGGGAAAGTTTGCGGAAACAGCGCTGGATCAGTGGTATGCTTTTGTATTCGGAGATAAGCTCTATATTAATACTGATTTTGGCATTTACCCACTGGAGAAAAAAGACAATGATTTTTATTTTACAGGTAAATCCCGGACTTCAGCCAAAACCGGGGAGGTAGTTGCCGCGCAACTTTTCTTTGGCATTATGGGAGGGCTAATGGCTTCGTCCGGCGGTGTCGGCATATTTGAAATGAAAATTGATCATCTTAACGGTGGCTTTATACACCTGCGGGAAGTAAAGAAATAATTTTCAGCTCGACTATATTTCCGGGCTTTATGAATAAGTATATTATTTACTGATGATCTTTATTTCCACTCTGCGGTTAGCAATTCTTTCTTCCTCTGTTTTTTCAGGATAATCAAAGATGGGCTGTGAGTGACCGAACCCTTTATAGGAAACGCGGCTGGCTTCAATACCATTTCCTACCAAATGCGCATAAACGGTTCTTGCCCGTTCTTCCGAAAGTCCATTGCCGGTATTGGTGTATTCATTGTCGCCGGAATAAGGTACACAACAGATATGTCCCCGTATCTCGATAACCAGTGTATGGTGTACTCTCATGATCTCAAGCAATTCGTCCATCGGGACAAATGATTCAGGAAGCGGCAATGGGGAACTGCCATAAAAATTGATATTCTTTAAAGCGATAGTAGCCCCTGCTTTAGTAGCCGTGTCGGCTATCTTTTCAGATAATGATAATTTTTCATTTTCCGGAGAGAGACTGGCCTGCACCGCTTTGGTGATCCGGACATCCACCCTGCGGTTTAGCTGTCTTTCGGCTGCTGTTTTATTTTCATTCAGGGGAGCTGATTTGCCATGCGATCTTGTATTAGCGATAGCTGTCAATATAACACCCTTTTTCAAAAGATATTCTTTTACCGTCAGTGCCCTTTTTTCAGACAGGGTATTGTTATAGCCTTCAGTGCCGGTGATATCACAATGGCCGTCAATGTCTATCGTTAAAGCAGAAATATCCTGCTTTTCTGCCAGGAAAAAACTATCCAGCCTCGCTTTTGCCGCTGACGTAAGCTCGTGTTTGTTTGACTCAAAATGAAGCGTAAGTGTTGTTTGCGAATATCCTGTGATAGTGCAAACCAGGAAGACGAGTACATAAAGACTTTTCATGGCAAAGAAGTAATGATGTGTGTATGAAAGTAGAATTTTTAGATCCTTCTCCGAAACCGCTTGTCAAAGAACGGGGATTTCAGATTTCACGCAAAGGCGCAAAGGATGATGCAAAGACGCAAGGGATATCACATAACGTTGCGTCGCTGCGCCGTTGCGTGAATTATTTTAAAACCCCGGGACACAGGGTTCACGCACAGGCGCAAAGTTTATCGCAAAGACGCAAGATCGGTCACCCGGAGACCATAGCTTACATTTTGCTATTCTATAACATTTCTGCGCCTTCGCGTGCTGCCTTTTGCATCTTTGCGTGAAAAAGGGCTTCGCCGGAACGCCGTTTTAGCATACCTTTGCGGACTCCAAAAAAGATATTAAATGATCAGTGTAAAAGACCTGAAACTCGCTTACGGAAAGCGGGTATTATTTGAAGACGTGAACCTCAATTTCACCAAAGGAAATTGCTATGGTGTGATCGGCGCTAATGGCGCCGGGAAAAGTACATTCCTTAAAATATTAAGCGGTGAAATAGAACAGAATAAAGGAAGCGTGGATATTACGCCCGGTGAGAGACTGGCCGTATTGAAACAAAACCAGTTTGAGTTTGATGAGCAAACTGTATTGAATACCGTGATGATGGGTCATACCAAACTATGGAAAGTGGCCAAGGAAAGAGAGACTATTTACGCATTGGCCGACTTCACCGAAGAAGATGGTATGCGTGCCGGGGAACTGGAAGGTGAATTCGGCGAATTGGGCGGCTATACGGCGGAGAGTGATGCCGGTACGTTGTTAGGAGAGTTAGGAGTGGAGGAAAAATATCACTCCACGTTGATGAAAGATATTCCTTCCAATTTAAAGGTCCGTGTATTGCTGGCGCAGGCGATCTTCGGTAATCCTGATATCTTATTATTGGATGAGCCTACCAACGGCCTGGATATTGAAACGATCGGCTGGTTAGAGAATTTCCTCGCTGATTATGAGAATATCGTTTTGGTAGTGAGCCATGACCGTCACTTTTTGGATGCAGTATGTACACACGTAGCCGATGTGGATCGTCAGAAGGTAAAAATATTCACAGGTAATTATACATTCTGGTATGAATCATCACAGCTGATGGCCCGGCAGGTGAATGATAAGAATAAAAAAACCGAAGAGAAAAGACAGGCTTTAATTGATTTCATTGCCCGTTTACAGCGCCAATGCATCCAAAAGCAAGCAGGCTACCAGCCGTAAGAAAGCGTTGGAGAAATTAAGCATTGAAGAAATAGAACCGAGTTATAGAAAATATCCCGGTATTATATTCCAGCCATTACGTGAAGTAGGTAACCAGATACTGAACATTGAGAAATTATCCAAAGCAGTTGATGGCCGTGTATTGTTCAAAGACGTGACCTTTACCGTTAATAAAGGTGATAAGATCGCTTTATTAAGCCGTGACCCGCTGGCTGTCACCAGCTTTTTCAATATTATCACGGCAGAGACAATTGCTGACAGCGGCTCTTATGAATGGGGCGGCACGGTTACCCATGCTTATTTACCGCAGGAGAATAACCAATACTTTACGGGCAAGGATAACCTGATGGACTGGTTGCGTCAGTATGTACCCGATCATGTGAAAGATGTGGATGAGCCGTTCCTGAGAGGATTTTTAGGAAAGATGTTATTCAGTGGTGATGATGTAATGAAGAAAACAAATGTATTGAGCGGTGGTGAAAAAGTACGCTGTATGGTCAGCCGTATGATGTTGCAAAACCCGAATGTGATATTGCTGGATCAGCCGACCAACCACCTTGACCTGGAAAGTATCCAGAGTTTCAACGAACAATGTACAGACTACAAAGGCATCGTTTTATTAACGAGCCATGACCATACATTCATGCAGACGGTTGCCAACCGGGTGATTGAATTAACCCCCAAAGGTATCATTGACCGCCTGATGACCTTTGACGAATATTTAGCTGACGAAAGAGTGAAAGGGCTGAAGGAAGAGATGTATAAATAATTATTAGTTACGGGCAGAAGCCATCAGTCACGAGTTTAAGAGGCTGTCTTAAAAGTCAAATAAATCCCGCAACGGCGCAAAGAATGTCCTGTTGAAAATCAGTTGTTGCGGCTTTGCGCCGTTACGGGAACATTGATTTAAAATACTTTTGGAGACAGCCTTTTTTTTAGCCGGAAACCAGCTTGTTTGATAGGAATAATACGATATCAGACGTTTGTATGATGGATAAACGTAGAATTACTAACGCCTGTGAATAATTTTTCTTTCGTGCCGCTTGACCATCCACTCCCCGAGTTTTATCTTAGCGGCCACAAGCAGTTCTTACCACTCCTATCTTTTACCTGTTAATCTTCCGGGAAAAATTATTATCCGGGCCGGAAGTATGTCTCCTTAGAAGAGATATTCGGGTTGAAGCCAAAAGAAAACTACTTAAAGAGTTTGCCCTTTCTGTAAAAACAGGAAGGGTTTTTTTTGCTTTGCAGGCGAAAGAATTAAATAGTGTTCCGCTTGATTATCGTGGGTTGTTATTTCACGCAAAGGCGCAAAGGTTCGCAAAGAAATATAAAGCTTCCAGGCCTATGCGCCTTATGATCAAACCTTAGCGCCTTTGCGTGAAATACCCGGCTGAAGGTATATTACATGAGAATTGACTATACTAACTTGGTTCTTTAATCAATTCAATGAAGGGTATTGTATTGTCAATTTTCATTCTTTCCTGTCTTACCATTTATTCACAGTCGCCATCTCTTGGTATACATGTGCGTATGGATTCTGCCAAAACGGGGTCTGTCCGTTATAAGATCGAAATGAAAATGTGCGAACCAAAGACGAAAACAGAAAAGGGGAGTTGGTTCAGTCATGATACATCGGCCATTGACTTTATATCCCTGAAAGCGGATGATATTACCTGCGGAGACTATTTTTCAAAAGGAATGCCTGAACTTATCTCAGGTACGGAGGAAAAGATGCCTGCTAACAGTTTTACATTCAGTAACCAGGTATTCGCCTGGGAAAAGATATTTGTTTTCAAAATCTCCAACCAGTCATCGCGGGCATGGTGGCCGGAAATGTATATCGTAATGCCGGTAAAGTATAAATCATTCCTGACGTATATTGATTTATCCGGTATCGAATTTCAATCCGGCAAAGTGATTTTTCTTAATGAGTATACTGCCTTGCAAAATGAATCAGCATTGTATGTGCGGCAATCACTCAAAAATGCCGCGACTTCTGATGTAAAAGATTTTCCGCTAAAAGAATTATTGGTAAAATAATATAACAGCAGGCTTATATCATTTTGCTGATTAATTTTCCCAGCATCAGCAATCCATAATCAGCATCTTCATCCCAGGGCTTGCCAAAACTGATACGGATACAATTGCTGTAATTGCAACTAACGGAAAATATCTTTCCGGGCACGATAGAGATATTATGTTTCATGGCATCGTTCCGCAATTTGAAAGTGTTTACTTTCTTATTCAGTTGTATCCATAATACAAAACCTCCCTGGGGCCGCGATACTTTGCTGTCTTCAGGAAAATACTCAATGATCGCCTGCATATACCGGAGACATTGTGTATGCAATGCTTTACGCAGGTTTTTTAGATGATATTCATAGCGCCCGTTTTGCAGGAAATGGGCCATCGCTGCCTGTGTAATAGAAGGAGAACTGATATTATGTATCCTTTTGACCTGTTTTACCTGCTCCAGGAATTTTCCGGGAATGGTCCAGCCGATACGGTAACCGGGCGTCAGCGATTTACTCAGCGAAGAACAATGCATCACCATTCCTTTTGTATCATAATACTTGCAGGTATGCGGACGGTTCTTACCAAAATACAGTTCGCCGTAAATATCGTCTTCGATCAAAGGAATATTATTCTCAGTAATGATCTCTACCAGCTTCTTTTTATTTTCATCCGGCATACATCCGCCTAATGGATTGTTGAAATTGGGAATGACCACGCAGGCTTTAATAGGATACTTTTTTATTGTTTGACGCAGGCAATCCAGGTCAAGGCCATTGACAAAACCGGAAGAAAGTTCCACTACTTTCAATCCCATATTTTCAATCGCCTGGAAGATGCCAAAATAATTGGGTGACTCAACAGCTACCGTATCTCCGGGCTGCGTTACCGCTTTCAAACAGATGGTCATCGCTTCCAGGCAACCGGACGTGATCAGTACTTCATCATGTTTTACTTTACCACCCCAGTTGAAAGAAAGTTTAGCTACCTGTTTTCTCAGTTCGGCATTTCCCTGTGTGTGTTCATAGTTGATGCAGTGATCAGTACTATTGCGTAATGCCGCCATGACTGATTTGGTGATCTTGGCGGCAGGCAGCAATGATATATGCGGAACAGCCAGGGCAAAATTGATGATCTTGTCATTATGCGATGCGATATCCGAATAGATAGAAGAGATCATTTCCTTCACGCTTACCTCATGCGATAGCGTGTCCGGCTGTATCACTTTCGGTAATTCGCGATAACGTTTCTGGCTGAAGCGAACATAATATCCTGACTTGGGTCTCGATTCGATCAGTCCTTTTCCTTCGAGATGATAATACGCCTGGAAAGCGGTACCCATACTGATGCCATATTCGTCACTTAATACGCGGACAGAAGGAAGCTTGTCGCCGATCTTTAATACATCATCTGTGATCATCTTCTCAAGACCGTCTGCTACCTGCAGGTAAATATGATCGTGGGCGCTGAAACTGGATTTACGCATATAGTTTTTAATTAGAGAAGTCCGGAAGTCGGTAAGTCCGCTGCGTGACCAAGCAAAATCAGTTTATTAGCGAAAGTCCGAAGACGCTCACTAAAATAGTAATGACAACTCTGCGCTGAACCACGTCTTCCGGACTTTCACTTAAATATTCTTTCATTTATTCACGCAGCGGACTTACCGACTTCCGGACTTCCGGGCTTCTCAATCTGATCTAGTCAAAAATACAAAAACTGAATCTGTTTTTCCAAAAAGAATTGTACAAAATTTGTATTGTCTTTTTACTCCCGCTACTGTTATGATATGGATATATTATCTAAAAGTTCCGAAATGAACTAACGGAATTGTTTTGCTTAAAAGATGAATAACAAACAATGAAAAAGGAATTACACAAAGCATATATAGCACTGGGCCTGGTGAGTTTTTTCTGGGGCACTACTTATATTGCTTCGCGGATAGGAGCGCAGCATATGCCGGGCTTATTTGTTTCAGGTATCAGGCAGTTTGTATCCGGGGCGATACTGGTCAGCTTCTTTTTATTGAAAGGGCATCATATACCCGGATGGGCCATACTGAAGAAAATTTCCATTCAGAGTATTTTTTTATTGTGTATAGCCAATGGTTTGCTTACCTGGTCGGTTGAATATATAAGCGGCGGGCTGGCAGCGATCATCGCGGCACTGGTGCCTTTATTCATTGCTTTGTTTACGTTGTGGTTATCCAAATGTGCAAAGATCACCAGGTGGATGATCGTGGGTTTGATCATCGGTTTTGCAGGAGTACTTACCATCTTTTATGATTACCTGGCCCAGTTGCAGAACAAGTCCTTCGTGGTCGGGGTGATACTGGCTGTGCTTTCTACTTTATCGTGGTCGTTTGGTACGGTGTATACATCCAGGCAAAAACCACCCATAAGTATTTTGTTCAATGTAGGATTACAAATGCTGATCGCAGGTATAATAGTACTTGCTGTTTGCGGTATTACCGGTAAATATGTAAATCTTGCTTATGCCGGGCAGGATTCCCTGCTTGCTTTATCATACCTTATTGTATTCGGCTCTCTTGTCGCTTATTCAGCTTATGTATTTGTTATTAATAAACTGCCGCCAATGCAGGTTTCGGTATATGCCTATATCAATCCCATAGTAGCAGTAGTACTTGGATGGTTATTATTAGCAGAGAAAATGAACGGGAATATGATTGCCGGTACGGTGATCACATTAGGCGGTGTTTACCTCGTTAACCGCGAATTTAAAAAGGTAAAACAATGAGTAGTATTAAAATTTTGAATTACAGGCCGGAGCACCAGCCTTATTTCGAAAGATTCAACCGGGCATGGATCGAAGAAATGTTTGAAATGGAAGCGGTGGATGAATGGGTGGTAACTAATCCCGGCAAAGCGATCATTGAACCGGGCGGCGCTATCCTGATGGCGGAATATGACGGGATCATAGCCGGTACGGTCGGCCTGCGAAAAGTGGATGATGAGAGTTATGAATTCACCAAAATGGCGGTTGATGATAATTTTCGCCGCAAAGGAATCGCCGAAGCGATCAGCTATGCCAGTTTCCGTAAAGCGAAAGAACTGGGAGCAAAGACTATCCTTCTTTATTCAAATAAAAAAAATGCGGGCGCTATTAAACTGTATGAAAAATTAGGCTTCCGGCATGCAGAAGTGGAACAGGGGGTTTATAAGAGGGCCGATGTAAAAATGCGGATAGATATTGTGACGGCGATAAAAGCGGCAGATAAATACGATGAATTAATTAAACTATAAAACATGTCACTGCAAATCATCAAAGCCGGTGTTTCTCATGCAGCCGTTATCGCTTCAATAGGGAAAAAATCTTTCAGAAAATCTTTTGAACACCAGTTCCGCAGTCGCGAAGAGTTGTTTGAATACCTGGAACATACGTATGATCCTGTTAAACTGGCAAAAAGCCTGAGAAAAGAGAACAACCATTATTTTCTTGCCCTGCTGCATAACGAAGCGGTAGGTTTTGCGAAAGTAAAACTGCATTCTCTAAATGAACAACTTGAATCTATTGCACAGATGGAATTGCAAAAGATCTATGTACTGCCTGAACGGCATGAGAATGGTGCAGGATCAGCATTACTGCATGCGGGTTAAACAACTTGCAGAAGAAACAGGCCCGGATTATATATGGCTTGATACGCATATTGATAATGAAAAAGCGATCAGGCTTTATGAAAAGAACGGATTCACTAAAATGGAAAGATATTTTTTCATTATCGGTACGCAGGTTTTTGAGTACCACCTGATGGCGATGCCGGTAGCCATAGCTATAAGAACAACTTGTTAAACCTTTAAATCAACGAATATGGAATTGCTGACGGACATCAAGATCAAAAAAACGAATCATTCTACCATTCACGAAGTGGATTTTAATCATCTCGAATTCGGAAAGTATATATCCGATCACATGCTCGTATGTGACTATGCAAATGGTGATTGGCGGCAGCCGCATATCATTCCGTTTGCCAATCTTTCACTGAGCCCGGCCACATTGGCTTTGCATTACGGGCAGACCGTATTCGAGGGAATGAAAGCTTTTCGCATGGAAGATGGACGGATAAATATTTTCCGGGCAGACAGGCATTATGATCGTTTTGTAAGATCGCTGGACAGAATGTGTATGGCGTCGCCGCCAAAAGAGATATTTATGGAAGGGTTATTAAAACTGGTAGAGCTTGATAATGCGTGGGTGCCGCGCAAAAGCGGGGCCTCGTTATATATCCGCCCTTTTGTATATGCCAGTGAAGCAAAGTTTGGCGTAAAAATATCGGAGGAATACCGCTTTATTATTTTTACAGGCCCGGTACCCGAGTTATATGCAAAACCTATTAAAGTAAAAGTAGAGACCAATTATATAAGGGCGGCAAAAGGCGGAACCGGTTTTGCCAAATGCGGTGGTAATTACGGAGGAGTCTTTTACCCGGCACAAATGGCGCGTCAACAGGGATATGACCAGGTATTGTGGACCACCGGAGGCGACCATCCCACTATTGAAGAATCAGGAATGATGAATGTGATGTTTGTAATAGACGATACGCTGGTTACTCCGCCATTATCAGATTCTATTTTAGATGGAGTGACAAGGGATTCGTTGCTGGTATTGGCCAATGATCTCGGGTATAAAACCGAGGAAAGGACTGTGCCGGTACACGAACTGGAAACCGCATTCCGTTCTAAAAAGATCACGGAAGCTTTTGGAGCAGGCACAGCGGCTGTAGTGGCGCCTATTCAGACCGTTCATATTAATGGTATTGATTTTACATTGCCGGAGTATAGCCATGAAAATGTATTCAATAAACTGAAACAAAAACTGGAAAGGATCCGTTCAGGCACTGAAGCAGATGTGTATGGATGGAACCATATACTATAATGAAGTTGTGATTTTTAGTGAGATGGCCGGTTGTAATGACCGGCTTTTTTGTAGTACCCCCTGCAATGCGTTAACCCCTTTTGTTTTTTATATATTAATGCAGTCCTGCTAAAAATAAACCGGAGACTAGTACTACCCGATAGTTTGTCTAAATTCGCTGAACAGAAAATAATACTATGAGAATAATTATTGTTACCGGCGCTTCAGGCAATCTCGGCCAGGCTGTGATCAAAAAATTTTTATCGGAAGGTTGCTATGTGATCGGAACCATTGTTCCCAACGACCCGGTTGCTGTAACTATAAAAGATAAAAACTTTGAAACAGCGGTAGCAGACCTGACGAATGAAGAAGCTTCGGGACAGTTTGTAGCGTCTGTGATTGAAAAACACGGGCAGGTGGATGCTGCCATTCTTACTGTTGGCGGTTTTGCCATGGGAAAAATTGCTGAGACAAAAACTGCGGATATTGCAAAGCAATACAAACTGAATTTCGAGACAGCCTATAATACAGCAAGACCGGTTTTTAACCAGATGCTGAAACAGCAGGCAGGGAGAATTTTTATGATAGGCTCAAGACCCGGTTCAGATATGCATAATAGTAAGGGTATGGTAGCGTACGGGCTTGCCAAGTCGCTGATCTTCCGGCTGGCCGAATTGATGAATGATGAAGCCAAAGGAAGTAATGTAGTAACCAGTGTTATCGTTCCTTCAACGATTGATACGCCCCAAAACAGGCAATCCATGCCCGATGCGGATTTTAATAAATGGATAAAAGCCGGGGAGATTGCCGATGTTATTTATTTTTATTGCAGTGAAGAAGGCGCGGTTATCCGCGAACCGCTTATTAAAGTGTATAATAACTCCTGATTTTCCTGTTAATGGGGATATTTTTCCATTATATACACAGCCATGTGTAAACTTCTTCTTTTTATTCCCGTCTGCTGTGTGTCTTTAGTATAATAGCCGGTGCAGTATACTGCTATGTTAAATCTGGCAGAGTCTTTGTCTAACCTATAAAAGCATTTAATCAACGTGTATCTGAAAACATTTAAAATTTAAAACTGTACGTGTATGAAAAAGAAAATAATGGTGCTTAGTGTGATGCTGCTGTCTCTCTTTATGACTTCTGTATATGCTCAAAAGTCTTCGGCTATTTTAAAAGCCGGGATTAATTTTGCAAACGTTTCAACGAACGATGATGGTGGAATTGATGATGCAAAAACATTAACCAGTTTCCAGGTAGGTATCATAGGTGACCTGAGTATAGCTCCGTTCTTCTCTATACAGCCGGGTCTTGTGTTTACAGGAAAAGGAACAAAAGTACAATCAGGAAATGAAGGAGATGCTAACTGGTATCGTGCTACCAGCAATCCTTATTACCTGGAAGTTCCCGTGAATCTTGTATTTAAAACCCCTACTGGCCCTGTTAAGTTTTTTGCAGGCGCTGGTCCTATATCGCAATAGGTATTGCGGGTAAGAACAAAGTAAAGGGTTCCGCATTAGGAACAGATTTCAGTTCAGAAAACAGTATTGATTTTTCCAATGATGATCCTTCTACCCTGGATGAAGAGGAAGGAGCAGGCTTTGGTATCCTGAAACGTTTTGATTATGGATTGAATGGTTTGCTGGGTATTGAAACAAGCCACCTGGTAATATCAGCTAACTATGGATTGGGTCTTGCCAAATTGCAATCCGGCAGCGATCAGGTGAAGACAATAATAACAAGCACCGTGTATTCAGCCTTAACCTTGGCTTTAAATTATAAAACCTTTTCGGGAATTCTGAAAGAGCGTCTCACCTGAGGCGCTTTTTTTATACCTGTATAATCCGACGCTGTTAAGTTATCTTGCGCCATTGAACCTCAAACTTAAAATTTTTATGCGCTGGATAAAATGGACAGGAATACTTGCTGCGATAATACTGGTCGGTGCCTGTTTTATGACATGGGTGATCATTCCTTCAAAAAATATTACCATCAGTGGTGTTGAGGCATCGGGAACGAATTTCGGTAAGCCAGGGTATTTCCATTTTTATAACTGTACTCTTTTATCTCTTCTTTAGCCTTACCCATAAAGTATGGGCAAAAAGAGCTAACCTGGCGGTGACGGCGCTTAATATGGCCTGGGCCATCCGGAATTATTTTATTATTACTTTATGCAGGGGAGGGGAGTGCCCGGAAAAAGAAATGGCCATTTACCTGGTAATGGCGACCTCACTCATTATGCTGATCTCGGCGTTATTCCCTGATTATAAACTAAATAGTAAAGCTACGCCAGCGTAGCTATACTGCCTGATAAAGCCTCTTTCATATAAAAAATTTCCACATTTTATACCGTTGTTGGCTGATTGTTACTACATTAGCACCGGTAAAATTTTTACGGAATGCTTACCGCCGACCGACCCCCTCTGAAGAAGTATACAATCAACTTAGTTCCGCCCTTTTTAATTAGTAACCTTGGCAACGCATTGCTGTATGAGCAGACTGATGAAGTTCATCACAATTAATGCCCTATTATCATCCTTCCAATCCATTCGAGAAATCCTGATTATTTCTTCCATTCCTTAAAAGCCATTAAAAAGCTACGGGCTTTGCTATGAACTTTTAAATGATTTGTAATGAACAGGAAGGCGTTCCTTCTTTTGGGATTAATATATACACTGGTTTTTAATACGGCATCGTCGCAGGTGAGCAGCTATACATTTACTACTGCCACAGCAGCATATACCGGCATTACGGGAACAGTACCCGTGCTTACCGGTAATGGTACAGACGCGGTACAGGATGAAGGATATGTGAATGGCATTCCGATAGGTTTTTCATTTTATTACCTGGGAGCTAATTATAATTCTATCGGTGCAAGCACTAATGGTTTTGCTTCTTTTGCCAGCCTGTCGTCAGCCGGTTTTTCAAATAATCTTTCCACCGTATCGCCGCAAGATCTTTATTGGCTCCCTTCTGGGAAGATATTGCATTGTCTGCAGCTTCAGGTATACAATACCTGACAACAGGTTCGGCCGGTAACAGGATATTCATTTTGCAATGGAGCAATGTGCTTTGCGATTTCGGCGCTGCTGCGCCGGCTTTATCTTTTCAATTACGATTATATGAAACGACCAATAAGATCGAGTTTATTTATAATCAGCTGGCAGGGATGGTACAGGATTTCAGCGGGGGCGCTTCTATTGGTATCACTGGTGCGACAACAGGAACCGGTAGTTATCTGTCATTGAATAACAGCAGTGCATCACCCGCCATCAGTTCAGTGGCCGCCACTAATAATATTATTACAAAGCCTGCTTCGGGGCAGGTATATGTTTTTACTCCGCAGGGTTGTATTGCCCCGGGCAACCTGAACGCAACAGGTATAACGACTACCGGCGCATCAATCAGCTGGACGGACGGGTCGGCTACTGCTTTTGAATATGCCGTAACGACCAGCGCTATACCGCCTGCATCAGGTACCACCACTTCTTTTACCTCTGCTTTTGCTGGCGGGCTCGAAGCAGGAACGCAATATACCTGCATGTTCGTAAAAACTGTTCCGGTACAATTAGCGGATGGGCCAGCTATCCTTTTGCTACATTATGTAATGCTGCTGCTGTTCCCTATGCAATGCCCATATCATCCGTTATATCCCCGGCATTACCGCTTTGCACCACTGCCAGTGATGATAACCAGGATGGTAATACGTGGCGAACATATCCTTCAGGGGGCGCAGGCTGGACAGACCAGGTAGTTGCTTATGTATATAATTACAACACTACTACTTCTGCCAACGACTGGTTCTATACTGCAGGGTTAAACCTGGCGGCTGGAACGAGTTACCGGCTTACATTTAAATATAATAACGATGCAACTTCAGTATATACTGAAAAGCTGCAGGTAGCGTATGGTATGAATCCGGCCGCTGCTGCGATGACACGTTTACTCGCTGATTATAGTTCTGTTTATAGTTCAGCTCCCAAAACGATCAGTATTGATTTTGTACCGGCTGTTTCGGGAACCTATTATATAGGCTTTCATGCATCTTCAGACGCTAATAAGGATGTATTGATACTTGATGATATCAGTGTAAAGGCGACTCCTTTGTGTGATGCGCCGGTGAACTTGTCGGCAAAAGTGGGATCAGGAGGTGTATCAGTAAATGTGAGTTGGCAAAAGCCCGGTGTAGGTATTCCTTCGGGCTATGAATATGCAGTGACCACAAGTAATTCGCCGCCGGTATCAGGTATTACTTCGGTAGAACCCAGTGGTTTTGTGGCCAGCCTGGTTGCTAACACAAGATACTACCTGCACGTTCGTACCAATTGCAGCGGTGCTTTTTCTGACTGGGCTACTCTTGCATTTGCTACAGTAGCCAACGATGAACCCTGTGCTGCGATACCACTGATAGCAGGGGCGGCTCCGCTATGCGGCAATACCACGTTAGCCACTTCGGTTAATGATCCATATTCATACTGCAGCGATCCTAATAATTCTGTATGGTATAAGTATACGGCTACTGTTACCGGTACTGTTGTACTGAAAATGACAACTCCTGCATCTTCACCTGACCCACTGCATGGATGGGCCATGTGGTACCTGCCTACCAATGAATGCCCGAATATTGCCTTTTATGAAATAAGTGAATGCCAGCAATTCGGTAATGACGGCAGTAATGATACCGATTACCTGATCTCGCCGGTTCTTACTGCCGGCAACACTTATTATATCATGATAGATGGTTTTTCCAATGATGCAGGTGAGTTTTGTATCAGTATTCCATCCTGTTCACCCGCCATCAACGTAAAAATAGAAGATATAATAAGTACCAGCGCTAAAGTAAACTGGTCAGGAACGGGGTCTTTCATTATTGAATACGGACCTGCAGGATTTACGCCGGGCACCGGGGCTGTTGCGGGTGCAGGAGGTACTATCATTAACTCTTCTTCTTCATCACAGGTACTGCAGGGATTAATTATTTCAACCACCTATGATGTATATATAAGGCAAAATTGTTCAGAGGCCGCGAGTGGGTACAGTATTAATTCAACGGTTACTTCGTTTACCACACTCGGGCCTCCGCCATCAAATGACAATTGTTCGGGAGCTATACATCTTACCGTATTTGATGAGGTTTGCAGTGGTGGCACAGCAGGTTCTACACTGAATGCAACGCGGTCGGACGCAACGGCTCTTCCCGAATGCACAAATAATAACGTGGGTAATGATGATGATGATGTATGGTATTCCTTTACACCGGTAGCCGGGCAGCAATTCGTTAATATTAATTTTATCTATACGGGTGGCAATAGTGATATCGAAGCACAGGTATTTACATCGTCTGATAACAGTTGTTCAGGAGTATTCACTTCTTATGAATGCAGTGATGATGAAGGGGATGGTAATATGCCGGGGTTTTTCAGCTTGCCGGTGATAGCAGGCAAAACGTATTTTGTGCGTGTGTTTACACATAGCAGAGGCGTGAACGGACAGTTTTCAATTTGTATTACAAGAGCGTTATTGATCAATGATAATGCCTCCGGGGCTATACAACTGGTAGTTGATGCACCTTGTCCGGAAGCCAGGTTTACCAATGTCGGTGCTACTTATACTTCAGATGAACCGACGGGATTATGTTCCAGTACTACGGGCTATGCTACTGTGTGGTACTGGTTTGTTGCACCTGCCAGCGGAGCTGTACGGATCAGCACGGCAACAGGCTCTGGCAATACACTTACAAATACAAGAGTTGCTTTGTTTGCTTCGGGCGATGTATATAATTATGCAGCTTTCCAGCTTATTTCGTGTGATGAAGATGGTGGTTCAGGTGCTTTTGATAATATGTCTGTTTTATATGCTACCGGGCTTACAGAAGGGTGGACTTATTATATACAGGTAGATAAATATGATAACCTTACCAGTGCAGGTACTTTTGGTATTACAGTAGAAAGGCTGATTACGGAAATGCTTTCTGTGGACAATGATTGCAAAAGCGTTTACCAGGTACCCGTTGGTGCGATAGGCAGCTATACCGGGTGGGTATCTTTAATGGATGCCAGCAGTAAACTGGTTGCGCTTGTCAGGAACATTAATGGGGGAGCGGCTAATGCTTATAGCGTAATGCAGAATATAAATAGCGGTTCGGTCAGGCAGGATCTGGTATCAGGAGAATATTATCTTAACAGGAGTTTTAAGATAACGAATACAACTACAGGCACTGCTTCAATAA
>JBBCIL010000013.1:0-259634 GCA_037200265.1 Bacteroidota bacterium
ATGAAACAATTCTGGTTAAACCTGCCGGTAAAAGATATCAGTAAATCAATAGAATTTTTTACCCATCTTGGATTTACATTTAACACGCAACGCAGCAGTCCGAACTCGGCTTGCCTTGTCATTGGAGAAAAAGATGTAGTGGTGATGCTCTTTGATGAACCCACTTCAAAGGTTTCATTAATAATGAGGCAGCTATATCCGGCAGCGCCACGGAAGTATTGCTTTCCATAGATGCGCAAAGCAAGGAAGAAGTGGATGAAATGGTGAAGAAAGCGATAGAAGCCGGGGTTCAAGCAATCATCAGCCAAAAGAAATGAAAGGATGGATGTATGGTTTTGTTTTCACCGACCTGGACGGTCATCGCTGGAATGTGCTGTATATGGATATGAGTAAAATGCCAAAGGGATAAATAGCATCCCGGTTGCCGACCCTGATACGCTACTCCCCGTAAATGTTTTACATTTGGAATAAGCGCAGTAACGTTAAACCCAGATGATACAAAAACAATTTGCAGCAAGAGCAGCGGAAATACTGAAAGAAGACAGATCAGTAATTGGCCTGGCAGTAGCCGGCTCATGGCTTACCGATGAAATGGACGAATTTTCAGATCTCGATCTTATTCTCGTCACCGCCAAAAAGATAGCAGGTAATAAATCTGACATGCTGAGTTATGCCAGCCGGCTTGGTCAGCTGCTTACAGGATTTACAGGCGAACATGCAGGTGAACCAAGGGTATTGATCTGTTTGTATGATAACCCGCTTTTACATGTGGATATAAAATTCCTGACCACCGAAGAATTTCAAACACGCATTGAAACACCTGTCATATTGCTGGACAATGATCTTCAGCTTCACCAGGCTATCAACCGTCATCCGCTCAGTTTCCTTACCCGGATTATCAATGGATAGAAGACCGTTTCTGGATATGGGTGCATTATGCCCTGTTGAAAATAGGGCGTGGTGAATATATTGAGGCATTCGATTTTTTGGGTTTCCTGAGAATGGTGGTACTGGGGCCTTTATTGCATATAAAAAACGGGAACCTGCCCAGGGGCGTTCGTAAAGTGGAAAGTCAATTACCTGCCGGGGATTTTCAGCAATTAAAATCAACGCTGCCAGCATATGAGAAACAAGCATTGCTTGATAGCCTGCAAAATGCCATTTTACTTTACCGGGATCTTAGAAAAAATTTATTCACAGATACTATTCTTTTGCAAAATACAACTGAAGAAAGAGTAATGCTGTACTTTGCTGCAATAAAACAACGTACCTGAAACTGATCAATTATAAAATATGTTTCCATTGACAAAGACTACAACTCTTACAAAGCAGGTAATTATTTTTGCATATCCCTGCTTTCCTTTTCCATAAGCTATGCACAACCTGCTTCTCCCCTTTTCAAAGTGATCGGCTTTTATACGGCTAAAAATGACCGGGCACATATCAGCTATGTGCATGAGGCCAACAAGTGGTTGCCGCAAGTAGCCGCTAAATATAATTTCCTGTATGACTCCACCGATAACTGGAATAACCTGAATGAAGATTTTTTATCAAACTACCAGGTAGTCCTTTTCCTGGATACCCGTCCTGATTCGCTTCCGCAACGTGAGGCCTTCCGGAAATATATGGAAAATGGCGGGGCCTGGATGGGCTTTCATTTTGCTGCGTTTGCATTAACGCCCTCCGCGTATCCGCAAAACTGGGACTGGTACCATACTGAATTCTTAGGCGCCGGGCAGTATGTCAGCAATACCTGGAGGCCTACATCAGCTGTCCTGCGTGTAGAGGATGCAAAACACCCGGCAACAAAACAGTTGCCTACGACATTTACATCATCACCGAATGAATGGTACCGCTGGTCGAATGACCTGCGAAAAAATCCTGACATTGATATACTATTATCTGTTGATTCAAGCAGTTTTCCGTTGGGCACCGGCCCCAAACAGTACGAGATATGGCATAGCGGGTATTATCCCGTGGCATGGACCAATAAAAAATACCGCATGATCTATGTGAACATGGGACATAATGATATTGATTATGAGAACAGGACGAATAAAGAACTCTCCTTTACACTGAATAATGAGATACAGGATAAGCTGATCATTGACGGGCTATTGTGGCTGGGTAAAAAGAAATAATAATTTTCTGCATAACAGAACTAACAAAACAGGAATAACAGGCAGTATCGCAATTTGATTGAAGCAATGTTTCCCACAAAGGCATAAAGCACACAAAGGAATTTTAATTGATTGTAAGCGCTTTGTAATCTTTGTATCGCTGCCTGCGCAGACAAAGAGAGAAAATGAAAAATAATTCTTTCGCCAAAATAAGAGCTCTTACTGAGTTATTTGATATTCTCCCGGAAAATGAACGGATAATCACGGATGTATTAGACAGATCATACTGAAAAATTTACCGTCGGGCTTGTAAAGAAAAAATAGCGTACAATGTTCCGTTCTTCTATGGTAAAAAAGGCATTTGTATTATATGGCCGCTGCTGTTCCCCGCGGAGGGATCAAAGAAGGCGTTCTGTTAGGATTCTGGCAGGGTAATAAACTCAGGGATACTGATCATTATCTTAAAAAAGGAACCAATAAAAAAGTATATTACCGCATATTCCGGTCACCGGAAGAGATTGACCGAAGATAAAATTGTGGTGTTATTAAAGGAAGCGGTAAGGATAGATAATCTTTAGTTCTTATTACCACAATAGGCCTTAGAAGTCATCAACCTGTTCCCATTGGATTGCGGTTAGGTTCATAACACGAGAATAAAGGAACTTTTCCTCTTGTTACCTGCAATATTGGAAAAAAGCGGCACAACGTGCTTAAACCCGGATCACTAATTATGTAAAAAGAATTGATCGCGGCATAGTTAAATTTACATCACCCGGCTAGCGGCCTATTAATAATAAAATTTTTATTGCCTCTTTGCTCCATTCATTATGCAAAGTAGAGTCCATTGACCAGCCATTCTATTCTGCAATGATTGATCTATTGCCCCGTAAGCGTAATCTTCCTGCCGGTAGCCACCGTAAGAGTAGCGCCGGGCTTTACCCAAACGCTTTTGCAGGTAACATCACTGGCACTGATGGCAGGCATACGAAGGTTGGGTGGCACACCCGGCTCTATAATAACATCGGTATTGGCATTGGGAATGATCCCGCAACTCCAGTTAGTACCCGTAGCCCATGCTGTACTGGTAGTGCCAAGCCAGGTAACGCCAAACTTCAATGTACGTGTACTGCTCGTAACAGAAGTGCCGCCGGAAGCAACACAACGGTATGTATATCCATACCATGTGTTCATCGGGTTTGTAATCGTAAGTGTTTTGGTAGTGGCTCCCGAATAAGTAAGACTATTAGTGACATTGGCGAACCCCGTTCCGTTATCTACCTGCCATTGAAAAATAGTATTGTTGCCTGTTGATGAAAAATTAAAAGAAGTATTCGTGCCGGGGCATATCGTAACACTTGTAACAAAAAAAACATCAATACTGCCGAAATCTACCGTTGCACAATAGGGATTACTGACCCTTACCGAATAATGGCCTGCCTGTGCAGCCGAAGTAATTTCAAATTTGTAGTATACCGAATCAGGGCTGTTTGATTCATTGGGATTACCTATTCCCTCGAAAGTGTAAACATCCTGCCCGTCTTTTCGTATAGTGTAGGTAAGCCCTTCGGTTGTATTGTTTGTTCCAAGCCTGACCGTATCACCTGAAAAGAAATTGCCGCCGCCAAAGAAAACGCCTGCAGGGGGTGGTACTTTTGTCAATGTACCTGACTTGACCATTCCCTTGCAGGTTACGCCAGGTGTTGTAATGTACAACCGGTATTGCCCCGAGTCCGAAGGGCTGTAAACAGCCGAGGTGGCCCCTGCAATCGGTGTAAGTATGGTGTCTTTGTACCATGTATACGTACTGCCTGCCGCAGCGCTGCCCCGTAAATGAAGCGGTTCCTCCCCTGCACGCAACAGCATTCATAGGTGTCAAAGTGCCCGGTGTTGCTGCGCCCGAGCAGGCAGTAACATGATCCTTTCCCAGGGAAACTCGCTGCAACCATTGAAATAAAATTCAACAGGCTCGCCTTTCCATATTACTTCCGATACACGTACATGTATATAATAGTTTACATTATTGCTAAGTCCTGTCTTTGTGGCAAAAGTATCTGTAATGATCACAAAGTCTGACGACGCTACCGAGCTAACGTTTTTTTGCGTGGATACAGCATACTCATATTTAACGGCACCCAGTTGGCCGGAAGCAGCCCAGCGAAAGCTTACGCTACCCGAACCCCAAGCCGTAATAGAGAGATTATCAATATTTCCATAGAAGGCATAAAAGCTGGTGTCTTTCGATTCCGCACATCCGGCTTTCGTAGTAGTGATCCGGTATTCACCCGCATCCTGCGCCGATTTCATAGTAGCGGCAACGCTTAGTGTATTTCCATTTCCGTCCAATGGGCCACCTTTCTTTTTACGCCCTGAACCATTGGGAGCAAACCATTCAAAAGTATATTTTCTGTCCTATAGTAGAAGGAATACTCCGTAACCTATGTCAACACTTTTGCAATAGATAAAGGCCCGTTGCGGAGCTGATGGAGCTAATCCAAAGAAAGTAGGATCATCAAGCGTACAGGCTTGCGAATATCCTTTACCGGCAAACAATACTAATAAAGGAAGCAACAGGGATCGTATCTTCCTGCCGGCTGCATTATTTGAAATAGTAAACATTGTTTTTCTCATAACCCTTAATTCCCGCAAACAAAAAATCAAAGCCAGTTACATGGCACGAGGTGTACTAATAAAAAGTAGCGAGGGTCAGGAAATAATAAAGGAGATTCAGAGGATGAAACTGCATTCAATTCTGCCTGAATATAGACCAAAAAGGGCAAAATCTCAAAACCATATCTTAAATTCATTTCACGCAAAGAGCGCTAAGTTTAGAAATACAAAGGCGCAAAATCTTCGTTTGAAATTCTTAGCGTCTTTGCGCCATCTCTCGTCCTGGCGTGAAACCACAAAATATTAATTGAAATCTCTTTGCTCCCTTGCGCAATCTCTGCGCCTCTGCGTGAAACCACTACCGCGTCAATACCCACGCAGCCATTTGTGCGGTTCATCCCTGTATAACTTTTCATACTGGCCTGTGCATTATAGAAAGCATCAGTAACAGATTGCTTGCTAAACATATTGCTGTAAAAAGCCTGCATGAAGGCCGATGTTTCCGCATCAGGTACTTTCCAGAGACTCATCACCAGATTTTGCACACCTGCCATTCTGAACGCTCTTTGCAAACCATATACTCCTTCGCCACCATCTATATCGCCGAGTGCTGTTTCGCAGGCAGACAATACTACCAGTTTGTATGGGGAAAATACATCGTACCGGCCTCGTATGCTGTAACGATGCCATCTTCCATGCCATTGATAAATTTTCCGCGCCAGGTATTATTGGCGCCGGCAAAAAGTAACCCTGCACGCATAAGCGGATCGGCTGATTCCCGGAAAGCCTTACCGCTTGTTTCAAATTTCCGCATCAGTGTATCCTTTGTTTCTCCCCGCGGATCGGGAAAGAAAAAACCATGGGTGGCAATATGTAAAACAGCAGGGGGAAGCAGCGCCGTTCAACGACATAAACGATTCTTCGGTTGCATTGATCCCTGACAATACAGATACAGCTATACCTGCTTTACCGGCCTGTTCTTTTATCGTTTCCGCTTCTTCTTTTGTACCGGCAGATACCTGAAACTCTTACCTCTTGTCAGATCATCGGGAACCGGGCGCTGTATTTTAGCCTTATTGTGATAAGCCGATACCGCTTCTTTCAGGGCGGCCGTATCAGCATCATATATAATACCACCGTATAACTGAACCTTATCATCACTGTTTATATAATCTGATAACTGGTCAGTGACCGATGCCGTTGTTGTTAATTGTACCAGCTTATACTTATCACTCAGTACACG
Source organism: Bacteroidota bacterium (assembly GCA_037200265.1). Taxonomy (GTDB): domain Bacteria; phylum Bacteroidota; class Bacteroidia; order Chitinophagales; family Chitinophagaceae; genus VBAT01. The sequence continues at coordinate 5,971 of JBBCIL010000013.1, forward strand.
TTTGTCATCCATATATAACGCACCGAATGATATCCTGAACAATCCGCCCTGCAGGGGCAAAATATATTTTAGTAATACCGCGAAGGTATTTTTCCACCGGTCTCCATACAAGATCAAACAAAGCCGGGGAAGAATAATACCGGTCAACAGTAGCCGTTTCATCCGGCAGCTTATTGCTAAACAAACTGTCTAATTTCTTTTTTTCAAATAAGGAACAAGAACAGGCTCAGGTAAATTCTTTTTGAGGATCAATGCCGCATAGAGAATGCTGTCAGTTTCTTCTTTATCATTGTGTATACGAAATTCAAGAAATTCAATCGCTGCTTCACCTGTATTAAGCTTTTGCTGAATATCCTTCCAGTTGATCTTCTTCTGCAGGTTTTTAAATGCTGAAGATCTCCGCGACAGTTCTTTTTCCAGTGTATTCCCTTTTTCTTCCAGCATCGTTACCTGCTCCGGCCTGGCTTCGCCGCCCTTTGCATATAAATTCGCCAGCTGTTGTTTGATGGCTGTCCATTCATCGTACTTGCTGACCAGCACAGTATCACTGCTGTTGTAAACAGCCTGCCTTGCCTGCTGCGCAGAAGAAAGGATCAGGTTACGGTTAAGCAATGACATGGCAAACGACCGGCCTGCTTTGTTGTGAGGCGTTTTTTTATAATAAAAAGACTGGTATTCATCATTGGAGCCATTGATATTTTCCAGGTACAACCGTTTTTCCGTTTCATTGGTAAACCGGAATATTTTTTCCAGCCGTTCATATTTTGATTGTGACGCTTCAGTAAAAAGCTGCCCTGCTTTTACCGGCTCATTCATATTCCGGTACACTCTTGCCAGTTCTTCCGTATTATCAATAAAGTAAGGATGTTGCTTCCCCAGTTCTTTTTCCATGCCTGTCTTGCCTGCAAAAAAAGGAGGCTGATTTCTTATACTTTCCCATGGCATAATACAACTCCCCGAGATTATTCAACTGGATAGTGCGGCTGGGATCATCCTCATCGAGTTCATTTTCATTATATTGCTTTTGCCTCCAGCGCCAATGGTTCCGCTTTTTTATATTCTCCATATAGCGGTACAGGCTGGCGAGGTTATTACAACTTTGCCCATACTCATATCCGCCGCTGTCAAGCTTTTCCCGTATATCTTTTGCTTCGAGGTATAGTGATTCTGCTTTCTTATAACTGCCATTTCTGCATATAGATCAGCCAGGATATTGCAACTGGAAGCATAGTCGCGGTTATCCTTACCAGCAAACGCTCTTCTTTCTTTCGCCTGCAGGTAAAATGATTCTGATCTTACATACTGGCCCATATCCTTGTATAATTTCCAAGGCTTATACAGACAGGTAATAGCAAAGGGATCATTCTGTTTCTCCGCAGGTAATTTTTCTCTTATTTCTTTTGCTTCGAGGAGTACAGGTTCAGCCAGGTCGTATTGCCCGAGATCACGGTATAAAGCGCCGATATTATTACAGCTCTGTGCGTATTCGGGGCTTTTACTGCCGGCTAATTTTTCTCTTATTTCCTTTGCTTTTAAATGAACGGCGAGAGCTGCGTCGAGCTTACCGTTTATATTATAGATAGCGCCGAGTAAATTACATACCCAGGCATAGTCACGGTTTGTTTCGCTATATGTTTTTTCAATAACAGGTCTCAGTTCATTACCAAGCCTTACTGCTTCATCATATTGCCTGTTTGAATAATACAGGAGCACTATATTCTTTGATAGCTGGATATAGGTGTCGGTATAAGCAGAATCGGGAGGTATGTGTGCTTTTACTTTACCATAATAAGCTATTGCCTTATCCGTTTTTTTCTGACTGATAAAATATTTTACGCTATCGCCGTACTCTTTCCATGACTGGCTGTACAAAAAATGGCCTTTTAGGGTAAAAGCCAGGATAAAAAAACGCCAGCTATCTTTTTCATACAAAATATCATTGATAATTACCACGCAGGATCATCCTTCTTACTATGCTCAAAATTTCCAGGCCGCTTTCGCTTCCTCATCGAATCCATACTTTAGCAAAAAAAGGATATAGCTTTTCAACAGCGCTTTATTGCCAGGGTTTGCCTTTACCAAACTGCTATAGCGGGCTGATGCGGCATGAATAAATGCATTCTTTTCCAGTTTGTCAATCTGCTGTAACTGTGTTTCCGGGTTTCCATCATCAGCGGTGGTTAACTGATTTACCAGTTTCATCTCTGCCTCCGGCGTCAGTATCGTGAAATAGATAGGCACTTCGTCTTCGCATATACCGTCCGCACTGGTTACCCGCCAGAAATATTTTTCCGGCCTTACCCTGCAGTGTTTCATTGATGCTTACCGTTTTCAGCGTATCGGTTGTATTCATCTTAACCAGTTCATTACTGCCTGCATCATAAATAACAAAGGAATACGCTGATGAAGGGCTTGTTTTATGCCATTTAAAAACAACTGGAGAAGAAGATGTCTGCAGGCCATTTACCGGGAATATCCTGTTGCCGCATTCATCACCGCGGGAAACGCCGCCCCATACACCTGCGATATTTTCTTTTTTCAATTTTTCAAAATCCTGGTTGGGGTCCAGTAATTCATGAAATAATAATTTCAGGTATTTGCTGGTAAGTCCGTCATTATTTTTAGGAGTGATCTTTTTAATTAATTCGCTTACTTTATTCGTGCCTGCTGTATTCACTACGTAGAAGCCGGCCTCCTTGTCAACCAGCGTCACTTCCGCTCCTTTTTTAAGCATAAGCATATCATGATTATATACCAGTTGCTTTTGTTTGATAACAACAGGGGTCTTTCCTGCATTTGTAATACGGGCTTCCCCGCTGACCAGGTACACATAATAATCCGGCAACTGGGCCTGGCTTTCCCGGCAGGCAATAAGAAGGATAATGAGCAGCACGCTTTTCATACAGAATGTTTATGATTAAAGACGGTTCTAAAATGGATTTTTTTATTGAGCCACAAAGCTATCGCCTGGTATACACCCAGCAGCTCTACGCAAAGCACCAGCATAATCATTATTGGCAGCAAGGGAATTTTCAAATGGAATAAATAGAATACCTGGAGAAATACATACATCATGACAATGATAAGCAGGAATTGTATCAGCAGGAATTTACCATGCGAAGGATGCTTCCGTTTCTTATACTGAGACAGCATATAATACAGGAATAAAAAAATGATCCCTGATGCCAGTATATAAGAGACCCATTCCGGCGCTGGTGCACATACTTCTGCGATAATATCATTGACAGTATATTAGCATGCACCACTACGCCATATATATCAGGAAAGCTTTTTACCCGCGACCTGTTCATTCAACGGTGAAAAATGAATATCATCCATTACCAGTGGCGTATACTTATCAAAGTAACCGAGCAATACGATCTTTCCTTTAAACATACTATCCAGCTGGTTGCCGGCATCGTATTCAGTGAACTGTTCTTTTGATATACTGGTATATGTTTCAAGATTCCCTTTATAATTAATGATCTCCGTTTTTTTATTTCTCAGCATGAATGTATCAAACTTACCCGGAGAGAATTTTTGCATTATCGCCGAAGTAAATGCCAGATCCGGCGTGCCATTGGTTTTAAAAGACGGCGGATAGTTCCTGATCACTGAAAACTGGTTTCCCAGGAAATTGATATAGCCGGTGGGGTAATGACGATCTTTCTCAAAAAAGTTATGGATAAATACAGGCTTCTTCGTAGCCGAATCTATATCATACCTGGAGGCGAAAACAATATTATCGTGCCGGTTGATGGCTTCTGTCAATATACTATCCCCGGTGGTATCACCGGGTTGTTCGAAAACAGCATCAATCCCGATCACGGCTGGTGAATATTTTTGTATTATGCCAAGCTGGCCGGCAATGCTTACCCTGTCATCTCCTATTTCTACCAATACGATATCGTTGTCCCGCTGCGTATTCTTTAAATGCTTTCCTGAATAATAAAGATCGTATATATCAAACCCCAGGAATTCCTGGCGGATCGCTTTGCTGAATTCAAATTTGAATGGAATAAAACTTACTCCATACGTAATAATAATTGTCAGAATAGTGGCCAGGAGACTCTCCCTGGCAACAAGTAAACGCTTCATGCTATAATTTTAAAACTCAGCTACGGAATAATTCCGCCGGCCTGGTAAAAGTCAACCGGCGATACAGATTTTACAGGAAGGATATTCAATTAAACGGTCGGCTTCAAATGAGCTTTTCAATTTACGTTTTTTTTTCAATAAAACAGCTTACCTGGCAGGATGATGCCGGCCGCGCCTGAATTTTACAATTTGCCGTTTTCAAAACTTCAAAATGACAACGGCCTGCTGCTTAAAGGTTGCTGTTCTCAGAAATAAAAGTTACCTTATCGCTTCATAAAATCCACTACCATGTCCACCTCAGAATTACTTAGCCAATGGTATGATGAAGTATGGAATAAAGCCAACGAAAACTTCATTGACGTCATGATGCATAAAGATGTGATCGTTCACGGACTTGATCCGTCAGGAATTTCCAAAGGCATTGAAAGTTTCAAAACATTTTACCGGAATTTCAGGGAATCTTTTCCAACTGTATACGTGGTGACCAAACCGCTGGTAAATGATAAAGAATTTGCAGCAGTGTATTGCAGCATTACAGCTAAATCAGCCAGGGGAAAAGAAGTTGCTTTTGCAGGACTTTGTGTGGGACGATACAGTAAAGACAACCAGTTGCTGGAAGGCTGGAACAATTTTGATTTTTTGAAAATGTACCAGCAACTCGGACATATACTCGTCGCAGAGATCGAAGAAAAGTAAATACTATCTCAGTATCAATACATCCCGCAACGGTGCCACGGCGCAAAGAACGACCTGCGGAGAATCAATCGTTGCGGCTTTGCGTCGTTGCGGGAACATTTAAAATACTTCTGAGACGGACTAATCATTTATAAATAATTACCTGCTTAACAATGATAACTTAAGTCGGAAGCCTGGTTAGGAAAACTAAAAGAAATAGTCGTATCGAGATTGTTTTTCCCGTTGATAGAAACATATCCCCCTACCATTCTTGCAAGCGGTTCAATAGCCCTGATGCTGTAATCAAGCGCATACCCGTTGTAGCTGCTTTTGTCCTGTATTTCCAGTATGACAATATCCCTGAACCTGTCGGCGCGGATATGAATACGGCCTTTACGTGCATTGGATAATACAATAGATAATAATTCCTTAATAACAGGGCTTATTTTGTTCTCTTCCACAACGAGGCTAAGCTCGGGCGGTATCTCATTCATAACAGAACTGTCGCTATTGCGAAGCAGGTCGCTTAATGAATGACGTAATAAATGATTGATGAGTGACTGAAGCGAGCCACCGGGTAAGGTAGTGTCGGCAAAAGTAGTTTGTAACTGATTTTGTTGTCTCATAGAGGTAACGGATTTAGCGGGTTGCTTTCAAGGTACGGATTACGGTATTTAGTTTTCAACGGATATTTGACAGGCCGAAGAAACCTAAAAAAAGAGAACGAACGAATAGATCACTCTATTGTTTAAAAGTAATGATTGAACTACAAGATGGCGGGCTTCTACTTAATCCCCGGTAAGGGTTTTTCGGCCCTCTTATAAGCCCTTTTATCAGCTTATTCATACCACCTTTATCTTATCACAAAAAGAGGGTAGTAATAAAACGGGGTTGGTTCTACGTGTTTGACAGTCAGTATAAAGCAAATTTTCTCTGCCAATAACAGGCGTAATCGTCAAATTACTATGACTAATTTTCAGTAAAATTATTTACGACCCTAGCTCTATGGTAACCACCTGCCTACGCCTGCATCGTAGATTTCCGTATTCCGGAAAGCTATGCCTTGCGGTTTTTACACAGTAGTTTTGACCCGGTTGAAGTAAAAATCTCCGGAAAGAAAAACCAGAAACGTCCGTACCGCCGCAGATCAATTATACTTCTTCCAGTATTCGAAATGACTTAATCCAAACCCTGAGGCCGGCATTGATCATACCCTAATATGAAAACGATGTTGAAGAGAAAACTTAAACAGACAGGTCTTGTTACAAATGGCTCACTCCTGGTTATTGCATTGGTTAGTGTAGCCGCTACCCATCAAACCGCTACAAGCAGCAAGAGGCCGGTAAGTGATACCAGTTTCCAGTCACTATCTTTCGATACCGCACTCCTGAAATTGAATGGCGCATGCGAAACAGACATACTGGATGTGCCCGCGTTTACGATCAATAAGCAGTCAAAGAAATTTGTAACTGATTATCTCGCCAATGCAGAGAACCTCAAAACACTGAAAAGGATACAGGAAATAAGCCCGGCTTCTTTTAAGGTCATGGATGCTGTTTTCACGAAATATAAAATACCTCTTGAATTAAAATACCTTGCAGTAGTAGAATCGGAATTAAAGTCAAAGGCGCTATCAGGAGTTGGAGCAAGAGGCGTATGGCAGTTAATGCCTGCAACCGCCAGGATATTATCTTTAAAAGTCACGGCGAAGTATGATGAGCGTACTCACTTGTATAAAAGTACCGTTGCCGTTGCCAAATACCTCAATGATCTTTATAAATTATTCGGTGACTGGCCGCTTGTTATAGCTGCTTACAACAGTGGTCCCGGAAAAGTATATGAAGCCATCAAAAAATCAGGCAGCCGCAATTTCTGGAAGATGCAGAGCTTTCTGCCTGCGGAAACCAGGGGGCATGTAAAAAAATTCATCAGTACCCATTACTATTTTGAAGGAGAAGGCGGCATTACTACCTTAACTAAAGATGAAACAGCTGCCTACAAAAAAACAATGCTTGCTTTTGTTGCCAAACAAAACGCATTGCTGAAAGAAAAGCAGGATGCTTCAATTACCAGTGATGAGAACACGGCTGAAAAGAACAATATCGCGAAAGCGGAAATTATTGGTGAATTAAAACTGAATGAAAAAGAAAAATAAGCAGTTCTCCCGCCGTTATACAGGTTTCCGTTAACGATCTTGCCCCAGGCGGAAAAGCAGTTTGAACCCGCTGATAAAATACCAGTCCTTTACTTTGGGGTTGCCTCTTGTAGCTCCGTCGCCCGGGTAAGGACTGTTTGACTGGCGGTATGCCAGTTCAACGGCTTTGGGCTTGCTGTTGGCCATCAGTTCCTGGGAATTGACATACGTGGTACTTACATCATCCAGGTAGTCTGTAAACAGGAGGCGGCCTCCCACTTCATAAATAAGATCCCAGCGGGTATTCAGTTTTACTTTCATACCGCCACCAAATGGCAAACAAAACTGCGTCAGGGAATAAGGTTTCCTGTCGGGATGTGAGGCCAGGCCCTGTCCTTCTGTACCCAATGGCTGCAGGTATTGCTTTACCTGCTGGTTGTCGTAAGTATAGGGGTTAAAGCGGAATGCCCCGATACCGGCAAATACATAAGGGTAAACAGTGTAGTATTCAGGCTCGAATATGTTGAGTTCAGCGCATAAGCTGGCTTCCCAGATATTTGTCTGGAAGCTGAGGTTACGATTTTTCAGATCGCCCTGCTTATTGAATTTGTCGTCGCCGGATATCTTACCCCATGTAAGACCGCCACGCAAAACGACTATTTCATTACTAAAATTATATTTTACGTTGATCCCGGCAGAGGGGCCGGCAGACCTGTAAGAGATGGTATGCTCCGTAAGATCGCCGTTATAAGCGGCTACACCGCCCATTACTTCAACATCCCATTTTTGGGCAAAAGAGGCGGGCGCAATAAAAAGTAGAAGAATGAAACAATATTTCATGTCCGTAAGCTTTTGTTTAAATAGTGCGGATGATCCGGAAAAGGATTCTTGCAGTAATCAGGGGAAATGGATCTGTGGGGGGAATATTGGACAGACGTGGTTAGAATCAGCAAAGTAATACCTTTTTTAAAAAAATCATAGTCAAATAACTTATTTCTTTAATCCTGGTAAGAATAATATTGAGATACCAGTTGCTTCCCGCTCATTTTCATGACATTTAAAGTGTCGCTATGGTTCAGTGACCCGGCATGCTCAACAAATCTTACTGCAGTTCAGGATGCGGAACATTGGTATGTACGCTCCCTGCCTGTACTTATTTCGTAGTGGCTAAGAGGGGTGAAGGGCTCCCGGTCTCTGTCAATTTGTTAATTTATGAATGCCTCCCCGCTATGGGTTGATAAAATGAGGTTAAAAGTGAATAACTAATAATCTGCGTGTTATCATCCGGGTGTAAATTGTGAGGGATTCGTTCCCCTTAAAAAAAAGTAGTACGATTATTGCAGTATGAAATGCACACAAGTACCAATTCAAAAAAAAATCTATCACCATGCTGTTTACTAAAAATGTCCAGTTTTCCCGCCTGGTTAAAGCCGATGGCATGTTAAGAGAGTTTAATTTCAGGAAACACAGCGACCAGCAGGGCGGCGTTCTGTTCTCTGTTGATGTATGTGATCTGCGGAACAATCGTATTGTTTTCAAAATGCAACACAAGGAAACTTCCTGGAAAATAGTGAAAACGCCACTTCCTGAGTGGGTACTCACCAATGAACAAAAACTTCACGAACTGATAGAAGAGGAGATGCGCAACGCTTCATAAAAGCGCATTTTTTACCCCGCACTTTTGTTTTCCGAACCTGCCAGGCAGGTTTATGGCTATTTCACCAATGTTTTAGCTTCTTTTACGAGACAACCGGCCAGGTCCATCACTTTTTGCTGCTCTTCAGGCGAGAGCGTTACGGTAGTAAGCGCCTTATTGGTGCCTGTAAACTGTATACTGACTATTTTCTGCGTAATTAACCGCTGAAGTAGAGAATTGGTCGCCGCTGCATTCTTGAATATGATATGGAAGAACCCGTCACAGTTCACCGACCCATTATTCCTGAAGTTCGCTTTAACCTTTGTTCCTTCGTAAAACACTACCGCGACGGAAGCGTCATTAAAACATTTCTCATTACCGTCCATGGCAAAGAAAAATCAACCTCCTTACTGTCCGCTTCCACAGATAATGAGGTACCCTGGAGTGAGATCAGCCCGGTCGAGAGCTTTACCTCTTTAGTATACGGATCAATTGTTTTTTTCAACCCGCATTCATCCTGTGCACTTACACATACCGGCAAAAGAAGTAAAATGAAGTAGACATATCTCATGAGTGGTAATTGAGATATTAAAAATAATATTAAAAAGCCTTCTGCTGAAATATAGCTTGTTAAAAGAACAGGCAGGCTTCTTCAGGCCTTATACCTTTTTGCACCTGGATAACTGATCAGCCTTTACAAGCTATTGGGTAAACCTGTTTACATCGCTGTTATATTATAAGAAGCGCTTTACGTCCAGAAGATTATTCAACATTGACAGGTTAAACATCTTTCATAAAATTGTTTCCGGTCAATTGCTGTTAACAACTTTTTTCATTTCATTAAAAGAGCCTAGCATAATAATTGATATAATTTATCTCTCAATGCCAACCTATGCATGTAAACTTCATTAAGCTCGTACACTTCACACGCCTCATCAAAGCAGGAGGCCGTCTTCGTGAATTTAATTTCAGAAAACTAAGAGGACAGGAACCGGAAACATTTACTGTAGATACCGTGGATGACCGCGGTAACCGTATTCTCTTCCGTATGCAAAAGAATGGAAGCAGTCAATGGGCTATCTTACCCCAGATGCTGCCCAAATGGATACCGGAAAACGAGAACAAACTCCATGAAGTAGTGGAAGATGAACTGCATAATCCTTCCTGATCACGTCTTACTTATCCTTAAGGTCTTTATATTGCAGGCATAAAACCTGTTTTATGAAGCTGTTACCTGTAATTATCTGCACATCATTGCTGGCGGCTTGTGCCGGCACTAAGAAAGTCCCTGCCCTGGCCGCTGAAAGCAGCCTGGTTCCTGATGGAAAATTATGGTCCTCCTTATTTCAGCAAAAAGCGGCTGAATACAAGGCGCTTTGCCTGCAGGCATACAATATTGCACAGTTACGGCTGGATGAAGCGTTGAAAAACCCTTCCGGCAAACCCAAAGCAATTATCACCGATATAGACGAAACCTTTTTAGACAATAGCCCTTATGCTGTTCACCGCGCTTTGCAGGGCAAAGACTATGACGCTGCCTCCTGGCAGGAATGGACCGATAAAGGAATAGCGGATACGCTCTCCGGGGCCCTTGCTTTTTTTAATTATGCCGCTTCCAAAAATGCAGAAATATTCTATATCACCAACAGGAAGGAAGCCGAGCGTAAAGGGACTATGCAAAACCTGCAGTATTATCATTTTCCTTTTGCTGATGAAAAGCATTTGATACTGCGAACAGGCGGATCAAGCAAAGAAGACCGCAGGCTACAGGTAGCCGCCGGCTATGATATCGTTTTATTGCTGGGTGATAATCTCGCTGATTTCAGCTCATTGTTTGATACCCTGAAGACAACCGGGCAAAGAAGCGCCGCTGTTCAGCAATTAGCCGCTGAGTTTGGGAAAAAATTCATCGTGCTTCCCAACGCCAACTACGGCGGATGGGAAGATGCGGTCTACGGCAATAACTACAACCTCAAGCCCCCGCAAAAAGATTCCGCCATTAAAAGTAACCTGAAAGGATATTGAACTTCACCATCAAAAAAGTGCTTATATACCGGTTACAGGCAAATAGCGCCATTTAAGCGTGATTTGTTTTTTTATTTGTCCGGAAAATAAAACCTTTGCACCCGTTTAGCATCCAGGTTTTATATTTCATACTTCTCACGTCCAACGTTTCTTATGATCCAGGCATATAATTTTTTAGCTTCTTGGCAATTGTTTCCCGAAAAGAGCCAATACGAATATGGTGAAAGACCGAAAAGTGGTATTTACAAGGTAGAATCAGCCGGTGACAAAAAAGAACTGGTCGTATCTCATAACTGGGTGACACTGGAGAACCAGGCTTTTACTTCCCAGTATACTATCATCGCCGATGGCGGACTGAACCCTTTTAGCGATCATGTTTTAGCCGATCATGCGCAACTGGCTTTTATTGACAGTATCAGTTTTGAGATACATTTTTATAAAAACGGCCAGGTGACTTTGCATGTAATTCATGAGATCATGCCGAACGGCTACCTGAAGATCACGCAGCAGGGAACAAAGGAAGACGGAACATCCTATACCAACGCTGAGATATACCACAAGCAACTCAGCGTACTGCCTTACTCCGCTTCTGTATCCGGGGCATTGATCAAACCCAATGAGGAGGGCATGATAAAACACAAGGCCCTTACCGCTATGGAAGAGCAGACGAATATGCAACTGAACCAGATCAGGAAGCAGATCGAACTGCTGGCATTGCAGGCGCAGGAGATACAAAAGCGAAAAGATCTTTCGCTGATGATCTATGACGCAAAGCTTTCTTTCAAACCCAATATCGGCCAGACGTATTATTTATATGAGAAAAACGACGGTAATCACATGCTTTCACTGGTATCGCCCAAAGAATGGGGAGGAGCAGGGCCATTTAAAAAGTTTATCGCTGCAGTAAAGCTGTTGGCAGATCATACGTGGATGGAGTTATAAATTCAAAATGGTGCACGGATTGAGTTTTGAAAACTTCTTCTTTGCCAGGGCAAATTGAATCACATAGGCACATAGTTACATAGGGTTTCACATAGATTTCTATGTGTGTATCCCTATGTAACTATGTGGTAAAAGATTCCAAAACCCGACACCACCAGCTAAAAACCACCACCCTCTATATTAGAAATTGCAATTAAATTTGCAACGCCGAGTTTGCATAACTCATAACTCATAACTCATAACTCATAACTCATAACTCATAACTCATAACTCATAACTCATAACTCATAACTCTTGACCAAGCTCTCTGTTAATATCAACAAAATCGCTACGCTTCGCAATTCAAGAGGCGGCAATAACCCCGATGTGGTAAAAGCAGCGGTGGATGTACAGCGTTTCGGCGCTGATGGCGTTACCGTTCATCCACGGCCTGATGAACGGCATATCCGTTATAGCGACGTAAGGGAAATTAAAAAGATCATCACCACTGAGTTTAATATTGAAGGTAATTGCACGGAACAAAAATTTGTGGACCTTGTGCTGGAAACAAAACCTGACCAGGTAACACTGGTGCCTGATGTATTGGGACAGTTAACCTCCGATCATGGCTGGGATACGATAAAGAACCGTGACTACCTGCGTGATATTATTAGTGTATTTCAATCAGCCGGCATCCGTGTATCAATATTCGTTGATCCTGATGTGAAAATGGTAGAAGGCGCAGCGGCAACGGGTACGGACAGGATCGAACTTTATACGGAGGGTTATGCCAGAGAATATGCAACCGGCAATAAGCAACAGGCCGTAAGTCCCTACGTCGAAGCAGCCAAAAAGGCAAAAGAACTTGGCTTAGGTTTGAATGCCGGGCATGATCTCGATCTGCAAAACCTGCAATATTTCAAACAATATATTCCCTGGTTGGATGAAGTGAGCATCGGTCATGCACTTATCTGCGATGCCATTTATTTGGGATTTGAAAACGCGGTGCAGTTGTATAAGCGGCGACTGATGTCCGGCAAGTATTAGCCCTTCATTCTTCTATTATTTGTCACAGTAAAAAGCAGAATAGTCCCGCGGTGAGCAAAATACAGGGCCACAGGAGAACCGCGGAGAAAAGGAGGACCACGGAGATTTTAACGACTTAATATATTCCCCTGTAGTCTCTTTTATCCCTGTGCGAAAATAAATCACAGCTTACTTTTTGCGTCTTACCGGATCTTTGTGTGAAATTCTATTTACATTCTCCATCCCGGCAATTCAGTAATGGCATGCAATTGCCCCTCCTTTTTTTGCCACCCGTATGTAAAATGTCCGTTGGTGATCAATAAAAATTCAGCCGGAACGCTGATATTATACCTGAGCGCCTGCTGAAGTGTTTCTTCGTTCAGCGTCACCGTTTCCGCCTTACATTCCACGATCATCCAGGAGGTATGATCTTTATCATACACCAGTATATCAAATCGCTTTTTGAGTTCTCCCAGCATTATTTCTTTTTCGACAGCTATCAATGAAGAAGGGTAATGCATGACCTCTGTGAGGTATTGCAGAAAATTCTGCCTTACCCATTCTTCCGGCGTGAGCAGCAGCCACTTTTTGCGCAGTACATCAAAGACGTACTCTCTGCCGCTTTCATTTTTTGTACGAAAGGAAGGTTCGGGGAAATGTATGTTTATCATCAGTCCAAAAATAAAGGTTTAAATTAGCGGAATTTAACAGATGAACCATGAAGACAAAAGAAGATATAGTAAAGAACTGGCTCCCCCGCTATACAGGTGAAAAACTGGAGAACTTTGGCAAATATATTTTACTGACCAATTTCAGTAATTATGTTCACATGTTTGCCGGGTGGAACGGGGTAAAAGTGATCGGCGAAGGCAAACCAATGCAATGCGCTACCGCCGATGATATTACTATCATCAATTTTGGTATGGGAAGCCCTACGGCAGCTACGGTCATGGATCTTCTTACTGCCATTGAACCCAAGGCCGCTTTATTTCTTGGTAAATGCGGTGGGTTGAAAAAACGCAATAAGCTTGGCGACCTGATACTCCCTATCGCCGCTATAAGAGGAGAAGGTACTTCAAACGATTATTTCCCGGCGGAAGTTCCGGCATTACCGGCCTTCGCATTGCAAAAAGCAGTATCCACTACTATCCGTGATTATGGTGTGGATTACTGGACAGGCACTGTCTATACCACCAACCGACGTGTATGGGAACATGATGAGCAATTCAAAGAATACCTGCAGAAAGTAAGGGCCTACGCTATTGATATGGAAACAGCCACCATCTTTACCGTTGGTTTTTATAATAAGATACCCACCGGTGCTTTGCTGCTGGTCAGCGATCAGCCGATGATCCCTGAAGGAGTAAAAACAGAAGAAAGCGACAGGGCTGTAACCGCCACTTTTGTAGAGCGTCATCTGAAGATAGGTGTTGATTCATTAAAACAACTGATCAATGACGGCTTAACCGTAAGGCATTTGAAATTTTAAAATGACACTATGAGGCTGTTAATCGTGTTGTCCGGTATTTTCCTGCTGACCGTGTCTGCGGATAAATGCGGAAAGAAAACAACTGATGCAGGCAAGTATAAAGCAAAACTGGAAATAAAAGCTTTATGCATGAACTATACCCTGCGGCTGCTCGAAGGCAGTATAGATACTTCGATGATCAGTAGTGCATGGACCGATGAAAGCACCGGTAAATCATATACCAATGTGTTCGCGCTGGGAAGTCCCTGCACTTTCCCGGCCACTATAAAAGAAGGGGATGAGTTTTATTTTATGATAGATACTGTATCGAAGGAGCAATGCGCTGTTTGCCTGGCTTATTATCCTACGCCGCCCAAAAAGTTATCCATTAAAGTAGTGGAAAAGTGAGTTTTCTTATTGAAAAGGTTTAAATGGCATCCAATTGATCTAAAAATAATAAAATGTACGAGCTGGTAAAAAAGAAGAATAACGCAATAAAAATCATTTACGGGATATTGATACTCTTTGTTATATCCAGCTTACTTAAGTTCTTTTTGAGTGAACCCCGTATGACCATTAGTGACGAATTAATGAGAATGGCGAGTGAATTAAACAAACATGCTCCGGTTATTATAGACAGTACAACAAGATTCGATAACGCTATTGCTCTTCCGGGTTATAGAATACAATACAATTATACCATCCTGAATGCTCAAAAATCAGATATTGATACTGTTTTGTTATCCAAAGCCAATAAAGAATTTCTTCTGAACAAAATAAAAACAAATCCTAAAGCTGCATTTTTCCTTGAGAATCGAATTGATATACTGGCAACTTACTCAGACACAACCGGAGCCTATATATGTACAATCACACTTTCTCATGACGAATATAAATAGTTCAATAAAGCCAAATTGACGATAATAGAAAATTGGATCCTCTTCTAACCATACAAAACCTTTCTGTTGATTTTATCTCGGAATCGTCCGTTACCCATGCACTAAAAAATATTTCATTAATCATCAACCGCGGTGAGATCGTTGCGCTCGTTGGCGAATCAGGTTCAGGTAAATCTGTCACCTCATTATCCATCCTGCAATTACTACCCTCGCCTCCGGCAAAATATACTACCGGTGATATCATTTTTTCAGAAGATGGAATTGAATCCGTCAGCCTGTTAAAAAAAGACCGCTATTCATTACAACATATCAGGGGTAATAAGATCGCTATGATCTTCCAGGAGCCGATGACTTCTTTAAATCCTGTGCTCACCTGCGGTGACCAGGTAATGGAAGCGATACTGGCGCATAAAAAGATCACAAAAACTGAAGCGAAGCAACAAACTATTGGCTGGTTTGAAAAAGTAAAACTGCCTGACCCCGCTAATGTATTTACCCGCTACCCTCACCAGTTAAGCGGCGGCCAGAAACAACGGGTAATGATCGCTATGGCTATGTGCTGCCAGCCTTCCCTGCTTATCTGTGATGAGCCAACAACAGCGCTGGATGTAACAGTGCAGAAAACTATTTTACAATTAATAAAAGAGCTGCAGCAACAATCCAATATGGGCGTGATCTTCATCACGCATGATCTCGGTGTGGTAGCCGAAGTGGCGGATAAGGCCGCCGTCATGTATAAAGGAGAGATCGTTGAGCAAAATACTGTAAGAGAAATTTTTTCCAGTCCGCAACATCCTTATACCAAGGCATTGCTGGCGTGCAGACCGGTCAATCACCAGAGAGGTGAGCGGCTGCCGGTGGTGAGTGACTTCCTGGAGAAGGAGAAAAAATTGAAGGTTGGAGGTTCGGCGTTGGAGGTTAACATTCAGTCAGCAGCAGTTTCTTCAACATCGAACTTGTCATTGCCAGGAACGAAGCAACAACTTCCAACCTCCAACCTCCAACTTCCAACCTCCAACCTCATACCTCATACCGCTGTCTTGCTTCGCGCAGAGCACCTCTCCGTCTGGTTTCCTTCAAAGAAAACATTTCTTGGAAAAACACTTGAACATACAAAAGCCGTTGATGAGGTGAGTTTTGAAGTATATAAGCAGGAAACGCTTGGCCTTGTAGGAGAAAGCGGCTGCGGCAAAACAACATTGGGAAGAACACTGCTAAGACTGATCGAACCGACATCGGGAAAGATATTTTACAATGGCCTCGAACTGACCGCAAAGAAAAAAGATGAACTGCGATCCCTGCGCAAAGACATACAGATCGTTTTCCAGGATCCCTATTCTTCATTGAACCCAAGACTGACAATAGGCGCTGCGATAGCTGAACCATTAAAAGTTCATCATATACTCTCCACAGATAAAGCAAGAAAAAATAAAGTAACTGAGCTGCTGGAAAAAGTAAACCTGAAAGCAGAACATTTCAACCGCTACCCGCACGAATTCTCCGGTGGGCAGCGGCAACGCATAGTTATTGCCAGGACGCTGGCGCTAAACCCTTCATTTATCATTTGCGATGAGTCTGTATCGGCTCTCGATATAAGTGTGCAGGCGCAGGTACTAAACCTGTTGAATGACCTGAAAAGAGAATTCGGGTTCACAGTGATCTTTATATCCCACGATCTTTCGGTCGTTCGCTATATCAGCGACCGTATCATGGTAATGAATAAAGGAAGAATCGAAGAAAGCGGACCTGCTGACCAGGTTTATTTTGATCCGCAGACCGATTATACAAAAAGACTGATCGCCTCTATCCCCAAAGGAATGATAGCCTAATCACCAAAGTCTATCCGTGTACTCATATTATTATCATCACGGCCTTCTCTTTCATAAAATGCCCTGGCGCTTTTTCTTTTGGAATAAAGCATCTTCTTCAACGCCTTGCCCAGTTGCCCGGCGATCGCTTCATCCTCTTTGATCTTTGTATCACTAAAGCCTGTAAAGTCCAGTTTGTAATAATCTCCCGACTGGTAATTACCCGGTGAATAATATTCGCTGTAGTCAGGCTTTTCAGTATTTTCAAATTCAAACGTTTTGGGATCTTCCGGCACCAGGCCCACAGACGCCAGTTTCCAGTTCAGGTCATCCTTCTTCGTTTTATATTTATAGAAATAAACAAATCCTTTTTTACCCTTCACCTCTGCCGCCAGCCTGTCAATATATACGACGGAGTCAGGCTTATCATAGGTTTTCTCTTCCATTAATTTACTCTTGCCCAGGTCAAGATGATTATTATACTGTGCAGGAAACCTGTCTCCTTTTTTAAGCTCTTCCAGGTCTTTATATAATTTATACCTGTACTCTTCCAGGCCAGCAAAGTATTTAGGCATCGTGTCCGGCACAGGTTTATTATTCCTGAATAATAGCAACATGGTCTTATACTTCAGTTGCTTGTCATTTGAACTGAGTATCTGCTGTATCAGCGGTTGTACAGCGGCATTCGTTTCTGCATAAGGCAGTAAGAGGGTAGCATACAGGCTCAGGTCTTCATTGCCATGATCTTTATCCTCTTCACCATTATCACGGTAAGGATTATTCTTTTCCTCTTTATCTTCTTCTGCTTTTTTAATGGCTTTATTCTTTTCTGCTATCGCCTGTTTTTTCAGCGTTTGCTTCGCTTCTATTAAAAACTTACTGAAATAGACCTGGTAGTCTTTTGGCTTTACCAGGTTACTATCTACCATCATGCCCAGCAATCTCATCACCGGCTTTTCATAATCATCAAGGTTCATCAGGGGCAGCAGGTCAGGCAGGATGGTTCTTGTGAGCTGGAGCGTATCGTACAGTTCATCCATAAAACTGCCATTGTCGTAGCTATAGGATGACGAACGGTAACTGCGCAGGTAATCAACCGGTGAATAGCTGTTATTATTATCTGAAACATCCAGTACAGGAGGTTCTACTGTAACTATATCACGAAAGACATTATACGCATAAGGAGTTTGCTGACTGAGCAGGGATTGCAGCGTTATATATTGCAGCTCCAGCGTATCGCCTGCTGCATAATACAGTTCTTTAAGATAATCAGACGAGGCCTTTGTTTTTATATCATCCAGCTTACCGATCAGCGATTTTTTTGTATCAAGGTATTTTTTTTCATTCCAGTTCAATGAACCGATGGCTTTTTTCAACGCTGTAAAATCAGCAGAATCTATTTTTACCTGGTAGATGCCTCTTACGGCCCTTTTATGAACTGCACTGTCTTTGCTCATGAAATCTTCGAAGAACAAGGGTGATTTTTTAGCAAAAGGATCGGTGCCTTTTAATGTGTCGGCCGGAAGAAACGAATCGTAGAAGGATTGCACGAAGGCACTGGCCTTTGTCAGCGTGTCTATTTCCGTTACCAGGCTGAATCCTATACCATCTTTATAAAAAGCCTTTGTCCATATAGCACGGCTGCTGCCGGTATCGCTTACTATCCGCTCCCATACTTTCATCTTGTTGGGAAGGGTGTACTTTTTCTTCAAACGTACAATTAACGTAGTATCTCCAAACAAGCCTTCCTCCTTATCTTCATCCAGCATACTGCTGTCGGTCGTGGCAAAATACCGCTGGGCTTTATAAAACGATATGTATATTTTTTCGCCGGTGGTATCATTGGCAATGGTCTTGTTACGGAATGTGCCGCTTTCCAGTATATCATCTTCGGACTCTTCATCATCGTTGCCATAATAACTATAGCGCAGGTCAATCTTCTCTTTATTCTCCGGAGGAAAAACAGGAGATTTTACCGTAAAATATAAAGCGGTATCCCTTCTTTCTTTTGCTTCGCCGTATACCAGCGGTTTGATCTCAAACGAATTCAGGAAACTTTGCATTTTAGGCGTTTCCTGTTTACTATGCGCTACCAGCGTATAATAATGCGGCCCCTGTATAATAAAGCGGGTGAGAAAAACCGATTTGTTCTTATCAAGGTATTTACAATCCAGCGCAGGGTATCCTTTATATGTCGTCTGCTTCCTGCTGATCAGCGTATCTATGAATTCTGACGCGGCAAAACTTTCCTGCAGCAGGCCCAGGTCAAATGTATCTTCTTCTATAAAACCATAGTTATGTACATCTGAGCGGATGACCCTGTATTGAACATTCGCGGCTTTATCTTCAGAATCATATATCCAGCTTCCGTCATTACCGGTATAAGGCTCATGCGGGAAGTCTATGCTGAAACCACCATACGCCGGTGAATATTTTTTCCAGTCAGTACCCGCTTTATATTCTTTGAACTGAATACTGTTAAAAAACCTGTCTGCTTCATCACCGTTCTTTACATAGTCACCGGTACCGCTCATTTTGAAGAAAATGATCTCAAAAGGTGTAACATAAATATTGTAGCGCTGTACATCACCACGGCGGGTTTTATTAGTGATGGCAAATCCCTTGTACCCGCTTTTTACAATATTTGTCCGGGTGATGATCTTTCCCGGTATGTTTTCATACAATAAGCTGTCAATTGTTTTATATACATCTTCGGTTGAGTGGCCCCACATCCAGCTGTTGGTCATGATGCGTGTTACCATATAATAACTTCCATTGGCCATATCAGCATACTGCCGCTGATCGAGTGAACCATCATCACCAAATTTGTAAAACTTTCCCGGGATATCTACTTTGAAAAAACCATCATCAGTTGTTTGCGTGGCAAAAACTACAGGAACCCTCAGTTTCTCTACGGAACTTTTATGCTGGCTATCCCTGATGCCCATCTTTATAGGACGCAGCTTATAGCCCATATTCCTGAGCATTTCTATCACCCCCCGATTGCCGGGTAAATGCGCTGCCCCTACGCCTACAAACAAAGACATGCTTGCGCGGAGAATGGAGTCAATTGAATTGGCCTGTATCTCGTTTCTTTTATATAAAAACTTTTCATCAAAAGCTTCGGAGAAACTATTGTATTTATTGATGGAATCAAGCAGGTCAAGATTACCTGTACGGTATGCTTCCTGTATTTTATCGGGTGAGTATCCTTCCTCCCGGTCATAACTTCTGTCTTTTTTATTTTTATCCTTAGCAGCGTCTTTATACGCTTCAGCCATCAGTTTCATACTTTCTCCGTATTTCTCAACACCGGCTACTTTCTTACCCCATTTTTTTCCGCATTGATAGATATACATGTCGAGATAAGTATCTTCTTCAAAATCGCTGGCCGAATTTCCATAAGTTCTGTACAGCAGGTTATTGATAGTAGATGGATTGCTGTATAATGAACGTTCTATCTTTTTATCATACTTATAAAACTTCAGGGTATTAATGCTGAGATAATCATCGGGCATTGACGTATAGGAGCCTGACCGGTAACGAAAATTATTATATCCGCCGCCACCTTCTTCTTCTGTCTGGTACTTGCTCATATCTTCCTGCCATGACTCGGGATTGGTTTCCAGCGCCACCACGTCGGCATTACGGATGCCGAGGTAAAAAGAATCAGCTAACTGGAAAGCCAGTTTATTGCTGACATGCATCGTACCAAAAAGATAGGATGGCTTCTTTAATCCCTTGCCTGTGATCTCCCAAAGCAGGCTTGGATATTTTTTGTTTTTAATGGTGGGCTGGGCTTGTAATAAAAAGGGACAGATCACTACAAACAGAATAAGGGCTCGCTTCATAATTTATTTACACTTCGGGGTTACAGTGAAAGCTGTTAAGATGTGGAATAAACGGGTATTTGTACAACTTATTTTCACCGGGGTATTGGTCCAATGCAAAAATAAACAGTAAATCTAAGATGCTACAGACCAATAAAAACCATAAATTTTACTAAAACAGGCTGTATCAGGGCAGTTATTGGCAAAAAATGTGCACAATTGCTCAGGATTTTGGGTGGTTATGCTGTACCTTTGCCCGCTTTAAAACCCATAACCTGTTTCCAGGAAATGGCTTAATCACATGACCAGGCCCGGTGCCGTAAGACCGGGGATTGGTGATAATCTCCGGCATACTACTGCACGGTTTGCGTCATGAGACCCTTTTAAATAAACCACTTTTTAACTCATGAAGCTTTCACAATTCCGTTTCGATCTCCCATTAAACCTTATTGCCCAGAATCCTGCAAAAAAACGTGAAGATGCCCGTATGATGGTCGTTCACCGTCATACAGGCCAGATCGAAAACAAACATTTCCGCGACATTCTTGATTATTTTGATGACAAAGATGTGTTTGCCGTTAACAACACCAAAGTATTCCCTGCCCGTATGTATGGCCGCAAGGAAAAGACCGGCGCCAAGATCGAAGTGTTCCTGCTCAGGGAACTGAACAAGCCTAACCGTCTCTGGGATGTGATCGTTGATCCGGCCCGTAAGATCCGTGTCGGCAATAAATTGTATTTCGGCGACCAGGAAGACCTGGTAGCAGAAGTCATTGACAATACCACAAGCCGCGGCCGTACTATCCGCTTCTTATGGGAAGGCAGCGAAGAGGGCTTCCGCGCACAACTGGAAAAACTGGGAGAAACTCCTTTACCTAAATACATCAAACGCAAACCCGACGAGGAAGATAAAGAACGTTACCAGACTGTATATGCAAAGCATGAAGGCGCCGTAGCCGCTCCTACTGCCGGTTTGCATTTCAGCCGTGAACTGATCAAACGCCTGGAAATAAAAGGCGTTCGTTTTGCTGAAGTTACTTTACATACCGGCCTCGGTACTTTCCGCCCGATCGAAGTAGAAGATCTGAGCAAGCATAAAATGGATGCGGAATATTATCATATTGACGAGACAGCCTGCAAGATCGTGAACCGTGCGAGAGAATATGGTCACAGGATCTGCTCTGTTGGTACTACTACTATGCGTGCATTGGAATCTTCTTTCACGGCACAAAAATTACTGAAACCATCTGAAGGCTGGACCAATATGTTCATTCACCCGCCTTATGATTTTAATATCGCTGATGCGCTGGTCACTAATTTTCATTTGCCCAAGACCAGCCTGCTGATCATGACCTGCGCTTTTGCCGGTTATGAACTGACGATGGAAGCCTACAAAAAAGCGATCAAGGATAAATACCGTTTCTTCAGTTATGGAGATGCTTTATTGATTATCTGATTGCCTGAACGGGAATTTAAAAAGATTTATAAGATTATCCGGAATAGGAAGCCTCACGAAAGTGGGGCTTTTTTATTGCCCTAATGACAAACAATACTGTAATCATTACCTTAACTATCCCCTAACACAAACTGTTGTAACTTGTACAGGGAGGCTGGAACTATGAAAAAGCAATTCTTATTATACTCATTTTTATTGATCAGCAACACCGCTGTATTCAGCCAGAAAAGAATAACACCCGCTAAAACTCCTGAAGAAAGATTGAATGAAGCATATTGCACCGGCATGTTCAATACTATTGACGGTACTTATTTCGATATGCTGAATGATAATGCCGCGATCGGTGCCACAAGTTACCTGAACATACTTGACTGGCTGCAGGGCCGCGTAGCCGGGTTGCAAGTATACACAACAAAAGACGGTGATCGCCTGGCTTTTATCCGCGGCAGGCAGGCCGGTATCTATGTAGATGAAATGCCCTGGTATCCCGGCTCTCTTAATGCTTTAGCAGTAAGTGATATCGCTATGATCAAAATAATCAAAGGCCCGTTTGCCGGTGGTTTTAACAATGGCGGCGGCGTTATCGCTATCTACACGATCAGGGGAGAAGATGAAGAAGAAAGTGATGATGAATAAATGATCAGTCCTTCGACGGTTTATAATCTATCGGTAAAAAATCAGCCATCTTTTCGCTCCATCCCCAGTAAGCCATAGCAAATACATCCTGTGGCGGATAATAATTTCCATTCATGTCAATAGCAAAAGCCTTCTGATTCAGCAGCGTAATATAGGAGCGCTGAAATGTGCGGGTCCTTTTTTCTCCATGAGCTTCCAGGTAACCTTCCTCTTCTATTTCATTCTTATAGGTAATATACAGATAGTCTGTAAAGAATATTGATTTATAATTTCCGTCTGTTTCCAAAACAAGGCTGTCTGCTGTCAGCAATTCGCGGCCATATATTTCTTTATAATCTTCCTGCCGCATGACACGTTCATAATAGTCCAGCGAATCGGCTGGCAAAGTGTTTGAAGTATCTGCGTTCCCTATCTTTATTGACATGCCGGTCAATCCTGCAGATCTCACGATAAAGCCCGAACGATATAATTTCTTTACCCTTTCTTTTTCTGTATTCGGGACCCTGACCATTCGTCTTACTTCAAAACCCTGATGCTGCAAGCTATCATGAAAAAGACTGTACATGAAATGCAGCATCGAACCATAATATGCTTTATCACGGCTTTTTCCCCAGCGTTGCTGAAGACCTTTGCGACCTTTGTCAATCTCTTCAAAAAGCGGGTATCCTGAAAACAGCGTTGCCTTCGTATTGAAGTTTACTTCAAAATCTTCCAGTTGGTAACTTATTTTATACCCCAGCGCTTTATTTTCTAAAATGATCGGCTCATCAGCATACGCGATCACCCGGTTACTTTTCCTGTAATACCTGAATTTGATCGCTTTTTCATTCTTTATCTTACAACGCAAGCCATTAGACGTACGGCCGACGAAATTATCAAGGAATACTTTACCCCATTTCTCCCATCCCTCTTCAACCGAAGGCTCTACAATAACATTCTGCAGTTCTTTTACTTTTACTTCCATCTCCACCCTTAGCTTCAAAGGCAGTTTTTCAGAACTAAAGGAAAAAACATTTGTCTCATAGCCAATACTGGAAACGATCAGTTCATGCTTACCAAAAGGAACATCATTTATTTCAAAATACCCGTTCTTATCCGCTGTTGTTCCTTTGGATGTATTGCTGATAAAAACACTGCTGCCGGGAACAGGCATGCCATTGGATATGGCAACCACATTACCTTTTATTGTCTGCTGGGAGAAAACAGTCAGTGAAGACAGCAGGCCATAAAATAAAAAAGCCGGTATTCTTTTCATACCGGCAATTTACTATGTAGTAAATAAATAATGCTATTGTTTAACCTTAATTAACCTACTCCAGCCCAAACATTCCTTTGTTCAGCTGCTGCAGTATCTGTGTTTTGTACTCTGCGGATATCAATAAAGAGATATTGTGCGGGCTGCCGCCATAAGAAACCATCCGTACCGGGATATTCTTGATGGATCCAAAAAGCTTCTTCACCATATCCGTTGTCTGGGATATTTCATTACCCACTACAGAAATGATCGCCTGGTTCTCATCCACCTCGATAGCGCCAAAAGGTTCCAGTTCTTTTAATATCTCTTTGAGGTAAACAGGATTATCTATTGTGAGCGAAACCGCCACTTCAGAAGTGGTGATCATATCAATAGGCGTACGGTATTTTTCAAAGACTTCGAATATCTTTCTTAAAAAACCATAGGCCAGCAGCATGCGGCTGCTTTTGATGCGGATGGCAATGATATTATCTTTTGCAGCTACTGCCTTCACTCCTACGCTGCCGGCCAGTTCTGTGATCAGTGTGCCCTTCGCTTCCGGCTGCATCGTGTTGAGCAGTTTTACAGGTATATTATAGGTCTGCGCCGGCCAGATAGATGCCGGGTGCAGTATCTTGGCGCCGAAATAAGCCAGCTCCGCTGCTTCCTCAAAACTCAACTGCTCTACCGGCACTGTTTTTTTCACTATCCGCGGATCATTATTGTGCATGCCATCAATATCGGTCCATATCTCGCAGACAACAGCATTGATCGCTGCGCCTATCAACGAAGCGGAGTAATCGCTTCCGCCTCTTTTCAGGTTATCTACTTCCCCTCTTGCATTGCGGCAGATATAACCCTGTGTAACAAATAATTTTTTACCCGGATACTGATCCAGCAACTGTGTCAGTTTTACTTTGATGCTTCCGATCTGTGGTTCATCATGATGATCAATGGTCATGAACTCCAAAGCCGGCAGCAATGCATGATCAATCTTTTGTTCTTCGAGGTAAACGCAGAATAGTTTGGTAGAAAGCAATTCCCCCTGAGCCAGTATATCTTTATTCAGCGCTTCGCTGAAAGATATGCGCAGGATGATATGCAGGAATTCAAAATGCTCGGCAATGATGCCCTGTGCTTTTGCATACGCTTCTTCACCTTTCACCAGTTCCTTTATGAATGCCTGGTAGTGTGCTTCCAGTTTTTCAATGGTCTGTTTGGCTGATGCACGATCTCCTTTGGCGATAAAATTGCCGATCTCGACCAATGCATTGGTAGTACCCGACAAGGCGGATAATACGACAATAGCCGGTTCCGTTTCTTTTGATACCAATGAAACAATATGGTGCATCCGTTCAGGTTTGCCTACACTGGTGCCACCAAACTTCATTACTTTCATTTGTTCCCCCCTCCCATAATTTAAAAGGATTTAAAATAGAGCGGCAAAGATAAGGTACAGCGCTGTAAGTCCATCACGTAACTAGGCTAATCAGAAAAAGATAATGCCAAATAAACTGTTATGTCATGACAAGTCTATAAAGCTGTATATACATAGACCCCAAAAGTTGAGGCTGGATTGTTGTCTTGAGTAAGACTTACTTTATTAGGAAGCCCTATGGAGTTGTATGTATAAATAAATTGCTTAAGTATAGTAACATGAAGTCCGGCCCAAACACTGTTAATTTGATATGAGACAAGATTATTGACACCCATGTTAAAGAAATAGTCATTTGGAATATTGCCGAGGCCTTCTGTTGCAACAGGATATCGTAAGTACATTCTGTAAAATGGGTTCGGATGGGCATCATAAATACCGGTATACCTGATGGTCTGAATTTCATCGGGGAAAGGGGCGATTTTAGGATAAATTGTGCTATCATAACCGTTTACAAAATTTCCACTTACTACATTCCTGGTTGACCATATCGTTTCATAAGATAAATCACCGATAGCGTTTCTCTTATTAATCATTATAACATATGAACCGGTCCCGTCAGGAGAATACTTTACGACCTTCCCGAACTTAAAATCGTTGCCGGTATATTCCAACAGTGAATCTTGGATAATAATCCCCGCGCTATTATAATAAAGAAAACAAGTGTCACGAAATGACCCTTTATCTTTTACTACCATATAAGGTAAAGTATCATTACCAGTATAAAACCATTTTTGACGCTCAAAGAACGGAAAATTAGTTATTCTTATAGGATCAGTAAAATAGCCTTGTGACTCGGACTCAATAAAACGCTTCTGGCTGTCATAGTGAAAGACCGTCTTTTGTATCGTATCAACAGGGTTACTACTATTGATAGCGAAATACTCGCTCAGGTAAACACTATCACCTGTATTTACGATAGGAGGCGTCGGGGGAGTGTCAAGATCAAATTCCCGCTGGCAGGAAGAAATTAAAAAAATCAGCAACATTGAAAGGGCAGGAATAAAAATCCGCATAGACAAAATTTATTGGGGAAAAGATACTGAAAATCTTTCAGCCAGCGATCGCAGATCGGCTGTAACCTGCGCCACCAAAGGAATTCCGTCATTCATTCTTTCTGCTTCCATTTCTCTTTCGGGATCACCGGGCACCAGTACTTTATTCATTCCCTCTATTGTTTTAGCAGAGCGGAAGCCGCGTATCCAGTTGTCCATATGATATTTAAAATCATCTGCCGGTCTGAATGCATCTATACGCATTGCTCCCAGGAAATGACCAATGCCTTTACCAGGCTGTTGGGATGGCATCGGTACGTAAGCAGGAAACGGAGGCACCCATGGCGCATAATTAGCCCCGCTTAATAATCCCGAAAAAATATCAACGACGGCACCCAGGGCATACCCTTTATGACTGCCATGTTCGCGGTCGCCGCCTAGTGGCAATAAGGCACCGCCTTTTTTTAATTCGTTTGCATCATTGGAAGGATTTCCCTCTTTATCCTGCACCCAGCCGGATGGTGTTGCCGCATTTTTTCTTTGCAAAATTTCCAGTTTGCCATTGGCCGCCGTGGTAGTAGCAAGATCTGCCACAAACGCCGGTTCATCACCAGCGGGCGCTGCTACACAAATTGGGTTTGTGCCCAGCATTTTGTCAATAGAAAAAGTAGGTGCTACCAAGGGACTGGCATTCGTCATCGCTATGCCGATCATATCATGCTCCAATGCCATCATCGCATGGTACGCGGCAATACCAAAATGATTACTGTTCTGTACGCTTACCCAGCCGGTACCCACCTGTTTCGCTTTTTCAATGGCGATCTTCATGGCAAACGGAGCGACGACTAAACCCAGTCCTTTGTCACCATCAACCACCGCAGTAGAGGGAGTTTCATGTATAACTTTTATTACTGGTGTTGCATTTATCCGTTGTGCTTCCCATAACCTCACATACCCGCTTAGTCTTGCTACTCCATGGGAGTCTATCCCGCGTACATCGGCGGAAAGCAATGCTTTTGCAGCAGTATCAGCGTGTTCATCGCTGCATCCTATCTTTTGAAAAATGGTTGTGGTAAAATCAAACAATTGCTGGTAAGAAAATAATTGATCTGGCATAGCGCAAATATACCTCAAACATCTAAAGACAGTGATATCAACAGCGTTTACCGCGAAGCAATTATCGCCGGTAAGACGGTGAGCCGGTAAGATGCAATATTGAATTCCATCTCTGCGTTTTCTTTTTTCGCGGAAATTTAGATTACCATAAGACAATACGTTTTGACAATCATATTGAGTACATACTTACCGTCTTACCGGCAATAAATAAAAAATGCTCCGGGTAATCCAGGAGCATTGAACTTTTTGAAAATAATTTTCTTTACGGGTTTGTGGTTTCTTCCGGGGCCTGTTGCTGTTGCTTACGACCCATGAAATACAGGATCGCACCGGCAACAACAAACGCGATCTTGATAGCCCATGCTGCTCCTTCACCCCATTCATATACCCACTGCATCAGCCTTGGAGCTCTGTCCATAAATCCAAAGATGATAGTGGCAGCGCCGAAAATAAATAGCAAGCTTCCGATAGATTTCATGTTGGTTGGTTTTGGTGAATGATGATAAATATAAAAAACTGTTCCCGTACTTTATAACAAAAGACCCGTTGCTTATGAACAACGGGTCTTTATGACTGTGAATCAATTATCTTAGAACGGAAGATCATCTATCGGCTCAGTAATTTCACTGGCAGCAGGAACATTACTGTTTGAAGCAGTACTGGTTGCCGGAGTATTACCGTTAGATGTCGCGGCTCCTCCTTCTGCACGACCACCTAATAATTGTACTTCACGAACACGAAGAGAAAGGGAAGAACCCGGGGTGCCGTCATTACGCTGGAATGATCTCGCTTCCGGCTGGCCTTCTGCATACACCTGCTTACCTTTTGTAAGGTATTGTGCGATAGCAGTACGGTCTGTCCAGTATGCGCAATCAACCCAGGTTGTTTTTTCCTGGGGGTTGCCCTGGCTATCCTTATACTTTTCTGTGTGGGCCACTGTGAAGTTGATGACATTCTTGCCATTCACTGTATTAACCACGCAATCTTTGCCGAGGTTACCGATAATCTGCATTTTGATCATAGTGCTCAAATTTTAAATTGACGTAATAATTATAAGAAGCGGCAAGTTAGCACTATTCCCACGCCTATGAATGTCCGCTGCTTGTTTTCACCCACTGAATGACGGGCTTGTGAATAAGTTGTGCGAACCCTGCCGCTTCGTTACTGTTATCGGGTGCAATATCAGTCATTGAGCGGCCTGTATCCAAGGGGAAAACATCGTATATCAGCGTTTTAAAACGTCGGGGAAAACGTCTTTTACTCTTCTGTTTTTCCACTTGCCGCATCTATGATCCGGCCGAAAAAGAGCGCATTCATAAACAACTTACTGCCGCCCAGCCAGAAAGCCCTGAAGTTGGGATTATCCGCAATATTTATAACACGACCATTGCCAACAGTATTTACAATCACCGCCGCAGAATTTTTAATAGCCTCCGCATTTTCTTTACTTACCCAGCCGCTTTGCAATGGTTTATTACCATAATAAAAAGGAGTAGCATAGGGATTCTTACTTTTCTCCATAAAAACCCTGTTGGCCTTGAACAAACTTATCGTCTTTTGATTATAGCCATATCCCAACGGATGAGTAAGATCCGCATCAGCGCCAAAAATAGCGCCGCTTACCTGCTGCGCACCATCAACCTGCTCGCGGTCGGTATAGGATAACCGCTGAATACTGTCAGCCGGCGATTTGGCTTTTTTGAATTTCACATCATTGATCCCATTCTGTGCCGCCCAGCTAATGGCTTCTTCCATCAATATCAATACACCACCCGCCTGCACCCATGCTTTCAGTTTGTCTTTGTTCAATTCATTATAAGTACCACCGGTCATTATTAATGTATTGTACTTATTTAATTCCACCCGGTTAAAGACAACCGGTTCCAAATGTGTAGCGGGAATACCCATGCGCTGATCCAGTAAATGCCAGACTTCACCTGCATCCGTGGCATTAACACCCGGACCTGTGATCATCGCTACACCGGGTTTTGCAACCGGTAAAAATTTATTACTGCCCAGGTCGCTGCCGCTATTTACATTTCCTGATGACACTGCATATACTTTCAGCCTGTACTTTTCGGCCAGTGCACTGATCATAACGGCTGTTGTTTCGCTGCTACCCTTCTGCATTTTTACAGGAATAAGGATAGTGCCGTAATCAAATTTCCTCGCGCCGCCAGTGACGGCTATTTCAAACGGGTTGGTTGCTACCTTAACGATCATTCCCGCTTCCAGCATTTCATACAAAGCTGCAGGAGAATAGAACTCATCCCATTCCAGCAGGTAAGCGTATTCACTTTTACCTCCTTCTATTCCTCCTTTCGGCATATTCAGTGATTCTACTTTTGCACCCAATGCCGGCGGCAAAGCCGTCAGTTCGGTATAAGGCAATCCAAAGGCAAGCGGCATGGTCCATGATGTGATATCGTAAAACAAACTGTCTTTATAATTCAGCGTCTTTTCAAAAATAGCCCTGATCAAACTATGCTGTGGCTGATTGAGCGAAACCATATAGGCGCTTTCTTTGTCGTACTCTTCTTCTTTCCAGTTATCCGGTAAATAATTGATCTCGATTTGCTGCCGCTTCAGCATTTCAGCAAAATGAAATGTTTTACCCCTGTCATTCCTATCACCAAATACATATCCTTTTACCGGTAGAGAAGCTGCACGGCCGGCCGCTTGTTTATAAAAATCCCGCTGGTACTCGAGGAATTCTTTTCGCAAAGCTTTCGCTCCTTCCAGTGTTGATAAGGCAGTAATGAACTGGTTCTTGATCGTGAAAGGAAAACTCAGCAATCCATTCGATGTTTGTTGTAAATGCCCTCTCGAACTTGCCTGCTCAAATAAAATACCTATACATCCCTGCACATCAGGAAACGTAGAGCCTTTGCCATAATAAAAATCATCATAATTCTCTTTGGTAAAATATAAAGAACCGATACGATCCAAAAAGGCGGCATGAAACTTTGCCAGCTTACCGGTGAGTTCCTGGTTTTTTTCCGGCGTTAAAGGATTTACTCTCGATGGCACACCGGGTTGAAAAAAGAAAGTAGCGTTACTTCCCTGCTCGTGATGGTCGGTGAGAATATTCGGCTTCCAGCGATGAAACCACTTTAACCGGTTCTGGCTTTCTACATGTACAGCCGGCAACCAGTCGCGGTTGAGATCAAACCAGTAATGATTGAAACGCCCGCCGGGCCATACTTCATTAAACTCTCTTGAATTGGGATCACTTACTAAATTTTTGCTCTTGTGCTGGTTGGCCCAGGTAGAAAACCGTTGCATACCATCCGGGTTAAAAGACGGATCGAAAAGTATAACAGTATTTTCCAAAAGTTCATCTATTTGTTTTCCCTGCGCGGCCGCCAGGTAATAAGCGCTTACCAGCGCAGCATTGCTCCCGCTTTGTTCATTACCATGAATAGAATGCCCGATCCATACTACTACCGGCATATTCTCAATATTGAGGGAAGCGGATGCTGAAGGATCGGTCAGCATGACGTGCTGCTGCCTTATCTCTTCCAGCCGCTGATGGTTCTTTGGAGAAGTAATAATGAGCAATACCTGCGGGCGGCTCTCGAATGTCAATCCCATGGTTTCCAGTTTCACCCTATCAGGTGCAGCAGCAGCAATTGCTTTCATATAATTCACAAGACGGTCGTGGGTGACATGCCATTCCCCGACCTCATGATAGATAATATCCTTGGGTTTGGGAATAGCCGGGTTATATGAAACTGAATCAGGCAGAAAATATTTCAGGTCCTGTGCCATACCATGGCCGGCCATAAAAAGCAGGCAATATAAAAAGAATGATTTCCTCATAAGCTGTTAAAAATTACAAGGAAAGATAAGGACAATAGCAATATGGTGAATACCATTCATGTACCCGGGCAGCTGCACCCGGATACAGGGACTAACTACATCAAACAGGATGTATAAAATTCAACCATTCCGGAATTTCGGTAGACGGAAGCTGATGTGTCTGTGGTCGGCGAGAGGGGCCACAGAACCCCAGAGATAAAGAGGACCGCAGAGGAATATCTTAGGCCAAAGATGTTGAATGAATCTCTGTGGCTCTCCTTTCTTCCGGGGTCTGTGGGCAAAATATAACTCCGTCCATATGAGCTATCCCGATCTAAAGGTCTTTGTTCAAAAGACTCTGTGAAGCGGGATAATGCTGAAATTGATACACTACTTAATCATTCGTATATTTGCAGCTTGAATTTTTTTAAACTATGAGCCGGAAAGGAAAAGTGCTGGTAGCTATGAGCGGGGGTATTGACAGTACCATTACCGCCCTCATGCACAACGATGAAGGCTATGAAGTCGTAGGCATCACCATGAAAACATGGGATTACAGCAGCAGCGGCGGTGGTAAAAAAGAAACCGGCTGCTGTAATGTGGATTCATTCAATGACGCCAGGCAGGCCGCTGTGGAACACGGCTTTGCTCACTATATACTTGATATACGCGAAGAGTTCGGCGGTTTTGTGATCGAGAATTTTGTAGATGAATACATCGCCGGCAGAACGCCCAATCCCTGTGTGCTCTGCAATACTCATATCAAATGGAGGGCATTACTAAAAAGAGCCGATGCGCTGGGTTGTGATTTTATCGCCACCGGGCATTATGGCAAAGTACGCCAGCATGATAATGGCCGCTATGTTATCAGCAAGGCGGTGGATGAAACCAAAGATCAGAGTTATGTATTGTGGGGTTTGCAGCAGGACCCTCCTCAGCAGAACGCTATTTACCACTAGGCCCTTACAGAAAAACAGAGATACGGCAAATGGCGCTCGACTATGGTTATCCCGAACTGGCCAAGAAAAGTGAGAGCTACGAGATCTGTTTTGTACCCGATAATGATTATCGTGGTTTCTTAAAAAGAAGAGTCGAAGGGCTGGAAGAAAAAGTAGCCGGCGGAAATTTTATTGATAAGCATGGGAAAATCTTAGGCCAGCATAAAGGATATCCTTTTTATACCATTGGCCAGCGCAAAGGGCTTGATATAACATTTGGCAAACCGGTATTCGTCACCAAAATAGATCCTGAAGAAAACACCGTGATGCTGGGTGATGAAGAAGACCTTGATCAGAATGAAATGGTCGTTGGCAAACTGAATATGATCAAATATGATATGATCACCCCCCGGCATGGAAGCCGTGACAAAGATCCGCTACAAAGACAAGGGCACATTGTCCAATATCTATCCTGAGAACGGAACGGTAAGGGTTCGGTTTTATGAAAATGCCAAAGGCATAGCGCCTGGCCAAAGCGCCGTTTTTTATGAAGGCGATGATGTGATCGGCGGTGGCATTATCCAGCGCGGCTTCATAAGCTTGTGATTGATCTTCAAACCGTTGAGTCAGTGTTTCCCATTATAAATCAGGGCCCTCAGCTCCTGATAACCTATTGATTTAGGGCAATAAACTCCTGCCAAATGCGTTTCAGAGCGGGGTTGCTATGATTCCCCCGCTTTTTGTTTGTAGTTTTATGGTGAAGACAGCCGGTTTTTAATTAGCCAATGTCTGACTAATAAGTTTGTATCCTTTAATTAACTAAACTGCCCATGAGATCCTTTCTCAAATTTCCTTTCAGCTTTGTGGCTATTGTTTTATCATTCACTTTATTTTCCTGTTCGGATAAAAAGGAAGAGCTCTATACTGAATTAATAAGCGACTATCTTCCCCTTCAGCCCGGGAAATACATTACCTATCGTCTCGACTCACTGGTACTTAAAAGTTTTGGTACCGTCGTTGAAACGCAACCGTTACCAGGTAAAGCATGTGGTAGATCAGCAAATAACCGATAACCTCGGAAGGCATCATGGCGCATTTACACTTATATCACCGATTCGGCCGGTACACAACCCTGGACGGCTAACGGATCCTATTATATTACTCCTTTGGAGGACCAGGTGGAATCAACGGAAGATAATATGCGGTTTATCAAACTTCATGCTCCGTTGAGAGAAGGATTTACGTGGAGAGGAAACAGTCATCTCAACCTGGATCCCTATGCATCGGCCGGTTATAATTTCAGTACATATGCCTATATGAGGGACTGGGATTATTATTATGCCCCGTTTGAAACATCAGTCAGTTACAGGGGTAATAATTATGAAGACGTCTTTACTGTTGAAGAAGAGGATATCATCGAAAACATTCCTGTAACAGTTGCATTGGCGCCCGGTGCCAAATACAAGGCAGTAGAAAAATATGCAAAGAATATCGGTCTTGTATACCGTGAGTATACGCTCCTGGAGTATGAGCCCAACCCGAGCGGAGCAAACCCGTATTATACCGTTACCTTATGGATGATAGACCATAATTAGGTGCCGTTTATTGCCTAATTTCGAAGGCTAAATAAGGTGACGGATGAAAAAAATCTTACCTGTCGTTATAGTATGTGTGTTAATGATCAGTGAGTCGCAGGCGCAGTTCACCCGTTTCATTATAAAATTTAAGCACAAAGGCGCTACCACTTTCACCCTTGCTGATCCTTCCGCCTATTTATCATCGCGTGCTATTGCCAGGAGGACCAAATACAATATTGCCATTGACAGTACTGATCTGCCGGTTCCTGTATCATATATCGCGCAGATCAAAAATATTCCCGGTGTAATTGTATTGAACTCTTCACGCTGGCAGAATGCTATTACTATTGACACAACAGATCCTGCTGCCCTTGCTGCTATCAATGCATTATCATTTGTACAAGGTTCCTCGGGCATTGCAGCAAGAATGAATAATAATACGCCGCGCCACGAAAAATATAAAGAAGTGACGATAGCGCCGCTTACTCCTGTACAGGCAAAAACACAGGGTACTGAAGGAGATTTTTTTAATTACGGGGCCGATTCTTACAGCGAGATACACCTGCAGAAAGGAGAGTTTCTTCACAACATAGGTTTACGCGGGCAAAATATGCAGATCGCTATACTGGATGGCGGTTTCTTTAATTATACCACGCTTGACGCGATGGATAGCATCATTACCAATGGCCAGGTGTTAAGCACCTGGGACTTTGTTGACAGGGAAGCCAGTGTAGTAGAAGATCATTCACATGGCATGATGTGTCTTTCCACCATTGCTGCGAATATACCCGGGCAATTTACCGGCAAAGCGCCGAAGGCGGGCTTTTATCTATTCAGAACAGAAAATGTAGCTACTGAATTTCCTATTGAAGAATTCAACTGGGTTTGCGCCGCTGAAAGGGCTGACAGCGCCGGCGCAGACATTATCAGTTCTTCTGTTGGTTACAATACTTTTGATAATACATCCCTTGATCATTCATACAGTGACATGAATGGTGATAAAACTATCTGCACGATCGGCGCTGACCTGGCCGCCAGGAAAGGCCTTCTTATTTTTCAATCCGTCGGTAATTATGGCTCGGATAGCTGGCACTACCTGATAGCTCCGGCCGATGGAGACAGTGTAGTAGCAGTAGGCGCAGTAAATGCAGCCGGCGCTTTATGGTCCGGTTCCAGTTACGGCCCTTCGTTTGACGGAAGGATAAAACCCGATATGGCATCAGTAGGGCTGAACGCATTGGTACAGGCAACAAATAACACGGTAGGCGTTGGTGTGGGAACATCTTTTGCCTGCCCGAATATGGCAGGGCTTGGCACATGCCTTTGGCAGGGCTTTCCTGAATTCAACAATATGCGTATCATCCGTGCATTGAAAGAAGCCGGCAGCAAGTATACAACTCCGGATGACAGGGTTGGATATGGCATTCCGGATATGAAAGCAGCATTTACTTCTTTGCTTATTGAATATGCAACATCTACGGCCACCACTGTCAGCGCTTGTATGTAACACTCAACTGGAGCAGCAAGGACGTAAGCGCCATGAAATATGAAGTGCAGAGAAAAGCACCCGGTGATGCGGATTATAGTAAGATCGGGGAAGTAAACCGGCTGACGGAACGATTTTAACGAATCACAGTTACCAGTTCACAAATGCTTTAACCAATACAGCCGCCGGCACTGTTTCTTATCGAATCCGCCAGATCATTGATACTGCTACGGCTAGTTTTTCTGCCGCTTTTGTTGATACCGCCGATATAGTATTGGCAACCGCCTGCACCACTACCGGCACTACTGATCCTGATCCAGATAGAGACAAAGTAATCGTATTGCCCCAACCCTACAAGCAATGATGCGACCCTGGTAATTCAGACAAGAACAGCTATCAGTAATATGCCGGTAAGTATTTATGATATGAAGGGAAGGCTGGTCATGCAATTAAAAAAATCCAAAGGAGCAGGACGGGTAACAATTGACCTGCCTGCAAATAAGCTGGCCAAAGGAAAATACATCATCACTGTTTATAATAACCAGCAGGTGATCGGAACAGCGGACTTATTGAAACTATAAAGGCTTTTGCAGCAAAGCGGCAAATAAGGTGTCCGCTTTTTTATCATACCCTTTTAATACCTCCATCTTTACCAGTTGAAGCCCTGTCTGCTGTTGCGCAAAATCAACGGCCTCCTCATTTTCCTTTTTAAAAACAGAACAGGTGATGTAAAGTAAATACCCCCCCGGTTTAAGATGCGGTATAACATTCGATATGATCTTCTTTTGTAATGAAGCATACTCAGCGATCTTTTCCTTTTCAAAATAAAATAATTGTTCCGGCGTACGTCCCCAGGTGCCGCTTCCGCTGCAGGGAACGTCGGCAATGACAAGATCGAATGGCGGGTGCTGCATGGTGAATGATGAATGAGCCAGGTCAGCCACTATGCTCTTATACTTTGTAATGCCTGCTTGCCTGAAACGTTTTTTTAGATTTATCAAAATAGATTCCCGTACATCAGAAACAACGAGGTCAATATCCGGTTTAAGATCATACAGCATGATAGACTTACCGCCACTGGCAGCACAGCAATCCCAAACGGTCAGCGGATAACGGTCAATGAGCAATGACCCCAGTTCTCCCACCCTTTGAGAATTGTAATCCTGTACAACTGCTTCTTTGTTCAGTTCGATCACAGCGTCAATCTTTGATGCATTGGGTAAAGCCAGGCACGTTTCCGAAACCATCTCAAATGGTATTTCTGCACGCGATAATTTTTGTTTCACCTTTTCTTCCTTACCAGGTCTTAATCGCAGAAAAAGATCGGGTTGCCGTAAATGAGAAAGGACAAATAAGTCCTTGTCAATTTTGTCGCTTACATCATTTGTAAAAGGAAATATACTTTCAACAAGATTGTCAGCATGAAGTAAAATAAGTTTTTCGCTGACAGGCGAGGTTATTTTATTATTCCATTCCGGTTTTAACTGTTCCAGTATATTATTGGGCTTTTCCGAACAAAGAAATAAACCCATTAATATTCTATCATCAACCGGCAGGTCATTTTTCAATCTGCCCATACGAAAATAACAATAACACAGGTGACTGATCTGCTTCCTGTCAGCAGAACCATACTTCTTATGAAGAGAAAAGAATTTCTTCAGAATGAAGCAAAGGGTTCATCTCCCGGATAGCTTTGTATTATTTTTCCGGCAGAATTAATATATGAATGAAACCTGCTCATAGTGTAATCAAAATAAAAAGCCAGACAAACATCTGACTTCTCATTTTAAAGTTCTGTATAAATACTCAATTATAGTTCCAGTAAAGTTTTTACGGGGTACGGGGTCTTTCCCTATCAGTAATTGTTCAGGATTTTCCAGCAATTCTTTTACCCTTACCAAAAAGCTTACCGACTCTCTTCCGTCAATGATACGGTGATCATAGCTTAACGCCAGGTACATCATTGGCTTAACGACAACCTGCCCGTTGATCGCCATTGGTCTTTCCTGTATCTTATGCATGCCCAGGATAGCGCTCTGCGGAATATTGATGATAGGGGTGCTCATCAGCGAACCAAATACGCCACCATTGGTGATGGTAAAAGTACCGCCGGTTAATTCTTCTGCGGTCAGTTTACTGTCTTTTGCTTTCCCTGCCAGTTCGATCACTTTCTTTTCAATATCAGCCATGCTTAAACTTTCTACATTACGGATCACCGGCACTGTCAGTCCGCGTGGTGTACTTACGGCAATACTGATATCAGCATAATCATGATACAGTAGCTGATCTCCGTCAATGTATGCATTTACTGAAGGCCACTCAGCCAATGCAACCGAACAGGCTTTGGCAAAGAAGCTCATAAAGCCAAGCCCTACGCCATGTATCTCTTTGAATTTATCCTTGTACTTTGTTCTTATCTCCATGATACGGCTCATATCTA
The DNA here is from genome assembly GCA_037200265.1 of Bacteroidota bacterium. Lineage (GTDB taxonomy): Bacteria > Bacteroidota > Bacteroidia > Chitinophagales > Chitinophagaceae > VBAT01. Next base: position 43,605 of record JBBCIL010000013.1, read on the forward strand.
CTTCATTGAAAGTAGTGAGCATCGCTGTCGTATTCTTGGCTTCTACCAATCTCCTGGAAATGGTCTTGCGAAGATTGCTCATCTTTTCTCCACGAACATTGCGGCTGAATAATTCCGTACCGGCAAACGCTTTTTTACCGGGATTGCTTAATGCAGCCAGTACATCATCCTTTAATATTTTACCATGGAAGCCTGAAGGCGTTACCGACTTGGGGTCTACTTTCTTATCAGCAATGATAGCAGAAGCAACAGGGGGAAGCCTTGATATCATTCGATACAGTAATTACAGGCGCTGTAGCCGCTGGTTGCTGGTTACTGGTTACTGGTTTTGCCTCACTACCGTTGGAAGATGTTTTCGGAGTTTCTGGTTGCTTACTTGCAGCTTCTGGTTTTGCAGCAGATTCATCAATACTGGCCAGCAGATCACCGATCTTCAGTGTATCGCCTTCCTGTGCGGATGTTTTTAATACACCTGCTTTTTCAGCGTTTACTTCAAAGGTTGCTTTTTCGCTTTCCAGTTCTGCGATCACTTCATCCCTGTCTACATAATCCCCGTCTTTCTTAAGCCATTTCAGTAATGTCACTTCACTGATGGACTCTCCTACTGTTGGTACTTTTATATCTATCATATCGTCTGCTATTTTTAGATGTCAAAAAGCAAGTATGGATAAGTTATCCTTTTGACTTTTTATATTGAGAACGCTGTTTCTATAATCTCTGCCTGCTCCTGCGCATGTACTTTGGCATAACCAGTAGCAGTCGCCGCGGAAGGCTGACGGCTGATCACCCCGTAATTGATACTCTTCAGGTTCATTTGCAGGAATGACGCAGCTCCCATATTCAAGGGTTCTTCCTGTATCCAGAACCAGGTAGCCCGGCTATACTTTTTGTACAATTCTTCCAGTTGCTTCAATGGCAAAGGATACAATTGTTCCAGGCGTATGATAGCAATATCATTCCTGTTTTCTTTTTGCTGGCGTTCGGCCATATCAAAATAGATCTTGCCGCTGCAGAATAAAACCTTCTTTACTTTACTGACATCTGCAAAAGAATCATCAATCACTTCTTTAAAGCCGCCATTTATGAATTCCTCTTTGGAAGAGTAGCTTCCCGGGTGACGAAGATTGGCCTTGGGCGCAAAATTGACCAGCGGTTTACGGAATGGCCATGCGATCTGCCTGCGTAATGCATGGAAGAAATTGGCAGCCGTCGTAATGTTTGTCGCTATCATATTCAGTTCTGCGCATGACTGGAGAAATCTTTCCATCCTGGCGCTGCTGTGCTCCGGCCCCTGCCCTTCGTATCCGTGCGGCAATAACATGACCAGGCCATTCATACGGTTCCATTTCTGCTCACCGGAAGTAATGAACTGATCTATCATTGACTGGGCTACATTTACAAAATCGCCAAACTGCGCTTCCCATAGCACGAGGGCATTGGGATTCGCCAATGAGTAACCATATTCAAAGCCTAATACGGCATATTCACTCAGTAAGGAATTAAAGACCCTGTATTCACCTTTGGCGCCGGGTATACGGCTAAGACGGTTATATGCTTCATCCGTATTCTCATCACGCAATACAGCATGACGGTGAGAAAAAGTACCGCGGCGGATATCCTGTCCGCTCATACGCACATCATTGCCGTCGAGCAGCAAACTGCCATATGCCAGTAACTCCCCCGTTGCCCAATCCAGTTTTTGTTCTGTTTCAAATAGTTTAACCTTATCCTGGATGATCTTTTCGATTTTGCGCAGGGGTTTAAACTCACCCGGCCATTTCATCATGGCAGTAAAGACTTTTGTAAAACTTTCATCGCTGATAGCGGTAACAGGGGAACGATCGAAATCTTCCCCTGTAGCTCTTCTCAAACTTCTCCACCATATTTCCGGTTGCTGATAATTATACGGTAATGGTTTTTGTTTCACTTCATCCAGGCGTTCCTGCAGGTCGGCCCAGAATTTCTTTTCCATTTCTTTGGCAAGATCCTGTGCATCAGGCTCACCATTTTCCAGCAAAAATTTTATATATACTTCCCGCGGATTAGGATGTTTATCTATCAACGCATACAAATGCGGCTGGGTAAACTTGGGATCATCCCCTTCATTGTGTCCATGACGGCGATAACAAACCATGTCAATGAAAACATCTGAATTAAATTCCTGGCGGTAACGCGTGGCGATCTCGGCGCATTTCAGCACCGCTTCCGGATCATCGCCGTTCACATGAAATACCGGCGCCTGTACCGCTGCTGCCAATGAAGTACAGTAATCAGAACTTCTTGCTTCATCAAAATCGGTAGTAAACCCGATCTGGTTATTGATCACAAAATGAATAGCGCCGCCAACAGCATAACCGCTCAGCTTGCTCATTTGTATTAATTCATATACTATTCCCTGCCCGGCTACTGATGCATCACCATGTATCAGTATCGGCAGTATCTTATCATAATCCGAATTATATAATACATCCGCCTTTGCTCTCGCAAATCCCACTACAACAGGATCTACTGCTTCAAGATGTGAAGGGTTGGGCATTAACTTGAGGTGTACGGTTTTGTTATTCGGCGTGGTGATCTCACTGCCGAAACCCATATGATATTTCACATCGCCGCTGCCCATTGTCTGGTCCATCTTGGCAGTACCTTCAAACTCACTGAATATCTGTTCATAGGTTTTACCCATGATGTTTGCCAGTATATTCAACCGCCCGCGATGAGCCATACCTATGACCACTTCCTGCACGTCATGATCAGCGGACATATTGATGATCGCATCTAATGCGGCAATCGTTGTTTCGCCCCCTTCGAGTGAAAATCTTTTCTGCCCTACATATTTTGTATGCAGGAATTTTTCAAACATTACCCCCTGGTTCAGCTTTTCCAGTATTCTTTTTTTCTTTTCCAATGGAACAGGATCAGAGAATTTCTTTTCCATTTCATTTGTCAGCCAGTTCACTTTTTCCTGGCTGCTGATATACTTGAATTCAATACCGACATGACCGGCATATACTTTTTCCAGGTGTGCCCATATATTCTTCAGTGTTGCCGGGCCCAGGCCAATTCTTTCTCCTACCTGGAATGTTTTATCAAGATCTTCTTCCGTAAGATTAAAAAATGAAAGCGTGAGGTTGGCATCCCTGTCCTTTCTTTCACGGATAGGGTTTGTTTTGGCGATCAGGTGCCCTTTGTTACGGTAACCGAGTATCATCCGGTAGGCGCCCAGTTCTTTTTTCCACCCGATAGCCGGTTGGATACTATCTTTTGAACTGACGGTCTCTGCAGGCGGAGATGCTGTTGTTACTGTTGCCGCAGCGGCCGATCCGTTGGCGCTGATTTTCCCGTTGCCGGTAGCGAAATCAAACCCTTCAAAAAATTTTTTGAGCTCAGGGTCAACGCTATCGGGGTCTTTTACAAAATCTCTGTAGAGGTTTTCAATAAATTCCGGGTGAGAACTGGTGATATAAGAGAAATCCTTCATGAATCTGGACGTTTATAAGGGGATTTTGGGAGACAAATATCGCTTAAAAAGTCTGAAAATCAGGGGCCATTTTGAGCAAGCGCATTCCGGGGCATCAAGGCGGGCCTGCTCCCTGGTTTACTGGTTATTTCGTTTGTCATTGGCTCTCAGGGAGGTTACCGGGGTATCCATTCCCGGCCCGGGCGATTTCAGCTTTTTACCAACTAAAACCGCTGAAAATTTGGTGGTTAAGGCACTCAACCCTACCTTTGCCTCCGAATTTTACGGGACTAAATAGATACGAAATGGCTAATCATAGTGCTACCAAAAAAGATGTTCGTCAGGCTGCTAAACGCCGTGAGAGAAATAAGTATTACGGAAAAACAACCCGTAATGCGATCCGTGACCTGAAAGCGTTAAAAGGAAAAGAAGCAGGCGATAAACTGCCGGAAGTAGCTTCTATGATTGATAAACTGGCAAAGCGTGGCATTATTCACAAGAATAAAGCAGCTAACCTGAAAAGCAAACTGACCAGGAAAGTAAGCACAGCTAAGTAAGCTTTACACAATACATTATTTAAAAGGCATTCCTTGTGGAATGCCTTTTTCGTTCTGTGCCGTAGCTTTAGGAAAGGGATGATAGCTTTAACACAGAAGTGATTTGTACAGGCTGCTCTTACACTGTAGCTTTGACAGACAGGAACACTCCATTCATCGTTCAGTAATGCTAATCATCAATTATGAGAAAACTGTTTATTAACGTACCACTCTTTTTGATCGTATCGTCTGTCTCTTTTGCCCAAAACATCACTACAAAATTTGAACAATCCAAAGGTGCGCAAACACCCACATACTTTGAGATCATTGACTGGTGGAAAAAACTGGATGAAAAATCAGGCAAAGTAAAAATGCTGCCGATAGGAATGACCGATGCGGGATATCCTTTGCACCTGGTCGTTGTATCCAATAACGGTGATTATAATTTTGAAAATATCCGTAAGAATAATAAACGTATCATTCTTATCAACAACGGCATTCATCCCGGCGAGCCTGATGGTGTAGATGCCAGTATGCTGATGGTAAGAGATATTGTTAGTGGCAAAATTAAAATACCTGATAATATTGTGCTGGCTATCATACCCATTTATAATATCGGTGGTTGTCTCAACCGCAGCGCCGATTACCGGGTAGACCAGGATGGCCCGGAAGAATTTGGTTTTCGTGGTAACTCGCAAAACCTTGACCTGAACAGGGATTTCATCAAATGCGATTCTAAAGACGCCAAAGCCTTCACGGAAATATTTCATTTAACTGATCCCGATGTATTTGTTGACAACCACGTAAGCAATGGCGCCGATTACCAGCATGTAATGACCTTACTTACTACGCAGCACAACAAACTGGGTGGAGTGATGGGTGAATTTCTCAGCAAAGAGTTTGAGCCCGCGCTTTATTCATCTATGAAAGAAAAAGGATACGACCTTATACCTTATGTTAATTCGTTTGGCGATACACCAGAAAACGGCTGGCCTGAATACTGGGACAGCCCAAGATACGGAAGCGGTTATGCCGCACTATGGCATACATTTTCTTTTGTACCAGAAACGCATATGCTGAAACCGTATGATCAGCGGGTAAAAGCGACCTATGCATTGATGCAATCCTTTATTGATTTTGCTGCAAAGAATAGTGAGCAGATAAAAAAACTGCGTGAGCAGACCAAACAATCAGTACAGTCTGCTGTTGAATTTCCGCTTAGCTGGTCGCTGGACCGTTCACAGTTCAAAGAAGTATTGTATAAAGGATTTGCATCAGGCCGCAAGCCAAGTGAAGTATCCGGTCTGCCAAGATTATATTATGACCGCGGTAAGCCTTTTGAAAAGACGATAAAAATATTCAACTATTTCGCCGTGCAATCATCTGTCAAAAAACCAATAGCCTATATCATTCCGCAGGGCTGGTGGAAAGTAACAGACCTGCTGAAGCTGAATAAGGTACAGATGAGACAATTAAAAAAAGATACGGCTATCGAAGTGGAAGTATATAAAATCGAAGAGTACAAAACCGCTCCGCGCCAGTATGAGATGCATCACCTGAACAGTGACGTGAAAGTCGCTGCCAGCCTGCAAAGGATCAGTTTTAGCAAAGGCGACTGGTACATTCCCATGAACCAGGTGGCTAATCGTTTCTTAATAGCAACACTGGAGCCGCAGTCGGAAGATTCTTATTTCGCCTGGAATTATTTTGATGCGGTACTGGGACAGAAAGAAGGATATTCCGCGTATGCTTTTGAAGATATCGCGGCAGAATATCTCAAAAACAACCCGGATATAAAATCAAAACTGGAGCAAAGAAGATTGTCGGATACCGCTTTTGCCAGAGATGGAAGAGCGCAATTGAATTTTGTTTACCAGCAGTCTAAATGGTATGAACCGGCGCATATGCGGTACCCGGTGTACCGGGTGATTAAATAATACCTGTATTAGTTTCCGGTAATTAGTTTTTCGCTTTCAGGGATAAAACCGGTCTTATCGGGAGAAGAGGTATCCATGCGGCGAAAAATAACCCTGCCAAAGATCAGGCTGCCGAGAAGAAGAACTATACTTAAATATCCTACCCAGTTATAATGAAGTATTTTTCCTGACTTTTCTGTTGTAACGATAGCGCCCGCACTTATAGCGGCCAAACCGCTTCCTAATTGCTGAATACTGCCATTGATGCTCATAAAACTTCCTCTTTGCTCCGGCGTAACAACTTCTGTGATCATAGCCTGTGCAGTAACGATCCTGCCGGTAGCGACAATAAACCAGGCAGCAAAAAATAAAAGAACGACAATGAATGGTACGTTGGGCATATGAGTAATGATCAGCACCATGAATAAAGAAAGGAAAACCGATAGGGAGAAAACCGTGAGTTTCCCTTTTTTATCAGCTATACGTCCCAGGTAAATTGCAGCAATAAGCGATGCAATGCCACCGGCGAGGTAAATCATCGGCGTATCATTCTTGGAAAATCCTTTATTGTATTCGAGGTATGGATTGATAAAAGGAATGATCACAAAATGTCCCATTATTAATAATCCTGAAAAAAATAATGCAGACCGCTGAACCGGTATTTTTACAACAACCTGTAATGCCTTAAAGAGAGATTCACCCGGCATTTTCTTTTTGACATGACTGGTCATACCCGGGATAATGCGGATAATAAGAGGGGATGAGTATCAATCCCACCCCACCGATTAAAAGAAAAGGAAGATGCCAGTTATGCTTAAAAAGATTTGTCAGGTACAGAGAAAAAGGAACGCCTAATATAGAAGCGGCAGCAAAGCCACCCATAACAATGCCCATGGCCCTCCCCCTGCGTTCATATGTAAACATGTCGGCAACTATTGCGAATACCTGGGCGCCTATAATGCCTCCGAATAACCCGGTGACAATTCTTGCTGTAAGCAGGAGCGTATAAGAGTTTGCAAACCCGCAGGCAACAGTACCCATTAAAAAACCAATGTAAGCAAGCAGCAAAGGTTTTTTCCTGTCAAACCGGTCAATGAACATAGCAATAACCAGCCCCGAGAAAAAAGCGCTTATGGAATAGCATGCTACGAGAATGCTGAACTGGAAGGCAGTTATATAAAGATCCTCGATCAGGTAATTACCCAATGGCATCATGATCATGAAATCGAGGATATGGGTAAAGTTGAGGCCGGCCAGGAGAAATAATATGATACGTTCCTTTTTTGTCATAGTATAAAGCTGCGCAAATGTCGGGATTACCTGAATCAAATCAAAGTCAATCTTACACCTGTTTTGATAGTTCTGGTAAGAAATTTACCATGCAATGGAATTATTGAGTTGATATTGCCGATGGCAACAACATTGGAAAGAAGTACAAAATTATCAGGTAAAAACTGGTGCTGAATATCAAAGGTTATTAGCGAATGCCTGGAAGTAATTAATATAAAGTATTGATCAAGTTATATCTTTTCAACATCCCAACCGTCATACAATGAAACCCCGCAATAGTTAGCCAGCTCATTAAATGCTATATTTCGTTTGTGAAGTTTTTCCGGAGTTAGTGTATTTTTGCTTGCACGAAGAGTCCATTCCGAATCGCTATGGTCTACCATATAGATCTTTTCTAAAATATAATTTTTTTCTTTTAATTCAAGAAATAGTCTTTTAAGTTTCTCTTTGTCACTATCAACAAAGTAAAAGCCCCATTTCAATGGAGAATTAGTATCCCATCCATCGGCCTGCATTTCATGAAATAACTTAATTAAATTGTCCAGGCCGGAGATCATAGTGTTTGCTTAACATTACACACAACATTAAGGCTTGCCGCGGGGTGGTATTCCGTGGTCCGGCAGCCAGGGCAGAAGTTGATGGAAATTCTACAGTCGAAGATATATTCTTTTGCCGGGATTTATTCGTTCAGCCCGGACTGCAGATGGTAGCGATGAGTATATATTCTTTAGCCAGCATAGCAGAACCCCCTATGTCATGCGTTCGTGCTACAAGCGTTATAGATCATATTTTTCAATTTTAAAAAATAAATTTTCTTGTTCAAAGATTTCATTGGAAAAGTCATACGATATTTTTTCATACGACTTTAGATTCCTTTTAAAACCGTTAAGTCCGTTAGTGTATTTACAGAGACGGCCCTTATCGTCCAATATGTAGTAATAAGTAGTTCTTACTTCAGCCCATTCTTTTATAAAGCTTTTCTCTTCAATGTAATTCTTTTTAGTGTTGTAGGAGATATAGGACGATAATAGTGTGTCGCCATTATTGTTGTTTCGCTCAATTACCTTTTCGAGTTTATTCGCTGAATAAAAAAAATGAGTTGTTGTCTTTGTTGTGTCGCCGTCTTTAAACCTGATTTTATCCATTCTTTCAACTTGGTTATCAAAATATGTATATATTGTTTTCCTGGTAATCATAATATCTAAGTCTATGATTATTTATTTCTCTTATGCGCATGAGGTTTCCTGCAGAGTCGAAGAAGTATTCTTTAAGATAAAATGTTTCGCCATTGGGCAACGTCTCCTTTTCATTTTCAATAAACCCGTTTTTCGAATAAGTTTTTGAATACGTGATTGTGTCTTTGTCCCACTCCGGCTTTGCTTTTACTTTTTTGCCTGGTGAAATTTCCATGCTTACTAAAAAAGGGACTTCCATCGTATGAGATATGCGCTTAATTTATTCTGCGCATAAGTTTCTGAACTTTGCAAAATTTTAAAATTATTATTTATCTCAAGCAGTACTTGTCCATTCAAAGATAATGTTGCCAAGACAAAAAAATGAAAACAAGATTGAACCTCATAGGAAACTCTGTTTAGCATGACGCATAACGTTAGGGCTTGCTGCTGTGCCGGAATTTATAACATCCGGCCCGGAACTGAAGCCCAATAGAATTACTAATGTTGAAGTTAAGTACAGACGCCGATAGAATTAAGCCTGCCGAAACCGCTTCTGATAGTAAACAAAAGATGAGGGCCTATTCGTCAGCCAGCATAGCAGTAAACCGCCTGTTACCTGCAGTTTCCCGAACAGTATTTAGTTTAAATATTTTTCAAACCACTTACAAACTTCTGTCATATCAGGAACAGGGCTGTGCTCTGCGTTGTGTGACGCAAAAATTTTAGCCGGAACATTGTTTTGCACCAGCTTTTCATACATTTTTGTGGCCTGGCGGATTGCGATTACAGGGTCATTATCCGAATAATATATGAGTGTAGGTGCATCATCTTTTGTTACCAGGGCAAAAGGAGAAGCATCAATGTATTTACCCGAAAGCACAAATTTCCGGATTTCATTTCTGGTAAATTGCCCATATAAGCCGTAACGGCTGATTGCACAAAATTGTTATCTATCGTTGTGTCTTCGGATCCATTAATATCTGCCAGGTTAAAAGGTGCTGCCAGGGTCACAACTGCCTGCACTTTAGAACTTACACTGTCAACAGGGGATTTACCGGCAAAATAATTACTATCAGTTACTCCAAGCATTGATGCCAGGTTAGCACCGGAAGAATGACCCATGGCTCCGATGTGAACGGGATCAATCTTAAATTCATTTGCATGGTACCTTACAAACCTGACAGCTCTGCGGCAATCTTCTATGATCTCCCGGAACTGAAATTTTGGAGAAAACCGGTGATTTATTACAAAAACAGTATACCCGTTTTGCACCAATGATTTTTCCCATTTCCCCACATAATTGCTATCCAGTGTGATATCATCTTTTAAAGGGGTTTGATTGTAATCTACAGGATATACAAATCCCCAGCGCTGCCCGGAATGAAAATAATTGCCTTGTGATTGGGTTTGAATGGCACATATATGTCCATTAATAATGCGGTACCTGAAACCATACCATAGACAACGTTTTCAATTTTTTTGGAGTTTACGTCCTGGCAAAATGACTTAAAGCTGGTTGTGATAATTACAAGTAATAATATTAATAATCTAGATAGTTTCACTTTTTAAAATTTAGATAAGCACAGTACTGTATTTGAAATTACAGCCAACGGTCAGGCTTTCTGCTGTGCTGTGTTCCTTCAGTCGGAACCGCAGCCGGGTAAAGTTAATACAGTTGATGTTATATTCTGTTGCTGGGCTTCATTCGTCAGCTTGATGTGTCGCTTAGTAGCGATATGAAGCTAAGAGCCTATTTGTTAAGCCGCCATGTAGCCAATCCCTATGTTGACAGAAATTTATTTTTGTCGCTTCTGCTTTTCCCCGAGTTCCGGTAGTTGTTTTTTGTATTCTTCTGCGTTCCAAATAATGTCCCAACGCTTTACGTAATCAGCAAGAAGTCCAGCCCAACTTCAGCTCTTCGTTTGTCAACATTATCAGGGTCGTCAAGTGGCAAAACATAATTTTTATTTGTTTCATTGTCTCGTCCTATTTGGCTTCCGTAAACTTGTCGTCTGCCTTCTCCCAGGGCAACCCGGTCTTCTAATAAAGCTAAAGCACTGCCACTTGCCTTTTATTTTTTACTGCTTCCCTCATCATTGTAGATATTTCTGCTGGGTTTTTAAGTCAGAATGCTGAATTACTAAAAATAAAGTTTGGTTTGCAGTTTCGCCAACTTTGTCAGTTCCGACCCAACCATATTTATCTAAAATCTCAGTCACTTTAATCAGGTTGATACTGTCACGGTACATCATCACTTTTCCTAAACTATCCACTTGTCTGCTTTGATAGCCAAATTCTTTTTGTGCTGAAATATATTGTTGTCTTATAGGTTGGTCATCTTCATAAATTGCCAATAGTTTAAGCTGTAAAGGTTTATCATAATTTGCCTCCTTTTTATCCACTTCTTTCTGCGCTTCAACCAACAAAGCATTCCATTTTTGTTATCGTGCAATGAAATTAAGTCGCTATCTGTTTTCAAGTGTTCGATATTTGCCCAACCACTTTTTACGGCAAGGTTCAACCATTCAAATGCTAGTTCCTGGTTGCCAAGCAAAGAGGCCGCACAGCCTGCATTATACAAATCGCCTGCGCTTTTCTGCTCAATTTTAAATGCTTCCTTAAATTTGTCAACGGATTTTTGAAATTCTTTGCTATTATAGAAACCGTCCGCTTCTGCGACAATAGATTTTATACGTCTGTCCATAATTAAATGAACAAATAAACAGAAGGAATGTCGTGATTGTTAGTTTCATTGTACTTGTCGGTTTAAATTTCTGCCAACGGCATGCGCCTGGCGATGTGGTACGGCAACTGCGGCGGGATGTTACGTCAGCCCGAATTGCCGCTGAGCCGGCAGGCAGGTAGTACGTCAACTGGATATATCACTCAGCAGCGATATGAAAATGGGAGTATATTCGTTAAACTGCCATATAGCCCCTGTTAGCGGTTCGGGCTTTTCGGTAAATTTTATTTAAGATTATCAATTGAATTTGCCAAATGGTACCCTATTAAGTCAGGATTTGTTTGATCAGGCTCATTTAAATTCCCAAACGACAATTTCTCCAATAGCTTTATAGAACTTTGATTGTCTCTATGCAGGAATGCTTCAATTTTTTTTACTTTGATCGTATTGAACGCATAGTCAATGACTTTTTCTACAGCTTCCTTCATTATTCCTTGTCCCTGGAAGTTTGTCAAAAGTTCATAGCCGATTTCACACTTGTCATTTTCATCTGAAAAGCCAAAAAGACAAATCGTCCCAATCAATATGTTTTTGCCACTCAAAGTTATTGCCCAATATAAAGAGTTGCCTTTATTAATATTCTCATTAACCTTGTTTATAAAATTCCTTGCATCATCAATAGTATTGCTTATTTGCCTGTCAAGATACTTATTTATTTCACTGTCAGAACGTAAAGCGAAAATTTCTTGTTCGTCAGCAATTACCAGTTGTCTGAGAATAAGTCTTTTGGTTATCAAAATTGGAAGTGGTGCAAAAGGTTTTTTTAACATTCTATCATATTGGGTTTATTAGGATTTACGGTCATCATAGCCTGGCCGCTAAAGTCGGAGCTTGGCGATGTAGCGATATTCGTGTTACGTCAGCCCGAACTGTTGCTGGGTAAAGTTAATAAAGCTGAGAAGATATTCTAAAGCCTGGATTTACCTGCCGGCAGGCAGGTTTGTTAGCCTGATATATCGCTGAGCAGCGATTTGAAGCTGAGAATTTACCCGTTAAGCCGCCATATAGCCAAACCCATGTTAGCGGCAGGCTATTATAGCCCCTGGCCTTTCAAAACTTTATAAAGTCGGCCACGCAATGTTATTAGTCGGCCAAGCATGATTCCTGCAGAAAGAAAAATTACAAATGCTGACAGTTGATGACCAGTCAGCCAATGAGCAAACAATTTTTTACGGAACAGAGCGAACACAATATAGCTTACTAAAATAATAACACCGAACTTGTCCATCTTCGTAATAGCCTTATTCGTTTCCTCATGCCAAACTACATTCATAGCTCGTCCGACAAGTAAACCAATACCAATTCCTCCGGCCAAAGCCGCAAAAGCAACAATAACATACAAATTTCCAATAACAACATCGTATATACCGATAGCAGACATGATTAAAAAGATAATCGCAAACAATCGCAGCCTGAAAATTAGCTTTTTGTCAACGAATTTTTTCCTTTGAGTTTTCATTCTAAAATAATTGTTCATTAAGCCGCGCCGTAAAAAACATACATTTGATCCTTCTTAACCATGGAATGGTTAGGAAAGCTTGGCGCTAACGGTTACGGCTTGGCAATGTGGCGGTATTTGAAAATCGTCAGCCCGTAACTGCTGCCGAATAAAGTTACAAATGTTGATGATAAGAACTACAGCTTGGCTTTATTCTTCGGCTGGAACTGAAGCTGAATAGCGAACAAAAAGTTGAGAATATATTCTTCGTCCCGTCATATTGCCAAACCGAATGTTAGCGGTTAGGCTTTTGTCTAGCCGAAATTAATGGGTTGTGTCCTTATTGCCTGAACTTTTTTCCCGTTTGTTTTGCTGGTCTCCACCCTGGAGAATTAATAATTACTCGTACTGCCTCTTTGTCTAACATAGGATGAAGGCTTTTTATTATTTCAACTTTATCAATTGTACCTTTTGGATTAACTACAAACTTTAGAAGTACTTGCCCTTTTATGTTTTGTAAGCTATCTGGATATTTCAGATTATTACCTAAATATTCACGCCATGCAGTTTCTCCACCTGGAAATTCTGCCGGTTCTTCATTCATTACAAAAGATGGTGTATTTTCTTGGGGTTCCAAACTCCGTTCTTTAACAACTGCTCCGTTGTCATAAACTTGATATGCAGTTGTGTCACCTTTTTCATTGTAGTCAACAAAATATCCACTAAGTCTTCCATGTTCATAACAACGTGTCTGTTCTAAAAATCCCTTTTTTCGTTGAAATATTTATGACAAAAAAGTTTCCTTGTAAAATTGTGTCAGAGTAAAAGCTTTCTGTCACAAGGATATTGTTGCTATTGTAGTCCCATGAATGATAATAGTCGTTCTCCTTTACACATTTCCGTAAATATTTTCCTGCCGGTGATTTTACTGTGTTCCATGGATTGGAAAGTTGAAAAATAAAGTGTCGCTTCCAAATACTGTCGAACTAATAAAAAGGGTTAAGAAGTTGCTGTTTTAAGTTTCATTGTCTATTACTGATTAATAAAATGGAATGCCCGTTAAGCTTACCGCTAGCGAGCAGGTATTGCCGATGGTGAGGAATTTGAAATTCGTCCGCCCGGAACCGCTGCCTGGCTTTTTGATAAAGTTAAATATTAAGTATTAAAGCTAGGCGTTATTCGTCAGCCGGAATTAAAGCTGGGTAGCGAACAGGACGATAAGTATATATTTGATCAGCGCCATAGCGCCAAACCCCATGTTAGCGGGTCGTTGTTTTTCAATATTTTTATTCTTTACACGCGCCGCATTCGTGATTTTCATTTATGTAATTAATTGTCGCTTTACTAAGTTTTTCCAATGTGTCAAGGTTAAGGTCAGTCAGCTTCTTGAAATAAATGCAAGCTTTGCCCATTTTGTATTTCCCCAATTCTTTAAGTAGCTTTTTATTGTCACTACCTGGAGTATAAACATAAAGAGAGAACTCAGCTTTTCGAGGTGAAAAACCAATTATGGGTGCATCGCCTTCATGACCACTCGCATACTTATAATGATAATTTCCAAAACCGATAATTGTAGGCCCCCACATTTTGGGTTCAAAGCCTGACCATTCCTGCATTAGTTCAATGAGTCGAAAGCTGTCTAGCTTTTTCTGTTCCTGGTCAACGAATGAATTTATAAAATCAATAACGCTAACTTTTGTATATACTGTCTTATTTTTTGTAGCCATATAATATCAATTATATTTTTCGGGTAATGCTTTCATTTACAATGCCCGCTAACGTCCAGGGCTTTCTGCTGTGCTGGTATTCCGTGATCCGGCAGTCCGGGCGGAAGCCCAACAGAATTACTGAAGTTGAAGTTACGTTATACAGTTGAGTTTTATTCGGAAGCTGGAACCGCAGCTGATCAGCCAACGGGACGGCCAGGACTTATTCGGAAGCAAGCATAGTAGAAAACCTCTTGTTGGGCGTCGTATTTTATTTAGTCAAATAAATTGATGCCAAAGCAAAAGAGTTTTCTTTTACCTTTTCTTTATCAAAGTTTATTGAATCGAAAAATGATTTTGAATCTATATCGTTTTCATTATCGCATTGGCAGTAGGCAAAAAACCAATAGTAGTTATCATTGGCAATTGTTACATAATAATAAATCCTTTTGTATTGTTCAGACGAGTTTATAGCTTTAAATTTCACCATAATTCCTCTTGTTTTCCCTAAGGCAGTATCTATAATTGATGCGGTATAATTTCTTAAAGTTGTATCACTAAGTCTACCATTAACAAAGCCGGTCAAAGCTATTTGAAATCTTCTTTCTGTGTTTATTTTGCTATATACAGTGTCATAGAATTGAAACCCTACATAATCCGAATTTACATAACCACCGTAGCTTTTTATATTTACCGAATTTGAACGTTCGTGTTTTGGGGAAAGTTTTAGGGTTAAAATTTCGTTTATTTTTGTTTCTACCCATACAGGATTTTGTCCAAATAGTCTTGAAGATAATACAGTAACCAGTATTGCAATTTTAAATACTCTCATAGTATGACTCCTAACGTTGGGGTTTTCTGCTGTGCTAGTATTCTGTGATCCACCAGCCCGAACGGAAGCCCAATAGAATTACTGAAGCTGAAGTTACGTTATACAGTTGGGTTTTGTTCGTAAACTGGAACTGCAGTTGATCCACGAACGCGACGACCAGGATATATTCGGAAAGCCAGCATGGCAGAAAACCCATGCCAGGCGCAATAGCCACAATAGTTAATTTCTGTTATTTCCAACAAGGTGTTTTCTGACTCAGCAAAAACAAATTGAATTGCATAACCATCTACAGTAATTTTAGGACAATTGTCTATATAAACGTAATAGATATACCCGACGTAGTTCTTATCCGTATTTCCGCGATAGAATTTCTGAGTTTGGTTGGGTTTTCCTAGCTGTAAAAATATTTGATTTTTATTGACTGCGTCTATTTGGCATTTCAAAATATCTTTTACTACTTTTTGCCGATACCCCTTACAGGAATTAGAATCCTTTTTCCACTGTTCAGAAACCCTTTCTATTACATTACTAAGATTTTGATTTGTCTGAGCCTTTGAAGCTAAAGCGACTAGAAAAATAAATGTGTAAAGAAAGATAGTCTTCATGTAGTGCCTTTTAAAATTATCCGACTTTTATTGCGCCTAACGTCCAGGGCTTCGGCTGTGCTGATATTCCGTGTTACTTCAGCCCGAACTGTTGCTGAGTAAAGTTAATACAGCTGAGATATATTCTGTCGCCTGGCCTTATTCGTCCAGCCGTACTACAGCTGATAAGCGAACGGGACGATGAGTATATATTCTTCAGCTAGCATAGGAGAAAATCCAATGTTAGGCGAAGTTTTTATCTAATTCCATTTTTAGATCGTCGAGGCTACTGAGACCTTTTTTGGATTGAAATAAACTCAACTTTTTGATTTCGACACCCTCAATTCGTGTCATCGCATTGTACTCACCGATTGTATGATCCATATGAAGTAACGTCCCTATCTCATAGTTATTATTATGCACTGAAAAGCCTTTTACATAAAAAGTAAGAAAATACTTTTCTGATGGTGTTTTTCGCCATTCAACAAATATGCTGTTTCGATTAAGGGTTAAATCGTTGACAGGGATAAGCTCCATTGGCCCCGGCTGTCTATATTTGAGTATTATCCAGTTGCTAAAATTGTGTATGTTGTCCGTAAGTGCTTCCACAAAAGGAATTCCACTTTTTACGCCATCACAACTTATTACTAATACAAACTTATTGTCTTCGTTGATTGTAAGTTCCGGAATAAGATACTCAGAGTATTGACTTAATTTCTCAGATAAAGCCTCATAAATATCATAACTCTGATTTTTTT
Organism: Bacteroidota bacterium; assembly: GCA_037200265.1. Classification (GTDB taxonomy): domain Bacteria; phylum Bacteroidota; class Bacteroidia; order Chitinophagales; family Chitinophagaceae; genus VBAT01. Next base: position 60,040 of record JBBCIL010000013.1, read on the forward strand.
CAGAGATAAATTTCTCCAAGGAAGCTTTATTCTTGTTGAACCAACTCCAGAAATCTTCTTTTGTCATGTCTGTTGTAAAATTTCGCCTTACGGCCAGGGCTTTCTGCTACGCTGATATTCCGCGATTCGTCAGCCCGAACCGGGGCTGAGTAAAGTTAATACAGTTGAGATATATTCTGTCGTCTGGCCTTATTCGTCCAGCCCGTACTACAGCTGATAAGCGAATGGGACGACCAGGATATATTCGAAAGCCAGCATAGCAGAAACCCCATGTTAGGTGCAGGCTTTTATTGATTCAATCTTCTTCTAATTCTTTCGTGCATTTCGTTTTGTCTGTGCTTGTTTTTAATTTTGCTTAACTGTTCCATAGCTAATGTCAAACAGTTTTCAAAATTGCTTTTGTCAATATGTTTTTCGTGGTCTGCTAACATTAAATATGTGTCGCATTTAATTACCGAATGTTCATCGGTTTCGGTCAACAAAATTTGACTTGCCTGATTATATAATTCTCTTGCTTGTTCGATGTCATTATTTAAAAATTTGAAATTGCCATAGCCTCTTAAATTCATGACTAACAATTCGGGGCTATTTGAATTTTCAACTGATAATTTCCAGTAATATTCTGCTAAAGTCTGGTCACCAATGTCAGCAAAAGCACCTGCCAAAATATTATAGTCGCTTTCTGTTGCAATGTCGCTATTTCTGTCAATGAGAAACTTTACATTTGAAAGTACGGCTACTTTTTTGTGAGTTGATGTTTCTGCGAATTGAAATATTTGCTTCAGAGTTAAAATCCGAGTCCTTTTGTACTTTAAGTTTATTGAACTCAATATTTGCTTTTGCGATGCTTTCCAAATTATCAGTAATTGTCTTTCGAATTGTTCTCTTAGTCTCTCTATGCTTTTGAACCAAAGTAATAATTAAAGATATTATTGAGATTGTTAATGCAGTCCCACTAATTGCAACTATTATATAGTCTTTAAGTTCCATTCAGTTTTTTAAGCTGATGCCCAACGGCCAGGGCTTTCTGCTGTGCTGATATTCAGTGATTCGTCAGCCCGAACTGCTGCTGAGTAAAGTTATGCAGTTGATGTTACATTCTGTTGCTCGGATTTATTCGTCCAGCCCGGACTGCAGCTGATAAGCGAACGGGACGATGAGTATATATTGCGTCAGCCAGCATAGCAGAAAGCAAATATGTAAAAGCGATAATCTGAGCTGCCTGATTTTTGATGTAGTACAATAACGATTAAATCTATTGTCTACTAAAATTAAAAATTATGATGCAGTCTCAAATCATCGCCGTCTCAAAGTTATTTATCGGTATGGATATTCACAAGAAATCCTGGGCCGTTCATCTTCGTACCGACTTGTTTGATCATAAAGGTTTTAGTATGCCTCCTGATCCTTCTAAGCTCGCAGATTATGTCAGCCATCATTTTCCCGGTCATGAAGTATCGCTTACTTATGAAGCAGGTTGCTGTGGTTTTTCGGCGGCCCGCTATTTTTGAATTTGGGCTGGACCGTAAAAGTTGTCAACCCAAACGATATTCCCGGAGCGATAAACAGCTATATCAAAAGACCGATAAGATCGATTGCCGTAACCTGTGCAAGCAATTGCAGCAGGATCAGCTGCACGGCATTTATATTCCTACGGAACCAGAAGAGCAGCTTAAAAGTTTATTGCGCCAGCGTAACCAGGTAGTAAAACAATTACGCAAAGCAAAATCGCATATCAAAGGGTTGTTACTTTTTCACGGTATCACTGTTCCTGCGACGTTCGATAATCCCAACTGGAGCCTTGACTTCATTGAATGGATGAAAACAATTCAATGGACCCACAGTACCGGCGCAGCCTGCATCAACAGTAAGTTGCGTATCCTTGAAATGCTGAAAAGTGAATACCTGCAAACCAGTAATGAACTCCGTGCTTATTGCAGAAAATATCATAAGAAAGATTATTACCTGCTCAAAAGCATACCAGGTATTGGTGGACTGTTAGCAGCAGCTATCCTGGCTGAACTGGGAAATATCAGGCGGTTCAATAATGAAAGAGAATTCAGCAGTTGTATAGGGGTTATTCCGGGTATTCATCAAAGCAGTGAGTCGGATATTAAAATGGGGATCACACCACGCTGTAAAGCTTTATTGCGGAGCTATCTTATCGAATCATCGTGGGTAGCCATACGCAGAGATCCTGAAATACAAGCCTACTACAGGAAGCATGCAGGTAAGAATCCAAAAAATGTAATTGTAAAAGTAGCGCATAAGATGTGCAGACGCATACTATCGGTGATCAAAAATGAACGTCCTTACGAGGTAAGTTATAAAGCAATAAAAAGTAAAAAGTAATTTCTTTAAAACTCATAGTATTATTTATGACACGACTACAAAACATTGGGGGTAGAATGAAAATTACTACATCAGAAAGCAGGTAGCGTGTCATTATTTCTTTTATACCATACAGTTGTTGGTAGAATATAGCATAAGCTGTATTACTACAAATAGGAGCCGGAGTTTAAAGAAAATTAAAAATAAGTAACCGCTACGCCTTGGAATGATTTAACGGCAGCAGTAGTGCATAGCCAATCGACAGAATATAAAATCATTCAAATCCGTAGCGTACAAAATTATGAATTAACTTTATAACCATATCAGAATTGGGCGAGTCTCGAAAAATCGCTTTACATAGGAACCCCATGTTGTATGCAGTCCTTCTGTAGCGAGACTTATCAAGCGTTGTTACTAAATGCTTCTTAATTTGCCATGTAGCGGTGCTGTCTCAGGACAAATGATAAGCAGTTGGTTTAGGGTAATGATTCGTACATATTGATTGTATTCAAAACCCGCTTGACTTAACCAGTCACCACATAATTGTAAAGAAGGAACGATATGATATGGATCACTTTGTTTTTCACGAAGTACAGGCTGTACTTTCAATCGCCTGCTCTCCGGCAAAAGAGTAAAGCCGCCGTTTCTCAGGTTAGTCAAATGTTGGCGAAGTTGTCCCATGTTAGTCAAGGCTTCCCGAAGTTGCTCCAATGCTTCCAGCGACTGCTGTTCGGTCGGCACAATAGTATTGAATTGTTTCATTCGGTTGTAATTTGTCACAAGATACAACAAATTTTCAACTGCACCCAAGTACGGGTGCATTATTTTTTTGAATTTTGTCCACCTTCGGAGTAATGACAAATAAAGAAGATAAAATTTTAAAGGCTTTCGGAAAAAATCTACAGAAGCTTCGTGTCGAAAGAGGTTTTAGCACCCGCAAGTTTGCGTATGAGGCTGATATATCTCCGAGTTCTCTCGGCAGGTTAGAAGCCGGTCTGTCGAATCCTTCGCTTACAACTTTGTTGAAATTATCAGAAGCATTAAAAGTTGACCTTATCACATTAACTTCTGTTAAATAAAAGGCTGCTGCCGGATTGCATACAACGAACAGGGCTTGCTGCTGTGCTGGAATTTATAATGTCCAGCCCGGAACTGAAGCCCAATAGAATTACTGATGATGAAGATAAGAACAAAAGCTCAATAGAATTACGTCTGACCGAACCGCTGCTGATAGCGAACAAAAGATGAGGATTTATTCGTCAGCCAGCATAGCAGCAAACCCCATGTTAGTGGCTTGTGCTTCTCTGTCGAAGCAAAGACTTTAATTCTTCAATGCTGATTGCTTCCTTTCTTTTATGAATCATTGCATGGCAATTTGGGCAAACTGGTCGAAGGTCTTTAATTGGGTCAACCGAATACTGTTTACCAACTTTAGCAACCTGTGTCAAATGATGAACATGAATAAAATTTTGTCCGATGTCGCCATAAGCCTGTTCAAAATTAAAGTCGCAGACAGAACAAGAAAGTCCATAGTGAGCAATACATGCTTTACGAGCAAATGGATTTCGTTCGTACTTTGTTAGTGTTACCTGACTTGGTGTGCCTTCAGTGAAAACAGTTTGCTCTTCAATGTCTGCTGGCGTAAAAGGATTGTGTCTGATTTTTTGTGTCGTTACAAAGTCAAACCAAACAGCTTCAAGTTCGTCAACAAGTTCTGGTCTGATTGAAATGCCTGATGCTTGAGGTGTCCAATTTTGTGAAGCAAGTTTACCTTGATTTAAAATGTCGTGTGTTAATATTGGCTCTTGGTCTGCGTTAAGAAGTACATCAAATTGAATCATTACACGATAAACATCTTTGTCCTCGCCGCTCCAATGTCTTGAAAGAAATGGCGGTGTCGTAACAATCCCTGAACCAATGATGCCTCTTGGTGGAACTCCAACTCTTGCTAAAAATGCTCTGTCACCAGGCTTGATGGTTTTGTAACTTCTGCAACTCCATTTTTCTGTCACCTTACCTGTGTCAGCAAGTTGGGCAATACTTTGCTCTAAAGTTGTCCAATTCCATTTATTAGGATTCCAAACAAAAAGGTATGTACTCATAGTAGGATGTGTCCGATAGCATAGCCACTAACGAGCAGGGCTTGCTGCTGTGCTGGTATTTTATAATGTCCAGCCCGGAACCGCTGCTGATTGAAAAACTGAAGTTGAAGTTAACAACAAAAAGCTGAACATTGAACGTCGAGCCCGGACTACTTCTGATAGCGAACAAAAAGATGAGGATTTATTCGTCAGCCAGCATAGCAGCAAGCAATGTTAGCAGCATACCCTTCTCTGTCTGTCGTTAGGAACTTTATTTTTTCGATAAAGCCTTTTCGCAAACTTGTCCAATAGCAACTGTAAGTTCATGTTCAAAGTTTCTGCTAATGTCGCCCATCCCTGATTTTGCATGAATTGCTTCATGTATTAAAGTCCCTGCATAATCTTTAATTGAGTTCAACATTTTTCGGAGTATAATTATTGAACCTGTGTTTGGTTCCCAAACACCTACTGTCTCACTTTCTGAAAAAAAGTCTTTACGCATTGTTGTAGAAATTTTAATGTCTCTGACAATTCGTGGTTTGCCATCAATAAGATTTAGAATATCATTAGTCAAATTGTAAACCTCCCTTTCCTTTGGTGTCAAATTCTCTATTGCCACAAAGTCAAATGAAAAACTGTCGTTGTAAGTAGTTGTGAATTGTGAAATATCAATAATTGGCTTGCCCGATAAGTCTGTGCCGCCTTTAATCTTTTCTTTTAAATTTTCTGGGATTGAAATAATTTGATGTCCACTGGCTTTTGCTTCTTCAATCATGTCCGGATGTAACATAATGTCTGTCGAAGAAACAAAAAGAACTTTCTCATTTTGATTGAGAATTTTTACAGAATGTTCTTGAACATCTATCCAGGAAAGCTCATCATGTTGTGTTCCATAATTGATGTTTTGCAAATCGTCCGCTAAGATTTTAGCTACATCGCTGGACTTACATGCAAGTAAAATCTTCTTGACACTATCTGTATATGCTGTTCTTCCAACATTTGTTCTTTCTCTATTCAGAGACTTTTTAATTGCCGTTGTTAGCTGCGTTATGTTATAACTAAACAAGAAATTTTCTTCTTCTGCTACTTTAACTCCATTAATATAGATTTTGCCTATGCTTCCAACTTTACTTACAACGTTCACCTGCTTTTGTTGATTCTAAAACTTGTTCTCCTGTGAATTTCAAAAACAAATTCTTTGCTTTTGAAATGTCATCATCTGTTACACCATCAATAATAAATTCTGTTCCTACAAGATTTGGGGTCTGTCGGCTCTGAAATGTTTGCATGCAAGGTGATAATATCTGCAAAACCTTCTTTGGCGGTCTTATTAAGAACAATGTCGCCAAACTTTGATTTAATGAGAACTTTAATTTCTTTTCTGTCAAAGGTTGCCAAAGCATCTTTCAGTCCGATGCCAAATTTTCCAATAACTTTTGGATTTGATAATTTCTCTGGGTTTTCGTTTTGGGTGAGATTTGTATATTTCAAACCTCTTGCCCAAAATCTCTTATGAGCCATGAGTTTCCTTGCTTAGTTATTTCAACATCTTTTGTACTTGTCAAAAGTTGCTCATCAAGTGCATTAGCAATTATTTCACGAATGGCATGATATGTCTCCCAATTTTCAAGGATTTTTTCAATATTAAGGTCGAACTGCTTCATATTTTCAGTTTAAGGTTGCTTGTATTGTTTCAAGAGAATTTAAAGAGGTCAAAGTAAGATGATGTTGATGCACACTTGCCTTGGAGTTCATCTTTTGATAATTTTATTTTGTCAATAACTTTTGCTCTTTTTTTTATCTTAGCATTTTTCACTCTTCAATCCGCTGATTTCATTTGTTTGTTCTTCTACAAATCTTTTAATACAGTTAACCAATGCCTCGCAATAAAAAATTTTGTACATCAAAATTATTAGGTTTTAGAATGGCTGAAAGTTCAATGTCCTGCAACGGCCTTGTCATGATACATTGACTTGTATGTTTCAATTGAAGTATTAATGTCTGTCGAATATAGCCGGTTACTTTCTGCATTCTTAAAGTGGCAATACGTTCAAGCAGTAACTCGTATCTGCTTTGATTGTGTCAAGGTTTTTTGTTGTTGCAATGATGTGAACGGTTTCTAAACTTGAAGTCCCACACCTTGTATTGACATTGAAAAGTAATTGTCCATTAGTTTTGGTTTTTAGTTGTGCAAGTCTTTAGTAGGATGTGTCCAACAGGGTTGCTGCTAACACATAAATATACGACACCCCAACCTCATCTCGTCACTCCTAAGTTTCTGATAAACCCGGATATATTGATTCGGCGAAGTTGTTATACATGTCGTCAATGAAATTTACAATTGATTCGGCGAAGGTATTTTTCGGGTCGGTTACCATTCCAACTTACCCCTTTTCCATAAATCATCGAGAGTACTTAATATATTCACCAGTTCCTTTTTACTCACATGCAAATAATGCTCCGTCGTCTTAATGTCAAAATGCCCCGGCAAATCCTTTATATACCTGATATCAATCCCCTTCTCCAGTAAATGTGTCGCAAAACTGTGCCGTAACGAATGTATTCCCACCTCCTTTTTCAAACCTGATCGCTGCTTTGCTAATTCAAATATCCGTTGCACCGTTCTTACCAGGGTAGCAGGGTCCTTGTCTGCGATGACTCAAATAAATATTCCTGCGGACGTGGCCGCTCCAATTTATAATAGGCACGCAGTATATCCAGCAATACCAGGGCTCAGCGTTACATACCTGTCCTTCTTTCCCTTTGCATTTTGAAATAAACAATAACATCCGGTCGCTGTCAACATCCTTAATTTTCAAAGCGGCGACCTCGCTTACACGCAACCCTCACTATAAGCCGTAAACAACATTGCCTTATGCTTACGATTAGAAAGTGAATTGAAAAGACGCGACAACTCTTCTTCACCCAACACTTTTGGTAATTGCAGCCTCTTTTTGGGTCGCGGTATTTCCCAAAAGAACCGATCCCGTTTTAATACCTGCTCGTAATAAAATTTCAGTGCATTGATCCGGCTATGTAATGTGTTTTCCGACAGCTTCAATTTTTCGTGACAATAAACCAGGTACCGTTTCAGATATTCAACCGTAAAACTGTCCTACCGGGCGGTTTTGCACCAACTTTATCAACTGCAACATTTCATTCAGGCAGGTTCGTACAGTAGAGCGGCTGTACGACTTCAGTTTCAATTGCATCTCCATCGCCGGTAAAACATGCCCGTTTGCTTTATGAAATCCCACCTGATCAGGTAATGAAGGTGTGACACTGATGAATGTTTGCCATAAAAATATCTTTCCTCCTAAAGAGTGATGGTTGTTATTACCATAACGAGCCGATATTTTCACCATAAAAAGTTGAGAAAATTTTCCACACTTCGTGCACCTCAGTCACATCCACGCGGACACCCGGGCAGTTTATATCTGTTGTTCCTTACCGTCTAAAGTTGTTTCAGGGGATGGATAAAGTTTGTGCAGTAAGCTAACTTAAGAAATTTATTTTGGTCTCGGGAACTTTTTGAAATCTTGACAAAAGATAACATGATCCATCCCAAAAATAAGAGGAATTAGTATGATCTACAGCTAAAGGAGATTATTGGTATACCTGGGCGAGTTTAAAGGAGAATGGCTGGCACTATCTCTGCACTTTAGCCTGGGTATCATCATCTGGCGGCCTTATTACTCCATTGATTCAGAAGAAGATATGGCTATAAATCCCATGTTGTGGGCTACCACCCAGGAATCACAGCCCGCAGCTATTCTCAAAACAAAAAAGCCTCTCAACAAAAGTTGAAAGGCTCTTTAAATAAATATGGCAGCTACCTACTCTCCCGCATTTTTGTGCAGTACCATCGGCCATAAGGGGCTTAACTACTCTGTTCGGTATGGGAAGAGGTGAACACCCTTGGAAAAACCACCATAAATCGTTGAGTTGATAAGTTTAAAAGTATCTGGTTGACAGGTGATGCCCGTTAACCTGTTAACTTTTAAACAGCCAACTGAAATAAGATCATATTGGGGAAAATGCTAGAGAAGTGCCTCTGATATACTCATTTTTAAAAAATGAATAAAAAAAATTAAAGCGTACGGGGCAATTAGTACTACTCGGCTTTAGTGTCACCACTTTTACACCTGTAGCCTATCAACGTCATAGTCTCTGACGGCCCTTAAAAGTAAACTCATCTTAAGGAAGGTTTCACGCTTAGATGCTTTCAGCGTTTATCCCTGTCCGTACATAGCTACTCAGCATTGCACCTGGCGGCACAACTGATACACCAGCGGTACGTACGACCCGGTCCTCTCGTACTAAGGTCATGTCCTCTCAATTTACTTGCGCCCACCACAGATAGGGGACCGAACTGTCTTGCGACGTTCTGAACCCAGTTCACGTGCCACTTTAAATCGGCGAACAGCCGAACCCTTGGGACCTTCTCCAGCCCCAGGATGTGACGAACCGACATCGAGGTGCCAAACCTCCCCGTCGATATGAGCTCTTGGGGGAGATCAGCCTGTTATCCCCGGAGTACCTTTTATCCTTTGAGCGACGGCCCTTCCATACAGAACCGCCGGATCACTTTAGCCGACTTTCGTCCCTGCTCGGCTTGTGTGCCTCACAGTCAAGCACCCTTATACTAATGCGCTCTTCGTACGATTACCAACCGTACTGAGGGTACCTTTGCAAGCCTCCGTTACTCTTTAGGAGGCGACCACCCCAGTCAAACTACCCACCATGCACTGTTTCCCGCAAGGGATTAGATCCTAAATCAAAGAAGGTTGGTATTTCAACGACCTCTCCACACTACCTGGCGGCAATGCTTCAAAGAGTCCCAACTATTCTACACATCCGTAATTCAAAATCAATGCAAAGCTATAGTGAAGGTTCACGGGGTCTTTCCGTCCCGTGGCGGGTAACCGGCATCTTCACCGATACTACAATTTCACCGGGCTCGTGGAGGAGACAGCGTTCAACTCATTAGACCATTCGTGCAGGTCGGAACTTACCCGACAAGGAATTTCGCTACCTTAGGACCGTTATAGTTACGGCCGCCGTTTACTGGGGCTTCAGTCAGGAGCTTTGGCTTGCGCCGAACACCCTTCCTTAACCTTCCAGCACCGGGCAGGTATCAGGCTCTATACGTCATCTTTCGATTTTGCAGGGCCCTGTGTTTTTTGTTAAACAGTTGGTTGAACCATTTTACTGAGACCATCCGAAGATGGTACGCTTTATCCCGAAGTTACAGCGTCAATTTGCCTAGTTCCTTCTCCACGGCTCACCCCGAGGCGCCTTAGAATATTCATCCCGTCTACCTGTGTCGGTTTGCGGGTACCGGCTGCTATGCTCGCTTTTCTTGGAAGAGCTTTTATGACTTCGCTTTGGCCGAAGCCTCTGCTCAACGTACACTTCCGTCCGTACGTAGCCACCACGGCTCTCCGTCCCTTTCATTGCATAGCAGGCGCAGGAATATTAACCTGCTTTCCATCATCTACCCCTTTCGGGTTTGACTAAGGACCGGGCTAACCCTGATCCGATTAACGTTGATCAGGAACCCTTAGACTTTCGGGCGACAAGGTTTTTCACCTTGTTTATCGTTACTTATGCCTACATTTTCTTTTCAAACCGCTCCAGCATACGTCACCGTACACCTTCGATGCAGTTTGAATGCTCCCCTACCGATCATCCGCTTAGCGGCGATCATAGAGCTTCGGTTAGTAGTTTGATGCCCGATTATTTTCCGTGCAAGACCTCTCGACCAGTGAGCGTGTTACGCACTCTTTAAATGAATTGCTGCTTCCAAGCAAACATCCTGGCTGTTATAGAAGTCTCACCTCGTTTGATCAACTTAACTACTTATTAGGGACCTTAGCTGCTATTCTGGGTTATTTCCCTCTCGGCCACGGATCTTAGCACCCGCAGCCTCACTCCCGGTAAATATCTGTTAGCATTCGGAGTTTGTCAGGGTTTGGTAGGCGGTGAAGCCCCCTAGGCCCAATCAGTAGCTCTACCTCTAACAGACTTATAAACCGAGGCTGTTCCTAAAAACATTTCGGGGGGAGAACGAGCTATCTCTCAGTTTGATTGGCCTTTCACCCCTATCCACAGGTCATCCAGAACTTTTCAACGTTAACGGGTTCGGTCCTCCATGACGTGTTACCGTCACTTCAACCTGCCCATGGATAGATCACAAAGTTTCGCGTCTGCCCCCACTGACTAAACGCCCTATTTGGACTCGCTTTCGCTACGGCTCCGTTAATTTCGAACTTAACCTCGCCAGTGAGGAGCAACTCGTAGGCTCATTATGCAAAAGGCACGCCGTCACATCTTGCGATGCTCCGACCGCTTGTAGGCGCACGGTTTCAGGTACTATTTCACTCCCTTGTTTAGGGTGCTTTTCACCTTTCCCTTACGGTACTGGTTCACTATCGGTGTCTGAGGAGTATTTAGCCTTACCAGATGGTGCTGGCAGATTCAGGCAGGATTCCTCCGGTCCCGCCTTACTCAGATACTGCTCGTCCTCATCAATTTTCGCTTACGGGGCTATCACCTCTATGGCTTGACTTTCCAGAAAATTTTGCTTGATGATGATTTCTAAATGCAGTCCTACAACCCCTCAAGCGGCACGCCGCTCAAGTTTAGGCTATTCCCATTTCGCTCGCCACTACTCAGGGAATCACTATTGTTTTCTTTTCCTCCCGGTACTTAGATGTTTCAGTTCTCGGGGGTTGGCTCTCCTTACGGAGTACTATACCTTCAGTATAGTGGGTTGACCCATTCGGGACATCCAGGGATATAATGCTTGTGTGCAGCTCCCCCTGGCTTATCGCAGCTTACCACGTCCTTCGTCGCCTCTCAGACCCAAGGCATCCACCATGCGCCCTTAGTTGCTTTTAAAAAAATTAGAAACTAGAATTGTTTGTTATTCTTGTAGTTTGTTACCCGACCACATTGCTTCAAGACCACCATTTCTGTTTCCGAGTTTAAACTCGGAAAATAACAGTGTGTCAAAAAAAATATGTGATCGAAAAATATTAGATTACCTTCTAACATTTGTATTTCCCAATATGTCAAAGAGCTAATCAATTGCAGACTGGCGATGGCCGGTTTACGATTGACTGTGTTGATGTTCAGGTTACGAACCTTTTAGACCCTAAGTCGCATCATCTCATTATAAAAGAACTTAACTCAAGTTGGTGGAGGATATCGGAGTCGAACCGATGACCCTCTGCGTGCAAGGCAGATGCTCTAGCCAACTGAGCTAACCCCCCAAATTTAGCTTTGAGCAATTAGCTTCGAGCTTCGAGCAAAGCTCGCGGCTCACAGCTCAAGACTCACAGCTTACATTTAGTAGACCCGAGCAGATTTGAACTGCTGACCCCTACATTATCAGTGTAGTGCTCTAACCAGGCTGAGCTACGGATCTGTGTTTGTAGCCCCCGTGTTATCGGGTTACTTTTTTGAAAGAACTTTTCGAAAGATTGCTTCGCTTGCGCTTGCAACGATGAAAGAAAGGAAACAATAGCCAGTAAGTTATGAGACAAGACAAGTCTTGTCTATTAGCTCTAAAAAGGAGGTATTCCAGCCGCACCTTCCGATACGGCTACCTTGTTACGACTTAGCCCCAGTCACCAGTTTTACCCTAGGCGGCTCCTTACGGTTACCGACTTTAGGTACACCCGGCTTCCATGGCTTGACGGGCGGTTGTGTGCAAGGTCCGGGAACGTATTCACCGTATCATTGCTGATATACGATTACTAGCGATTTCCAGCTTCATGGAGTCGAGGTTGCAGACTCCAATCTGAACTGAGAGGCGTTTTTGGGATTAGCTTCACATCGCTGTGTTTGCAGCCCTTTGTACGCCCCATTGTAGCACGTGTGTAGCCCTGGGCATAAAGGCCATGATGACTTGACATCATCCCCTCCTTCCTCACGTCTTACGACGGGCAGTTTCACTAGAGTTCCCCAGCGTTACCTGATGGCAACTAGTGATGGGGGGGTTGCGCTCGTTGCGGGGGGACTTAACCCAACACCTCACGGCACGAGCTGACGACAGCCATGCAGCACCTTATTGGCAGTGTATTGCTACAAAATGAGCTTTCACCCACGGTCTCCCAACATTCTAGCCAGGTAAGGTTCCTCGCGTATCATCGAATTAAACCACATGCTCCACCGCTTGTGCGGACCCCCGCCAATTCCTTTGAGTTTCAATCTTGCGATCGTACTTCCCAGGTGGGATACTTAATGCTTTCGCTCAGACACACACAGTGTATCGCGTATGTCGAGTATCCATAGTTTAGGGCGTGGACTACCAGGGTATCTAATCCTGTTTGATCCCCACGCTTTCGTGCCTCAGTGTCAATATATGTGTAGCCAGCTGCCTTCGCAATTGGGTGTTCTATGTCATATCTAAGCATTTCACCGCTACATGACATATTCCGCTAACCTCCACAATATTCAAGACTGATAGTATCAATGGCAGTTTCCAAGTTAAGCTCGGAGATTTCACCACTGACTTACCAACCCACCTACGCACCCTTTAAACCCAGTGAATCCGGATAACGCTTGCACCCTCCGTATTACCGCGGCTGGCTGGCACGGAGGTTAGCCGGTGCTTATTCACATGGTACCGTCAGTTGACCTAGAAAGGCCCTTTTTCGTCCCATATAAAAGAAGTTTACAACCCAGAGGGCCTTCATCCTCCACGCGGCATGGCTGGTTCAGACTTGCGTCCATTGACCAATATCCTTACTGCTGCCTCCCGTAGGAGTCGGGCCCGTGTCTCAGTGCCCGTGTGACTGGTCGTGCTCTCACACCAGTTACTGATCGTAGACTTGGTGAGCCGTTACCTCACCAACTATCTAATCAGCCGCACAGCCATCTTCAAGTGATAAATCTTTAATTATAAAGTGATGCCACTCCATAATACTATGGGGTATTAATCCAAATTTCTCTGGGCTATTCCCCGCTCGAAGGAAGGTTCTGTACGTGTTCCGCACCCGTTTGCCGGTCGCCATCGAATGTATTGCTACACTCATGCTGCCCCTCGACTTGCATGTATTAAGCCTGCCGCTAGCGTTCATCCTGAGCCAGGATCAAACTCTCCATTGTAAATGATGTTTGATACTGGACAGTATAAAATTCTCAAGAGAAAATTAACGTGTCAAATCGAATGTATTTCGCTTGACTTACCTTGTTGTTTTCATCCCGTATAAAACGGGATAAAGTGCTATTGTTTCCCAACTTTCAAAGATCTTTTTGGCTTTCGCTTTGCTCAGCCCTGACAACAGTTTTGATCCTGTTATCATTTCCCGTTTTTTGAACGGGAGTGCAAAGGTAAGGGCCTGTATATTTCTACCAAATTTTTTTTCGATTTTATTCGAATTATCTGGCGTGAAAATCAATTTGTTTTGTGAAGAGCTAACCCGTTTTTTAAAAGCGGGCTGCAAAGATACGGGTTGGCAAGTTACCAGCAAAGTTTTCATCTAAGTTTTATTCACATTGCCACAAAGTATATTCACAAATTCAGAGAACTAATCGCTTTATTTTCAAAGCGGGGCGCAAAGATAAGGAGCACCGTTTTCCTACCAAATCTTTTTTGAAAATAAAAGGTTAATACCCCTCAGAATACCCGCCTGGCAAGGGTTTGCCGTGATGAAAAAAATTGAGCGCCTATGGAAAGTACCCGGCAGGATATTCTACCGATACCCAGGAATAAACCCTGCGGCGGGAACGCTGAAACTCGCCCTGGTACAGTCTCTTGCCTGGATTACAGCATGAAATTCATCTATTGACATCTTTCCCCTCCCCGCTTTGAGCATAGTGGCCGTCAATGCCCTTACCATACCCCGCAAAAAGCGGTTCCCCTTCACCTGGTAGACCAAACAGCCATTCTCCATCACCCATTCACTCTGCACCAGCTTACAAATGAAGGTCTTAACCTGTGTATTGCGCTTTGAAAAAGAAGGTAAAATCCTCGTAATCCATCAAAACAGCCGCCGCCTGCTGCAATTTATCCACATCCAGCTTGTAAGGAAAGTGGAAAGGCCCTGTCTTTCAGAAAAGGGTCTTTATGACGGTAAACGAAATACTTATACTTCCTGCTGATGGCATCAAAACGGGAATGGGCATCTGCCCGTACGGTACCAGGTGCCTGATCACGATATCACCCGGTAAAATGGCATTCATCTTATACACAAACTGCGGATGTACCGTTTTCTCATAATCAAAGTGAAAGAAGTTTTGCAAAGCATGGACCCCCGCATCTGTACGTGATGAAGCAGTCAGTACTACTTTATCCCTCTGCAGTATCTCAAATGCCTTTTCTATCTCCGCCTGTATCGTATTGGCGTTTTCCTGCACCTGGAAGCCGCTGTAATTGGCGCCTTTATAAGAAACTTCAAGAAAGTAGCGGGGGCATAAAAGAAAGTTAGCAAATAAAGTTTAGTGGAGCATGGCCTTAAAGCGGTTGATATAATATTCGTCCTTTAATTCAGCCGCCAGGGAAGGGAAGTTATCCGTATCGGAAACATACTGGTAAGCCACATCAAAGAACTTATACTTACCATTATCATTTATGAAAAGAATACCCAGGGTTTTCAGTTTGCACTGTTGTAAAACACTTTGCTTTAAAAACCTTTTCCGCTTCACTGATCATCTTCTCATCATTCTTTTCACTCATCATCTTTTTCTGAAGCTTCAAAAAATCATTGTCTGAAGCGATAGCCCCGCATCTAATGCTGGCAGCTGGTGGTGAAGACTTTGCAGCCGTTGCTTTTGTTTCAGGCACCATTTCTTTTCCTGTATCGCCTGCCTGTATATCCAAAAATTTCTTCCTTCCTTTGGTGGCGCTTTTGCCCCGGCAGGACTTGTTCTGGGGTTTGGAATGATTATGCGTATCGTATCTCTTTTACCATCAGCCGATTCATCTATGAATGTAAGCCCCAACCCTTCCGAGGTAGAGCTCCTCTGATTCCGGGTGACTGACGATCTTTTATACTCCGCAACAGGAGGGCTTTTTAAATTTCTTCTTTTATCACTACAGGCGGATCTTCTTTTTTTACAGGCAGATCTTTTACAGGCTCCATCTTTTCAGTCTTTACTACGGCTGTTTCCGGTTTCGCTGAAGGAGGCTCAGTCTTGCTTACCACGGGCGATGGCTCTTGTTTTGTATCTCCCTGTTCTTTTTGCTTTATAGCAGCGTCATCCTTTTTGGTGATAACCAGCGAGTCTTGTTTCGCTGAAACCGGATCAGTTTTATTGATAACAAAAGGTGGTTCCTGTTTTGTTTTTGCAGGCTGTCCTTCTTTCTTTGTCAATACCAGCGAATCCTGTTTGGGGATCACAGGTTCTGCGACAGGTTTGACAACTTCTTTCAATACAGTTGACTGCGCTGTAGCCGGTTTGTCTTCCATCTTAACGGCTATGGGTCTTTCTTTCAGCGATGGATCATTGGCCGCTTTTGAAAGGATTTCCGTAAAAGGAGATATATCATCCCGGGGTTCTGTTTTGATCATCCCAGTCCTGTTGTCTGGTAAAGCCATTTGGATCGTGAGGGTCTGCAGGTCAAATAGACCCCAGCCCCTTTTCACCAAATTCTTCAACAGGTACCCGCGGTCTTTCCCTTTGATGTCAACAGCAAATTTTTGTTCGGGAAACTTATTAAGCGGAAAAAACGACACTGAAAGCATAACTGCTGTCGCGGAGCCTTGATAAAATAAGATATCCCGTGGCTGATGAACTGTGTATCCTGTCATCCATTTTAATAAAGAACGGCTGCTGATCGTTCTCTGACTGGAGATATAAGAAATATAATTTTTGGGGAAAAGACTGATGAAAAAACTCACCAGGATCAAAAGGCTCAGGACGAATCTTCTCATTTACCCTGTTTATTTTATAAACGAAAATAGTTCAAATTCAGCTACAACGGCTTGTTAAATAGTATGACCTTCCATCCAAATTCATAGATAAATGACAGGCATCCTGTCTAACTTTGCCGACCTAAAAAATAAGTATATGATAAAATTACTGTTCACTTTTTTACCTGACCATGCCTGTTTATACCCTGATGGCGCAGACAGGATCAGTGAGAGATACTTCCTGGAAAAAAGAATACAGGGAAACCGCTACCCGCATTAATGACCTGGTGCATACCAAACTTGATGTAAAGTTTGACTACAGCAAATCTTACCTGAATGGTAAAGCATGGATAACACTGAAGCCGCATTTTTATGCTACCGATTCGCTGACGCTGGATGCAAAAGGAATGGACATTCATAAAGTGGCGCTGGTAACCGGTACTACGATGAAGGATCTCAGGTATAACTATGACAAATGGCAATTGAGAATAACCCTTGATAAAAAGTATAAAGGTGATGAGCCGTACACTGTGTATATTGATTATACCGCCAAACCCGACGAGCTTGAAGTGAGAGGCAGCGCCGCTATCAACGATGCAAAAGGGTTGTATTTTATAAACCCAACCGGTGAGGAAAAAGATAAACCCACACAGATATGGACACAGGGTGAAACAGAAGCGACTTCGGTATGGTGCCCTACCATAGATAAGCCCAACCAAAAGACCACCCAGGAAATATACATGACCGTGCCTTCAAAGTACGTCACGCTGTCTAATGGAAAGCTGGTAAGCCAGAAGAAAAATACTGATGGCACAAGAACTGATTACTGGAAAATGGACCTGCCACATGCTCCCTATCTCTTTTTTATGGGCGTAGGTGATTATGCAGTTATAAAGGATACATGGAAAGGAAAAGAAGTAAGTTATTATGTAGAAAAAGAATATGCACCTGTAGCCAGGAAGATATTCGGCAATACGCCGGAAATGATCAGCTTCTATTCAAAACTGACAGGAATTGAATATCCCTGGGTGAAGTATGCGCAAATTACCGGTCGTGATTATGTAAGCGGCGCCATGGAAAACACTACCGCGACACTGCATGGCAGTTCAGCGCAGCAGGATGCGAGGCAACTGACTGATGGCAACCGCTGGGAAGAAATAGTTGCTCATGAATTGTTTCACCAATGGTTCGGCGATTATGTAACGGCTGAAAGCTGGAGCAATATCACCGTGAATGAATCATTTGCCAATTACAGCGAAGTGCTCTGGATGGAATATAAATATGGCAAGGATGCCGCCGATGATCACAATTACAGTGACATGCAGGTGTATATCAACAGCCTGAGCGCAAAAAAAGATCTTGTTCGCTTTTACTACAGCGACAAAGAAGATGTGTTTGATGCAGTAAGCTATCACAAAGGCGGCCGTATACTCAATATGCTGCGCAATTATGTAGGCCCCGAAGCTTTTTCCAAAGCACTGAATACCTACCTGACCACCAATAAATTCAAATCCGGTGAACCGCAGCAGTTACGTCTTGCTTTTGAAGAAGTTTCGGGCCGCGATCTCAACTGGTTCTGGAATCAATGGTATTACGGCAGCGGTCATCCCAACCTCGATGTAAACTACAGCTATGATGAAGCCGCTAAAAAGACAAGGGTGATCGTCAACCAGACACAAAGCGGTGATAAAGTATTTAAACTTCCTGTAGCCGTTGATATTTATAATGGTGCAAACAAGACGCGTTACAATGTTTGGGTAAAGAACAAAGTGGATACTTTTTATTTTGACGCGGCCCAAAAGCCCGACCTCGTCAATTTTGATGGCGACAAGATGCTGCTTTGTACCAAGAAGGAAAATAAAACACTGGATGAATATATTCATCAATACAATTATGCAGGTAGCTATGTTGACAGAAGAGAAGCTATTGATTTCGCTTCGAAGAACCAGGGAGAGCAGAAAGCGGTTGATCTTTTAAAAATCGCATTGAAAGATAAATATGAAGGCCTGCGCAGTTTTGCTATCGGCAGGCTGGACCTGAAAAAAGATAATGTAAAAAGAATGGCCGAACCTGTTTTGGTTGACCTGGCAAAAAATGACCCGGTACGGCTTGTAAAAGCAGCTGCGATCTCCAAACTGGGCCAGACCAAAGATCCTGCTTATACCGCTCTTTTTAAATCGGCGATCAATGATTCATCTTATACCGTATCGGGTAATGCATTAGAAGCGCTGTCCAATATTGACAGTGATGCGGCACTCAGCGAAATCAAACGCCTGGCGGCAATGCCTTCGAAAGGAAAACTGGCTAATGCCATTAACGCGATCATCATTAAGTCTGGTGATGAATCATTGTTTGACATTGTACTGCAGAAATTTGAAAAAGCGCCTTTTGGCCAGGCAAAGCTCAATCTCATGCAGAACATCGGCGACATGATGGTTAAAACAAAAAATACGGAAACAGTGAAAAAAGGTGTTGATGCGATTGTAAAATTCCGCGATGCTGTACCGGAAGCTTTCAAGGGACAAACAGATACGCTTATCAATGGCACCTTGTTAAAAGACCTGGTAACAAAGAAAAATGAAGGGGGACTAAAAGAACAGGCGGAGTATATCAAATCAAAATTACCTGAAGAAGATAAGAAGGGTTTTTAATGCATATCAATGTATAACAACAAAGCCATCCGTTTAAGCGGGTGGCTTTGTTGTTATATGCATAAATAGAATCTTACTGCCAACCTGTAAATTCATCAACTTACTACTTACTTTACCAGCTACCACCGCCGCCGCCGCCGCCAAAGCTTCCACCGCCAAAGCCACCGAAACCACCACCTCCGCTGCTTCCGCCACCGCCAGACCAACCGCTGCCGCCGGCCAATATAGGCGCCCACCATCCTTTGTATCCGCGACGCGACATCATACCCCCACCACCGCCCCGACCGCCGATAGCAGAGATAATAATAATGATGATGATAAAGAGCCAGATCATTCCGCCACCAATGCCTTTACCCTTGCCGTATCCCTTCGGCGCCTGGTATTTACCGCCAATAGCTGCTATGATGGCATCTGTTCCTTTATCAAAACCCCTGTATATATTATCCTCTTTGAAAGAAGGTATTATTTCATACTCCACTATTTCCCTGCATACTTTATTATTCAGGGGGTTTTCTAATCCATAACCCGTTCCGATAAAAGTCTTACGCCTGCCTGGCGGATCTTTGAAAGAAGCAATGATCACTACCCCGTTATCATATCCCTTATTACCTACTCCCCATTTTTCACCAATAGAATTGGCAAAATCATAGTCAGGATGATCACCTAACTCCTCTACCGTTACAATGACGATCTGGTTAGATGTTTGTTTGTCGTAGGCCGCCAGCTTTTGTTCCAGCGCATCTTCCTGCTCAGGCGTTAATACATTGGCAAAGTCATTGACCAGTTTCGCCGGCGATGGCCGGTGGTCAATAATGTACTGGGGATCCCGTTTCTGGGAAAAAAGAAGTAAGCAGGAAAGACTAAAGAGATATGTAAGAAATAATTTTTTCATTCAGTAAAGAGAGCCGGCGGTTTTAATCACCAAACACAATATCATCCGTTAATTCATTTTTATCTTCATTATGGTAAGGGAAATGCTCAACAAGGGCGCCGCCTAAATATGCTATCCCTGTTTCCAGGCCCCTGAATATATTGCCTTCTTTGAAACAGCCGAGAATTTCCTTAACCGTTTTCGTCCAGTATTCATTGCCTACCTTTTCATGTATACCCTTATCACCATATACAGCCATCTGCCTGTCCTTATATGCTACATATATCAGTACGCTGTTATGATGAATCGTTTCGCTCATCTTCAACTGGTAAAATATTTCAACAGCCCTGTCAAGCGGATCAACATACCGGCATTTCTTTTCTATAAAAACACGGATTTCACCACTCGTTTTTTTTTCGGCCTTTTGTATGGCCAAAACGATCTCCTTCTTTTCTTCATCAGAAAGAAAATTAATGGCTGCTGATCTTTTAAAAAACAACTGGCAGAAATTTAGGTATTAATAATTCAGTTTGGGCACTTTCTTCGCTTCCGGTTCTGCCTCGAAATAGTTGATCTCTTTCTTTCCCATGATGCCGGCGAAAATATTACCCGGGAATCTTATGACCCTGTTATTGTAGTCACTTACAGCGTCGCCATACTTTTTCCTTTCAAATTTTATTTCATTCTCGGTATTTACAATCTCACCCTGGAAATCGCGGTAAGCGGCTGTTGTCTGCAACTGCGGATAGTTCTCAAATATCACATTGATAGCTGTTTTCAAATTTGCCTGGGCCTGTGCCATTTGATTGATCGTTGCCGGGTTGTTAGGATCCAGTTTTACATTATTGGCCTCATACCTTGCCTTGGTCACGTTGGTCAATGTTGATTCTTCAAATTTGCCTTCTGCTTTTATGTTATCAACGATCGTGTTGTATTTATCCATACGTGCCTGGTAAGCGGCCTGCACATTACCCCATTGTTTTTTAATACCTTGTTCGGAAGTGACTATTCCGTTGTACTGGCTGCAACCCCATACCCCGAAAATAAGTACCAACCCCAAGATGACAAGTATTGCTAAATTCCTCGTTCCTTTCATAATAATTAATTTTTGTGACACCGAAATTAGAACATTTCGTATTTCCTCACAGTAAAATCTCGTTTCGTCAAGAACAGGATAATTTATAGCCGGCATAAACATAACTATGCGGCATGATTTTAGAGCCGCTTTTGCTTCAAACAGCATTACTTATGAGTATGTTCAGGAAATTCGGATGGTTGCTGGCCATAGCGCTTGTAGCTGCACTTCACTGCAAAAAATCAAACAATAATAATATCGAGCCTCCCGGCTCCGTGGAGTTAAAAGACAGTGTGATCGCAAGCAACCTGAACTTTCCCTGGGAAATTCTCTGGGGACCTGATAATACTATATGGATGACAGAACGAAGCGGAAAGATCAGCCGGCTGGATCCTGTTACAGGAACGGTTACTCCTTTGCTGACTATTGCAGAAGTTGTATCGAATGGCGAAGGTGGCTTGCTGGGGATGGCGCTGCATCCAAAATTTTCCACTTCACCGCATGTATTTGTAGTATATGATTACATGAATAGTGGCAATTACAGGGAAAAAGTAGTCCGCTATACTTATGCATCCGGCTCATTAAGCAGCCCGCTGACGATCATAGACAATATCGCTGCTTCTACTATCCATAATGGCAGCCGCCTGGTCATCACACCTGTTCCTGATCTGAAATTATTTATCAGTACAGGTGATGCTTCCAACCAGTCGCTGCCGCAAAACACATCATCGGTAAATGGAAAGATACTTCGCTTAAATCTCGACGGAACTATTCCCGGTGATAACCCTGTAGCAGGCAATCCTTACTGGTCATACGGTCATCGCAATCCGCAGGGACTGGTATTTGTCAACAACACACTGTACAGTTCGGAGCATGGCAATACCAGTGACGACGAGATAAATATCATCGGGAAAGGAAAAAACTATGGCTGGCCGAATGTGGAAGGTTTTTGCGATGGATCGGGCGAACAAAGTTTTTGCGTGGCAAACGGAGTAGTGGAGCCATTACGTAACTGGACGCCCACCGCCGCTGTTTCCGGTCTTGATTATTACAGCAGTAATCTCATTCCGCAGTGGACAAATTCATTGCTTGTCGTGGCACTCAAGAATGCAAGACTTTACCAGATGAAATTAAATGATGGCTTTAGCGGCATCACTCAAACCAATGAATACTTTACCAGCAAGTATGGCAGGATGAGAGATATCTGCGTATCGCCGGATGGCAAAGTATATATCTGTACGAGTAATGGAGGTAATGATAAGATAATTGAAGTACGGCCGAAGTAGTACTTCCCTGTTCTTCTAATAGGGCGACCCAGACCAAAAAATTTTCTTTTAATTAATCTTATAAAAGAGACTGCCTCAAAGCCAAATAAATCTCGCAACGGCGCCACGGCGCAAAGAATGTCCTATAAAAAATAAGTCGTTGCGGCTTTGCGCCGTTGCGAGAGCATTAATTTAAAATACTTTTAAGACAGCCTCTTTTATTCTTTTATTTCTTAGTAATGACTGACATATCTAAGTCACCTCTTTAGAAGGACACGGAATTAATCGCCGCAATCCCCGGCAACACTTTGCCTTCAAAATACTCCAGCATAGCGCCACCGCCGGTTGATACATAACTTACTTTATCGGCAAACCCGAATTGGTTAACAGCAGCTACCGAGTCGCCACCACCCACCAGCGAGAAAGAGCCGTCTTCTGTCGCTTCTGCTATCGCTTTCGCTACTGCCTTCGTGCCGTGCTGAAACTTATCCATTTCGAATACGCCCATCGGCCCGTTCCACAAAATGGTTTTTGAATGTTTAATAACATTGCAGAATTGCTCTGTAGCCATCGGCCCGATATCCAAACCCATCCATCCGTCAGGTATATTATTACTGGGCGCCGCTGAGGTATCTGCATCGGCAGCAAACTTATCTGCGATAACAGAGTCGGAAGGCAGGTGTATGCAAACGCCTTTTTCAGCTGCTTTCTTTATTAATTCACTGGCCGTACCGAGGCGGTCTTCTTCACAAAGTGATTTACCGATATTTCCGCCGGCTGCTTTCATAAATGTATAAGCCATTCCACCGCCGATAATAATATCGGTAGCTCTTTCCAATAAATTTTCGATGATCAGTATCTTATCGGAAACTTTTGCGCCGCCGATAATGGCGACAAAAGGCCGTTCTGAGTTATGCAATACTTTTTCTGCACTGGCCACTTCGCCTTCCATCACAAGGCCAAACATTTTTTTATCGCCGGGAAAAAATTTCGCAATGATCGCTGTAGACGCATGTGCCCGGTGAGCCGTACCAAACGCATCGTTAATATATATATCCCCCAGCGCGGCTAATTTTTCAGCAAACTTTTCATCGCCTTTCTCTTCCTCTTTATAAAACCGGAGATTCTCCAGCAAGAGTACTTCTTTGGGCTGTAGTTTAGCTGCCATCTCTTTGGCCTTTTCGCCTATACAATCGTCTGCAAACAGAACAGTTGTGCCTAGTAATTCCGATAAATGAGCGACGAGGTGCTTTAAAGAATATTTTGCTGCAGGACCATCTTTCGGACGGCCGAGATGCGACATAAGGATCACGCTACCGCCATCATTAATAATTTTTTTAATGGTCGGAACCGCGGCTCTTATCCTTGTATCATCCGTGATGGCTGATTGATCGTTGAGTGGCACATTGAAATCAACACGGATAAGCGCTTTCTGACCCCCAAAATTGTGATCGCTGAATTTTGACATACTCTTATTTTTTAAATCGCATTATTTTTTTCTTTTTCCCTGGCTGTCTTCGAACATAGCATAACCCGTTACTACCGCCATCACCTCATCCGTCACATCTTTTCCGCCACCGGCATTTATCCTTATGCTTTCTATAGTATGTTTTGGTCCGGAAGGAATAGCCCACCAGCCAAACAACACGGAGACCAGCGTAAAGATAAATCCTTTTGCCACCCGGCTATCTTCTGCCCGCACCAGGTAAACGCCCGAGGTTCTTTTAAAAGTAAGGATAATTGCAGATATCGTCCACGCATAATATACAAATCTTGCACCGCTGTTTACCGCTTCCTGCAGATCGTGTGCAGAAAGGCCGTCAATATTTTTGATCTTCATAAAAAACGCATCCCGGGTTGAGAATAAAAAACCGCAATGACACTACAGGATATCATCCCGTTCTGTTCATTGCGGTTATTATGAAAGTTACTTTTATTTATTTATCAGCTGTGCAAAGTAATTTACGGTACGCACGAGCTGGCTCACATAGCTCATCTCATTATCATACCAGCTTACCGTTTTTACCAGTTGCTTATCGCCTACCGTCATCACTTTTGTCTGTGTAGCATCGAATAAGGAGCCAAAGTGAATACCGATCACATCGCTGCTTACGATTTCATCTTCTGTATAACCAAAGCTTTCATTAGATGCTGCTTTCATGGCTGCATTGATCTCTTCTGTCGTTACGGTTTTAGCCAATATAGAGGTCAGTTCGGTCAAAGAGCCTGTAATCGTGGGAACTCTTTGCGCTCCGCCATCCAGTTTACCTTTTAATTCAGGTAATACCAGTCCGATCGCTTTGGCAGCGCCGGTACTGTTGGGGACGATATTAGCTGCAGCCGCTCTTGCCCGGCGCAGGTCACCTTTCGGATGCGGTGCATCCAGCGTATTCTGATCGTTGGTATAAGCATGGATGGTGGTCATGATACCGGTAATGATACCATATTTATCATTCAGCACTTTAGCCATGGGTGCCAGGCAGTTGGTAGTACATGATGCGCAGGAAATAATTGTTTCACTGCCATCCAGGATACTATGGTTTACATTGAATACAACTGTTTTAAGATCACCGGTAGCGGGTGCGGAGATCACGACTCTTTTAGCGCCGGCTGTAAGGTGGGCAGCGGCTTTATCCTTATCGGTAAAAAAGCCGGTGCTTTCAATGACGACATCCACACCGTGGCTTCCCCATGGTATCTGGGAAGGATCTTTTTGTGCATATATTTTAACGGTATCGCCGTTTACAACGATTGCATCTTCTGTAGCTTTTACTTCTGCATCAAAACGACCCTGTGCGCTATCGTATTTCAGCAGGTGAGCAAGCACTTTAGGGCTGGTGAGATCATTGATGGCTACTACATCAATTCCTTTCATTTGGTAGATCTGGCGGTAAACCAGGCGGCCAATACGTCCGAATCCATTGATAGCGACTTTAACTGTACTCATTTTTCAAAAATATTTAAACTTTTAAATGAGGTGCAAAGTTAGGAAAACTGTTGATCTTTAATTATATCAGATTTGACTAAAATGACCAGCGCAGTTTTGCCCGGCATTGCCGTTCACCCAAGCCGGAAAAGAACCTGAAAAACATTTGGCTAAAAACTGACGCAGACCTATCTTTGCCGCCCTGTAACATTAGACGATAAACGGCCCGTTCGTCTAAGGGTTAGGACACCACCCTTTCACGGTGGTGATACGAGTTCGAATCTCGTACGGGCTACCAAATGTTACATGACAAACCCTGCATCTATCACAGTTGCAGGGTTTTTTATTTCTTCCGAGAGACGTCTGTCACAGGTATACCATGCTCTTCAATTATATCTTCGCTTAATTGACAAAGTGGTTTTTTTGTTAGGCACCAGATACAGTCGTTTAAGCTGAGAATAGTATGCCTTACTTTGTGATGGATGAGGAATTTTCGAAAAAGCTTACTACTGATGAGCATAATCTAATGATTGTACACACCCATGATATGTTGGCGCAAATTATAGCTCCTCTGAATGAATGCCTTTTAATTTCAGTAAAAAAATTTGCAGGAACATGCCATTACTATTCCTGACATACCTGTTGTAGCATAACTCTTTTCCGGTTGGTGACCAAACCACTGCGCCAACCGGCCTTTCATGTGCTTCCTTTTCTTCCGGCCCCGGGAATGTTTTTAAATCCGATAATCTTGTAATATAGATTCTTCCATCTGAAACATAGGAGGCAAATTCTCCGTTCGGACAAAAATTAATCGGGCTTGAAATGGAAGAAGATAAGAAGGTAAGTTGTTTAACGTCGCCGCCATTGGGTGACGCACCCCATAATTGAATGATACCTTTTTCATCGGCTGCCAGGAATCCAATCAGTGAACCATCGGGTATGGATCTCAGCCAATGTCTCGGAACAGCGCTGATGCCCCTTTTGGTAAATGTAAGCCTGCGTTGACTGATACATGCCGGAACAGCAGGTAGTGCAGTAATTGTTCCCGCATCCGTTAGCGACTCCATCATGTCAGGTAGTATCTCCGGTATGTCTGCTACAAAAATTTCGGTTTTAATGTCCCCCATTTTTTTCGATAATATTCCCCTGGTAGGCTATTGCCCTTTTTTGTCTTTGGCCATTGCGCTTTATATACCCGTCTATACCAATCCAGCATTCGTCAAATGCTTTCAGCACTTCGTCAGAACCAGGTTGACTATTTTTTACAACAGGCGAGATCAAAACCGAAAACATGCGGCCACTTTTATTTTCCACTCCGTCCGCGTGGCTTACTGCTACCTTGCCGGGAAACATGACGCCAACAGTACGCGTATCAATGAGGGAAGGATCGGTTTTCGCGGCATTGCTTAAAATATGATCATTATATGTGAAGCTGATCCATTTGCTATCCCCGCTCCAGGTATGAGCATGTGTACCACCCCTTAAGGCTCCGGGAGTGAAGGGGGGAACAATATCGCGGGCATCCATCCAAACAGGTATCAATGGCTGATTCAACGCAATGCCAATTCCTGTCCGGCGGGTAATGGAGTACGGCCTTTCTTTACCCGCATTCTGAATGCCACCGAGGAATAATACCATTTTGCCATCCGGGGACCAGGTGGCAGCGCCTACGCCAGGCCCGTATTCCGATTGATTGGTTGTTTTATATAATAAGATGTCTTTACCCGATGCTATGTCGAAGATCCGGATTTCTCCATTCGCAGTTATTAAAGAATCATCATTTCTTGCATCATACACTATTTTAGTGCCATCCGGTGAGAAACACTGGGTGCTATTAATACAATGTCCAAACGAATCGCCCGTAAGCTGTATCTCCTCGTATTCAATAAAATTACCGATACAACCTGAACGCATAAATGAAATACTTATACGAATACAAAAAATCCTGTTTTGCCGTTGCTCCTGGAATATCTTCCCGCTTTTATCGCCGTTCGTTGCACACGCCAGATAATTTTATTCGCATTACAGGCTGCAAATAATTTGAATCGTTCCAGGAAACGACAACCATCATCCATCATATAATGGTGAGCGAAGATATCAACGGGGGCATTACCATTGCTTTGAATTCCTCCCTAATTATTGTAGAATATTACCCCGTTGCCAGGCTCAAGCAGCAAAAAAACTTCTTTGCTATAAACCTGTATCAATTGAATTTATCTGGATCAATAAAACCGGGAATCACTACGCCACACATTTTTCATTGTATTTCCGCTTGTACTCAAATGGTGTAAAACCAGTGAACTTTTTAAAATGCCTGTAGAAATTTGAAATATTATTGAATCCGCACTCATAACAAACAATCGCAATGGCATACCTGTCTTCCATAATCATCCGGCATGCATGACTGATCCGGACCTCGGTTAAAAAATCCAGGTATGTTTTATTCGTCATTGATTTAAAATAGCGGCAAAAAGAATTTACACTCAAATTAGCAACTACGGCTATTTCTTCCAGGTTGATATCCTCCTTAAAGTTGGATAATGTGTGAGCTATTACATTATTAAGACGGAGTGATTCATGTTCGTTTGGTTTATAAAAAGCATGTGCCGAAGCAATCATCGTCACTTCTTCTTTCTCGCTGATGATCTGGAGTATCTTTAAAAGGTACAGGATTCTTTCAAACCGGTTCGCCTTTGTTATTTTATACATCAATTTCCGGATCAAGTCCGCCGAATCTCCGTGAACCAACAACCCTTTTTTAGCTAACTCAAAAATCCGGGGGACCAGGTATGCTTCCGGCAAGTGAAAGAAATCTTTGCCAAGGCAAGCCGGTGAAAACTGGATTACAATAGCTTCAACCGAATAATCGTTCTCATCACTCGGCTCATGTTCCTTGCCTCGCCAGGCATGAGGCAGGTTCTCGCCCAGGAGAATTATTTCGCCTTCCCTGAAATGAGATACATTATCCCCGATTAGCCGGATCCCTTCGCCTTTTATGGTACAATGCAATTCCAGTTCCGGGTGATAATGCAAAAGTTTACCGAAGTTCTGCAGCTTGTCATGTCTTACAGAAAAAGAGTTTTGGATGGGAACCGCCACTTTGTGAAAATGAGGTTTCATAAGCAATCGTTATATAAGATGAATAAATTCCTTGCAACTATTAAAATCGCGCGGACCGTTATATGATCAAATTACTATACAAATTTATCATCCCGGTTTTTCTAATAATTTGCAATCGTTGTAACGAATTTAGCGTTTTCCCTTAATAGTAACAATATTTTACTATTATAAAAATGCCAGTTTCTGCATTATCCTGAAATAGAAAATTTATGGTAAGATCGTATAATAAAATGAACAAAAAATGTAAAAACAAGCCCTTAAACAAAGTTAATTGCATTGATCTCCCTGGTCCTTCGTAGCCGGATAGCTTAGTTGTTTTGCCTGACCAAGCTGCTTAACAAACAGGAAATCATTCTGGGCTACAAGCCATACTCAGCCAGGCCGCATACAGCATTGTATTTTTTATAGCGCAGTTGCAGTACCGCTGAACGCTTTTCATCAGGATAATAGATCTTATCGAAGCCGGCGCCTATTGATCGCATGGCATCTTCCACATTAGTATAGATACCTGCTACCGTAGCAGCTAACATAGCAGCTCCTGTTGCGCACACCTGATCGGATTTATTGATTTTGATCGGGATCTCCAATATATCTGCCATCATTTGCATGACAAAAGGCGACTTACGTGCGATGCCTCCTACGCCGATAATTCCTTTTATATTGATGCCCTGTTCATAAAATCTTTCAATTATTTTCTTTGCACCAAAACAAGTGGCCTCGACCAATGCCGCATAAATTGCCGGTGCATCGCTGCCAATAGAAATTTGCGTGATCGCTCCTTTGAGAAAAAGATTTGCATCCGGTGTACGCCTTCCATTTATCCAATCAATTGCCAACTCGCTGTTTTCATCAATCAGTATTTTTCCCGCTTGTTCATCCAGGCTTTTTAAAAGTTCATCAGTTATCTTCTCCACAATAGCTGAAGGAATATTGTCAGCGCTTTGCAGATTTTTAACCGGCCACAACAACAAATTTTTAAACCAGGAATATACATCGCCAAAAGCTGCTTGCCCAGCTTCGAGGCCTATCATACCCGGTATGATTGATCCATCTACCTGGCCGCAGATTCCCTTCACGAATTTGCCCTGGAAATCTGCTTTCGGAACTACCAGCATATCGCAGGTCGAAGTCCCGATGATCTTGGCAAGGTATCCCGGTTCTATTTGCGCGCCAATGGCGCCCACATGAGCATCAATAGCACCCACTCCAACTTTTACCGTTAACGGAAGCCCCAATCGCATGGCCCAACTTTCACTTAAACGACCCGCAGCCTGGTCCGCTGTGAATACCGGGGCGTTTATTTTTCCGCAATACTCCTCCAATAGCGGATCAACGGCTCTTAAAAATTCACGGGAAGGGAATCCGTGGTGTTCTGCCGCCCACAAAGCCTTATGACCGGCAGCACATACATTCCTTTTTAAATCTATCGCACGGGTTTGACCTGTTAACAAAAAAGGAATCCAGTCGCTATGTTCCATCCAGGTAAAGCAATGCGCTCTTACTAAAGTATCTGTACGTAAAACAAATAATAGCTTTGCCCATGACCATTCGGGGGAATAAACGCCGCCTGCATATTTAAGATAATCAATCTCCCAACCGGCTGCCACCCTGTTAATGTCTTCCGCTTCCTTCATGGCTGAATGATCTTTCCATAACAAAAACATAGCATTGGGATTATCGGAAAATTCAGTCTGTAAAGCCAATGGAATTCCCTGTTCGTTTACAGCGACAGGTGTAGAGCCGGTAGCTGTAATGCTGATAGCCACCACTTCTCCCGCTATCGCCGGGCCTGCTATGGAGACGCACTCTCTTATTGTATATTCCAGTCCTTCTATATAATCAAGCGGATGCTGACGGAACTGGTTTTTCGCAGCATCGCAATACAAACCTGCCTTCCACCGTGGATACTCAAAAACGGAAGCGGCCTGCTCCATGCCTGTGAACGCGTTTACCAGCACTGCTCTCACCGAATCGGTGCCAAAATCCAGGCCGATGCAATATTTGCCAGAACTCATAAAAATATTTTATAGAACGCTATAACACTTCTCCGGAAATTAACTAGCCGATAAAAAAGCTGTTATACTTTTATTTGTCTCAATAAAAACGGGGATTATCTATACAAAGGGCCATAATTATGACAAGCTCTGTAGTCGGATCCTTCGGTATCCATTCCAAATGCACTCCACCCGGACGGGCGCATTATTTTTTCGTCCGCTACATTATGCATGCATACCGGTATTCGTAAGATGGATGCCAGGGTAATGAGGTCCGCTCCGATATGTCCGTAACTGATAGCTCCATGATTAGCACCCCAGTTCAACATCACCGTATACACATCCCTGAAATAGCCTTGCCCTGTTAACCTGGGCACAAACCAGGTAGTAGGCCAGGTCTTATCTGTGCGATCATCAAGGGTCTTGTGTACATTCTCCGGCAGATCCAGCGTCCATCCTTCGGCAATTTGCAGTACAGGTCCCTGTCCTTTGATCAGGTTCAAACGACACATGGTTACAGGCATCTCACCCTTCGTTAAAAAATTAGATGAATAACCACCGCCTCTGAAATAGTCGCGGTTGGCCGGGTACCAGGTGGTGGCATCGAGGCAGTCTTTCGTCTCTTCTTCGCTTATTTCCCAAAACGGTTTCATAGCAGGCTGGCCATTTTTATATTGACGACCTGTACCGTCGAGTGTAGCCGCTCCTGAGTTGATCAGGTGAATGAATCCACCGGCCGCTTTCTCCGAAACCTCCCAACCCGTCACACGTTTAATAGCATCCGGGCTCCAGTATGTACGTACATCCGCAAAGATCTGCGCCGTATTCGTCATCAAATAATTAAACAGCATGGATACGCCATTCAATGCATCATTCTCGGTGGCCACCATATAGGGCGCCCGGATCCCATTCCAGTCGAAAGAAGAGGTCAGTATCGCTTCAGAAAAATCGCCGTTCGGTAAAAAATCCGTCCATTGACGTTGGCCCTGGAAACCTGAAACAAGGGCGTTGTGACCCAGCGCTTCTTCCGCGCGATCTATTTGTTTGAGCTTTTCATTACCGATCATCAGGTCACGTATGATCATCGTCATCTTCACTACAAATTCCCAATCCTTATCCTTCTGATCACGTGTCTTTATCTTATGTGACTGGTTGAAATCCTCTCCTTCTTTACAATTCTCCTTTGTCCATGCGATTGCTTTCTGAAGCTCCTCTTTATCATAAATTTCCTGCTCAATTCTTCTTAATACCTCCGTGGAATCAACATATTCAGTCCGCATTCCCAAATAGTCCTGAAAAAAATCAGCGTCCACTATAGAACCGGCAATGCCCATTGATACGGAGCCAATGGCCAGGTAAGATCTTCCTTTCATAATGGCCACGGCGAGCCCTGCTTTCGCAAAACGCAACAGCGACTGGGCTACGTCTTCCGGGATCACTGTATCCCCCATATCCTGGACATCTTTCCCATATATTCCAAAACAGGGCAAACCTTTTTGGTTATGCGCCGAAAGAGTTGCAGCCAGGTAAACAGCTCCGGGCCGCTCGGTGCCGTTAAATCCCCAGATCGCTTTAGGCAGCCGTGGATCCATGTCCATGGTTTCCGATCCATAACACCAACAAGGCGTGACGGATAATGATACGCCTACATTATTGGCCGCAAACTTATCAGCACAGTCGGCCGCTTCTTTTACGCCGCCAATAGTAGTATCAGCTATGATGCATTCTACCGGCGAGCCATCGGGATAGCGTAATACAGCGGCATACAAATCCGCGACGGCTTTTGCCATATTCATGGTCGTATCTTCCAGTGACTCCCGTACTCCACCCAATCTTCCGTCTATTACCGGCCGGATACCAATCTTAGGATAATTTTTTTTATACATACTATTCTTTTAATAATTATTTCGATTAACACTTATAACCTTTCGTTTATTTGTGCTCTGCATATAACCAACGATATAAAAAAGCGCAGTCCTGCTCAGGATGCCCTACAGGTGACCGGAGAATAAATTTTCCAGTTAAAATTATAAGATGATGGAACGGTGTTTTTGTAGAATCCTAACCAGCTATTGTAGTAAGTTACCGATGAGAAACATTTCGTTTTTTAAAGGCGGAAAAAAACACCCCTGACAAAAAGATCATTAAAGTGCCCACGACGATTATCATATTTGCATGCAAAGGATTTCTCAGATAACTGTATTGATCGGGGATAAGATAAGAAAGGGTCATCCACATAATAACCAATACTCCCACAATGGCTGCCGCCATAGCGGGCCTGTTACCCGTTCTCTTACTGATGATGCCTAATAAAAATAAGCCTAGCATACCCCCGGCGAAAATGCCGGAAAGCTGCCACCATATATCCAACACACTTTTTACACCGATCATCAATACTCCCGCGATCATCCCCAGCAAACCAAAGACGACTGTAGCCATATGCAATAATCTCAGCTCCTGTTTATCGGTGGAGCTCTTCCTGATATAACGTTTATGAATGTCTTCGGTAAAAACGGTAGCCGAAGCATTCATTCCCGAGCTGATCGTACTCATACCCGCCGATAGTATGGCGGAAATGATCAGTCCGACCAGGCCTGCCGGGATCATCGTGACCATAAAATGCGGCATGACCTTATCGCCATAATCTTCGGGTTTCAATGCAGCCGCCAGGGAAGTTATGTCCACTGAGGAAGCGCCTGCGCCCAGACGTTCTGCCGCCACCTGCAGCCTGATTGGATCCAGGAGCGTGGGATTTAATTGGTAATACGCATATAAGCAGCTCCCGATAATAAAAAATAAAAGCGATGCGGGTACATAGATCCAAACGCATAGCCAGACCGATTTCGACGCCTCCTTTTTGGAAGTAGCGGTATGATAACGCTGAACATAATTTTGATCCATTCCAAAATTATTCAGGTTAATAAAAAATCCATACAATAAAGTCACCCAAAAACCGGCTTTGGTAAAATCCAGTTTCATACTTCCCAAACTAAATTTATTATCGGCGCTGCCTATCTCTATAATTTTTCCCATACCGCCGCTGACATTGGATATGACAAGATAAACGATCAAAACAGCTCCTAATGTCTTAAGAATGCCCTGCACGACTTCGGTCCAGATCACGGCTTCAATGCCACCCATTACAGTATAAAGGATAATACAAGCACCGGTTACAAGCATTATGACTTGCATGTTATAACCGGTAAGCGCCTGCAGCGTGAGTGACAATCCGAAGAATATAGAGCCCATCCGGGCAATCTGTGTCAATAAGAAACATATTACTGCATAGGTCCTCGCCCAGGGCCCAAACCGTTTTTCGAGATTTGTGTACGCCGACACTTCGCCCGTGTTGCGGTAAAAGGGAACAAAATATTTTGCTGCCAGCCATGCTGCCAGCGGCATCGAAATACTGAATGCGAAAGCATTCCAGTTTCCGCCAAAGGCTTTTCCGGGAACACCCAAAAATGTATTGCTGCTTAAAAAAGTCGCATAGATAGATAAACCAATCGCCCAGCCGGGTATATGCCCCGATGCCACGGTAAACTGGCCGGCATTTTTATTTTTCCTGGAAAAAAAATATCCCACATATACCATCGCTATGAGGTACAGGAAAATTATTCCCAAATCAATCAGCGGTAATGTTTTCATATCAATCAATCATATTCATAAGAATAATTGGAATACTTGTTTATTATTACAAACCTATTGAAAACAATACACCGGTCATTATAGAATATTCACATTGTGTTATAGGGTTTTATCTCCATCATAACACTATAACACAAGATGATAAAAAAAATCCGTCCTCGGCTCCGATAAGTATCTCCTGTTTACCATCACCATCCGTATCAATGGTGGTTGGACTGGTTGAATGCCCGGCAAGCACCTTGCTGTGTACCTGCCCCTGATCACGAAAAATTGTTATTCTTTCTCCTCACCTATATTTTTATAGATCGTTGCGTTTTCACTGTCAACAATAAGATCCAGGCGACCATCGCCATCCAAATCTGTTATTGACAATTGTCGTCTTCCGCTACCTCCGCCATTTTTTTCATTTAAACGCAAAGGATTGCCGACTCCTTCCATCCTGAATATTCTTTCACCCGGTAACAAGACCAATGTATCGCCTCTTTTTTCACGGCGAAATAAAGCAAGATAACCTTCATGATCGAGCATCACCAGGTCAGTCAAACCATCACGGGTCCAATCAATAGCAACAGGATTAGTGCGCCACTGCGTAACCAATTCTTTTCCGGTTGGGGTCCACCAGTTCCAGAAAGGTTTAGGCGTATCGCCCGGCCACATTACTTCTATGGGTTTGGCAGCTTTAAGTTTTGGATTTTTACGGTTACCTGTATTCTCATACCATATTACTTTACCCAATATTGAATTAACGATCAGATCGGGAACGCCATCATGATTCCAGTCGGCTACCGATAAGGAAGTGTATCCCCATTTAGTTTCCGTTGGCCCCTGCACAGATCCATTGACGCCCGCCTGGATATGAATAATATTCCCATCGGCTTCCAGCAATTGCGGGCTTGCCCATGTAGCGGGGCGGCCCCCGAGGTTTTTGATGAATGCTATCTGTCCTTCCGAATTACCTGCCAGGATATCTTCTCTTCCATCGCCATCCCAGTCGAAGCCCACAGGAGTGGACAACGCGCCAAACTTAACTTCATCCGCTTCCTGTTGAAAGAAAACCGGCGGCTTAAACTGAGGCATGCCATCCACTACTTTGCCCGTATGTTCCATCAGTGCTACACGGCCGCCCTCCTCTCCAACGATCAAATCCATATAGCCGTCCTTTGTAAAATCAATGGCTACCGGTACGCTCATACACAGGTCCATCGTCAATCGTTTGTCTTTATAAGTAAGGCTTCTGCCGGGTGCATATAAAGGCGTTTCTCTTGTACCAACGTTCTTATAATAAGTAAACCCGTCGCGAAACTCTCCGCATATAAGGTCCAGTTTCCCACTGCCGGTAAAATCGGCGAATACCGGCGAAGGCCAGCCATATACATCAATAGTAATTCCATCAGTCGTTGACACTTTTTTAGGTTGGGCATATACCGGTTTTTCATTTGTGCCATTGTTTAATAACAGGTAAACAAATCCATGTAATGGCCCGCCTTTCCACTGGCCGGTGGAATCGTATATACCGTCACGGTTATCGCCCCAATCATCAATACCGATAATAAGATCTTTAATATCATCCCCATTGTAATCCACGTACTCCCACTGATTGGCCCGTACATCACGGGTTTCCAATCCATGAAAATTTTTTCCTACAGTCAGTGTCTTCGGATTTCCGAAGATGGTTTTTTTTGAAATCAGGGTATTCCTTTCCCGGTGTCAATACAATTGTTTGCCCGTTAATATTGGATACCCGGATATTCGGCGCCCTGTCGAGCCGGTAATCTGACCGTAAATATTTCCGCGCTTCACTGAGTTTTTTTGCCCTGGAAAAAACCGGCATTTTTGTTTTCTTATCTATCCTGCCTGTATTTTCAAAAAGGAATATCCCATCGTACGGAACATCCGCGCAGGCTACCACGAGATCTAAAAGGCCATCGTCATTGTAATCCATGGGTAAAGGCCATGAGCCTAATCCTACTGCCAGATCAACAGTAAGATCTGGATGATTATAGGCTAACCGGTCCATCCTCCTGTTGACTTGCGCATATACGGCTTGTGCTGATAATACAAGTAATAAGATGGCTCGCATAACCCGCATAAGTATCGCTTTGTTTTTCTAAAGAACCTGTTCATTCTAATTTCTTTGGATCAATTACCACATATTTTACCGTGCGCCGGCTGTATGTATAGGTAATATGAACCAGTCCATCCGCTGATTCGATGATGGCCGGATACGCGTAGCCATCTTCTATGGGCTCATTTTCCAGCGTCATCACGGGCTTCCATTGTTTACCATCGGCAGATATAGCAAGATTGAGAATATTCCTGCCTTTTGGTTCCTCCCCTTTCCCGGTAGCATGATTATAGATCAATAACTGCCTGCCATCCCGCAATGTCACGGCATCAGTACCTGAATTAGGATTCGGTAAATCCATAGCCTCCATCTTACTCCAGGTTTTGCCATTATCGGCAGACCAGCTTTCAGCGAGTACGTCCTGTCGCGTGCGGCAGATCACCTGTAATCTTCCATTGGGATAAGTTAATATACTCGGCTGAATGGCGTCGAACCCGATACCATCGTTGATCGGACCAGTCAGTACCCATGTTTGGCCTCCATCTTTGCTGGTTTCAAAATATACACGCCAATCCTGGTCTTTTCCCGTACGCGGATATTCAATACTTGTTGGACTTATAATGCTACCGTCCTTCAATTGTACCGGCTTATTTTTTATTGGTCCCAATAAGTGACCTATTGCCGGATCTTTCCCAAGTTTGCGCGGTTTGGACCATGTTTCACCATTGTCCGGGGAAGTCATGACCATTCCCCACCAGGTCTGCGGGCTGGGTCCAACTTTATAAAATAACATCAGATCTTTTCCCGTTGGTTGAAACAAAACGGGGTTCCAGCAAGGATAACGAAGTGTATCATTTTCCTTTCCATTCGTTACTTCTACCGGCCATGTCCATTTTCCGTTGATCAATCTTGAAACGCGTATGCCAACATCTGCATGCCTTTCATGTGTACCTGCAAAAAAAGCAACCACAAAACCTGCAGGTATTTCTGCAATCGTCGAGGCATGACATTGCGGGGTAGGTTTATTATCCAGCGAATAGATAAATTCAGATTTCAGCAACGCTCCTTCACCCGTTTTGGCCATCGGTGGCAGAAAATATTTTCCCGTAACGTCATTAAAAAAAATTTCCGTTACCGGCTTATCGCTATGCTGCGCCTTACAGTTAAAGCAAAAGGTCACAAAGCTGATACTAAGTAAAAAAATAGTTCGTACAATTTTCTTCATAGTATGTAAATAATAGCTGAACAAATGGCAAATTTTAAATTTAATCCAGCTTTTCAAGGTAGTCGAGGTCTTTATGAAAAGTATCCCTGATCCCATAGGTTGCCCAAAATGCCAGTGCAAATAAAATCAATCCCACCAATGCAGCGCCCGTGATCATAGATCCTGTCCAACCTGTGAACAGGTGGAAAAGAATAGTAGAAGGAACCAATGCGCCCCTGGCGAAATTAGGCGCTGTTGTCGTTACGGTCGCACGGATATTTGTACCAAACTGTTCTGTTGCAATCGTCATAAATATCACCCAATATCCAACCGAAAAACCAAGTAAACCACAAAGTGCATAAAACCAGCCCAGGCTAATCCCCGGAATAAAAAGATATGTGCTTATAGATAATACAGCCAGGCTAAGAAATATAATGACAACTTTGGTACGGCTTTTAAGTAACTGGCTCAATAAACCACTGGCAATATCACCCAGGGTCATTCCTCCATAGCACCAGGCGATAGCCATGCCGCCGCTGATTTCTCCTTCTACGCCCAGCAATCTTCCAAACTCAGGAGAAAGTGTAACCAATATACCTACTACATACCATAAGGGTACGCCGATAAGAATACAGCGCAGGTATTTCAGCAGGTTCGCTCGAGAACGGAACAGGCCAAGGAAATTTCCCCTGTTAACAACAGTCTTTGCTTGTGTAAACATTCCTGATTCGGCAACCCCGATCCTTAAAAACAATAATAATAAGCCCAGGCCACCGCCGATGAAAAAAGAAGTGCGCCAGTGAAAAAGGTCCGATACGAAATAAGCCGCCACGGCACCGGATATACCTACCGAAGCAACCAGGGTTGTAGCATAACCCCGTTTTCCTTTTGGCATCAGTTCAGCTACCAGTGTAATGCCTGCGCCGAGTTCACCTGCGAGACCGAGGCCTGCAATAAAACGCCAGGCAGCATAACCGTTTACAGTGGTTACAAATCCATTAGCAATATTGGCAATAGAGTACATCAGGATGGAACCAAATAAAACAGACAAACGTCCTTTCTTATCACCGAGGATCCCCCAGGCAATTCCTCCAATGAGCATGCCGGCCATCTGTATATCGAGCAAAAAGATGCCGGTATGGGTCAATTCCATTCCGCTTAGTCCCAGGTCCTTTAAACTGGCAACTCTTACGATACTGAATAATAACAGGTCGTAAATGTCAACGAAATACCCCAATGACGCTACAATGATGGCGGCAATTAATTTTGTTTTGTTTGTCATTTTGTTGACCGGGAAATAGGGTTGTCAGTGAGACACAAACCACCTGGTGAATGAATGATCCGAAGGTAGAATGTATGCCGGCTTCCTCTTTATATCATGTTAACGGGTTTGTATAGAATGTTAGCTTTTACCTGTTATTTCGTGTGCTTTCCTTCTGTAAAATAGGTGGCTATGGCCTCTCCGAGTACACGGGCCTGCGCCTGGTATCCTTCCATTGTACTCATCGGTGTATTCATATTAATTTCAAGTGTAAAAGCTATAGTATGAGGTTTTGCGTTCTGCGTTACCCATTGGGGAGGCGTTGCTTTTTTCAAACTGTGTTTTTCTTCCGATCGCTCGCTATAATGAAAATGGGTCATTGATTGTGTCAATCTCGCTTTTTCATCCAATGGTTTTGCCTGTAAGGCTTTAAAGAATGCCGATCTGTTAGTTTGCTGCGCCTTGTAAGGCAGGTCTTTCTCTAGCGGAACAATAAAAAAAGGATGATGTCCTCCGCCTGGTCCATGAATATCTAAAAACAGATCCATCAAATCCTGTTCTACGTTTTCGCTTACCATTGATTTAATAGCATCCAGTTCAGGCCAGTACTGATCTTCTTCAGACCAGGAGCGTCCATGATCATAAGGGCTGGCATTTTTCCCTGTACGGCCTTCAAAAACTCCATCTGCATCAACGATGGGAACAACAGTAATATCAGCGCATTGCCGGAGAGAAATCGCTAAAGAATTATCAGACAACAGCCATAGGGCCAGGTAATGTATAACCCAGCTTGAACCGGATTCAAAAGCGTGTGCCCTTGCCTGCAACCAAATACCATATTTCTTTTGCCCGTTGTACTGCTTAAGCCGGATTGCTTTTACGCTACGCTTGTTTCTTGATTTACACAATTCAATTACCTGTGTGTTTTGATCTTTCAGCGCCTGGGGAATTAACAGATTTTCTGCGTGATGGCTGGTATAAGGAAAATTATAGGCAAACCAAACACGTTCACTTCTTACCGTATGCGTATAAACAAAGAACTCCCCATTATCAGCCAGTTTTCCCGTATCTGTCAGTCCCCACATTTCTGCATCATAGCTAAAAGCTATTTGCGAACTTGTTCCCTGGATTGCCGGATCTCCTTTTTCCAACTCAAGTCTTATCTGCTGATTCGGAATGAGCCCTTCTATTTTAAAGTGGAACCATACTTTTGACCAGCCGGACCCTCCTTCATCATGCGGCTGAAACCTGATGGTTAATGGGTCTGTGCTTACCAGTTTCGCTATTCCGCCTCCATTGATAAAGTCTGTGTATATTTTAATGTTGCCTTCTGTAGTAATATCGCCATTCGCGGAGACCGGGTTTTTGTTACCCGGGGATACTGAGATATTAAGAAAAGGATTAATCCCCAGCATACTTGTCACGCCCGCTATGCCCGTGTTTCTTAAAAAATTTCTCCTGCCCCGTGATTTCATGTTTATAGGTTTTGAGAAACAATTCAATTGATTGGATGAAGCTGGATATCCACCAGGTTAGCTGTTCGGACAAGAATGAAGAAATCAGCAATATTGAATGTTATACTTCAGCTATATCAATCACCCGCTTCACTTTCAATTCCCTTTTCCATCTCCATGATCTTTTCAATCAACGTATCTGCCAATTCAGTATGTATAGCATCAAACTCAAGGATCGGTTTTCTTACAGCGGCCGTGGCATAAATCCCCTGCTTATACAATAATCTTTTAAAAAAATGAACAGATATATCCAGGTGCTGGTTGGAGAAGGAGAGGACAGGTAAAAGCTGGTGAAACAATTTCTCCGCGACCGAATAATTACCCGCGGCATATTCGCGATAGATCTTTGTATAGATGAAATGCATTCCCGTAGACATAAAAGCATGGACGCCTCGTTTTAGTCCTTCTATCATTTGAGAAACCGCCCAGCCACCGCTTACATGGAGCCTTCCTCCTGTCAACTCTAGTATTCTTGAATATTTTACACCTGCTGGTATCGTTTCCACTTTCAGGCAGCGGAAAGCTTCCACTTCCTCAAACAATTTAACAATCAGTTTATCGGGCAAACCATAGCCTCCCGCATCCCAGTCCTGCAACATGATCACTTCGGGCTGCAGCTCGGCCAGGCTCATGAAATGATGGTAAAAAAGATCATCCGAGGTATAAGGAATCTGGAACAGGACCTGTTTACAACCGCGTTCAATGTATAAGCCAATCAGGTTCTTTGCTTTTGTCAAATCAGCTTCACCTGCACCTGCAATCACAGGCACTTTGTTATTTACTTCTTCCAATACAATATCAACCATGGCGAGCCGCTCATCTGTCGAAAGTTTATAGACCTCGGAAGCCATGGCCGGCACAAGGAAACCTGCCACTCCTGCTTTCAACGCTGCGCGGACATTGAGCCGCAGGCCTTTTACATCCAGTTCATCATTGGATGTAAAGGGAGTATTGAGTACTGTAACAATGCCAAATAACGGATAGAGTTCTTTCATACTGTCATTGTTTAGACAACACCTTTCATTTTTTATAAACTGAAATATAAATCATAATAAATCATGCAGGCTTCTCCTCTCAATATGTTGCCGCTATTGTCTCTTGCCGTATAAAGTTGCTTTTCATCATTAAAAAATTGCTGCTGCTCTTTGCTGATCTGGCCGGCGATGGCATCTTTAAATTGCTTTATGCTTACATGCGGTGAGACCGGAACCGGCGATACGATTCCTTTTAATCCTTTTAATCCACTGATCAAACGGTTCCAGTTCTGCCAGGCTTCGGTACTGAGTGATTCTTTTGCATTTGCTTTATACGTATCAAAAAATCCTTTGGTTCCCAAAAACTGGATTGCTTTGAAGGCTTTGTCATCAATTGTCAGATCATCAAAATAAGTCAGTATCTGTTTATACTCAAGCAGCTTTTGCTGCAGTGAATCCACCGGCACTTCTCCGATAGCTATTTTTTTCTGCAGTGCCAACCAGGCCGCTGTACCCGCTACCTGCCCCAGCCCCATCCACAAAGGTTCCATCCGTACCGTGGAGTACGCCACATGCGTGGTAGATGCTGTTACCGGCACGATCAGTCCTTTGATCTTCTCCGGTATCAGTATCCGGTAAGGTATCTGGTAAGGTGAGATCGGCAGTAATCCAATATAACCTTCCAATACTTTCCTGTCTGGAGATGGTTCTTTTGTTACCGGGAAACTGTCTATGGGAAATTCACCGGCTATGATGCTGTCGCTGAAAGTAGTGTTGCGTCCTGAATCTTTGTGTTTCAGATCATTTTCATTCAATACATATTTTCCTTTCAACCGCCGCCCTTCGCGTACATATAGTTGCCAGGGAAAATGCCCGTTGTCGGTAAACTCATCCAGTGGAAGATGATATTGATTCGCTATTTTCCGGTGTGCTTCCGGTATTTCGGAATCATTCTGTACAAAGTATAATAATCCTAAAACCAAATTACGGTGCCTTGCAAATACTTTTTCCCGTTGAGTCCAGCCTGCTTCTATATAGTCTTCATTCTCGCCGGGAAAAGGAAATCCCAGCGGACGCGGGTTGATATTTACATCGAATTTCCTGTTGGGTATCTCTGCAAAAGAAAATACCCGCACCATCGTATCGAAATGAGCGGCATAATATCCATGACCTTCCCTGAATACTTTCGGACCGCTTAAACGACCTTCTTTCAAATCATCAAAATACTTCGTGTATTTATTACGGTCATATCCTTCGGGAGGAGTTTTTAATACATAACTGTTTGCCGGATCATCTGTCAGGCATAAGCGGTATGTACAGGCGGGTAATTTCTTATCTCCTTCACCGGTACTTCCCTCCAGGAATACTTTATCATTATAGTCAAAGAATATTTTACCTGCATGTTCTTCATTAAAATCTTTTCTTCCTTCCCTGCCCAATAAGTAGGCGGCTCCTGCCAATCCATAAACATCTCCTTCATATGTTGCATCTATGAATACTGTTGCTTTAAGTGCAACGATTGAATTCTTTGCGCGGTCTTTTAACTTTATTTCCTTTATTGTATCGGCCTCTACCGTCACTTCTTCCAACTGGTGATTTAACAGCAGCCGTATATTTTTTTCTGCACCGATCATCTGGTTAAAGACATGTTCGGCAACGGAAGGTTCATAATAATATCCCTCTTTACATTTTACCACATGATCCGAGGACTCGCCATACTTGTCAACATAATATTGCTTTATACGTTGGGTAAACTCTTTGAACAAACCGGCTATGGCATTCTTGTTTTCAATATCACTTTTGCCAAGGCCGCTGGTTGACATACCGCCGATATGGGCATGGTACTCCGTGAGTGTAACAGAGCTTCCCAATCTTGCCGCCGCAATAGCTGCCATAATACCGGCGGGTGCAGCTCCGATTACTACAATATCAGTTCCACTATGATCTCCCCCCGGAGTGACGCATGACAGAAGATTTGTTCCATATACTACCGAACCCAATGCTCCTATTTTGATAAAATTTCTTCTTTTCATTATTTTATTTTTAATCGCTGCAATATTTGAGCTATGAGCTTTGAGCCATGAGCTACGAGCTTTGAACCTTTATTCAGCTGTTGAACTATCGGTCTCGTAGCTCACAGCTCATAGCTCGTGGCTTTGATACTAGTTAACTGGTACATTCTGCCAGCCTTTATCCAATATCAGTTTATGCCTGGAAATAAGCTGCTCCTTTGTTTTCTCTTTTATTAAATTTTCATATTGAAGAGGATCCCTGATCGCGTCATAGAATTCCCTGTCAAGCACTTTACCCGTTGCCACTTCTATATACTCATTATATCTATAGTTTGCCGTTCTTACAGAATATCCCATTACTTTTTGACCAGATCTGGGGTAACGGCTAAACACCGCCTCCTTCCATTTGCGTGCAGGATCTTCCAGCAGCGACGCCATACTCAATCCATGCAGGGGACCGGGAGCGGTTATTCCACATAAATCCGTCAGCGTAGGATATACGTCCACCGTTTCTACGAGAGCTGAAGTTTTCTGACCCGCTTTGTTCATACCAGGAACTGATATAATAAGAGGAATACGTGTAGCATCATCGGTCAGGTCATTTTTGCCCCATAGTCCCCGCTCTCCGAGGTGAATGCCATGATCGGCCCACAGAACAATGATGGTATTTTTTGCCAGTCCCAATGAATCCAATGCCTGCATCAACCGGCCTATTTGCTGGTCTACATAACTGACGGATGCATAGTAACCGTGAATCACTTCCCGTATCTTTTCGGGGGAAAGCGGACCCTTCTTTGGCATATCGGTATAAGCTCTCATTTCTCCGTCGTCGTCCGACCAGGCATACCGCAGTGCAGCTTGTTCCGGAGTACAGTTCGGAAAAGCTGTATCTGCCGGCACCGGGATAGTTTTGCGATCATATATGTCCCAATACTTTTTTGGTACAGTGTACGGGAGATGCGGTCTTTTAAATCCTACCGCGATGAAGAACGGATTGCCTTTGTTTTGACTTAATGTCTCAATAGCCAATTGCGCCACCTGCCCATCCTGGTATGCATTGTCCGGGGCTTCTGCTCCTTCCGTTGCGGTTCCTTTTTCCATCCGGTTGATAAACCCGCGAACACGGTTAGAAGGCAAAAGGTATTCGTCCCGTTTCGGAATATCGAGCAACTGTTCGGGAACCGACCAGGAAACA
The DNA here is from genome assembly GCA_037200265.1 of Bacteroidota bacterium. GTDB lineage: Bacteria > Bacteroidota > Bacteroidia > Chitinophagales > Chitinophagaceae > VBAT01. Next base: position 104,091 of record JBBCIL010000013.1, read on the forward strand.
TCATCTGGCTGCGCAGGGTGTGCATGACTCACCAGGCCGATGGCCCGTGTGTAATAACCATTTTGTTTGAATAATTGCGGCATCGTAACTACAGTGGGTACCACGCTCCTGAAATGCACATTGCCTGAATTGATCTTTAATGTATCGGGTCTTAAACCAGTCATCAATGATGCCCTGGAAGGCGCGCAACTCGCCTGCTGACAAAAAGCGTTTTCAAAAATAACACTCTTTTTCGCCAGCAGAGCTGTATTGGGAGTAACAGCATAACTGTTGCCGAAACAGGATAAGGCCGAAGGCCGCAACCCGTCTACTGCAATGAACAGTACGTTATACTTTTTTTGTGCCACAACCGGGAGGTATGTTGCGATAAAAGCCACTATAAAAAAATACCGGCAAAATCTTTTCATGTTTTTTATTTCTGCGAAGTCATTGTTAAACTGTCCAAATCTGACAGGCGAACCTTCATCACTTCCACGGATTGTTTCTCCCCTGCGAATGCGATCAGCAGGTACCCGTCGTGTTCAATAACATGCGGGTAATCTATATGCCTTCCGCCGGTGAGATAAAACATTTTGTTATAAACAACGCCATCATCGCTGATAGAAATAACCATGGGATCCCTTTTGGCGGGGTTGGCATTTGATACAAGCACATATCGTCCATCTTTTAAACGCGTACTGGCAAATTTTGAACGAGCGTCCGGAAAATTCGTACGCACAGGCACGCTCCAGGTGCGGCCGTTATCGGAAGAGAAAGAACGAAACAAAAAACCGCTGCGCTTATTATCCCTGAACAATGCAACAAGATTGCTATCGGGAAGCATCCACCAGTTTGGCTCTTCGGCAGTTAATTCATCTGCGGAACCCATCACGGGAAAAGACTTCCACTCAGTGATCTTATCTTGTCCGCCGATAATGAATTCTACGCCGGACCTGGTGTAATCATATTTTCTTCTCGACATCATCCACTCCCCGGTTTTTAATTTTTCCGGGGGGAAATTATTGATCGTATTATCGAAAATAACGCCGATGTCTTCCCATATTTCTTTAGCGGCATTTAAACGATAGCCTCTTAATTGAAGACCGGGCCCAAAAAATTCACCCGCTTCATCAAGCGAAGCCAGTGCAATCAATTCTCCGTTGCGTATCCAAAAACCGCGTGCAATAAAGCGAAAGCCTTTATCCGTACGCATGCCATAGTAGCTGTTTTTTTCCGAACCTGGTGGCTCGGGCGTAAGGTTTTTAGGGAAAGTCCAGTTCAACCCGTCCGGGCTCGTAGCATATTTGACGATCTGACCCACGCGGTCTTCCACACCCGGACCATCACTCCACATCAGCCAGAATTTTTCGCCGTAATGAATTAAATAGTTGTGCTGGTTCACACCTCTTGTTTGATGAACATCGTTTACTACCCTGTAATTAGCAGGCACTCTTGGAAGTTTATCATAGTCAATGCTGTGTGTATTGGCGGGAACCCAATCGCCTGCCAGCATAACAGGCGAACGCGGGTCTTTTAAAAGATCCACCTTTTCCGTCACAGGCTGTTTGGTTTGTTTTGCCTTCTTATTTTGCGCAGTTCCTTCAAGATTCAAAAGAATCATTGCTGTTGTAAAAATGAAAGCAGCAATAAAATGGACGACAATTTTCCTTTCCTGTTTTTTCGATAACGTATTACTCATCGTATTGATTTAAATAGAACAGTTAATGCTTATTTTATAACAAGAGGCGTTGAAGGCATTTTTACTTTATCCAGCTCCTTAATACTGACACGTATCACTTCCACGCTTTGTTTGGCGCTTGCAAATGCTATGAACAGGTAACCGTCGTGTTCCATAACATGCGGATAGTCTATATGACGGCCGCCCACGAGATAGATCATTTTATTAAAAACAATTCCGTCGTCGCTGACTGCAAGCGTCATTGGGTCACGTTTTTTCGGATTGGGATTTGAAACCAATACATAGCGTCCGTCTTTCAATCGTGTATCACTGAATTTAGAAGTTGCATCGGGAAAATTGGTTTTGACGGGGCGACTCCAGTTTCTTCCATTGTCATTTGAAAACGATCTGTAAAGAAATCCACTCTTACTGTTATCCCTGTACACTGAAAGGAGATTATTATCGGGCAGCACCCACCAGCAGGGCTCTTCCGCTTTGAAATCGGTGCCCTCATACTCTACTGCCGGAACAGATTTCCATTCATTATAAGCTGTGGTGGCGCCATATAATAAATGGACATTCTTGGAACTGTCGCGCCTCGACATCATCCATTCTCCTGATGGTAATTGCTTGGGTGGAAAATTATTCATCGCATTGTCGTATACTATTCCTAAATGCTTCCATTTTTGCGAAGGCTCCAATTCAAAAGCATGCAGGGACAATCCTTCACCTGCATAACCCGGTCCTTTAAAGCGGGTAATCAATGCAAGCAGTTTGCCTTTGTATAACCAAAATCCACGGGCTATCCAGCCATATCCACCAGTCGGCGAGTCTGTGATATCTTTTGCATCGCTCCATTTCAATCCGTCTTTGCTTGTAGAGAAGGAAACTTTCTGGCTGGCCTGATCATGTCCCGGTACTTTATCGCGGTGTTCACCAGGCTTAGCCCTGACTAGACCCGGTCCGTCACTCCACATCATCCAATACAATCCGTCATGGAAGATCATGTAATTATGCTGGTTTACACGGTGACCATCGAGTGGTCTTACATCATGAACAATAGCATGGTCACTCTTCGCAAACCGCGGCAACTTATCGAAGTCAATCTGGCGGGGATCTTCAGGAACCCAATCGCCTGCCAGCATCAATGGGGAGTTGTTATCAGGCCCCTGAACTTTTTTGTTCTCCTGCGCAGCACACCCAAACATGAGTGCCAGTCCTGCGAAAACCATACATCTACGGGTCAGTCGTTTTACATCTATCATAATTTATCGATTTTGTTTGTTATCATTTGGTCAACGCGGTTGAAGGCAATGCCGATTTCCAACCCTCTTTCAACAATTTCATGTGCGTGGCGACGGTTTCCTTCTGCGTTTTCTCATTCACCAGGTTCGTCTTTTCCAACGGATCCTTATCCATATCATACAATTCCTGCGCTATCATTTTTCCTGATTTCTTTTCGCGGTATTCATGATAGCGGTATTTTGCCGTTCTTACCGTATAAGCCATCACCGTATTATTCATTCTTGCAAAACTGCTATAGGCAGCTTTTTTCCATACTAAGCCAGGATTTTTAAGAAGAGGGACCATACTGGTTCCCTGCAGTACGCCCGGAAATTTAATACCACAAAGCTCCGTGAGCGTTGGAAAAATATCGACCAGTTCAACAAGGCCATTGGTTTTAACTCCCCTGTTCTTCATACCGGGTACATCCATCATCAATGCTACGCGGGTTGCTTTTTCTGAATTATCTTTTTTTCCCCATAAGCCACGCTCACCTAAAAGATACCCGTTATCCGACCATAAGATAACGATCGTCTTTTCCCGTAAACCTAAAGAATCAAGTGCCCGCAACACACGGCCCACCTGCACATCGATATAACTTATACAAGCATAATAACCATGAATCAGTTCACGTGCCTTTTCCGGGGAAACATCACCGCGTTGTGGTATATCGGTATAGTTTCTCATTTCACCTTTATCCGGTTGCCAGTCGTAGCGGAGTTTGCCAAGGGTATCATCTTTTGGATATAACATATCTGCGGGTAATGGAATGTCTTCCCGCTTATACATATCCCAATATTTTTTTGGTACGGTGAATGGCAGGTGCGGCCGCTTAAATCCAACGGCGAGAAAGAATGGTTTATGTTTGATCGTGTCAAGTGTTTCTATCGCCGCTAAAGCCACCTGTCCATCCTGGTAGCCTTCATCAACGGTTTCTACTGCTTCTGTTGAAGTACCTTTTTCCATGGGATTGATAAATCCTCTCACACGATTTTCAGGCATGAGGTATTCATCTCTTTTGGGAACGTCCAGTATCCGTTCAGGCACTGTCCATGAAATATCATCCGGCTGAGGCGGATAGGCATGATACACTTTTCCGAATGCCTGCGTATGATAGCCCTGTTGCTTGAAAAATTGTGGGAGCGTGACCACGTCAGGTAATATAGTCCTGAAATGAACGTCTTCTGAAATGATCGGCAGCGTATCGGGCCGCAGACCCGTCATCAATGAAGCCCTGGAAGGAGCACATAAAGATCGCTGGCAATAGGCGCGTTCAAATTGCATTCCCTGTTTTGCCAGCCGGTCTATATTGGGCGTGATGGCGGTTTTATCTCCATAAGACCGGAGATCCGGTCGCAGATCATCCACGCAAATGAATAATACGTTAAGCTTCTGCTGACCGATAACCACCTGGCTCAGCGGGAAAGAAAAGAATAAGAAAATAAAAAAAAATCTCATCTACAATTTTTTGAGGCCTTTGTTTGAAACATCATATCCATTAATTACGCTGGGGGATCATGGCAAGATGATCCATATCAGACAAACGGATTTTTATCACTTCAACAGATTGCTTCTGACCGGAAAAAGCAATTAACAAATACCCGTCATGCTCAATAACGTGCGGATAGTCTATATGTCTTCCTCCTGTCAGGTAGTACATTTTATTAAAAACCATTCCATCATCACTGACAGAAAGTACCAGCGGATCACGCTTCAGCGGATTGGCATTGGAAACAAGCACATAGCGGCCATCTTTCAAACGTGTGCCGCTGAATTTAGATCTTGCATCGGGAAAATTGGTCCTGACGGGTTTGCTCCAGGTACGGCCATTGTCTGAAGAGAAAGACCGGAAAAGAAAACCACTACGCAGGTTATCCCTGAATAATGCCACGAGATTATTATCCGGCAACATCCACCAGTGTGGTTCTTCGGCCGAAAGCCCTTCCATGGAGCCGAAGACCTTGAAAGATTTCCAGGAAGTGATGCTATCCACTCCGCCTATTAGAAATTCTATCCCGGTTTTTTTATAACCATAACGTCTGCGTGACATCATCCATTCGCCGGTGGCTAATTTTTTAGGTGGAAAATTATTGATCGCGTCATCTGCAATGACACCAATATCTTTCCATGACTGGCTGGCTTCATTAAAAATAAATCCATGCAGTTCCAGTCCTGGTCCAAAGAATTCGGCAGCTTCATCCAATGCAGCGAGGGCAATCAACTCATCTCCTCTTTTCCAGAATCCACGGGCGATATAGCGAAATCCTTTATCTGTCCGCGTACCGTAAATAGCTGGTTTGTCCGAACCCGGTGGAAGCGGTGTCATGTATTGAGGGGTGGTCCAATCTAAACCGTCGGTGCTGGTGGCATACTTTACGCGTTGGCCTACCCGGTCTTCAACACCCGGTCCATCACTCCACATGATCCAGAATTTTCCGGCATGGTATGCGAGGTAATTGTGTTGATTGACTCCGTTTGTTTGCCGCACATCATTGACGACCCTGTAATTGCCCTGCAGGCGCGGAAGACTGTCAAAGTTGATCTTATGAGAACTATCCGGTACCCAGTTGCCGGCGAGCATCAATGAAGACATCGGGTTTTTTACGGGATGCGGTTTATTGGTATTCGTTTCTTTCTGTTGCGCTATTGCCGGCATAACGTATGCGCTCAACATAATCAGTAAGGCTCCTGTTCTTGTCAATCTCATTCCCCGCTTAGTCTTCAGAAAATAAATCATATCGCTCAGTTTATAAATTTATACTCGTCAATTGTAGTTCAAATTCTTCTTCAAAAACACCAGGCAATCCTTTTTCATTTTTTTAAATTGGAATCATTGCTGACCATTGCGATGGCTTCGAAAATTAACCTCGCCGCATCACCACGTGTGATATTTGACTTATCGTTGATATTTATTTTTTTTAGCCCTGCTTTAAGTTGGTTTGGAAGACGAAGGGCTTTTTCAATCATCGTGACAAACTCCGCGGCTTTCAATGATTCGCCATCCGTTTCTTCGGCTTTTGCTGTTTTTAACGCCTGGTTGTTTGCATCCCAATCCCCTTTCTGCTTCCATGATTGTAAATGATCCGCCCATCTCTCAGCCAAAATTTTTGTCAGCTTCTTATTGGGTTGGGCTTCATAGGTTCCAAAAAAACCTTTGGTTCCCAAATATTGAACCGCAGGATACCAGGGTGAATATTCCCGTCCCTCCATATCATTGAAGAAAGAAATCATAAACCGGTTCAGCGCTAATTTCTTTACCAATTCATCCGGGTTGACCAATGCCGGCGTAATACCCTGGTTGAATGCTTCGGCGGCAACATAGCCCGCCACTTCCCCGACTTCCATCCATACGGGCTCCAGCCTGATGGCTCCCCACCCGATATGTGAAGCCGAAAGACAGACAGGGACGATGAGGTTATCAATGTCTGAAGGAAAAATGGTTGCCAATGGGATCTGCCCGGGAACAGTCTCGCTTTTCAACATCACTTCTCCTTCATCTTTACTGCCTTTTACCTGCTGGTCTGTACAGGCATGCGAATCAAGAAACCATTCCGTTACACCGATACTGTCTGTATGTACAGGAGCTCTTTTAAGTCCCTTCGCCAGCCGCGCATCATGTTCCGTGAAAACAATTTTCCCTTTCATGCGTCTTGCTTCTCTAACATAAAGTTCATAGGGCATATAACCATTGTCCGTAAACTCATCTTTTGCCAATCCGTATTTACGCCAGTGTTCACGAACCTCGGCGGTAAGCGATAAATCATTCTGCCTGAAATAAAGCAAACCGGTTACTTCATTCCTATATTGTTCGATAATTTTTTTTCTTTCCGTCCAATCGCCTTCCACATATTTATTCTGCAAACCCAGCATCTTTGGAAAGTTGAGGCTTGATTTCTGGTTAGGACGCGACAATGTCAGCTTCTCAATCTTATGCGTATAATTATCTTTAAAATAAGCGGGATCATAATTCGCTGGTTTAGCCGGCAGTAAACGATTACCCGGATCATCGGTGATAATAGAACGGAGATTAAAACCCTGGATGGCAGAATGCGCTTCGCCTGTACTTTCGGGCATCATCAACAGCGTGCCGGATTCCTTATAGCGATACAGGTTTAGGTTCCTGATGAGATTCGCCTCGTCTTTATTCAATCCATTGACAGCTTTGCCCGGCTCAACATCTTTTGAATAGATCACCCCCGCATACTTTTCCCCGAATTCATTTTTTGATTCACGACCCATACGGAATGCGGCTCCAGCTATTGCCAACAGATCTCCTTCGTAAGAACAATCTGCAAAAATCATCGCTTCTTTATACATGGTTTCCTGGCCGTCAACCATTTTGAAACCAATACTCTTTATATGTTTGTTATTCTTATCAGCACTTACCGGATAAAAACCTTTTATTATAGTGATATTGGTTTCCGCTGCAAGCAATACATTAATCAATTGTTCAGCTACATGCGCCTCATACTTTGTCTTCGATATACCCGGCCCGGAATTTTCGTACTGGGGAGAATCTGTTCCATACTTCAGACGATAGTAATCATAAATACTTTGCCTGAATTCATCATACAGCGGCGCACGGGACCCGTTATAAAGTGTGTCCATTATTCCGAGACCGCTTGCAAACATGCCACCCAGGTGTTCGGTCGGATTAACAAGCAATACTTTCAAACCTTCCCTTGCAGCCCTTACAGCACAGGCCACGCCACCGGGCGTTGCACCATACACCAGTAAATGAACTGCCGCTTCATTTGCCGGATCTTTAGCATACAAAGTGGATGCTTCCGCAACATGACCCATTTTCAGCAATGGCGCCATCCCGATCAATTTTATGAGTTCACGTCGCTTCATGATCTTATTTAGCAGGTATATTATTATTTATGATAGCATTGACCGCGCCCGCGATATAAGACGCTTGCAACAAACGGGTATCTTCTTTGTAGTGAACATTATCAAGATAAGCTTGTGTCCCAAGCTTGCTGGTGAAATCATGCAGATCAATAGTGCTGATACCGTAATGCTTACATACATCCATCGCTATCTGATTGTATTGATCAAGGTCTGCAGCATATCTCAACTTTAGTTTCGTGCGTGTATTATGAATGGAGTCCACCACCGGTGTGATCGTAATCCATATTATGGCGATCTTTTTTTTCTGTACCAGGCCAATAATGCTTTCGAGGTTTTTACGGTATTCATCCGGGGGAACCTGGAGTTCTTTGGTTAATGTATCACGTCCTATATCATGCAGCCCGCAGTTTAATAACAAATAATCGGGATGAAAATCAGGCTCTTTTGTCTTGGCCGTTAAATAAGCCAGCACCCTTCGGGAATCGCCGCCATTGCGGCTGAATTCTTTGCCTTGTATCGTTTCTGCTTTTTTCTGTTCGAGATCGGCAACACTATCTAAAAACTTTTTGAGGTGCGGTCCATAGTGAATAGAGATGCTGTCACCCAAAAGAAAAATTTTTGGTCGCGGTGCTACCCAGGCAACGGAGCCGGCAATTATACCTGCTAATAAGAACAGGTTCCTTAAAAAAATTATTTTTTTCATTTTTTATCCTTTCAGATTAGTTAGCTTTTACCGGGTCAATCACCACGAAAACCGGCTGAAATAAATTCCAATATTGCAGGCATAGCGCTGCGCCAATACGCCCATGTATGCGCGCCATCCCTGACACGGAATTCGTTTTTAATGCCTGCTTTAACCATAGCCGCACGCACGAGTGTATTGGTTTCAAATAAAAAATCATCGTCTCCGCAATCTATATACCAGCGCACAGCATTTTTGAGGCTGTCCGGTATTGCGTTTATCAAATCAATGATATTATTTTCCTTAAAATAAGGAGATAGCTTGTCTTCACCGGGTGTTGCTGTATGTTCCCGCGGAGCATTGGCCCTGTCGGTGGCTGCGCTTAAGGGGCAGGAGGATCCAAATATTTCAGGATGATGCAGGGCGTAGGTGAAAGATGCTTTTCCTCCGATGGAGAACCCGCTGATAGCCCGGAACTGTTTCTCATTCCTGATACGGTAGGTCTTTTCAACGTGTGGTATAAATTCCTGGAAAAAAAAGTCTTCGTACAACCAGTTTTCTTTGTTTTGATAATAACCCCTGCGAAGTGTATAAGCATCCGGCGTCACAATGATCATCGGTGTACACAAACCTTCTTTGATAGCTTTATCAGCGATAAATTGAATTTCTCCCTGCTGCAACCAGCCTGTATGATTTACACCACCGCCATGCAGTAAGTATAATACCGGGTAACTGCGGTTGGAACTTTCGTATCCTGCCGGCAGGTAAACAGCATAATTCCTGTCCATCGACAGTATCTTACTATGGATAATCTCTTTATCAAGCACTTTGCTTTCCTGCGCTGCAGCGAACGCAGGTAACAGGAATGATATGACAAGGATTCTGATCATTATCGTTTCGTTGAACATTGAAAGGTTTTAAACTTTATTTCATCATCACGAATTTCACAGCATCGGCCACTGTAGTGCCATTTTTGCCGGAATAGATCTTTACATACGAATCATCGCCGGCTTTCATAGTAAAAGAGCCAAGATACATCCAGGTTCCTCCATACCGGCTCTGATCAACCGAGCTCCGGTGAACTCCTCCCGGGTGCCTGATCTCTATCGGCGCGATATCAGCCATTGCGCTTTTGGAACCGAAGCCTGTAGTCGCCCACTTCATATAAACTGCATACACTCCGGGCCGCGTTATCTCAGGTGTCCATTTTGCCCAACCGGCAGTCATTGTCTTTGAATTTTTCATGTAAGAGTAATCGCGGCCGTGATATCCCAGCCTCACTCCGTCAAAGATGCCTGCCGCTGTATCTGTTGGCCATGGGCTATTCGTTTCAAATCCTTTTTCGTTATTATCTATGATAATTTCAACCGAAGGCTTCCTGCTGTCATAGGTTTGATCAACTGCATAGAAGCGTTCTATCTCTTCCAATGAAACCGTTGTTATTTCAATGTTTTCTTTGTCTACGGAATAAATGATCCACAATTTCCCTGCATGCTCAAATGCTCTCATATACTGGTAACCCGGCGCCTTGGCATGACCTGAATATTTTTTATTCGTTTGTTCGATACGGATATTGGCCATCCGGTCGTATTTTTTTCCATCCGTAGAAAGCGCAATAGACAGTGGAACCCGGTAACGTGAAAGGTTAGGATTGTTCAGCAATACATAACGTCCATTACTCAGCCTCATGCCATACAGCCTGCTGTCTGCGTCAGGAAAGTTTGACCGTTCGGGTGCTGACCAGGAGCTACCATTATCATTACTGTACATGCTTACCAGCCGGCGGTCAGGAACATTGCCCTTTGCTTCAACCGCCAATAAGTTCCCGTCGGGAAGTGCATACCAGGAGATATCGTGGGCGATCTCATTATCGGGTATTGGTTTAATACTCCACGCATCCATGGCGTTCTTTCCTCCCCTGGCAAACTGCATGATGCTGTCTGCCGGTACTGCTTTCGTGTCCGGTTTGCCAAACATAAACCATTGCCCGTCCGCCACCTGCCTGGGTCCTTCAATACCATAAAACCCCCTGGCTACGGTTCCAGAATATTCAAAGGTTGATGTAGCAGCATTCCACCGGTAGGACAACATCATCCTGTTATCCCGGGAATCAAGAGAGCTGGCTCTCGAATCGCTGAGTGATGCCAGTGCAAATAATTCTCCTTCGCGCACCCAAAACCCGCATGGGGTATATGCCCTTTCGGGAATACTCCCGGTCATATTCATTGCCTTACTCCATTTGTACCCATCCGTACTGGTAGCAAACATAACGCGCTGCATAGAAAAGTCTTCATCCTTATCGCCATTGCTCCAGGTGGCAAAAAATTTGTCTTTATAATAAAAAATAGTTGGGTGATGATTGAACGCAGTTTTGTTTTCTACTCCTTCAAATACGGTGATCCTGTCTCCCTTTAACAAAGGAAGCCGGTCCCATACAATGTCTAACGGATTCGATGGCAAACCCGGAATCTCAAGTGATAATCCTTTCACTGCTGCCGGGGCTTTATTACCTTGCTGGGCTGTTGTCATTTTTTGAAAGCCAAAACAAAGGCAGAGCCAAACCGAACATACTTTACCGAACAACCGCCAGCCGGAAGACGAGCTATATCCTAAAAATCCGGGTGTGACTTTTTTCATAAACAACCGCGTTTACTTATTTAATAATTTCGGGGGCTCCAATATCCATGCAAGGTTAAAAGAGTAATGTGTTCCTGAAGACAGCAGGTGTATCATGCCATCAGGAGCCTGATCCGCGGTGAGATAACCGCGTAATTCAGCCTGATCGTCAGTAAGCAGGCTAAACTTTTTTCCCCAGCGATAGTTACAAGGAGCATCCAAAATAAATCACCTCCGGGTATGACTAATTTTCTGACCGGCCATGTTTTCCCCTTCATCATAGGACAGCGCCGCGTACATGCCGATGCCTTTTGATTTTTTCCCGTTGGAAACAATGTCTGTCATTTCCTGTTCAAATGAGATCAACAGCAAAGGCCCTTCCTTCAATCTTATAAGGGCGTGCCTTTGCGCACTTTTAGTTGGAGTAAAAGGGCTTGCTGAATATTGCCAGGTCAGGCCTTTATCTTTCGAAATACTCATCGGCATTTTTCCCGCGATAGAATCACCTCTGCCAAGCGCGAGCAAACTTCCATCTTTCAACTCTGCAATTCCCGCATGTCTGCCAGCGACCCAATGCCCGGTGTTTCCCTCTTTGAATTCCGGTATGGGCTTTCCGTAACCGGGATCGGACCAACTATCCCCGGCATCCTTGCTGGTATGTACTGCTGAACCGCCATTAGAAGAAGGAGTAGCATCACAAAGTAATATTATCGTTCCGTCACTGGTTTTTATCACGGCATCTATCACCTGGTGTCTTGCACCATATTCGGGCCCGATGATCTCCGGCTTTTGCCAGGTAGCTCCATTGTCCGTGCTCCTGCGCATCACCAATGAAAGGTTTTTCCAGTCATCAGCTACACCTACACCTGAAAAATGATAAATCGTGTGCTTCCCATCCCACAAGAGCGCCTGCCCCGCAAGATTACGGTCAGGTACCTGGAAAAACAGGTCCGGTTCATCCCATTCCTTAGCTCCGCGACGAAGTCTTGCTCCGGCAACAATCATTTCCCTGCCCCGTTCCAGCACAGTGGTGAACCAGATAGCCAGCAAATCTCCATTAGGAAGGACAGTCAATGCAGGTTCGTGGTTATGTGTAAAATATAACGGACCATTGGCATCCGGCGGAATTCTGGTGTATGTTTTAGGTGTTTCAAAAATGGCTTTACCGGGTGGAACTTTATTCTTGTTCCAGTCAAAATCTTTTGAATAACATGCTCTGCCCATTTCTTTTGAGAAACATCATCCAGAGGTTTGGTTGCTGGCATTTTTCCTTTTACAACACGGAAACCCACCAGGAAGGATCTTGATCCTGGTAATGCTCCCGACCGGTTGGCCGAACGCAGAAAGGGTAAACCAGTACTGTGACTGCCTCCGCGGGTTACTCTTGACATACCCGTTGCCCATCCTACAGGATCGGTTTGCAGGCCAGCTTTATAAGGGCCATACCAATCCTGGCACCACTCTTCAACCAGTCCATGTATATCATGCAGGCCCCATGCATTGGGAGGAGTCAATCCTACTTCCAGGTTTACGCTATCAGGAGCAAGAAAATGACTGCGGTTCATGACCTGGTGATGCCAGTATTCCCTGGGCAGGGTGTCGCCGGTAAAATAAGGTGTAAGGGTACCTGCTCTCGCGGCATATTCCCATTCGGCTTCGGTAGGAAGCCGGTAAGGTTCTCCTTCCTTCTGACTAAGCCACTTTGTAAAAGCAACGGCATCTTCCCAACTCACAAATATTACCGCATCATTATCACTCTTAGAGAAACCGGCCTTGCCTCTTAATGACCGGTGCTCCGGCCCTGAATTGTTCATATTGTGCATTAGTGACCGGCGTGGAGGCCATATAAAACTCCTGTGTAATTTTTACAGGATGCGCTGGTTTTTCATCCCATTCCAGCGGGTTCTCACTCATCACGGGCCCATTTTTAATATAGGGGTTCGGCGAACCTTTGCCCAGGTAAGGTGTATGAATTTCGTCCTTAAGAAGTTGTTTATAATCAATCTCTCCATCATTACCCATGCGGAACTCTCCCGGTTTAATGGGAATCATCTCCATCCCCAGTAAATTGGTGATCCGTTCTTCCTTCAGGAGCGCGGGCCGGTCCCATGTAATATTTGCCGGATCCGATGGCAAACCCGGAATCTGAGGTGATAATCCTTTCACTGCTGCGATGGTTTTATTACCCGGCTGGGCTATTGTCATTTTTGGAAAACCAAAACAAAGGCAGAGATAAACAGTACCTATTTTGCCCAACAACCGCCAACCTGAAGACAAACGGTATTCTAAAAATCCGGATGTAGCTTTTTTCATATATAACTGCGTTTATTTTTTTATCAGTCTTTCGGAGATTCCAATATCCATGCAAGATTAAAAGAGTAATGAGTGCCTGAAGAAAGCAGGTGGATCATGCCATCCGGAGCCTGGTCTGCCGTCAGGTAACCACGCCTTTCACTGTGGTCTTTATTCAGCAGGCTAAATTCTTCACCCCAACGATTATTACAGGGGGCATCAAGTATACGATTGCTTTCACCGGGGGTAATCAATTTTTTGACCGGCCATGTTTTCCCTTCATCATAAGACAGCGTCGCATACATGCCAATGCCTCTTGATTTTTCTCCGTTGGAAATAATATCTGTCATTTCCTGTTCAAAGGAGATCAATAACAAAGGCCCTTCTTTCAACCGGATAAGCGCGAGCCTTTGCGCACTTTTAATTGGTGTAAATGGACTTGCTGAATATTGCCAGGTCTGGCCTTTATCCTTTGAAATGCTCATAGGCATTTTTCCCGCAATAGAATCACCCCGGCCAAGCGCCAGCCAGCTTCCATCTTTCAGCTCTACAATGCCGGCGTGTATACCGGCGATCCAATGCCCGGTGTTTCCCGCTTTGACTACCGGTTTGGGTTTTCCATAACCGGGATCGTACCAGCTTTTTCCTGCATCCTTTGTGGTCTGTAACGATGAACCACCATCGGAAGAAGGGTTAGCGTCACAAAGCAATATCATTGTTCCGTCACTGGTTTTTATTACGGCATCTATCGCCTGGTGTCTTGCACGGTATTCGGGTCCGATGATCTCCGGCTTTTTCCAGGTGGCTCCATTGTCCGTGCTTTTGCGCATCACCAATGAAAGATTTTTCCAATCATCGGCCACCCCTACGCCTGAAAAATGATAAATGGTATGCTTCCCATCCCACCAAAGCGCCTGCCCCGTGAGGTTACGATCGGGTACCTGGAAAAAAACATCCGGCTCATCCCATTCCTTAGCACCGCGACGCAGTCTTGATCCGGCAACAATCATTTCCCTGCCCCGCTCCGTTACGGTGGTGAACCAGATCGCCAATAAATCTCCATTGGGAAGTACTGTCAATGCTGGCTCATGGTTATGCGTAAAATATAGCGGACCCATTGGCGCCCGGTGGAACTCTTGTATATGTTTTAGGTGTTTCAAAAATGGCTTTCTCTGCCGGAACTTTATTTTTGTTCCAGTCAAAATCTTTTTGAATAACATTTCCTGCCATTTCTTTTGAGAAACATCATCCAGAGGTTTGGTTGCTGGCATTTTTCCTTTTACAACCCTGAAACCCACCAGGAAAGACCTTGACCCGGGCAATGCTCCCGACCGGTTGGCCGAACGAAGGAATGGTAAACCGGTGCTATGACTTCCTCCGCGGGTTACTTTTGACATACCCGTTGCCCATCCAACAGGATTTGTTTGCAGACCATCTTTATAGGGCCCATACCAATCCTGGCACCACTCTTCAACCAGGCCATGTATATCATGTAAGCCCCATGCATTGGGATGAGTCAATCCTACTTCCAGGTTTACGCTATCGGGAGTAAGAAAATGACTGCGGTTCATTACCTGGTGTTGCCAGTATTCGCCGGGCAGGCTGTCGCCTGTAAAATAAGGTGTAAGAGTACCGGCTCTTGCGGCATATTCCCATTCGGCTTCGGTGGGAAGCCGGTAAACTTCTCCTTCTTTCTGGCTAAGCCATTTTGTAAAAGCAACAGCATCCTCCCAACTTACAAATATCACTGCGTCATCATCATTTTTTGAGAACCCGGCTTTACCTCTTAGTGATTTGTGCTCCGGTCTGAACTGTTCATATTGCGCATTGGTGACCGGCGTGGAGGCCATATAAAACTCCTGTGTAATTTTTACAGGATGCGCGGGTTTTTCATCCCATTCTAGAGGATTTTCAGATACCACGGGACCATCTTTGATATAGGGATTAGGCGAACCTTTGCCCAGGTAAGGTGTATGAATTTCGTCCTTAAGAAGTTGTTTATAATCAATCTCTCCATCGTTACCCATACGAAATTCTCCGGTTTGATCGGCATCATTTCCATCCCCAATGAGTTGGTGATACCAGCATGATCTGGTATATCTATATTCTCATAGCGGAAATATTCCATTTCCATTTCAGCCGGGTCCGATGCCTTTGTTGCTGTCGCGGAGATCGTAATGGGTCTATGCCCAATGCTGCCATCTATGCGTACAGACCCTTTTCCAATAAATGCGCCGTCTTTGTATATGCTGGCATGCCCGAGTTGCATTACCACACTCCAGACATGCCAGTCATTATTAATCGTGGTATTTATTATTTTCCTGTAAGGTCCTTTGTCCTCCTTCAATTCATATATTCCATCTTTTCTGAGAAGCAGATCATATTTTTCCGCTCCCACATTTACATGTACACCCAATGGATAACCAGCTTCAGAAAATTTATTTATCCTGGCTTTGAACTCCATCCTGAAGTTCATGGTGGTAATGGTTCGTTCGTTGTGAAGACCGTAATAACCGGGCTCGCCTGTTTTCAGAATTAAATTTCCTGACTCAGTTTTTAAAACGCCGCCCGGCAAATCCACTGGCTTTCGATAAGCCGGCTCTGTGCGTGGCAATACCATGATCCCCGTGGGACTTCCGCTTTTTTCCCAATTATCAAGTGTATTAAAATCTTCGTTTAAACAGTAAGCCTCATTATGGTTTTCAAGTTGCCTGCTTTGCTTCACCATTTTTTTGTATCCAGTGTGCGGGAGAGCCTGAATATGCCGGTATACCCTTTATCGGGAGCGCCATCTTCTCCATGCGAGCGGTTTCCCGCATAAAAGAAAATATGTTGTACTCCGTTCTTTTCGTCTATCACCGTGCTGGCAGGATGAAATCCATCCCTTGGGTAGTCAACACGTGATTTCTCACCCTTACTTCTCAACAAGGTGCCCTCGTAACGCCATTGGTTATTTCCTTTTTGAAAATCACCGGGAGCAATACTCCAAAGACCAAGTGTCATGTATCCGCTTTCGGTATAAGGCAGGCCCCAATCCCGTTTGGTGGCAACAGCTTCTATGCGTCCCGAAACAGGGTTGTATTGAGCCCCATAGGTATCATCTCTTTCTTTCCCAGATATTGCTGCGCACACCTGACCATTTTAAATCTCCGAAACCCTTGGCAGTAGCGGCATTCACGGGCACATACTGCATATGAGCAGTCCAGCCAGCCAGGTATTTGGAGGCTGAACCTACTCCCACCTGGTTGCGCGTAAAGGCGCACAGGTTATTATCGCCATCAGCGAATACAACCATCCCATTATTATTTAAGGGAGTATTTACCGGGAAGCTCTCGCTTCGCCAGGTTTGTCCTTCATCAGACGATAGCAAAAAAGTCAGTGTGTCTTTGCGGATATTATAATGTACGCCGGTAACAAGTCCATATTTTGGATGCTCTATGACCCTGGAAGTAAGAGCCTGGGCGCCGACAGGCATCTCCAGCTTTGCGCTATGACGCTTCCAGGACTTTCCTTTATCCTCCGATATCAGCACACTCAATGATCGTTGACGATTACCTGCAGAATTTTTGTTCAACCTGTCAAGGCCGACTGCCACCAGTTTCCCACTCTTTGTTGCTACCATCACAAGGATGGGAGCATTTTTTACAAACAATGGCTTTCCCCAGGTTTGGCCTGCATCTGCAGAACGTATAAAAAAAAGGTTCCTGACATGTAAAACGATTACGCTATCAATCATCACCGCATGCGGCCACCCGAGATGACCCCGTATACCACCTGCTGCTGTCACTTCAGCTTCCAGCTCTCCTTCGGGTAACACTACGGGGGCCAGGGTTTGTAATCCCTGCTGGCGAAATTCTTTTTGACGTTGGATTTCCCCGGCATCCAGATTCACATATTCAACAACTTTCCGGCGGGTAATTCTCTCCCTGTGCATACCCGTTCATGGTCATGACCAGGCTTAGTAAAACGACAAGTATGCCGGATTGATTAAACATGATTGATATTTTCGATTTAACAGGAAGCAAAGATTATTTCCATCCGGCATATTGTTACTTTCATCCTAATGCTGGCTGCCCTCCCCCGTTCTTGAGATCATCTGCAATTTCCCCGGTTGCAAACCATCTTTTCCGCACCCAATAAGTTGCCCGAACCGGCATTATCAGGTTCATCAATATTTTCATACCTGAAATATTCCATTTCCATTTCAGCCGGGTCCGATGCCTTTGTTGCTGTCGCGGGAGATCGTAATGGGTCTATGCCCAATGCTGCCATCTATACGTACAGACCCTTTTCCAATAAATGCGCCGTCTTTGTATATGCTGGCATGCCCGAGTTGCATTACCACACTCCAGACATGCCAGTCATTATTAATCGTAGTATTTATTATTTTCCTGTAAGGTCCTTTGTCCCCCTTCAATTCATATATTCCATCTTTTCTGAGAAGCAGATCATTTTTTCTGCGCCCACATTTATATGTACACCTAATGGGTAACCGGCTTCAGGGAATTTCTTTATCCTGGCTTTGAACTCCATTTTGAAGTTGATGCTTGTAATGGTATGCTCATTATGAAGACCATAATAACCGGGCTCGCCTGTTTTCAAATATAAATTCCCTTCCTTCACTTTTAAATCGCCATGTGGCAGATCCACCGGTTTACGGAAAGCTGGTTCTGTTCGGGGCAACACCATTATCCCTGTAGGGCTTCCGCTTTTTCCCCAATTATCAAGTGTATTGAAATCTTCGTTTAAGTGATAAATCTCATTATAGTTCTCAAGTTGCCTGCTTTGCCTCACCCATTTTTTTGTATCCAGTGTGCGGGAGAGTCTGAATATACCAGTATAGCCCTTATCAGGTGCACCATCTTCGCCATGACACCGGTTCCCGGAATAAAAGAAAACATGTTGTACTCCATTCTTTTCGTCTATCACTGTACCGGCGGGATGCAAACCATCGCGGGGATTTTCTACCCGTGATTTTTCACCTTACTTCTCAGCAGGGTTCCCTCGTAACGCCAGTGATTACTTCCGTTTTGAAATTCGCGCGGAGCAATGCTCCAAAGGGTCAGGGTCATATATCCATTATCGGTATAGGGCAAGCCCCAATCGCGTTTGGTGGCCACAGCTTCTATGCGCCCCGAAACAGGGTTGTATTGAGCACCATAGGAATCATCTTTTCTTTCCCAGATATTGCTGCGTGAGCCTGACCATTTTAAATCTTCAAACCGTTTGGCGCTAGCCATATTCACGGGAGCATACTGCATATATGCGTTCCATCCTTCCAGGTAATCCGAACCTACTGCTATATGGTTGCGTACAATAGCACCAAGATTATTATTGTTATCAGTGAATACAACAATTCCATTATTGTTTAATGGGGTATTAACCGGGAAGCTTGCGCTTCGCCAGTTTTGTCCCTCATCCGACGATAACAAAAAATGTAAGTGTGTCTTTACGGATATTATAATGCACTCCTGTAATAAGCCCATATTTAGGATGTTCAATAATCCTGGAAGTAAGACCCTGTGCACCGATCGGCAGATCTAGTTTTACGCTATGACGTTTCCAGGACTTTCCTTTATCCTCAGAGATCAGCACACTCAATGAGCGTTCATGACCATGTACAAAACCTTTGACCCTGTTCCTGTCAATTGAAAACCGCCACCAGTTTCCCGCTATGGGTAGCTACCATTGCAAGTATGGGAGCATCTTTGACAAATAATGGTTCTTCCCATGTTTGACCAGCATCCGTTGAACGTATTAAAAACAGGTTTTTAATATGTAAAACGATGACGCTATCAATCATTACAGCATGCGGCCATCCGAGATGACCACGGATACCGCCCGCTGCCACTACTTTATGTTCTAAATCACCCCTCCGGTAAAACAACAGAAGCCAATGCCTGCAATCCCTGTTGCCGGAATTCTTTTTGCCGTTGAATCTCGCGGGCATCGAGATTTACATATTCAACAACCTTGTCGTCCGGGTAATTCAATCCCTGCGCGTACCCGGTCATTGTCATAACCAGGCTTAATAAAGCAATCAGAATGCCCGATGGATTAAACATGAGCGACGTTTTCAATTTCACAGGAACCAAAAATTATTTCCATTCGACATGTTGTTCCAATGTAGTAGAACGATCAATTGCTGTCTGCGGAATAGGCCACACATAGTGTTTTGCGGGGTTGAAGACCCTGACCTGCACCGCCCTCACCTTTAATATCGGTTGTCCGCTGGCATCTTTGGGGCCGTTGACCCATTGTTCAATATTCATACTTTGTAAGTTGATATTGAGAGTGTTTTCAGCGATCCTCCAGCGGATAATGTCAAAATACCTCAGGCCCTCACCCGCCAGTTCAACCCGTCTTTCATTGCGAATAAAAGCGCGCAATGTTTCCCTGGTAGCATACCTGACCCTGTTCACCACGGGCATACCTGCCCTTACGCGGATAAGATCGAGCGCATCATAGATACTGGCTTGAGGGCCTGTTGCTTCGTTCTTTGCCTCGGCGTAGTTGAGCAGCACTTCAGCGTATCTGAATAAACTCCAGTTAACGTACGCGTCACGTAAGCGATTCTTGAACTCCGCTATATATTTTCTAAAGTAGATGTACGTAAATGCAGTCGCATAATCTGAACCAGCCAGATTCATCACTGATCCGTTCAGGCTTTGGCCATGCCAGAGGAAGGTATGGTAATAACGGGGATCGCGGTTATCGTATGGGTATTGCGGATCATAAAGTGGCGACTCGTTTTTAGGAAGGCCGTCTTTCATTTCAAAGGAAGCTTCCAGTTCTGCCGTTGGCAAAATCAGCGCCTGCCCAAATATTGAGGTCGGTGCATACCGTTGGTATATATCATGTATATTGGCCACGGCGGCATACTGTTTTGCCAGGATCACTTCTTTTGTCTTGTTATTGAAAGTGGACAGGAAAAGTTCATTGAAATTTGGATGAAGCTGGTAGGTGCCCGCATCCATCAGTTCTTTTGCCGTAGCCGCCGCTTCTTCCCATTTTTCATTGTATAATAATACACGTGCTTTAAGTGCCAGCGCAGCGCCCTTCGAAGCACGGCCATTATCAGCCGCAGGCCAGGTGGCGGGCAATTCCAGGATAGCGCTGTTTAGTTGCTCCAGAATATAAGCCAGTACTTCGGCTTTGCTATTCTTAGGTACGTCTGCACTCTCGATATCAAGTGGTTCTTTAACCAGCGGCACATCCCTGAAAAAAGTAATCAGTTTGTAATACCGGTATGCCAGTATAAACCGCACCTGTCCCGAAAGCTGATCCAGTTGGGCTTGACTAAGATTAGGCACTTTGCCGATATTCTGGAAAAATTCAAGACATAAGCGGATATAGCGGTAATTCCATTCAGTGTTGACTCTTGAATCAATGGTTTCAAATGCCCCATTGGCAATATTATTGGCGCCATTACCGGCACGGCCAAAGGCATTATCACTATACGCTTCGTATATCGTTTCTTCCACTCCGCCCAGCCCGAGGTACAGATTGTTGACCCATAGTTTGGCCTGGTCAGGGGTGGCCCAGAATGTTTCCATGGAAGGCGTATCCAATGGAGCTTTTTCAAGAAATTTCTTGCAGGACAACATCGCCACTGTTATCAACAAGCCTGCAATCCAGTTTATAGATAAATTCTTCATGGTGTTAGTTTAAAAATTAATATTCAATCCCACATTATATACTTTGGACAGCGGATAGCGGCTTTCTACAAGGCGGGAACCAGTACCGACCGGAATCTCCGGATCATAACCTAAATAGTCTGTGATCGTGAATGCATTCTCAGCATTCGCGAAAATGCGGATCCGTTGAATTTTCAGCCTTTTTAAAATGGAGGAGGGAAGACTGTATCCCAACTCGATATTTTTCGCACGGAAGTAGGCAGCATCTTCTAACCAAAAACTTGAAAACTTATCGTTGATACCATCGTCCGCGGCGCCGCTTCCTATACGGGTTTTAGGGAATCGTGCATTCGGTGTTTTCGGTGTCCACCTGTCAAGATGGTAAGTCCGGAGTGCGGAACCATCGCGGTCAAAATTCTGGGCCGTCCAGCCATTGCTCCATACAAGTTGCTCCATCACACCCTGGCCGAAGGCCGTCAGATCAAAACCTTTAAACGCAACATTTATTCGCACCCCGTAAGGAAGACGAGGTGTAGAAAGCCCCAGTCTTACCCTGTCATCGGAGTTAATGGTATTGGGATCTCCCCATTATTCTCGTAACGGAGATCGCCGGGAGATGTCAACGCGTTCTGAAACGGTGCATTGGTTACTTCCTGTGCCGACTGAAAAAATCCTATTGACCGCAGGCCAAACCACTCATTCATGGAATATCCTTCTTCTGTAATCACATTGCCGTTGATGATGGGACTTATTCCTCCCATACTCACTACCTTATTTTTTGCATTGGAGATCTGGAAGCTTACACCATACGTAAAGGCGCCGATTTTGTTTCGATGGGCCAGTTCAAGTTCCCATCCCTGGTTGTCCACCGTACCTGCATTCTGTACCGGCTCATTCTGGCCAAAAGTAGTAGGCAGCGGAAGCGCGAGCAATATATCAGAAGTTCTCTCCTTGAAAACATCAACGTTTACTTCAAGCTTGTTGCGGAAAAATCTTCCTTCGAAACCAAGATTGAATGCCGATTTTGTTTCCCAGGTCAGAAAAGGATTGGGAGCTCCGGCCGTTTGTACTCCCCGGTTTGGTACTCCATTAAAGTAATAGCTGGTTTGTGAGAGGCTGTTGGCAAAAGGATAGTATCCTACGTTCTGATTGCCTACCTGTCCCCAAGAGGCTCTTAATTTCAGGAAATTGATGGGCGCAACATTCTCCAGAAAGCTTTCCTTTGAGATCACCCAGCCGGCGGAAACAGAAGGAAACAATCCCCATCTTACATCCTCCAGGAATCTTGAAGAACCGTCATATCGCAAAGTACCTTCAAGCAGGTATTTGTCTTTGTAGCTGTACGAAGCCCTGGACACCAGGGAGGCCAGAGACCAGTCTGAAGCTGTTCCGCTGATGCCCCCAGAAAGTGGGATCAGTGGTGCCTGCGCTCACCGAATAAATATCATCTGTCAAAAAATTACGGGTGCTGATACCATCATTCATCACATCAAACCATTCGGCTGTAAAGCCAGCCAGAACGGAGATGGAATGATTGTTGAATTTCTGGCTGTAATTGGCGAGTAAGTTCGCATTTTGCTGCATATCGGTAACATAGCCGATCTTAAGCGTGTTAAACTCATTCCGGCCTGCAACGAGATCATGATCAGACTGGTCATAAAGGGTCAATATTTTCGCATAATCCCGGAGACGATTTTGGTTTCTCACCATGCCATAGCTGGCAGTAAGTTTCACCTCTGGAATGATGTTGTAGTCCAGTACCACATTACCTGCCAGCCTGGATCCTTTTATGATCGTTTGTCCTCCGTCTTCCGAAGCCCGTGCTATAGTGTTTGCGCTGCCGCCCGTTCTTGCCAGCCATCTGCCATCTGCCGTCTTTACTTCACTTTCATCAATAGGTAAGGATGCAACATTTGAAAGCACTCCACCAACTCGTCACCGCTGGGCGATGTAGTGGTGGACGGAATATAACCAAGTTTCAAGCCGAGCTTAAACTTATTGGAGATTCTAACATTTTGATTTAGCTGGATATTAAAACGCTCGTATTTTGTATTGATTACAGTACCACCCTGCTTTAAATAGCCAAATGAAAGGTAGTAATCATTGTTTTCGCCCCCGCCTGAAACACTGATATTATGATCTGTCTGCAATGCGTCACTCAACAAGGCATCATCCCAGTCTACGCCCACAAAGTCTGGGGATGCAAACTTGTCGATTTCTGCCTGGGTATACCGTGGAGCTCCTCCATCGTTGGCCCTGGCTTCGTTGAAAAGCAGGGCATAATCCAGTGCCGAGACTTTTTCGGGGAAACGGGTAGGCGTCTGATTGCCCAGGGACATATTGAGACTAACTCTTGGTGCACCTTTTTTTCCTGTCTTGGTCGTTACGAGGATAACTCCTCCTGTGGCTCTTGATCCGTAAATAGCCGCGGAAGCCGCATCTTTCAATACGCTGATACTTTCGATATCCGCGGGATTAATCCTGTCCAACGCGGAAGGGACACCATCTATAATTGTCAATACAGGATTATTGCTGAAGGTGCTGGTTCCCCTGATCCGGAAATCAATGGACTGATTACCCGGCTGCGCACTGGTTCTTATTACAGTCAGTCCGGGCACCTGTCCCTGCAGCGCTTCCATTACAGAAGTTACCGGTCGGTTTTCCAGTTTTTTTGCATCAATGGTGCTGACCGCGCCGGTAAGGGTTATTTTCTTTTGCTGGCCATAACCCACAACTACTACTTCTTCCAGGGAAGAATTAGCCGGGGTTAATGAGACATCAATAGTTCGTTTGCCCCCGGTGGCCATGTCAAAGGTCAGGTATCCAACGTGGCTGAACTGCAAGCGCGATTCCGAAGATGGAACGGTGATTGAATAATATCCCGAATCGTTTTGTGACGGCGCTTCCGCTACCGCCTTTTATACTGACGGTTGTCCCCGCCAGTGGATTGCCGGTACCGGCATCCGTAACCTTTCCCGTCACAGACGTCTGGGCCCACAGCCCCAGTCCGACCATTATGCAACAGGAAAGCCAAATAAACCTAATCAGATTCCTTCTCATAATTTATTTTGATTTTAAATTTATAACGCTGTAAAAAGTCGCAGGTATTCACTCCCACCGTTTCTATTAATAGCATCGGTATACTTCTACATCCATTCTTGCCGGTTGTCTGAGCAATACATATTATTATGTCACCAGTTTAACTTCAATATCCCTGTATAACTCCTGGCAGGCATTATACAACCCGTCTATTTTTATACTTATATCCTTATTAAATACTCCAACAAAATCACGGGTAAACCTGGAAATTCCTAGTCCTCTTTTCTGCAGGAAATATTTTGCCACCACCGGGTAAACCGAGTGCATTACTCCCATATAATCAATAAAAAATTGCTGTACACGCGTTACTTCTTCTTCTTTTGCAGGATCATCATAATATTTACACAGCCACACGATCAATTCAGGAAAATAATTTCCCTGTATACATGATAAGCCGGCTGATCCGGCTTTTAATGATTCAACCGCATGTGCTATATATGCATCATACAATCCGAATGATGATATACCCTTTGTCAACTCCAGCTTGGATCTGACCAGGTCAATATCCAGGCAGGTATCTTTATGATAAATTACCCGGCCTGTATCAACAAACTGGTTAAGTTGCCTTGCTGAAAGCACCCGCTTATATGGTACCGGGCATTCATAAAAACCTAACGGAATCCCCTGGGTAATATTAAGCAATTTGTAAAAACGGTCATCAAAAGTTTCCGGCGTTTCCCACTCACCGGCGAGCATGCTTGTAATGACGATAACCGCTTCGACACCCGTATCATGCATCTTCTTCACAAAGTCAGCCTGCTTCTCCAACGAACCACCAAAAGTGCCGGCCGCAACTACTGGCACTGACCCCTTGGACACTTTCACTACGTGCTTGGTCACTGACAACCGTTCTTCTGCAGTCAATGTAAACATCTCACTCGACTGACAATTTGCAAACAGTCCGGCAGCGCCTGCAGTTAAATAGAATTCCGTCAACTTTGTTAGTCCATCGTAATCAACTTCCCCGTTTTCTTTAAAAGGGGTAAGCATCACAGGAACGAATACTTTCGGTTTTTTGCTCATTGAATATAACTATGCGGTAATTGCTTTAATAATAAAATAAAATTAGGCTGGATACTTAGCTCCCTTTTATAAAATGTTAACAGCTTTTGTAGGATATTAGCCAAGTGCCGCATCGGTAGAAGATTCAGCCTGGCTTTTGAGAGCATCAGCAGACACCTTTATTTTGATAGTCAATTCTGATTGATGAGCGCCCTGTTTTATTGTAAGTTTAAAGTTGTTTTCAAATGGATACAACCAGCCGAAATAAAATTAAACTGAGCTTGAGCTTGCTGCTTATTCTTTTGCCACGGAAGCGCGATATATAAACGGAAATTCTGGTTTATTTCGTTTATCCCCAGCTACCGTGTGAAATAAACAAACCAAACTGTATTGGATAACAAACATTGCTGTCCGGAAAAATTAGTTTTATAGCCCGTTCTTATTTGCCACGGGCCCGGAAAAACTATTATTTATTTAATGGAAAACTGCAAGATCCGTTTGGGTATATCTGGGAAATAGGGTTGCTGATTACGTTAGAAAGACCGTGCTGATATTTACTCATTACCTCTTTCACATAAGGATGCAGGGGAATAACTACTGTACGATTTCCTTTCCGGGTTCTAATTTTTAGAAATTCTTTTCTATATATATTTTCTTTATTTATTTGTGGCCAATCACTATATCGAAGTTCTGTCCCGGCATCCTATAATGAAAAGATCACGTTGAACTTCCAGGTGTGGTGCATCGTTAAATCGAGTTTCGTAAATATGCCCTAGTTCAGTCCCGTCCAGGTGAAATGGCATCAGTTCCCCGACACAACCTTAAATCGTTTTAATTCTTTAGATGCATTATTGTAAGCCGGTAATTCTCTAGGCAAACTGATATAATGAGTAAAGGAATGAATGTTTTTTTCATACTATTATTTATTAGAGGTCAAACCACATTTTTTCGTAATACTTAAGCTGCGCCGGAGCATTTGGATTCAGCAGTAATTCGCTGGAAAGATGATACTCAAATCTTCTGAACAACGGCGTGGAGGGCGCACCTATCGGAAGAGTTAACGCAGGCGTTTCATCTCCGTCTACGCCGGATCTTCTCCATTCGGTAAAGGCTTCACCGCCTTCATCCATCTTGTCTACCCAATGATGGTAATGTATAAGTTTAACCGGGTTGGCCACTGTTGCCAGGTCGGGCAACCCTGCTGCGAAAGTGGCGGATGCGGATGCTGAGATGCCAAAATACTTGCAAGATTCTTCTACCGCTTTTTTGTACAGTGTATTTGCAGTAGCTAAATTCTGCGTAACGCCGATACCACGGGCATAGATCTCTGCTTCAAAAAATAGTTCTTCCTGGTAAGAAAAGAAAAGTTCCGGTGCAATGGCTGAGTGCAGGTTATTTGAAATCCTGGCATCATGATCATCATCGCCATCATCACCGGGAGTGATACCATAATAATTATCGGCCGCGGCAGGTTTATCAAAAAATACCGGTAAACGCGGATCATTCAGCGGCCGCATGAAATCCACAACATATTTAGAAGCAAAAAATAAATTTTGCCCCGCGTTATACTGTTCACCCAAAGCAAACTTGGGGTTTTTTCTGCCCACTGTATTCTGGAAAGGAATTTTGAAATTATCGGCAGCAGAACTTACCAGTCCACCGGCCGTTATCATCTGGCCGATAGCAGCGGCTTTGGAAGGGTCTTTATCCACCATCGTCATCAAAATGCGTAATTTAAGTGATTTGGCCACTTTCTTCCACTTCGCGATATCACCGCCAAAAAACAGATCATAGTTGGTGAACTTCAAAGGACTGGCTTCATCGAATTGTGCGATCGCCGCATCGAGCAAACCAATAGCGCCTTCCAGTACATCTTTCTGCGCATCGAATTTAGGGATAAGAGACCTCAGAATTTATGGACTCAGAAAAAGGAACATCACCAAAAAGGGTGGTGAGATCATAATAAGCCTGTGCCCATAATACTTTACATTGGGCTGCCGCATTATTATTTTTCGGAGTTGCGTTTTCTGAAAGAGTGATAGCCTGTTTTAAGTTAATTCCCACGTTGGAATATAAACCTGTCCAGGCATTACCAAAGAAGTTGATAGAAAAAACATATTCATTGGGAGAAGGAGAATCCCAGGCTGTCGGGTTATTACCCCCGTCTGCAATAGATTGACCGCCGAGCGCCAGGGGAATATAAAAATCACCGCTGGGTCTTAATGCTACGTAGGATGTAACCGCGGCTGAAAACAATAGCTTCGGGTCTACGCTTTCAGCTGAATTAGGGCTCTTATTGACATCCAGGTATTTTTTACAGGAAGCAAGGCCCGACATGAAAACCGAAGCCATCGCTATATATATAATGTTTCTTTTCATAATAATAATAATTAAATTTTGATACGTAAGTTGACTCCATATGATCTTGAAGAAGGAACAGAGTTGAATTCTACCGCTTCGCCAAGACTTGCAGAACCAAATAAATTCACCTCAGGATCAATATGCGGAACATAAGATTTGATTATCCAAAGGTTTCTTGCTTCCAGGCCCAGTTCCAGCCCTTTGATAAATTTCACTTTACCAAGGATAGAAGAAGGAAGCCTGTATGATACTCTTACTTCTCTCAGTTTTACATAAGAGGCATTGTAGATATTACCTTCTGTATTAGCCGAAGTGAACTGGCTCCAGTAATCCTGCATGCTCTGCACCGGTACTGTATTAGGAATAAATTTGTTGGTTACCGGGTCTAAGATCACGCCCGGATCAATGATTATCTTATCCCTGTTTATAGCTGTTTCTTTTGCAAGACCGGAGGTTCTCAATACCGAAGAAGTATTTGAGTATATCACACCGCCTTCTCTTATATCAACAAGAAAACTAAGGCTCAGGTTTTTATAGCTGAATGTATTGTTGATACCCATTGTCCACTCGGGATACAGATCACCGAGATTCTGATCGGCGACTGTTTTTCTTAATCCTGTGCTTGCATCTATTACAATATTACCCAGTGAGTCTCTTTGCCAGGCTGTTCCCCAGATAGCGAATGGCTCGCCAGATTTGGTTTTGATGGCCAAACCGCTGAAACCACCCTGCAGGGTATAAGAATTGATCTCGGCTGGTAATTGCGCAGTTTGTTTGTTTTTGAAAAAGTTGATATCAACTCCCCAGGTAATATCACGGGTTTTAACAGGAACTAATCCAAGGGTTGCTTCTATACCTTTATTTTCAAGGGACCCTGCATTGATAACTTTGGAGAAGAAACCTGTAGAACGCGGAACGTTCAGGCTGATGATCTGCTCTTTGGTCTTAGAACTATAATACGTTACATCAAGATTTACCCTGCTGTTAAACATTTTTAACTCAGCACCGAATTCGAATGAAGTCTGGTTCTGGGGTTTAAGATTTGCATTCGGTAAACTATTGGGTACTATGAACCCGAGCAATCCGTTAAACGGAAACTGGATATTTAAACTGTACTGGGCATAGGCCGAAGGCAAAGTAAGGTAAGCAAATGCCAGGTTGTAAGGAGCTGCATCGCTTCCTACATTTGCCCAACTTCCTCTTAGCTTACCATAATTTAACCACTTTGAATTAGGTAATAACTCACTGAAAAGGAAACTGGAACTTACAGACGGATAGAAATAGGAATTATTTCCAATAGGAAGCGTAGAGCTCCAGTCATTTCTGCCGGTCACATTCAAAAACAGGAAATTCTTATAGGATAATCCTATATCGCCATAAGCGCCTACCAGTCTTTGTTTGGTAGAACCGTTGTTTGTGCTGACAGTTCCGGCGTTGGCGAAGCTGTAGAGGTTGTCAACTGTGAGGCCCTGTGCATCAGACTGCTCTCTTCTGAACTGCTGCTGCAAAACGTTATGACCAACGATAACCTTCAGATCAAGATCCTGCGTTATCTGTTTACTCGCAGTAACGATCAGGTCATTGTTTATGATCTGGTTAAATATATTAGCGGTAAAGAAATTACCTGTCAAAGCGCCGATGGTACCAGGTCTTGTCACCCCTTTTCTGAACTCATAATAAAAATCTGTACCGATATTATCAGAAATGGTTAACCATTTTACGGGGCTATAGGTGATAATGGCATTACCATATACCCTGTCTACTGTATTTGAAAACTTATTATTATTGACAACCCAGTAAGGATTGTTGCCCGCCCTTCCCGGTGTCAGCGTGATCTGCTGGTTGGTGATAGGATCAAAATAATTATCTCTTACTTCATTAATATCAACTGTTCTCGGCAATCCAAGAATGATGGACTGGATAACGCTTAAGTTATTAGCACTTTGAATTGGCCTGCCATCACTGGTGGTTCTTGCATAGTTAATACTTGTCCTTATATCCAATCCTTTAAATATGTTCTTACCTGCATTGAAAGCAATATTGTTCTTGCTCATTTTTTCACCGGGAATAACACCTGTTTCTTTTGAGTTAGTATAACCGAACCGGTAATCGCCGGTTTCGTTGCCCCCATCAAAAGAAACTGAATTGATAAAAGTGCTTCCTTTCTTATAAAAATCTTTTACATTATCCGGGTATGCTTTCAGCGTTACCTGCCTTCCCAAAAAATCGGGGAAAGTCTTATCCTGCACTTCGCTTATTTTAGGTCCCCAGCCATTGGTATTGGCCAGGTTATAAACTCCCTGGTTACCCTGGGCATATTCATTTTGAAGTTCCGGCAATTTCATTACCTGGTCCATTCTTGCCGAGGAATTGAGCGTAACAGATGTTTGTCCTTTTTTTCCTTTTTTGGTAGTGATAATAATAGCTCCGTCTTTGGCGCGTGATCCGTATAAAGCGGTAGCAGCAGCGCCTTTTAAAACGGTGATGGATTCGATATCATCAGAATTTATATCACCTCCCCTGTTACCAAAGTCAGCTGCATTCGATCCCTGCGGTGCCGGGTTAGCCGCATTAGGACTTACCGTATTGATCTGTGGTGCGCCATTATTGATAGGCAAACCATCTACTATGAAGATTGGTTGCCCATTACCATTGGTTGATATATTATTCATAGTATTAACACCACGGATAATGATCTTTGAAGAACCTCCTACGGTACCGGATTGTGAAGTCACGATCACGCCGGCCACTTTTCCTGCCAGTGAGTTAATGATATTTGTTTCCCTTGCTTTGGTAAGTTCTTCGCTCTTAAGCGTGGTAGTGCTATATCCCAACGATTTTTGCGCCCTGCTGATACCGAGTGCAGTGACGACCACTTCGCCAAGTACCTCACGGGAATTCATTACCGCGCTGATTGTCGTCTGGGTACCAATATTAACTTCCGTGGTTTGGAAACTGGTAGCGCTGAATACCAAAACAGCCCTGGGAGGAGCCTGTATAGAATAATCGCCGTTTACGTCTGCTGACACAGCAACAGACGTGCCCTTGACAGTAACAGTAGCAAACGAAACTGGTTTACCATCAGGATTGGTAACCTTTCCTGTAATAGTTCTGCTCTGCCCCAGCATTACCAGTGCGGGCAGGAAGAACAATACAAGCAATAAGATTTTTTTCATGCAGTTTGATTTTTTGTTTGTGAGATTAGCAGCAAGGCAGCAAGATGCGGCACAATGCTTCAAATTATAGTTGATGAATTACCCAGACATGAAAAACGGTATCTGTAATAGATCAATTACAGTTTTAAACAATCCGCAGATGAACAGATAGAAAGAATTTTAAGGGTTTTATAACAGCCGGAAAAAAAGTTTCAGGCTTCAAGGCATGAAAATCTGCAACTGCCGGGGTTCTTTAAATGAATGAAGGCTGTCTCCAAAAGTCAAATACATCCCGCAACGGTGCAACGACGCAAAGAAAGTCCTATTGAAAATCAGTCGTTGCGGCTTTGCGCCGTTGCGGGAATATAGATGTAAAATACTTTTGAGACAGCCTCATTCTCAGCATATGCAAACCCAAATCAAAACCCGGTATTCTGCTGCATATTTCCGTTAGCATTGATCTCAGCCAGCGGAATAGGCATCAGGTATTCTCTTTTTGCCGGGGTAAGCTCTATCGCACCCAACGCATTGATAGCATCTTCCGGGATACGCGTAACTGGCAATAGTCTTCTTTTAAGATCAAAATATCTTGATTTTTCAAATGCAAGTTCTTTGAACCTTTCTGTCATGATCGCATTCACTAAAGCATCTTTTGTAGCAAACACTTCATCTGCATAACCGGTAATTCTTGCACGGCGCAATGCGTTCAGGTCTGCAGCACCGGCGCTAAGGTTATTCTTTTCAGCATAGGCTTCAGCGCGGATAAGATATATCTCAGCCGTCCTGAACACTTTGATATCTGCGAGGTTAAGATTAGCCGCATCGCCGCCCCTGTATTTATTCAGTGTATACCTGCCGCCGCCAAGATCAAGAACATACGCTCCATAACGAACATCATTCGCCTGGTCATATGTATCTCTCAGTTCTTTTGAAGGCGCATAGATTATTTTGTTCTGTGTTCTGTCGAAATAAGTATCGCCTATCCTGTTATCACCCACATTTCTTTTCAATTTCCAGATCACTTCTGCATTACCCGCATCTTTCCATATCGCCTGGAACTGGGCTTGTGTAGCCAGCGGCACAGCTGTGATCAGCTGTGATGATAAACTGATAGCGCCATCCCAGTCTTTTTCATACAATGCTATCTGCGCCTGTAAGGCTATGACTGCATTTCTTGTAAACCGGGTGTTGAGTGTAAAAGAAGTAGGAAGCAAAGTAAGTGCAAGGCTAAGATCAGCTTTTGCTTTTGTTAATACAACAGCTGTAGTAGCACGGGAAGGAGAAGCTATTTCGGATCTTTCCATATACGTAACGCCCAGGTCGGTTCCGTTGAAACCGGCACTGAAACTTCTCAGCAATTCAAAATGACAATAGGCTCTCAGGGCAAGCGCTTCTCCCTGTATTTGTTTTTTGGTAGCATCTTCTGCCGCATCTTTAACCGGCACACTGCCAATGTTATCAAGAATCTTATTGATCCTGTTCAATGCAAAATAAAAATCACGGAAACTGGCATTGGCCTCTCCGCCAGTGCCGGCATCATACTGCCACCTGTACACTATTACTCCCCTGCCCGTATTATTCTCTGTAGGCAATGTGGCTTCATCGGTTACCAGTGCTGTTTGATATATTTCATCTTCAACAGCCGGGCTTACGCCGGCATAAGCACCGGTGATCGCATTCTGAAGACCAATAAGGCTTTCAAAGATGGCCACTTCCGGCACAGAGTCTATCGGCTCCTTGTCTAAATACTTCTGGCAGGAAGACAGCGCGATAGCAGATAGTAGAGTGCAGAGAAAATATTTAAAAAATTTATTACTGTTCATGATCGTTTTCGTTTAATGATTAAAAATCCAGTTTGATACCGAATGTGATCATACGGTTTGCCGGGTACTCAAAGGCGGCGATATTATTTCCGTCTTCAGGATCAAATTGTCTCCATTTTGTAAATGTGGCAATGTTTTGTCCCTGTATGTATAACGTAGCGCCGCTGATTACTTTGAGCCTGGACAGGACAGAGGCAGGTACTACATAACCGACATTAAGATTCCTGAACCTGATGAATGAAGCATCCTGCACATCTTTGGAGGAGAACTGGCGGGAAGAGTTGTACCGTTGTATATCTGTTACATCACCGGGTTTTTTCCACCTGTCAGTAAATACTCTTCTTGACTGGTTACTGGTAGCAAAAGTGATATTCTCGTTAAAGAAATCTTCATTATTAAAACGCTTAAACCCGCTGGCAAAACTGAAGAAAGCTTCTACGTAAAATCCTTTGAACCGTAAAGAAGCATTGAAGCCGCCGGTAAAAGGAGGAATGGATGTTCCAAATTCGGCTACGCTTTGATTTGCCCTGTCATACGTAGTAGTGATAGATCCGTCACGGTTATAATATTGCGGATTACCGGTGAGGGGATCAACACCCGCCCATTTAACTATATAATGAGAACCTAATGGTAAACCAACCCTGATAATACCTGTGCCCTGGATAAACTCGTTGACTGAACCAAGACTTGTGATCCTGTTTTTATTATAGCCGAAGTTTGCACCCACCGCTACTAACACATCTTTACTACGAACAATGTCCACTGAAAATTCTGATTCGATCCCTTTGTTCACCATAGTACCTGCATTGATCTGGCCGGCAGCAAATCCTGATGTAAAGGATAAATTCTGGTTGATCACCACATTAATGGTTTTTTTGTTGTATACATCTACTTTCATTCTTACCCTTCTTTGCCAGAAAGAAAGATCTGTTCCGATATTGGTCGTAGTAGTATATTCCCATTGAAGGGCGGTATTGCCAAATGTGGGAGCAAGACCCTGGATACCGTCATATCTTGCTCCTGCACCACCTGCATAGTTGGCGAGATAGGCAAAATCATTCACAAATTGTGCGGCAGTCTGTCCATGGCTTGCACGAAGAAGCAACGAATTAAGGAAGTTGACATTGGTCATGAATTTCTCTTTCATCACATTCCATGTAGCGCCTGCTGCATAGAAGCCCTTCCAGCGTCTTTCTTCAGGTACCTGTGTGGCTCCATCATACCTGTAACTTAAATTAAGCGTGTACTTATCTTTAAAGGAGTATTTGCCTGCACCGATAAATGCAGCATAAGCCCTGTTAGGAACAGCTCTTCCTCCCGCCACTGTCGGAATGAATCCGGCTGTGGATCCGGCTGTAATACCTGAAGGCGTACCCTGGCGCAGCGGATCAATACCAAAACCTACATAAGTAAAATTATGTCCCCAGTCTCTCAGCACTTCAAATAAACCCATTACTTCAAAGCTGTGATCCTGGCCTATTGTTTTTGCATATACTAAACCTCCGTTAGCAGCGATCTGTATGTTGCGGGCAAAGTTTTCAGAAAAACTTCCTCTCAGTCCCGTAACTAATGTTCCGGTATGTGTACCCGGTTTTATCAATCTATCACCAACCGTTTCCCTGAAATCCAAACCTATTGTTCCCTGGGCTGACAGTTCATTGGTCAGTTTAAGCCTGAAATTACCGCTGATCGTTCCTTTCAACTGGTTATTCGCACTGGTAGTAGATGCTAATCTTTCCAGCGCATCTGAACCTTCACGCTGATCATACACCAATACTCTTGACGGCAATATCGGCACAGTCGGAGCGCCGGTGTTGGAAGGTAATAATGGATTATACGTTGCTGCGGCAAGTCTTGGACCGCTGGCCATACCGGATGCTACCAATACTCCGTCTACATAAGGCTGCTCATAAGGAAGTGCGTAATAAGCAGAGGAGAATGGATTGGTAATAGCCGTTGTGTTTTCAGATTCTATAAAATTCCTTTTTGTAAATCCGATTCCTGTACTGATAGAAGCAGTGAACCTGCTGCTGGAGAAATCAAGATTACCCCTGAAAGTATAACGCTCCAGGTCAGAACGGTAAGCAATACCTTCCTGGTTGTAATAATTAAATGATGTATAAAATCTTACTTTATCATTTCCGCCGGATGCGCTCAGTTCATGCTCCTGGAATTTACCTGTACGGAAAAAAAGATCTACCCAGTCTGTATTATTATGATTAAGGCTGTCTAACCTGCGGTCCATTTCCGTCTGCTGAGCAGTTGAAAGACCTGCGTTTGCAGGATTATCTTTTGAAAGATACCAGCCGGGCCCTATCGTTACACCAAACTCCTGGCCTACTTCTTTTTCAAACTGCAGTCTTTCCTGCGTGTTCATCATTTCGAACTTGGGTGTTGTTCTGTTGGCATAGCCATACTGTGATTTGATGCTGAAAACAGTTTTGCCGGCTTTACCGCGCTTTGAAGTAATAACTATAACACCGTTTGCACCTCTCGATCCATACAGCGCAGTAGAAGAAGCGTCTTTCAGTACGTCTACTGATTCGATATCAGATGGATTGAGTGATTGAAATACACCTGCTTCAATAGGAATACCATCCATTATATATAATGGCGCTGTCACACCACTGATACTTCCGGCTCCGCGTATCAAAACAGTAGCGGCAGCGCCTGGCTGACCAGAACCGGCTACAGAATACAATCCCGGTGCACGGCCCTGCAATATCTGGTCGAGCGATGCATTGGGGATGTTGTTGATCCTTTCTGAAGATACTTTGGAAGCAGAACCAGAATACTTGCTGGCCCGTTCTCTTGTATACCCGGTCAATATGATGTTTTCTGATTCGGTAGCAGATACTTCCAGGCGGATGTTAACCGTAGTGTTACTTCCCGAAATACTTGCTTCCCTTGATTGAAAACCGATTGACGTAAAAACCAGGGTCCTGGCATTGGCGGGCACATTCAACGAAAAATCGCCGTTAATATTTGTACTTGTACCTACCCTTGTTCCCTTAGCGGAAACAGAGACTCCGGATAATGGAGCCCCTTTTTCATCTGTTACTTTACCTGTGACGGTTCGCTGGGCAAATAGCAGCGCCACAGGCAGCATAAATGCTACCAATAGTAATAATCTTTTCATAAGCCTCGTGTGTTAGTTTTAAGATAAAAAAATCATCAACAAGGCAACAATTTCTTAAAGGATGCTTCTACACAAAGGGGTTTTATTACCAAAGCGTGAACTAATCGCTCCCAAAGCATATATTTTTAATTTGGAGGTAAGTAC
The DNA here is from genome assembly GCA_037200265.1 of Bacteroidota bacterium. Lineage (GTDB taxonomy): Bacteria > Bacteroidota > Bacteroidia > Chitinophagales > Chitinophagaceae > VBAT01. Next base: position 139,836 of record JBBCIL010000013.1, read on the forward strand.
TGAGGCTAAGAAATACCTGTTTTAACCGTGAATAATTGATAAAATATGAAATTTGACGGACCAAGCAGCGTTATACCTGGTCAAAATATCTAACCGGGTAATTACGTCCTCGTTTTTCTCTTCACCCGCCGGCTGCGTTCCTGGATTTTCATTTACCACTTGTAACTGAAATTGTCCATGAAAAATAATTTGTAAATGCTTAACACGAAGTGCTGATAGTTTTATACCTGGATAATCGTTATTCACGTTTAAGCACATTCACATGAGAAATTTTTGGACAATAACCGGCATTGTAACCCCTAACCGCTGCTATGATCAAGGATGCTCTACTGAAAGTCGTTTTTATACCCCTGCTCGGGATAGGTCTTCCTATTATCGCGGGCATTATCTCTTATGATCTTTACTCAGTACCCGAACTGATCGGGGCTAATCTCTTTTTCATTTTTACTTCGTTTATCATCTGGTCCGGGTGCAACTGGATACATTTTAAACTCAGGCCCCTGTACGCCCCGGTATCGAGAATGTTTTTCCGGATAGCTACCGTTTGTTTTGTATCTGCCTTATACGGTGTTTGCGCCGGCGGTCTGTCATCGTTTACCTGGATAAAGATGTCGAGAGAAACATTTGACTGGACAGGCGTATATAAATTCGGCGCCGTATGCGTAGCGGCGGTTATCATATTTACCCTTGTCTATGAAATACTATTCCTGAGCAAGGAAAGAGAAATGGACAATAAAATTGTTGACCAGCTTGACAAAGAGCGCTCACAGGCGGAGTTGCAGGCGCTGACCAATGAAATGGATCCTCATTTTATTTTCAACTCACTGAATACGCTGAACCATCTTATACTGAATAATCCGCAACAGGCCCATTTGTTCAACAATAAGCTGGCGCAGGTGTATAAATATTTTCTTATCAATAAAACACGGGAACTTATTCCCGTCAGCGATGAAATGGAATTCATTGACAACTATTTTTTCCTGTTGCAGATAAGACATGACAATAAGCTGCAAATACAAATAAGCCTGAATGATGAGGCGCACAAAGCCATGCTGCCTCCCTGTGCTGTACAGGTGCTGATCGAAAACGCTATTAAGCACAATGAGTTTACAGACAATCATCCTTTGCTGATTAAGGTCGTTATGAATGGCCAGTATATACGGGTGAGCAATAATGCCAAGCCTAAACCATATACTGTCAATTCTACGGGCATCGGTTTAAAAAACCTGAGTGCACGTTACCGGATCATTACAAAGAAAGATATTGAGATAGAGAAAAACCGGGAAAGTTTTACTGTCAAATTACCATTAATAAGATAACCCGCCTGCGCTCCGCAACGGCGGACAGGCCCAAACAACCAACGCCATGATCAACGCAATTATTATCGAAGACGAAAGACCAGCCATGGAGAACCTGGTCAGTACCTTATCCTCCCTTGCCGATGATGTGCAGGTAGCCGCCCGCCTGGGCAGTGTGCGGGAAAGTATCGAATACCTTTCCCAGCAACAACCTGCCGCGGACCTTATTTTCAGTGATGTACAACTCGGAGATGGACTGTCGTTTGAAATATTCAACCAGACAGGCATCCGCATCCCGGTGATTTTCATTACAGGCTATGACGAATTCATGCTGAATGCATTTGAGTACAACGGGATTGATTACCTGCTGAAGCCCGTAGATACAGAAAGCCTGCGGAAAGCCTTGAACAAATACCGGATGCTGGAAAAACATTTCACCAATCACAATTCCATTACCAACCTGCTGCAGTATATCGGCAATCATAAGAAGAAACGCATGATCGTAAAAAAAGGAATGGAGAATATATCCCTGCGTCTCGAAGATGTGGTACTGTTCTATACGGAAAACAAAATTGTATATGTTATTGATCGCTGGGGCAAAAAATACCTGGCGGATAAAAACCTGTCTGAGATGGAAGAAGAACTGGACAATACCATCTTTTTCCGGGCAAACAGGCAATATATCATCAATATTAATTTTGTAAGGGGTTTTAAATCTTACGAAAAAGTAAAACTGATGGTAGAACTTACTTTACCGGAACTCAATCATCCTATTATTGTAAGCCAGGAAATGGCTCCTCAGTTCAGGGAGTGGATGCATAATGCGTGAGAGGGAAGTCCGGGAGACGGAAAGTCCGCTGCGTGGATAGTTGAAAAGACCTATGATTAAAGTCCGCAAGACGGTCACTAAAGTTGTAATGATACTTCTGCTTTAGGGGCCGTCTTGCGGACTTTCATTTAAGAACTTTACTGTTTTTTACGCAGCGGATTTGCCGTCTTCCTGACTACACCGTTAACAAACTACACCCTCTCAGATCACTGTTATCCATGCGGCCGAGCACTTCGAAGCTGCCGTCCTGGTATAATTTACCGGCATCATCAGTAGCAATAAAGCTGCAGGAATAAATATTGGCCAGATCAATGATATTGATGGCGCCGCTGACCTGCCTCGTATGCTGAAAGGAGGGGGTATGCACCATAAAAGGATCTTCATCATCCCGGATCAATACTTTCATCCATGGCGGACAATTAAAAGTGCCGCCACCTTTTGAATACGCCTGTGATAAAAGTTCTGTCATGCCATATTCCGAATGAATGGAAGAAAGATCAAATGCCTGTTGCAAAACTGCATGTACTTCCTGCCTGATCATTTCTTCTCTCTTTCCTTTCATTCCTCCCGTTTCCATAATAATAGTATGCTGCAATGGTAACTGGTACTTTTCGGCAAAATCAAGCAAGGCGAATGTAACTCCTATTAAGATCGTTTTTTGCCCTGTCGCTTCAAGTGATCTTAACACTGCCACCAGCTTCTCATGTTCGTTCAGGTAAAAGCCGCTGTCAGCGTGCCCGCTCTTTTTTATTAATTCACTGACCATATAAACCAGCGAAGAATTACCTCTTTCCAGGTAAGAAGGCAATAGCCCGATGATACACCAGTCTTCCGCAGGTCCATAAAAATGTTCAAATCCTTTCGAAAAACTTTCGGTATACAGGCTGATATCTTTTACAAAATGACGGCTGCTGATCATACCGGTAGTTCCGCTGCTTTCAAAAATCACTTCTTTACCAGGCCCCGGAACGTTTACAATATGGGACTTGAAAAACCGGATGGGCAAAAAGGGTATCTGCGCAATAGACCGTATCGCGGAAACAGTAACCGGCAGGGCGTTTACATAATCATGGTACACAGGGTTATTATCGTACTGGAAACGGAATACTTCCAGCGCGAGTTGCCCGAAATCCTGCTCGCCGGAGGCAAAAATTTTATGACTGTATTTGCTTAATTCCATTAGGTTGATGCGGATTTTCCGTGTAAATTTGATAAAAGTATTCTAATGCGTTTTATTTTCATACTTATGATCGCCCTTGTACTTTTTGGCTGTAAAAAAGACAAGTTTACAACAAAACCGCAATTGACGTTTAAATCTGTTAACGCAACAGAAATTTCCGGTGAACAGATCATATTGATGAAGTTTGACCTCACCGATAAGGAAGGTGATTTTTCCCCTTTTTTCGGCATCAAAAAAACGGTTCGTGGTTGCGCTACCAGCAATTTTATTGATACAAGTGCGCTGACGATACCCAATGATTTTATTACAACAAAAGGTACAGAAGGCGAAGTGGTCATTCAACTGAACAGGAGTACGCGGGGAACCAATTCCTGTCTTCTTCCGGGAAATTTAGTAAGACCCGATACCACCGTCTATAGTTTCTGGACACGCGACAAAGCAGGGAATGTAAGCGATACCGCTTATTCAACAGAGATCATTATACTTCCCTGATACGTTGAAAGCCACCCTGCCTGGCCAGGCTTTACCATTTTTATTTACCGCAATTTCTGTAGTATAAAATACCGTTGCGCCGGTGACCAGGCGGTCATACCGGCAGTTATTGCATTTGCCGGGTGCCGTTGACCCGGATTTAGCTATTTTTGACGCTGAAACGATGAAGGGAAACCCGGAATAAAGGTAGTGCTGTAATAAGCAATGACAACAATACAAGTACCGTCACATAAAATCAAATAAACATGGCAAAAGCTTCAAAAGCGAAAAATTCAATTATCACTGATCAGTCTTTTACTTTTTTAAAACAATATATTAATAACGCATCCCCGGTTGGCTTTGAAACCTGGGGACAGAAACTATGGCTGGAATACCTGAAGCCTTATGTAGATACTCATTATGTTGATCCGTATGGTACGGCTGTTGGTGTGATCAATCCTGATAATGCATTCAAAGTGGTGATAGAGGCGCACGCTGATGAAATTAGCTGGTTTGTAAATTATATCACGAATGACGGCCTTATTTATTTAAAAAGAAATGGCGGCGTAGATCACCAGACAGCTCCTGCTTCCCGTGTACTGATACATGGAAAAAAAGGCCCGGTAAAAGCAGTCTTCGGCTGGCCGGCGATCCATACAAGACTGGGAGACGGAAAAGAAACCCAGCCAAAAACAGATAACCTGTGGCTGGATTGCGGCGCAAGAAATAAAAAAGAAACAGAAGCGCTGGGTATACATATAGGTGCGGTCGTTACTTACCAGGATGGTTTTGATGAACTGGCCAATGGAAATTATATTGGCCGTGCGTTTGACAACCGTATCGGTGGTTTTATGATCGCAGAAGTAGCCCGGTTATTAAAAGAAAATAAAAAGAAATTACCATTTGGTTTATACGTGGTGAACGCTGTACAGGAAGAGATCGGTTTGCGTGGCGCTGAAATGATATCAAGAAGGATCAGGCCAAATATTGCGATCGTAACGGATGTGACACATGATACCAATACCCCGATGATCAATAAAAATATTGAAGGTGATGTTCTTTGCGGAAAAGGCCCTTCTTTATCTTATGCACCTGCGGTACATAACAAACTGCTGGCATTGGTGGAGAAAGTAGCCGCCGATAAAAAGATAGCGGTACAATGGAGAGCGCTTAGCCGCAGTACAGGTACGGATACCGATTCATTCGCTTATTCAAATGATGGCTGCCCTTCCGTCCTTATTTCTATTCCGTTGCGCTATATGCATACGACCGTAGAGATGCTGCACAGGGATGATATAGAAAGCACGATCCGCCTTATGTATGAAACTTTATTAACTTTAACCCCGAAAACCAACCTGAGCTACCTGTAGGCAATAGTGAATGAGCCATTGCTAAACTCACACTCACAACTATGATGCATTACTTATTATATATTGATCCCGGCAGCGGCAGCTACCTTGTACAGGTAATTGCCGCTGCAGTAGTGGGTGTCGCCGTATTCTTTAAAAATATAAAACTGTATATCCGTACGCTCTTTACCCGCTCACCAAAAAAACCAAAGGATAATTCCCCGGCCTGATGCCCCATACTACTCATCATCCTTCCTCCTACAGGGATCCTTCCGGATTTATTTTGAAAAGGATAATGTACTGTACCGGCAGGTCAATCTACCGTATAAAGAACATTTTGATCATTTTATTGAAAGTGGTTGTTATGACAACCTGGTAAAAAAAGGTTTATTTATTCCTCATAAAATCATAAAGGAAAATATCACCGGTGCGGATGAAGGCTATGCTATCTTACAACCTGAAAGGATCGGCTTTATTACTTATCCCTGTGAATGGAGTTTTGATATGCTGCGGGATGCAGCATTGCTCACTTTACAACTGGTAAAAGTAGGATTGCATTCCGGGATGATACTGAAAGACGCTACTCCCTATAATATTCAATGGCATAAAGGGAAATTCATTTTCATAGATACCCTGTCTTTTGAAAAATATGAAGAAGCGCCCTGGATCGCTTACCGCCAGTTTTGTGAAAATTTTCTCGGGCCATTACTCCTGATGCATTATAGTAAAAGACAACTGCCTGAACTTATGGGCGCAATGGCCCAATGGTATTCCCCTGGCGATCATCGCATCACTTTTGCCAAAGCGAAGCCGGTTCTCATTATATACTTACCTGCATATTCATCTTCATGCAAAATATGCTTTGAAAGAACAGGGTAAGCCCGCTGCTCCCCCAAAATTTCAAAACAAAAACTGCTAAACCTGGTGTCGAGCCTTGAAACCCTTATCACCAACTTAAAATCACCTGTTCAGAAAAGTACCTGGTCTGCCTATTACGAAGAAGCAGCACAGCGGAATGACTACCTCGATCAGAAAAAAAACATCATTACGAAATGGCTGGATGAAATGACTGATATTAAAAGAGCCATTGATCTCGGTGCGAACGAAGGAGAATTTTCAAAACTGCTGTCGGCAAGAAAGATTGACACTATCGCCACGGATTTTGACCCCTACTGCATTAATGAACTTTACCGGCAATAAAAACAAGCGGTGAAGAGCATATTCAGCCGCTTATACTGGATATCTCCAACCCAACACCCGCAACAGGTGTGAACAATGAAGAAAGAAGTGCTTTCATTACAAGAGCAAATGCTGATCTTTTACTGGCGCTGGCCGTGATACATCACCTTGCTATCGGCAAGAACATTCCGTTTGAGATGATCGCTGATATGTTCAGCCGCACTGGCAGGAAACTGATCATTGAATTTGTGCCGAAAGATGATGAAAAAGTAAAACTGATGCTGGCACAGAAAAAAGATATTTATACAAATTACTCGGAAACGAATTTTATGACAGCATTTGAAAAATATTTTATTCTTATTGACAAAAAAACTATTCCGGGTTCTGCCAGGGTACTATACCAGCTTCAAAGAAAATGAAGAATACGCTATCCATATTACTGAAGAGATACCCGCTTTTTTTCTATCTCCTGCCCGTATTCTTTGTGCTGCACGGATTCACTGAGAACTATTATTTCGTTCCCGTAAAAGACGCTGTATTGCTGGCAGGTCTTTATATCGCTTCTTCGCTTGTATGGCTGTTTCTATTCTGGTTGTTGTACAGAAATTGGCTGAAAGCGGCGCTGGCCGGTTTCTTCATCATGGCCTTCCATTTTTTTTTTGGAACCCTGCATGATGGATTGAGAACGCTGTTTACCGGGTCATTCATTACGAAATATACTTTTATACTTCCGGTTGTTTTCATACTGTTTGTGCTCATGGTCATTGTGCTGAAGAATAGAAAGAAGCCGTTATTACAGGTAATGTATTACCTGAACATACTTTTTTTGCTGCTTATACTGATTGATACAGCCTGGCTGGCAAGTAAATTCCTGGCAGGCAGGAAAAAAGAAGAAACTGCCTTATCAAAAGAATTTATTGATTGTAACCATTGCAGCAAGCCTGATGTGTACGTCATCATAACAGATGAATATGCGGGCAACCGGGAGCTGAAAGATGTTTTTCATTTTGACAATACGGCTTTCCTGGAACAATTAGCTGCACGGGGCTTTCATATTATTCCCAACAGTTCGAGCAATTACAACATGACGCCCTACTCTATTGCGTCTACGCTGAACATGGATTATTTTGAATTTAAAAAAACCGGCAGGCAGCCGTTGCTTTCTTATACCTACGAAAAGATCAGTAACAACCGGCTCTTACAATTTCTTTATCACCAGCAATACAAATTTTACAATTACTCCTTTTTTGATTTTAAAGGACAGCCAACCGTTACCCAGGAAACCTTTTTACCCGCCAAAATGAAACTGATAACCGGCCAGACTTTTTTGAGCCGGATAGAAAAAGAGATCCGCTATCATTTGGCCATTACGCTAAAGTCAAACCGGGAGATCAGGAAGAATACTTATTTTAACAGAACCAATAATGAAAAAATTTACCAGCTGACGATCAAAACGGCTGAAGAAAAAACAAACCAGCCAAAATTCGTACTCACACACCTGATGATGCCGCATTATCCCTATTATTATAATAAAGACGGCATTGAATTTCCGTTTGAACAACTTACTGAAGGAAACCAGCATCGTCGGGAAAACTACATTGAGTACCTGCAATACGGCAATAAAAAAATACTGGCGCTGGTAGACCATATTTTAAAAAATGCATCCGCTCCTCCTGTTATTATTTTAATGGGTGATCACGGCTTCAGGCATCTTGATAAATCTGTTGACACAAAGTATTATTTTTATAACCTGGCATCAGTGTATTTACCCGGAAAAAATTATGCTGCATTCAGCGACAGCCTGACGAATGTCAACCTGCTCAGGACAGTATTGAATACGACATTCAACCAGCAACTTGCTTATTTGAAAGACACCACTTATATTATGGAGAATCCGTAATATCTTTAGCTTTACGAGATATGTTTGATCCAAAAACCATATTAGTGCTTGCCCCGCATACGGATGATGGAGAATTGGGCTGCGGAGGCAGTATCGCTAAATTCGCCGAAGAAGGAAAAAAAATTTATTACGCCGCTTTTTCTCTTTGTTCCAAATCATTACCACAGGGTCTGGCTGAAGATACGCTGGCACACGAGTGCAAAAAAGCGACGGCAACTTTAGGCATTCCTGCAGATAATGTGACATTGTTTGATTTTGAAGTAAGGGAATTTCCCAAACTCCGGCAGGAAATACTGGAAGAAACTGGTAAAGTTGAATAAAAAAATAAACCCTGACCTGGTATTTATTCCTTCTTCAACAGATATTCACCAGGACCATGGAGTGATACATACAGAAGCATTGCGGGCATTTAAAAATAGTTCGCAGCTTGGGTACGAGCTTCCCTGGAATCATAGCCAGTTCAATTCCACCTTCTTTATTAGCCTGGCTAAAAATAATGTCGCAAAAAAAACAGAAGCATTAAAAGCTTACCAATCGCAGTCGCACCGCAACTATATGCAGGAAGATTTCATTGAATCGCTGGCCAAAGTACGGGGGGTACAGTCAAACACAGTATATGCCGAAGCGTTTGAAGTGTATAAACTGATCTCGTGAATGCTGTGGTGAGTGGTCAGCAGTGAATGGCCAATGGTGAGCAGACGATCATCAATTTAGTAAAAGACTACCTGCAATAGTGAACTCACTCATGTCTCACCACTCACAACTCCTGACTCATCCCTCACCACCTGATCCTCTCCCCGAATTTTCCCAGGCCAAAGTATTTGTTCAGCGTCATATTAAGCCCGAACTGGTTATAGCCTGTATTATCCTGGTAATGCGCACGGGCATAGCGCACCTGCAATTTATCCAATACTAATGCGGCCCCGAGCGAGAAGCCATTTAATCCATTACCGCCTTTGCCCACATTCAGTTCCTGCCGCCGCAGATGATTATATCCTGCCATGACTTCGACCTTATCACCCAGGTAAACAGTAGTCGAAAAAACAAAATGACGAAAGAGCTTATCAAGCGTAAACTTCTTTGTAGCTGCATTGTCAAATCCATTATCGTTATTAAACACGGTATCGTTATACGTAATATTAAAATGATGAAGATGATGAGCTGTGAATGAAAAACTAAAGGCGCATTTGCCAGGCGTTTTGTCAAACCGACCTGCAGGTCAAAAGGCAGATCACCCGGATCGGTGCCATCATACTTTTTTAATTGTGTGCCCATGTTCTTTGCTACAAGAGACGCAGAAAACAAGGCAGCAGAATCGTGATACAGGATACCAACATCCATAGCTATACCATTTGACTGGTATTGACCATAGTTGGAACTGATAAACTTCAGCGTTGCGCCATAATGCCATTTCTCCATATAACTGCGGAAGCGGATAACTGCATCACCCAATCCGTTGGCCTGAATTTACCTAATACATTTCCGCCCGCATCGGTCTCCGTCGTACTGCCATAGTTGAAATAATTAAGCCCCCACAAAAAAGTAGTATTAAGCCGCTGGTGATGATAGCCCAGCGATAAATGATAAGAAGTAATGCCTGCATAAAAATCATTAAAGACCGCATTCATCTGCGAATGCATTTGCGGCTTTAATAAAGCAGGATTATTAAACGCCAGTCCGATATCATTGGAAACCTGGGAAACATTAATACCACCCAGTGCAGATAACTGAGGCGTATTGGGAACTTTGAGGAAATTAAAAACAGTAGTGCCACCAAGGGTTTGGGAATAGCTTCCTTTATGCAGCAGGAGTATGAGTATGACAGTTAGTTTCCTCAAGTAGCTGTAGCGTTTAAGGGTTTAACGGTTTAAATCGTTTAATGGTTTTTACAGCAGAATGTTTTCCTGTCATCATAGAAACAGATTTTAGGATGATAGATTTCTGCTTACCTGTAATGATTATATCGAATTGAAATAACCGTTAAATCCTTAAACGATTAAAAAAATCAAACCAAAGCCAGTTCCAAAACCTGGTTCATCGTCTTTACATAATGAAATTTGATGCCTTTGATAAACTCAGATTCAATTTCCTGCACGTCCTTTTCATTCTGCCAGCAAAGGATAATTTCTTTTAATCCTGCTCTTTTTGCCGCCAGCACTTTTTCTTTAATACCGCCTACAGGTAATACCTGCCCGCGCAACGTGATCTCACCTGTCATAGCCAGGAAAGGTTTTACCTTCTTGCCTGTTAAGGCAGAAGCGATCGCCGACATCATCGTGATACCAGCACTGGGACCATCTTTCGGAACAGCGCCTTCCGGTACATGGATATGAATATTCTTTTTTTCAAATAGCTTATGATCGAGCGTATATTTATTAGCATTGGACTGCAGATAGGTCAGTGCCGTTGTAGCGCTTTCTTTCATTACATTGCCCAGGTTACCGGTCAATTTCAATTCTCCCTTTCCATCGCTCAGGCTTGTTTCTATAAAAAGGATATCGCCGCCTACGTAAGTCCATGCAAGACCCACTGCGACGCCGGCCATATTAGCCGTTTTATAAATTTCATTGCTATACCGCGACTTACCGAGTATCTTTTCAATATCAGCTATGGTAACGGTTGATTTCAATTTTCCTTTTGATGCAGTTGTTTTGCCTGGTAACGCATGATGGAAGCGAGCTGACGATCCAGTTCACGAACACCGCTTTCCCTTGTATAATCCTGGATTATTTTTTCCAGCACCTTATCGCTTATTTTGAAAGGGCTGCTTTTCAGTCCATGCATCTCTCTTTGTTTCGGCACCAGGTGACGTTTGGCTATTTCAATCTTTTCTTCTACCGCATAGCCGCTCAGGTCAATGATCTCTAACCGGTCACGCAGGGCCGGCTGGATATTCTGCAGGTTATTAGCTGTCGCAATGAATAATACTTTACTCAGGTCATACTCCGTTTCCAGGTAATTATCATAAAAGGTATGGTTCTGCTCGGGATCAAGTACTTCCAGTAAAGCGCTGCTGGGATCGCCGCGAAAATCATTGCCTATTTTATCTATCTCATCGAGTATCATGACCGGGTTGGAAGATTTTACTTTTCGTAATGATTGTAAGATCCTTCCGGGCATAGCGCCGATATATGTTTTCCTGTGACCGCGTATCTCGCTTTCATCATGCAATCCGCCAAAACTCTGCCGTATATATTTTCTGCCGATCGCATTGGCAATACTTCTTCCGAGCGATGTTTTACCAATACCCGGGGGGCCGACAAAACAAAGTATCGGGCTTTTCATATCTCCTTTCAGTTTCAATACAGCGAGGTATTCCAGTATCCTTTCTTTGATCTTATGCATGCCGTAATGATCAATATCCAGTGTCTTTTTCGCTTTCTTCAGATCATAATGATCTTCTGTATATTCCTGCCAGGGCAGATCAAGCATCAGGTCGAGATGATTATAGACAACGGAATAATCGGGAGTGCTGGGGTGCATTCTTTCCAGTTTTTCCACTCCTTTCTTAAATAATTCCTTTGCAGCAGCCGGCCATTTTTTTGTTTCGGCTTTCTTCTGCATCTCTTTTATCTCCTGCACATTCGAATCACCGCCCAGTTCCTCTTTGATACTTTTCAATTGCTGTTGCAGAAAATATTCACGCTGCTGCTTATCGAGTTCGGTCCTTGTCTTGGTAGTTACTTTATTTTTAAGCTCCGCAAACTGCAATTCTTTTTGCAACAGCTGCATTAATACATCGGCGCGTTCACGGATATGATTCAATTCGAGCAACCGTTGTTTTTCCTTAATATCTGTGTTCAGGTTGCTGGAAACAAAATGTATCAGGAAGGAGGGGTTCTCTATATTCTTTAAAATAATAGACGCTTCTGTGGGAATGTTGGGAGACAACTGGATGATCTCTGTCGCCAGGTCTTTAATGTTGGCGACATACGCATCAAAATCACCATCCTTTGGCGATTCTTCTTCATCCAGCCGGTGGATCTTTGCTTTGAAATAAGGATCATCGCCGATCACTTCATCAATGGCAAACCTGCTTTTGCCCTGGATAATGATCGTCGTGCCGCCATCCGGCATCTTTATTTGTTTGACGATCTTGGCAATGGTGCCTATTTGTTCGAGGTCTTTAATACCCGGGTCTTCCACATTGCTATCTTTCTGGGCCACAACACCTATCAGTTTGTCTCCTTTATAGGCATCATTCACGGCCTTGATGCTTTTATCGCGGCCAACGGTAATAGGCAGCACGACACCCGGAAACAATACGGTATTTCTTAAAGGTAATAATGCAATTTCAGGGGGCACTTCAATGCCGTTCGTATCGTCCTGGTCGCTCTCGTTGAGGGGAATAATAGGTAAAAAATCCATATCATCTTCCGTCGCAATAGTAACTTTTCTATATTCATAAATTGATCTTCAATGGTCATTCTGTCACGGCCCTGCCGTAAAACGGTAAAAGTACAAAGGAATAAACAGTTGCCAATATTCATGCCGTGGCGGCAAAAATGCCATTCCTGCGGTATTCTCAACTGCCTGACAGTCAAAAAAAATCCTCCCGCGGGGGCGGGAGGATATCTGTTCATGAGGTTATAGATTTGTTTATAGGGCTAATCCCAGCGACAACTGGAATCCCTGGCTTTTCCATTGATCTTTATTATCTATATCATTAATATTATTGAGGCCTACTACATACCTTCCTGACAACCGGATGGCGCTGAATTGATCTGCGCGCCCCCTACCATTGAAAAATCGCCTTTCTTAAATGCTTCCCCGCCGTTTTGCAATAATGTTTTATCCTGGTTGATCAATACACCAAACTGCGGGCCTGCCTGCAAAGTGAGGAAATTACCCAGCAATTTGTAGGTCAGTAAAACAGGAATAGAAAGATAATTGAGTTTGACACTGCCCTGGTCTGAATTAAAAACATCCTGGTAGATGCTTTTATAATTACTGTCAATACTCGTTGAATACTGGTTGAACAAGACCTCGGGCTGAATGCCGAATTTATTCCCGAGACCTATTTCTGCAAAACCGCCGATATGATAACCATATTTGAACTGGTCTTTGAACGACACCCCATCAACCTTGGTAATATTGGCGCCGCCTTTAATACCAATATGAAACTGGGCCATTACAGCCTGTGAGAAAATCAGAGCCGCGACAAGCGGAAGAAACAGTTTTGTTTTCATAAATTTTTTAAATTTTATTCCGGAAAAATTTCAATGATAATGCCAGTCACCTTTGTACCCTGTTAATTTCTATTAACGACAGTATTACTTTATGAATTGTAAAACAAAAAATGCGAAAAGAATATTGCCGGGTGAATGTGAAGGTTTTCCTAATGGTTTCATGCAATGACGCTGAGTTTTGATCATAAGGCGCAGGGGTCTCCGGGTAGATCTTTGTTGCGCCGCCGCGCCGTGGCGTGATACACTTTTGCAGCTTCTGAAACTATAAACTTCAAATAAAATTGCACGCCACGGCGCAAAGCCGCAAAGGATAAAACTTAAATCACCAAACACATCTTTGCCGCGTTGCGCCGCCACACTGTGGCGTGATACACTCTGCGTCTTCGCGTAATACTCTTTGCGTCTTCGCGTGAAAAAAATCAGAACATAAACCCAGCATTTACAGAAAACAATGTCGTAAAATTTTTATCCTCTGCCGGAAAATAATAATCAAACAGCAACTGCGGCTGTATAAAAAACTTTCCTACTGAATATTCACTGCGCAAATACAGCGTCAGTGAAAGTGGCTGGAACTTTAATTCATCATCAAGATTTACTCCCCCGTTATTGTATAAGATATTTAACCGCGTGATACCATAAGTACCCGTTGACTGATTAAACCCGAATTTTTGCGTTCCGCCGGAAAAAGATACCTGCGGGGTCAATTTTATATAATCCTTCTCCGAAAAAATATTGCGCCAGTAAAAATTGTGTTTTATAGAAGCGGTGAGCGAAAGATCAGTTATTGACTCTTCCTTTGTTGTAACAAAAAGCGCCCTTCTCCGCAACCGCTGAATAAATAGCAGCCGCTTTTTATATTCTGTGCGGCTCCCCCATCCATAGTTAACGGCAATACCTGGTTGCAGCCATGATTTTCTCCATAAAAAATACCCGTTTATCTCATTCTGCAAAGGAGATACATAGAAAGACAATGAGTCTTTGGTAAAATACCGTATGTAAGCAAATCCAAGAGCCATTCTCGGTCCGTTAAATAATCAAACGAAGGGCTCAGTGAAAACTGGTACAGGTTCATCTTACCATCTGTTTTGATCATATTGCCGGTAGCCGTAATGCCGGGACCATTCTTGCTGTAATATCCCAATGTGGGTGAAAAGATATATTTCCGTACGATATTGACCTTTGTATTATTCTTATTGGAAAAATTAAAATCACCCTGCCCTGCGGCGATATTCGCCAGCCAATAACTGCGGGGAGCGAGGATAGAATCAAGAAAGAGGTCAAACTCATTGAACAGTTCATCATAATCTATACTGGTATCAATAGCCAGGTCGCCGGAAGATACAGCCAGGCTGTCGCGTACGGGAGTTTGGGAATGGGCAACGCCGGCTAACAAAACAAAGCAGGTGATTATTACGTGGTTTTTACACATCAGCTTTTAGCTGGTTTTTAATGGTAACGGATAACAGTGACGCCTATGACTGTCGCATACAAAATAAGTTTAATAAGGAAAGTCTTTATAAAAAAATTACTCAGGAGAGTTCAAAAACCGTGATCTCAGGCAAAATACCAACACGGCCAGGATACCCGATAAAACCATAGCCCCTGTTGACATACAGTTTCTGGGAACCTTCCTGGTGCAAGCCCGCCCATTGTTTGTATACATACTGCACAGGGCTCCATTGAAACCGGGTATTTCTATCCCAAACTGCATACCATGTGTATGGCCGGCCAGCATCAGGTCAATGTCCTGGTAGTATTTTCTTACTTCCGCATCCCAGTGAGAGGGGTCATGGCTCATCAGGATTTTGGATTTTGAATGGATACGCTTCCGCCCCCTCATGTGCTTTTTTCAGGTCGCCATATTTAGGAAAACGTGCTTTCGAGCTCCAGTTCTCTACACCGATTACAGCGATCTTATCTTCTCCCTTTTCGAGCACAACATGTTCATTTACCAGCAAGCGCCATCCCAGCCCGGCATGCACTTGTTTTAAACCTTTCCAGGTTGGCCATCTTTTCTTCTTTGCTGTTCCAGTTCACATAATCGCCATAGTCATGGTTACCGAGTGTTGAATAAACGCCCATGGGAGCATTCAGCTTATCGAACACATCATATACTCATCCATTTCATCGGCGGTATTATTGACAAGATCGCCGGTAAAGAGAATAAGATCCGGTTTTTCTTTCATTACCATTTCTATTCCCCTCATTACCGCTTTTTTATCGGTGAAACTGCCGCTATGTATATCGGAAAGCTGAACGATCTTCAGCCCTTTAAAAGCGGGGGGAAGATTGGAAAATGATAAGGGTATCCTTCTTACCTGGTAGCGGTATTTATTACCAAAGCCATAGATCAGGGAGCCAAATAACCCGGTGCCTGCGATCATACCCGCCCAGCTCATAAAAACAGACCGTGATATCTTTTCTCCTTTTTGCAGGTCTTCACCTTCGGTATTGGAGAAAAAGAGCTTGCCGGCCACCCATTGTATGCCGCGCCTGATATCATCTATCAAAAAGAAAATAGCAGCGATAAGTTTAGCCAGGAACAAGCCGATGATGACAGCGAATATGGTCGTACGGAGAATTTTGGACTGGTGCTCGAACTTCAGGTAAGGAAGGATCAGTAAAATAATGATCGCTAAAATGGATAAAGTCCAGTAAACAGCGAATATGATCATCTTTGTTTTGGTGCTGGAGGAATGGGCGACCATCTTCACGGCCTGGAACACATAAAAGTCCAAAATCACCATTAACCCGATAAGTATCCACCAGAAAGGAGTGTTACGCATATAAAAGATTCAAAATTAAAGGCCAGCCTGTTACAAATCCTATTTTAGCGAACTCTTATTTTTGCTTTCTTCCCACAAAGGCGTAAAGAACACAAAGAAAAACAGCTGGCAATAAATACTTTGTGATCTTTGCGTCTTTGCGGGATAGGAGAAACCGGTACCGGAATGGCTGTAAAATGGGCAAAACTTAATTTTGTGGTTTTAAAGACAGTTGACAATTTTACCAGTCACAATAAAAAATTTAAACGAGATAGTTAATGGCAAGAATAATCGGCGTGGCGAATCAAAAAGGGGGTGTTGGAAAAACGACTACCGCTATCAACCTGGCGGCCAGTTTAGGGGTGCTGGAGTTCAAAACGCTGCTGGTAGACGGCGACCCGCAGGCCAATAGCACCACAGGTGTAGGCTTCGACCTGCATAACATCACGCAAAGCCCTGTATGACTGTATGGTGAATGAGGCGAGGGCCCGTGATGTTATCCTGAAAACAGAGATACCCAACCTTGACCTTCTTCCCTCTCATATTGACCTGGTAGGTGCGGAAATCGAAATGATCAATTATCCCAACCGGGAAATGGTATTGAAGAACATCCTTGAGCCTATCAGGGATGATTATGATTTTATCATCATTGACTGTTCTCCTTCTCTTGGACTGATAACGGTAAATGCATTAACAGCCGCCGACTCAGTAGCGGTACCGGTACAATGCGAGTTCTTTGCGTTGGAAGGGCTGGGCAAACTGCTGAATACGATCAAGATCGTTCAAAGCCGCCTGAATACTGATCTGAAGATCGAAGGCATACTCATGACCATGTATGATGGCCGTTTGAGATTATGTAACCAGGTAGTAAGCGAAGTAAGGCGTCATTTGAAGATATGGTATTCAGTACGATCGTACACAGAAATGCCCGTCTCGCCGAAGCGCCAAGTGTAGGCAAACCTGTAATTTTATACGACGCCACCAGTAAGGGGTCTATGAATTACCTCAACCTGGCAAAAGAGATACTGCAGAAGAATGATATGACAAAGATTAAACAGGAAGAGAGGATTCTCGAGTTGTGAGTGCTAAGCTATGAGTTTTGAGCTATGAGCTACGAGTTCCTCAACAACCAAACCACACCTTATATATGAGAAATTTCAAACAGCCCAAGATCTGGCAAAAGGGATTTGAAATAGCTGTCAATTCATTTAAATTAACCAGCACATTTCCAAAAGAGGAAAAATATGGGTTAACATCTCAAATCACAAGATCGGCGGTTTCAGTTCCTTCTAATATACCCGAGGGAAGCAGCAGGAGCAGTAATAAAGATTATAGCAGATTTATTGAAATATCGCTTGGATCATCTTTTGAGCTGGAAACACAGGTGCTTATTGCGGATGTGGCTAATTTTGGACAAAAAAAACCAGGGAAATAATATTAAAAGATATTGATGAAGAACAAAAAATGCTGATGAGTTTTATGAGTAAACTTAATTCCTGACTCGCAGCTCACAGCTAAAATCTCATAGCTTTGCTCCATGACTACCCCAAAAGGCAATAACAAAGAAGCGCTCGGCAAAGGAATACGTTCTTTGCTGCAAAGTATAGATACTGATCTGAAGACCAGCACCGGCAATTTAAAAACCGCTGTGGTGGAAAATGCTACAGGCACTAATCGCATCCCGGTTGATGAGATCGAGACCAATCCAAAACAACCCCGGAAAGATTTTGACGAGCAGGCAATGAAGGAGCTGGCGGAATCTATCCGGTTGCACGATATTATTCAGCCGGTAACGGTTTCCAGGCTTCCTTCAGGCAAATACAGGCTGATATCCGGCGAACGCCGCTGGAGAGCTACAAAGATGGCAGGATTGAAAGATATCCCTGCTTATATACGGCAGGCTAATGATGTGCAGTTGCTGGAACTGGCATTGCTCGAAAACCTGCAACGGGAAGATCTCAATGCCATGGAAATCTCCCTCAGCTACAAACGTATGATGGAAGAACTGGATTATACCCAGGAGCAGGTAGCCGAAAGAATGGGTAAGGACAGAAGCACCGTAGCCAATTTTATCCGTCTATTGAAATTACCTCCCGATATTCAACTGGCGGTACGTAACGGCGACCTGAGCATGGGACATGCAAGAGCGCTGATCAATGTAGACACCATAGACAAACAGCTTTATATATTCAAAGAGATCAGGGAAAAAAGTTTGTCTGTGCGGCAGACAGAAGCCCTTGTCCGCAACCTGTATAAACAGAGCGGCGCTGTTAAAAAAACTTCAAAAAGCACATTATCTCCCATCTACCAGAAAATAGAAGATAACTTAGCTTCGCATTTCAGCACCCGTGTAAAATTAAAAAACAGCAGTAATGGCAGCGGGCAGATCGTTATCGAATATTATTCCCAGGAAGAACTGAATAAGATACTCGGGCAAATTGTAAAAGTTGATTAGAACCCCGGTTCTCCCGGCCGCCAGATTGATAAAATGACAGCGCTTAACACACATCCTTTCAACAGGTATTTATTGCTGACGATCGTCATAGCCCTGGCGTCTTCTCCTGCATTCACACAGGATAAAGAAAAACTGTTGGATGCAGACAGCCTGACAACTACTACCATAGATTCTACAAAAGATGGTAAGAAAAAAATAAGAGTGTATGATCCCCGTAAAGCGGCGCTTCGTTCAGCTATTTTACCGGGACTCGGGCAGATCTACAATAAAAAATACTGGAAATTGCCGATCGTATATGGCGCATTAGGTACTTCGGCAGGAGTCTTTATTTTTAATTTTACTTCTTATAAGGATACAAGATTTGCCTTCAAAGCAAAGACCAAAGCGTCTCAGCCTGGCGCTACCCTTGCCGACTCTGCAGATTATTTCAGGATCAAATCTCCGCTGCAGCGTTATTCATTGGAAACACTGCGCTATTATCGTGACCAGTATCGCCGCGATATTGATTACTCTGTTCTATTCTTTATTATTCTATGGGGACTGAATGTGGTGGACGCCGCAGTAGATGCCCATCTAAAAGCATTTGATGTCAGCCCTGACCTGAGCCTGCAGGTAAAACCCGGGCGTAGCCAGATGGCAGGCACCAATGGTCTCAGTCTTGTACTCAATGTCGGGAAGAATACAAACCCAAGGCCATTGAGGAATACTTTTATCAATTAGATGCCGGTACTTTCCTCCGTGATTAAGAAGATAATTTATATACTTTCATAACAGGCAAGACACTCCCCTTACCAGGGTATTCATTAAAGTACCTTTAATACTTACATTTGCAGCAAACAAAGGCAACAATGAAGATCGCATTAATAGGTTATGGTAAAATGGGTAAGACCATTGAAGAAATAGCATTGCAGCGCAAACATGAGATCGTTTTAAAAATAGACATCAACAACGCCGGTGATTTCACCCGCGATAATTTAGCCAAAGCCGATGCAGCCATAGAATTTACTTCGCCACATAGCGCCTATGCCAATGTAAAACAAATGATAGAATGGGGCACGCCGGTCATCTGCGGTTCGACCGGCTGGACAGAACATCTCGATGAAATCAAAACCCTGTGCAAAGAAAAGAACGGAAGTTTCTTATATGCGAGCAACTTCAGTATCGGTGTCAACATCTTCTTCGAGCTGAATAAAAAACTGGCTTCCTTAATGTCATCGCACCCTGAGTATACTATCGGTATGGAAGAGATACATCATACGCAGAAAAAAGACGCTCCCAGCGGAACGGCTATCACGCTGGCCGAACAGATCATGGAACAGGTACCTTCCAAGATCAAATGGGTGAATAATGAAACGCATAACCCGGTAGAATTGCCGATCATCAGCAAAAGAATTGATCCGGCTCCGGGCACACACACTATCAGGTATACTTCCGCTATTGATGATATCGAAATTATTCATACGGCTCATAGCCGTACAGGATTCGCAGCCGGGGCGGTACTGGCAGCAGAATTCATAAAAGATAAAAAAGGTATTTACGCCATGAAAGATGTACTAAGGTTTTAATACCCCCAAATGAAAAAAGCCACCACTTTACTCATCACCCTTACTTTCTTTATTGGCTATGCGGCAGCGCAGGCTGATCCTGATAACCTGAAAAAAATGATTCAGCAGGAGAATAACAGCTCACGGAAAGTTGATCTGTATTTCCAGCTATGTGATATGTACCGGGTCATGAATCCTGATTCCTGTCTTGCTTATGCACGAAAGGCGATCTCCCTGCTGCAGCAAACAAAAGATACAGAGAGGATACCCAAAGCCGAATTGTATGTAAGCACCTATTATTATTTAACGGGAAATCCCGATTCGGCATTGGCGATCATTCAAAAGAATATTATCCTGCTTGAAACAAAACCTGCGTTGCAGCCCCTGCTGGCGCAATATTATTCTTCTGCCGGCTCCTGCTATATGAAAATGGACAAGAAGAAAGAAGCACTTGATCGCTTTTATAAAGCGCTGCAGATAGCCGAAAAAAGTAATGATGAAATCACCCAGTTAAAAGCATTTGTGAATATCGGCTGGGCGATGATGGAACTCAACCAGTTTGAACAGGCCGTGAGTAATTTTCATAAGGCTATCGCTTTTATGAAAGAAAAGAAATTGCCTGAGATGTTTTCGGCTATTATTTACAGTAATCTCGCTTCCAGCTATGGTTCGCTGGATAAGGTTGATTCCGCTTATAAATATGCACAAATAGCTATTGAGAAAGCGCATAACAATAATGATATAGCCGCTGAAGCCAATGGCCTGTTTATCCTCGGCACTGCCCAGCAAAAAAAAGGGGAATTGCAGGATGCGCTGCAATCCTATTTAAAAGCACAGCCATTACGGGAACAGGTCGGCGATCCTTTTTTTATCGTCTCCGACCAGGCTGAATTATCCCACCTGTATTCAAGGCTGGGTAAAACCAAAGAAGGTATCGCCACCGGGCTGGAAGCGTTGGAAACAGCAAAGACAAATAATATCACGGCTAAGCTGCCCATGATCTATTCCGCATTGGCTGCCAACTACGAAGCGGAAAAGGATTTTGAAAAAGCAGCGGATATCTATAAAAAGATCAGCGCCCTCAAAGACAGTCTCTACTCCGATGCCAGCCCCAAAGCACTGGCGGAAATGCGTACCCGGTACGAAACAGAAAAACAGGAATGGATCATCGAACAGCAGCGGAATAAGATCGCCAGGCAAAATTTTATCTTTTTGGGAATTGCCGGACTGGCGCTTATGATCAGTTTGCTGGCCTGGTCTCAGTACAAAAGATATAAACTGAGAAAAGAAGCGCAACTGCAGGCGGAGATCATGAAACAACAGGAACTGGCGACTAAAGCGGTAATAGAAGCGGAAGAAGAAGAGCGGCAGCGTATCGCCCGCGACCTGCATGACAGTATCGGGCAGATGATGAGCGCCGCCAAAATGAACTTGTCGGCTTTTGAATCAGAGGCCACTTTTGATAACGAAGAACAACGTTTATCACTGGAAAAGATCATCCGGCTGGTAGATGACAGTTGCAAAGAAGTCCGCCATGTTTCGCACAATATGATGCCAAATGCCCTTCTTAAAAACAGCCTGGCATCGGCTATCCGCGATTTTATAGATAAGATGGATAATAAGGCGCTGCAGGTGCATTTGTATACAGAAGGGCTGGATGAAAGAATGGACTCCAGCATTGAAACGGTATTTTACCGGGTGATACAGGAGTGCGTGAATAATGTGATCAAACATTCCGGCGCCACTACCCTGGATATTTCCATTATCCGCGATAATGACGGCATCAGCGCTACTATTGAGGATAATGGAAAAGGATTTGATACAGGTGATAAACAGAAATTTGACGGTATTGGTCTTAAAAATATCATTACCCGGGTAGAATACCTGAAAGGCACGGCGGAATTTGATTCTTCCCCGGGAAAAGGCACGGCTATTAGTCTCCATGTACCCATGAGGCAGCTGTCTTTAACAAATCAAAAACAGTAATTATTTATACTCCTGCATCTTTTCCTTCGTCATTTAGCCGGCGATCATATTGCCTGAACCGGATTTTTAGTATATTTTCAACCTATTACGGAAATGAAGAGTGAAAAGATCATATTAGCCCTTGTTGACGATCACCAGATCGTGATTGACGGATTGATGTCTTTATTAAAAGGACATGATAATTTCCGGTTTGCCTTTGCCACTACCCAACCCGAAGAAGTAGTAAAAAAACTGGGTGAGTCACCTGTTGACATTTTACTGACTGATGTAATGATGCCTCAGTTGGCCGGCAATGAATTGGCCAGGCAGGTGAAAAAAAAGTATCCCAATATCAAAATACTGGCGCTGTCAATGAGCGGGCAGGGCGACCTGGTGAATGAAATGATCAATGACGCAGATATCTCCGGTTATGTGCTGAAAAATATAGGTAAGCAGGAACTCATCAAAGCCCTGGAAAAAATCGCCGGTGGCGGTATTTATTTCAGCGATGAAGTGATTGATGAGCTTGAGCGTACCAGCCAGCGCAAAAAAGAAAATGTAATAGCGCATCTTACCGATCGTGAAATAGAGATCATCCGGCTGATAGAAAAAGAATATAATAACAAACAGATAGCCGAAGCCTTATTCATCAGCGAAAGAACGGTAGAAACACACCGCAAGAATATTTTCCGCAAAACGACCACGAACAGTGTGATCGGGCTGGTGAAATATGCGTATGAGCATAAACTGATCTGATAAATCCGGGAACCGGTACTCCGTTATATAATCCTGTTATATACTTCGCTCATTGCCTGGAATCCGGATTGCGATATTGTCTTTGCCTGGCAGACAAATGCAATTCAGCAAAAGTGCATAATTTCATACAAGGTTCGTTGTTCAGGATACCAGTATTGAAAATTATCAGTAATGAAAATTTGCGCAGCACAAACAAGACCTGTCAAAGGCGATATTCAACGCAATATCGCTAATCACAAAAAGCTAATAGACCTGGCTGTTCTGCATGGGGCGGGGGTTATTATTTTTCCTGAACTATCGTTAACAGGTTATGAACCTGCATTGGCAAAAGAACTGGCAACTGACAAGGACGACAGCCGGTTTGACGATTTTCAAACCATCAGTGATACCAACGAGATAATGATCGGGGTTGGTGTACCGACAAAAAATGGTGCCGGTATTTGCATCAGTATGATCCTTTTTCAACCATACAAACCAAGACTGGTATATTCAAAAAAATACCTTCACCCTGATGAAGAAGCATTTTTTATCAGCGGGCAAAACTTTCCTGTTCTGACCAATGACAAAAGCAATATCGCTATTGCCATTTGTTATGAACTATCAATACCTGAACATTCTGAAGAAGCGTTTAACAACGGAGCGGTTGTTTACATTGCCAGTGTAGCCAAGCCGGCTGCGGGAGTTGATAAAGCTGTTGCAACATTAGCCGGCATTGCCGGTCAATACGCGATAACGGTATTATTGTCAAACTGCCTCGGGTTCTGTGATAATTTTGAAAGTGACGGCAGATCATCCATTTGGGATAATAAAGGCTTATTAACAGGTCAGTTGAATGACAGTGATGAAGGGATACTAATTATTGACACTGACACGCAAGAGGTAATTCAAAAACAATACAAATAAACGGTCCCGGGTATCCGTATCCTGCACACTGCACACTCCTTTAGTCAATGGAGCACACCGAAACCCCGGACTGACCATACTGAAGCGTTAATTTACCCTCCTTTATTTCTATATCCGCCTCATATACTTCGCATATCTTAGTTACCTGCAATCTGAAATAATAAATTAAAATACTTATTTACTGATGCCTGTATGCTATTCAAAAAAAATCCGGCCTGATGCATATTACCGGGGCCATGCAAAAAAAATGGTTATACCACTGGGTATATTTATGTTCTTTGCCAGTTGTAAAGAATCAACTAAGGGAAAAAGCGCAGGTGAAGAGCCTGTAAACGTTTCTATTAATTTAAATGAAATAAAAGAAGATAAAATACGGGTTGCAATGAACCCGGGCCGGTTTGAACAGGATACTGTAAAATTCTATCTCCCGAAAATTGTGCAGGGCACTTATGAGATCAGTGATTTTGGCAAGTATATAGATTCATTTAAAGCGATAGACTATAATGGAAAGGAACTTATAACCAGGAGGCCGGATGAGAACACATGGCTCATATCCGGCGCTGATCAATTAGATAAAGTCACTTACTTTGTAAATGACACTTACGATATTGAAGACAGCGAAACCGATACA
The DNA here is from genome assembly GCA_037200265.1 of Bacteroidota bacterium. Lineage (GTDB taxonomy): Bacteria > Bacteroidota > Bacteroidia > Chitinophagales > Chitinophagaceae > VBAT01. Next base: position 164,250 of record JBBCIL010000013.1, read on the forward strand.
CCCGGATTCCCGTCGGGAACAAACATTGAACCCGGATTTTTTCTGCTGAATCTTCATGGTTTTATCGGGTATTTTGATCACCTTACTGAAATTCCGTACCACCTGGAAGTAACCGCTTCTTCAGATCTGCAAAGTACTACTCCTTTAAAAAAAACAGGTTCAGTGGTTAACAGTGACAAGGGCATAGTCACAGACACTTACATGGCAGCAAGGTACTTTGAAATAATTGACAACCCGGTGATATACGGATTACTGGACACTGAAGAATTTACTGTAAACGATATAAAAATTGTTCTCAGTGTTTACTCTCCGGGTAAAATCCATAAGGCAGCGAGCCTGAAGGAAACAGTACGAAAAATGATATCTGCACAAAAATCTTACCTGGGTAGTCTACGCACAGTGAACAGGTATGACATTTATTTGTGTCTATTGAACAAAAAAAACCAGTTCACTGCGCAAATATGGCGCACTCGAACATCATACTTCTACATTAGCGGTTTTTCCCGAAAGTACCACACAGGAAGAGTTGGCCACTGAGGTAACCGATATTGTATCACACGAATTCTTTCATACAATAACCCCGTTAAATATCCATTCAGAAAAAATACATTTCTTCAATTACAATACACCTGCTTTTTCTGAACATTTATGGTTTTATGAAGGGGTTACTGAATATTTCACAAATCATTTCCAGGTAAGTCAGAAACTTATTTCTCCTGGTGACTATTTTGACAGAATTAAAAGGCAACTTAATGTTTCAGGTAAGTTTAATGACAGTCTTAGTTTTACTGAGTTAAGCGCCCATATCCTGGAGGAACCGTACTCAACTAATTTTATTAACTTGTATTTCAAAGGGCCTCTTATAGCTATGTGCATAGACATACTTATTCGCGAAGAAAGTAATGGCACCAGGAATATGCTTAGCCTGACAAAAGAATTATCTGAAAAATACGGCAAAGACAATTACTTCAAAGACGATCAGTTTATCCGCGAAGTAACGGCTATGACCTATCCGTCAGTAGGTGATTTTTTAAATACACATGTATCCGGGGGACAACCTATAGATTACCGGTTTTATTTAAATAAGGCCGGTTTGGAAATTGAAAAAAAGGGTGCTGAAATTATCCGGTTAGTAAAAAGTAAAAAAGCAACAGCCAAACAACTGGCACTATTGGATAACTGGTTAACCAAATAGTTGTAAGCCGGCCTTCCGCTTCATACAATTCTTTTTATTTCATAGCGAGGTTACAGTAATTAAATAAGTATTGATAAAATGGAAATAAAAAGAATCAGTTCTTCAGAAAGCAATCTCGTTACTGACCTGTTCAACAAATACAGGATATTTTACAAACAGGCTCCGGATCTATTGCTGGCAGAAACCTTTATCCATGCAAGACTGGATAATAATGAATCCGTGATCTTTGTCGCTTTGGTGCAGGATAAGGACAAAATGATCCCTGCAGGATTCACACAACTATACCCGCACTATTCATCTGTGCGGGCTGTTAAAAACTGGATATTGAATGATCTCTACGTTGACGCTTCCTTCAGGAAACAGGGCATTGGAGAAGTGCTTATTAAGACAGCCATGGATTTTGCCAGGAAAGAAAACGCGAAACTGGTTGAGCTATCTACTGCAGTTGACAATCTCACTGCGCAAAGTTTGTACGAAGCGATAGGATTTAAAAGACAGATGCCGGACACCGGGTTTTATACATACCATATCGAAGTATAATCATCAGCTATTGCAATGGAATATCCATGACCAGGTTACCGCTGTTCTGTTGCTGTTACTGTATAAAAAGAAAGTCCTTCCGTTGCCGGAAGGACTTTCTTTTTATCAGGAGGTTTCTTGTCAATAACTCAGTTTCAATTCTACGCGGCGGTTCTGCTGGCGTCCTGCAGCCGTTTTATTATCGGCTATCGGTTCGCTTTCTCCATGGCCGGTTACATTGAGGCGGCTCTCATCTACTCCCTGCTTAACCAGGTAACTCTTAACAGCGTTCGCCCTGTTCTCACTCAGTTTCTGGTTGCTGGCATCGGAACCTACATTATCTGTATGTCCGTCAATAGCCAGTTTGGTCTGCGGATTGTCTTTCAGTATCTGCGCTACTTCATTCAATCCTTTGAAGGATTTGCTGAGCAATACATATTTGCCGGTGGCGAAATAAATATTGTTAGCTGCATAATCTATTTTCTTGATGACCTCATCTTTGATATCAGGACAACCCTGGTTTTCTTTCGTACCCGGAACTGTCGGGCATTTATCTTCTTCATCAGGCACACCGTCATTATCCGTATCTACCTGCGGGCAACCCTGGTAGCGGGCCAGGCCTGGTACAGTCGGGCATTTATCTTCTTCGTCATTGATACCGTCTTTATCTGTATCAGGTATCGGGCAACCCTGGTAACGGGCCAGGCCTGCTACAGTGGGGCATTTATCTTCTTCATCATTCAAACCATCTTTATCTGTATCAGGAACCGGGCAACCATCATATTTCGCCAGGCCCGGAACAGTAGGGCATTTATCTTCAGGATCAATCACACCGTCTTTATCTGTATCTACAGGAGCCGGTGGCGGTATTACCTTCGGTTCTTTTTTCTTACCGATCCTTCCGGCTATACCAATTGAATGGAAGAAATGATAGTTAGCCGTTTCGGTGGTAACAGGCACACGGTATTGAGAAGTAACGAAAAGGTGGGCATCGTCATAAAAATTCACTTTAAGACCAAGGCCTAAAGGCATGAAAGCTCCAAAGTACTTTCCACCGTACATGTGACCGCCTATACCTACAATAAGATAAGGCTGTACCCAGTATTGTTCGGAGACCATTTTAAGATTCAAAGAAGCATCGGCGGCCAGGAGAAATCTTTCACCGGATCCGACAGGCTTATTGGGAAAAGGATAACGCACAAAAGAAGCAGCTAAAGTGCCGGCAAAATCAACGTGCTTTTTTAATCCCTGGAAATAGCTGACGGCAATGCCGGGGGACATTTCACTGGTTTTTGCCCATTGTTTATTTGTTAATACCTGCGACAAAGAACTTGCGCGGATACGACTGGCGGTTGTAAAATCGGTCATCGAAAAGCTTACACCCAGCGCTGCCGGTCTGATATCATCATCCTGTCCAAAAATGGATGGGGCAAAAGCAGACAGCGCCAATAGAACGGCCAAGATCTTCTTCATAAAGAGATAGTTTGGTTTAAACGTGACAAAAATAGCGGGTAAGTTCAATATCTGAAAATAAATTATTTACCTAATATTCACCGGTTTGGAAGGCATACTTTTTCCCCGGAATACCTGTTTTTTTGCCCGGATCCGGGCCTGTGGGTAAATTTTTAAAAAGGCTTATTTTAAAGCAAAGTACTTTTCCCGCAGGAGCTTGTCTTCGCCATACATATCATCATAGAAAATGATATCGCCGTCCCTGCCTTCACAGGAAAAATAACGGATATATACAGGCAGCCTGTTGCGGATACCTATGCTGTGTTTTTCCTTCCGCTCCAGCCAGGCGCTGAGTGAATCTTCCTTGGCCTGCAGCTTTTTCTCATCCGGGTTATCGTATTTTAAGATGTTGTAAGCCAGCTTTTCCCATTCCTGCACCCTTACACAGCCGTGACTGAGTGAACGTACGGCCTGGCCAAAAAGGTAGCGCTGGTTAGTATCATGAAGATAAACGGCGTATTTATTATTGAAGTTGAACTTTAAGATGCCCAGTGCATTGTCATCACCGCTTCCCTGCACTACTTTATAGGGGATGCCTTTGCTGTATTTCGACCATTGAACAGAAAAAGGATCCACTTCGTTTCCTTCCTTATCAATCAGGCTGAATCCTTTTTTGGCAAAATATCCCGGATCTTTTTTGGCGGCCGGCAGTATTTCTTTTACGATAATGCTATTGGGCACGGTCCATTGTGGATACGTGATCATTTCGGATATAGCGCTGGTCAATAGAGGCGTTCTGGTCTTTGGCTTACCGCAAATGATCTTTGACAGGATCTTTACGGTATCGTTATCCAGCAACCGCATATAATAAGAAGGCAGGTTGACCCATACATAACGGGCCGGCATCGTATCAGGTAATTGTTTATACCTGTCCAGGCTGATAGCAATGCTGATGAATTTATCACGATTAGACAGGTTGAGCAAGCGCAGCGTTCCTTCCCCGGCTTTGCCATCAACAGTTATACCCTGCTTTTTTTGAAATTTTTTGACACCTTCGGCTAATGTGGCCGAATCCGCAGTAATGCTGTCGGATGCAATAAAACCGCCTTCGTATAACCTGGCCTGCAATGCCTTTTTATATGCATTCCGGGATGCAGAATCCTTACCCAATGAAGGCACTGCGGTAAAGGAACGGTTGTAAGAATTATCCAAAAAGTGCTGAATGCCTGCCTTCAGATCCTGGTATCCCCTGTGTTTGGGCTCAAGAGCCTGCATGATCATTGTAACTGACCCTGACTTATCCAGGTTTTCCCATTGGCCCAGGTAGAAATCATCCGTCAATACGGTGTCTTTCCTGAGCGTAATGCTATCTTTTGGTAAACGGCCAAGTTTTATATCCCTGACCATTTTTAGAAATGCATCCGTCATCATCAGGTCGGCTTTTGACCATATCGCCGCATCCCGGCGGTCTTTTTCTCCCCATTTATCACTCAGGAATCTTTTATTGATCGTATCCAGTTCATTAAAATGATAATCTTCAGGAAAGAGCCCATACAGCCTGGCATCTGCCACAAAGCGCATGATAGAATCACCCAAAGGTTTCCAATGTTCCTTGCTGCTCCAGGCGGCATCGAACTGCTTTTTTTCATATATCCGGCGCAGGAGAGGAAGATTTGAAAGAAAAGTTGAATCACCGATATCGCCATTATTATCAGCGGCAAAATCAAGAAACTCCCGGATATTGTCCTTCGCTTTTTCGTCCAGTTGTTCGGGTGAACTGGCGATATCACGGGCGGGTGGTTGTTTCCTGCTGTTGCAGGCAGCCAGTGTCAGCAACATGACAAGAGAAAGGATGAACGGGTACGAAGAATTTCTTTTAGACATAGGTAATAAAGCTGATAGTAAACATATCCAATTTTTAAACCAATTTACTGATCACAGTTCCTGCGGATATGCGCGGCAAAATTAGCGATCGTTTCCCCATTTATCCATTGATAATTGTTATTTTTTCAGTATGGGACAGGTTAATACCCTTCACAGGGAAAGATCATGATAAAGGGACGGTATCAATCACTGCGTCTGCATTTATGGGCCCATAAATATGGGGAAAAGTATCCTGCGAAGAGGGCGACCAGTCAAACACGTATTTACTGGTTAATTTATCAGTATCAATCACCAGCTTTACCAGGCCGGTCTGACCGGCAAAATACCTGTCGAGCACGCTGGCTACCTGGTGATCCTGCGAGCAATGAATAAATCCTTCTGCTTTTAGCGAAGGGTGTTCATAAAATCCTTTTTCGTTGGCCGCCTTCCAGTCAGCAGCAGTAGCAACATGATAAATGATAGGCATAATTATTCTGAGAGAATTGATTCTATTTGTTTACGGTATACGGATCCCTGCGCGGGCTTAATAAACAATCGTGCATTTTCTTTCATTATAAAACACGTTTAATATATTGCTCAAGCATAAGGAAGTCAACCAGCGTTACAGCTGTGGCCGCTTCCAGTATAACAGGCGCCCGGAGGGCTACACAAAGATCATGGCGGCCTTTGATCGAAAAGTCTTCCATCTTTTGCGTATCCCAGTTGAGACTGTTCTGCTGTTTGGGTGTGGAAGACGTTGGTTTGATTGCGATACGGAAAACCAGCTCATTTCCATTACTGATACCGCCCACGATACCACCGGCATGATTGGTCTTTGTTTTGCCTTCCATATTTTCTATGGCATCGTTATGTTCACTGCCAAACATTTTCGCTGCGGCGAAACCTGTACCGAATTCAATACCCCTTACCGCAGGTATTGCAAATACAATATGTGCCAGGGAAGATTCCAGTGAATCAAAATAAGGTTCTCCTAAACCAACAGGCAGGCCCGTTACACGGCACTCAACAATACCGCCTACTGAATCTTTGGCGTCAATGGCTTTTTGTAGTCCTTTTTCGGTGTCCTTTTCGCCAGCGATTTCGGTCACCGCTGCGTGAATTGTAACCTCACCCTCCAACTCCCTCTCCTCCGGAGAGGGAGAGTTACTCTCCGCTAACTGAACAGTGCTTTGCTGTTGTAAAGCAATACTTATTTTTTTTAGTACGGCGCTTGTATTCTGTAATACTTCTTCATTGGAGAATCTAAGCAAGTAATAGCTATGCTCACTTAACCATCCGGACCTGGCCGCATCATATTTCACCTGTTCTTCTTCATTATGATATCCACCATCTATCTCAATGATCAGCTTTTTTTCCAAACAGACAAAATCCGGAATGAATCCTGCTATCGGGTGTTGTCTCCGGAATTTATACCCGTCTATCTTCCTGTTCCTTACTTCCTGCCAGATCTTTTCTTCTGCTTCTGTCTGATGCTTTCTATTCTGTTTTGCAAACTCCTTTAAGATAAAATAGTTATCCGCTGATGCGGTAAGATAACCAAACCTGCCGGAGTCTTTCGCCCCCCTCTCCAAAGGAGAGGGGTTGGGGGAGAGGTGCCTCATCAATTTTTTTGCAATAGCCCCTGCTGCCACCAATCCCGTCGTTACCCGCGCACTGAAATGTCCGCCGCCACGATAATCTTCATAGCCGCCAAATTTCTGGTGAGCTACCCAATCGGCATGCCCGGGCCTGGGAATACTTCTTTGCTTCTGGTAATCTTCACTGCGGGTATTATTATTTTCAAAAAAAATAGTGATAGGGAAGCCGGTTGTTTTGCCATTGAACAGGCCGCTTTTAAAAATGGGATAATCCGCTTCCTGTCTTGGCGTAGTTCCTTTTTGTTTTCCGCCTTTTCTTCTTTCAAGATCAGGCAGCAGGTCTTCTGCCGACAATGATAAACCGGCAGGGCAGCCATCAATAATAACACCTACTGATTCGCCATGCGATTCACCAAAAACGGAAACACGGAATATGCGGCCAAAACTATTCATGAAACGTAAACTTATTATTTAAAGAGATATCAGCGCCCAGTTTCAACAGGTCCTCATAAAAATCAGGATACGATTTATTGACCGCCTGTGCTTCATCAATCACCATTTCGCTATCCGCTTTCAGTCCTGCTACAGCGCAGGCCATGGCAATACGATGATCATGATGCGAATGAACGTCGGCTCCTTTTACCACGTTACCGCCATGAATGATCATGATATCATCCCCGAGGTCAATGGTCACGCCCATCTTATCAAATTCATCCTGCAGTGTTAAGGCGCGGTTACTTTCTTTATGCGCTAACCGGCTGACACCTTTGATCCTGGTTTTGCCTTTGCAATAAGCTGCCAGCGCCACGAGCGGCGGAAAAAGATCGGGGCAATCCGTTGCATCAAACTCGAACGCATTCATTTCCGTCGGTACCAGCCTTATTCCTTTTGCCTCGGTAGCGATGCCTGCATTAGCGGCCATCAATGCATCTATGATGGCCTTGTCTGCCTGTGAGGAAGAAAGGTCGAGACCCCGCACGGTTATCGGGCCGGCGATAACGCCTGCGACTAACAGGAAAGCTCCGCCGCTCCAGTCGCCTTCCACGGTGTATTCGTGAGTGGTATTTAATGAGTCAGGAAATGAGAGGGGGAAGTCAGTAGCAGTATCTTCAAAATAAAACTCTTCGTAATTATTATTAAAAGGCACTTTAAAACCAAATTGTTTCATCACATCCAGTGTGAGATCAATATAGGGTTTGCTCTTCAGGTCATTTACTTTAATAGAAACATCTTTCGCATCAGCCGCTGCATACGCCAGCAACAAGCCTGTCAGGAACTGTGAGCTCAACGATCCATCCACTTCAATATTGGCCGGTTTCAAAGGGCCCTGTATCGTCAATGGCAGCTTACCCTGCTGACTTTTGATCTTCACATTCAGTTGCGGCAATATTTCATCAAAAAAATCCATGGGCCTTGATACGAGACTGCCCGAACCATTGATCGTAATTTCTTTATCGCTTAAAGCTGCTATGGGTGTAAACATCCGGATGCTTAACCCGCTTTCACCGCAATTGATCGCTGAAGAAACAGGAGACACGCCCCCGCTTACCACCCGCAACTTTTCACTCTCTTCCGCAAACTTTGCTCCCAACCGCTGAATGATGTCCAGCGCTGCAATATCATCATTGCTATGGCCGGGATTATGAATAATGGTTGATCCTTTTGCCAGCAATGCTGCAGCACAAGCTCTTTGCATAGAACTTTTTGACGCGGCTGCCTGGATGCTGCCTCTTAACTGGGATGGTTTTATTATTACTTTCATGATTATTTGGAACACCGATAAAAAAGATGCAACAGGTATGCACCGATATTACGGGTGTTCTATTCTAGTTCACTAATTATTTTTTCTAACTGATTTACAGGAATGCTTTTCACTACTCCCTTCCCTATTTTCTCCAGCAATATATAATTCATTTCTTTTTTCTCTCTCTTCTTATCCATTTTCATCACACCGAATACTTTTGGTCTGTCGAACGCTGCAAAAGCTGGCAGCCCGTACTGCGACAGCAATCCTGCTATTTTACCGGCATCTTTAAAACCGGTGATCTGCCCTGATATTACGGAAGCATAGGCCATGCCTATTGCTACGGCCTGGCCATGCATCAGTTCATATTGGTTTTCCAACGCATGACCGAGTGTATGCCCGAAATTCAACAACCGCCTGTCGCCCTTTTCAAATTCATCCTGCTGCACCACTTTTATTTTGATGACTGCATTTCTCTTTACCAGGGCGCTGACCAGCTTCTTATTCTTCTGGTAGCTTTTAATTGAATTTACCTGTAGTTGCTTAAACATGGCTGCATCTTTTATACAGGCATGTTTAATGATCTCCGCAAAGCCGTTCTCCCATTCCTGCTGTGGTAAAGTAGTGAGAAAGCTCATATCATGCAGGATGAATGATGGCTGACGGATGAGGCCTACCATATTTTTATATACGCCTACATCTATTCCATTCTTACCGCCGACCGAAGCGTCTACGAGCGCCAGTAAAGAAGTAGGTACAAAACCAAAAGATATCCCCCGCATGTAAACTGAAGCGACATACCCTGTGATATCAGTGACGACGCCTCCGCCAATACCGATCAGTACCGTCTTTCTGTCCGCTTCAAAACTGATCAGTTGTTCGATCACTGCATCAACAGTAGCCTGTATCTTATACTCTTCTCCTGCCTTCAGTACAATCGTGCTCCACCCTTTGAACCGGCCGCTATGTGCGTTAAATACATTTTCATCCGTGATGATGACAGCGTGTTTCCGGTCAGCGATCTTTTTGAGGTGAGTAAAACTGCCGTCAAAATAGAAGGCTGTTGAGGAAGTGGAAAATTTATAATTGATGTGCTTCATTTTATCTCCCGCAACGGCGCCACGACGCTACGAAGAACCTTTGCATCGTGGCGCCGTTGCGGGATTATATTTTATTCATTAGAATTACTTCAACTGAAGTATTGGACTTATGCAGGTGGAAACTACAACAATAAAACACTACCGCCTCCCTACTCACCACTCACTACTCACCATTCACTCCTCACGAATCCAGCACCTTCTTCTGGTGATTAATACTTTCCATATGCACGGCATCAAAATACTTGGTGATGAATTCCTTACTTAATCCATTCTTCTCTCCTTTGGCAAATGCTTTTTCAATGATCTCGTTCCAGCGGTTGGTTTGCAGGATCGTGATATTGTTCTCCTTTTTATACTGCCCTATCTTTTCCGCGATCTTCATCCGCTGGCTCAGTATCTGCATCAGTTCATCATCGAGATGATTGATCTGCTGGCGCAGTTTTTCCAGCGCCGCATGGTATTCTTCTGAATTTACATCTTCCTTTCTCCAGATAATTGTATCCAGCATTTCTTTCAGGCGCTCAGGCGTTACCTGCTGTTTGGCATCACTCCATGCTTTGTCAGGATCAATATGACTTTCGATCATCAGACCGTCATAGTCAAGATCAATGGCGCGTTGCATCACTTCGAGCAAAATATCACGGCGGCCGCAGATATGCGACGGATCGTTGATCATCGGCATATCCGGGTGTTTCAGTTTCATATCAATGGCCAGGTGCCACATAGGGGCGTTGCGGTATTCTGTATTTCCATAAGAAGAAAATCCGCGATGGATAAGACCGATTTGTTTCACCCCTGCTCTTGCCACCCGCTCTACCGCACCACTCCATAATTCAATATCAGGATTGATCGGGTTTTTAATCAGCACAGGCACATCCACTCCTCTCAATGCATCAGCCACTTCCTGTACACTGAAAGGATTAACTGTTGTTCTCGCACCGATCCACAATACATCCACATCGAATGTCAATGCATCCTGCACCTGTTTACCAGTAGCGACCTCTACCGTAGTTGGCAACCCTGTTAGTTTCTTTGCCTGTTGCAACCAGGGCAAACCTTTAGCGCCTATGCCTTCAAACATACCGGGTTTGGTACGTGGTTTCCAGATGCCGGCACGCAGCATATCTACTTTACCGGTAGCGGCCAGGCGTTGCGCTGTTTCCAATACCTGTTCTTCCGTTTCTGCACTGCAGGGACCGCTGATAATGAGTGGCCGCTTATTCCATGCCTGCTGCACGGTGTCTTTTGATGGTTGTTCCAGAGTTTGCATATATCTTGAATTTGTAAAGTTAATCCCTCTTTGTTAAGGAATAATATTAAACCTGCTCTTGTTTTATTATTAATACTATGCTGATTATCCGTCCTTATCATCCACCACCCTACACTACTCCGCTACTGCTTCTGCTAAATTTAATTTACTGAACCCACTGTCTGTTTGCATCTGTCTCAATGTCTCTATATCCCCTATATCCAGCACCTGTATTTTTTCCAGGTAACTGGTTATTCCTTCCTGGAATGCCAGTTCTTCTTTCATTAACGGATGAGCATATACTTTTTCTTCATCAAAATCGTCGGTAATAGAAAGCACCAGGCATTCAATAATGTTAATACCACTACTGCAGACAGACTCTAGTTCTTCCGCTTTAAAAGTCCCGGTGAGGCTCAATGAATAAAAAATGATCTCTCCCGCACACATACCAAGAAAATGGGTGTCAGTCCCCGTATCCAGGTCGGGGATACTATCTTTTACTTTTTTACTGCATGCTTTCACCAGTTCTGCATCCGGTTTTTCACCGAGGGCTGCGCTTTCTATCAGTGCCATTGCCTCCAAAAGATGACTTACATTGCCAAACTCCATCTTTTCAGAAAAAAAACGGTACGCCTTAAAAAACCTTTCCGCAGTCAGCAAGCCAAAAGCCAACTGTTTTCCCCTGTTTAGTTTCAGCAGCCTTGCTACTATGTTTTCATTTGCCATGTGGATATTATTTTATGATCCTTCTTATCTTATTGGCATCACCGATCAGTTTCAACAGGTAATCATTATCTTCTTTCTCAATGCTTTCTTTAAACCTGTTCAACTGGGCAATATGCTCTTTCAATACGTCCAGCACATTCTCTTTATTCTGCATAAAGATAGGCACCCACATGGCGGGATTACTTTTTGCCAGCCTCACGGTACTTTCAAAACCCGCAGAAGCTAATTCAAAAATGGCCTGCTCTTCTTTCTCTTTTTCCAGCACTGTATTGGCCAGTGCAAACGAAGTGATATGCGATATATGACTGACGTAGGCTGCATGCAAATCGTGTGCCTTTGCTTCCATTTCCAGCAGGTGCATCCCGATCTTTTTATACATATATTTTACCCATTCCAGCGCATCTTCATCACTTTCTTCCGCATTACAAATGATCACTGCTTTATTTTCATAGGCGCCGCGCACTGCCGCCTGCGGCCCGCTGTATTCAGTACCCCACATAGGATGCGTAGCTACATATCTTCCTCTTTTAGGATGATCTTTAATAACGTTGATCAGCTGAGATTTCGTAGAACCCAGATCAACAACGACCTGGTTATCTATTTTATCCATCAGGGAAGGCAACAACTCCACCAGTTTATCAACCGGTATGGCCAGTACGATCACATCTGATGCTGCAATAGCATCATCCAGCCCCATTACTTCGTCTACCAGTTCCAGTTCAAGGGCTTTTTGCAGGTGATCTTCACTGGTATCTACTCCAATTAACCGGGAAGATATTTTCTTCTCGTGCAACTGAATGGCCAATGAACCGCCTATAAGGCCAATTCCCACTATTGCAATACGTCTACGCTTCATGCAGTAATCATTAATTAATAACTATTAATTATTCTTTGTTTCGCTTCATCCAATTTCTCTACCGTCGCACACAGGCTCACCCGCACATATTTATCACCGGCGCTGCCGAATATCCCTCCCGGCGTGATGAACACATTTGACTTATACAATACTTCATCACTCAATTTATATCCGTCTTTATAAGCAGCAGGGATTTTTGCCCATACAAACAAGCCTGCCTGCTCTTTGGAAAATTTGCATTTCAGCAATGTCAATAATTCAAAAACCTTTTCTCTTCTTTCCCGGTAAACTGCATTTACTTCCTCCTTCCATTCTTTTCCGAGTGATAACGCTTTGGCCGCAGCTAACTGCACAGGCAAAAACATGCCACTGTCCATATTGCTTTTAAAACGCAATACTTCCTCTATTCTTTCTTTGGCCCCGCAAAGCATACCTACTCTCCAGCCGGCCATATTATGCGATTTGCTTAATGAGTTTAGTTCGATCACACAATCCTTCGCTCCCTCTATGGATAATAAACTTTCCGGGTGTTCATTAAGAATAAAAGAATAAGGATTATCATGAATGATCAGGATATTATGTTTCTTACCAAATGCTACCAGCTTTTCAAATAATGCTTTGGTGGGCAACTGGCCTGTAGGCATCTGCGGATAATTCACAAACATGAGTTTCACCTTCTTCAGTTTCTTCTCGTCCAGCTTATCAAACTCAGGCTCATAATTGTTTTTCTCTTTCAATTTATACTCCACGCATTTACCACCCGCCAGTTTCACAGCGCTCCTGTAAGTAGGGTAACCGGGATTGGGCACCAGTACTTCATCTCCTTTATCGAGGTATGTCATACAGATATGCATGATACCTTCTTTACTTCCGATCAAAGGCAATATTTCCGTATCAGGATCCAGGTCAACCCCATACCATTTTTTATACCACTCACTTATTGCCTTTCTCAATACCGGCGATCCTTTGTAAGATTGGTACGCATGCACATTGGGCTTCGCACTTTCTTCCTGCAACGTGCTGATCACATCCGGGTGTGGCGGCATATCAGGGCTGCCAATACCTAAATTGATAACCTGACTGCCCTGTTTATTGAGTTCATCTATCTCTCTCAGCTTTTGTGAGAAATAATATTCGCCGATGCCTTCCAGTCTTTTGCTTGTTTGCATGTTGTTATTTTAGTCCGGAAGTCGGTAAGACCGAAAGTCCGGAAGAATCATTCCTGATACTTGAAATGTCTTTACAATTTTAACCCCCGTATTCCGGACTTTCGGTCTTACCGACTTCCGGACTTCCTATTTCCATACCCCTCTTTTGTACACGCCATATACTCTCAATTCAGCGGTCAACGGTCTTATTGTTTCGATCACTGTATTGAATTGTTCTGCTGAATCAAACTCCATATCCGCATGAAAACTATATTTGAAATCACTGCCCGGTATAGGAAAGCTCTGCAGCTTGCTTAAATTGATCCCTCCTTCGGCGATCATCGTCAGTACTTTCGCCAGGCTTCCTCTTGAATGATCCGTATGAAAATTAACGGATGCTTTATCTGCGTTCTCTGCTTTTTCAGTGGCTTCTTCTCTTTGCAGGATCAGGAACCTGGTATAATTATTCTTTAATGTGTGAATGTTGGGGGCGATCATTTCCAGTTCATACAATTCAGCGGCCAGTTTACTGGCAATAGCGGCAATATGTTTGCTCTTATGCTGGTGAATATGTTTGGCGCTTAACGCCGTATCATCTGTTTCTACCAGCTTCCATTTATACTTATCGAGAAAATCATAGCATTGCTGCAATGCCATGGTATGTGAATGTACTTCCCGTATATCGTCCAGTTTTACGCCGGGATTTACCAGGAGATTCTGCCGTATCTGCAAATAAATCTCGCCAACGACCTTCAGGTTAGACTTCTGCAACAGGTTATAATTGGCGAGGATGCTGCCGGCAATAGAATTTTCGATCGCCATTACGCCGCCGTCACTTTCCTTTTTATTCGAAGCGATCTTTACCACTTCCCTGAATGTATCACAGGGTATTACTTCTACCTCTTTACCAAAGAACTGTTGTGCAGCCACCTGGTGAAAACTGCCTTCGTAACCCTGTATGGAAACTTTCGTGCTCATGTCATTAAAACAGGAATCCCGGCCGTTTGGCCGGGATTCTTTATGTTGATTTTATCTGTTCTTAGTTTGTTTTCAACAAAAGCATTCCCGGCCTCTTTCCAAAAAAGAAGTAATAAAAATAGAAACCAAAATATGCCTTCGTCGTTGTCATGAAACAAATATAAGTTTTCCTGGTTGATAAATTCCAGGATTGGTTCAAATTATTTTCGGCGGCCACCACCTGTTTCCGCATCATTCATCCTGATCTTGCGTCCTTTGAAATTCTTACCATCCATCGCTTTGATCATTTTTTTGCCGGCTGCTGGTTCAATTTCTATCCAGCTTGTCATTTCCTTCATATCAATACGGCCAAGCACTTCTTTCTTCAGGTCGCTCATATCGAGTATGAATTGCAGGAAGCTGGCTTTGTAAAAGCCATCCTTGGTACCAAGGTTTACAAACAACCGTTGGTAACTGCCATTGCCGTCAAAGCTTCTTCCTTTTGTATCACGGTCGCGGGGTGAAGATCTTTCCGGCCTGTCTGTTCTGCGTTCAGTTCTCCTGTCGTCGCCCCGCATATTAAGATCAGCTGCATTCTCGTAATATTTAAGAAACCGATCAAACTCCAATGCCGCTACCCGCTGCAGAATTTCTTCTTTTTCTACAGAAGCAAATTTTTCCCTTAGTGTCGGCAGGTATGCTTCATATTCACCATGACTTATATCTGCCTTCAGCATCTTATCAATGAAATGAAAAAACTGCTTGCGGCAAACATCTTTACCACTGGGCACATCCATTTTATGCACACGGGTATTCATTAGTCTTTCTATCTGCCGCAAACGATATGTTTCTTTCGGCGTTACGATAGAGACAGATATCCCGCTTTTACCCGCCCTGCCGGTACGTCCGCTTCTGTGTGTGTATACTTCTACATCATCCGGTAATTCATAATTGATAACATGGGTGATCCCTGTCACATCAATACCGCGGGCCGCTACATCCGTAGCAATCAGCAACTGGATGCTTTTATCACGGAAAAGGCCCATCACTTTATCACGCTGCTGCTGTGTCAGGTCGCCATGTATGGCATCAATATCATATCCTTCTCTTGTCAGCCGCTCAGCAATATCCTGCGTATCTGCTTTGGTACGGGCAAACACAATTCCGTAAATGCCCGGGTTAAAATCTATGATACGTTTTAATACTTCATACCTGTTATGATGCTGTGTAGCATAATACTGGTGGTCAATATTCGCAGCGCCTGCATTTGTTTTGCCAATAGTAATTTCAAAAGGCTGGTTCATATACCTTTTGCTTACCTGCCTTATTTCGGCTGGCATGGTAGCGCTGAACAACCAGATGCTCTGGCGATTGGGCGTATTCTTTAAAATGAATTCTATATCATCTTTAAAACCCATGTTCAGCATTTCATCCGCTTCATCCAGTACCACATAATTGATCTTTTCCAGGTTGATCGCTTTTCTTTCGATCAGGTCTATCAACCGGCCGGGTGTAGCCACCACGATCTGCGTTCCTCTTTTCAGGTCGCGTATCTGCTGCATGATGGAGGTACCGCCATATACGGCCGTTATGGAAACTGTTTCTTTTTTATTCTTAAAAGAATCAAGATCATTTGTTATCTGTAAGCATAATTCCCTCGTAGGGCAAATGATCAATGCCTGGGGAAAGCGGTCTGCTTTATTGATCAGTTGCAAAAGAGGCAGGCCGAATGCGGCTGTTTTGCCTGTTCCTGTCTGGGCCAGCCCGATAAAATCTTTTGTACCCTGTAATAAAACAGGTATAGCTTTTTCCTGTATGGGAGTCGGTTGTGTAAATCCGAGGGCCTTGACGGAATGTAATAATCCTTCTTCAATCCCTAATACGTCAAATGTGGTCACTTAATGATAAATTTTAATGATTTCGCCGTTGCGGCGGCAAAGGTAGTTCTTTTAAACGGAGTAGTGCAGGGTAAGGCATTTTGGAGTTTTGGATGGAAAAACCGGCAACTTTGCGCAAAGTTCAGATTGTGGTGATTTTCATCTTTAACCTGGCCGTTTAAAAGTATAGAACCTATTCCGTTGAAACAATTTCCCGATTTTTCTATTCAAATTCCAAAATAAAAAAAGCCACCCCGAAAACCGGAATGGCCGCTAACGATTGCTTGCCAATATATAAATTCTTATTTCTTAGCAGCAGTATCAGGCTTAACTGTAGTGTCAGGCTTAACAGTTGTGTCAGGAGCCGGAGCTGCAGGCAGTGTGTCAACTTTAACTGCAGTTGTATCTTCTGTTGGTTTAGTTTCTGAGTCGTTGTTACAAGCTACGAAACCGAGGCTTGCTACTGCTAATACGATGAAAAGCTTTTTCATTTGTTGTGATTTTTTGAGTTTGAATGAAATATTTCGTTGTTTATACCGGAAAGGAGAAAAGGTAACCCCGGATGTTAAACTTTTTTTTTCAGGCTGCTACAGGGTTACTATTTTTAAAAAAATGTATTAAATACGGGATTGTGAAACAAGAAGGCACCGAAAAAGCATTGCTCCAGGGACTGGCACGAAACGATAAAAAAGCCGTTGAAACGATTTATAAGGAGAACTATAACATGGTTCAGTCCCTGATAATCAACAACAACGGTTCGGCAGATGATGCAAAAGATATATTCCAGGAGGCAATGATAGTTCTCTATGAAAAGGCAAGATCGGGCACTTTTGAGCTGAACTGCCAGATAAAAACGTACGTTTATTCAGTGTGCCGGCGTTTGTGGCTAAAAAAATTGCAGCAGGCCAGCCGTTATACCGAAGTAGGCGATATGGAGGCAGTAGTGCCGGTAGAAGACGATATCGAGGGGCATACAAAAAGAAATGCCGAGTTCGAGATGATGGAAAAAGCGATCGCCGGCCTGGGAGAGCCCTGTAAAAGCCTGCTGGAAGCCTATTACCTGCAACAAAAGAATATGCAGGAAATAGCGGCTGATTTCGGTTATACCAACGCCGAGAACGCCAAGAACCAGAAGTATAAATGCCTGATGAGATTAAAGAAAATATTTTTTACTCACTATAAAAACGGAAACAGTGATAAATGATACTAACGAAATAATGATCCTTGATGCTGTTGAACGTTATATCCGCGGCGAAATGAATCCGGACGAGAGATTGTATTTTGAGAATCTCCGTAAGACCAACCCGGCTATTGATCAGCTGGTGGTAGAACATACTTTATTCCTGCAGCAAATGAACCGTTTTGGCCAATGGCAGGATTTCAAATCCACACTTCACGATGTGCATACAGACCTTGCAGAACAAGGCAGGATCAATTCTTCTGATAAGCTGACAGGTAAGGCTAAAGTGGTATATCTCTGGAACAGGTATAAACGTGTCACAGCGATTGCTGCATCTATTGCAGGTATTACCGCGCTTACCATGAGTTCATTGATCTGGTCTATTTCTCCCAAAGCTCCTTCTAATGCAGAAGTGGAAAAACTAAGCCGTGACGTAAAAGAAACGAAGCGGGTGGTCACAGAAACAAAGAATAAGACAGACAGGCTGGAGAAAGATATTTCTCTTGTTAAAAAGAACAATGCTGATAACAATGCTCCCGCGATTGATTATAAAACAGCCGCTACCGGGTTTCTTATTGATGGTAAGGGATTGATGATCACCAATGCCCACGTTGTAAAGAACTCAAGAAACATCAGGGTGTTCAACGCAAAAGGGCAGCAATTCAATGCATTTGTTGTAAAACTTGATATACCCCGGGATGTTGCCGTTATAAAAATTGATGATCCTAAATTCAAATCTTTCTCCTCTCTTCCCTATGGTATCCGCAACTCTTCTACTGATATAGCAGAGCCGGTATTCACCCTTGGATTTCCGAGAGATGAAATTGTTTACGGGGAAGGATATATGAGCGCAAAAACCGGGTATGACGGTGACACTTTAAGCTGCCAGATAGCCGTTCCGGCTAATCCCGGCAATAGCGGAGGCCCGGTCTTCAATCACAGGGGTGAGGTAATTGGCATTCTCAGTGCAAGAGAAACCCAGGCTGAGGGAGCTGTATTCGCTATTCAATCCAAATACATTTTCAAAGCTGTCGAAGATCTCAGAAAAAATCAATTGTATGAAAATGTAAAGCTGTCCTCCAGGTCGGTAATAGGCGGCATGAGCAAGGTAGACCAGGTGAAGAAGATACAGGATTATGTATTCATGGTAAAAGGAGATTAACCCCTATAAAGAACATGCACCAAAAAAGCCATCCGCAAATGCAGGATGGCTTTTGTATGTAAAGGGGTCAGTAATCATCTGCAGCTATTTCACGCAAAGCCGCCAAGGTTAAATTCATAAGGCGCAAAATTATAATAGTCATCCTTGGGTCTTCGCGAATCTTTGCGTCCTGGCGTGAAACCTCAACTCCACAGACGCCCAGGATATTCACCATTGCTGATAAGCTCATTCAAACTCTTTTCTACGAAAGGAGCATCTTCTTTATACGTTACCCCAAACCAGTTGGAAGTAGTAGGAATGATCTCCACTTTACCGCCTTCTTTGATAAACTGGTCGGCTACGATAGGAATAAAGAATTCTGATTTGGGTTCCTGGCCATGCTGTTGTAAAAACTCCCTGAAAAGCTTTTGCGTATAAGAGAAATAAGAAGGATCGAAACACCAGAAATTCATAGATACCCTTGTATCTACGGAAAGTTCTTTTGGCTCAAGCCCGTCATCACAGATGATCTTCCCGTCTTTTTTCGCGATGTTGATACGTTCTGTAATGGTAGACAGGTTACCCAGTTGATCCAGGCCGCATACTCCCCTGTTCACAGTGCCATGCTCAGATAATGTCCTTAACAGATCATAGCCTACAATAGCGTATGTTTTTTCAGAGCAATCATTGATAAGGAAATCAGCCGCGTTCTGAAAAGCATTGTGGCCATAAAAATCATCGGCATTGATCACAGCAAAAGGTTCTTTCACCACATCCATAGCGCTTAATACAGCGTGCGCTGTTCCCCAGGGCTTTTTCCGGTCAGCCGGAAACTGATATCCTTCGGTAAACCCTTCAATATCCTGGAATACGTACTCGATAGCGATGCGTCCTTTCAGTTTGGGCTCAAATATATTTTTGAAATCCTCTGCGAATTCGCGGCGTATGATAAATACCACTTTCCCGAAACCTGAGCGGATGGCATCATAAATAGAATAATCCATGATGGTTTCACCACCGGGGCCAAATCCCTGTATCTGTTTCATACTTCCGTAACGGGATGCCATACCGGCTGCCAATATTACTAATGTAGGCTGCATAATAGTTTTAAATTTGACGCACGAAAATAATTTAAAATCGTTAAGGCGTATATTCTGTTTTCCACATGCAGTTGGTTTTTGACAATATCAGTACGGACCGGGTAAAAATAAACACGGGAAAGGATATTGAAATAGCCGTATTGAGACTCGATAAGATTCACCCGGTGATATCCGGCAACAAATGGTTCAAGCTGCAGTATTATTTAAAAGAAGTAAAGGAACAAGGCAAAAAAAAGGTCGTCACCTTTGGCGGCGCCTATTCCAATCATATCGTGGCCACTGCTGCTGCCTGCAGGATGAATGATATTTCATCAGCCGGTATCATACGCGGTGAAGAACCTGCTGTATGGTCATCTACACTGTTGCAGGCAAAACAATATGGTATGCAACTGCATTTCATCAGCCGGTCAGACTACGCAGAAAAGAAAATTCCCGTGTCTTTGCAAAACACTGAAAATTATTTTATCAATGAAGGAGGCTTTGGTCAAAAAGGCGCGGAAGGCGCTTCTGCTATTCTGCATTATGTAAAAGATGATTTCACGCATTATTGCTGTGCAGTGGGTACAGGCACTATGATGGCAGGATTGATCAGCGGAATATCACCCCATCAGCAGGTAATCGGCGCAGCCGTCATGAAAAACAACTATGCCCTGAATGAAAATGTACGATCGCTTCTCCATAATGAAACGGGAAACTGGCAGATCATTCACGATTATCATTTTGGCGGTTATGCAAAACACAAGCCTGAACTGATCGCCTTTATGAATGAATTTTACAGCGAAACAGGTATTCCTTCCGACTTTGTATATACAGGCAAATTATTTTATGCAATTACCGGTCTGCTGGCGCATAATTTCTTTCCTGCCGGCAGCCGTTTGCTGCTGATCCATAGCGGGGGATTACAGGGAAACAACTCACTGGAAAAAGGAACGTTAATCTTCTGAAATTTACGATATCCCTGTATTATCTTTGATCACAACTACGTATGATCCGAAACCTGGTAATACCTGATATGAAAAAACCCATGCTGGCCTTATTTTTCCTTATTACCTGTATTGTTTTGCAGGCGCAGGATACACTCCCCGGGTTCTCTGTAAAGAATGTTGGCAATAACCGTATTGTGATAGACTGGGTGAACACTTTTGAAACCATTAAACAGATCAGCATCCAGCGTTCAACCGACAGCCTTAAAAATTTCAAAACTATCCTGACCGTTCCCGATCCGGCTATTCCGCAAAACGGGTATGCAGATACAAAAGCTCCCGGTAATGTGTTTTACCGGCTTTATATTTTGCTGGATAAAGGCGTCTATCTTTTCAGCGATCCTAAAAGACCGGTATGGGATACACTCGTAAAACGTGATATAATATCCATTAATAAACCGGTTCTTACATTGCCGGTAATTGCAAATGAAACCGTTCCGGGCGCACCGGCTGTCTCCGGCAATATGCCAAAGGCCGACCTCTGGATCCCTTCAAAGTTTGTTTACACGTTCAAAGATGGCTATATCCGCATCAACCTGCCGGAAGAGGAAAAAAGGTACAGCATTAAATTTTTTACCGCTGATGATAAGCCGCTGTTTGAACTGAAGGACATAAAAGACAAGAGCTTTAAACTGGATAAAGCCAATTTTTATAAGGCCGGATGGTTCAAGTTTGAATTATACGAGGATGGAGAACTGAAGGAGAAGAATAAGTTCTTTTTACCAAAGGAGTTCTGAGCAAACGGACAATGACAATAGGAAAATTCCTGTTTGTGTATTGCCTGTTGCCCGTTGTCTATTGCCTATTGCCTATTAACTCGGCTTCAAATACCTTTTCAAAATTCCGCTTTACTTTTTTCTTTGCTTCTTCAAAATCTGCTTTGTATCCCAGTTCTTTTTCGAGTGAGGTAACCTGTTTGCCCTGTATACCGCAGGGAATGATGAAATTGAAATGACTGAGGTCCGTATTTACATTCAGTGCAAAGCCATGCATCGTGATCCACCGGCTGCTGCGCACACCGATAGCACATATCTTTCTTTCACTTCCGGGTTTACCGGCATCTATCCATACACCGGTCTCTCCTTTTGACCGCCCTGCTTCAATGCCATATTCCGCTAATGTGAGGATGATCACTTCTTCGATGCTGCGCAGGTATTTACCGATATCAGTATAAAATTTTTCAAGATCAAGTATAGGATAACCGACTATCTGCTGCGGACCATGGAAAGTAATATCTCCGCCGCGGTTGGTGCGAAAAAATTCAACGCCCTTCATTGATCTCATTTCATCACTGATCAGTACATTTTCCATATTCCCGCTCTTGCCTAGTGTGTATACGGGAGGGTGCTCGACGAAGAGAAGGTAATGCTGAGTATCGAAGTCAGAAATCAGAGGTAAGAGGTCAGATGGGATTCCGATATTTGATGTCTGACTTCTGGCTTCGGACATCTGATTTCTGACCTCCTGCTTCCGCCTGACGTTTTCTTGCAGCAACTGCTCCTGGTAATCCCAGGCAGTTTTATAATCCATTTGCCCGAGATCCCTGAATATAACCGGTTGTTTACTCATATATCAATCTCAAATTTACCAACAAAAACCCAACCATTACCTTTGCGGCTATGCAGGATGAATTAAAACAGGATAATCCCGATGCCCAGGATAATAACGATGATCTGTACGAACGGTTCAATTTTAAGATAGATAAAGGCCAGGAACCGCTTCGTATTGACAAATACCTGATGAACAGGATCGAAGGTGCTACCCGCAATAAATTACAACAGGCTATTAATGCAGGCATGGTACTGGTAAACGGTAAAGACGTACGTCCCAACTATAAAGTAAAGGCGCTTGATGAGATCATTGTGTATTCTGACATGAACCCGGATGAACTGGAAATAGTACCGGAGAAGATGTCACTGAACATCGTGTATGAAGACGATCATATCATGCTGGTCAATAAACCGCCGGGCATGGTAGTACACCCCGGCAGCGGTAATTATACCGGAACATTATTAAATGGAGTGGCCTGGTACCTGAAAGAAAAGAACCCTGATTTTAAAGAAGAAAGTTTACCCCGGTTCGGATTGGTACACCGTATTGATAAAAATACCAGTGGTTTGCTGATACTCGCAAAAAACGATAAGGCCATGCGTCACCTGGCCAAACAATTTTTCGATCATACGATCAGGCGCCAGTACGTAGCGCTGGTATGGGGAGATATGCAAAACGATGAAGGAACGATCGTAGCCCATGTGGGGCGGCATATGCGGATGAGAAAACTATTTGAAGCCTATCCCGATGGTGAGCATGGTAAAGAAGCGATCACCCATTACAAAGTACAGGAGAGGTTTGGATATGTGACGATGGTCCAGTGTATTTTAGAGACCGGCAGAACACACCAGATACGTGTGCACATGAAACATATTGGTCATCCTTTATTCAATGATGATTTTTATGGTGGTGATAAAATTGTAAAAGGAACGGTATACGCACGTTACAAACAATTCGTGGATAATTGCTTTGCCATCTGTCCAAGGCAGGCCCTGCATGCAAAGACATTAGGATTCATACATCCGCATACCGGTGAAGAAATGTATTTTGATACATCATTGCCTGGTGATATCGCGCAGGTGATTGATAAATGGAGGAAGTATTCACAAACGGTAGGGAGTGCTAAAAACTAAGGCTGAACGTTGGAGGTTTGAGGTTTGATGTTGGAGGTTGTTGCTTCGTTCCTCGCAATGACAGGTTAGACGCTGAAGGTTGAGAAGCCGAAAGTAGCTACCCTGATCAGAAATGTGCTTTCGGACTTCCGGTCTTCCAGTCTTCCCGACTTCCTGACCTCATTCACTGAAGTCGAACAACGTCGCCGTAAACGTTCCCCGCTCTCTTTTCTTAAACATTACATCCCAGTTGCCTTTATAGCGAAGGATCTTTGGTACAAGGTACTGTCCGAATTTTGTCATTTGCACTTCCATATGCACACTGAAATCATACACGCCCGCATTATAACTCATATCATAATTACGGGCAAGTACTTCCATCGTCTTTGCGCTGAACCAGGTGATCATATTGTCTATGACGATCCTGTCATTTTGCTCCCCGGATAAGTCTTCTTTTACTTTTACAGAAAAAATATAACAGGATTGTCCTTCATAATCGGCCTGGTCAATAGAGAAATCATACAATTCGGCTATACCAGGATCGAAAATGTTTATTTTATTACCGATAAAAGGAATACCCGGTATCTTTTTGCCCGGGTTAAAGAAAAGCATCTTCAGTTGCTCTTTACTTTTAGCCAAGCCGCTTTTTCCCTTTGCGGTGAACGTAACGCCTTTTACAACATTTGTTTCGCCACATACCTTACCGGTAGTAAAGAAGAGCCCGGCATATAAACCGGCTGTATAATAATTATAGTTTTTATTCTTATCGTAAAAATCGCCGTCCGTTGTCTCGCTCAATAGATCCATCGTACGGCAACCATCAGCCCTGCTCTGTTTTGTTCTGCTTTGTAACGCAGCTTTTTGTTTTCCTTTTTTATCCGTGATGCGAATATCATTGAGGGAAGTAAATCCTAATACGCGGAGATTCCTGAACGCTTTGTAAAAAGTAGTATCATTTTTCACCCGCTCTATAAATTTGGCCACGTTGATATCTGTACGGACGACCACTTCTGAAAGATTGATCATTTGCGCCAGTCTTGCATTATCCAGCGAATCTTCCTGGCCGAAGGAAAAAGAATGAGAAAAAGAAAGAAAGAGAAAAAGAAGCCATTTATTCATGCTGGTATTGTTAATAGGGAGTGTATTATTTTCAATTTTTGTTGGGACACAGGGAACCACAGAGTAGAAGGAGAACCACGGAGATTATATTTTCTGCCGCATCTATAATGCCCAATGGTGAACCGGCACACTACCTGTTAATCATAAGACGCTGTATATCCCCCAAACATATACCTGCATATTCTTCTTTGTGATCTTTGTGGGATATCCAATAAACATGCACTATTATTTCTCCGGGAAAAGCATTTTATAATCTACTTTGATCTTTCCTTTTGAAATATCAGTGAGTTTACCTTTTATTAGCTTTCTTTTCAGCGGGGAAATATGATCTATGAATAATTTGCCTTCGATATGATCATACTCGTGCAATATTACCCTGGCAGTGATACCGGTAAATGTCTTGATATGCGATTCGAATTGCTCATCCCTGTATTGCAGTGTGACTGTTTTCTGCCGGTAAATATCCTCTCTTATTTTGGGAATACTGAGACAACCTTCGTTATACGGCCATTCCGCACCTTCCAGTTCAACGATATGCGCATTGATAAATACAGCTTTCATTCCGGGTGCATCGGGATAATCGTGGTCTTCGTCATCGTCCTCCATTGTACGGAATATCTGCTCCGTATCTATAACAAATAATCTTACATCTTTATTTACCTGTGGTGCAGCCAGGCCAACCCCGTTGCTGGCGTACATGGTCTCCCACATATCAGCGATGAATTTTTCCAGGTTAGGAAAATCCGGTGTAATATCCGCGGCTACTTTTCTAAGTACAGGATGTCCGTATGCAACTATTGGAAGAATCAAGTCTAAAAATTTATAGGTTTAAAAAGTTGATTGGGTGCAAAGTTAATTCTTATCAACTTATGTACCATTTGCCCTTTTGACCTGCAGTGTTTCATTTTTATAGAAGGAAATATCCTGTCGTGGTAAAGGAAAAATGGGAAGTTATTAAAACTGATGCCCTGCTTCTCAATCCAGCGACCTCATATATTCCTGCAGAATGATCGTAGCAGCGATCTCATCCACCAGCGCTTTATTCCGCCGCTCTTTTTTCTTCAGGCCCATTTCCAGCATCGAATCTTTGGCCATTTTGGAAGTAAACCGTTCATCCACCTTTTTTATAGGTATGGCCGGGAAATTCTTTTGTAGTTCTTTGATACATTTCTCCACCAATGGAGTAGCATGGGTATCTGAATCATCCCAGTTCTTGGGCTCGCCGATAATGATCAGTTCTACCGGTTCCTTACTGAAATAATCTTTCAGAAAAGGGATCAGTTGTTTTGATTCAACGGTGGTCAATCCTGTTGCAATGATCTGCAAAGGATCGGTGACAGCAAGGCCGGTGCGTTTCAGTCCGTAATCTATAGCGATGATGCGGGGCAATGTTGAGTTATTAGTTGCGGGTTAAGAGTTATGCGTTGATAAAGATATCCGCGATGACAAAGATGGCAAAAACAACAGAAGCAATACCGTTTGCGGTCATAAAAGCCAGGTTCACTTTGCGGAGATCGTTGGGTTTTACAATGGAATGCTGGTAATAAAGCATGCCCGAAAATACAGTTTCTCCCACCCAGTATAACCAATGAAAATGACCATAAATTCCGGCCCCGATCACGGCAGCAGCGCTCAACACATGCAATACACGCGACACCTGCAGTGCTTTTCCTTTTCCGAGCCAGGCAGGAATAGAATATAACTTTTGTGACCTGTCGAACTCTACGTCCTGTAAAGCATAAATGATATCAAACCCGCTTACCCAAAAAATAACAGCCAGTGAAAAAAGAACGGGCAATACGGCAAACTCACCAGTGACCGCCAGGAAAGCTCCAATCGGTGCCAGCGACAATCCTAATCCCAATACCAAATGACAAAGCGGGGTAAACCGTTTTGTGTAACTATATCCCAATACCACCAGCAAGGCAACAGGAGAAAGATAAAAACAAAGCCTGTTGATAAAAAAGGTACAGGTAACAAACAACAGGCAATTGACAATAGTAAACAGCAGTACGCTGTTTGCCTTTATTATTCCGGCCGGTATCTCCCGTATGGCGGTTCTTGGATTCTTTGCGTCAAAATTCCTGTCGAGATAACGGTTAAATGACATGGCCGCACTCCGCGCAAAGATCATACAGAGAACGACTAATATAAAATACTTAATGATCACAAAAGTGGGAAAAGCACCGGTAATAATCTGGAATACCAGTGAATCATTTGAAAATGAAGTTTCAACACCTCTTTGCTCTTCCCACCCAATTGTTTTATTCAGGTTCCATTGCCCAACGCCATATTCTATTCCAAGAGGTAAGCCCAGGAAAAAACCGATCATCGCGAAAGGCAACGCGAAAATGGTATGAGAAAATTTTATAAGAGAGAGATAGCTTTTTACTTTAGGCATTTTGCAAATTTATGGTAATCACGGGCATCATTGGTTAAGAACGTTTCTATCGTTGCCCATCTGTATCCGCAATCTGGTTCCTGGTTCGCATAGCCCTGCCTCAAAAGCCAGATAAATCTCGCCGCGGCGCAAAGAATGTCCTGTTGAAAGTCAATCGTTGCGGCTTGCACCATTGCGGGAACATTGATTTAAAATACTTTTGAGACAGCCTCTATGCAGACCGGAATGCAAGGCCATTGAAGGTTATAGAGATTATCGCCATCATTAATCATAGTCGTCATTCATATAAATAAATAATGATCATATGGAAAGCGAGATGATAAGGGAGTTCCTATAAATTATAAGGCTTACATAACTTTTACTTTACCCATTCAGTCTTTTTCATCAGACCTTCTATAACCTACCCGCGGTCGTTTTGCTTCTTTTGATGGCAATTGCATCAGCTTTCGTATCGCTTCAAATACCGCTTTGAACTGGTGGTCATACTTTGCTTCCAGTTCACCCAATCTTTTAGCCAGGTCCTTATTTTGCAATAATATTTCCCTGAGTTTGACGAAAGCTCTTACGACCGCCACACTCGCCTCAGCGGCAATGGGTGTATTCAGTACCATTGCCACCATGATAGTGCCATGTTCTGTAAAAGCATATGGCGTCGCTGCTGAGAACCGGATTTGCCTGAGGTGGTCACAATTTGTGACCACCCATTCTTTTTCTTCATCTGTCAACTGGAATAAAAAATCCGGGGGAAACCGGCCTATATTTCGTTTTACCTGCTGGTTTAATCTTTTGGTGGTGGTGCCGAAAACCAGCGCCAGGTCTGCATCCAGCATCACCCGTTTATTTCTTAAGAACAATATTGCCCTGTCAATTTTTTCGGCAGGTACAAGCCCTTTTTTTGCCATAAAAACGGTTTCGGAGGTGGTCACAAAATGTGACCACCTATGTATAATCCATCCTTTAAATGGCGGAACATTAATAACTGGTGCAAACATTTTGACATGCTGCAAATTTACAGCACTGCTATTCCTGCCGGTGTGATTAAAACAGGAATTAAGGGGATTATCACCACCCCGGTTATTCGATATATCCAGAAATAATTGTGTAACCGGCGAATAAACGCGGGTATCCTGTTCTAAACAGGAGAATTGTTCAATATTCTTGTTCTAACCAGCTCCCACAGTACCACTCCCGCCGCCGTAGCAATATTCAGAGAGTGTTTCATTCCTAACTGCGGTATCTCTATACAACCATCACATAAAAGAATAGTGGACTGCTCCACTCCTGCTTTTTCATTTCCAAAAATGACGGCTAATTTTTCTTCCCTGTCAAAACCAATGGCATTCAGTTTGAAGCTCCCTTCCGCCTGTTCCACTGCATACACATTGTACCCATTTTCTCTCAGATCAGTAATAGCCCCGGCGGAAGTAGCAAAATGTTTCCATAGCACTGATTCCTCTGCACCGAGAGCTGTTTTTTTTATTTCCTTATGGGGAGGCTGCGATGTATAGCCTACAAGATATATCGCTTCTACTAAAAAAGCGTCGGAGGTCCGGAACACGCTGCCTACATTGTAAGCACTGCGGATGTTTTCCAGCACTACAATAACAGGTGTTTTCTCAGATTGCCTGAATTCTTCT
Organism: Bacteroidota bacterium; assembly: GCA_037200265.1. Lineage (GTDB taxonomy): Bacteria > Bacteroidota > Bacteroidia > Chitinophagales > Chitinophagaceae > VBAT01. The sequence goes on from JBBCIL010000013.1 coordinate 192,758, forward strand.
ACCGATTTACGGCCTAATTCTTCCATGCCCAGTTTTCGCATGCAGCAAAGATAACTACGAGGTATGAGTTACGAGCTACGAGCCGTTTCACGGATTGTATTTTTCTTAAAGAACTGAGATAAGGGTTCGCGGCTCCTAACTCATACCTCCTAACTCATACCTCATAACTCATACCTCATAACTCATACCTCGTAGCTTCCCTACTTCAGGTTCACGATCTTCTTATCCTTCGGGTATTTTACACTGTAGGTAAATCTTACTTTCCTGCTTTCACCGGGCTTCAGGGCGATCTTCCATGTGAGTACGCCCACTTCTTCGTTGACCATGGCTTCACCACCGTCTTCCAGCTTTACCTCTATTTCTTTTATCGTACTTAACGGGTACTGGTCTTTCAGTAGCAGGTTCACATCCGTCAGTTTATTATTCTTTACTATTACCTCATAAGTAAACGTTTGCTTATTGCTGCCTCCGCTTGCTTTCAGGCTGCTGAGCTCTTTTACCAGCGAACGCTTTACCGCTAATCTTTTATCCTTACCTAATGAAAGATTCAGTGTATCGGCGGTAGTATTCGGATCAATTACAGACTTTCCGATATAGGTATTATCCATAATGATATTTGCATCGCCCGGCAACAGGTCAAGGTTCTGCCAGTCGGCTACTTCGGCGAGCAGGTAGGCTTCTTTATCCACTCTCGGTATTGCATAATTTTTTAACACGCAGTCTATCTCCTGGTCTTTGATCGTCACGCTGTGTATCTTACCGTTACTCTGGATATCATAAGGCAGATCAATTTCAAAATTGGTATTCAATTGCCCCTGGTTCAGCGTGGTGAATTCCTGCAATGTGCTTGGGTCAATTGTTCGGGTCATATCTTTTTGCTTATACTCTCCTTCCTCTGCCGTGATCACCACTTCAGCCAGTTTTTTATCATCTCCAACAGATTGTATCCTGTTCCTTGTCACGTTAATTCCTGCTGCACGGCCCTGTAACTGGTTATACAATTCAGGAACATACAGCTGCAGGTACCAGGGAGAAAGTACCGGTGCGGCTACGCCAAAATTGGGTGTGCCTGTACTTAATGTCAGTTTTGTTTTTGCCCAGTCTATGCCTGTGCTCTGCGTTACAGATGCTTTATATACCAGCTTTACTTTATTGGTCTTTGAATTAACGCGGATATCATACATAGGCGTCCATCCCGCACTATTGGTATAATAGGATAAAGCAAAAGGAATTTCACCGGCATTTTTACAGATCACCTGCATGATCAGTTGCCCGTAAGGTTGTTGTTTTGCGGTAACAGCTCCTGCCATTCCTTCATTGATCTTTTTGCGCAGCTCTTCTATTCTTTCATTTGCTTTATCTATGTTTTGATTGTGATTAAAAATATTCGTCTTCGATTTTTCAATCTTTGCATTGTAATATTCTACCAGCTTCAATACCTCATCACTGGTTATCGGCCGGCCATTGCTGCTGCTGGTGCTGACGGTAGTTTCTATCAGCAACCCGGTCTTTGTCATAGTTTCCTGCTCAATAGTAATATTATTGCGGATGCGGCTGATATCTTTACTGATCAGCTTTATTGTATCCTCCATTCTTTCCACTTCTTTACTTTTGACTACAACAGGCGGAACAGGATAAAAAAGATTGAACTGATGTGATAAAAGCGTTACATCTTCAGGGCAACTGATCTGCAAACTATTTACATCTATGTACGTGCTGAGCTGGTTGATGATGATCGTTTTAGTAGCACTGGTACCCCGGATTTTTGCCGTATGCGTTAATTCGGCTCCATACCCAAAATAAACGGTTGCATTCGTAATGGCTGCATCCGCTCTTGCCGTATCGTCGTTTTCCCGGGTCAGGCTTTGCGCATTCAGTAAGGTACAGGATAGTATAATCCCGCTGATGAGGGAGATTCTTTTCATGGCTCTTTTTATTTTTCAAGAGATGCCGGATAAAGAATGGTTACATAAAACACTTCCTTATTTTTGTCGCTCATGGCAAAAGCGACTACAGCAAACGAAACACCTTTAATGCAGCAGCACGGGGCGATTAAAAAAAAGTATCCCGATGCCATATTGCTCTTTCGTGTCGGGGATTTTTACGAAACTTTCGGGCAGGATGCCGTTGTTGCCTCACAGGTTCTTGGCATAACATTAACAAAAAGAAATAACGGCGCTGCATACTCATTAGAGCTCGCGGGATTTCCCCATCATGCATTAGATACTTATTTACATAAATTGGTAAAAGCCGGTCACCGTGTTGCTATCTGCGATCAACTGGAAGATCCCAAACAAGCGAAGGGCATTGTAAAAAGAGGTGTGACGGATATGGTGACGCCCGGCACCACGTTCAACGATAAATTACTCGAACATCATACTAATAATTTTCTCGCGGCTATTCATTTCGCGGACAATGATCAGTATGGCCTGGCTTTCCTTGATATTTCCACCGGCGAATTTTTGATAGCGGAAGGCGACAGGGAATATGCGGATAAACTATTACAAAGTTTTAAACCGGCGGAAGTTATCTTCCAGCGGCATAAACAAAAAAGTTTCAAAGAATTCTTTGGCAGCAAAGTATACACGTATACGTTAGATGAATGGATATTCGACGCGGGCTATGCCAGCGATACCCTGCTGAAACATTTCCAGACACACTCTTTAAAAGGTTTTGGCGTAGAAGACATGAAGAATGGATTGACCGCTGCCGGCGCCATTATCCATTATTTAAAAGATACAGAACATCCCAACCTCCAGCATATTGCTTCACTGCAGCGGATAGACCGTGATGATTTTTTATGGATGGACCGGTTCACTATCCGTAACCTGGAACTGGTATTTGGCAATTCGGAAGGCAATCATACTTTATTAAGTGTACTGGACAATACCGTTTCACCCATGGGCGCCAGGTTATTGAAACGCTGGATCATCTTTCCGCTGAAAGAAATAAATAAGATCAATGAACGGCTGGAACTGGTAGAGTTTTTTATTAAGGAAACCGACCTGCGAAACAAAATCTCCCAATCCATTAAACAATGCGGCGATATTGAAAGACTGGTAGCTAAGATTCCCCCAAAAAAGATCAACCCGAGAGAAGTACTGCATCTGGCCCGTGGATTGAAACAGGCAGAGATCATCAAACAATTTTGTCTTGCCTCCGCTAATGAATATTTAAAAAGACTGGGTGATGCATTGAACCCCTGCCCCTATATCGCTGATAAAATATTTAAAGAGATCGTTGACAACCCTCCTGCATTAGCGGCAAAAGGGGGAATGATCAATGCGCAGGTGAACGAAGAACTGGACCAGTTAAGAAAGATATCTCATAGCGGAAAAGAATACCTTGCGCAGTTACAGTTGAAAGAAGCGGAAGCTACCGGCATATCTTCTTTAAAGATCGGTTTCAACAACGTATTTGGCTATTATCTCGAAGTCACCAATTCGCACAAAAGCAAAGTACCTGAAGCCTGGATGCGTAAACAAACGCTGGCGAATGCTGAACGGTATATTACGCCTGAATTAAAAGAATACGAAGAAAAGATCACCGGCGCTGAAGAAAAAATATTACAGATCGAACTGCAGTTGTATGAATCGTTACTGAATGAACTGTTTGATTACCTCGCTCCTGTTCAGCATAATGGTAATATACTGGCGATACTCGATTGCATTACCTGCTTTGCGAATAACGCCCTGCATTTTCAATACAAAAAACCACTGTTGCACGACGGGCAGGAGATGATCGTTAAAGAAGGCCGTCATCCGGTGATCGAAAGAAATCTGCCGGTCGGTGAAACATTTATCAGCAACGATCTTGAATTAAACAAAACAGAACAGCAGATCATCATTTTGACCGGACCGAATATGAGTGGTAAAAGCGCTTTGCTGCGGCAAACCGCACTCATCACGTTGATGGCGCATATGGGCAGTTTTGTGCCGGCCAGTGAGGCAAAGATCTCATTGACGGATAAAATATTTACAAGAGTAGGCGCTTCGGATAACCTGACGGGTGGTGAATCCACGTTCATGGTAGAGATGAATGAAACGGCCAGCATCATAAATAATATTACTCCCCGCAGTCTGATATTGCTGGATGAAATAGGCCGCGGCACTTCTACCTATGACGGTATTTCTATCGCATGGAGCATTGCGGAATATCTTCACCAGTCCGATCACCAGCCCAAAACTTTATTCGCTACCCATTATCATGAATTAAATGAACTCGAAGAGAAATTCCAGCGGGTAAAGAACTATCATATCACTAATAAAGAAGCAGGTAATAAGATCATCTTTTTGCGAAAGCTGGCAAGAGGCGGAAGTACACACAGCTTTGGTATACATGTGGCGAAAATGGCCGGCATGCCGCCTGTACTCATCGAAAGGGCCAATGCTATTCTTAAGCAACTCGAAACAAAACATGTGGATGAAGCAGGCGAGAAAGACGGAAAGACCGAAAGCCTGGAAAGCAAGGTTAAAAACCTGTCGCTACCGCAAATGCAACTTTCCATCTTCGATGCACACAGCGAAACATTTGATGAAATAAGAACCTTACTCGAAGGAACCGATATCAATCGCCTCACCCCTGTCGAAGCATTGCTGAAATTGCAGGAGATCAAGAGCAAACTAAAGTGATGTTCGGGTGTCGGGTGCCAGGTGCCGGGACACAGATTTCGTTGATCGTTGTCCGTTGTTCGTTGTTGGTACTTAAAGCCGTAAATCTTTACAACCTGAGAACGGACAATGAACAACAACCAACGAACAACCCGACACTCGCTCACCCCTACTACACATAGCTCGTCCACCATTTCTGATGCGTACTCTTATACCGGTCGTACTTCTTACACAACGGGTAAAGCGCCAGCACTACACTTATCCAGATGAGGTAGACTATCCAAAGGCTATAACCAAAATCAAGCGGCCGGAATAAGAAAGGCGATCCGGGTGGTACAATATCGCCGCTGCCAAAACCTTCTTTATAAAATAATACCACGCATATAATATGAATAAGATAAAAATGAAGTACGTAAAAAAAGAAAGGCACCCTGCCGAATGTGATAAAGAAACTACCTGCCCTGTTCTTTATATTTTCAAGGAATGCCAGTAGTAAAATAGCCGGGCCAAGTGTCATACATAAATAAACCAGTGAAGGTGGATATTTCTGCACATTGAAAAAAGACAGCACAGTATAAACAGCACCTCTTGATTGCTCTGACCAATAAAGAGGATCGCCATACTGATTAAGTCCGCGGAGTATGAGAAACAGGGCGATCAGTCCGCAGCCGATATAGATCAGTGCCTTTTTACGGTAAGCCGCATCCACCTCACGGCTGAATAATTTTCCAAAACAATACCCCAGGGCCATCACACCGCTCCAGGGAAGAAAAGCATAAATAACCAGCAAGCCGCGGGCCGGAGCTGAGGCGCTGAATGGCTGGAAGAAAAAACCGCTGTGAATGAATTTCCACCAAAAAGGCAACTCTTCTTTGCGGGCAGCCATAGCTGCTTCGGGCGCATCCAGCATATTATGAAGAAAGACAACAGCCAATCCATAAAATAATATTACCGGAAAAGGAAGCCAGATCAACAGGCCAAGAATGATCATACTTGCCCCGATCGCCCATATCACCTGCAGTATAAAGAGATGATAGGCCGGATCAAAAGTTATACCCAAGGTGACAACCACAACCTCGGCCAGCACCAGCCATAATCCTCTTTTGATCAAAAACAGGCTTAGCTCCTTTTTGGATTTTCGTAACCCCTGCAAAAACCCTGAAGTGCCTGCCAGGAATACAAATACGGGCGCACAGAAATGAGTAATCCACCGTGTAAAAAACAAAGCCGGCGTTGTAGTAACCAGGTTGGTGGGTGTATCGGAAGCGCCGGCAACATGAAAAAAGTCACGTACATGATCCAGCGCCATAATGACGATCACGACACCGCGGAGGAGGTCAATAGATTGAATCCTGGTCCTGGAAGCAGTTAATTCGGCCATAACAAATATTTATTCCGGAAAAATTAGTACAAAAATCACTTTCACAGAGGCCTTTCTGATAAATGGCTGAGCATTTCAGGCTATTAACCCTTCTTTCGCAGGAAAAAAGTCCCGCCCGGTTCGCCCAATACAAAAAAAACTTATTTTTACTCCAAATCACGCAACCATGCAATTGCTAAAACTAACTGCTATCTCATCGCTTCTTCTTGTGTTTGCAACCAGCCTCACTTCCTGCGAAAAAGAAGAAGAAAAAAAGAAAAACGGATCGCTTTATTCCAAAACAGATATTCCTATTACAGGTGCACAATCGGTGCCGGCTACTCCTTCCGGAGGATCGGGTGCTTTGGCTGTGATATACACTAAAAGCGCCAAATCCCTTAATTACACGTTTAACTGGACAGGTCTTACGGATACCATTACCGCAATAGTTATCCAGGGTCCTGCACCAACAGGGTATGCAAGCGCTACGGTTAAACAATTGCTTCCCGGTTTTCCATCACTTACGCCTACTACCGCTAACCTGAAAACGATACAGGCGGCTTATCCTTACCAGGCAGCGAGCTATACCGGTTCGGTGATTGTTGGATGAGTTTGTGTTCAAGGAGCAGGACCTGCTTAACCATCTTTATTATTTAAGCATCCGCACAAAAGCATACCCAACCGGCGAGATCAGGGCCCAGATCCGCTTCCAGTAAACTTACAGACCATTTAATATAGAAAAACCCGTTTCGCCTCAGGCGGAACGGGTTTTTTATGTAGCATCAAACCACAACGGCTTGCTGTCATTCCAATCTCCGTTATAATTAATAAACAGTTCTTCGCCTGTTTTGATAAACCTTACAGTTTTGATACTGATGGTATCATGTTCAAAATCCATTTCATACTCACAATTAGAACGGTAAGAGTGATTATAAACAGGTATATACCCCAGCGCCATGCAACACTGTTCTTTTTTGGCGCCCCATTCGAAAATATAATCATGCAGCAGTGTCTGATCCAGCAATCTTCTTTCTTCCCGGCTCATAACGATCACCGGCGCGATCTCTATCACCATGCCTTCTTCAATATTTCTGAAGTAAAAACACCGCGCCCCATTTTACCGGCATCAGCTATAAATATAAACGGGAGGATCATGCGTCAATATAAATTAAAAGCAGAAAATGCGAAAGTCGTGTATTTCTTAACACAGAAGAATTGGCTCTTCCCCGTTTTTCTTACTTTGTAGTTCGTACTTTTGAAGCATGTCTCTGGAACAGGAACCCCTTAGTGTAAAAGAACAGTTTGAAGCAGTTATCCGTACAGAAGATAAACTGAAGATCAAAGATTTTCTGAATCATCAGAACATCAGCGATGTGGCTGAACTGATCTATGAGTTCCCGGATTATGAAAGCAGCATCATTGCCAATATGTCCATGCACCGGGCAGCCAGTGTTTTCAAGATCCTCGAATTTTCTACCCAGAAAAAAATCATAAAGAACCTCCCTCCTAATACGGTAGCCTCTTTATTGAACGAATTGCCGGCGGATGACCGTACCGATTTCCTGGAAGAATTGCCCAGCAATGTTGTACGTGAACTGATCAAATTGCTCGACCCGGAAGAAAGAAAGATCACCTTGTCTTTGCTCGGCTATCCCGAAAACAGTATCGGCCGTTTGATGACGCCCGATTATGTATACATATATCCCGACAATACGATCGAAGAAGTATTCGCCACCATCCGCAAGTATGGTAAAGACAGCGAAACGATCAACGTGATCTATGTCATCAATAAAAAAGGAGAACTGCTGGATGATATCCGTATCCGTGATTTTATTTTAAATCCACCGGAGACAAAAGTTTCCGACCTGATGGATAACCGGGTAGTATCCCTTCATTCCGATGACGACCAGGAAACAGCCAGTGAAGTGTTTAAAATGAATAACCGCGTGGCGCTGCCTGTCGTAAGCAAGAGCAATAAGCTATTGGGCATCGTTACCATTGATGATATACTTTGGGTAGCCAGTGAAGAATTCAGTGAAGACATACAAAAGATAGGTGGTACGCAGGCCCTCGACCAGCCTTACCTGGAAATGCCGATCATGCGGCTTTTTAAAAAAAGGATTACCTGGCTGGTTGTATTATTTCTCGGCGAAATGCTTACGGCAACCGCCATGAAATATTTTGAAGCAGAAATCGCCAAAGCGGTGGTACTGGTGCTATTCGTGCCGCTGATCATTTCCAGCGGCGGCAACAGTGGATCACAGGCATCTACGCTCATCATACAGGCCATGGCGGTAGGTGAGATCACGCTAAAAGACTGGTGGAAAGTAATGCGAAGAGAGATCATCTCAGGGTTGCTGCTCGGCGCCGTATTAGGGCTGATCGGTTTTTTCCGTATCGCAGTCTGGCATTCCATTGCTCCTTCTATTTACGGTGAACACTGGATGGCGCTGGGCTTTACCGTAGGCATTACCTTATTAGGCGTAGTACTATGGGGTACGCTCTCAGGAAGTATGCTGCCGATGATACTAAAAAGGCTGGGAGCCGATCCCGCGGTCAGTTCCGCTCCTTTCGTAGCGACGCTGGTGGATGTAACGGGCCTGGTCATCTATTTTTCTGTAGCTTTTGCGATATTAAGCGGCAGCCTGCTCTAAACCGGGCTCACACTCATTTCATGACGTTATTTTGCCACAAATAAGCTATTTTTCGGTAGTTTATTGTTTTTCAGATATTTTACGCCTTTGCAGCAGGACAACCGTTTGCATGTTTTGAAATTAATAACTTTGCCGCATTAAAAAATTAACCGCATGTGTGGAATTGTTGGATATACCGGACCCAGGAAGCCTATCCCATCATTATTAAAGGATTAAAAAGACTTGAATACCGCGGCTACGACAGCACCGGTGTCGCCCTGCAAAATGGCCATGGCGTAAAAGTGTATAAGAAAAAAGGAGAGTAGCCGAACTCGAAGACGCTATTGTCGGCAAAGACCTTCATGCGCATGTTGGTATCGGTCATACACGCTGGGCTACGCATGGCGAACCGAGCGACCGCAATGCACATCCTCATCAATCAGCCAGCGGCAAACTGGCCATGATACACAATGGCATTATTGAAAACTATGCCCAGTTGAAAAATGAACTTACCAAAAAAGGATACGAATTCCATAGTGAAACGGATACCGAAGTTTTATTGAATTTTATTGAAGAGATCAAAACAAATAATAACTGCTCACTCGAAGAAGCGATAAGGGTCGCCTTAAAAAGAGGGTCGGCGCCTATGTTATCCTTTTGGTAGATGCCGACGATCCTGATACAATTATCGCCGCCAGGAAAGGCAGTCCGCTGGTGATCGGTATTGGTAAAGGCGAACATTTTTTAGGTTCTGACGCATCACCGATGCTTGAATATACCAAGGAAGTAGTGTATGTAAACGATTATGAACTGGCCATCGTTAAACCTGACGAACTTATCCTGAAAAACCTGGGTAATGAAAAGCTCACACCCTATGTACAAAAGCTCGACCTGGAATTAGCCGCAATCGAAAAAGGCGGTTATGACCATTTCATGCTGAAAGAAATATTTGAACAACCTCAAACGATCTATGATTGCCTGAGAGGAAGGCTGGATCCTATAGCAGGCACTATCACTATGAGCGGCATTCAGCAATATGCCGACCAGATCGTAAAAGCGAGCCGTATCGTGATCATCGCCTGCGGTACCAGCTGGCATGCAGGTCTGGTAGCTGAATATATCATCGAAGAATTATGCCGCATCAATGTAGAAGTAGAATATGCTTCCGAGTTCCGTTACCGCAATCCTGTTATCAATAAAGGCGATGTGATCATTGCTATATCCCAAAGTGGTGAAACAGCCGATACGCTGGTAGCTATTGAAACAGCCAAAGCTAAAGGCGCTATCATATTGGGTGTGGTAAATGTAGTAGGCTCGTCTATCGCCAGGTTATCACATGGCGGAGCATATACGCATGCCGGACCAGAGATCGGCGTTGCTTCTACCAAGGCATTTACCGGCCAGTTAGCTGTATTGACGATGATCGCATTGAAGATCGCATACATTAAAGGCAGTGTTTCCCACGACAGGTATATGCACCTGCTGAATGAACTGCATGAGATACCGGAAAAATGTGCATGGGTATTGAAGAACAGTGAACAGATAAGAAAGCTGGCTGAAAAATATAAAGATGCGCGGGACTTCTTATACCTTGGCCGCGGGTATAATTTCCCTGTAGCGCTGGAAGGTGCCTTAAAATTAAAAGAGATCTCGTATATACATGCCGAAGGTTATCCTGCCGCCGAAATGAAACACGGCCCTATCGCATTAGTAGATGAAACACTTCCCGTCGTATTCATTGCTACCAGGGATGCTTATCATGAAAAGATAGTGAGCAATATGCAGGAGATCAAAGCCAGGAAAGGAAAAGTAATATCTGTGATCACCGAAGGAGATGAAGTATCCCGTGGTTTGTCTGATGATGTAATGATAATCCCTGAAGCCGATGAGATCGTCGCCCCGATGCTGAGCGTGATACCATTGCAATTGCTGGCTTATTATATTGGTGTAGCCAAAGGACAGGATGTGGATAAGCCAAGGAACCTGGCGAAGAGTGTGACGGTGGAATAGTTGCTGGTTACTGGTTTGCTTAATTAGACAGTTTGCTTATGAGCTATAAGAATTATGAACAAAATCAATAAAGAACTGATCTCCTCTCTTGGCTACAACTTCGTAAAGCCGGAATTCATTCCAAAAGGTAAAGACGAATACTATCTCCGTAATATTCAGCACCGGACAAATAATACCTACCGTCATCTTACCGCTGCAGAAATAAAACAACTGACTGCTAATGATAATACATCAGACAACTGGAACAATGTAATGGTCAATAGCGTGTTCAATGCCGGCCTTATTCAACGCTGCAAATTCTATGGGCTTGTCCGTATCGGCAAACTGGAACCCTACTTCCTTGAATTCAATACCCTCAGGTTGCCTGTGGGTTTGTATAACAGCATTATCGTCAGTTGCGACTTTGGCGATAATGTAGCGGTAGACCATGTCAATTTCATGAGCCATTATATTGTTGGCAATGATGTGATACTGGCCAATATCAATGAACTCGCCACTACTGATCATGCGAAATTTGGCAATGGCATTATCCGGAAAGGAGAAAAGGAATCTGTTCGTATCTGGCTGGAACTATGCAATGAAAACGCAGGCCGCAGCATATTACCTTTTAACGGTATGCAGGCCGGTGATGCGCATTTATGGACAAAATTCCGCGGTGATGATGTGCTGATGGAGAAATTCAAAGAGTTCACCGATAAAAAATATGATAAGCAGAGAGGCTATTATGGTAAGATCGGCGAACGCACCGTGATCAAGAATACACGCATCATCAAAGACGCGTGGATCGGCAGCGATGCCTATATCAAAGGCGCCAATAAACTCAAGAACCTTACCATCAATTCATCTCCTGAAGCTAAAACACAGATCGGCGAAGGATGCGAACTAGTGAATGGTATTATCGGTTTTGGCTGCCGCATTTTTCTACGGAGTAAAAGCTGTACGTTTTATACTAGCCAACAATTCACAGTTGAAATACGGTGCCAGGCTGATCAACTCTTACCTGGGCGACAACTCCACTATTTCCTGTTGTGAAGTATTGAATTCATTGATCTTTCCGGCGCATGAGCAACATCATAATAACTCTTTCTTATGCGCTGCCGTAGTTATGGGACAAAGCAATATGGCCGCCGGAGCTACGATCGGTTCCAATCATAATTCAAGAGGGCCGGACGGAGAGATCGTTGCAGGACGCGGCTTCTGGCCGGGATTATGTGTAAGCCTGAAGCATAATTCAAAGTTTGCTTCTTTCACTATCATCGCTAAAGGAGATTTTCCTGCGGAGCTGAATATACCGATCCCTTTTTCGCTGGTGAGTAATGACGTCAGTCACGACAAACTGGTCATCATGCCCGGCTACTGGTTTATGTACAATATGTATGCGCTGGCACGGAATGCCGGTAAGTATGCCAGCCGCGACAGGAGAACAGATAAATCAATAGAACTTGAATATGATTTCCTGGCGCCCGATACAGTGAATGAATTGTTTGACTCCCTCAGCATCATGAAAATATCTGCAGGTGAAACATGGTCAGCAAAAGAAGGTAAAAAGCTAACAGGCGAAGCCGCTATAAAGCTGGGTGAAAAACTACTGGAGCAAAATAAGATTCCGGACAATGCGGAAATACTGGCGTCCGGTATGGAAAACACTGACCGCAAAGTACAGTTGGTAAAACTGCCGAAGGCGTACCGCTTGTTCAAAGAACTGATAACATATTACGGCGTATCACAGCTCGTACAATTTATCCAGCAACAAAATATCACTTCTTTTGAGCAATTATTGAAATTACTTTCCAAACCTGTTCGCAATAAATGGATGAATATCGGCGGTCAGCTGATACCCGAACCTTCTGTAAAAACGCTGATAAAAAACATACATAAGGGAACGATCAGTAACTGGGATGAAGTACATGTTTTCTATACAGACAGCAGTAACAGGTATGCCGAACAAAAACGGCAGCATGCTTTTGCTTCACTCTTGGAAATCCTGAAACTATCGCCCGATAAGTTCAGTCAAAAAATATTCCTTCAATTACTGCAGCAATCCATCAGCACCAAAGAGTGGATGACACAGAATATATATGAGTCCCGCGCCAAAGACTACCATAGTGAATTCAGGAAAATGGTATATGATACAGACGAGGAAATGGAAAAGGTGCTGGGTAAATTAAGGATAACACATTCATCAACCAGCAGCAGGAAGAGTTAAAGCAATTCAAAAAAGAGGTAGCAGCTATTATAAAGAAGTTTGGAGATAAGTCCGGAAGTCCGGAAGACCGGAAGTCCGGAAGATAATTTCGGTTATTGCGAGCGTCTCCGGTCTTCCGGACTTTCCGACTATTTCTTCATGAACCGTATCACATTCGTCTTTCCTTCTGCCGTTATACAAACAACTGGTACACGCCTGCGGCAAGATCACTGGTATTAATTGAAACAGTACTATTACCTGCCATAACAGAAAAATGTTGTTTCTGTACCATCCTGCCCTGCATATCCACAATTGCTATATCCATTCTTTTTGTCGCCGAAGCGGTAATACTTAATGAAGCTGTATGGCTAACCACAGCAGGCACAAGGGACGTGAGCAGCAATCCATTGACATCATTCATTACCGCCACCGTTCTGCTATGAGTGAGTTTACCCGTCTCATCCGTTATCTTTAAACGATAATAGTTGATCCCTTTTTGCAGATCATTATCCATATAATTATACAGGCGGCTGGTTACGCTGCCGCTGATCGTACCGATGGCTGTAAAATTTTTATTTATTCCTGCACGCTGCACTTCAAACCTGGCGGACAAGGACGGATAAGCGGCCAGTTCCCAGTGTATTGATGAAGTTGTTGTATTAATTTTTGTTGCATCAAAAGAAATAAGATCAACAGGAAGCGGGTTGTCTGTATAAGGAAGATCGGTGCCAAAGGCAAATGCGTTTGTTGGCGAAATAAAGCTCGACAGGTCATTGGTACTCCTGATTGTACCTATATGGTATGAACCGACGATGGTCGGTCCGCTCACTACTTCTGTGGCCATCTTTTGCCATTGCGAGCCATTCCAGCGGCATACAAAAGTATTCAACAGCGCCCTGCAAAAACTTGTCGGGTGCACATCGAGTAAAATATTTTTGGCCGATGATCCCTGTACCTGGTTCAATGTCCAGTACTCAACGGAACTCACATGATCCAGCCCTGTGCCTACCATAGGACCGTAAGGAGAAGTACTTTGGGGATTGCCTCTTTTGTATTCAGCAATGAACTCATCTGCCGGTGATTCTCCTGTTCCCGGTACGGTTAGTATCCTTACCGGTGCAAAAATGCTGCCTGCACCAATAGGAAATGTAAAATCATCATCCCCCATCTTTTTCATCGGTCCTTCAATAAAGCTGGTATTACTGCCACCGAGATAAGTCTCATCATCCTTCATCGTGAGCAGGTTTAAGCTGGTAGTAATTATTTTTCCGTTGATAAGATAGAGGTAATAAGGTAATACCAGCGGGGAAAGTAATGTTACCGGTCCCGTGCCATTGATCTCGAAAATAAGATTGCCGGCCCAGTTGCCCGACCCTGAAATATTTTTATTGGCAGCGCCTGCCAGTACGATCTCGTTGCCACTGACCGTACTGTTTTCCCCTGATGGTGCCATTGTTAACAATATGCCCCCTTACTTTAATGATACCCGGAGCGCCGGCAGTAGTACCGTTCCCCGCCGATTCCAGTATAGTATTTGGCGCTATGCTCAGAGAGTCGTTGATGGTCATAGTAACAGCTGTCGCTGCATTTCCATTTTTCACTCTCACGGGTAAAACCGGCGCCGGTATTAATGAGAAAGACCTTATTGAAAGTAATATCTTTTCCTATTACCGCTACTGTTGACTGGCTCAGGGCATTCCATTCCAGGTTGCCATATGTGTCACCGGGAAAAGCAGGAGATACGGTATCCCCTTTTCTATTGCCCGTGAATTGGGTTCCCAGGTACCTGCCGGAAATAAACCACCGTTCTTTTGATTCTCATAGACGCCACCATTCTTCATAATAAGATTGGGTACCGGTACTAATGCAGAAACGGTATTACCTGCCGTGCTGGTGATCTCAATTTTACCACCATCATACACAGTGAGGACAGCATAAAAAGCAGGATTTACGGGAGTGCGGCTAACAAGCAAACGAACGCCTGTCGTAGCTCCGGGAGCACTACTTTCCATCCTTAATGTACCATAGATACTGCCAATGACACCGGTGCCATAGGTGAGATCGAGCACACTATCGTTTCCACCCATTAAGTTAGACCCCCTGAAAGAAAGAGAACAGCCCGCATCAATTCGTAAAGCAGGATTAAGCGACTGGGTACTGTATAACCGGATTTCTTTTGTTGTGCTCACCCGGAATACCACTTCCGCATTACCGGATATAGTCACTGAATTAGCTTCAAAAACAGTCGTTGAGCCAGTAAACAATATAGACGCGTTAATATTAATGATAACATCATCACCGGCACCCGGCGCCATTGCCGGCGACCAGTTATTGGGTTGATCCCATGCATCGCCCAAAAAGCCACCTACCCATGTAAGTATGGTTGCGTTTACATTACTAAAGGAGCCGACAAAAAATACGAAGAGTAAAAACCTTTTCATAAAAAAACCAGTCATTGCGGGAGGATCCGAAAAGGCTTAACGGAGGAAGGAAATCCCGTACAATATATAAAAAACAATGCAGACTAAGCAAACAGGGGCGTAGTAAGGAAAAAAAATATTGTCCGCCCTTATTGCCTGATAACCCGGATAGTATTGGTCTTCCCCCCGGCCGATATTCCTGTCAGTTGATACGTGCCGGGATTTAAGCGGGCAAAAGAAACCGTTATATCCGTACTGCCTGTGCTCACCAGGTTGTTTTGCTTATATACTGTCCTGCCCTGCATATCTGTAATGATAATATCCAGTTTTTGCTCACGGGATGAGGCGACGGTTAAAACAGTTGTGTTGGTAATGATTGTTGGTATCGCTGAAGTAAGCAACAAGCCGTCTACCCCGTTCATGATCACTGCCGTTTTGCTATAAGTGACCGTTCCATGCTCATCAATCATCTTCAACCTGTAATAGTTGATCCCTGTTCTTAACCCATTATCCTGGCAGGTATAAAAAATAGTAGTGCTGCTGCCGTTGACTGTACCGACAGTCATGAAGTTCCTGTTATCGCCGGCTCTTTGTATCTCAAATTTTGCAGCGGCAGAGCAACAGGCTGATAACTCCCATGCAATGGATGATTGCGATGAACTGAGTTTTGTGGCTCCAAAAGAAACCAGGTTGATGGGGAGAGGGTTGGTAAAGGAAGTAACGCTTCCAAACGTAAACCGCGTGGGTGTACCTGCTCCAAAAAAACCGGTAACGGCGGCACTTCTTACCGGCCCCGTGGCTACACCGGTAGAGGCAACCTGCCCTTCATTTCTCCATATAGTTCCATCCCATCTTAATACCCGGAGATCTGATAGTAATGTAGCCTGCGTATAGGTTCTTGCGTATAATGTCACTTCTTTGGAAGAACTGCCGGCAGTTCGCTCCAGCGTCCACCATTCCAGCACACTCATATGATTGATAGCCGGCGTTTGAAAATTAGGACCAATAACAACTCTCGGATTACCCCTGAAGTATTGGGCTACGAATCCATCAAATGATGCGGCTCCTGCTCCCCCGCTGATCCCGATGGGTGCAAATTCGAGCCCTTCGCCAATAGGAAAAGTAAAAGGATCATCCCCTGTTTTTTTCATCGGCCCTGCAACAAAACTGCTTACCGATCCAGCGGAAGTAACTGCATCATCACCCATGATAAGCATGGCTGAAGAACTGGTAATGATTCTGCCGTTTATCAGTTGAAGATTAGCACCCGCTGCATTGTTATTACCCGGGAGGGATAAATTCGTTAGTAGTGTTGCCGTAGAGGCAGAAGAAGCGCCATTCATGACAAATTCAAGTCTCACCCCTCCGACAAAACCTTCCACATTAATATTCTGATTCGCTGAACCCTGTAATTCAAAACGGTTGATAGTACCTGCCACACCATTTGTTGTGAGCAATCCTCCTGATTGAATATTCAGGTGACCTTTTAAAATCAGTTTTCCGGAAGTGGCAGTGGGTGAAGAATTACCAACTATCTCGATAAAGGAACCTGGCCCAATATCCAAATTGCCATTTACCGTCATGGTATAGTTAGTCATGGTCGCGCTGTTCTTAATACGGAAAGCAGCACTGTTAGTATTGATAAAATTGACATTGTTAAATACGATATCCGCATTTAGACTATATGCAACCTGGTTGGGACAATCCCATTCCATATTGCCATAAGCAGTTCCCAGGAAAAGGGGAGGATTCATTCCGGTTGGATTAAATATTTTAACCAGTGAACTGGCACTCCATGTACCCGGAGGAACTGAACCGCCATTCTTCTCAATTTCATAGGTTGATCCGCTCTCCATTGTCAGGTAAGATCCGGTAGACGGAGATGTAGTACCTGTATTCTCAAAATATTTTATGATCCCTGCATTCTTTACCGTGAGCGCTGCAAAATGGGTGGCATCATCCTGCAGATCAATTTCTGCACCACCTGTACCCAGGCCGCTGCCTTTAAAATATAAGTTGCCGGATATTTCACCGGTCACTCCTGCTCCGCCGGTAAAGGCAAGCTCATAGTTTAACGTTCCGCTTGCATTGACTGCATCAATGGTCAGCGTACTTCCATTATCAATTTTTAACCCTGGTGTGGCGGTGCTTGTGCTTGCCAGTTGAAAAACCCGTATTCCTCCGGCGGCCTGCGTTTTCTGTAATGTAACCGTTGAACCGGCTGTGATCAATAATGAATTGATGGTATAGGTGAAAGGTGTTGTAGCGGGTAATACATCCATCTCAACGGCTCCGTTGAAACCGTTATCAAAGACTACATTGGTTGCTATAGTGGGAACAGAGGCGCCGCTGCCGCCACCGCTGGTCGCAGACCAGTTAGTGGCGGATGACCACAAACCTCCTGGTGGACCCACCCAATACCGGGTTTGCGGGAAAGCCGCCAATGAAATAAATAATACACAGGTAAGGAGTAAAAAATCTTTTCATGCAAAAATTGCTTGTTTGGGCGGGCCGGACGAAAAGATTTTGACAGGATTAGATTTGATTACAAATTACGTAATAGTATCCACCTATAAATAGTTGAAAACACCGGGAATGGAAGAATTTTTCAACATCTTTTTTTGTTGAATAAACGGAATAATAAGGCCTTTTCACTTCGGATATGACTGTTGTTTGCCTGTTAATATGTAAATCTCCGTAAGCCTTTGTGCAAAAAAATTCCCCCGCAATTGCGGGGGAAGAAAATGATCTTTTAATATCGCTCCGATATTACATCTTGCTCTTTGCTGTATCAACTTTTGCGTTGATAGTATCCTTTGCAGCATTAGCAATGCTGTCAATCGCAGCCTTAGCTTCAGCGGCTACTTTAGCCACGCTGTCAGCTGCGTGAGTAGAATCTTCTATTCTCTTTGTTTCAGCTTCAGCTGTTGACTCATTGTTACAAGCAGCGAAAACGGCTGAAACAGCCAGGATAGCAAATACTTTTTTCATGTTGTTGGTTTTTAATTTAGTGCGCAAAGGTAATAGCCAGCGCTGAATAATCAAATATTCCGGGGAACTTAATTAACAGTCTATGTTCTTTGTCGGGTGTTGGATATCAGGGCCCGGTACAGCCTTCTTTAGCGCATAACGGCCTATTTCTTCCTGAAAAATAAACGGATGGGTATTCCTGTCAGGTTAAAATGCTGGCGCAGCTGGTTTTCCAGGTAGTTCTTATACGGCTGCTTCACATCATCCGGGAAATTGCAGAAGAAGGCGAAGGATGGAACAGCAGTTGGCAACTGTGTCACAAATTTTATTTTAAGCGGATGCCCGCGTATTACCGGCGCATGGTAGGTTTCCACTGCCTTCAGCATCACTTCATTCAGTTGCGAAGTAGGTATCTTTTTCTTCCTGCCTTCATATACTTCCAGCCCTATCTCGATCGCCTTGAATATGCGGGTCTTTTCTTTGGCTGATATAAAAAGAACAGGCACATCTGTGAATGGTGCCAGTTTTTCTTTCAGCTTCTTTTCATAGTCTTTGGCAGTATTGGTTTCTTTTTTCCACCAAATCCCATTTGTTGACCAGTACCACTACTCCTTTTCCTTTGCGGACAGCCAGGCTGAAGATATTCAGGTCCTGCGCAGCAATTCCTTTTTCCGCATCTATCAGCAGCAGGCATACATCCGCTTCATCCAGCGCTTTGATAGCGCGGATAACGGAATAGAATTCCAGGTCTTCATGCACTTTGGCCTTACGACGTATACCCGCCGTATCAATCAGTACAAATTCTTTCTTGAATAAATTATAATGCGTATGAATGGTATCTCTTGTCGTTCCGGCAATATCACTGACGATCGTTCTTTCCTCTCCTACCAGTGCATTCAGCAATGATGATTTACCAACATTCGGCTGACCAATGATCGCAAACTTGGGCAATGCATCTTTATCAATATTTTCTTCTTCTGTTTCTTCAGATACTTCAGCAGGTATCAGTTCCGTGATTGCATCCAATAACTCACCGCTACCACTGCCGCTGGCGGCTGCGATAAAAAAGATATGTTCGAAACCAAGGCTGTAAAATTCCGAAGCTTCCATTAACCTCGCATTGTCATCCACTTTATTGACAGTAAGAAAAACGGGCTTGGTGCTGCGCCGCAATAAAGCGGCCATAGCATCATCAAGAGCAGTGATGCCTGTATGCGTATCCACCATAAAGATGATGGCGTCTGCTTCTTCGAGTGCGATCAATACCTGTTTGGCGATCTCTTTCTCAAACACGTCCTGGCTGTCTGCTACAAACCCCCCTGTATCTACTACATTAAAAGATTTGCCGTTCCAGTCGGCCACACCATACTGCCTGTCACGGGTCACCCCGCTGACATCATCCACGATAGCTTTTCTTTCTTCCAGCAAACGGTTGAAGAAAGTGCTTTTGCCTACGTTCGGTCTTCCTACTATTGCGATTGTAAAACTCATACCCCTGTCCCCTAAAGGGGAACTTAGATTTAATGTTAATATTTTATTTCGTTCAAACTCAATTTTCCCGGTTACTAATATAATATGCTACACCCACTCACCATTGACTATTCACTTCAATAACCGTACTCCTTCAGCTGCATATCATTCTCCCGCCACTTTGGTTTTACTTTTACAAACAACTCCAGAAATATCTTTTGCTGTAAGAACGCTTCGATCTCTTTTCTGGCTTCTGTGCCGAGGCGTTTGATCATACTTCCTTTTTCCCCGAGTATGATCGCTTTCTGTGTTTCCCGGTGCACAATGATATCCGCCACGATCTTTACCAGTGTCGTTTTCCTCTTTGAATTCTCTTATCAGTACGGTTGTTTGATAAGGTATCTCATCCGATAGTAATTCATATATCTTCTCACGAACCAGTTCGCTCACGAAAAATTTTGTCGGCAGGTCGGTGATCTCATCCCCGGCATAGTACGGTTCGCCTTCCGGCAGCAGTGCAAGTATCGGTTTTAAAAACCGTTTGATATTGATACCGCTGGCAGCGGAAATAGTGATGGTACTCTTACAATACTTTTTGCTTTCAAAAAAAGCAACGGCTTCTTTTATCTTGTCTTCCGGCGCCCTGTCAATTTTATTAATGACAACAATAGAAGGCACTTTTAATCTCAACGCTTCGAAGATACCATTGGACTCTTCCCAGTTCTCGTTCACATCAACGATCAGTAAAGCCACGTCCGCATCTTCCAGCGCACCTTTTACTGCCTGCATCATTTTTTCATGCAGCTTATATTTTGGTTCGATAATGCCGGGCGTATCAGAAAGTACTACCTGGTAATCTTTTTCCGTCAATATCGTTTTGATACGGTGTCGGGTGGTCTGTACTTTGGCGGATACAATAGCCATCTTCTCTCCCATGAGCGCATTGAGAAGGGTGCTTTTGCCGGCATTGGGGCGACCGAATATATTGACGAAACCTGTCTTCACCTGTGATTACCCGATTGGCTGTTTTTGAATCGGCCTGCAAAGGTAACCGATTAAAATTGTTTGGCAGGTAAGTATTACAAGTCTATATTTGCACCCCACATCGCGAAGTAGAGCAGCGGTAGCTCGTCGGGCTCATAACCCGAAGGTCGGGAGTTCGATCCTCCCCTTCGCAACAGCAGAAAGGTCATCTTAACGGATGGCCTTTTTTTATTTTATGCCACGCCACGGCGCTGCGGCGCAAAGAATAAGTACACTGGCTTTCAGGCGTTGCGCCGTAGCGTGATACCTCTAAATACCAAGAAAGGCCCTGCAAGCGCAGTACCTTTTTTTATTAACCCTCTGAGTGTATGAATTATGAACGTGAAATACTGCTGGCGCCGCTTGTCTTAACGTCGCGGACAACACCGGCTCCCTTATAATCTATATCACTGGCCCCGCTGGCTGTAGCGGACAATTCCTTGTTTACCGTGATCTTGATATCGCTTGCACCGGAGGCGCTGACATTACAATAATCCGTTGAAAAGTCGAACCCTTTGAAAGAACTGGCGCCGCTGGCATCAATATTCAGGCTGACAGCCGTGCCCGTGATCTTTGAATCAGAAGCCCCGCTCATATCAAATGACAGTTTCTTTGCATCTATTTTACCTTTCAGATCGCTGGCGCCTGAAAGATCTACCAGCAGGTCATCGGCCTTTAATTCGCCAACGATGGAAACATCGCAGGCACCGCTGACTCTGAGCTTATCAATAGCTTTAAAAGAAATATACGCTTTCAGTTTTTTGTTCCCTTTCGTCCATTTCATTCCTTTACTGTCCCAGCCTATTTCAAGTACCCCCATTTTTTACTTCCACTTTAATATTTTCCAGGTATTTATCTTCTGATGCGCTGACAGCTACCTTTTCTTCATTTCCCTGCGTCAGGAAAACATCAAATGCACTGGATAAAGTAATAGCATGAAAATTCTTCGCTTCCCGCACCTGTACATTAGGATCGCTTATTGTGGACTGAGCATATACTCCTGCAGTTAACAATACAGCCGATATAATAACTACTAACTTTTTCATATAAATTTTTATTTTATTGATCAACGGCCTGATTTCTTTATACTGGATGAACCGCTTGATTTCACTTCTTTAGCAACTCCATTGCCCCTGTACGATACATCACTGCTGCCGCTGGCAGAAGCGTTCAGCTCCTTATTGACGGTGATCTCTATGTCACTGCCGCCGCTGGCTTCCAGGTTACAAATATCAGTGGTCAGTCCATATCCTTTAAAATCGCTGCCACCACTGGCATTGATATCCAGCGTTTTTACATTGCCTGAAATATCAACATCGCTGCGCCACTGGCTTCTATTACCAGGTCATTCGCTTCTATTTTGCCCCCGAAATCCGATCCGCCCGAAATATTCAGCTTCAGCGCAGTTACTTTGATAGCGCCATCTACGCTGATATCCGATCCGCCCCTGCCGGTCAGTTTATCCAGGGTATTGAAAGATACATAAGCTTTCATATGCTGGTTACCTTTTTTGTCATCACTGTTCTTATAATCATACCAGATAGACAATACCCCATCCTTTACTTCTGTTTTAATAAGATTCCTGTGTTTCGTCTCTGATGCGCTCACCGCTACAGATTCACTTCCCTGTGATAAATACAGGTCAATACCGCTTGAAATACTGATGGCATGATAACCGCTCACATTTCTTTTCTCAGCATTCGCATCATTGATTGTTTTCTGAGCAATAGCTGAAGAGAAAACGGCAGCAAGCAACAATAAGCTGAATAATTTTTTCATGGCAATTGTTATTAAAGTTTAGATTTTAGAAACAGACCCGCCGGTATTTGCTTTGACATTACGTACACCCGCTTGTCCCTTGTATTTTATATAGCCGCCCGTATTGGCCCTGGCATTCAATTCTTTTTCTACTGTAATATATACCTGGGCGCCGGTACCCGCTGATGCAGTACAATTGGCCGATGTCAATCCTTCCCCTAAGAATTTACTGCCGGTATCACCATCCACTTCCAGGTTATCAGCTTTACCGGATAATGTGATCCTCGACCCGGTATTCTGTTTTACTTTCAATGTTGTAATACTTATTTCACCTTTAATCTCCCCTCCTGTATTAGACTTAATATCCAGGGAAGGCGAAGTAAGTACCCCCGCTTATTTCAACGGATGCGCCGGTCGTCACCTCCAGTTTGTCCAATGATTTATAAGATACATACGCTTTCAGCTCCTTGTTCTCATTTTTCTTATTGATGGCTCCCGTTTTTGTTTCATACTGTATTTTCAAAATGCCATCTTCTACTCTGGTGATGATCTTATCCCGGTATTCTGTTTTGGAAGCACTGACAGCCACTTCTTCGGTACCGCCTTCGGTAAGAATGAGTTTTATGCCCGTAGACACATCAATTCCGTGGAAGCTGCCTATTGTTCTTTTTTCAGCATTAGGGTCGGTTATCGTTTTCTGTGCCAGCAGGTTATAAAATGTGGCAGCCAGGAGAAGAGACAAGAAAAGCTTCTTCATAAACAAAATGGTTTTGTGTGGTACGAAGGGTGGCGTAGAAAAGTTACAGCCACGTAAAGATTTTTTTACCCTTAATTTTGTGATAGTTCTTAGATATGACACTGGTTTGAAGATATTTTTCCCGCAAAGCCACCAGGTCCACAAAGTAATAATAAAGCTTTGTGCCCTTGTGCCTTAATGGGACATTTCTACAACCAGTTTCTCAGCGTTTCCCGGGGTGTTCACCATAAAAAGTGATCTGAGATCATACCCGTAAAACCTGATCAGGGTAATGCCTGCGCAGGGAAGGAGGTCAACTTATGCCCTTTCTCCAACAGCATTTCCCTCTCATTTTTTTAATCATTAAAATCAAAAAAATGAAGAGGATTGCAATCATCCATTTCTTATTGTTCATCACTGCCACCATGTTTGCGCAGAACGAACAAGCCAAAGACAGTTTCTATTTTTAAGTCCTGTAGAAGTAAAAGCCATCCGTGCAGGAGTCAATGCGCCTTTTACCAAAACCAATCTCACTAAAAAAGAGATCGGGAAATTGAATCTCGGGCAGGATATTCCTTTCCTGCTCAACCAGACACCGTCAGTAGTTATTAATTCAGATGCCGGGAATGGCGTGGGATATACCGGCATCCGTATCCGCGGTACTGACGCCACCAGGATCAATGTCACGTTGAACGGCATCCCTTACAATGATGCCGAAAGCCAGGGCACTTATTTTGTTGACCTTCCCGATTTTTCTTCCTCCGTTGGCAGTATACAGATACAACGGGGTGTCGGCACTTCCTCCAATGGCGCCGGCGCATTTGGCGGCAGTATCAACTTCAGCACGAATGAAGTGAATAAGGAAGCGTATGCGGAAATCAATAACAGTTTCGGCTCCTTCAATACCTGGAAGAATACGGTGAAAGCCGGCAGCGGCCTGCTCGGTGAGCATTTTACAGTAGATGCCCGTTTGTCCCGCATTAATAGTGATGGGTATATTGACAGGGCGAAGACCGATCTCCATTCATTTTATTTTTCAACGGCTTATTTAGCCGCCAGGTCATCGCTGCGGTTAAACATTTTTTCAGGAAAAGAAAAAACTTACCAGGCATGGAACGGTGTACCGGAAAGCGATCTGAAGAACGGTAACCGTACGATCAATTATGCGGGCACAGAAAAAACCGGTGATCCTTATAATAATGAAACAGATAATTTTCAGCAGGATCATTACCAGTTATTCTTCGATCATCGTTTTAGCGAAAGCCTGGTTTTTAATACCGCTTTCTTCCTCACAAAAGGAAAAGGGTATTATGAACAATACAAAGCAGATGAAGATTATGGGGACTATGGCCAGCCTGATCCTGCATCCGGTGTTACATCCACCGATCTTGTTCGCCAGCTATGGCTGAAAAATAATTACTACGGCAATATTTTTTCCCTGCAGTTAAAGAATAAATTATCTCAATTCACTTTGGGTGGTGGCCTGACCAGGTTTGACAACAACCATTTCGGCAATATCATCTGGGCGCAGAACGGACTGTCATCGCCTGTAGTACGATGGTATGATTTGGATGCTAAAAAAAACGGACCTGAATATTTATTTCAAACAGCAAACACAATTTGTACCTGACTGGTACTTATTTTACGACCTGCAGTATCGCCATGTATCATATGATATACATGGTTTCAGGGATAATCCCTCATTACAAATAAACAGCGATTTCGATTTTATCAATCCCAAAGCCGGTATCAGTTATGCTAAGAATGGCTGGAAAGGATATTTGTCGTACAGCATAGCCAATAAAGAACCGAACCGGGATGATTTTGAAGCAAGCATCAACCAGCAACCGGAAAGGGAAAAACTAAATGATATAGAATTGGGGATTGAAAGAACGTATAAGCAAACGAGCTGGTCGGCCACACTGTATTATATGTATTACAAGGACCAACTGGTATTGACCGGCCAGATCAATGATGTAGGCGCTTATACCCGCACGAATATTCCTAAGAGCTATCGTTTAGGCGTCGAATTGCAGGGAGCTGCAAAAATCAATTCATGGATGAATGTATCCGCTAACCTTGCTGTCAGCAAGAATAAAGTACAGGATTTTACAGAGTTCATTGACGATTATGACCTCGGCGGGCAAAAGACCAATGAGTATCATGAAGCGGATATTGCTTTTTCACCCCATGCAGTTGGCAACGCTGCTATAAACTTTTTACCATTCAATAATACTGAGCTGAGTTTTTTAAGTAAATATGTAAGCAGCCAGTACCTCGACA
Source organism: Bacteroidota bacterium (assembly GCA_037200265.1). GTDB lineage: Bacteria > Bacteroidota > Bacteroidia > Chitinophagales > Chitinophagaceae > VBAT01. The sequence goes on from JBBCIL010000013.1 coordinate 218,216, forward strand.
ATACGCAAAATGAAAGCCGCAGGCTCAACGCATTTTACACCCAGGATGTACGATTAATATACACATTGAAAAATAAATGGCTGAAAGAAATGAACATTACCGGGCAGGTAAATAATATCTTCAATAAAAAATATGAACCCAATGGCTATACGTTCAGCTATATCGCCGGGGGAGAAACAATCACGGAGAACTATTATTTCCCCGATGGCGGGAACGAATTTTATGATCGGGGTAAATGTGAGGTTGTAGTCCGGAAGACCGAAAGTCCGCTGCGTAAATAATTGAAATAGATTAAAAGAGAAAGTCCGAAGACGCTCACCAAATCTGTAAACACATTACAATTTTTGACGAGCGTCTTCGGCCTTTCATTTAGATACTTTACTGTTTTGTACGCAGCGGACTTTCGGTCTTTCCGACTCCCCCAACTACTTCTTATCAAACTTCTCCTGCCAATCCAGCACTCCTCCCACTACATTAACTGTATTGGTAAATCCGAGTGTTTCTAAAAACAGGCAGGCGGTGACACTTCTTTTGCCGCTGCGGCAATGAATGATCACTTCTTCATTCTTCAGGTCTTCTAGCTCGTCTATCTGCATGGTTTGTATTTTGCCCAATGGAACGAGCTGGCCGCCGATATTGTATTCGGCGTATTCATGCGGTTCACGCACATCAATAAGGTGTATCTTTTCCCCGGCATCCATCCGGCTTTTTAGTTCTTCTACGGTGATATTATGCATACTATAAAAATTATTCCGGTAAAGTTACATGAGTACTGTCAAATGCGGGCTTCTCTGCCTGCAACCATACATCCATCAGCTGGCCTGTGCGGATATACTGCAGTTTTTTATCCTCGGTGAAGCGCTCGGGGTTTTGTTTGAAGATATAGGCATTTAAGGTATCGGTGATATCGGATCCAATGATCGCCCCGATTCCCAGGCCATTGGATTCAAGTTTTGCTTTTGCTTCGCCGAATGTCATTCCGACAATATTCGGTACCACAAATTTCTCATTGCCTACGCCGCTGCCCAGCACAAAGGAAATGACGCTTCCCATACGGATCTTTGTACCCGGTGCGATCAGGCTTCCTTTATACAATTGTCTTAATACAGCGTTCTTGGCAAAATTGGATTCATACAATGTATCTCCTACCCGCAGTCCCATATTCTTCAGTTCCATTTCGGCGCTGCGAAAACTGAATCCTACGAGGTTGGGCATTTCGATCTGCGGCGGTACAGCACGGTTGATAGTAAGATAAACGGTACGGTTCACTTTTACCTGTTCGTCAGCATCGGGCACCTGTCTTAATACTTTCAGTGGCTTAACGGTGTCTACATAAATGGAATCCTGTATCTCTACTTCAAAGCCTGCTTTTTTCCAATATCTTTTTGGCTTCATCAAAAGATTTACCTGCTACAGATGGAACCGATTTCGATTCATCATGATGCGTAAGCCAGTTCAATGAAAAAATAAAAATGAATAATATAGCTACAGCGAGCAAGATCGCTGTAAGTATATTGAGCCATAAAGGGCGGTGTGTGATGAATTTGAACAAAGTATAGAATTTTGCAACTGGAAATTGGGAAATTTCGAAATTTTCCAATTCCAAAATTTCGAAATTAATTGATTAAGGCTTCTTCTACCAATTTAGTATAAAATTCTTTCAGGCTCCATCCCATTTCCTTTACCTGCTGCGGCACTATGCTGGCGTCACTCTGACCGGGAATGGTGTTTATCTCGAGCATGAACGGTTTTCCCGTTTCTTCATTGTAAATAAAATCAATTCTTACTACACCGCGGCAATTAAATACAGCATATATTTTCCGGGCTGCATCTCTTATCTTATCTGCAGTGGCTTCATCCAATGGCGCCGGGGTTATCTCCGTTGATTTGCCCTGGTACTTGGCTTCAAAGTCAAAAAAATCTTTATCGTCATGGGCTTTTACTTCAGTAAGCGGCAGCACTGTAATATTGCCTTTTGTTTTAAATACGCCGACAGTGAATTCTCTTCCCTGTATCATTTCTTCTACCAGCACCTGGTCATCTTCTTTAAATGCTTTGGCGATCGCCGCTTCCAGGTCTTCTGCATTGGTTACTTTACTCATACCGATACTGGATCCCCCGTTATTGGGTTTTACAAATACGGGTAATGCCAGTTCATTGGCAATCTGTGAAGCCGTAACAGGTGAATGTTTAAATAAATGAATGGAATTAGCTACGCCGATACCCGCCATTTTCGCTACAGCTACCGTATATCGTTTATTAAAAGTAATGGCAGAAGTAGCTGCATCACAACTGGTATAAGGGATTTTAAGGTATCAAAATATCCCTGCAGTTTACCATCTTCACCGGGTGTGCCGTGCATACCGATGAATACAGCATCAAACTTTATCTTCTCCCGGTCAAGTTGTATAGAAAAGTCGTTTTTATCAATGGCTACTTTACGGCCGTCATCAAACTGGTAGAACCAGCCACCAGGATTTATATCAATCTTATACACACTGAATTTGTCCCTGTCGAGGTTATTACCGATCGTCGTTGCGCTTTTATAAGATATGACTGCTTCGCCTGAAAAACCGCCGGTCACAAGAGCTATGGTCTTCTTCATGTATTGAATTATAATTTGACAGCGCAAATATTGAGGAAAAATCGCTCAGGAGGAAATTTCAAATGCTAAAAATGGTTTATTTCTCTGTACCAAGGCCGGGATTGCCTGTATCCAGCATAAATTTCCATCCGCTTGTTTCTTCCAGACAGAAACATAAGTGCCCTTTATAGCGGTGTCGGCAATAGTTAACGTATAAATACCATAGGTAAAGCCAAGATCACCTGCAGCGCCTACCTCGGCAGCCGAAGGTTCCCAGGTAAGTGTAAAAGAAGAATCATTGGCCTCTTGAAGGAATTGCCGGGCATCCCTGCCGACGATCGGGTAATGATTGGGCCGCAACAATACACCTGCCGTATCAATATATTCCAGGAAAGCGGCTTTCATCCCTTTTTGTTTTGACAGATCGGAGAAAGCAATATCGGCTTTCGACATAGATGTTTTCTCTGCTGCGAGGTCAATAGCAGCAGCATTCTTACAGGAATACAATGCGGACATACAAACACATAGCAGAAAGAAAAAATATTTCATATTCAGGAATTTTTAAACAACGATGGGCCGTGAGTATATAAGAAAGGTGAAGGCCGTTTCTCCTTCACCTTTTTACGACGGGAAATATCACCCGCCAAAGATGAGCAGCAGAGCTGCTGTATTATGACTGTAAGTTAAAAACTAATTATAGAAAATACAGCCGTTCGACCTTAAAACTTATGCACAGTGTAAAATATTTAACCTGTAGTTATATATGCAGTTTTGCCTTCTTCTCCATCAGTTGATCCACTGTTTCCTGGTACATCTCATCGGGTACACAACAATCAACGGGACAAACAGCCGCGCATTGAGGCTCTTCATGAAAGCCCTGGCATTCTGTACATTTATTGGGCGTGATATAATAGATATCAGTAGAAACAGGGGCATTCTTCTGATCAGCGCTCACCACCGTTCCGTCAAGCAGGGTAAAAGAACCTTTGACCGTGGTGCCGTCTGCAATGGCCCATTCTACTCCGCCTTCATAAATGGCGTTATTGGGACATTCGGGCTCGCAGGCGCCGCAATTGATACATTCTTCCGTGATCTTAATAGCCATATACTATAGATTAATGTGTTGAGGTTATTTTTGCAGTCCTAAGTTATTGAAACAAAATTAATCTTTGCAAATGAATTTACCATATCGTATTGACCTGTTAGTGAGGCTCGGAGAATATATACTGGCTGATGATCAGCAATGGATGGAGACCAAAGAAAAAGCGAGCCGGGAAAATGGCTGGTTCATTCCTGCGTTCATTGAACTGGCGACAAACAATATCGCCCATTCATTCCTGCAAAAGAGGTGTTGGAAAAATGGGTATCTGCATACCGGTTGCCAACTGCTAATGCAAATCCGAAACTGGTGGGTATCGTTATGGCAGGCAATATACCACTCGTAGGCTTTCATGATCTGCTATGCGTTTTTATCAGCGGGCATAAAGCGATGATCAAGCCTTCTTCAAAAGATGATACACTGATAAGACATCTTGCAGCCAAACTGGTTGAATGGCACGCTGGGGTAAATGAACTTATTCAATTCAGTGAAATGCTGAAGAACTGCGATGCCTATATTGCCACCGGCAGTAATAATTCGGCAGGGTACTTTGAATATTATTTTAAAAAATATCCGCATATCATCCGCCGCAACCGGACATCGGTAGCTATTCTCACCGCAGTGAAAACAAGGAAGACCTGGCAAAATTCGCAGATGATGTATACCTGTACTTCGGCCTCGGATGCCGCAACGTGACCAAGATATACGTTCCCAAAGATTATGATTTTGTGCCGCTGCTCAGGGCATTTGATAAATACAATTACCTGGCTGAAAACCATAAGTACAAGAATAACTATGACTACAACCTCGCCATTCACCTGCTGAATAAAAAAATGTATATGAGCAATGCTTCTTTATTACTGATCGAAGAAGCCTCTCTTTTTCTCCCATCAGCCAGCTTAATTATGAAATATATGATGACCGCGATACGCTTACCAGTTCATTGAAAAAAATAATGCTATTCAATGTATAACAGGTACTGGTTTTGTGCCGTTTGGTCAAACGCAGCGGCCGGCGATAAGTGATTATGCAGATGGCGTTGATACCCTTGAATTCCTGGCCGGGCTGTGAAAAAAACCACTTCATTTTCCCCTGAAATAGTGATAAATTTGTTTAACAACTACGAAGGGCTTAGTAAATGATTTGTTAAACTGAACAGGCGGGAAGTGAATAGCTTAGACAGTTTGTTACTTTGTATGGCAGAGGCATGGAATTTGACAATAAAGGTCTTTGTACAAATAATATCCAAATAAAAATAAAGGAGTAACCGAATATGAAATGGAAACAACTATTGCTGGTGGTCGCTGTTAGCGCCACATCAGCTATTGGCAGTGTGTGGATGTATAACAAACTTTCCCCTGCAGAAACTGCTACGGACGAATCGCTAATGACAAACTTCCTGCAAATTATGCAGGATTCACTGACAACGTGGCCGGCATTGCCGACCCTATTGATTTCACCAAAGCTGCAGGTACAGCCGTACCGGCGGTAGTGCATATCAAAACAAAGATCCCGGCAAAAAGAATAAGCAATGACCTGGGACGAAACAACAATAACAACATGGACGACCTGTTCGAAAGGTTCTTCAATTTTGGACCGCAGGTACAACCCGAACAAAGAGCATCAGGCAGCGGCGTGATCATCAGCGATGATGGTTATATTGTAACCAACAACCACGTTGTATCTGATGGCGGAACAGGTGTAGCAGATGAGATCACCGTGACACTCAGTAACAAAAAAGTGTATAAAGCTAAAGTGATCGGAAGAGATCCCAGCAGCGATATCGCTGTTTTAAAAATTGATGGCACCAGTCTTCCTTACCTGCTGTATGGCAATTCGGATAATGTAAAACTGGGCCAGTGGGTACTGGCGGTAGGATACCCGCTAACGCTGGAAACAACTGTTACAGCCGTATCGTAAGCGCTAAAGGAAGATCAATCGGTATCAACCAGCGCCAAAGCCAGACACCTATCGAATCATTCATCCAGACAGATGCAGCCGTTAACCAGGGTAATAGTGGTGGCGCGCTGATCACTACTGAAGGACAGTTAATAGGCATTAACTCGGCTATCCTGGCCCCTAATGGCACTTATGCGGGTTATTCGTTCGCTATTCCTGTCAACCTGGTGAAGAAGATCGTGAATGATCTTATTAAGTTTGGTGATGTAAAAAGACCTTACCTCGGTATCTCTGCCGAATCAACCAAGATCGAAGCAGGTGATGGCGCTCATATCGGCGCTGTAGCCAAGGATGGCGCTGCCGCCAATATAGGTTTGAAAAAAGGAGATATCATTACCGGCATCAATGATATCGCTGTTAATTCATGGACAGAACTGCAGGGCACTATTGCCTCTTACAACGCAGGTGATAAAGTGAAAATAGCGTACAAACGTGAGGGTAAAGAATACGTTACCAATGCCACCTTAAGCACGAAAACAGGCACCTATGATGAAATAGCATCCAGTGGTATCGGTGCTGCCCTGGGCGCCGACCTCGAAACACTGGATAAGAAAGCGGCGCAGGAGCATAATGTAGATGGTGGTATCGTGGTAAAAAATATTAAAAAAGACAGCCCGCTCGGACGCACCCGTATGCAGGATGGCTTTATCATATTAAGTGTGAACGGCCAGGATGTGACAAGCGTGCAAACCCTTGGCCGCCTGCTTTCCTCTCTCGAAGGCACGGTACAGGTAGAAGGTATATACCCGGGCAACGATGGTGTTTATCGTTATCCGCTGAGCCTCGAGGATGAATAATCACTTCATTAAGTAATAATAAGAAAGCCCCGTTGCCAGCGGGGCTTTCTTATTTGTAATAGCATTTTATAGTCGTGTTTAGTGCCTGGTTTCAATTCCGTAAAGCACAAGAAATTTTAACTGGTGGTAAGAGTGTGTAGGAAACATTACTTACCTCAATGGAGAGGCTACCCTATTTTTCATACACACAATATTCCCATTTGTTCATCTCAAACGTTTTTTCCGCACTGAACTCATATGATACGCCGGAAAAAACATTGATATAAATACCTTCCATCAGTGAGCCGGTGATATTGAATTTCAGGCCGTCATTCGGGGATAAATTAAGTATCACTACCAGCTCTCTCTCTTTGTTCTTTCTTAAATAAGCGAATATATTAGCGTTGCTGGTAGTATCAAGGCGGTACATTCTTACAGCAGGATCGGCGCCATTTAATGCAGGGTTGTTGGCCCGGAGCGTTAACAGCGTTTTATAAAAATCATTCAGTTCATATTTCCCTGTCCATGGAATAACATCCTTTTCAAAAAACTGGAGCCGCTTATTGATCAGTGGCAATTCCTGCCCGCTGTAGATCAACGGCACGCCGCCGGAAGTAGCGCATAGTACCGCGAACGGTTTGGCCGACTCTCCCATTCTTTCGTATTCGCTTCCGCTATGTGAGTTCTCATCATGATTGCTGGTAAAAAATGCCCTGAGTGCGGAAGAAGGAAATACCGTTTCATATTTATACAGTACGGCATCCAGTCCGTTCATGCCTGTTGCTCCTTTCCAGTACTTTTCCATCGTATGCAATAATTCCCAGGCATAAGAGGCATCAAATACTTCATGGTATCTTACTTCTTCTGTTTCTGCCAGCCAGAATAAAGGCTTGACAGCATCCAGTTCCATTCTCGCTTCCTTCCAGAAATCAAGCGGCACCAGGTGAGCCATATCGCAACGAAATCCATCCAGGTCGCATTCATTCAGCAGAACTTCATGGCATGTATCATGGCCGCCCTGAGTTCTTTATTGCTATAATCTAATTGAATAGTGTCTTCCCATTCGGGAAACGGCGCCCGGAACTCCCCCTTTTCATTTTTTGTATAAAACTCCGGGTTGGATATTGTCCATACATGATCCCACCCGGTATGATTGGCCACCCAGTCAATCATCACTTTCAATCCAAGCTTATGCGCTTTTTTAACTACACTTTTAAAATCCTTCAGTGTGCCAAACTCGGGGTTGATAGAAACATAGTCGGAGCAGGCATAATAACTGCCGAGCGGGCCTTTCCTGTTCTTAATTGATATCGGTGTGACAGGCATGAACCATATCGTGGCGATACCCATATCCCTTAACCGGGGCAGTTCTTTGGCAAAGGCGTTAAACGTTCCTTCAGCAGTGTACTGGCGCACGTTTACTTCATAGATATTAGTGGTATGCGCCCAGTCAACAGTTTGGAAAGGTTTATTCATCCTTGATTTTATTGGTTGCCCGCAAAGACAAAGAACACGAAGAAACTCAATTGGTTAAATCTCTTTGTGGGCTTAGTGTCTTTGTGGGATATAACTTTTGTGAAAATGAGACAGCGGCCTTATTCTTTAATACAATATTAAGTCAACTAAAGTTAAATTTGCATCCTGTTCACCAAAGATAATCATGAAAGTTTCGAAGTACCGATCATATACCGGAGTCCGCTGATCACCGCCATTAAAAAAAAGCGGAAAGAAGCGGATAAAATGAAAAAGGATTTCGACCCTACCCTTCTTGATTTTGGCCCTGTACAGATCTTTCTGGCCCGTCACTTCGGTTTTGCTATGGTGTGGAAAATGCCATTGAGATAGCATTCAGAACAGTAGAAGAAAACCCGGGCAAAAGGATATTCCTGTTAAGCGAAATGATCCACAACCCCCAGGTGAATGCCGACCTTCAATCGCATGGCGTCACTTTCCTGCAGGATACGTATGGCAAACAACTGATACCGTTTTCCACTCTCACCAGCGATGATATTGTGATCATTCCTGCATTTGGCACTACGCTGGAAATAGAAAAGAGATTGAATGACCTCGGCATTCCCACGGAAAAATATAATACTACCTGTCCTTTTGTAGAGAAAGTTTGGAACCGCAGTGAAGTGATCGCCAAAAAGAATTACACGATCGTCATCCATGGCAAACCGGATCATGAAGAAACAAGGGCTACTTTTTCCCACGCGGCTGTCAATGCCCCGTCGGTCGTAGTAAAAGATATGCAACAGACACTGGAACTGGCCGGGTATATCACGGGCAAAAAAATGCGGCACAGTTCTACGAAGAATTTAAAGGCCAATACTCGGCAAATTTTAATGCGGAAAAAGATCTTGAAAAGATCGGCGTGGTCAATCAGACCACCATGCTCGCCAGCGATACACAGGCCATTGCCGATTTTTAAAACAGGTGATGGTACAGAAATACGGCGTTGAAAATACCGACAAACATTTTGCTGATACAAGGGATACGCTTTGCTATGCTACCAACGATAACCAGAGCGCTGTCACCGGTATGCTGGATACAAAGGCCGACCTGGCTATTGTTGTCGGCGGTTATAATTCATCCAATACTTCTCACCTTGTAGAGCTATGCGAAGAAAAGTTACCTGCCTATTTTATCAGCAGTGAAGAAAAAATTCTCTCACAAAAAGATATCATGCACTATGATTTTCATGGCAGGCAGGAAATAATCACCAGTAATTATCTTCCTTTGCATCAACCCGCGAAGATACTGATCACCAGCGGCGCTTCCTGTCCCGATGCGCTGTAGAAGGAGTGATCGCTAAACTCGTGAGCTTTTATGAAGTGAACCTTTCAGTAGCACAAATGGCTTCAACATTTTAATTAAAAAACCTTCCGGATAATTAAGCTCCAGATCAAACTGCCTGTACCCAGCAACAACCACAGAAGGAAAAACACAGCTCCCCTGAAAAGTAAGCGAAATGCTTTGTTGGCGCCTGGTTCATCATTAAGTTCCAGGCTACGTGACAATACCCGTGGAAAGCGGAGATAATAAATATCAGACACCACCGCCAAATTGAAAAGAAGATGCTCATATAAGGATAGACCTTGTCGTAAAACGCGGTAGTAAATCCATTATCATTTACCAGCATTATAATGCTCCAGTAAACAGAAATAGCCGATTGGAAAATGACCAGCACCAGTATGGTATAGCTGATAGCGGCAAACTTCCGGATAAATTTCTTTCCCTGCTCATTAAAACTGACCTGGAACAGGCCGGATTCTTCCTCCATCATTAATAATTTATCCGCTAATGTAGCAAGAAAGAAAACAGGCAGCAAGTATGCGCCTGAAACAGTTAATCCATCTCTTTCAAAGCTTTTCAAAATAAAAATCCCGCCTCTTACGAGACGGGACCTGTTATCATTTTTTACTTTTCAAACCAATAACAACGAACCCTATTACAGAGTACTTCACCCACTCACCACTCCCTACTTATACAACAATTCATAGTACTCATGTGCCATCCGGTTACTGTCAAACTGGAAACGCACGTCCTGCATACCGTTCTTCATGATATCGCGCCAGGTATTGTGATTGTCATAATACAAGGGCAATATCTGCTGTTCCAGTATCTCGTATAGTTTATTAAGATCGTACTGATCCTGTTCATGCACCGGCATATTCGCATAATCAACTTTGGCACTACGAAGCCGTTATGTCCATGATTGATGAACTCGGGTATCCATCCATCGTCAGTAGAAAAATTGATAGCGCCGTCATCGCCGCTGTCATACCGCTGGTGCCGGATGCTTCTCTTGGTACACGGGGATTATTGAGCCAGCAATCAGCTGCTTGTTTCATTCGTTTGATAAGCCCAGTTCGTAACCGGTGAGCACCGCAACATTCTTGTACCGTTTGCTCAGGTACACCAACTGGTTGAACTCACTGATCGCGGGATGATCTACCGGGTAAGGTTTACCCGCCCAGATGATCTGCACAGGATATTTTTTATTGTTCACCAGTTTTTCAAAGCGCTCCTCATCGGTAGTAATAAGATTGGCTCTTTTATACCCGCAAAACGACGGGCCCATACGATGGTGAATACATTCGGGTGAAATATCTTGCCTGTCTGATCAGCTACTATTTCAAACGCCCTTTTCTTCAGGTATCTTTTCCTGTCATCAATACCATAATCATTTTCCTGCTCCATAAAGCGGTAAAGCTGCTTATCGGACCAGTACCACCAGTTTTGGGCATTGGTAATAGAAATGATCGGGCATATCTTATCGTATTTGCTCCACATGGCTCTTGATACGACTCCATGCAACTGCGATACGCCATTGGCCAAACGCGCAAAACGCAAAGCAGCCAGCGAATGATTGAATGCATCATCGTTATTACCTGTTAGTTTCTTTACATCGTCCACACTCAGGCCGCAGAAATAACTCATTTTATGACACAGGTAAATATCATGCTTTTCATTACCTGCCTCTTCAGGCGTGTGGGTAGTGAATACCAGCCGCTTTCTTACTTCTTCAATATCCTTATTGAATTTCTTATACAGGTAAAAGGCAGCAGATAAACCGTGCGCTTCATTCAGGTGATATAGTTCGGGATTGAAACCGAGTACATCCATCAGTTTGGCGCCGCCTACACCGAGTAAAATGAATTGCGCCACTTTGGTCGCTACATTCGCATCATATAAACGGTGAGTGATCGTTTGAGAAACATAATCATTCTCCGGTACGTCCGTGCTCAATAAAAACAAGGGCGCTGATTTAAACGTTTCAGGATTGAGGTAATATACTTTTACCCATACCGGGTGCTCATGCACATTGATCTGGAATTTGATGCCCGTATCTTCCAGGAAACTATATTGTTTTTCATGCCAGGTCACTTCGAGGGTTTGATCCTGGTGACGGCCCTGGTCATAATAACCGTATTTCCATAGAATACCTATGCCTACTAAGTTTTGCCTTAGTTCATAAGCGCTGCGTAAATGTGATCCGGCTAAAAATCCTAAACCGCCGCTGTATATCTTCAGCGGTTGATGTACGGCGAATTCCATCGAGAAATAAGCCACTTTCTTTGAATAACGTTGTTCAACCTGGTAGGGAACAGAATAGTTTGTAAAGCTCATTAAGTGTTCTTTTTACACGAAGACGCAAGATAAGAGAAATTAGTTACTGATGCAAGGCTTTGAAATACAGGGAGATTTTCATAAATGAAATATTCAGAAACAGGGCAGAATATTGATAAGATTTCTCTATTTTTTTATTACCACTTTCTTCTTAACCGGCTTGGGGTCTTTTTTCCGGGCAAATGATCCGTCGAATGAACAGCGTAATCCACGATGCGCCCCGCATCCTTCCATTTCTTTTAACGTAACAGCAGAAGCACTGAATGTAAATTTCAGTACGCAGGGATCACCACCTTCGCGGTATTCGGCAACGGTTGGAGAGGTGATGATCGCTTCTCCTTTTAATTCACCGGTACAGGCGCCGTTATTTTTTTCAAAATGAATAAAGAAACTCAGCCGTCTTTCTTTCTTCCGTCACGAATGGATACAAGGTTCAGTTTACCCGAACCATAGTCAGCCGCGTATTTATGTTTCCGTAAAAAAGTATCAATAGGATTCAGCAGTTCGGTGACCTTATCTTCCAGTGCATCGGTCATGATCAGCGTAAACTTTTTACTCTCCTGGTTCAACCGTATACATCTTTGCCTTCACTGATGCTGCCATCGGGATTCTTTCTTGTTACCGTCCTGGAAACGCTGTATCCTTTATCCATACTCGCCGATTGCTGCGTGGAAGGAGACTGATCAATTTTCAGTAATTCCATACCATCCAGGTCAGGTACTGATCTTTTTTGTCGAAAGCGAAAAGAAGGGCCGTTCTTTTATCCCCGTTCATGGCTTTGGCGAATAAGTAGGTTTCGCCGCCGGATACTTTGTTTTAGCCATCGGGTAAAACTTAGGCTTCGCATTTTTCCAAAAAACGGGTGCAAAACGGAATCAGGGATAAACTGCGTAAATACTTTATAACTGATCACCAGTGAATCCTTTTCTTTCTTTAAAAGAGAGGTATCGCCAAACTGGTAAGCAAGCTTTGTATCGGGGAAAAAGGCTATAAAATCGCTGACTTCAACAGGATCTTCACCGGACAGTGAGGGCTTCTTGCCCTTGCAACCTGACAGTAAAACGACAAACACAATTACTAAAAGGCAGTTCCTGGAGATGTTCATAATGATGTTATTGACAAGCCAAATTAAGCGTTTCCGCTCTTTTGGTCAACACTTAATTTTGACAACCGGCCAAAATATTTTAGGTTTGTCTAAAAATATTTTTAGCCATGCTGAATTATTCGACCAGTGAAGAGAATTATATCAAGGCCATTTTTCATTTGCAGCAGGCCGATGGCACCGTTACTACCAATGAACTGGCAGCTGAGCTAAAAACCAAACCGGCTTCTGTAACGGATATGATGAAGAAGCTGAAAACAAAAAAACTGGTACATTATGAAGCTTATCACGGCTTTCGGCTCACCAATGATGGCAAAAAACTGGCCCTGATCATTGTCCGCCGTCACCGCCTCTGGGAATTTTTTTGGCCGAGAAATTAAAATTCAGCTGGGAAGAAGTGCATGCCGTAGCAGAAGATCTCGAACATGTAAGCAGTAAAAAACTGATAGATAAACTGGACGAATTCCTTGGCTTTCCCGCTTTGATCCGCATGGCGATCCCATTCCTGACGCCAATGGCAAAATCGAAACGAGCAAACAGGTATGCCTGCAGATCTTCCGTTGAATAAAACGGCCATCGTTTCACATGTCAGCGATCAATCCAGAGAAATGCTCGAATTACTGGGTCATAAAAAAATAAGACTGGGAACCAAACTGGAAGTAAAAAGAAGATTCAGTTTTGATAATTCGTTAGAAATAAAGATCCGGCAACAGACCCCTATCAATATCAGCGAACAACTATCGAAAAACATTTTTGCGAAATACGATGACTAAGCACGACGATAAATCACTCAGCGAGGTGCATGAAACCATTGACACCACGGCAACGCACAGGCCTATATGGAGAAGGATACTTTCCTTTTTCGGCCCGGCTTACCTCGTAAGTGTTGGTTATATGGATCCTGGCAACTGGGCGACTGATCTCGCCGGTGGCAGCCAGTTTGGTTATACATTGATATGGGTATTACTGATGAGTAACCTGATGGCTTTACTGCTGCAAAGCTTATCAGCAAGACTGGGTATCGTACGAAGAAGGGATCTCGCACAGGCCAATAGAGAAACATATCCTAAGACGATCAATTTTGCTTTATATGTGCTGGCGGAAGTGGCTATTGCCGCCTGCGACCTGGCAGAAGTATTAGGTATGGCTATCGGCATTCAATTGCTTACCGGCCTGCCATTGATATGGGGAGTGCTGATCACAGTACTGGATACGTTTCTATTGTTGCTGCTGCAACGTTTAGGCATGAGAAAAATGGAAGCTTTTATCATTGCCCTGGTATTTATCATCGGCGCCTCTTTTCTCATTGAAATCATTTTAGCGAAACCCGATCTTGGCGAAGTAGTTAAAGGATTTGTACCGCATATCCCCAACGATACAGCGCTGTATATCGCTATCGGTATCATCGGGGCTACGGTAATGCCGCATAACCTCTACCTGCATTCGGCACTGGTACAGACCCGGAAAATAAAAAGAGATAAACCCGGCATCAAGAGAGCCTTAAAATTGAATTTCTTTGATACGGCTATTGCGCTCAATCTTGCTTTCTTTGTCAATGCAGCGATATTGATACTTGCTGCCGCTGTTTTTTATACATCAGGGAGAACAGATGTGGCGGAAATAAAGGATGCGCATCATTTACTCGACAAACTATTGGGAAGCAAACTGGCGCCTACCCTTTTCGCAGTCGCTTTGATCGCTGCGGGCCAGAGTTCTACCGTTACCGGCACTTTAGCCGGCCAGATAGTAATGGAAGGATACCTGCGGCTGCGCATCAATCCCTGGGTAAGAAGATTACTGACAAGGCTGATCGCTATCATTCCGGCGGTGATCGTTATTCTTATTAATGGAGAAGATGATATTGACAGCCTTTTAATCCTCAGCCAGGTGATACTAAGCCTGCAGTTAGGCTTCGCCATCATTCCGCTTATTCATTTTGTAAGTGATAAAAAAACGATGGGAAGTTTTGCGATCAAACCGGTTGTACAGGCAGCTGCCTGGATCGTAACTGCTATTCTTGTTTACCTCAATATCAGCATGGTGACGGGAGAAGCGGCAGATTATTTTGCCAGGTCCGGTCAAATATTCGGAAAGATCATGATCATAGCAGGTGGTATCCTGTTTGTGAGCCTGCTTATCATTTCCTTTGTATACCCTTTACTGAAAGGGAAACCGAAGCATATCGCCATACAGCTTCATCCGGAAGCATCGTTGCTGGAAACATTGATTGTTCCTTCCTATAAAAGAATAGCGGTAGCGCTTGACTTTAGTGAAAATGATCAGAAATTATTATCTCATGCTATCGGGCAGGGCAATAATGATACGGCTTATACACTGATACATGTGGTAGAAAGTGTATCGGCCAGGATCTATGATGATGACAGTGATGACCTGGAAACGGAAAAGGACAAAGAACACCTGGAGTTTTATGCACAGCAATTAAAAGAAAGGGGTATAGAAGCGGACGCACAGGTAGGCTTTGGTACCCGGGCAAAAGAGATCGTTCGTCTTGTAAAAAAATCAAATGCCGATATGCTGGTGATCGGTGCTCACGGGCATACCGGCATCAAAGATTTTTTATATGGAGAAACGATCAATACGGTAAGACACGAATTGAAAATACCTGTACTGGTTGTCAACTTATAAATATCAGGCCGCATTCTTTGAGTGATTCGTACTGGCAGTTCTGGCAGCCGAATCAATATTTCTCGAATGACTTTTCAGCAAATGCTTGAAGCGGCTGAATGTTTCGGGCTTGATATTAAGATAAGAGGCCAGGTATTTCTGCGGCACCCGTTGCATCAGGTCAGGGTTCTTCATCACAAAATTCAGGAACCTTTCTCTCGGCGTCATTTTAACCATCTGCATCTGCCAGCGTCTTTGATCATCATAGTATGCGTGATCACGAGACGGCCGAGGTGTTCAAATTTTTTGGACTTACTGTACAGGCCTTCCAGGTCATCATAATTAATAGAGATAAATACGGACGGCTCGATAAGTCTCAATAAAATATTCAGACGGCATACGGCTGTGAAAGGATTCCTGGCTCAGGATAATATGTCCTTCCATGGATATCTGGGTATTGATCTCGTGGCTGTTCTTTTTGTAATACTTGCGAACAAGGCCTTTCACAATAAAATTGAAATTGTTCTCCACCTCACCCGCTTTTGTCACGAATTCCCTTTTTCCTACCCTTCTTACTTTAATAATGGGCAAAAGGCATTTTGTAACTTCTTCGTCGGAGATATTGACAAATTTTCTTAAATAATTCAAAAAGGGCGCTAATGTTTCCATACTACTAATCAGGTTATAAGAGTTATCACAAATTGATTCGGGTCGAGGGTATGAATCACCCATATAAGGCAGACATTGTGCCGCTTTTTGCCACATCGCTGAATCTGATAAAACCGTAGATTTGCAACCTCCTGAATTTTAACTTTTAAACCAGTATTTGTATGGCCCAAAAGATCAAAGTTGCAAACCCCGTAGTAGAGCTCGACGGCGACGAAATGACACGTATTATCTGGAAATTCATTAAGAACAAACTGATTCTCCCCTACTTAGACCTTGATATTAAGTACTTTGACCTCGGACTTGAATACCGCGACCAGACCAATGACCAGGTCACTATTGATGCGGCTAACGCTATAAAGCAATACGGCGTTGGTATTAAATGCGCTACGATCACTCCCGACGAAGCGAGAGTAACAGAATTTAACCTGAAAAATATGTGGAAAAGTCCTAATGGAACTATCCGTAATATCCTGGACGGAACTGTTTTTCGTGAGCCGATCGTCATTAAAAACATTCCGAGGCTGGTGACCAACTGGACAGCCCCGATCATTGTTGGCCGCCACGCATTTGGCGATCAATACAGGGCTACCGATACGGTGATCAAAGGAAAAGGTAAATTAACAATGACATTTACTCCTGAGGGCGGGGGTGAACCGCAGGTCTTCGAGGTTTTTAATTTCAAAGGCGATGGCGTGGCCATGTCTATGTACAACACAGATGAAAGCATAAAAGGTTTTGCCAGCAGTTGTTTTAACATGGCCTTAAGCAAAAAATGGCCTTTATATCTTTCTACAAAAAATACCATTCTTAAAAAATATGACGGCCGCTTCAAAGATATTTTTGAAGAAATCTACCAGCATGAATTTAAAGAGCAGTTTGAAAAAGCAGGTATCGTGTACGAACACCGTTTGATTGATGACATGGTGGCCAGCGCTTTAAAATGGAACGGCAATTTTGTATGGGCCTGTAAAAATTATGACGGCGATGTACAAAGTGATACCGTAGCGCAGGGTTTTGGTTCACTGGGTTTAATGACATCCGTACTGGTAACGCCTGATGGCAAAACCATGGAAGCGGAAGCAGCGCACGGTACAGTGACAAGACATTACCGCGAACACCAGAAAGGCAATCCTACTTCTACCATCCTATCGCTTCGATCTTTGCCTGGACAAGAGGCCTCGCATTCAGGGGTAAACTGGATAATAACCAGCCATTGATAGATTTTGCCAATGCACTCGAAGCGGTTTGTATCGAAACAGTAGAAGAAGGAAAGATGACCAAAGATCTTGCTATCACGATCAAACCAAAAACAGAACACGGAAAAGATTATTTATATACGGAAGAATTTCTGGATGCTATTGACACCAACTTGCGGAAGAAGATGGGAATGTAGATGAGAGCTGGGAGCTGATAGTTATGAGTTTGGAGCGTTTCATTTTTGAAACGCTTTTTTGTTGGGTAATTTCAAACTCAATACATAAACAAACATAAATAACCTTTTGAATTACATACACACATAGAATCTTATGTGAAACCCTATGTTCTTTATGTGCCCATGTGGTTCATAATAAAAAAGGAGGACCATCTGCATCAATCAATATGTATTTTATGCACTGCTTTTCCTAACTTACTTTTCAAATCTATTGATACATGGACCTGATCGCACTGGCCATTGCTCCCGGTATTGCTATTTGTTTGTTTATTTTTTACCGTGATGCCTATAACCGCGAGCCAAAATTAAACCTGCTGCTTACTTTTATTTTTGGGGCGCTTACTGTAATACCCGCCGCGTTCATCGAATTAGCCATTATAAATAAACAAGCGAATAGTATTGTACAAATGGTGGTCCGTGCTTTTCTCCTGGTGGCATTGGTGGAAGAAGCGGGCAAGTTTGCCGTGGTAAGATTGTATGCCTATCGCAAAAAAAGTTTTGATGAGCCCCTCGATGGTATTGTTTATTGCGTGATGGCCAGCATGGGATTTGCTACACTGGAGAACTTATTTTATGTGACGGGTACAAAGGACAGCAGTTACCAGATAGGTTTACTCCGCATGTTCACTGCCGTACCGGCGCATGCTGCTTTTGGCGTATTAATGGGGTATTATACAGGGAAAGCGAAATTCGATCCGGCCAACGGTGTTGCGTGGTTATTAAAAGGATTAGCCTGGGCTGTACTTTTTCATGGCAGCTATGATTTCTTTCTTTTCCTGCAGGAGTCACCGGAAATAAACCAGCAGACATCGGGCCTGCTGTTATTCGCCGGCGCGATGGTTTCTTTTATCATCGGTCTCCGGCTCAGTTTCAGGCATATTAAAACACACCGGCTTTTATCCCAACAAACATATGATCCGCTTTCTACCATGACGATAAGAAAAGCCTATCCCCATGATATCCCGCTCATCCGTGATATTACGCATAAAGTATGGCCGCAGACCTATAGCGCTATATTGTCAAAAGAACAGATAGACTATATGCTGGGTATGATGTACAGTGAAGCTTCGTTACTGGAACAAATGAAGAAAGGACATGAATTCGTCATCGTATATAATGGCGTGGAAGCCGTTGGATTTGCTTCTGTCGGTTTGGTAGCGCCGCAGGTATACAAACTGCATAAGATATACGTATTGCCTTCGCAGCAGGGAAAAGGAACCGGAAAGTATGTGATTGACCAGTTGATAAAAGCGGTACAAAAAAAGGCGCCACAGCACTTCAGCTTAATGTGAACCGGAGCAATAACGCCAAATTATTCTATGAGAAGATCGGGTTCATAGTGATCAGAGAAGAGGATATTGATATTGGGAACGGGTACCTGATGAATGATTATGTGATGGAGAAACAGGTGTGAGCCGGGAGTGGTGAGCCCGGTCGTTTATCTTTGATGACGCATTAGTCCAACCTCCAACCTCCAACAGTTACTGATCCGCTTTCCAGCAATTTAAATACTTCTTCGGATCAAGCGGCGTTTCAAAATCATATATCATCAGTTCTATCTTATCGCCGGGTTTGATAATGCCAATAGCTTCGCCACCCTGCAGCTTCTGCCCTTTTGCTACTTTCACTTTTGTTATACCTGAATAGTAGAAATAATAATCCTTATTATTGAACATCACTTCCCATTTACCGTCTTCATCCCGCATTACATTGGTGACCGTTCCATTGATACAGGCTTTGACGGTGGTATCTGAAGCGCTGGTCAGAATGATCTTCGGCTGTTCTACCCCGAGGCTGTAAGCCGGTTTTTCCGCAGGCGGTTCTACCGCTTCATTCAGCGGGCAGGATAATAGCTTCAAAGAATCTTTTTTCTGGGCCAGTACGCCAAAGGGCAAACAGAAAAACACGGCCAGTAAACAAGTTTGCATTTTCATAAGTACTCCCTATTAATTTTTATGTATCAGTAATTTCTTTGCCATCTCCGAACTCATGCCTTCGGCAGAAGCTCCATACCCGGTAACAAGTACCCCTTTTTGCCCCTTATTGCTTTCGATGGCATAGACCGCCGCTTCATCGGCCGGATCGGAATTGCCTTCAAAGCGGTAAACCTCGGTGATCTCAAAATCTTCCAGGTGAAACTTATCGTCGTGGCAGATCAGGCAATTCTCCGCAAGGTTGAAATCCATGGAAAATCCCCTTTCCTTTAAACCGTTTACCGCAGCAGATACGGTATCATACGTGTACATAGCTGAATAGTTTATTGCTTTAAAGTTACCCCTATTTATTCACACTCAAACAGCTATACAGGCCTGCGGACTGTTAGCAAAATAGCCCGGCCGCGAATTGGCGTATTAATACATTAAACATACCTTTGCCGCCGAAATAAAATAAATCAAAAACATGTCAACCGCAACAAAGTCAATTGACTTTTCCCTTCCCTATAAAGTAGCTGATATATCGTTAGCTGAATGGGGCCGCAAAGAAATACGTTTAGCCGAAGCAGAAATGCCCGGTTTGATATCTATCCGTAAAGAATATGGACCTTCTCAGCCCCTGAAAGGCGCAAGAGTAGCAGGTTGTTTACATATGACGATCCAGACCGCTGTGCTGATCGAAACATTAACAGCCCTGGGCGCTGAAGTAAAATGGAGCTCCTGCAATATCTTCTCTACACAGGATCATGCCGCTGCTGCTATTGCCGCTGCGGGTATCGGTGTATTTGCCTGGAAAGGTCAGTCGCAGGAAGAAGCTGACTGGTGCATTGAACAAACACTGTTCTTCGGTGGCAAGGACAAACCTTTGAACATGATCCTCGATGATGGGGGTGACCTGACCAATATGGTACTGGATACTTATCCTGAACTGGTACAGCATGTAAAAGGTATCTCTGAAGAAACGACTACCGGCGTTCACCGTTTATATGAAAGAGTAGCAAAAGGTACATTGCCTATGCCTGCTATCAACGTAAACGACTCTGTTACCAAATCTAAATTCGATAATAAATACGGTTGCAAAGAATCATTAGTGGATTCTATCCGCCGTGCGACGGACGTAATGCTGGCCGGCAAGATTGCCGTTGTCGGTGGTTATGGTGATGTAGGTAAAGGTTCCGCCGCTTCACTGGCAGGCGCCGGTTGCCGCGTGATCGTTACGGAGATTGATCCTATCTGCGCTTTACAGGCTGCAATGGACGGATTTGAAGTAAAGAAAATGATTGATGCCGTTAAAGAAGCTGATATCGTTGTTACTGCTTCCGGTTGCCGCGACCTGATCCGTGGTGAGCATTTCAAACTGATGAAAGATAAAGTGATCGTATGTAATATCGGCCACTTTGATATCGAGATTGATATCGCCTGGCTGAATACCAACTATGGTCATACAAAAGATACTATCAAACCACAGGTGGATATATACAATGTAGATGGCCATGATGTGATCATCCTGGCAGAAGGCCGTTTGGTGAACCTTGGTTGCGCTACCGGTCACCCTTCATTTGTAATGAGCAACTCATTTTCCAACCAGACACTGGCCCAGATAGAATTGTGGCTGAACCACAAGAACTATGAGAACAAAGTATATGTTCTCCCCAAACACCTGGATGAGAAAGTGGCCCGTTTGCATCTTTCCAAGATCGGTGTGGTATTGGAAGAACTTACTCCTGCGCAGGCCGAATACCTGGGCATCAGTAAAGAAGGGCCGTTCAAAGCAGAACATTATCGTTATTAATATCAGCTGCGGGCTTTTAGCTGTGAGCTGCGGGTATAGACCCACTTCTTCGGAAGTGGGTTTTTTGTTTACCGGCCTCATTCATTTCAGCATATTTTATGAAAGAATGAAGTTGCTCGGCATAACAAATAAATCCCGCAACGGCGCGGCGGCGCAAAGAGTGACCTACAGAAAATCAGTCGGGGCGCCGTTGCGGGAGCATTGATGTTCCTGCGACCCTGAAATTTTAACAATTTTCCATTACCGTTCATACACACACGAAAAAAATATTCTGCAAATAATTTAGTTTAGCGCCGTACAGACCTCCTCACATCAGAAAGCTTCACCATTTTTTTCATATCAATAAGGATCATGAACAGAATTTTACCACAGCTTCTTTTGTATTTCTTTTTGTTGAATACAGTCTTTGCGCAAAATGCACCCGGCGTTGTCGTTACATTACAGTCTTCTATATTAAATGAGCCTAGAAAGATACAGATCTATTCTCCCGCGGGGGGCAAGACTAAACTTTCCTACCCCGTACTTTATGTGCTGGATGGCGAATCGTTATACTGGCCCGCTACCGGCGCTTTACGGTTCATGAACTATAGCAGCTCTTTGCCGCAAATGCCGGAAGCGATTATCGTGAGTATCACTAATACCAAACGGGATCGCGATATGCCAGTACCGCAGGAAATGCAAAAGAACAATGGTGCAAATAATTTTCTTCGTTTTATTTCCGAAGAGTTGGTTCCGTATATCAACAAGCGATATACTACCAACGGATTGAATGTACTGATCGGTCATTCACAGGGCGGTTTGTTTGTTACCTATGCCGGTTTGGAAAAACCGCAGTTGTTCCGATTCATACTGGCACTGGATGCACCGGTGACGGTTAATACATCCCTGCTAAAAGATTACCAGCAAAGATTAAGCAATACCTGTAACCTAAATTATTTTTCCGGCGAGACCCTATACGGCTGGGGAAAAGACTTTCCCAAACCGGCAGGTTGTGACAGCTATGTACAAAAAATAATAGAAGAAGAAACACATGAGACCATGCCTTACAAAGGCATGTATGAAGGGCTGAAATTCCTTTTTCGCGAACATATACCATCGCAAAAAGATATGGCGCTGCCGGCCATGCAGGCGTATTATAACGGCTTATCTGAAAAATATAATTGCACTTATGCTATACCGGCGGCCGTGTTACTGGCCAGCGCTACCCAAAAGGTCAATGTATCAAAAAAAGAAGAAGCGCTTGCCCTGATTGCATACTATGAAAAGATCTATGGTGCCGGGCAGCGGTCGGCCAGCCTGCTGGCGAAAGCGAACGCCATTACCCGGGGACCGGATGAAAGAATTGATTTTTATCTTAACCATCCCGGCTCCTCCGCTGAAGCGCTGAAACCTTTTTTGGGGAAATGGAGAGGAACGCTCATCGTACCAGGAGGCACCGATACCGATATAGCCTGGGAAATAAAAAAAACAGGCGACAAATACGTAATGATCTCCAGGATCATGGATGCGTTTAATGTCACATCCGACTTTTTGGTTGTAACGGAAAACAATGAGCTGGCCTGGGGCCGCAAACATAATAGTGGCGGCATTTACCTGTCTGTTGGAAAATTATCCGCAGATGGTAAAACGCTTACCGGCACGGAAGATCTCCTTGGGTTTAAGATGCCGGAAGGATATCCCCCGTTCAGGCTGAACACCTTTGAATATAAAAAGCTGGACAACTAAATTAAGTACTTACTCTGGCCCAGAATTTGGAATACGAGTAAACAGGAAGAAAAATTTTCCTGAATATTATGATTACTGGCAATATAAATATATTTTACCCCGTTATTTCATTTCACTCAAAATCCAATAACTAACTCATGAAAACTCTTTACAAACGTATCCTTGCTGTCAGAAATGTTTCTTCTGACGAATTTCCCCAGGGTCTTTCCATCGTGTTGATGATCTTCTTCGTACTCTTTGGTACGGTAAGCATGTTCCTTTTGTTGTGACCGGCTAAAGAAAGGTCACCGCTCCATTTTCGTTGCGGCATTTTATTCTACTGTCCTCTGCCTGACGTGGAATTGCATTGAAACCTTCTATGACCTGTCATTTACCCGGATGATCCACACTATTCCGAATCGTCTCTTTTGAAAATCGCTTTTTCGTTTTGTTTGATCAGGTTCACCAGGTGCAGCTGGCTCTTATACTCGAATATGTTTACATTGTCGAATTTGTCAAGTCCCTGGGCAAGATAAGGAAGTAATTTCCGGTCCGGCGTCATTATCATTATACTCTTTTTTTCCGCCAGTGCATAGCCCAGTTCTATCAATGCGCTTGTGGGCATTTTTTCCGGGTATAAGAAAATAAAATTATTGGATTCTAAGATTGCTTTCAGGTCTTCCCTGGCCGCTTTTGCAGGGTCGTCAAATTCATCTGCCTTTTTCATCTGCTCAGCTGCATAAAAGATCCTTTTATATTGCAACTGGTGCAGCTCTTCGATCGTTGCCAGTACTTCTTCCCTTCGCTTTTTTAAATCTTCGTCAGCTAATACAGCCATTGCGGTGGAAAGAAATATATCATATTTGATAGCTATAGCCGGTCTTTCGTCATCACCAGCCTCCTTACCCTTCTTCCCTTGTTTAAATAATAATAAAAAAGTACCGATAACAAGCAGTACCAGCAAGCCCAATGCGCCCCAGATCAATATATTTCTCTCCTGCTTATCAGGTTGTGTGTTAATGATAAGCGCAATGAGAATGAGTTGTACCAGGACAACGACACCTCCGAGAATTTTAATAGGCTTGTCAAACAGCTTAACATCTTTAAAGTTGCTTTGCATATTCAGTGGTTTAAGGTTAACGGCTTACAAAAGAAAAGATACTGAAACGGGCTGGCACACAAATAAAATACTACCTGCACACTTCTCACCATCCTATACCATAATCTTCTCCGTGGTTACTGCTTCCACCCCACAAGCTGCCATGCTTCCAGTCGAAAAAGATCGCATTGACCGGTCCGCTGGTCCTGCTCTCAAAACTCATGATATAACCCATTTGCCTTAGTTCGTTGCGTACTTTCTCCGGGGTATTCGTGTTCAATAATATACTGCCGGGTTTGGGTTTGCGGTCATCCGTTTTAGTACCGCCCAATGAAAGCCATAGCTGGTTGCTGTTGATATTCGCCGCTTCAGTTGCCTGTTGAACGGTCATACCAAATTCAACCATATTCAGAAAGAACTGCAGCAGGTTCTGATCCTGTGTATCTCCTCCCTGTACAGCAAAGGCTAAAAAGGGTTTGCCATCTTTCATCGCCAGGGTTGGCGTTAATGTTACTCTTGGTCTTTTGCCCGGCTCTACTACATTGAAAGGATCCAGTTCTGCATCGAGTACAAAACTCTGCATACGCTGGCTCATACCTACGCCGGTATTGCCTGCGATACATGCGGGTGTCCATCCTCCACTGGGCGTGACAGATACTACCCATCCATCCTTGTCTGCCGCTTCTACGCTGGTCGTACCCCGCCATAGCCTGTCCATATATTCTTCATCAATAGCTATGGATGCAGTACCTCCGTTATTATCATGCGCCGGCATAAAATTACCCTGTCCTTTTTTAGACGTATCCATGGTGAATCCTCTTTTCTTCAGCAACTCAAGCCAGGGGTTTGTCTTTCCTTCAAAGGGGTATGGGTCGCCGGGGCCGGCATTGGGATCATTGCGTTCAGGGTTAATAAGTCCGGCCCTTTGTTTTGCATATTCTTTACTTAACAAACCTTTCATCGGCTCAACCGGTGGAAAATAAGGGTCGCCATAATAAAAATCCCTGTCTGCAAAAGCGAGGTTCATAGCCTGGTATACGGTATGGATATATTTGCTGCTGTTATAGCCCATACTTTTAAGATCAAAGTTCTCCAGTATGTTGAGCGACTGCAGCAGCATCGGCCCCTGTGTCCACTGCTGTAACTTATAAACATCAATGCCCTTATAATTTACTTTCATGGGTTCTTCTTCAATGGGTTTCCATTTTGCCAGGTCTTCCATGGTAAAAAGCCCGCCCTGTTCCCTGCAACCTCTTACTAGTTCCGTAGCGATATCTCCTTTATAAAACCGGTTATAAGCGGCCATGATCGCATCCTTCCTGCTTTTCTTTTTCGTCAATGCTTCCTGTTCGGCCTCTACCATTTTGGTGAGTGTCTGCAAAAGATCTTTTTGTACGAATATCTCACCTGCCTCAGGCGCTTCCCTGGTTTCTCCCGGATGAGGGAAGAAAATTTTTTTACTGTACGGCCATTCTTTTATCCTTGCTTTATTGCGTTCAAAACTATTGGCGGTTTGTGCTTCGATCGGGTAACCGGCTGCTAACTGCATCGCAGGAGCCAGTACTTCTTTTAAACTCATGGTGCCGTACTCCGCCAGCATATGGCAAAGGCCTCCGGGCGTACCGGGAGTGGTGGCAGCTAACGGACCGTATTCCGGCGGAAAATTGTATCCTTTACTTTTAAAGAAATCAGCAGTCGCACCGGTTGGTGCTATACCCATCGCATTAATGGCAATTACTTTTTTTGTTTTGGGATTATAGATCAGCGCCTGTGTTTCTCCACCCCAGCTTAATACATCCCACATTGTACAGGTAGCGGCCAGCATAGCGCAGGCAGCGTCTACGGCATTTCCGCCTTTCTGAAATATCATGGCGCCGGCCTCGGCAGCCAGTGGCTTACCGGTTATTGCCATCCAGTTCTTTCCATGCAAAGGCGGCTTTTGTGTTGGCTGGGCAACAGCGAATGAACAACAATAAAGGGATAAAAAGAAAATGGATGCAAGGCGTTTCATAAAAGGAGTTTGATAGCTAAAGTTAACCCGTAAACACATACGGGTCAAAGAAGAAAATTTAAGCACCATGCATCATAGCTACTATCATGCTCTGAATTTTTCGATACTATGAAGCGAAAGTTATTTCTTCTTTTGGAACACAAAGACACTGAGACACAAAGGCACAAAGCTTTTATTAAAATATTCCATTATTTTCTTTATGTCTCTGTGTCTTTGTGGTTCAAAACACTTATCGAAATCCCCACGATAAATAATAGTCTCAATTAAACAGCACCAATATCATCTTTACCAGGTAACATACAGGGTATAAGAATAAAAAACCGGTCCATGCAAAATGATCTGCATGGACCGGCTTATATGTAAACAGAAACTTATTTTCCCACTACTTCATAATACACTTTATTCCCTTCCACTACTTCTTTATAATATAACCCCGCTGGAGAAACATACAGCTTCTCCCCTTTTATTACCACAGCCTTACTGTCCGCAGGCAATGCATCCAGCCTGTCACCTACAACGGGGCCAGTCTCCACTTCTGCCGTATTGCCGGTATTCAGTACTCCGTCTGTTCCCACAACCGTATATTGCAATTCACTGTCAGCGGTTATTTCTTCCTGGTAGTAAGTGCCATTCAATTCATAATATTTCTGTCCGTCAATAACGGCTACTTTAGCGCCAACAGGCAATTCATCTACTACGGCACCTAATGGCGGAGCCACTACTTCATACTGGTTGTTTTGAGGGCGATAGTAGGTACCATGATAATAATAGTAAGGATCAGGGCCCACATAAAAACTACGGTAACCCACCGGCAATGTGCCAATGCGGATACCAAACGGAGGCACTGTTACCTGGAACGAAGCGCCGTAAGGACGATAGTAATAACCACGCTGGTAACGGTAGCTACTATTTCCAAACCTGAGTGATACATAAGGCTGGTTATAATAGTAATTCCGTTGCGGGTAATATCTTACGGAATGGTGGCGGCTAGAACCGTATCCACGCGGGTTACGGCCACGCTGACCAAAACTATCGGCTGATAAAAGAAAGAATGCGGTAATAAAGAAAACCACAGCGAAAGTGTAGTGTTTTATTTTCATATAAACTGTTTTTACTAATTGTATACTAAAAGTACAAATGGTTGGTAAACGAAAAAGTTAATTTCAGCAAACCTGCCAAAAAAAATACAAAGCCGCAGGTAATCACCGAGTTTAGAAGTTCCGCAGGGTAATAGATTAAATTAAACTATATAGCTGAAATTAAAATCTCTGTGCCCTCCTTTCCTCCGGGGTTCTCGGTGTTCCTGTATTTTTTGCCCACGGAGAACCACGAAGTTAAATGAGAACCGCAGAGAAACTTATCTATTAAAATTCTGCGGTTCCCTGTGATCTAAAACCATTATCGCACAAAAAAAGACCGCCCGGTATCCCGGACGGTCTGAAAAACCGATTAGTTGCTTAGAAACGTTTGTCCCTGTCATTTTTATTATTCCCGTGGTCTTTGTCACGGCTGTCTTTTTTATCCCAGTCGTTATCTTTCCGGTCATCTCTCCTGTCACGGTCAAACTTGTCTTCAGTAATACTGATCTGCCCGAAAGTATTAATACTGATAGCAACATCATTCTTTTTTACCTGGAAAGAAGAAGCGGATACCAGTTTCTTTAATTTCCTGAAGCGGCTGGTATTTACTTCATATACTTTGATACTATGCTGACCGCTGCGGATATTGGCAAGGCTCATGCTGCTGTTGCTGCTGAAATAACTTTGCCCGTCAATGATCACTTCATAGGCCCTGCTGGCTTTAAGCGATACTACCGGCTTGCGGTCGGCGGCGAAAACGGCTACGGTTAAAAAAGCAGCGGCGATAAGTGTAAAGATCTTTTTCATGTTATTATATTTTATTTGTTGTGGTCTTTGTATCAGCCGGTAAGTTCCAAAGACCTTTTTAATTTTATTACCCGGTTGTACTGCTACTTATTCAAAGCAAGTGCCACTGTGCCGGAAATGGTATAAGGAAACGTTAAGCACCATGTTATTTAAGGTTAATGAATGCTATGGACATGTTAATGAGAAGTCCGGAAGACAGAAAGACCGGAAGTCCGGAGACGATTCATTTATTTCAGCAGTCTTTACTGACTATATATATCAGCATTTAAAAACATAGTGATCTTAGTGATCCTTCGTGCACTTTGTGTTCCTGTATTTCCCATAGAACGAAAACGCAACCTGTGATACCAAACCTCATAGATTGTTGCTAACCGGAAGATCAATTTTACCGATTGATACTTCCGATTTTCTGTCTCGCGGACTTTCGAACTTCTTTTCAGTATATTAGCCTTCCAAAATTATTTACCTGATGATAAAACGACTATTAGCCTGCCTGTTTTGTGCTATTCTACTGACAGTATCAAAAGCGCAAACAGGGTACAGCAACTTCTCTCAACAAACCACCCGCATCAACGCCCTCGCTAAAAGCTATCCGCAACTGGTCAAAGTAAGATCGCTGACAAAAACAGGCAGCGGCAAGGACATCTGGCAACTCACCATCGGCAGCGGCAATACTGAAACCAAACCCGCTATTGTGATCGTTGGCGGCACAGAAGGTAATTATATAATAGGTACTGAACTCGCTATCGGTTTTGCAGAAAATCTCTTACAGGGCAGCCATACCGACAGCATCAAAGCATTACTGAATAAAACCACTTTCTACATTTTTCCCAACATGAGCCCTGACGCGATGGAACAATACTTCGCATCACTTCAGTACGAACGGCAAGGCAACGCCAGCATTACCGATGATGACCGCGACGGTAAAACAAATGAAGACGGTTTTGATGACCTGGATGGCAATGGCAAAATAACCTGGCTGAGAATCGAATCCCCTACCGGTGAATACAAAACACATCCCGACGATCCGAGAGTACTCATCAAAGCTGATCTGAATAAAGGGGAGAAAGGCAGATATATCATACTCACTGAAGGAAGCGATAATGACAAGGATGGCAATTTCAATGAAGATGGTGAAGGCGGTGTCTGGTTCAATAAGAACCTGACCTACAAACATCCTTCTTTTACCCCGGGCGCCGGTGAGTTTGCCGCTTCTGAAACAGAAACAAGGGCATTGCTTGATTATCTCTTTGAACAATACAATGTATATGCTGTCGTAAGTTTTGGCAGCAATAATAATCTCGCCACACCATTTGCGTATAATGCCATCACAGCAAACCAGCCGCTGATCGGAAGCTGGCTGCAGCAGGACGTAAAAGTTGACAGCATGGTCTCCGACCTGTATAATAAAACCGTGAATATGAAAGACGCGCCAAAGACTAATGCAGCGGGTGGCGATTTTCTTTCATGGGCTTACTATCACTATGGCCGTTACAGTTTTAGTACCCCGGGCTGGTGGGTGCCCAAAACAAAACCCGATACTACCAAAGGAGAAAAAGCATTTACGATTGATGATGCGACGGCTAATTATTTACGGTGGGCCAACCAGCAGGGCATTACAAATACATTTACTGAATGGAAAACTGTTCAGCATCCTGATTTCCCCGCTCAAAAAGCCGAGGTCGGCGGTGTTGATCCTTTTGTAATGATCAATCCTCCCTATAAATTAGTAGCTGACCTGGTAAAGAAACATGCGAACTTCTTAGTAAAGCTGGCGGCTAATCAACCAGACCTGGACATTATCAATGTCAAAACAGAAAAGGTTGGGGCTTTAACAAGAATAACACTCGATATCATTAATAAAGGCGCACTGGCTTCCCATTCTAAACTCGGGGAAAGAAGTTACTGGGTCAAACGCATCAATGTAAAAGTGAATGCAGGCGGCAATCAATCCGTCATCAGCGGCAAGAAGATACAAACGCTCAATTCCCTGGAAGGATACAGTTCACAGCAACTGAGCTGGCTGATAAAAGGAAGCGGTAAACTAACCATCGAAGCAGGCAGCCCTACTACAGGAAGCAAGACAGTTGAAATCACTTTTTAATTCAAACATTATGAATTAGCTGCTGATTTCTGACTTTTAACTTTTGACTTTTTAATTATCAATACATGAAACGCTACATACAATATTTAACGATCGCCCTTTCACTATTCACCGTTCACCATTCACTGCTTGCTCAAACCCCTGACCAGCTTTTCAAAGCAGCCGGCTCTCCTGTTAACCCAAAGGTTGCGGTATCATGGAACAGGTATAATGATCATGCGGGCATCACCGAGATATGCAAAAAGATAGCTGCTGCTTATCCTGATCTCGCCAAACTGGAATCAATTGGCAAATCGTACAAGGGCCGTGATCTCTGGTGCCTTACCATCACTGATTTTAAAAAAGGCGATCCGGATA
The DNA here is from genome assembly GCA_037200265.1 of Bacteroidota bacterium. Lineage (GTDB taxonomy): Bacteria > Bacteroidota > Bacteroidia > Chitinophagales > Chitinophagaceae > VBAT01. The sequence goes on from JBBCIL010000013.1 coordinate 248,482, forward strand.
AAAAGCCTGCCATGTATATTGACGGGAATATTCATTCCAATGAAGTGCAGGGCGCTGAATTTTCTTTGTATGCTGCCTGGTACCTGACCGAATCATTCAAAGACACAAAATTTGTACAGGAATTACTGGCTGATAAAACATTTTATATCGTTCCTACCATCAATCCCGATGGCCGTGACAGTTATTTTCATGCACCTAATACCGGTAGTTCTCCCCGTTCCGGCGTTATCCCGGTTGATAATGACCGTGACGGGCAGGTAGATGAAGATGGTTATGATGATCTCGATGGTGATAATGAAATACTGCTCATGCGCCGTAAGAATTCCAATGGCCGTTATCGTATTGATCCTTCCGAACCAAGACGGTTGATACAGGCAGGCCCCGATGAAAAAGGCGATTATGAAATACTTGGTCTTGAAGGAAAAGATAATGACGGCGATGGTCTTGTGAATGAAGACGGCTATACATTCGAATACGATCCTAACCGCGACTGGGGATGGGGATGGCAGCCGAACTATATACAGAACGGTGCCTATAAATATCCCTTCTCTTTACGGAGAACAGGGCGGTGGAAGAATTTGTGATGAAGCACCCGAATATCGCTGCTGCTCAATCGTATCATAATGCCGGTGGTATGATACTCCGCGGTCCCGGCGATCCCAACGACCTGCAAACCTATAATGCACAGGATCTGCAGGTGTATGATATAATAGGTAAGAAAGGCGAAGAACTGCTGCCCGGTTATAAATACCTGGTCGTGTATAAAGATCTTTACTCAGCGTATGGCGGCGAACTGGATTGGTTTTATGGCGGCCGTGGTATTTATACTTACTCCAATGAACTCTGGACGCCGTACTTGTTTTATAACAAAGACGCTACCCGTGATCCGCAGGATAATACATCGTTTATGTTCGATCGCTATACATTATTTAAAGATGCTTTTGTTGACTGGCACGAATACGATCATCCGCAATACGGCAAGATCGAGATCGGTGGTTTTAAAAAGAATTTCGGAAGGGCGCATCCCGGTTTTTTACTTGAGAGTGATGCACACCGCAATATATCATTCACTATCTATCATTGCTATCATACACCAAAGCTGAGTGTAGATACTATTATCGAAAAAGATCTCGGTGATGGATTGAAACAGGTAACTGCTGTGATCGCCAACAACCGGTTGATGCCGACTCATAGCAGCCAGGATTTGAAGTATAGGATTGAGCGCCCTGACTATATCACACTTACCGGCGCTAAAGTAGTAGCAGGCATGATCGTTGACAATGCTGATCTTAATATTACTACTGAACAAAAGTCTGATCCCGCTACTATTGAAGTACGCAATATTCCCGGGCTGGGTACAGTGACGGTGAGGTGGATTGTGCAGGGAAGCGGGAAGTATACGGTGGGAGTGGATAGTAAGAAAGGAGGAGTGGTTAATAAAGCGAAGTGATTCTCACGTTAAAGGTGCAGCCAGCTATTCAAAAAGGTTGCTTCAGATAGCTGTGTCTTTGCAAAGTTTTGATGAAGCGGACTAATGCAGATCGTTTAGGTTTGCTGTGCCTTTTTAACACTCCGGTAAAGCAAGGTTTTATAGATTGCTTCGGTCTGCCGGTACAGTTACTATACTTCAACATCTCTTATGGCAGCCCTCGCAATGACGAAGGGGCCTGGTGATTGAACAGTTTTCAATCTATCGGAGTCTTCCGTCATTGAGATGCCGATGGTTTGAGCAATACTCCCATCACCGGGGTCTCTGTCATTGCGAGGCTGGGATGATTAAGCAATACCCCGTCGCCGGAATCCTCGTCATTACGAGGCCAGGATGATTGAGCAACACACATCACCGGAGTCCTCGTCATTACGAGGCCAGGATGATTGAGCAACACACATCACCGGAGTCTTCGTCATTGCGAAGCCAGGATGATTGAGCAACACCCATCACCGGAGTCTTCGTCATTGCGAGGCCAGGATGATTGAGCAACACCCATCACCGGAGTCTTCGTCATTGCGAGGCCAGGATGATTAAGCAACACCCATCACCGGAGTCTTCGTCATTGCGGGGCCAGGATGATTAAGCAACACCCATCACCGGAGTCTTCGTCATTGTCAGGCCAGGATGATTGAGCAACACCCCATCACCGGAGTCTTCGTCATTGCGAGGCCAGGATGATTAAGCAATACCTCCATCACCGGAGTCTTCGTCATTGTGAGGCCAGGATGATTAAGCAATACCTCCATCACCGGAGTCTTCGTCATTGCGAGGCCAGGATGATTGAGCAACACCCATCACCGGAGTCCTCGTCATTGCGAGGCCAGGATGACTATTGAATCAACTTATTTCTTCAAAAGGCCGAAGCAAACTAAAAAAACTTCCCTGAAAATATGAAACATCAGCAACGGATGAGATTAAACCCAGCGCTGAAAATACTTGAACTATAGGTTTACAGATTACTGTAGTCAGCGCCTTTTGCGTCACTTGAATGAATAATAAAGGCTAATCAATAACTGTATAGGCATTTAATCAGATAGGCCCCGGTTTGCTGGCCTTCGCACAGCTTTGAGGAAGCAGAGTCGGTATAGATTGCTTCGGTCTGCCGGTACAGTCGTTACATTCAACATCTTCTATGGCAGCCCTCGCAATGACGAAGGGTCCGGGTGGATGAGCAATATTCCCATCACCGGAGCCTTCGTCATTGCGAGGCCAGGATGATTGAGCAACACCCCATCACCGGAGTCCTCGTCATTGCGGGGCAAGGATGATTGAGCAACACACATCACCGGAGCCTTCGTCATTGCGAGGCCAGGATGATTGAGCAACACCCCATCACCGGAGTCCTCGTCATTGCGGGGCAAGGATGATTGAGCAACACACATCACCGGAGTCCTCGTCATTACGAGGGCAGGATGATTAAGCAATACCTCCATCACCGGAGTCTCCGTCATTGCGAGGTCAGGATGATTGAGCAACACCCATCACCGGAGTCTTCGTCATTGCGAGACCAGGATGACTATTGAATCAACTTATTCCTTCGGAAGGCTGTAGCAAACTAATACGACTATGCCCGGTTAAGAAGACTGGGACAATCCAACAGAACATCGTCATTTTCATTGCAGCGCCTTACAGGGGTACATCTCCCGGATATAAAATATCCCATCAAACCCTTTAGTCCATGCCGCTTTTCCATTCCAGCTGTGGTCAATACCCTGCATGTAAAAAGAAGAAGGATCAGGATGCAGCTTATTATATTCCGTAAAATCAATGAACGCATAAGCCGTTTTGGAAAACCACTTTTCAAAAGATTCCTTTCCGGGAGTACGTACTGTATATATTCCGTTGGGCATAGTGATGCGCCCTGCTGTTCCCTGCCGCGAGGCAAAACCCAATATATATGTTTGTGCAGCGTTCGATGGTTGTTTCATAAATTCAGTACCCATGCTGGAAAAATAATTTTTGCCTATGATTTCTTTGCTCCGGTTCATGATATGTGCACTGGCAGCCCATACGATAATTTTTTCATTTTTGTATTTTACGTTTACCAGCCAGTTGAGGTTAGCCGCCATCTGGGCATCACGAAATTCATAACTCATTACATAATCTTTACTAGCAGCTGACGCATCATTAAAACCCCGCAGGCTATGTAATAACCTGTACACATAACCGGAATCGTGCTGCTGAGTGTATACATTTATCAGTTCATTAAAATAATAACTGGCAGCATCATAAAGGGCTTTTGCTGCAAATATTCTCCCGTAATTACTCATAAGAGAATCCGTCCACCCCATCACCTCTTTTTTAAGAAAAGCAAACCGCGGGTGAGGAAATTGTCCGGCTATCAATACCGAATCTAAAAAAGGAAGCAACCTGCCTTTACTGTAGGCCCCATGCAACTGGTTGTCAAAACCGGTCACCGTGATCGGCTTACCCGATATAAGTGATTGCGGCAGGTAATTATAAAACAGGTCAGCACAGGCATCACAGTATGTCCAGATAGGAAATATATTGCCCTGCAGGTATTTTCTCAGGTTAATCGTATCATTCATGATCTCACGCTGCCCTTCAGTAAGACTAAAAAAATCGCTTTCAAACGCCAGTACATTAAAACCTTTTTTCTCATGCAGGTACTTTACAAGTCTTGTTTTAGCCAAAAAAGAAGGAGCATCCCCATGATCCTGTTCACCCAGCATGATCACCCGCTTATCGCCTATTGCCAGCCCGATAGCATCGAGATCGGCATAATCAGTATCATTCACATCGAGACTGCGTATGATGGTATAATTCTTTTCTACATACGACCGGAGGGTTTGCGCAGTAGCCAGCATTGCCTGTAAGATCAATATACACAGAAGACCTGAAAATTTCATGCTTTAAAATTAACAGTATTTCCCATTCTAATAAACCCCGGTGCTTTTCCTGCACTGTGCAGGAAAAATCTCAACTATTTCTAAATGCTTTGTGCCCTATGCATATTTATTCAAAGGACTTCTCCGGGGTGGAAAATATTTTTAGCAACCCCGGATACTATCGGAAAAAACCGGCAGCAATAAAAAATAATCTACATTTGGAATAAGGCATTATTAACAGAAGCCCTTGTTGCCGGTTATGGCCAATAATACGTCTCAGCATATTTTGTCCACGTCTGCCAACCTCCTGGGGTTTTGCCTTTTTGTGATCACCTCATTACACGCTACGAATAAAACAGCGTCTACTTTTATTGATGAGTTCACTTCTGTTATCGCCCTCCTGCTTACTTTTTCCTGTTTCCTTTCCTTTATTTCCCTGCGTACAAAAGACCCTGTTAAAGAGCGAAAGCTTGAGATAATTGCCGATTACCTGTTTATTATTTCCCTTGCTGGAATATTGCTTATTATTTTACTGCTGGTGCTGAACTTTGTAAAATAAAGGCTGCTGAATTTTTTGCATGCATTGAAAAATACTGAACAAAAACCTGCGTTCAAAAAAACACATATCATGAAAAACTTATCACGACGCTCCTTTTTACAAGCCGCCGCTATTGGCACGGGCACTGCTGCAGCCGCTGCTGCGCTTCCTTCCTTATTAAGCACGTATAAAAAAAGTAATGTGTATGATGGCAAAAAATTAAATATCGCCTTATGCGGGCTGAGACGTTATGCAGGTTACCTGGCTACCGGGTTAGAATCCGCACAGTATTGCAAACTCACGGGTATTGTAACCGCACACCGTCCAAAGCAAAAGAATGGGGGAAAAAATATGCCATACCACAAAAGAATATTTACAACTACCAGAATTTCGATGAAATAGTCAATAACAAAGACATTGACCTCGTTTATGTGGTGCTACCAAATTCGATGCACAAAGAATACACCATCCGCGCCGCGAAAGCCGGTAAACACGTTATCGTGGAAAAGCCGATGGCCATTACCGCCGGTGATTGCCAGGAAATGATAGATGCCTGTAAAAAAGCCGGTGTACAACTGGCTGTTGGTTATCGCTTGCATTACGAACCTTATAACCTTGAAATAAAAAGACTGGGCCAGGAAAAAGTTTTTGGCAAGGTTCGTTTGGTTGAAGCATCGCTGGGTTATATAAGCGGCGACCCCACAGAATGGCGGTTAAAAAAAGCGCTGGCCGGTGGCGGTCCTTTGATGAACCTCGGCGTTTATTGTGTGCAATGCAGCCGTTATGTTTTAGGGGAAGAACCTCTCAGCGTAACGGCGCAATTTGGCCGGTTACCAATACTAAATTATTTTCAGAAGTAGAGAATCCATTACCTGGCAATTAGTATTTCCGGGCGGAGCTATGTCCACTTCGACAAGTACATACAATTGCAGCATAGACAGGTTTTTTGCTTCAGCGGAGCAGGGAACTTTTGAATTAAGCCCTGCTATAAGCTATGGCCCTTTCAAAGGAAAAACAAGTAGAGGGGAGATGAATTTCCCGGAAATAAACCAGCAAGCCACGCAATGCGATGAGATCGCGAAAGTATTACTGGATAATAAATTACTGCCCGGCCATATCACCGGCGAAGAAGGCATGAAAGATATGAAGGTACTGCAGGCTATTTATGAAGCAGCACGGACAGGTAAAAAGATTTCACTCGTTTGACCACTTATTATATCTATTTCACCCTATTTCGGTATTGCCCGGACGGTAATGATTCAGCAACTTTGATACGAGCAAAGGCCCGGCATCATGAAACTATTTAAACATAGTCTCACAACAACCCAGGCGAAAAATGCTCCCGTAAAATAAAATATGTCCCGCCTGCTGACAGGACATACAAAACCAGCGGATTAATTAATTATATTTATTGTCAAACACAGCACATGAGGCGCCCGTTTCCCGGTATTTTAATAATTATCTGCAGCCTGCTGACCGCACTTATGGCCTTTTCCCAGCCAGGTCATTCTTTATTAACCGTCATAAAAAATAATGATACAGCGCAGGTAAATTCCTTATTAAAAAATGACGCTGATGTTTCGGTAGCTGATGGGGATGGGGATAATGCGCTGATGTATGCCGCCTTGTATTCGATCACGGGCTGTATGAAGCAATTATTACAAAAAGGCGCTGATCCCAATGCAAAAAATAAGCTGGGTGAAACAGCCATCATGTGGTGTTCGCATGATATAGAAAAAACAAAACTCTTACTTCAATACAAAGCGGATGTAAATGTCAAAACCACAGATGGCAATACACCATTACTGGCAGCTGTGTAGGTAATGCACAATACGAAATGATAAAACTATACCTGCAGCACGGCGCCGATCCGTTAGCAAAGAATAACAAGAACCAGACTTCGCTGGCAAGGGTAGCCATTTATGGCGATACAGCCAGCGCCCGGCTGCTGGTCAATAAGGGAGTGGACATCAATGAAATGAAAAACCGTGCAGAGACAGCCCTGTTCTATGCTATCAAGTCCGGTAATAAAGACATGGTATACTGGCTGCTGGCCAATGGCGCTGATGCGAACGTAAAGGATAGTTATAAAGCTACCCCTGTATCATACGCCGTTATATTAAGTGATATAGTTATGACAAAAGCGCTGCTGGAAAAAACAACTGGTATCAATGAACAGGATATTGACGGCACAACCATACTGATGTGGGCTGTATACAGTGAATACGATAACCCGGCTATTGTACAGTTATTACTTGATAAGGGCGCATTAACCGATTTGAAGGATAAAAAAGGACAGACCGCCCTTACATGGGCATTGAAAAAAGGAAATACAGCGACGGTAGCATTGTTAAAAAAAGCAGGGGCGCAATAGAGGAGAGAATTATTAGTCAGGAGCTGGGAGTAATGAGTGGTAAGTTAAGAGTATAAGAAAAACAATAACACGAATGAAAAAATGGTTGATCATATGTAGTATTACCATCCTCATCGCAGGGTTTACTACTATCGGTAATTACCATACCGATCCGGAAGAAATAAAATCCGCCATTAATAAAAGCCTGCCTTTATTGCAAAGCAGCAGTCATACTTTTTTAATAAATGCAGGTGGTTGCCATAGTTGTCACGGGCAGGGAATCGGCGGCGTTGCTTTTTCACTCGCCAGGGAAAAAGGGTTTATCATACAGGATACTATTTTAAAAGAAGCGCTCGACAGTATCCATAATAACTGGACACAGCGTAAACATTACTTTGCGCAAAACGATGATCCCGCTGCTATCATCATCAGCGGCGGTTATGATCTGTGGTCATTTGCCGCTAACCGTACGCAGGCTAATAAAACACTCGAGCTGCTTGCCAAAAATATGCTGCAACGCCAGTTAAAAAACGGAAGCTGGGTAGCGCCCAATGCAAGACCTCCAATCGAATACTATTCATTTTCTGCTACGGCAATGGCGGCAAAAGGCATACAGGCTTATCTCCCTGCTGTTTTTAAAAATGAAGTGACGCAGCAGGTAGCCAGGGCCAGGCAATGGATGATGAATACCACTCCCATCGCCAATGAAGAAAAAATTTTCCAGTTGCTTGGTCTTACCTGGACGGGTGGCGATAAAACTTTTATACAGCAACAGGCCAAAAAACTAATAGCAGCGCAACATGCCGACGGAGGATGGGCGCAACTGGATGCATTACCTTCTGATGCGTATGCTACCGGCCAGAGTTTATATGCATTGCAGCAATCGGGACAGTTGACTACAGATGCACCGGTGTATCAAAAAGGTATTGCCTTCCTGTTGAAGACACAGCATCCGGACGGATCCTGGAATGTACAAACCCGCTCCTTTCCTTCTGTGGAATATGTGGACAGCGGTTTTCCGCATGGTGATAACCAGTTTATTTCCGCCGCAGGAAGCACCTGGGCAACCATGGCCCTTCTGCTGGCAGCTAAATAATAAGCACATTCAAAAATATTCTCCCGCCTGTGTCCTTTTTTACCTGACCGGCTTGTTATAATAATGTAAACCGAAAATTTTATAACAATTAAAATCAAATTACATGAACGAGTTCATATTGATCTTCAGGCACCAGGATGGCAATAAAGTTGCTTCGCCCGAACAGATACAGCATTGGATGAAACAAACACAGGATTGGATCGGCAGCATTGCGGCACAAAACAAATTTGTCGGTGGCAATGGCCTGCCTTTTGATGACAGCCGGGTTGTACGGCATAATAACGTAGTCACCAACGGCCCTTTTGGCGAGATCAAAGAAACGATCGGGGGATACATTATTGTAAAAGCTGATTCTGTAGACGAAGCGGTTGAATTTGCCAAAGGTTCTCCTGTTTTACAGGGAGAAGGCAACAGCGTGGAAGTACGGAAAATTGCCAGCGGCGACGGCATTCATTAAAATATGTTGCCCGGCCCGGATCAGTATCTTATAAATTTGTACGGCTTAAAAGTCCTTGTTCCCTTACAGGGACTTTTTATATATGAATCAGCAGGAATTAATACCGCATTTATTCAGAACGGAATACAGAAAGATAACCTCTGTTCTCTGCAAGCTTTTTGGTATAGAACATATTGAAGTGGCAGAGGACATTGCCGGTGAAACTTTTTTATCCGCACTGGAAACCTGGACCTTTAAAGGAATTCCGCTAACCCAACAGCGTGGTTGTATACAGTAGCAAAGAATAAGGCTAAAAATCATTTTATACGACAGGCGGTTTTTACTCAAAAAGTAGCTGAAGAAATTACATACGCAGCAACCAGCAGCGGGGAAGTTGATATTGACCTCTCAGAAAAAAATATCACTGACAGCCAGTTGCAGATGTTATTTGCTATTTGCCATCCTTCTATTTCTCCCGAAGCACAGATCGGTCTTTCACTCCGCATTCTTTGCGGGTTTGGCATAGACGAGATCGCTATCGCCTTTTTATCGAATAAAGAAACGATCAGTAAACGGCTTACGCGGGCAAGGGAAAAACTACGCCAGGAGAAAGTAAAGATTGAATTTCCCGGTGAAGGGGAAATTGGTAACCGGCTGGAAACTGTTTTGACAACTTTATACTTACTTTTCAGTGAAGGCTATTATTCCGAAAGCCAGGACAGAGTATTGAGGAAAGATCTCTGCCTTGAAGCGATGCGGCTTACTTATTTACTTATCGAAAATGAGCAAACCAACCAGCCGGCTGTCAATGCCTTGTTGTCGCTGATGTGCTTTCATTCTTCGCGATTTGAAGCAAGAGAAAATGAGAACGGCGAAATGGTCTTATACCATGACCAGGATGAAACACGCTGGGATCATGAACTGATCGCCAAAGGCGTTTATTTTCTTAACCGGGCATCACAGGGAAATACATTATCAAAATATCACCTTGAAGCAAGTATCGCTTACTGGCATACTATCAAAGAGGATACAAATGAAAAATGGGAAAATATTCTTCAGCTCTACAACCGGCTGTTACAACTGGCTTACTCACCTGTAGCTGCGCTTAACAGAACCTATGCCCTTTCTAAAGCAAATGGAAAAGCAGCGGCCATTGCAGAAGCTGAAAAACTGAACCTGGCGGGCAATCATTTTTACTTTACCTTATTGGGAGAATTATATACCGGTATTGATAAGCAAAAGGCGAAGCATCATTTTCAACAGGCCCTTTCATTGGCAAAAACACAAACAGACAAGCAGGCCATTCAAAAAAAACTGGATAGTCTTTGACATGGCAACAGGCAGGAGAAAAAATTATGCCCTGGTTGTAAAACTTCTTTCTGCAAAGCAACAAACCCATTTTCTCCTTACAATGTTCTTACGCTGCTCACATCATAAAACGCAGCAGAGTCAGCAGATAAAAATATTTCAAAAAATATTTGCGCAACTGATCGGTTGCGATTATATTTGCAACCGATCAGTTGCTAAACATATTAAAATCCAATTATGAGACGGGATGTATTCCAGGCAATAGCCGACCCCACAAGGCGTGAAATTATTACGCTTATCGCCCAACAATCACTGACACCGAATACTGTCGCAGACAGTTTTGATGTCAGCCGCCAGGCTATTTCAAAGCATATCAAGATCCTGGCAGAATGCGGAATCATTATGATCGCAAAGCAGGGACGTGAACGATACTGTTATATACAGGCCGAAAAATTAAATGAAGTAGCTGACTGGCTGGATAATTTCCGGAAACTATGGGAACACCAGTTTGACAAACTGGATACCCTCTTACTTAACATGCAAACAAAACAAAAAAAGATGAAAAGATGAAAAAGAAAAATCAAACTACGATCACTGCTGTACCCGGCAAGCAGGAATTTTTCATCACGAGGGAATTTGAAGCGCCGAGAGAATTAGTCTTTAAAGCGTTACTGACCCCAAACTATTGCTGCAATGGATGGGCCCGCGTGACTTAACTATGGAAATTGATAAACTTGATAACAGGACAGGAGGCTCCTACCGGTTTTTTCATTGCGATGCAGGCGGCAATAAATATGGCTTTAACGGTGTGATTCATGAAATAGCAGCGCCGGAAAGACTGATCCGCACATTTGAATTTGAAGGATTGCCTGAAAGAGACATGTCTCCCTCGAAATCGCCCTATTTGAAGCGCTTGCCGGCGGAAGAACAAGAGCAACTATTCAGTCCATATTCAAATCCGTAGCAGACCGCGATGGCATGGTGATGTCGGGCATGGAACGGGGCGTGGTAGACTCTCACAACCGCCTGGACGAATTAATAGAGAAAGGATTTTAATTTATAAATAATAAACTATTACAAC
>JBBCIL010000014.1:0-73339 GCA_037200265.1 Bacteroidota bacterium
ATGAACGTAGATGGTACTAATGACTATATGAGCTTTGCCGATCACGCAGATTTTACACTTGATCCGGTGCAGAATTATACATGGAGTTCCTGGGTATTGAATAACAACTTTAACGAATGGGGAACTGTATGGAGCCAGACAGTGGACGCTAACAATTTCTTTTATTACTATGCGCATTCAAGCAATGATGCCGAGGCCGGGCCGGTGACAAACGGTATTTCCGTTTATTGGTACAACGGAAGCAGCAAGCTGGTGATTCATAGTAATAATAATGTGCTGACGGCGGGTCAATGGAATAATATCGCTGTTACGTATAACGGAAGCCTGGCACAGGCCAGCCGGTTCACTATTTATGTAAATGGTATTGATGTTACTAACAGAACGGATGTATTATCTTCCGGTACATTAGCAGCGCTTAATCCATCCAATACCCGCATCGGTGCGAATCAGCCATGGGGAGATTACCTGAATGCCTCAATAGATGAAGTAAGATTTTATAACCGGTTATTGACCGCAGCTGAAATACAGGCCGATATGAACACACCGATCGGAAATGATAATATACCTCCAACGGTTAGTATCAGCAGCCCGGCAAATGGCGCTTCTGTCGGCGGCACGATCAATATTACCGCCAATGCAACAGATAATGCAGGCGTTGGGGGTGTTCAGTTCCTGCTCGATGGTGTTAATCTCGGCGTCGAAGATATAACAGCTCCTTATGCTGTATCATGGAATACAGCGACGGCTGCAAGCGGAAGTCATATACTATCTGCCCGTGCCCGTGATGCTGCCGGCAATACAACAACATCAGCCAATATAACAGTTAGTATTACTCCTGATTTTTCATTTACATTATTAAATGCAAGCCAGAGTGTAGCTGTGACTGGTAGTACAGACTTTGGTGTTGATGTAACGTACCTGAATGGTTTTACCAGTAATAATGTTGCTTTAGCAGTTACCGGTTTACCAACAGGGATAACAGGTAGCTTTGTTATTAACCCGTTGACCAACCAGGGACAGACCCAATTACATATCACGTCAAGTAATGCAGTTCCGGGAACATATACACTTAACCTGAGCGCTACGGCTCAAAGTATAACACATACACAGCAGGCAACACTGATCGTGAATGGCCCTGCTGATTTTGCCCTTAGTCCCTCACCGGCGGTTCAAACAGTGACCGCTGGTAATGGCACATCGTATACTATAAATATTAATGAAACCGGGGGAGATTATTTAAGCCCTGTTACTTTATCAGTATCGGGATTACCTTCCGGTGCAGCCGCTTCTTTTAATCCGGCTTCAGCGGTTCCTGCGGCAACATCTGTTCTTAGTATCACCACTTCTGCTTCTGCACCAGGAGGAACCTATACTATTACAGTACAGGGAACAAGCGGAAGTCTTATACATACAACCACGGTCACACTGATCGTATCTTCCGCGCCACCGGTTACATGGCCTACTACAACCATCGGTTCGGGATGGGATATGCCGATAGGGGCTGTCTTCTCCAAAGACGGTCAAAAGCTTTTTGTATGGGAGAAAGGAGGAAAGGTTTTTGTTTGCAACCGGAATGCGACCACGCAGCAATATGACAAACAGCCAACAGCAGTAATTGATATTTCACCGGAAGTCGGTAACTGGGATGATCATGGACTTACCGGGTTTGCATTAGATCCGCAATTTGAAACCAATGGGCTGATCTATCTCTTGTATGTTGTTGACCGGCATTACCTGTTTAATTTTGGTACGCCGAATTATAATCCCAATACACCGGATATCAATTCAGCGGCACAACCAACGATCGGCAGGATCACGCGGTACAAGACTATTAATAGTGGCGGAATTCTTTCAACCGATCCGGGGACAAGAACAATCCTGCTGGGAGAAACAAGATCTACAGGTATTGCTGTCCTGCATGATTCGCATGGTATGGGTTCACTTGTATTTGCATCAGATGGTACATTGCTTGCCTCGGCAGGCGATGGCGGAACGTATAACAGTACAGATTTCGGAAGCAATCCCCAGACCTATTATATGCAGGCGCTGAGTGATGGAATAATCAGAACACAGGAAAATGTAGGGGCATTCAGGGCACAATTGGTGAACTGTCACAATGGTAAGATCCTGAGAATAGATCCTGTTAATGGTAATGGCGTATCAAGCAATCCTTTTTATGATCCCGCACAGCCAAGAGCTCCGAAGTCAAGAGTATGGGCATTAGGTTTAAGAAACCCGTTCCGGTTTAACATCCGTCCCGGAAAAGGATCTACTAATCCTGCTGCCGGAGACATTGGAGAAATATATGTGGGAGATGTGGGCTGGAGAACGTATGAAGAACTTAATATAGTAACCGGGCCGGGTATGAATTTTGGCTGGCCCATTTTTGAAGGCGTTGAATATGAAAAACCCGGGCAACCCGGCGAAAGTGCATTTTCAGCCTTTACCACGCCAAACGGTGATGAACTTAATCCATTGTTTGGTTCAGGCGGTTGCACCCAGCAATACTTTACTTTCAATAACCTGCTCAGGCAGGTTAACGGAAGCGGCGCGTCTACGGTTAATAACCCATGTAATGCAGCTACTCCGATAGGAAGCGGCAACCGCTATGTTCACCACCGGCCGGCCATTGACTGGAAACACTTTGAAGACAGCTCAAGAGTACCCACCTTTAATGGAAATAATCCAACGTTTGCCCAGATAGGTACAGCAGCATCGGGTGTTACAGGATCGCCATTCCCCGGTAATTCCAGTATCGGTGGATTCTGGTATACCGGGAATTTATTCCCTGCCCAATACAGGAACACTTATTTCCATGCTGATTATGGCGCACAATGGATAAAGAGCTTTACCATCGGGTTTACCGATGTGGTACAGAAGGTACAAGATTTTGCATCCGGTTTTGTCGCTATCGTTTCTCTTACCGAAAATCCCACTGGATGGAACATTGGTATATGTGGATATTGGAACCAATAGTATCAAATCAATAGGATATGGAGGTAACCAGTCGCCGGTTGTAAAAATGACTTCGGATGTAACCTATGGCCCAACGGCATTAAACGTAAACTTTACAGGCAATACATCGTTTGATCCCGATGGAGGAAACATTACTTATCTATGGAATTTTGGTGACGGTAATACCAGCACCCTGGCTAACCCGTCTCACAGTTTTACCGCGCCGGCTAATACGCCACGGAAATTTGCAGTCACCCTTACTGTAAGAGATAACCAGAATGCAACAGCGATAGACAGTATTATCGTATCGGTAAATAATACGCCGCCGGTAGTGAATATTACCAGCCCGGTCAAAAATTCTTTATACAGGATCGGTCCGGATAGTATCTATGCTTTTACCGCGACAGTTACCGATATAGAACATACACCGTCACAACTGAAGTATGAATGGCAGAAAATATTGCGTCATAACAATCATGAGCATCCGGGACCGATTGATACGGCAAGAAATACTTTCTCACCCATCGGCCGTATTGGTTGTAACGGAGAAGATTATTACTGGCTCATCCGGTTGAAAGTAACTGATGCGGCAGGGTTGTCAACAATGGATTCCTCTAAAATATTCCCGGATTGCTCATCAGGTCTTGTTCAGCTTGTGCTGAGGAAGTTTAGTGTAACGCAGGCAGGTAATGAAAACCACGTGAAATGGATGACCGAAATGGCTCCGCAGGTCCAGGAGTTTGAAGTGGAAAGGAGTATAGATGGCATTCATTTCAGCCCCCCGATCAATCAGCAGCTGGCGAGAAACGGGTACGGAACAAGCGAGTATAGTTTTAACGATAACAGCTTTGGCGCCGGGATCAATTATTACCGTTTGCGGATGAACGAGATTGGCGATGTAGTCAGGTATTCAGCAGTGGTAAAGACTTTTACAGCACAAAGGATGATGGATTGACGATAGCCCCAAATCCTGTTAAAGCAAATTTCTCGCTGAAGTATAACGCACCGGGCAGTGGCCCTGTTGTTATCCGTATCACAGATATGAGCGGCCGGCCTATTGAAACAGTTCGTGGGACTATCAATAAAGGACAGAATCTCATTTACCTGCAGGGCAAACCCACCTGGAAACCGGGGATGTACCTGGTAACCGTTGAGCAAGGCGCTAATATCCAGAGAGGAAAATTCTTATATCAATAGATGAGCATAAATAGCATAAACGCAGTCCGATAGAGTCCTTTGAGGACAAGAGTGAAAAACCGACCCGCCAGCAATGGCGGGTTTTTTTTATTCCTGTTTTCTTTTCACAATCAGGAACCAGTCATTCTCTAATGGCAGGTAACCATATTCATAACAATAGAGATAGGTTTTACCTGTTTTGGTAATATAAGTATGCGTAATGTATTTGAAATTGAAACCGAGGCGGAGCAATTTTTCCTTTTTGCTCTTGCTGTTTCTTCGGTTTCCGGAAGCAGGCCCTCCAGGATCCGGCGGTTCTTAGTAAGTGTATTATTGATATTCCGGATATTATTGTTGCTGATACTTTTCAACTGGTTGTTGTAAGTATTACGGCAATAATCATCACAGAATTTTTTATCTGACCGCCCTTTCAGTGGCTTATCGCAGGCAAGGCAATTTTTCGTTTCTGTTTGTTGCAGCATAGGAAGCAGATTTCCGTGTATTAATTAAGCAATATCCAGGTACAACCGCTTACAAACGGATACATCCGCAAGTAAATAGATAAAAACCGGGTATACTTTTTCATGATCCCATCTTTGTTTTGTCACCGGACGACAATACTGGTTGACTGCGATAACAACATTTACAATCGTTTCGTTACATACGAAACACAAACTTAAAGGAATGTACACATTAAGAAACAGGGTGCAATTGATCGGCCATCTGGGCGGCAAGCCGGAAGTAAAGATTACGGACAATGGAAAAAAGCTGGTACGCTTTAGTATGGCGACAAATGAGGTTTACCGGAATACAAATGGTGAAAAGATCATAGAAACACAGTGGCATAACCTGGTGGCTTGGGGAAAACTGGCAGAAATAGTAGAAATATACCTGGATAAAGGGAGAGAAGTGGCTGTGGAAGGTAAGCTGATAACCAGAACTTACATGGATAAAGACGGAAATAAAAAATATGCTACCGAGATACTGGTAAATGAGGTGCTGATGCTGGGGGAGTAAAAGCGGGCGAGGCATAAATATTCTAACCAAAAATGAATGTAGGACAATACCGATATTTTGGGAAATGATGTTTATCTGTGACAATTGGCAAAACCTGTTTGTAATAGAAACGCCATTGTTGAGTTGACATCTTCTGGTAAAGAATTCCAGTAAGCATATGCTCAAATAATAAATTATCTCCGTTTTCAGTTAATGAAACAGGGCTTATCATTAATTTCGGTAAACGAAGAGTAGAATATGAACGATTACTTTCAACTGAAGCGCGGCGACAAACCAGGTTCTGCGTTCATCCTGGTTATTGGTGGCTAAAACAAAGAGATGGCGGCAATGATTATTCCTGATAAAAGCAATACTATATTTCAATTGGCGGTGGAACTCGTTAACCAAAGCTCCCGCAATATCTTCCTGACGGGTAAGGCCGGGACAGGGAAAACAACGTTTCTTAAATATATCCGGGAGAACTGTTCCAAGCAAATGGCTGTGGTGGCGCCCACGGGTGTAGCCGCTATTAATGCAGGTGGTGTAACCATGCATTCGTTTTTTCAATTACCGATATCTCCTTTTATTCCCGAAGCAAGGGGATTTCATAAAGAGAGTGAAACAACTGATGCGCATAGTCTCCTTAGCCGTTTGCGAATGACTACGGAGAAAAAGAAGGTGTTACAGGAACTGGAGTTGCTTATCATAGATGAGATCAGTATGGTGCGCTGCGATATACTGGATGCCATTGATACTGTGTTGAGACATATAAGAAGCAGGTATGGTGAAATGTTTGGGGGCGTGCAGGTTTTATTTATCGGGGATATGTTTCAGCTGCCTCCTGTAATAAAGGAACAGGAGTGGAGTCTTTTAGCAGACTACTATAATAGCCCCTATTTTTTCGATAGTCACGTTCTTAAACAGCAGCAGCCTCTGTATATCGAATTTAACAAGATTTATCGCCAGAGCGAAGAAGCGTTTATACAATTGCTTAACCAGGTTCGTAATAACGAACTGAATGAGGAGGGGAAACAAATCCTGGCCAGTCGTTTTCAACCCGGCTTTCATGATAAAAATGATGATGGATTCATTATTCTCACTACTTATAATGAAAAAGCCAGGGAGATAAATACGGGCAAATTGCAACGGCTTAACAGCTCCCTGCTGTCTTATGCAGCAGATATTGAAACCGATTTTCCCTCAAACGCCTACCCTGCGGATGAAGTGCTGCATTTAAAGAAGGGTGCCCAGGTAATGTTTATCAAGAACGACAGCGAAAAGGAGAAGCGATACTTTAATGGAAAAATCGGGATCGTTACAAAGCTGGAAAACGATAAGATCCTCGTACAATGCAAGGGCGAACAGGATGAAATAGAAGTAAAGAAGGAAAAATGGGAGAATATCCGGTATTCCCTGAATAACAATACCCGGCAAATGGAAGAAGAGGTGCTGGGATCATTTGTTCAGTATCCCCTAAGACTGGCCTGGGCGATCACTATTCATAAGAGCCAGGGACTGACCTTTGAAAAAGCTATTATTGATGCCGGAAAGTCCTTTGCTTCGGGGCAGGTATATGTGGCATTGAGCCGGTGTACCAATCTTAATGGCCTGATCCTGCAAAGCGAGATAAGGGCAAATAATCTTTTTACAGACAGGCGTATCGTTGAGTTTTCCAAAAACAGTGCGTCGCCCGGCGACCTGGAAAAGGAGTTGATTGTTGCCAGGAAAAATTACCAGCAGAAATTATTGCTTTCCACTTTCGACTTCAGGATTGCGGTCAACAGCACAGGGGAATTAATAACCTACTTAGCAGGAAATGCCGGTTCTTTTAATCCGGAAGCCATTGCATGGAATAATGAATTACTGGATAAGATCAATGCCGTACAGGCAACGGCGGAGAAATTTCAAATATGGCTGCAGCAACAGTTTCAGCAAACGGGTATACTGGAAGAGAATACGGCTTTACAGGAAAGAACTATTAAAGCATCGGCGCATTTTGTAAAAGAGCTGGATATTATCATTGCTTTTTTACAGCAATCACCGGCAATTACAGACAGCCGGCTGCACGCAAAGGAATATAACGACAGCGTAAAAGAAGTTTTTGGTGAAATAGCAGCCAAGAGATTTTTGCTGCAGGGATTTAGCGGGAAGTTCGATGCAGAAGAGTGGCATAATAGAAAGAAACGGTTTGTCCTGCCTTCTTTTACCGTTAACGCTTATGCAGGAACAGCTGCTCAAAGGATCGAAAGCCCTCATCCCGCCCTTTACCAGCAACTGCGAAAGCTGCGTGACAACATTTGTACAAAAAGAGATCTGCCTATATATATTGTAGCCGGCAGCAATACGCTGGATGAAATGGCCCGCTATTTACCCCAGTCCCTGGAAGAATTGAGGATGGTCAGTGGTTTTGGTGATGCCAAGATCGGGCAGTATGGACAACAGTTTCTTGATATCATCCTTGAATATTCAAAAGCAAATGATCTGGGTTCTCTTATCCGGGAAAAATCTCCGAAGCGGCAGCGAAAAGAAAGTACCGGTGAGAAGAAGGCAAAAGTGGATACTAAAGCCGAATCATACAAGTTGTATAAAGATGGAATGACGATTAAAGAGGTGGCTGAAGCAAGAAGCCTTACTGCGCAAACTGTCGAAGGACACCTGGCCCATTATGTTTCCAAAGGAGTTATTAATATCGAAGAGCTGGTAAGCCCGGATAAAATACTACTGATACAGCCGGCTATAAAGAATTTTGAAGGGGGAGCTTTAAACCTCATAAGGGAAAAACTGGGTAATAGTATCGGGTTTGGTGAAATCAAACTCGTTATAGCCTGGCAGGCGTATCAAAAGACTAACCGGCAGGAAGACTAACCACCAGCTTATTACTATCATAATCCCTTTCTGATATTCCATACCGCTATGGACTCTATTCCATAAATGAGTATGACTGCCGGATTGTATGATCACCGGTAGTATTGCCGGGTCCATTGTTAATAAAGTACCTGTTGACCCATTAAGGGATTGTTTCATTCCCCAAATACTTTGAATGCCAGGTATGGGTATTCTTAAGGAGTAAAGTCAAAGTATGTATTTTATAACCAGGATGCTTTTGAATCGGTATATAAGCGATCTGTAAGATCTCGATACCCCGGCAATGATGACCCTGCCGGTATTATTGATTACTTATTTTGATACTATGCCAATGACCATCAATACCAACCCATTCTCCCAATCAGCCACCATAGCGGCTTTCAATGCCTTCGGTATAATGGGTACATGAAATGAAAGAGTAGCATTGTCTTTGGCCGGGACAAATACAGGTAATGAAACAAGCAGGTAATCTTAACGGTTTTATGCTGACTATTATCCGAACGGGCATTAGTATCATTGATTAAACAAACGATAAATCAAGTATGAAATGAAGCAGGAATGATCATTGATTTTGTAAAGAAGGATGAATACGATCATTGTTAATGATAAATGTTATTAAGCTAATAGTACTAATTATTCACATTTACACAAAGAAGATTTGTTACATAAAAGTTTATATATATCTTTTCATAACGAATCGATCATGATAACACTTACTAACCCCGATTATCGCATCGTCAGCGATCACCAGTTCGCCGTAGTGAGGCAGAACTTAGTAAATAACCAAAAAGCATTTTTTGCGCAACGCTCCTATCATCCGGGAGATGTTATTGCAGATTTCTCTGCAGGGCAAATATTGTCTGAGCCAACCTACCTGACGGTTCAGGTAGCTGTTGACAAGCACATCATGTTGCAGCCCGAGCATCTTCAGTATATCAATCACAGTTGCGACCCAAGTGTTTTTTTCGACACCTACACCATGCAGGTCGTTGCTCTTAAGCCTATCGAAGAAGGAGATGAGATGACATTCTTCTATCCTTCTACTGAATGGGACATGGCGCAGCCTTTTACCTGTTATTGCGGAAGTGATAAATGTCTTGGCGAGATACAGGGCGCAGCCCATATTAGCCGGGAAGTTATAGGTACATATAAACTTACCCGCTTCATACAACAGCAACTGAATGATCGTTCAAACAAGGAAAAAAGAGCTTAAACGAAAAAGCCTTCGTACGCCTCGTGTGTCGGCCGACCCCATCCGGAAATTAAAGATCTGGGTCCTGTACCCCTATCTGGAAACTGACGATCCCAACCTTCAACACTATTACGACTTCAACCAAAGCCTGCAGGAATATACCGCTGTATTTAAAGAACTGGATGCCGACTGGATATGGCAGCCGGTTACCCTGCTGAACTATAAAGAAGTTATCGGTACGATCAAAAGAAAGTCCGGAAGAAAAATTCCCCTGGTATTTAATCTTTGCGACGGAGATGAGGTAAACGGAACTCCGGGCGTATCTATAATACATGAATTAGAAAAGAACAAACTCGTCTATACCGGTTCAGACGTGCACTACTATAATATTACCACATCGAAGATCCCCATGAAAAGGGCTTTTGATAAAGCCGGCGTATCAAATGCAAAATGGGAGATAATAGACGGAAGCGAAGATTCTGTAAAAGGACTTTGTAAAAAGATCGGGGCGCCATTGATCATCAAGCCGGCCGTATCCGGCGGTAGTATGGGCGTTTCGGTAAAGAATGTTGTTTATACCGATAAAGAACTGCTTCAACGGATAAAGGAAATAAAGCAGGGATACCGGGGATGGAACTTATTAGCGGATGGACTGATCGTTGAACAATTTATTACAGGCCCGGAATTTACAACCCTTATCGTCGGGTCATCCTCGGAGCCGGAAAAGTGTGTGGTATACCCGGCGGTTGAAAGAATTTTCCATGAATCATTGCCTGAGGAGGAGAAGTTTTTATCATTTGACAGGCTTTGGGAAATATATGAGGATGAAAAGCCCATGCCCGGAAATGAGAATTTTTATAATTATCACCGCCCCGCTGCCTCATTAATGAAGGAATTGGAGAAGATCACCCTTGATGCGTATGTGGCTGTTGGAGGTAAAGGGTACGGCAGACTGGATATAAGGATAGATGCCGCTACAGGCAAATTATATATGCTCGAAGTAAATGCGCAGTGTGGGTTAAGTGATGATGAGGACTACACCTCTATCGGGGCTATACTCCGTTATGCGGAAAAATCCTTCACCCAGCTGATCAAAGAGATCATCGAAGACGCATTTGCAAGAAGAAATTTAACCATCTAATTTTATTGCTATGAAGGTTTGTGTGCTTCAGGCCGACTACTCAACCACTGGCGTTGATTATAAAAACTATGATCCGCCGAGAAGTCTTTCTGCCTTGCTTCCCGATGCCGAAGTGGATCATGTGTTTCTGAATAAGCTGACCACTTACCGGCAACTGAAGGAGCTCAAGAAAAAGAACTACGATGTCTTCGTCAACCTTTGCGAAGGCTATCTTGAATGGGAAGTTCCTTCTATAGATGTGATCCACGCTTTCGAATTGCTGGACCTGCCGCATACAGGGCCCACAGCAAAATTGTATGATCCTCCTAAAGAGTTAATGAAATATGTGGCGCATTGTGAAGGTGTGAAAACGCCGGGATATTTCATCATTGATCAGCCCAAGGATATAGAGAAAGTTGAACAATATTTGTCATACCCTATGTTTATAAAGCCTGCAAAGGCCGGGGATAGCCTGGGAATTGATGAAAATTCTGTTTTATATAATAAGGAAGATCTTTTGAAGAAGGTAGTCGAAATATTCAACGAATATGGTCCCCTGCTGGTAGAAGAATATGTAGATGGCCGTGAGTTTACAGTCCTGGTAGCTGCGAATAAGGATGGCAAATCCTGTAAGGTTTTTAAACCCGTAGAATACGTATTCCCCGAAGGAAAATCATTCAAAACCTATTCTCTAAAAACATCCGAACTTCATCCGGATTGTAATTTCCCCTGTACCGATCCGGTGTTGGATAAGAAACTACGGGAGGCGACCGAGAAGATATTCACTGGCTTTAATGGAGTAGGTTATGCAAGACTTGATTTCAGGGTAAATGATAAAAATGAGATTTTTTTCCTGGAAATAAATTTTACCTGTTCAGTTTTTTATACGGATGGATATGAAGGCTCCGCGGATTTTGTGTTGAAGTTTGACGAAGCAGGACAAAAAGGTTTTCTCGAACAGATCATTGCAGAAGGAATAGCCCGGCACCAGCGGACAAAGAAGCCTTATGCCATGAAAGGTAACTCTATTGCTGGGTTCGGTATATATGCCACCCGACCTGTCAGGAAAGGTGATATTATTTTTACAGGAGAAGAAAAAGCCCAGCGTATCGCTACCAAGCGCTTTGTCGAGAAGAATTGGAATGAGGAACAAAAACTGAATTTCAGAAGATATGCCTATGCTATCAGCGAAGAGGTGTTTGTTCTTTGGGATGAAGATCCATCCGAATGGGCTCCGCAGAATCATAGCTGTGATGCTAATACCGGACTTGACGGGTTGAATGTAATTGCACTCAGAAGTATTAAGAAAAATGAAGAGTTAACCCTTGACTATTCACAGTTCCTGGATGAGAATATGGAACCATTCGAATGTAAATGCGGATCGGCGAATTGCCGTGGGACCATTACTGGTGTTCCGGGAAATTCGGTGAACCAGCGGGAGCAAAGAATGTTTGTGGTGAACGGAAAATAAAATTATCTCCCGATATATACCATCAGTATTTGCACATCACTTGGATTGATGCCTGAGATTCGGCTCGCCTGTCCGAGCGTTCCTGGTTTTATACGTGTCAGCTTTTCCCTTGCTTCGTTACCAAGCGACTGAATTTTTTTATAATCAAAGGTCTCGGGAATGACCAGGTCTTCTAACTGGCTCATACGCGTGGCGAGATCTTTTTCTTTTTCAATGTATACTTCGTATTTGACCTGGATGGAGGCCTGCTCAATATTCTCCTTCGAAAAATGTTGTAGTTCATCATGAAGTTTTGGCAAAACTTCGGACAGATCTTTTAACTCAACATCCGGACGTAATAATAATTTACCGGCTTTTTGTTTTTCCGAAATGGGTGATGAGTTGATCTTTTCTAAATAAGGGTTGATCTCTGCGGGTTCAACAGCTATATCGGTAAGTATTTTTCTGATCTTCTCCACGCTGTTTTTCTTCTCGATCACATTATCCATTCTTTCCTGTGAGGCAAGCCCCAGGCGATAGCTTAATTCTGTTAAACGCAGGTCGGCATTATCCTGGCGGAGTAAAGTTCTGAATTCGGCCCGGGATGTAAACATTCTATACGGCTCTTCTGTTCCCTTGCTGATAAGGTCATCAATCAGCACGCCGATATACGCCTCGCTGCGTTTCAGTATCACCGGTTCAAGGCTCCTTGATTTTTGATGGGCGTTTATTCCTGCCATAAGTCCTTGACAAGCAGCTTCTTCGTAACCCGTTGTGCCATTTATCTGCCCTGCAAAGAACAGGTTGGCAACTGGTTTTGTTTCCAGGGAATATTTCAATTGAGTGGGAGGAAAATAGTCATACTCAATAGCATAACCTGGCCTGAACACACGAACATTCTCAAAACCTACAATATTACGAAGAGCTTCGTATTGTGTTTCTTCCGGTAAGGAAGTAGAGAATCCGTTGACATATATTTCTACCGTATTCCATCCTTCGGGCTCTATAAATAGCTGGTGTCTTTCTCTTTCCGCAAAACGGTTGATCTTATCTTCAATGCTGGGACAATACCTTGGCCCTACTCCATCTATCCTGCCGGCAAACATGGGGCTCTTGTCAAAACCTGTTTTCAGGATATCATGAACTTTTTGACTCGTGTAAGTGATCCAGCAACTTCTTTGTTCCTTAGGCTTTGGGGTATTTGTATAAGAGAAACCGGAGATATCCGGGTCACCCGGCTGTTCTTCCATTTTAGAATAATCCAGGCTTCTTCCATCAACTCTCGGTGGTGTTCCCGTTTTCAGCCGATCACTTTTAAAACCGACGGACACTAATTGTTCCGTGATACCGGTGGCAGCTTTTTCAGCAGCCCGGCCCCCGCCGAAATTCTTTTCACCAATATGAATGATCCCATTTAGAAAGGTTCCGTTAGTAAGGACAACTGCCTTGCTCTTTATTTCATGGCCAAGCCCGGTGATCACACCTTTGGCAATACCATCTTTGATCAAAAGACCTTTGACCATATCCTGGTAAAAATCAACGTTCGGAGTATTCTCCAGCATTTCCCTCCACTTAGCGGCAAAAAGCATGCGATCGTTTTGCGCCCTGGGACTCCACATGGCTGGTCCTTTCGAACGATTCAGCATCCGGAACTGGATCATAGACAGATCTGAAACAATACCTGAATAACCGCCCATGGCATCTATCTCCCTTACTATCTGTCCTTTGGCTATTCCTCCCATTGCGGGATTGCAGCTCATCTGGGCGATGGTTTGCATGTTCATAGTTATCAGCAACACTTTCGAGCCGAGATTTGCCGCCGCTGCCGCCGCTTCACATCCTGCGTGACCGGCACCTACTACTATAATATCGTATTCTGGAAACATTTGGGCTGCAAAGGTATCTTGTTATTAGAGCTGTTTCTCAAACTTTTTTAAAAGCTCTATTTCTTTCTTAACTTCTGCAATATCACGGCCACGGTTAAGGAGTTCGAACTCAAACATGGTATAAGTCTCTATTGTATCAAGATAATTTCTGTTTTCAGTGATAAATGCCTGTTGTCTTTCTGTACTTACCATTTCTGACAGCTCAATTTTATCTATTTTCTCAAGGAGTTTTTGACAAGGTAAATAGAGAGTCTTTTTATATAACTCTTCAAAATACCCTTTTGCTGCCAATACATCCAGCCTGTTTCCTCTATCCTTATTTCGTTGAAAAAGCTCAACTCTGATGTTTGTGAAATTCCAGCACATTTTTAATTCAGCTTCTTGGGTAAAATCAAAAAAGGTAACAGGAATAATATGATCAAACTGCCACTTTTTAGCGAAATCACCCCAACCAACTCCGTTTTCAAATTGAATCTCAAACCATTTGCGAATATTGGCTATATCCAATCCAAAATAGGGAGCGTAATAAGGACATGGACTTTGCTCTATTACATACCTTCTCAGGTTAATTTGCCATTTTCTTTTTTCCCTGAGTTTTAAAAGTGCTGGTGTAATATCTTGTTTAGCTGACCACCGTTTTCTCGCCATAAAAGCTTTTCACAAATATAGTGGTTCCACGGGACACTGTTTCAGCCTGAAACAGTGTCCCGTGGAACCACACTAAAATACTTGGTTAGATATAAGTTCTCTTTACCTGTCATTTTAAGTTTTTCAGCCTGATTTTTATCCTTGTAACCGCAAAGATGAAGGGCGCCATGGAAAATGACCCTATGAAGTTCCGAAACAACAGGTACTTTAAACTGCCTGGCATTACTTTTTACCCTATCAATGCTAATGTATATTTCCCCTGCTATTTCTTTCCTGTTCTCTGAAAAGTCGAATGTGACGATATCGGTATAATAATCATGAGCCAAAAATTGGCGGTTGATCTCTAATAACCTTTTATCAGAGCAAAAGATATAGTTAAGCCCTGCGAGTTTCTTTTTTTCCATTTTAAAAATGATTTCAATAAACCTCTTCAGTTCAGACCGTTTTTTCAGCGATACTTTTACATTGTCAAAAAAGAAACAAACTTTTGATTTTGAAGCCATAATTTCAAAATTCGTAAACAAATGATAATGCCCATGCGTAATTTTGAATAATTATTATGTTTATACGACTTTCTCAATTAAAGCCGGGACAAAAGGCCATCATCAAAGATTTTGATAACCAGGAGATCCATCTTAAATTGATGGAAATGGGGTGTCTTCCAGGCGAAAGCATTACCGTAGAGCAGAAAGCCCCGCTGGGAGATCCGGTTTCAGTAAGCGTGGCCGGCTATACATTAAGCCTGCGATTGAATGAGGCGGATCACATCATTGTAAATACAATTGATTGATTATCAATTAATTAAATGAAAATAGGATTATATTTTGGCACCTTCAATCCTGTTCATGCCGGGCATCTTATTATTGCCAACCACCTTTTAAACTCTACAGACCTTCAGAAGATCTGGTTTATTGTTTCCCCGCAGAATCCTTTCAAAGAGAGCAATACGTTACTTAATGAATATGACCGCCTGCATCTTTTAAAACTCGCCACCGAAGACGATACCCGGATAAAGGTGCTTGATATCGAATTCAGTCTTCCAAAGCCATCATACACATCTGTTACGTTAATTCACCTGGAAGAAAAATATCCCGGAAATGAATTTAGCGTCATAATGGGCAGCGATAGTTTTCAAAACTTACACAAATGGAAAAACTATGAGTCCATCATAAAGAACTATGCTATCTATATTTATCGTCGTCCGGGATTTGAAATAAAAAATGATATCAACGCACAGATCAATATCGCTGACGCGCCTTTACTACAGATATCCTCAACGGCTATCCGCCAGATCGTTAAAGAAGGAAAATCTATTCGCTATTTAGTTCCGGAAAAAGTACGGGAAGAAATTGAACGGGGTGGTTACTACCGGAAATAATTCAGGAAACATAGCCTAATAATAAGCAGGCGGCCACGATTACCGGCGAAGGAATACGTGTATAGGATAAAAGTAAAGAAGTACCGACGATTACACCGACATTTAAAAGGCTGATCGTTTTAGGCTCGATCAGTGAAATATCTTTCATGATATAAAAAGTAGAACCGATCATGATACCAACAACTACTGCATTAATTCCTTCCAGCGAACGATAAACCGCTGCGTATTTTTTCAAATTATTCCAGACAGGAAAAAAGAAAAGGACAAGCAAAGCGCTTGGTAAGAATATCCCGATCGTACCGATAATACAGCCTATCACCTGCATCTCCGTTCCCATATCTTTTAATGCCATACCTCCCGTAAATGAGCCAATTGAAAAAACGGGGCCTGGCATAGCACGCACGATGCCCATACCTGTATACATATCCCGTTCATCAATCTGCACCACACTGCTGTCTTTTGATTTAATAGCCTCTGGCCGTACACTGAACTGCTCATACATCATTGGCATTAATACCTGTCCGCCACCAAAAACCAGGCTGCCCATGCGATAAGTATTTTCAAACAGGTTGATGGGCTTACGGTTGGGCCAGTTATTGTTTTTAGCCATTTCACTGATAACGCCTGCAGCAATAAAGATGATCCCGAACATCCAGAAATTCCACCACTTTATTTTTCTTGGTTTCTGTTCGGTTTGCGGAATACGTTTGCGGCTGATATTGGTAGCAGCCCCTGCAAAAATGATCAATGCAGGGAAAATGACCGGTTGTTTAAAGAAAAAATAAGTAATGGCCGTACTGCCTATCATGATCATCCATGTAATGGTGTTTTTTATGGCATGCGGAAAAGCAGTAAAGCAGGCATATAAAAGAAAACCGGCGGCCATGGGAGCAATGAACTTAAAAATATCTTTATGCAGGGCGTTCTTATCTATATAATGAAGTAAAAAGGAAAGAGCCCCCATTAGGATACAGGCCGGCAGTATCCAGATAACCAGGGTAAGTACTGCAAGCGGTACACCGCCTCTTTTATAACCGATCAGCGTAAGTGTTTGGGTAGATGATGCGCCGGGTAGTAACTGGCAAAAAGCATTGTACTCCATCAGCTCCTGCTCTGTGATATACGGATGCTGCCGGACAAATGTTTTCATCATCATTGCTATGTGCGCCTGTGGCCCACCAAATGCAGTGAGACTATGAAGAAATACGGCTTTTAAAAAGGAAAAGTGGCGAAGCAGCATACTGGGATTAAATATAAAACAAATCAGTAACGATAGCCGATTCTCTTTCCCCCATTATAACCGCTGGATGTTGATTTTATAGAATAATAATGACACAAACACCTTTTATGGTAAATTCATAAAAATTTATTTCATGAGAACCCTGTTAATTGTTACTACTTTCCTTTTGCTGGATGCCGGTCTTTTTGCTCAAAAAGAGATAATAAAACTAAAAGAAAAGATATCTGTCGCAACAGATGAAATAGAACCCCAATGTGTCGCCTGGCGAAAACAAATTCATGAATACCCGGAATTGGGAAACAGGGAAGTCAATACGGCAAAACTAATAGCAGCTCATTTGAAAAAACTTGGCCTGGAAGTAAAAGAAGGGGTGGCGAAAACTGGAGTAGTAGCTTTATTACGCGGTGGTAAACCTGGTCCTTGCATTGGTTTGCGTGCGGATATGGACGGGCTGCCCATTGTTGAAAAGGTAAATGTTCCTTTTGCTTCAAAAGAAAAAACAACCTATAACGGACAGGAAGTAGGAGTGATGCACGCCTGCGGCCACGATACACATGTTGCTATGCTGATGAGCGTAGCGGAAATTCTTTCCGGGATAAAAAGCGAGCTGAAGGGGACGATCAAATTCATTTTTCAGCCAGCTGAAGAAGGCCCGCCTGAAGGAGAAGAAGGCGGAGCTTTTTTAATGGTAAAAGAAGGTGTAATGGACAACCCGAAAGTAGATGTCATTTTTGGTCTGCATATAGAATCAAATATCGAAGTGGGACAAATACAGTATAAGCCGGGTGCTTTTATGGCTTCATCCGATTGGTTCCATATTGTGGTAAAGGGTAAGGGTAGTCATGGCTCACAACCATGGTTGGGTGTTGATCCCATTGCCATTTCCGCACAGATCATCGAGGGTCTTCAAACAATTGTAAGCCGTCAATCTGAATTAACAAAGGCCCCGGTAGTAATAACGGTTGGGAAAATAAGTGGCGGTGTGCGAAATAATATCATTCCTGATGAATGTGTAATGGATGGAACGATCAGAACACTGGATAGTAAAATGCAACAGGATGTACATGCCAGGATAAAACATACCGTTACCACTATCGCCGAAGCCGGGGGCGCCACAGCGGAAGTGGGCATTGATACAAAAACACTGGTGACCTATAATACACCCGAGCTTGTGAAGCAGATGATCCCTTCTTTACAATCGGCCGCAGGTATAAATAATGTAACAGAGAGGGAATGGGTAACCGGCGCTGAAGATTTTTCTTATTATGGCACCAAAGCCCCTTCCTTCTTTTTTTACCTGGGTGGAATGCCTAAAGGAAATGACCCGAAGAAAGCACCACCTCATCATACAGCCGGATTTTTTGTGGATGATGCCGGCATGAAAACAGGTATTAAAGCTTTTTGTCACCTGGTAATTGATTATATGAATACGAAATGATAGCCATGAAAAAATGTTTATTCCTTTTTGTTCTTGTTTTTACTTATGCGGTTACTACCGCGCAAAAAACAGACAAAAAGCTTAGCGAAAAACTACAGGAGGCGATCACCGGTTTTAATGGGGACATAGGTATGTATGTAAAAAACCTCCGTACGGGCAGGTCGGTGGCTATTAACGCCGATACGGTTTTCCCTACTGCGAGTATTGTAAAAGTATCCATCTTGCTGGGTATAATGGATAAACTGGAAAAAGGAGAATTAAAATATGATGAACCGGTGGAGTACAAAGATTCGCTGCTTTATGCGGGGTCGGATATCCTTGGTTCTTTTAAAAGCGGCGAAAAGATCTTATTGAAAAAAGTAATGATGCTGATGCTGACAACCAGTGATAATACAGCGAGCCTTTGGCTGCAAAGCCTGGCCGGAACAGGAACAAGGATCAATCAAATACTGGACAGCCTTGGCTTTAAAGATACAAGGGTCAACTCAAGAACTCCGGGCCGGGAAGATAACAGGACCATATATGGCTGGGGACAAACGACACCCAATGAGATAGGAAGGCTATTCGAAATGATCTACAGGAATAAGATCTATTCACCGGCGGCCTGTGAAAGAATGATGCGCTCTTTGGGCAGAAATTACTGGGATGAGGATGAAGCGATCTCGCAGGTGCCTCCTTATATAGAAGTATTCAGCAAGAATGGTTGTGTAAATGCCGTTCGCAGTGAAGTGCTATTGGTGAATGCGCCCAACAATCCTTATATCTTTTGCATTTTTACCAAAAATAACAAAGACACGGGCTGGGCCCATACGAATGAAGCATGGGCATTAGCCCGGAAAGTTTCCTCTCTTCTCTGGCATTATTTTGAGCCAAAAGACAAATGGGAAAAACCAGCAGGGGAATAGCAGCGATAAGATCTTTATTCTCTATATGACAGGCTAATTTGTTACGATAAATGCTGCACTTTCTTTAATAGTATTTTTAATAAAAGGAGGTTCTTTATTGAGGTGAGCATGTTTATAATGCAGGTGAAGAGTATAATTGCCACTGTCTAAAACAGAACTATTAATAAATGTGATATAATCACTTTCTTTTATTTTCACAAAATCCTTCAGGTAAGTAGTATCATTTTTCTGACTAACCAGAAAAACCGATGCATCTTTTACATTAGAAGCAGACCCGCCCAGTTTGATTTTTATCTCAACTATATCTTGTTTGGCCTTTTGATAAATATTATTGTTTGCCGAAATCTCCACCTTAAAAGTCTGGGCAATAAAACAAAGCCATCCAATACATATACACAGGGTAGAAACAAAAAATGCGTTGTAAGTAAAAGTAGCAGCAGCGGTTTTAATTATTTGCCAGAGACTTCTCCATTTTTTTATCGCGATAAGCACCAGTAATACAACGACCAGGAATCTTGATATCCACCCAATAATCTTCGAATTAGAAAATACGGAGAGAAAGGCATACTCGATAAGAGAAGGGATAACAGAGACTATGAGCATGAAGAAACTATAAAACAAGGCCAGTATAGTACAAATAAGCACTGAATCATAAAGCACCGCGCCTCTTTTAGCGCTTTTTTCAACAGCCAGGCCTTTTTCTGCAGCAAGAAGCTGCAGACTTGTATTAAGTACATAAGCAATACAAAGAAAGGTTATACAAAATGATAAAGCGATCAATAAAGAGAGTATCCAGAAATACCAGAGAGATATTTTTGTACCTTCTGATGGCCAGTTGGCGGTAAGTATTCCTATAGAACTACCGAAATTCAGGTTGGAGACATATTCATATAGTTTCAGTCCAATGATACCCCAGGCCAGGAAAATGCCGGTGAGGAGTCCAAATTTTTCTTTTGTTATTTCTTCTGGCATCAGATAAGGTTTAATCAACTAAGGAAATTACGGTGACAACCGGGAGAGTTGTACTAATCACATACGGAAGGAGCCGGATATATTATCGGGTACTGATCAGATCCTTATTTATTTTGCATACAAATAAATCTAATCAAAAAATATAATAATACGATTACCCGGCAGTGCCTTTGGGGATATAGCGGCTTTGGCGCAGTGTTATTTTAATACCTGGTAAGCGATCAAACTCATGATATAGGCCAGCCCTGTCATATATATAAACTGGATAACCGGCCATTTCCAGCTACGGGTTTCTCTTCGTACAATAGCGAGTGTACTCATACATTGCATAGCAAAAACATAAAAGATCATCAGGGATACGCCCGATGCTAATGTAAAAACAGGCGTTCCATCGGGCCGTACCGCCGCTTTCATTTTTTCTTTTAGCTTAAGATCGTTCTCTTCATCGCCGACACTGTATAGTGTAGCCATGGTGCCCACGAAGACTTCCCGTGCGGCAAAAGAAGTAACGAGGGCGATACCGATCTTCCAATCATAGCCCAGCGGCGTAATAGCTGGTTCAATGCTTTTGCCCATGATACCGGCATAAGAATTTTCCAGTTTGGCCGCCGCAAATTGCTTATCCAGCAAAGCAGTATCTGCTCCGGGCTGCGACTTCAGCTGCTCATATTTTTGTGAAACGGCATCCATTCTTTTTCCCGGGCCGAAAGAGCTCAGGGCCCAGAGAATAAGGCTGATGATCATGATCACCCTTCCTGCATCCCTGACAAATATTTTTGCTTTTTCAATCATTGTCCGCACAACATTATTCCACCGGGGAGAATGATAGGTTGGCAACTCCAGAATAAAGTAGCTTTTCTCATTTATCTTAATGAACCATTTGGCGACATACGACACGATCAGCGCCATTACCAGTCCTAATAAATAAAGCCCCATCATCACCAGTCCCTGCACGCTTAAAAAACCGATCAGGGTTGTTTTGGGAATAACCAGGCTGATAAGAATAGTATACACCGGAAGCCTGGCGGAGCAACTCATGAGCGGTGTAATGAGAATAGTTAATAAACGTTCTTTACGGTTCTCAATATTCCTTGCGCTCATAATAGCGGGCACGGCACAGGCAAAACTACTGATCATCGGCATCACACTTTTGCCATTGAGGCCCACACTCCGCATCAGCCTGTCTGTAAGAAAACTGATACGGGCCATATAGCCGGTATCTTCCAGTAAGGTGATCAATCCAAACAATATCATGATCTGCGGTACAAAAATGACAATACCACCCAGGCCGGCAATCACACCATTGATCAAAAGATCTGTCCAGTGATTATCGGGCAATGAAGAAGAAAGCGATTGTGACAGCGAGGCAAAACCGGTGTCTATCCAATCCATAGGAAAGGAAGCCAGCCAGAACACACTTTGAAATAAAAGAAACAGAACAACAATCAATATCAGGTATCCCCAGCGGCGATGCAATAGAATATCATCCAGTTTTTCCGTGAACAGGGATTTTTGCAATGGATCAGGTTCTGATACAGCGGCCTGTATAACATGACGTATCCTTGTATAACGTTGTAATATTTCTTCCGCCTGCGTTTTGGTCGGATTAAAATTATTGGTCAGTTCTATATGCTCAATTAATTGCTGGTCCTCCGCATTTAACGCAAACGATTCATGATTGATAAGATAATGTATAGCCCTGTAATCACTAAACTCCGGAAAACGGGATTTAACTTCATCAACCGCTGTTGCAGCCAATGCTTTATTATCAATAAAATCCCTTACAGGCATATGATAAAGTTGCTGGGAGGTTTGCTCGATCGCTTTTTTAAGTTGTGGAATACCCTTTTGTTTTCTTGGATTGACGGAAATAACAGGAACGCCAAGCTCTCTTTCCAGTTCGGATATATCTATCTTGATTCCCTTTTTGGCAGCGAGGTCCATCATGGTAAGCGCAATGACAACCGGCACTTTCAGATCAATGATCTGCGTACAGAAGAGTAAGTTTCTTTTAAGGTTACTCGCATCGGCTACAGCTACAACCACATCCGCTTTTATATCCTTATCCTGGTTTAAGAGCACTTTGTAACTTACCCATTCATCCATCTTTCTTGGGTAAAGACTGTAAGAACCGGGGAGATCAATGACTTCGGCCTTTATCCCATCGGCAAGATGAGTAGAACCGGTCTTTTTATCAACCGTCACCCCCGGAAAGTTCCCTACTTTCTGATTCATACCGGTAAGGCAATTGAAAAGCGAAGTTTTGCCACTATTCGGATTGCCTACCAGTGCGATATGTAACAACTTTTTTTCCAAACGTCTTAAAATGGGTGCAAAAGTAGAATTGTAGAACCAGAAAGCTATTACGAAATACGATCTTTTGACGGGGTGGTACAATTTTCACAAAACCGTAAAACCTGACAAAAGTTTAACCGAAATAAAGGGAAAGATCATAAGAATAAGCTACCCCATCAATACCTTTGCGGCAATAAACCGATCAATTATGATTCCGCTACGGGCAAAAACCCTCTTTTCGTTATTATTTGTAATTACGGCCGCTTCTGCACAGAAATTAAAGAAGGCCGATAAAGTGACCCTTACCAACCTGAAGTCGCATATTGAGTACCTGGCGGATGATAAACTGGAAGGCAGAAGAGCGGGTAGTAATGGCGAAAAGCTGGCGATGGAATATATCAGCGGACAATTTAAAGGCATTGGTCTCTTACCAAAGGGAACAGATGAATATTACCAGCCGTTTGAGATTAATGAAGGAAAACAAATCAACGAAGCGACCTATTTAAAGATCAATAATACCGACCTGGAAGCGGGTAAAGAATTCTTCCCCTTTCCTTTTAGCCCGAATAAAAAAATAGAAGCCACACCTGCTATCGCTATCCAGGAACCGGATATGCCCTGGTTTGTTGACCTGGCAGAGCCGTTAGAGGAAAATAAGAACAACCCTCATTTCGACCTGGAAGATTATATCCGTACTAATTCCAAAAAAGCGGCCGACCGCGGCGCCACTGCCGTTATACTGTACAACTCCTCTTCGGCAGATGATAAATTAGTTTTTAATGGAAAGGATAAGACCGCAATAGTAGCTGTACCCGTTATTTATGTAACTAAGGAAGCGGCCGGTAAATATTTCAAAGACAAAACAGCGACACTTGATATAAAGTTAAAAACAGATATCGGGGAAAAGAAAAGGACCGGGCATAATGTAATCGGGTTTATTGATAATGGAGCGCCAACTACGGTGATACTCGGTGCTCATTTTGATCATCTTGGTTATGGAGAAGATGGTAATTCCATGCTGCGTACCGGTGAAAAATTAATTCATAATGGTGCTGATGATAATGCCAGTGGCACATCGGCTTTGATAGAACTGGCGAGGATATTAAAAACGACCAAAGCGAAAAGTAATAATTATCTCTTTATCGCTTTTTCAGGAGAAGAGCTGGGTTTGTTTGGTTCCAAATATTTTTCTGATAACCCGACGGTTGATCTTACGGCTGTTAATTATATGCTCAATATGGATATGGTCGGACGTCTTAATGATAGTACAAAAGTATTATCGGTAGGAGGGTATGGCACTTCACCCCAATGGGCTTCTGTAATTAATGCACAGGATAAAAAACTTCCTTTCGTTATAAAAATTGATTCGAGCGGTACAGGACCCAGTGATCATACATCTTTTTACAGGAAAGATATTCCGGTATTATTTTTCTTTACCGGCCAGCACAAAGACTATCATCGTCCATCTGATGATGCCGATAAAATAAACTATAACGGGGAGCTGAACGTCGTGAATTATATCAGCAGCATAATTACTAACCTGAACAAGGAAAGCCAGAAGCTGGTATTTATGAAAACAAGGGAAGTACAGATGAGTACCAGGGCCTTTAGCGTAACGATGGGAATAATGCCTGATTATACGTACAGTGGTAATGGAGTAAGGGCCGATGGTGTGACAGAAGGAAGGCCTGCCTCGAAGGCCGGTTTAAAAACAGGGGATGTTATCATTCAGCTGGGCGACTACCCCGTGAGTTCGGTGGAAACGTATATGCAGACATTGGGCAAATTCAAAAAAGGGGATAAAACAAAAGTGAAATATAAGAGGGGAAATGAAACAATCGAAGCCCCGGTTGAGTTTTAATGTCTAAATTGGTATAAACAATACGTCATGGCGGACCGGTCTTTCAAGCTTTCGCTTAATAATCAGGAACTGGCCGAAGAATTTTTTGAAGATACCCGCCTGCTTGGTATCATGGCGCCGGTAAAAGATTACCAGTTCTGCTGGCAGCTGAATAATATATTGGGCATGGATTTTCGTATGAATCATGATATAGAAATCCAGCTGAAACGGAAAAAGAGAGACTATTTCTTCACGGTATTCGAATATTGTGAACCGACCGGGTCCTTGTTCTATTATGTATATAAAAACCAGGACGACGGAGAATACCTTTTACCTGAATTCAAACATTTCGATTTCCTGTGGTTGATGAAAGGTGATTATGTTTCCGACGAAGCGCTGCAGCAAACCCTCCAATCCATCAAGAGCATTCACGGTGTACAACTGGTGGCAGAACTTACCAACGAAAAGATAAAGAATAAGGAGAACCTTGTTTTTTAAGTGGGTATTTTCTTCTATCGTAATTATTTAACCCGGAAAATTTTATCGTATGTGGAAAGAAGAAAAGAACAAACTATACCGGAAATTCGAATTCAGGAATTTCAGCGAGGCTTTTGCTTTTATGACGAGGGTAGCGCTTGAAGCAGAAAAAATGGATCATCATCCATTATGGACTAATGTATACAATACGGTGGAGGTATGGCTCTCTACGCATGATGCCGGCGACGTTGTTACCGACAAGGATAAGAAACTGGCAAAAAAGATAGATGGATTGGTTTAGTTACCAGGGAGTATACCCCAACATGAAATTCCGGCTCACCGCCATCAACGATTTAGTTAGAGGAATATTCCCTGAGCTTCGGACATTCCGAAAGAACATCTTCTTCGATCATGATGCTGAGATCGGGGATTCTTACTTTGAACCAGGAGGCAAGCGCCGCCCGCTTTTTTTCATCCAGTGCCAGTTCCGCAATCCGGCTGTAGTCGTTGGTGAGGTTCATACGGTGGGATTCGGTTTTTGATTTTAGGTATAAAATTCTGACGCCCGTTTTACCTTCTTCATCCATAAACACCTTTGCTTCTGTTATCTCACCAGCTTTTAGATTAAGCACCTCCTTTGCTACGTTTTTGTCCAATTCATCCATCGTAACAAACGGTTCTCCATTTCCGCCTTGAATAAAAGCCGAAAAAGCGGCCTGCCGGAGCTCACTGTGTTTTTTGGCAGCCTGTTCAAAACTTGTTTCTCCTAATTTGATTTCCGCACGAACAGTATTGAGATCAAAAATGGTTTTTTTTATCTCAGCCTCCGCTATTGGCGTGGAACGAAATATCATGGCTACTGTTGCTTCATCACCATCTCTTTCCATCATTTGAACCAGGCAATAGCCGCCCTTTATTTTTATGGGTGATGAAATGTCACCGTCCTTTAGCTGAAACACGGTTGTTATTAATAGCGGATCCGCCTCTTTCGTATTTCGATTAAAATGATAAACTCCTTCATTTTCCTTAACGGCTTTGTCTTCCGAAACACTGAGGGCCAGCTTTTGAAACGAGGTCTGCTTGCTCCCGACCATTTGTTTGTAATGATTCATTTCAGTGAGCAGGTATTTTTCCATTTCAGGTGTAGCCCGGGGATAAATAACAATATGGCCAATCTCGTATTGGGGTTCAAAAAAAGGTAATTGGTTGACTGGGGTAGACTGGTAAAAAGATTTTACTTCCGAGGGTGTTATTTTAACATTGCTAACGATTTTTTCCTGCATAAGATTTGTGAGCCTGTATTCCTTTATCTGGTTAAAAGCCTCTCTCCGGGTGTTCCCGGGAAGTTCAAAATTTCCCAGTCGCTGTTTTAGTTCTGCTTCAACTTCTTCGTCGCTTACCGTTACCGAGTCTTTAGCTGCTTGTAGCAGGAGAATCTTAGATTCTAAAATTTCCTTTACGATAGTGCACCGGGTGCTGTCAGGCACTTCGCCTCCCTGCCGCCGAAGGTCTGCCAGGTGATTTTGTATTTCGGAACTTAATATGATCTGGTCACCGATGACGGCGATGATTTTATCCGCAACGCTTTTCCGGAGTTGCGCCAGGCTGTCCGTTGAAAAACAAACTAAGAGATATGCGGAAGCCATCACTGTTTTGAGTGGAACCATGCGAACTAATTTATGGTGAGTGCCTGACTGTGCTTGTCTATGGCCCGGCTTGTTACTTATACTTCCATGTCAGAAAACCCGAATAGGAAGCAGATCAGTTTCCCCTGCGATGCGACAACTGTAACGACCTGATAATTTATTGATCAGAATCCTTTACCGTCTGTACTGGCAAATTTCTGTACCTGCGGACAATCAGCAGAAGTTACATTGTCTACCATTATATAGTAAGTCGGGATCTTTGTTCTCATCCATTTGTCCAGCGCTATTCCTTTCTTTTCTTCCAGTGCCATTTGTGAAATTTTGCTGTAATCATCAGTAAGGTTCATACGGTGTGGCTCTGAACGTGACTTCAGGTAAACGATCCGTACGCCTTTCTTGCCCTGCTCGCTGGTAAATGCGGTAGGCAGGGAAAAATCACCCACTTTCATTTTACTCAGCATGGCTACCATTTCTTTGTCGAGCTGATCAATGGTAACATAAGGTGATCCGTCACGGCTAAGGATATAGGCGCCGCTAAATTTTACTTCATCCGCATCGCTGTATTTTTTTGCAGCTTCATTAAAACCAATTGTACCGGCAATGATTTTTGAACGTACGGTATCAAGTTTGCTGATCGCCTGGCCGATCTCTGCATCAGTAACCGGGGGCACGCGCAGAATAAGGCGAACATGGGCATCATCTCCCTTTCTCTCTACCATCTGGATAAGAAAATAACCGAACTTATTTGATTTAACGGGAACAGATATTTCATTGTCCTTTAAACGAAAGGCAGTGGAAAGAAAAACAGGATCCCAGGTTTTTTCATTGCGGTTGATCTGGTAATCTCCTCCACGTTCTTTACTACCCGGATCTTCGGAATATCTTTTGGCAAGCTGCTCAAAACTGGCTGTTTTGGATTCAACCTGTTTTTTATAATTATTCATTTCTGAAACAATATACTGCTCCAGGTCGCGGGATGCTTTTGGATAGAGCAGTATCTGCCCTATTTCGAGTTCTGATTCAAAGAAAGGCAGACTGTCTTTCGGGATTTTATCAAAGAATACCTTTACTTCTGTAGGAGTGATCTTAACACCTGAAACGATCTTTTGCTGCATAGCTTCCGCCAGCTTTCTTTCTCTTACCGATTCTCTTGCGTCATCTTTGATCTGGTAAACCGATTTGTTGGCATACCTCTCCAGTTCTTCCTGGCTGCCTACCTGGTTAATAAAGTAACGGATCCTCTGATCCAGCTCAGCTTCTACTTCTTCTTCCGTGACAGGTAATGAATCTTTTTCAGCCTGCAGCATCAGTACTTTCGATACGACAGCCTGTTCCACGATCATACATTCGGCATTCTCAGGTACATTTCCGCCACCACGTGCGATATCCGCCAGGGAGTTTTTAATATCTGAATAGAGAATGATACGGTCGCCAACTACAGCAACTATTTTATCTCCGATCGCCTTTTTAGGCTGACCTTGTGCTGTAACCATGCCCGCAATAAGCAGGAATAATGCAGTCAGTAATTTTTTTGTGTTAAGCATAGTAATCAAAAGTAGTTTTACCGGCCAAGGCGGTAAATAGATAGAAAGGTATTTAACAAAAATTTCGGGGTGGTAGGATGGTTTTTGGTCTACTGTTTATAGTTCTTTCAGGCTGCGGCTGCAAAACTGTAAAGAATGACTCTTTTATAAGAACCAGAAACCACAACAATAAACCAGCCATTGCGAGGAACGAAGCAAAACTTACAATGTTCTCTTTACTTCTTCCTGTTCATAAGCCTCTACCACATCTCCTACTTTATAATCGGTGTAATTCTTGATGGTCAGACCACATTCCATACCGGCCTGCACATCTTTTACATCGTCTTTAAAACGTTTTAATGAAGCCAGTTCAGCATTGGCACCTTCAGCGGTCGGGTAGATAACGATACCGTCGCGGATAAGCCGGACCTTGGAGTCACGTTTGATCTTACCGTCTCTTACATAACAACCGGCTACGATCGCTTTGTCAAACTTGAATACATCCCTGATCTCTACATTCGCCACGATCTTTTCCTGTATCGTTGGTTCGAGCATTCCTTCCATCGCGCTCTTCACTTCTTCGATAGCGTTGTAGATGATAGAATACATCCTGATCTGGATACCTGCATTGTCAGCCAGTCTTGCCGCCTGCAATGACGGACGAACATTAAACGCGATAACGATAGCATCTGATGCTTCCGCCAGCACGATATCACTTTCATTGATCTGGCCAACACCTTTATGGATCACACTTACCAATATCTCCTGTGTAGAAAGTTTTTGCAATGAATCGCTCAATGCTTCCACAGATCCGTCCACGTCACCTTTGATGATTATTTTCAATTCTTTGAAGCTGCCAAGCGCTAAACGACGACCGATCTCATCAAGGGTAATATGTTTCTTGGCACGCATACCCTGTTCTCTCAATATCTGTGCACGGCGGTTGGCGATCTCTTTTGCTTCTGCTTCATCTTCATACACTTTGAATTTTTCACCAGCCTGTGGCGCACCATTCAGTCCCAATATCACTGCAGGTGCTGAAGGACCGGCTTCTTCTTCTTTTTTATTCCTTTCATTGAACATAGCCTTTACACGGCCATAGTATTGTCCGCTTACAATAAGATCACCCGGGCTCAATGTTCCGTTCTCTACCAGCAACGTGGCTACATAGCCACGGCCTTTATCGAGAGATGCTTCAATGATCGTTCCTGTAGCTTCCCTGTCAGGATTCGCTTTCAGGTCGAGCAGTTCCGCTTCCAGTAATATCTTTTCTAATAATTTATCAATGTTCAACCCGCTCTTGGCGGCTATCTGCTGACTTTGAAATTTACCACCCCACTCTTCCACCAGTATATTCATTTGTGAAAGCTGTTCATAGATTTTGGTGGGGTTGGCTCCGTCCCTGTCAATTTTATTGATCGCAAAGATCATCGGTACGCCTGCAGCCTGTGCGTGGCTGATCGCTTCACGGGTCTGGGGCATTACCGCATCATCTGCCGCGATAACTATCACTGCAATATCTGTAACCTTCGCACCTCTCGCACGCATCGCGGTAAACGCTTCGTGACCGGGCGTATCGAGGAAAGTAATTTGTTTTCCGTTTGGCAGCTCTACCTGGTAGGCGCCGATATGCTGGGTGATACCACCGGCCTCA
The DNA here is from genome assembly GCA_037200265.1 of Bacteroidota bacterium. Classification (GTDB taxonomy): domain Bacteria; phylum Bacteroidota; class Bacteroidia; order Chitinophagales; family Chitinophagaceae; genus VBAT01. The sequence goes on from JBBCIL010000014.1 coordinate 29,657, forward strand.
CCGGCGACTACGTTAGCGCTGCGGATATGATCAAGCAGTGATGTTTTACCATGGTCTACGTGACCCATGATCGTAACAATAGGAGAACGGGGCTTCAGGTCTTCTTCATTGTCATCATCCTCTTCGCCTTCTTCCATTTCCATTTGCTTTTCCATATCAATGAACTCGACATCGAAACCAAATTCGCTGGCTACAAGCTCTATTACCTCCGCATCCAAACGCTGGTTGATAGATACCATGATACCAAGGCCCATACACTTACTGATCACCTCGGCAAAGCTTACATCCATCAGGTTGGCCAGTTCACTAACACTGATGAATTCTGTCACCAGTAATTTGTTGTCTGCCGCAGAATCGCCGGCTGTTTCAGCTGCGCCATGTCTTTTTTCACGACGGATCTTGGCTTTTAAACTCTTGCCTCTTCCTCCGGCGCCGGCTAAGCGTGCCTGTGTTTCTCTTATCTTTTCCTGGATCTCTTTTTCATCAATTAGTTTGTCCTCGCGACGGCCAACACCCCTGTTATTATTACTTCTTCCAACGCCACCACGATTTGGCTGACTGCCACCACGATTAAAGCCACCGCCTGTACCTGTACCCTGGCCACCCTGCTGTCCGGGTCTCCTGTTTTGGGTATCGGGCTTAACTTCTTTCTTCTCTATCGGAATACGTTTCCTTTTGCGTTTCTCATCTTTTTTCGGCCTTGTGTCATTATCAACCGGCAATTCGATCTTACCGAGGATCTTGGGGCCTTCTAATTTTTCCGCTTTAATATTTTCAATAAGACCTGTCGCATCTGCTTCAACTTCTGCTTCCTTTTCTATAACTTCTTCAACTTTCGTTTCTTTCTTTTCTTCAGCTACCGGTGCGGATTCTTCTTCTTCTTCTTTCTTTGTTTTTTTCTTTTTTACTTCCGGTGCCTTTTCTTCTTTTACTGCTTCAGGGGTTTCTTCCTGGTCCGCTTTTTTCTTTACGACCTTTTTAGGTCTTGTGGATGAATCTATTGCTGACAGGTCAATCTTATCTACTACTTTGGGTTTTTCAATTTCAGGCGCTTCGATCTTCACGACCGCTTCTTCTTCTTTCTTTGGTGGTTCCTCTTTTATGATAGGTTTTACTACTTCAACGACCGGTTCTTCCTTTTTAGGAACAACTTTTTCTCTTCTTTCTTAAAGTTGATCTCTTCTTCTTCTTTTTTCTTCTTTGCTTCAGCCTGTGCGCCCTTGGGAAGATCTACCTGGTCGCTTTTCATCTTTGCCGCTTTATCACTCTGGAACTCAGACTGCAAAGCACGATACATTTCCTCCGTCAGTTTTGACGTAGGTTTCAGGTCATCTTTTGGAAAGCCTTTACCGATCAGGAAATCAATAAGCGTATCCTGCCCGATATTGAACTCTTTGGCCGCACCTAATAATCTTGGAAGTTTTAATTCTGCCATTCAGTATGTTTATTATTTGAGTGATGAGTAGTTGAGTAGTGGGTTATGAGCATTTACTCAACATTCACTACTCACCGCTCACCCCGTTATTCTTTTTGAAATTCTTCCTGCAACACTTTCCGTACTTCTGCAATAGTTTCTTTTTCGAGATCTGTTCTGCGCTCCAGTTCTTCAGCGCTTAATGACAATACGCTTCTGCCCGTATCGCAACCCACACGCTTCAGCTCATCAATTACCCATGGTTCGATCTCATCGCTGAATTCTTCAAGGTCAATATCAAATTCCTGTACCTCATCTTCCGCATCACGGTAAACATCTATTTCATATCCTGTCAATTCGCAGGCCAGTTTGATGTTTACACCGCGGCGGCCTATCGCCAGGGATACCTGGTCGGGTTTCAGGTAAACACTTGCATGGTGACCTTCATTATCCAGTTCCATGCTCGTGATCTTTGCCGGAGTCAGGGAACGCTGAATCAATAACTGTGTATTGCTTGTCCAGTTGATGACATCTATATTCTCATTTTTCAGTTCACGGACTATTCCATGAATACGGCTACCCTTCATTCCCACACAGGCGCCAACGGGATCAATACGGTCATCGTAAGATTCTACGGCAACTTTAGCTCTTTCTCCCGGATCACGAACGATCTTTTTAATCACAATCAGGCCGTCAAATATTTCGGGTACTTCTATTTCAAGCAATTTGGCCAGGAATTCAGGCGATGTTCTTGAAAGTATGATCACCGGGCTGTTATTCTTCATGTCTACCTTCTTTACCACGGAACGTATATTTTCTCCCTTTTTAAAATAATCCTGTGGTATCTGTTCGCTTTTCGGCAATATCAGTTCATTGCCTTCTTCGTCGAGCAGTAATATTTCTTTTTTCCAGACCTGGTACACTTCCGCGCTGATGATCTCGCCAATCCTGTCGCCATATTTTTTAGCCAGTACATTCTTCTTCAGATCGCTGATACGGCTGGCCAGTGTTTGCTTGGCCGCCAGTATAGCGCGGCGTCCAAAATCATAGAGGTCAATTTCCTGGTATAGTTCTTCACCCACTTCAAAATCGGGTTCAAGTTTAGTAGCATCTGTATAAGCGATCTGCGCCAGGGGGTCTTCCACCTGTCCATCTTCCACTATCATACGGCGGCGGATGATCTCAAGGTCGCCTTTTTCCGCGTTAACAATGACATCAAAGTTTTCATCACTGCCGAATTTTTTGCGCAGCAGGGTTTTAAACACATCTTCTACTACTTTCATCATAGTAGGGCGGTCAATGTTTTCCGCATCCTTGAATTCCTGGAATGCTTCAATAAGATTAATACTTGCCATAACTCCCGATTTTTGTGAGGTCTGAGAAGATGGCCTGAGCCTTTAATTAGGAGTGGTGGACAATGCCCGCAACCCGCAATGCTAAGCTCTGAGCTTCTCTCAGAATTTAATTTGAACTTTTGTTGTTTTTATGTTATCAAATAAAATGGTGTGTGGCACCACTTCTTTCTTTTTATTCTTTCCCCTTTCTTCTTCCACAATGATCTCCGTTTCCGTAGCGCTTACGAGTTTCCCTTCTGTTTTAACGCCATCGTTACAGAGAACCTCTACAGGGCGGCCAATGTTCTTTACATACTGGCGGTAAAGTTTCAGGGGTTCATCCAGCCCGGGAGACGATATTTCCAGCGAAAAATCTCCACCGGGAAAAAAACCATTTTCTTCAAGATCCCTGTAAAGTTTACGGTTGTATTGCACCAGTTTATCAATGCTTACTCCGTTATCGGCGTCCAGGAATACTTTTACATTGTTGGTCGGCTTGATCCGCACTTCCACCAGGAAAATTCCCGGTTCTTCACGGATCAGTGTTTCTACTTTCTGCTCCAGCGCCTTTATCTGATCTTCGATGTTCATAGTAGATAAAGAAGAAGGGAACGACTTCGTTCCCTTCTTCAATCTGTTTCCGGTGCAAAAGTAGGGGAAAAGTTATATTCATTCCAAAAACTAATTGTCAATGGCCGGGAAGACGGGAAGGTGATAAGGAAATAATTAATGGCTATTGTTTACTATTTGCCGTCTTTCGTTTTACCGGTAGAATTGGCGGTTTGGCCGGCCTTTAACTAAGCTTTTTATTTACAATTGGGCTGGAATAGGGCTGAATTGTAGTTTTGTGACCAATTATGATACGGTTCCTTTTATATGCGCTGCTGGCCTGGTTTATATACAAGCTGATCTTTGGATTCATTATCCCTGTTTACCGGACTACCCGGCAGATGAAAAAGAAATTCGGGGAAATGCATCAACGAATGCGGGAGGAGCAGGTGAAACAAGGAGGTTTTAACCAGCAAACAGCTCCTGCACCAAGCCCTAAAACCCGGGCTGGTGATTATATTGACTTTGAAGAAATCAAGTAAGTTCGATGGATAAGATAAACTAAAAGAGCCTTCTAGTTTAAGATTAGAAGGCTCTTTAGTTTAGTGAATTCGCCTGCGGTGGCATAATGTGGACCCTGTAGGGCACGATCCTACGACCCCCTGATTATGAGTCAGGTGCTCTAACCAGCTGAGCTAAGGGTCCTGAACTGCAATGCAGTAAAATGTATATTTCAAAAGAACTTTAATTTTCAAACCTGCCCGGTAGCTAACCGTAATACAGGATTGCAAAAGTAAGAAATAAAATTATTGCTGGCGTCTTAACCTATCTTTAACCGAAAGAAAAATATATTTGCGATCTTAACCCGATTTATGAAGAAAATTGCTTTATTATCAATTAGCTGTCTGTTGTTTATTTCTCTTTTTGCACAAGATACCCTTAACGTCCATTCCGAGAAAAAAGGCGCCGGTTGACCTCTCCGGCCGTGCCAACGATCATTTTCTATTACAATTAGGCTATACAGGATGGGCTGGTAGGCCGGACACTATTTCACCGAGCGGCTTTTCAAAAAGCATCAACGTGTATTTCATGTTCGACTTTCCCTTTAAGACAAATCCAAAGCTGAGCATGGCGTTTGGCCCTGGTATTTCTACCGATAATATCATTTTCAAAAAAACCTTTGTAGGAATAAAAGAGAATACTACTGTATTCCAGGTCAGCGACCAGGCAGATACCAACCATTTCAAAAAGACCAAGCTGACCACGGTATACCTGGAAGCTCCGATTGAGTTTCGCTACACCAAAGACCCGATGAACAGTGGCAAAAGTTTCAAATTCGCTATCGGGGTGAAAGTGGGTACCATGGTGAAAGCCTATACCAAGAATAAAGACCTGGAAACTAAAGCGGATGCCACCCTTAATTCTTACACGATGAAGGAGTCCAGCAAACGTTATTTCAATACTACCCGTTTATCCGCACAGGCAAGAGTGGGGGTGGGTCATTTTAGCCTTTATGGCAGCTACCAGATCACCACATTATTTAAAGAAGGAGCGGCTGCCGATATCAGGCCATATTCTATTGGTATCACGTTAAGCGGATTGTAACAGCATAGCCAACAATATTTTAAAGGATTTCATGGAATCAGCCATGAAATCCTTTTTTATTTCCAGTATTGCTGTTTTCTTCAAAATCCGTGTCTGATCCGTGTTTACCTTTGCCTCCCACTTATTTCATAAGCGGCTTTACAGATATGATCGAAAAGAAAAATACAATTGAGAAAGAAGAGAAGGCTGTACTGGTCGGGTTGATACATAAAGACCAGACGGAACAGCAGGTGCAGGATTATATGGATGAACTGGCTTTCCTGGCTGAGACGGCCGGTGCCGTAACGGTAAAGCGGTTTACCCAAAAGATGGAACACCCGCATAGCAAAACCTTTGTCGGTAAAGGGAAGCTGGAAGAGATAAAAAATTATATACAGGATAAGGATATCAGGGTAGCTATTTTTGATGATGAACTTAGCGGTGCCCAGATCAACAATATTGAGAAAGTACTGGAAGTAAAAACTATTGACCGTTCCGACCTGATACTTGACATCTTTGCAAGAAGAGCGAAAACCGCGCAGGCAAAAGCACAGGTAGAACTGGCGCAGTACCAGTATATTCTTCCCAGATTGCGTGGTATGTGGAAACACCTTGAACGGTTGGGTGGCGGTATTGGTACAAGAGGCCCGGGTGAGAGCGAAATAGAAACGGATCGTCGTATCGTGCGTGATAAGATCTCTTTACTGAGAAGAAGACTGGCGGAGATAGACAAACAGGCGTTTACCCAAAGAAAGGATCGTGGCGAATTTATCCGTGTGGCATTGGTAGGTTATACCAATGTCGGCAAATCAACGATCATGAATTTGCTGAGTAAAAGAGAAGTATTTGCAGAGAATAAATTATTCGCCACACTTGATACCACGACCAGTAAAGTGGTTTTTGAAACGACCCCTTTTTTATTGAGCGACACAGTTGGGTTTATCCGCAAACTGCCGCATCACCTCGTAGAAAGTTTTAAAAGTACACTGGATGAGGTTCGTGAGGCTGATATATTATTACATGTCGTGGATATCTCTCATCCCAATCATGAAGAACAGATAGGTGTTGTAAACAAAACATTGCAGGAGCTGAATGTTTTTGATAAGCCCATTCTTACGATCTTCAATAAAATGGATCTGTACGAAAAGCAAACATTTGATGAATGGCTGGAAGAAAGCACTAAAAAGGAAATACTGGAAGATCTGCGTGAACGCTGGCAGCGCGAGACCAATGGCAATGCCGTTTTTGTATCAGCCATTGAAAAAAGAAATCTCGATATACTCCGTACTGCTATCCTGGAGAAAGTAAGGCAGATGTATAAAATAAGGTATCCTTATAAAACAGAATTTCTGTATTGAAAAAATATATAAGAACGTTATTTCTTTTTAATTACTAACTTTTTTTCATTGGCCTGGTATAAAATAGCCCACCACATCAATGAGCTTGAATTTGCCGCCAATAATATAGCGGTCGTTGAGGTGAATGGTAAAAAAATCTGCATCGGGCGTTACCAGGAATCAATATTTGCCTTTTCTTATAAATGCCCCCATGCAGGCGGTAGCCTGGCCGATGGACATATAGATGCCCTGGGTAATGTGGTTTGTCCCCTGCATCGTTATACATTCGATCTGAAGAACGGACGCAATACAAGCGGTGAAGGATATTATCTGAAACACTGGCCGGTGGAACTTCGTGAAGAAGGCCTGTATGTAAAAATGGAAAAATCTTTCTGGCTATGGTAATGGTTTTTCAAAACATCTGTAACTGTACTTCATTATTCTTTTTTTCCAACACACTGATTGTTCCGTATACGCCGTCATAACCCGCTTTACGGTACACTTTTCCTGTGCGCATGTTATGAATGGCTTCTGCCAATACAGTATTGAAAGAACGGATATCTTCGATGGAAACCTGCTGCAGCAGGGTAAACTCATTGCCGAACCGGTTGATGACTTCTATATATTGCTGTATTACACGTTTGCTTTCGGGAGATACTCCATGAATTTCTGAAAGTATTTCTGCCAGCGGAACGATATAATGAAAGTTTGTGCTGGTGTCAGTTTGTTGTGATTGATCGGCGAGGGAGTCAATACGATTCATTACTCCGATAGTAAGGGGTTTTTTACAAACGGGGCACAAGCCTTTATGCTTTTTGGTTTCACCAGGAGAAAAGCAGACACCACATTTACGATGACCATCATACGAATATTTACCTTCTTCGGGATAAAACTCATAGGTGCCGAGAAATCCATTCTTGCTTTGAACGGCTTTAAAAAGCGAATCGTAAGCAAAGGTGGTATGGAAAAGATTTGCTTCCCGCCCAAGTTTATGAGGTGAGTGGGCGTCAGAGCTGGACATCATGGCGATATTGTTCAGCATACTGCACCGGCGGTTCATAGCGGGATCGGAGGAGAGACCTGTTTCGATAGCAAAAATGTGCGGGGTAAGATCACGAAAACAATCCTGCAGGCTATCGTAGCCTCCTTTGGAACCCTAAGGTAGAGAACCACGGTGTCCAGGCATGGGCTGGCACCAGGTAAGCATGAGGTGATGCTTCGAGAACGATCTCAAGCAGGTCGCGGGAGGATAGACTGACCGTTGGCCGTCCATCCAATGATAAATCGCCATAGCGGCTAAGTTGGGTATTGATCAGCTCAGCTGTTTCAAAATCCGGGGCGTATATAAGATGATGATTTTTGCGGGTTTTATTTCCATAGGTATAAACGCTGGACACTTCAGTAGAAAGACAAAAGCGTGTATCTGTTGCCTGTGGTTTGATGCCTGCTAATTGCCGGCTCAGCCGTTGGTTGACGAAGCGAAAAGAAACCGTTTTCATCCGGCAGTAATTTTTCTCTCAGTTCACGCAGCCAGGCCGGATGAGTAAAATCTCCGGTGCTCAAAAGATGGATACCTTTTACCTGCGCCCATTGATACATTGTCTCCAGGTTGAGGGTTGGGCTTGTAGCCTGGGCGAAATGCGAATGTGTGTGCAGGTCAGCGATATAGAACATGTCCCGCCTTTTAAAGCCATTTGCTCAAGAGAGTCATGCGCATTTTTTACAATATTAATAGATGTTGGCTCTAGTAAATTAAGGCAGTTACCTAATTCAATAATCGCACCTATAACAAATGGTGTTTTAATTGGGATTTTGTTCTTTTGCTTCTCTGTCGCACTCTCATTTGCGTATTCCAGAGCCCTTGAAGGGTTTGTTCCCAAAAATAAATTCCCGGCCCTAACCAATCCCAAGCATTATCACTTGCAATCAGGTCGTCATCCCCATTTAGTATTCTTAAAGCCACTTCTTTATCACAGCTATGGAAGCCTGTTATTTGAAAGGGTTGGTGGTAGGCCACTTATTACTTTTTATTATCAGTATTTTTGTGGAAGTTTCTTTTTTGTCTTTTATAATCCCCGCATCAACGAGGAATTTACGGCAGACTCTTTAGATTTTAAAGCTTCTTGGTAGCTTTTTTGATCGCTTCAATTTGTTGGTTAATTGCAATTTGTGTCATGTTAGTAAAGTTTTTTTGGAGCAATAGAAGGACTATAGTAAATTTGTTCCACTTTACTATAACAACACAAACAGTAAATAATATTGAATCGGAATAGTTACCAGCTATTCCTTTTTCACTTAATAGAGGTCTAATTTATTCCTTTCATAGACTTCTTTTCGAATTTTCTGCCTATTTTTTTATCCCCACTCATTAATAATAGACGATTTGCATCCGTGTGTAAAACTTCTGGCTTGTCTATATTAATTCCTTAGTCACTACGTTAGCCTTACAATTTATTTCTTTTTATAAACAGGCACTGTACTGCAGGGTTCGCCGTACATGATACTTTTGGCTACCGGCCTGAGCAATCTGGTGAGCTCCGTATATACAAAATCGCCGATCGGTGTTTCACCACAGCCTTTTATCACCACTCTTTTATCAGTGAATTCGCCGGTGTCTATTTGTGAGAGGTTTTTAAGAAAAATTGTCTTGTGCAATTCCTTTTCATCTCCCATTACAATATCCCTGGCTACAGGCTGCAGGTAAGATGCCGCCAGCATATAGGCCCAGACAGGGATAACCGCATCCGCGGAACAAGTGATGGCTACATTTCTATCGCGGTATTTTTCCCAGTCATGGCTTTTCAGCGCCTCGCGGTAATCTTTTTCTTTTAATATCAGGCCCATGAACAGGAAGTCTTTCATATCAAAGACAGCCGTCTCCCCTTTGGGATAATACTTCTCCGGGTCGAGCGTGATCAGCCCGCTTTCGGCTACTTTATTGATAATGGGATCGTTCATGAGATCTATGGGTCGCCTTCGCTGAGTTTTTAATGTGTCTTTTAACTATAGAAGGCTTCGGCGACTGGTACAAAAATAACAATTAAGCGGGGCGCTTGTTTACCATAAAAGCAAAAAAACAGCCGCCTCTTTGGAAGAAACGGCTGCTGTGCAGTAAGAGTTTCGGAACTGGTTGTTAGAAAAACTCGCTTCGCTTATCTTTTATGGTTGCCGCTTCACGCAGGGCCTGCACCGGTGACTGGTACATAGCTGTTGTTTCGCCATCTGGTTTCTTGATTTTCTTTGTTCGGCTACATTGGCATCAGCTACTGCTGTGGCCATTACATTATTAACTCTTACCACATATACTCCATCTGCGCCATCAATAACCACAATTTTCCCTTTATTGGCAGGATTAAACGCGGCGCCGATCACTTTGGATTCTCTTGAGATCGTATTAGCCGCAGGAGTTGTTTGCTGGCCTGTCATACGAAGGCTGTCTATTGTTTCGATTGGCTTATTACCTAATGTTGCAGAAGCCGCTTCGAGTTGAAGCCGGTGTCCCGAGCTTTTGTTTTAGTTTCTCCGCTACCTTTTTATTTCTGAGAAGCGGCTCTACCTGTAATCTTGCTTTGGCAACAGATTGTGTTCCTTCTTCGTATATATCAGTCACAATAGCTACTACATAGCTGTCGCCTACTTTTTCCGGGTCAAGCACTTCCCCGCGTTTTCCCTTGTAAATGCTTTTTACAAATGACCTTGATGCGCTTAGCCCTGTTACCTGGTAAGCCATCGGGGTAATATCCGTCGCTATATTTTTATTTATGCCTTTTGCTTTCAGTTTTTCAACATTAGCATCAAAAGATTTTTGATCGCGGCTGTCACCTGCAAACAGGGAAGCTTCGCTATTGGCATTATTATCCGTTTCAGAACTTACTTCAATTGGTTTTGAAATATAGGCCACCTTGTATGCGGCGGAATTGCCTTTCTGAGAAATGATTTCAATATAATGGTAACCAAATTCTGTTTTTATCACGCCGCTTGTTCCGGCCGGGTTGCCGAAAATAAAAATCGTTGAACTCCGATACCATACGGCCTGATTCAACTTTTTCATATTTACCCCCTTTGTCTTTGCTGCCCTGATCTTCGGAAAGTTTGGCACAAAGGCTGTCGAAATTTGATCCGCTCCTGATAGCTGTCTGTATACTGTCAATTAATTTCTTCGCTGCCGCAGAATCTCTTACTGGATACATTTGCCCGCTTTGCTGATCGAGTTGTTGTGTAGAGATAAGGATATGGCGCACATTAACGGTATCCGCTGGCGTCTTACTCCGAGTAATTTGGCCATCGAATAACTTCCCCCATCTATATAGGGCCCGTATATTGAGCCTACGGGCAATGCGAAAATGGAATCTTTAACAGGTATCTGTATTCTTGATCCGTTTATATAACCATCATAAAAGTTCTGTACTCCCTGCGACGCCAGAAATCTCTTTATATCTTTTGTACTGTCGAAGTCAGCTTTTAATGAAATTACTTTTTCCCTTGCTGCATTGCTATCAGATGCAGCCGGTAAAGCGCTGAAGGTAACGTAGGCAATACTGCGACTTTCGGGTTGCTTATAATCTTCCTTATGTTTGCTGATATATTCTTCAATGTCTTTATCAGCTACCTTAGTGCTGTCGGTATTGCTGGCATAATCCGCTTTTACCAATGATATGCTGGCCATCTGGCTCCTGTCTGCATTCTCTTTTTCAATCAGCCACTTGGGTACATTAGTGCTGTTGCTGAAAAGTGAATTATACTTTTCCGTCTGGCGGTTTGTTTCCAGGTAATTGATATAATTGATCAGCTGCTCTCTTGCTGCCAGTTGTTCTGCTGTTCCTTTTCTATTTTTCAATACCTGGTCTATCTGTTGCTTTGCCAGCTGGCCATTATATACACCAAATGAATCGGTAAACTGTTTCTTCAGGTCTTCAGGAGGATTAGCACCATATAATATATCTCCCATTTCTTTCTTGCCTACTTTAATACCCAGCTTCTCCAGTTCACTGTTCTGGATCGCCTGGCTGATCTCCTGGTTCCATGCCGCATCATTAGCCTGTGCTGAAGCATATCGCCGCAGCGCCATAGTTATTTTGCTCCATGTAGCTTTTCTGCTGGTCTACTTTTTTCAGGAAGTCATTATAGTCTATTGACTTTCCATTCACCTTGCCCACAGATGTAGAATTGCCGCCGCGGAAAAGGTTTCCGCCATTTTCAAAAGCAGCATTACCACAAAGATGATAAGGGCGATGGCGATGATGATCGCCATTAATTTTGCATACTTCTCCTGTATATTCTGGATTACTGACATATTAATTGCAGGGTTTAAAAAACGGATGGCAAAAATAGGGTATTTGGGGATATGATGTGGAAAGATGACGGAAAATAGCTGCCCCCGGTATCCGGGTTAAAAAGTTTACAGGAGCATAAAGAAACCTACTCTTATTAGCCTGTAAACCAAGCTGCTATTTACTTTTCTTAGGATGTACCAGTTTCATCTCCTTTACCAGGTGACCCGCATCCGCATATTTATCTATGATAAACATACATACCGGATATCTACCATAATATTCCGGCAAATAGAGGGATCATAGCTTAGATCGCTCATTACCCCATCCCAGGCACGGTCAAAATTGAGCCCAACCAGGTTGCCATAAGCATCCAGGCCGGACTGCCTGAATTACCACCTGTAGTATGTTAGTAGCGATAAAACAAACGGCATTTTCCATCGCTCCATACTGACCATATTCTTTACTCTTGTATAGTGACAGTAATTTTTTCGGCACATCAAATTCATAGTCACCGGGAATATATTTTTCCATGACTCCATCGAGGTAAGTATAAAAATCATATTTCACACATCCCTTGCCGAATAACCTTTTACATTGCCATACGTAAGGCGTAATGTACTGTTGGCATCTGGATAGAATTTTTTTTCTTTCATGACCTCTATCTGGGCCTGCATATAAGTTCGCTGCAGTTTATTAATACGGTTCTGTACCCCGTTCAGCTTTGCTGCAACTTCCCTGTTATATGCAGCCAGCATATCATCATACAGCAGGCTTACCCTGTTCGTCTTCGTTCGTTCTAAATATTCCGCCGGATTTTGTTCCAGCGAAGACAATACCCTATTGCCTGCAGTATATTCAGCGCCACCGTAGATTCTCGTCGGTCAATATTTTAAAATCATTATTCGATGCTTTTAACTGCTGAAGTACCAGGGGAGAAATTATTTTACTGTCCTGGTCATTTACATACATTTCCATCAGTCCTTCAAACAGCTTTTTATCTACTGCCGGACTAAAGTTTTTATACAATTCAGTAAGGGTGTCTTTTAATTTTGCTAACCCTTCTGAATAATCCGTTTTACTGCCATTATTTTTTGTATTGCGCAGCGCGTTGATGCGCCGGGCAACAGTAAATAGTTCTATTTTTACCGGTTATCTCTGGTAATAATCCCTGGCCCTGCCCAGTGGCTTTATTTCCAGCCAGGCTGCTTCCAACTCACTCAATAAATTACCATACTGAGCTTTCCATTGCGGGTTTGCATTTACCCTTTTTTGAAATTCAGCTTCATAAGTCTGTCTTTTTCCCAGCGCATTGGTCCTTATCAGCCCGGTATTTCACCACGCCATTTTTTCCAGGGATTGGACATACCTGATATTCTTTGTGTACTGTATTTTTATTTGTTCATCCTTACGCATAAAGCCATCTATTACAGCCAGTGCCTTATCCCTGATGGCGATCTTTACAGGGTTGATCGTTTCAATAGTTTGTTTGATCGCTTCGCTATGCATATACTCCATCGTCTTACCCGGAAAACCGAACACCATAGTAAAATCTCCTTCCGATACTCCATCGAGGGAAATAGAAAGGGATTTTTTAGGTGTATATGGAATGTTATCAGCTGAATACTCTGCAGGCTTATTATCCTTTCCGGCATATATCCGGAACATCGAAAAATCTCCTGTATGTCTTGGCCACATCCAGTTATCTGTATCCTGTCCGAAATTGCCAATAGCTTCCGGCGGAGCGCCAACCAGTCTTACATCTTTATATGTTTCGGTTACGAACAGGTAGTATTGATTGGCTTCGAAAAATGCTTTTACCGTTATCTCCTGGTAAGATTCTTTCTTCGCCGTATTTTTTATTTCATTGATATTCTTATCTACCGTTGATTGCCTTTCGCTTTCCGTCATGGATGCCGTTACGCCTTTCAGTATTTGTTGCGTCACATCATCAATGCGCACAATGAACGTCACATATAGTTTTGGATTCAATAATTCTTCACCATAATTCTTAGCCCAGAAGCCATCCTTTATATAATTATGATCAATAGAAGAGTGTTCTGAATATACTGAAGGCCACAATGATGATTGGTCAATACAAGGCCCTTCGAAGAAATCACTTCGCCGGTACAATTACCACCAAAGTTTACGATCGCATCTTTCAGGCTTCCGCTGTTTATATTATATATATCCTTTGCACTGATCTTCATACCCAGGCTCTTCATTTCTTTTTCATTCAGCTTTTCCAGCAGCAACGGCAGCCACATACCTTCATCGGCCATGGCGAACGAAGAGACAAATACAAACAGGACTATTAATAATGACCGCAGGCGATTCATACTGAAATTTTAAGGCTTAAAATTAGTGGATTTGACATGGTTGGCAACCTTTCTCCTCATATATAACCTCCAAAAGTTATATGAAAGGTTGTCAAACGCGGTTCCAGGCAAACTATTTCTTCACGATAGGCTGTGAAGAAACCATATTTTCTGTGAATAACCCCGCTGTGAAACGTTAATATGAAACTTCATTCTTGGATATAAACCATGAGACGGTAGTGCATAAACGGTAAACAGGTCCGAAGATGGCCAGTTGTTCTACCGGTATTAACATACCGGTCTTTCAAAAACTTATTCATTATTCAGCGTTTTGGGTTGCTCACATAATTGTTGATATATGACCCAAATGCAGCAGCAGCGTTAAAACCAATATGTGGATTTCCTTGGTTTTAAATGTGAATTAGTGTGAATTGGTAACTTTGCCACAGGTCATAATTTATAGTTATCCACGAATCCACAGCTGTAATAATAATATACTCTTTTTTATAAAAATGTATTAATACTATTAGTACTAACGAATCCAAAAAAAGAAAAAATTTTTGAAAAGCCGGGTTGGTTGTTGGAATATTGCTCTCGTTAAAAAAAACTGACATGATCGCCGAAGAATTGATAACCGCAAAAAATGAAGTTCTCCAAAAAGGATTTCTCGATATCGAACCCGATCCGGCGCTGGATCTTTTCGGGGAGATCGAGCGGTTGAAAAAAGAGAAGAATGCGGTGGTGCTGGCGCACTACTACCAGAGCCGGATATCCAGGATGTGGCGGATTATATCGGCGATAGTCTCGGCCTGGCGCAACAGGCGGAAAAAACAACGGCGGACATGATCGTTTTTGCCGGCGTGCACTTCATGGCGGAAACGGCAAAGATCCTTAACCCAACAAAAAAGTAGTTATTCCGATCTGAAAGCGGGTTGTTCGCTCAGCGATAGTTGCCCGCCACCATTGTTTAAAAAATTCAAAGAGCAGCATCGGATCATGTGGTAGTGAGCTATATCAACTGCAGCGCCGGTATTAAAGCGCTGAGCGATGTGATCGTGACCAGCAGCAATGCACGGATCATTGTCGAAAGTTTTCCAAAAGAACAGAAAATAATCTTGCACCGGATAAAAACCTGGGGGCGTATATCAACAAAGTAACAGGAAGGAATATGCTGCTCTGGAATGGCGCCTGCATGGTGCATGAGATATTCAGCCTGGAAAAAATAACTAAACTAAAAGTAAGCACCGGATGCAAAACTGATCTCCCATCCCGAATGCGAAGATCCGATACTCCGTATGTCTGATTATATAGGCTCTACTACCGGCTTGCTGAAATATACGCAGACAGACTCCTCACAGGAGTATATCGTAGCTACAGAGACAGGTATCCTTCACCAGATGATGAAAGCCAATCCCACTAAAACGTTTATTCCCGCGCCCCCTAACAATTCCTGCGCCTGCAATGATGCCCGCACATGAAAAGAAATACACTGGAAAAAATTTATTTGTGCATGAGTACGAAACTCCGGAGATTTTAATGGATGAAGAATTAAGACTGGCCGCAAAAAAACCAATCGAGCGAATGCTTGAAATAAGTAAACAGCAGGGCTTTGATTAGTAAAATCCGTGATTCTTTTATTCAACCCTGTATATATACCAGTCCTCGTTCTGGTTGTGTTTTGGATTTAACCAATGGGCCAGGTTATCTACAAAACTGGTAGTAACGACCGTTTCCTGTTTCAGATTAGGGAATAAAATTTTTAAACGGGCGAGGCGTTCATCTAGGTTTTTGTTACCCGCCATGATCACGTAGTTGGGTACCGGTTTGCCGGATGTTTGTATCTCTCTTTGTAATTGTTCAATAGTGATATCTGAAGACAGTACATAGTTATCCAGGTGTTACCGAGGTAAAATAGCGGTGGCGCTGCAAAGACACATCTCCTTCCATGAGGATATTGCTTACATCCCCTTTTTTGCGCAGGTAGATCATTCCTTCTATTCTTGACCGCTTTGAATAAGTGAAAGTAAGTACGGCTAAGCCAATGGTATTGAATACCAGGAACCAAATGAAAATGATCCGGGTTGTTTTCACCAGCCATGATGCAGTAAGATGTTTATGGTAATATTCGTGAAAGCCAATTAGCCCCAGCATAATAAAATAAGGAATGAACGGAAGGATGAAACGTTCCTGTTTATTGCTGTAATAGGAATGAAAGGCAAAGAATAACAAGGTTGCAATGAAGAACATCTTTAGCTGAAAAGACATGCGGGCGCTGTAGATATAACCCCATGCTAAAAGAAAGAAAGGAAACCCCCATACCACTCAGCCACCGTTCCGATATACTGGTACCAGGGCCCTGTGGTTGTATACCGATATTGACGGGATTGGAGTTGAATCTTACATATTCTTTTATATTGGCCAGCGGATCGCCGTAGTAAATAAGATCGAACAATCCCTGGGTGAGCATATAAGCGATGCCGAATGCTATTCCAAAGACAAACGCCTTTTTGATATACTGTTTATGAACAGGAAACAAAGGCCAATGCCCGCAGGAATGAACAATACCTGTAAGCGTATGGAGAAGGATATAGCAAAGAATAAAGCCGCCAGGAATATGGAACGAATAGTAAGTTTTGGATCGGCGATATAATAGCTGCCCATGACGAGGAAGGGAATACAGAAAAACTCCCGGAGGTTACGAACCGACATAAAAGGAAAGATCCAGAACAGCGCCATGGCTAAGGCAACCATATTGGCGGTATCTTTTTTATCAGTAAGGCGAAGCGTTAACCGGTAGAGAGTAATAGATACTCAGCAGGGAAACCAGCGCATGCAGCAGACGTACAACAAACATCATATCTTCCGGCTGGTGAATGCCGATGGCATGGCAAGCTTCGAAAAGCAGGTACATCATACCCGGGTAGATCAAACTGAATACATGCACATCACTGTCGGTCCAGAGAAATGAATATTATCTTTCCATTTGAAACGAGTTCCGGCATTTCAAAATGATCATCATGAAATGCATAGCCGGGTGAAAAGAATACGGCCAGCAATCTTACAGCCAACCAATGAAAAGGATCTGGCGGATAGTTAATCTATTCAATATTTTCCCGATAGCTTCCATACCTGGTCAGTAAACAATTATTTTTTACCTGTTATCTCCACGATCATCATTTTCGAACATTCATTATCCCTTGTTGCCGGGTTTACGAATTTTAAGTTCAGCTTTGTAATTCTGAAATGCGTTGATTCATATACCTTCCTGTTTGATACCCTTCCTGTTTTAATTGATCAAACGCTTCGGGTTCTGTCAGCAGCCATACTTTTTTGCCCTTTAGGAGCAATGAGTCATCAAACTTTTTAAATAACGAAGAAGAGTAAAACGTATAGGAAGCGCTGTAGCTATACGGTCGCACATATACATCCGCCGGATCAACTTTTCCTTTGGTAAGCTCAGCCAGTTGTTTTGCCTGCCTGGTATTTTAGCACTGCGGGTAAAAGTTACTGTTAAGCAAAAAGAAAGCAAGGACCATAGTAGTAACAGAAACCGCTACTGCTTTTTGTAAACGGGACCAGGCGGCGCTTTTTATAAAATAGAAAACAATAGCGAGTAATATAACAACGGCAGTTATTATCCATATATTCTTTACGGGAATGCCCATATATTAATAACGGCACTTAATAGCAGTAGTAAGACAGCGATCACCAGCTGCAGCGTATAAATGTTTTTACCCACTTAGCCTGTGGTTGCTTGCTTAGCAGGAACACGGCGGTCATTACTGAGGCAACGGGAAAGACTACATTCAGATAGTGTGGTAATTTGAAACCTGAGAAGGATACTACCAGCGCAACGACAATAAAGGCCCCGGTTGTCGCCCTACTCATCTTTTCGGCTAAAGAAATTCCTGAGCCTGCCGGCAACAGCAATATAGGTAAAGATACTCCACGGTGCAAACGCCCAAAGAAAGGAATGAAGGAAAAAGAAGTAATCATTTTTTGCATCACTGCCCATGCCGCCGCTGAACCGCTCTACGTCTCTGGTTAAGCAAAATGAATTTCACCCCGTTAATATGATCTTTACCACGCACGATTTTTTCCGGTGAAGATTGTATTGCAGGTAATAGCAATACACAACAGAAGAATAAGAATGCCGAACAGAGCCAGCAGTAACAACCATTTCCAGTTGAGGAATAGCTTCAGTCTTTGCGGTAGAGAATATAGAATAAAGCAGCAATGGCCGGTACAAAGACAGCAATATGTCCCTTAGTGGAAAAGCCCAGCGCCAGGCCTAATGCAGCGCGCGCGATGTTCACTATTCTTTTATCCTGGATGAATACTATTAATTGCCAGCTGGCAAAAGCGATAGAGGCGGTAAGTATAGCATCCATCCGTACATCATTATTGGCAAGGATAAAGGCAAATGCTGAAGCAATGATCAGCGCAGAGAGTTTGCCCACTTCGGTATTATATAAAGCTTTACCAAGCCGAAAGTGGAGTAAACGCCTAAAACAGTAAACAGTAATGAAGAAGCTTATAAGCAAATGAGGTGACACCAAAAATCTTATAGCTTACCGCACAAAGCCAGAACAGCAGGTGTGGTTTATCTAAATAATCACCGATTGATCTACCAGGCTAACATAATCCCCGGTCAGGTACATATGCAGGGCGATACTGCATGATGCGCGGAATCATTATCTATTAGCGGCACGAATAGCCGATGAAATACACCAGCCCGAGCAGTGAGAAGAAGAAAATGTATAAACTGGGCGAAAGAAACGGTGTGTTCAAGCGATAAACTTTCTGCAAAGAAAGCCCCTTTTATTTATATAGAGCCAGCAGTTCTTTTACTTTATCCAGGATCATGTCTCTTACTTTCCTGAAATCATCATCATTCATCTCTTGGGGTCGGTATCTGCAGTCAATAAACTGCCGGCAGGCATCCAGGGACAGGCGTCGCCACAACCCATGGTAACTATGGCGTCGAAGGGCGCATATTCTTTTACTTCGTCCAGTGATTTAGAATGATGTGCAGCAAGATCATAACCCAGTTCTTTCATCGCTGCAATGGCTTTCGGGTTTATTTTTCCTGAAGGCTTTGAGCCGGAACTATAGGCATTAATATTTCCACCGCCCAGGATATTGGCAAATGCCTGCTCATTTGTGAACGGTTACTGTTTTCTATACACACAAAGAGTATCTTCTTTTTCATATCGAAATGTAGATGAAAAGGGCCAGCGTACCGGCCCTCTTCGATGTTAACAGCATCCCAAATCAGCAATGATGCAACAGTCATTTCCTGTGCCGCAGCAATTGCCGGGGTCTTTCTGTAATTGATCTTTCTTTTTCATGGCTTTACTTTTATGATTAAACAATAGGAGACTAACAACATTTTGCATTAAAGTCCTTGAGCTTTTTAAACAATGAATTAAAATCGCCATTGAATTTTTCAAAAGCTTTCCAGTTGATGCAATAACAACTGCGGGGACCGTCAACAGTTCGTTGATCAGGCCGGCATTTTTTAGTTCCTTCAGGTGCTGGCTCACCGTACTTTGCGCCAGTGGCAGTACCTCTACGATCTCACCGCAGATACATTCATTCTTTTTTGCCGATACATTTAAAATGGCAATACGGGCCGGGTGGCTGATCGCTTTGGCAAATGCCGCCAGCGATTGTTCCTTGATCCCGAATTCTTCTTTCTTATGAAACGCCATTTTGTTATCTTATATCGCAAATATACGATAAGACTTGAAAACGCAATTGTTTTTTGGAGGAAAGATAAAAATGGTCAGCCGGCCGCTGTTTTTCGCTTTACCAGGGAGATGATGATCCCGGACAAAATAATGCAGGTAATACCGGTGAGTGACATCCAGTCGGGGAATGCATCACCCAGGGGACATACCGATAAAAACAGAGAATACAATGTTGGCATAGCCAATAGAGGAAACGATACCTGCTTTATCAGCGCCATAGGCTTTTGTCACAAAGTACTGGCCGAACAATGCCGCCAGTCCCAATATTATATGGATAACCACCCGGAACCCCTGCGGCCATTTCCAGTCAATGATAAATAGCCCGTCTGCAGGTAAGCCGGTTGTATAATGAATGATCATAGAGATAAGCGGTATAAGAAACCCGCTCAGGAGAAATGATAAAACGATAACGCGTGGATCATAATAACCGGCCAGCCGCCCTAATGTTAAGTAAGCGATCGCAGAAACAATCCCTGAGATCAATCCTGCCACATG
Organism: Bacteroidota bacterium; assembly: GCA_037200265.1. GTDB lineage: Bacteria > Bacteroidota > Bacteroidia > Chitinophagales > Chitinophagaceae > VBAT01. Next base: position 49,711 of record JBBCIL010000014.1, read on the forward strand.
ATAATACCAGGGAAAATGCATGATAGGTTTGTAAATGAGCAGCATACCGCTAAAACCAAGGAGTACGGCAAACAACACTTTTTTACCATGGTATTCCCCAAAAAGAAAGAACGAGAAGATCGCGATGAATAATGCCGATGTAAGATTATAGCTCATCGCCGTTTCCCAAAGGAATATGCAGTATACAATACAGTAAGGTGTACAATGCTATTGTGCCATGAGACCACGGAAAGCCAGTCTTAAGAACTTTCCACCCGATTGAACAGGCGGTCTTATTATAGTCCCGGAACTAGTACGAGAAGACCGACCAGGTTTCGGTAAAAAACCAGTTGCCCGGGCCTCAAGGCTTCCCTTTAATGATTTTGCGGCCCCGCCCATGACAGAAAAGCCCAGTGCCGCCAGCAGCATGTAAAAAATTCCCTTGTATCGTTTATCAACTGGCATAAGCGCCTATGATATTATATTTCAATTAAGCGTTCAACAGCCGCTTCCAGTGTTTCTTTTTTCTTGGAAAAACAAAAGCGCAACACTTTATCATCTTTCCCGTTGTGATAAAAGGCGGAAACAGGAATAGTAGCCACCCCGGCTTCTTTTGTTATGCGAACGGCAAGATCCTTATCACTTTCATCACTGATGCGCTCATAGGAGCCACAGATAAAATAACTGCCAAAGGATTCGTGCATACTGAACCTTGTTTGCTGCATCAGTTGTTTAAAATAATCTTTCTTCTCCTGCATGAAAGGAGAGAGACCGAGGTACGCCTCTTTGTTTTTTAGAAAGGTAGTTAACGCTACCTGCACGGGTGTGAAGCAGGAAAAGGCGTTGAACTGGTGAACCTTTCTGAACTCTTTTGTCAATTCTGCAGGTGCTACACAATAACCCAGTTTCCAGCCGGTACAGTTATATACTTTACCAAAGGAAAAGCAACAAAGCTTCTTTGCAGCAGGTCGGTAGCGCAGTATGGACTGGTGAGGAATATCATTGAAATAAGATGTTCGTAGACTTCGTCACTGATGATAAAAATATTCGTGTCTTTGACAACGGAACGCAGTTGCTCAATATCCTCAGCGCTTGTAACCGAACCGGTAGGGTTATGCGGTGAATTGACCAGGATGGCTTTTGTTTTTGGAGAAATAGCTTTTTTAACCGCGTCCCAGTCAATCTTATAATCAGGAAAAACAAGATTGATCTTGACGGCAACAGCGCCATTGATCTCCACGTTAGGAATATAGCTATCGTAAGCGGGTTCAAAAACAATTACTTCATCGCCGCGCTGAAGTATAGCGTGAGGGAAGAATAAATGGCATAAGTGCCTCGGGTGTGATCGTGATCTCCGTATCAGGATTAATATTTGTCTTATATAGAAATTCAATTTTTTCCGCAATGGCTTCGCGTAGCGGCAGCCGGGCATTGGCGGATACTGGTTGTAATCGTTTCTCATGGCTTGATTTACCAGCGACACGAGTTCCTCACTCATCGGAAAATCAGGAAAGCCCTGGCCAAGGTTATAGCTTTATGTTCTGTAGCAAGGCGGCTCATCACCGTAAAGATGGTGGTGCCGACATCAGGAAGTTTACTGTTAATATACAATGTGCTGATTTGATCCTCCGGCAGGCAAAGGATGGTTTGAAAATGAAATAGCATGTAAAATTAATTGTAATCCGGGAAGCTATTTTTTCTTCTTTCCGGCGACTAACTCATACGACCAGTCAATCCACTCCTTCAATTGCTTTGAGGAGACAGAGCCATCCGCCACGATCGTATTCCAGTGTTTCTTATTCATATGATAGCCCGGTAATACGCAGGAATATTCTTCCGCAATTCAATGACTTTATCCGGGTCGCATTTCACGTTGAATTGTAAAGGCTTACTGTCAAGGCAGTAAGCAAAAAGATCTTACCGCTTACTTTAAAAACAAGGGTATCAGGTCCAAAGGGTAAGGTTTCTTCGGCACCGGGTTTACTTAAACAATATTCGCGGAGGGTTTCAATATTCATACCTTAATGGATCGTGAATCCTCTAAATCAGATTTCAAACAATTGCCGTCGCTTCGATCTCTATTAAATACTCTGGTGCGATCAACCCTTTTACTTCGATCATAGATGTGCAGGTTTAATATCTTTAAAGAATTCGCCATGTGCCTTTCCATATTCTTCCCAGCGGCTGATGTCCGGTGACAAACATCCTGGTTCTTACCACATCTTTTAATGAGGCGCCGGCGGTTTTCAGTACAGCTTCTATCTTTTGAATAATGAACTTGGTTTGTTCGTAGGCATCATTACCGCCGATAAGAGTACTATTTTCATCAACAGCTACTGTACCTGTTACTTCGATGGTATTACCCATTTTTACGGCACGGCTATAGCCCACGATATCTTCCCATTTGGCGCCGAGGAATAATTTGTTCTTTCATTTTGCTAAGAGTTTGAAAGAGAGAAAAGGAGAAAAAGAGTAAGATTGTTACAGCCTTATAAGTGCTAAGATAACCAAAGGGTAAGAAAAGCTTTAGTGAACCCTCTTTTCTCCTTTTTACTCTTAGTCTCTTAGCTCTTGATCTCAATATTCTCTTCCCTTATCAACGGCTCGCCCTGCATACGAAGAAAAACTGGGCAACAGTGATCACGTCTTTCTGGCAATAGGTAACTATGCGCGAATATTTTTTTCTTTCCAGTATACTTCCCACACTTTGCTGCGTCAATATCATCTTTGGCGTAGGGATTCCAGGGTATGTGCTAAAAGGTTGAGAGAGGTATAACTTTTAAAATCGCCGAATTTCCACAGTTCATTGTATCGAGGTGATTTACTTCCCATGGTTTCTTGCCAGACACGTTGAGTATCGGCGGAATGGAGAGTTCGTTAATGATCATCCGGCGGCATAAATAGGGAAAGTCAAACTCTTTGCCGTTATGTGCGCAAAGGAATTTTGGCTCGTTGGCGGACCATTTGGTAAGCATTACAGAAAATTCATGCAACAGTATCTTCTCATTATCCCCGGCAAATGACTTTAAAGCGATCTTCTTTTGTTCGCCTGCTCCCAGCAATACACCACAGCTGATGCAAACGATCTTACCAAACTCGGCATAGATACCGGCACGCGGGTAGAGAGATTCTTTTGTCTCTTCTTCATGATATTTAGAAGAGAAACAGACTTGGTATTCCATAATTCTTTCCAGTCACCCGCGAGAGCATTGTAATCGGCTGCTGGGGAACGGTTTCAATATCTAGAAAAAGAATATTGCCCAATGGATAGGAAGAAGCCATAGCGGAGGTTTAGTTAAAGATAATTCTTTTATGCCCCCTCAATAAGCCCGATATGGTTGCCGAAGGGATCGGATACGATAGCAATATGAATTTCTCCCCGACATTTGTTTTTGACTGAATCATAGTGCCACCGATCTCCACCAGCTTTTTTGAAACAAATTCTGTATCATCTACTGACCAGTAAGAAACGGTTTGATTACCTGAACCGCCGACGGCATTGGGATCCAGGCCCAGTTCAAAGCCATTAATATCAAAACCGACGTAGAATGGTTCATCAAAGTAAGGCTCAATTCCTGTTGCTTTGATGTACCATTCTTTAGCTGTGGTCAAGTCTTTAGCGCTATAAATAACAGTCGTAGTTTTTTAAACATAAATCAAAGAAATTTCTCTCCTTTATTTCTTTTATTTCGGCCACATACTCTTTAATTTCCTGCTCTTTTTCTTTCTTACAGATCATCAGCACATCTTTTGTATCTACCACAATATAATCTTCGAGTCCCTGTAATAACACCAGTTTATTATCAGCACATGTACTACACAGTTATTAGCATCTACTACCATTACATGGTTTCCGGCTACGGCATTATTGAAATAATCTTTGTCCATATTTTCCCAGGCGCTGTTCCAGGTGCCAAGATCGCTCCAGGAAAATGAAGCGGGGATCACATATACATTATCCCGCTTTTTCATCACCCCAAAGTCAATAGAGATACTTACGCACTGTGGATATATCTGTTCAATCGCTGCCGCTTCTTCGGGAGTATTCATCTTATCTTTTTCAGCAGCGAACACTTATACATTTCAGGTAAATATTTTTCAAAAGCGGTGAGCAGGTTTTTTACTTTCCAGGTAAAGATGCCCCGCGTTCCATAAAAAGTCGCCGCTGGTAACAAAAGCTTTGGCCAGTTCGATATTGGGTTTTTCTGTAAAGGTCTTTACTTTAAAGATCGAAGGAGCGCTTCGGCCATATCAGCTGTATATAGCCATAGCCGCGTATTGGGATACGTTGGTTTTATACCGATAGTCACGAGAGCATTAATGTGGTCAACGAAATTAAAAGCGATCGCCGCTGTTTTTACAAACTCATCTGTTTCCAGGATAAGATTATCCGCAGGAGCCGCGATCATTAATGCATCAGGATCTTTTTGGAACAATTTAAAAGCAATGTAAGCGATACAGGGTGCTGTATTTTTTTTAGAAGGCTCTGCCACAATATTCTCAACCGGTAATTGCGGCAATTGTTTTTTTACGATCTCCACATATTCCCTGCGAGGTGACAATAAATATGTTTCAGGCGGCACCAGTTTTTTATACCGCTCGTATGTTTGTTGTATCAGCGTTTTCCCCGTATGCAGAATGTCTAAAAAATTGTTTGGGGAGGTGGGTACGGCTCATTGGCCAGAAGCGGCTGCCGATGCCGCCCGCCATTATCGCTACGTAGTGATGATTGTTCATTGTCAATAGTGAGTGGTGAGTGATAAATAACGAACCGGATATCCGTTATTCATTTACTCACCGGGTTTAAATAATCCTTCTCTTAAAAGATCGTGAATATGTATGATACCCAAATATTTTTCTTTTTCCACCACCACTAACTGGCTTATTTCTTTTTTTCCTCAGAATGTCAATGCTTCTACCGCCAGCATATCCGGCTCGATGGTCTGTGGATGACTGGTCATAATATCTTTTACTTGTATAGTATCAATGGCAACGCTTTTTTCCAGCATTCTTCTGAGGTCGCCATCCGTGATGATTCCCAGTAAATTATTTTCATCATCTGTCCACCGCTGTTATGCCCAATCTTTTTTTAGTCATTTCATGATCGCCTCTTTGAGGGTTTGCGCGGCCGTTACTTTCGGTTGTTCATTATGTATATACAGATCAGCAACGCGGAGATACAATTTTTTTCCCAGTGTACCACCCGGGTGGAATTTTGCAAAGTCATCGGATTTGAAGCCTTTCAGTTCCATGAGACAAATCGCCAGCGCATCGCCCATTACCAATTGTGCCGTTGTGCTTGATGTTGGTGCAAGATTATTCGGGCAGGCTTCCTGCGAAACAGTTGTATTAAGAACAAAGGTTGATTGTTTGGCTAAATAAGACTCTGTATTACCAACAATGGCAATAAGTGTGTTGCCGAAATTTTTAATAAGCGGGATCAATACTTTTATCTCGGGGCTTTCGCCGCTTTTGCTGAGAATAATAACAATATCGCCCTGCAGCACCATTCCCAGGTCGCCATGAATGGCATCGGCCGCATGCATAAAAACAGAAGGAGTACCGGTGGAATTTAAAGTAGCTACGATCTTCTGGGCGATCACGGCGCTTTTTCCGATACCACTTACCACTACCCTTCCTGCGCAATCAGCAATTACCCTTACTGCTTTTTCAAAATCATCATTGATATAAGCGGAAAGGCTGGCGATGGAGTCGGCTTCCAGTTTAATGGTACTAAGCGCTGTTTGTTTAATAGATGAGTGCATTGGCAAGGCGCAAAATTATATGTTTTAAGCGGGTAGATTAACACTGCGTACACAATTTTAACCGTTCAGCGCCTTTATAAAACGGGTTTCATTCCGTATTTTCGCTATCCCGCTGCCGTTTCGGGCAGAAAATGATGATAAGGTGCTGATTAACGTTCGACCCACCGCTTCCGCAAGTTTGTAAGTCAATACGCTATTTCCTATCGTCGGGGTCGGGTATTCAGGCAGCCAGGGCTGCGGAAAGTTTAAGAGGCATATGCCGCTGAATTAAATAAAAAGTGCTATCTTTTGAATAACAGAATTAATCTATATCCAATTTATTTTTTGAGGGAAAGAAAACCAGAGTAATGGCAACAACCGGGAAAAAAACGGCAGGAGGAGCTAAGAAGCCTGCATCATCAGGATCCGCAAAGCAAAAAACATCTTCAAACGGAGTTAAGCGATTTGACCTTCACGCTGCGCTGCAGGAAAATTTCGGGTTCAATAAATTCAAAGACAACCAGGAAAAAATAATAGAATCGTTGCTGGCCGGCCATGATACTTTCGTGATCATGCCAACCGGAGGCGGTAAAAGTTTGTGTTACCAGTTACCAGCCCTGGTTAGCGAAGGGGTGTGTATTATTGTATCTCCGCTGATCGCCCTGATGAAGAACCAGGTTGACCTGGTCCGCGGATATAGCAGTAATGATGAAGTAGCGCATTTTCTCAATTCTACATTGACAAAAAAAGAGATCAAGGAAGTACATGATGACCTGCTGACAGGCAAAACTAAAATGCTGTATGTAGCGCCGGAAACGTTGACCAAGCAGGAAAATCTTGAGTTCTTTTCAGACCTTAAGATATCTTTCTTTGCTGTTGACGAGGCGCATTGTATTTCAGAGTGGGGACATGATTTCCGCCCGGAATACCGGAGACTGAGAGAAATGATGATACAGATAAACCCGGATATACCGGTCATTGCATTAACAGCTACGGCTACTCCCAAAGTACAAAGTGATATTGTAAAAAATCTTGATCTGCGTGAGCCGCATGTATATATCTCATCGTTTAACAGCCTAACCTGTATTACGAGATACTGCCAAAGATCAAAAAAAGCCAGACAGACGAAAATATCGTTCGTTTCATCAAAAGCATGAAAACGAAAAGTGGCATCATTTATACACTTAACAGGAAAACAACGGAAGAGCTGGCGGATATATTGATGGCAAATGGAATTAAAGCGGTAGCCTATCATGCCGGGCTCGACAGTAAGCTGAGATCTGACAGGCAGGACCAGTTCCTCAATGAAGATGTGCAGGTGATCTGTGCTACGATCGCATTTGGAATGGGCATTGACAAACCGGATATACGGTTTGTTATTCACTATAATATACCCAAGTCTATCGAGAACTATTACCAGGAAACCGGTCGCGCCGGTCGCGATGGCATGGAAGGAAAATGTGTTCTTTATTATTCGCATAAGGATGTAAGCAAGCTCGAACACCTGATGCGCGACAAACCACTGAGTGAAAGAGAGGTTGGAGCGCAGCTGATCAATGAAACGGTAGCGTATGCTGAAAGCGGGGTGTGCAGGCGAAAAGTAGTGTTGAGTTATTTTGGAGAGGAGTATGGAAAAGAGAATTGCGGCAATTGTGATAACTGCAGGCATCCCAGGGAAAGAATAGAAGCTAAAGATGAAGTGGTAATAGCGCTGAAAGCGATCAAAGCGCTGAATGAAAGTTTTGCGACCGAATAGGTAGTTAATATCATTATCGGAAAACTGACCCCGCAGATACAGATGTACCGGCATGATGTGATTGATGTTTTTGCAAGTGGCAATGACAGGGAAAGTCATTTCTGGAATTCACTGATAAGACAGATGTTGCTCGAAGGCCTGTTGAAAAAAGACATAGAAGAATATGGGGGTATTAAAGATTACCAAAGGAGGAGAAGCGTTTCTTAAGAAGCCGAAAGCATTTGGTATTGTGTTGAACAACCTGTTTGAAGAGGCCAATGCCGATGATGAAGAAGGGGCAGAAGCAACAGGCGGGGCTGCTGTTGATGAAAGGCTTTTTTGATATGCTGAAAGAGTTGCGGCAGAAAGAAGCGAAGAAAAAGACTCTTCCGCCATTTGTTATTTTCCTTGAATCATCGCTGCAGGATATGGCGACATTATATCCTACTACATGGCCGACCTGGAAAAATGCCAGGGAGTGAGCAAAGGGAAAGCGATGAGATACGGGAAGCCGTTTATTGAGATCATAGCCAGGCATGTGGAAGAAAATAATATCGTGAAGCCGGATGATTTTGTAATGAAAAGCGTGGTGAATAAAAGCGGGAATAAGGTATATATCATTCAGAATACCGATAAAAAAGTTTCACTGGAAACTATTGCCAAGAATAAGGGGTGGAGAATGGATGAAATGCTGGAAGAAATGGAAACCATTGCGGCCAGCGGGACCAAGCTTAACCTTGATTATGCGATAGATGAGATGCTGGATGAAGGTGACCAGGACGAGATCATTGAATACTTCAAGGGTTGCGATACCTCTTCGTTACAGGTGGCGCAGGAAGAGCTGGCGGAACATAATTTCAACTGGGAGCAGCTTAAGATCATGCGCATCAAGTTTTTAAGCCAATACGGGATGTAAGGCAAAATTGGAGATAGCCGATTTAGATTTTAGATTTATACACCGATCTGCTATATTTGCAGCCCCGATTTGGAGGGTTAGCCTTCAGCGGAAATCAAACAGGATGGTGCGGTAGCTCAGTCGGTAGAGCAAAGGACTGAAAATCCTTGTGTCGGCGGTTCGATCCCGCCCCACACCACGAAGAAAATGAAGCGATTATGATATAACAATCATAATCGCTTTTTTATTATGTCGAACATTTCTTTACAATACCGGGTTTTTACTTCAACAAGCTGGAATACCCTAACAATTAAGGCTTTCAATAATGAAATTAAGATTGGCTTGGAAAATTAGATTTACGAAAGACTGAACAGCAAAATTTATAAACAACCTTCTGGTGAATAGCCCAAAAAGAGTAATTTAGCCCTCTTATAAAAGCAAATGCAGCATGTAGTTTCCGAGGCCACTTGCTGCAATTCATTCATAGTCCTATCCGTATTAAAGTTTTTTTGAGGAGAGACCTCCCAAAAGTACTAAATGAATCTTATTGCCCAAAAAAACTTTAAATCATGAGCGTTTGCATTGAACTCTACCTCGGAGACAGTTTAGATAGACTGGATAATATTGCACCCGGTTCTGTGGATTTAATAGTAACCTCTCCGCCATATGCTGATCAGCGAAAAGGTACATATGGGGGCATTCACCCCGATAAATACGTTAAATGGTTCTTGCCAATTTCAGAGAAATTGCTGAAAGTTTTAAAGCCTACCGGCACATTTATTTTGAATATAAAGGAAAAGGTAGTTAATGGTGAACGCAGTACGTATGTGATGGAATTGATATTGGAAATGCGTAAACAGGGGTGGTTATGGACGGAAGAATTTATCTGGCATAAGAAAAACTGTTATCCCGGCAAATGGCCCAATCGTTTTAGAGACGCTTGGGAGCGCCTATTGCAATTCAATAAAGACAAGCATTTTAATATGTACCAAGAAGAGGTAATGGTTCCGATGGGAGACTGGGCAAAGTCTCGTCTTAAAAATCTCTCTGAAACTGATAAGATAAGAGACAATTCAAAAGTTGGTAGTGGATTCGGAAAGAACATCTCCAATTGGGTGACGCGAGAAAATGCGTATCCTTCAAATGTTCTGCATTTAGCTACTGAATGCGGTAACAAAAAGCATAGTGCTGCCTTTCCTGAAGAATTACCTGAGTGGTTCATTAAATTATTTACCAAGGAAGGAGATACTGTTTTAGATCCATTTATGGGATCAGGCACTACCGTTATTGTCGCCAACCGTTTGAAACGAAATGCTACAGGTATTGATGTAACTCCACAATACTTTGAAATGGTCACCGAACAGCTTAAATTACCCAAGCCCCCACCAGGAGACGTTTCAATAATTTCAAACGGCTCTGTTGTCTATAATAATCTAAAAAGCAAGCAAGTAAAAATAGAGTTCCCAGCCGCTAAAACTAAAAAGTATGAAGCCCCTAAACATGGCCGACGTAATAAAGTACGTTGAAGATAACATAGGATCATTCCATACACGAAGAATTGAAGGCCTCAAAGCGCTAGACTTAAATAAAGTTCTTAGTAAGAAAAATCCATACTTATATAAAGCAAAGCATCTATTGCTATCGCAAGAAATTGTAAAAACAATTCACCGATGCCTTTGTGTCTTCTCAGGAAGAAACAATTTTTGGTAATTGGTTAGAGGGACTTGCGATTTTCATTAATGAAAGCGTCTATAATGGGAGAAAGTCTGGCATACCTGGAATTGATCTGGAATTTGATGCAGAGGGCTTTCGAAATATCGTTACTATTAAATCCGGCCCTAATTGGGGAAATAGTAAACAGATAGAAAAAATGAAAGAGGATTTCATTACTGCACAGCGAACGCTTAGAACAAGCGGAGCACAGGTTAATATTCGTGCTGTAAATGGTTGTTGTTATGGTAGGGATAATAAACCAGATAAAGGAGATTATTTTAAATATTGTGGGCAAAGTTTTTGGGAATTTGTTTCCGGCGATTCTGATTTGTATTTAAAGATTATTGAACCGCTGGGGCATAAGTCCAGGGAAAGAAATGATGAGTTTCAGATCGCTTACTCGCAAATAATTAATAAGTTTACTGAGGAATTTTCTGCGAGTTTCGTAAGTAAAGATGGGAATATAGATTGGGAAAAGCTTATTAGATTTAATTCAAGCAAGACCGAACCTGAGTCCGACCCCACTCCTGTTTAATTCATTGACATTAAATATAGTTAAACCTTATGCCTTGTTTAGTTCCCGGTTGTCAAAACCACGCCCCTTTTTTCCTCGGTATTCGATTACGTAGGCCAGTAATGTTGCCGGATTACCCCAATCACGGCACCGCAATTTGGGCTCCTGATTGCGAAGCATATCTATGCGCCGTTCATGCAGCAGAGGGTTATACGATTGATATAACACTTACTCCAGCGGCAGCCCACACTATTACTACTAATGTGTCTGTTGCTGGTGGTCAGGTTGTGTCCAGAACCACTCCAATTGCACATGCGCCATAGAGGCGAGTTCAATCCCATAGCATATCAAGCAGTTACTACAAAGGAGGACCACTTTTGTATTGTGCCGAACAATCGGGCTTTTTGTTCAACGAGGTGTTATTACCTTAGTCATACAACCTTAAATCATGGAAATTATCTGCATCGAAGATGATGCATTCTTCACATTGCTGGATAAGGCAGCCGAGCGAATTAAAGACGCCTTTCAAATTAAACAAGACAAGTGGCTATCGGGCGACAAAGCAATGAAGCGACTTCATATCAAAAGCCGATCAACATTACAAAAACTCCGGGATGAGGGCAGCATACGGTTTTCCCGACCAGAGAAAAAATGGATTGTCTATGACGCGGATTCAATAGACGAGTATTTAAAAAAACACACCAAAGAACCCTTTTAATAGTCCCCACAATTATGGAAGTTATTTGCATTGAGAAGGAAGCTCTTTATACACTCGTTGTTAGGGTTATCGAGCGACTAAAGGAAGAAAGTCCCAGACATGAAAAATGGCTGAACACAGAACAGGCCATGGCGAAACTTCACATTAGAAGTAACAGCACCCTGCAAAAACTTCGCAATGAAGGCAAGATTAGATTTTCCCAACCGAAAAAAAGTGGATCGTTTACGATGCGGACTCAATCAATGAATATTTGGAGAAACATGCGAAGAATACTTTTTAATTACAAATATGCTTAACGAACAAGAGATCGCGGCTATAGTAGCCGAAAACAAAAAATTAAAGACAGAAAATACTCGTTTTAGAAAGAAATTAGGGCTCTGGTAGAGAGCCCGAAAAAGATACCTACTCTTAAGAAATCGCTTCAAAATCTGAAGCTTGAAAAGCTTTCTCTTAGCGAGCGAACTATTAAGGCACGTAATAGTGGAGGAATACTTACTTTGGGGGAATTGGTTTTTAAAGATCACATAGACCTAATCAGTTTTAAAAAAGTAGGAATGAAAACTGTTACAAAAATTGAAGGAGCGCTTTCGAAGCTGTCTTTGCATTTAGATTATTACCGGATAAATTAAGATGCACGACTGCCTGACTTGGCGGGAAGATATTTTAATAGAATTTGCATAAATACCGAGGCTCTTGATAAGAGCTCGGAAAGTAAATGACTTTTCTGAGCCGATTATATCAGATAATCGGCTCATGGCAAAATACAACTGGCAACAAAACGACTGGCCTCACTTCAAATTCGCACTCGATGGCGTGGAGGATGACTTGCTTACCTCCTCTGAAAAGGTAGGCCGAGTATCGGGCATATTGGAGGCCTTGCCTGAGGAAGCCCAGCAAGATGTGATTGTTGATATAATCCTGGCCGAAGCAATCAAGACTTCCGAGATAGAAGGTGAATACCCCAGCCGAAAGATGTTCTTTCGTCCATTCGCAAGAATCTCGGCTTGCCTTATAGCCCTGACCAGATAAAAGACAAATCGGCGGCAGGATTGGGCGAATTAATGATAGATGTTCGCAACACATTCAAAGAACCATTGACGGAAGAAAAGCTCTTCACTTGGCACAGAATGTTACTACGCGAGAATAAAAGAATCGAAGTCGGTCAATGGCGTACTCATGTTGAGCCGATGCAGGTTATTTCCGGGGCAATAGGCAAAGAAAAAGTGCATTACGAAGCACGGTCTTCATCCAAAGTACCCGTTGAGATGGAGCAATTTATCCATTGGTTCAACGAGACAGGACCAGGTGGCAAGGGCGAAATCAAAAAGCCCCGGTATGTTCGGCAATCGCTCATCTGTACTTTGAAACGATCCATCCTTTTGAAGATGGAAACGGGAGAATTGGCCGGGCCATTGTTGAAAAAGCTTTATCACAGACAATAGGCCGCCCGGTAATGCTCAGTCTATCAAGAACGATAGGAGCGAAAAAGAATGTCTATTATGATTCGCTCGAAAAAGCGCAGCAATCAAATGAAGTTACTCCGTGGATGATATATTTTGTAAGGACGATCCTTGATGCGCAAATAGAAGCGGAAACGCAGATTGATTTCACCTTGAAGAAAACGAGATTCTTTGACCGCTTCGGGGATCAGCTTAATGATCGTCAACTTGCCGTTATCAAGAGAATGCTGGAAGAAGGCACCAAAGGTTTTGAAGGCGGCATGAACGCCCGGAAATATATAGGCATTACTAAAACATCAAAGGCGACTGCCACGAGGGATATGCAGCAGCTATTGGATATAGGAGCTTTCGTTCTCGCTGGCAAAGCAGGGGGACGAAGCACCAGCTATCAGGTAAACATTTAGATACCTAATTGTTTGGCTCGTTAACCCTGATTTGTTTTATCAATTTTAATCTTTAGGGTTGAAACAACATCGTTATTTTTCACACAACGCAATTATCCATTGAAACATTTTTTCGTTTGCAGTTCTTGCCATTTGTGAAGGAAAAAAATTAAAACCATGCGAACTTTCAGGATAGGTTGCAAGAAAGGTTTTATTGCCTGCCAGTCTCCATCTTGCTTCCATGAAATAAGTATCATCTATCAATGGGTCTGCTGTTCCTATTGTAAATAATGCGGGGGGTAAATGTTGAAGGTCAGCATACAAGGGTGAATATTGTGGATTCCGTAATTGTTCTTTGTTCCATCCGTGAAATACCAGTTCATAAGTATCATCCAGTATTTTTTAGTAAGAAAAGGTGTGCTGTCTGTCGCCATTCTGCACGATGGGGTACGCGAGAGATCGAAACAACCATAGATAAGATTTACGCCTCTCACCTTATCAATAGCGTGTAGTGAATCCCTGATGTAGAGGATGGTTATTGCGCTTAAATGTCCGCCGGCTGAAGCGCCTGAAATAAATAACTTATCTGTACCAAATTCTTTCATTGCATTATTCACCAACCATTTTGCAGCGGCCTTACAATCGTTTATAGAGGCTGGAAAAGGATTCTCCGGAGCTAAACGATAGTCAACGCTCACTACCGCTACTTTACATGTTCTCGCCATGATGTCGTTCTGAATATCATCGCTTGCTGCTGTTCCCACAGACCATCCGCCTCCGTGAATTTCCAGCACTACCGCACGGATCGTATCAGGTTTGAAAATTCTGAGTGCAAGAGTTCCCGCAGGCCCTGGAATATATTTTACAGCAGGTTTTAGCTGAGGTTTTATAGAATTGTCTGACGCCATAGAATTCCGTGCAGCCGACAAACCTTCTTTGGTTAATACTGATGCCCCTTGCGGCATGCGGGCAAGCGCCTGGTTGAAGGCTCTTACTTCCGGCAGGTAGGCTGAATAATCTGCATTGGCATTTGTTTGCTGTGCAAATGCACTGTTTGTGCATAGTAAAACTGGTAGGAGAATGCAGGTGATGGACAGTTTCTTTGTCATGATATCACTTTTTTTAGAAGCGTAGAAGTAGCTTTTACGATGCTGAATATAAAAGTATATTTCCTTATTATTAAAGCTTCTTTTCTAATGTTTCTTTTACTTTACTTATGATGCATCGGCAATACAATATGCAGGCGACTATTGTAAAACCACTTCTTATGATTCGTTTTTTTCCTTCAGTTACTTTTGTCCGTTATTTTTGGATCAAAGCCCCCCATCCAGTGAACACCAAATTTGTCTGCAAACATTCCAACGTAAGAACCAAAAGGACCGTCAGCAATTGGCATTTCAATTTCCCCTTCTTCTGAAAGGGCATGGAATAATATTTTATTTTTTTAATTATTTCATCAGCTCAGCTTTTTTTCATTCGTAGCCTCAACCCCATATCGTATTGCCGCTTGAAGTATATCAATATTTATATCTTTTAGCGTTTTGAACTTAACACAATACCCGGTCACGCTCGCCTTGCCGAGTTTTTTTCCATACGTTTGGGCTAAGTATTTCTTATCTTTTATACCAAGGATGTATACAGAGATCCCGGTTGTGTTTGCACTCAAACCAATTTGATAAAACTCCCTGGTTGTTCCATCAGCATATTTTATGGTGTAAGATCCATATCCTATATTAGGATTAGAAACTGTTTTACCTTTATCATCTTTGCCATCTAAGAACCATAATTTACATTTTGGTAATACGTGAAGTATGTGCAGATGCAACTCTTGCATTTCACTACGTTTTGGTTCAGGTTGGCTGGTAATATACTTTTTAATTTGTTCCCGCACATTCATATAAATTAAATATAAAATTACGGTTGCTTACTTTGCCTTTTCAAATCACATTTTAAAGTTTTCATAGATTTTCGCCAGTTACAATTGTCCTTAATTTTTTGAGTCAAATTCCACAATCCATTCAATACCGTATTTGTCTCTGAAACAACCAAAATATGAACCCCAGGGGCTATCACCGATAGGCCCTTCTATTTGTCCTCCCACTGAAAGCCCATTAAATAATTTGTCTGCTTCTTCTTTACTTTCTGCACTTATTACAATTTTACTTCTGTTCTCATTTTCGTTTGTTTTTCCCATAATTTCCGGAACATCATTTGCCATCAACATATTACTTTTACCGATAGGCAAAGCAATATGCATAATTTTATTTTCTTCTTTTTTCGCAACCTTAAATTCAGGACCTGCAAGGTCTTTGAAACGAATTATCTTTGCAAACTCTCCGCCAAATACTGATTTGTAAAAGGTAAATGCTTCTTCGGCATTTTCCGTTAAAGTAATATGAGGATTGATAAGTGCCATAATTTTTACTTTTTAGGTTGTTAAATTCGTTACTTTCTTATTTGTTTTGACTGCCGTCCCGATGGCTATCATTTTTGCGATAAACCCGCCAACAGATTTTCCAAATTGTTCATTGACGCTTTAAATCCTTCTGTGAAGCCCATTTCAATCATTTTCTCCATACGGGCAAGCGATTCATTATAAATAGTAATACTGACTTTTGTGGTTACGTTTTGTTCGCTGAACGTGTAATCCCAATCAGAACCCGGCAATTCAGGGTTTTCATCTTTGTCCGCAAAGGCATTAAACATTTTGAAATTGGTTTTTGGGCTAATGGAAGTGTATTTCTGAATTGCCCAACGCTCATGTCCTTCCGGACTTACCATAGCATAAAATCTGCGCCCGCCAACTTTAAAATCCATAAATTTTGTTTTTGATGCCCAGGGTTTAGGTGCCACCCATTGGTCAAGGATTTCTGCTTTGGTAAAAGCATCCCATACCAGTGAAGGATCAGCGTCAAATTCCCTGGTTATAAATACTGTTTTTGTTGGTTTGTCAACAGTAAAATCAAATAGCAATTCTTTTTTCATTTTTTTCATTTTTTAAGTGTTGCTAATACATTGTCAAGTTGATTAAATTGGGTTTCCCAAATCTTTCTGAATTGATCGAGCCATTTGTCAACCTCTTTCATTTTTTCAATTTCAAGTGAGTAGTAAATTTCCCTGCCTTGTTGTTCCTGTTTTACCAACTCGCATTCTGTGAGTATGCGAAGGTGTTTAGAAACAGACTGACGGGTCATGTTGAAATTGTCAGCAATGGCATTGGGGGTCATTGCCTGCAAGGCGATCAGGACAAGGATTGCTCGTCGGGTGGGGTCCGCAATGGCTTGAAAAATGTCGCGTCTCATGAATGTCTGTTAAATAAGAAGCCGATCGGTTGCAAATATACGTGCAACCGATCGGCTTCGCAAAATCTTTTTTTAACGGAAAGATTGAAATTACGCACGACACATAAAAATTAACGCTATAAGATATGTGCCATGAAAAAATTGGAGCACCAGGATTCAATCAATATAAAGCGATAATTGTTTTGATGTATGCAGCACTGGAGTTTTAAAGAAATAAGCCTGCACTTTTGGAGCACAGAAATTTCAATGATAGAACCGATCTGCTAAATGAGTACATGCCGAGTTTTATATAACGTTATATGCTTCGGATGCTGTTATTTTTGTAATGAAAGATTTCGCCCAAATTCCATACAAGGATAATTTTATTAGGACAACTTCGGAAATGAGAAAAGACCTCTATAATATTTCAACCAAACTGGTCACCGCAGATCTAAAAACAAAATAAAGATAACGTAGTCAGGGAATCGTGTTAAACCTATCTTCATTGGAGAAACACGCAAAGGGCGATGACGAACATCAGCCAATAGTCTTGTGAGCCCTTCCTTATCCCATTAAAATTTAGGCCATTGAGGAAGTTGGTATGTGTGTTTAGTTTAAAATGAATACAGCCCGAATATTATCCTTTAATAACCAATCTCCCGGTATTATCAATCCTATGGAGAAAAGGCTTCGGATCGGCCTTATCAAAGTATTCGGTCACTGCACGCCGGGCTCCCTCCCAATATCCAAAATCATCTATTATTAGTATCCCCTTATCCTGCAAAAGAGGGTAAAGTATCTCCATTTCTACTTTGGTTGATTCATACCAGTCAGTGTCCAGCCGTAGCAGGGATATAGATGAAGGAGTGGTTGCTGGTAATGTATTCTCAACTTTTCCCTTTACAAAAAAAAAGGTGTTTCTCCGCGTAGCCTGTAGACAACAGGTGAGACTTTACTGTGTCTATAGGTGAATAGCACCAGATAGAATCTGTATTCATTTTATCCTTTTCCCTCAATAACTTTTCTGCGCTTTTACCGGAATAGGATATATCTGCCTCAGTTGGTTCGCTCATCCCTTCAAAAGTATCATACAGGTATATATTCCTGTCGGATACTCCTTTCCGCAAAAGCGTCAATGCTATAAGCATAGAGCTGCCGCCCCGCCAGACACCGCATTCTACAAAATCACCTTTAATATTATTGTCTAAAATATACTCTATTGCTTTATAGAGGCTATACATTCTCTCCGGGCTCGTCATGGTATAGGGCTTGCAAGGTCCGTATATATCCATGAAAGCTTTATCCTGCCTGATATCAAAACTAACAGGGTCTTGTTTCTTATTAACAACAAGCCCCAATACACCTGCTGCTTTATTAATGAGCTTAAGAATCATAGAAACTTTATAAGTATTTTCAGGAATAGTTTTCTTTCTTCGTTATGTTCCGGCTAATGTCTATATCAGATCCTTTTTTGTATCTCCTTAAGAATTTTATTCAGCTCCTCAACGACCTTTGTATCTCCCTTAAGATGAAATCCAACCCTGACATTATCCGGCTTTCCTTCAATGGTATAATTTATATATAGCCTGGGTGACTGGGCTACCTCTTCATCATCACCCGGGCGGCCAATATCCGTACAGTCCCGGTATTCGAATGACTTAATATCGGCATACCGGATTTTGTGCTTGTACGATTTTTCTTCCTTTTTCCCGTTTTCTAATGTTACCTGCGTGTAGGCGATTTCAAGTGTTTTTTCATTCAATGTCATACTAAACCAGGCATACGAATTATAGATAAAAACCGGTTCACCATTTCTTTTAGAGGCAAAAAGCCCCATGCCATGATGAGCATTGAGTTTGCTGTAAAGTTGATTTTCTAAAGTTGCCAGGCTTTGCCCTTCGGAAGAAAAAAAGCAACACGCAAAGAAAAGTGCCATTATATACCTCATAAAACAGGGGTTGATTTTAGTGATAATTACCCATAGCGACTTGTCTTACTTTAAATAAATCTGGCCTTCTTTCATGACAAATTTTACCTGTCGTAATGACTTAATAAAATCCTTTTCTATATCGCCTTCGAAAGCGACAATATCGGCTGACATTTTCTCCCTGATAACGCCCGTATAACGATCCACTCCGCAGGCGATAGCTGCATTTTTGGTAGCTGTTTTTAATACATCCCCCGGTTTTTTGCAGGCTTCAAAGTACGCTTCGATAGTGCTTTTCGCCATATCACCCTGGGGATGCTTTGAATAGAGGTACATATCAGATCCGTTCACCACCATTACTCCTTTGTCAAAAGCCCTTTTTACAACGGCCTCACTACTTTCTATGTACTCTTTTAATCCCTTCAATGACTCCGGCGTTTGCATTTTTTCATTATCATCAAATAATTTGATATAAGAATCATATGTACTAATGGTGGGTACCAGGTACACATGTTTGCGCACCATTTTCTCCAGCAAACTGTCAGCTATTCCATATCCATGCTCAATGCCATCCACACCCGCTTCTAATGCCCTGTCTATAACAGCATCGTAAGTAGCATGTGCTGTTACTTTGATACCGTAAGCATGCGCTGTTTCCACAATCATTTTTATTTCTTCCAGGGGAAGTGTAAGCCGCCCGTCTCCTACTACTATCTTAATCACATCTGATCCCTTGGAAATATGGTCTTTAACCGCCTGCCGTGCATCTTCAACATTTCTTATTACCCGGTATTCATCTTCTATTACGTGACGGTTATGGGAAGATAAATTAAAGAATTGCCCATCTTCCGGGCTAAGTATGGGTCCCGATATAATCATACGCGGACCTTCTACCCAACCATTCTTAATAGCCCTCTGGAGGTTAAGGTCGAGGAACATTCCCGAATTGCCAAGGTCACGAATGGTCGTAAATCCGGCATTTAAAAATGATTTACAAATGTTTACCGCACGAAGTGTTCTTTCGATATCAGAATTTACAAAAAGATCCATCTCCAGCGCCTCATCCAGTTTTTGAAGGGTGAGTACATGCGTATGCGCATCTATTAAACCCGGCGTTACTGTACAATTTTGCAGGTTGATTACTTCCGCTCCTGCAGGGGCTTTAAGATTGGTGCCAACACTTTCTATCAATTTTCCTTCACCAGTATCTCCTGGTTCTTCAAAAAAATGTTCTTCTCACTATCGTACAGTTTGGCCACTTTCAGCAGGTATATTTTCTCTGGTGGCTGCGCTATTGTTACGGAATAGTATAGCAGGCTAAATAAAATCAAATAGAATTTCATACATTATTTTTCTTGCGTTTAAAGATATAGGAGATCGCATAAAGTAGTTTACCGTTTCAAATATTCCTTTAAAATGTTTGCTGAATAGGGTTGCCTGTGCCGGTAATCAGTCACCTTTATGCATATAAATTATACAGAACACCAACCGGTTTGAAACCGCTGAAACAAAGAACTTTCCTGCCCTGCACGTTTATTAACACCCCAATGTCAATTATTTGTGATTAAAATGGGAGCTGGTCAGGTTGAATTAGCCTGTATATTTATCCTCAGCCATTTATATATCTCAGGAAATCATACACCTGCAGTTTTGCAAGATCCTATTTCGAAAGATACATATATAAGTACCTTATAAATGAACCACCGTTTAAAACTTATATATGCTATCAAAAAACCTTGCGGAAGAACTCCCGAAAAAACCAGGGCACCCCGCATTCTACTTAGCACTTTTATCTTCTTGTCAGTTTTTGCACTGGGTTTTATTGGCATGCATATTCCCTTTGCCCCGGGAGTTGTAGCTGAGTGGCGAATGAATGAAGGCACCGGCACCACTACCGCCGATGCATCGGGCAATGCATATAATGGTACCCTGATCAATGGACCTACATGGGGAACCGGTAAATATGGCCAGGGAATAAACCTTGATGGTACCAACGATTATATAAACATTGCGGATAACGCCAACTTTACACTAACCCCCACTCAGAGCTATAGCTGGAGCGGCTGGGTAAAGAACAATAACTTCAACCAGTGGGTACCGTTTTTAGCCAGACACTCAACTCCTCCAATTTCTTTTACTTCTATGCCCACACAACCACCGATGCGGAGGCAGGACCTGTTACCAACGGAATATCTGTGTATTGGTATAATGGCAATAACAGGCTGGTCATCCATAGTAATAATAATGTGCTGACAGCGGCGCAATGGAGTTATATCACCGTTACTTATGATGCCAGCCAGGCGCAAAGCAACCGGCTGGCTATCTATGTGAACGGGGTTGATGTAACCAACAGGACCGATATTGTTTCATCCGGAACTATCGCCGCCATAGATCCTACCAATATCCGCATTGGCTCCAATCAGCCATTCGGAGAATACCTGAATGGCTCGGTTGATGAAGTAAGGTATTACAGAAGGCTTCTTTCTGTCGCCGAGATACAAAATGATATGCTTATTGGCAATGCACCCGATACAGAAGCGCCTGCAGTTAATATTACTGCTCCGGTTACCGGTAATGTTTTGGGAACGATCAGCGTTTCTGCGAATGCAACGGATAATGTTGGTGTAAGCGGCGTGCAATTCCTGCTTGACGGTGTTAACCTGGGAGCGGAAGATGTTGTTGCTCCCTATTCTGTTTCGTGGAATACGACCACAGCTGCTAACGGAAACCATAATTTAACAGCAAGAGCGAGAGATGCCGCTGGTAACATTACAACATCAGCAGTAATAGCCGTTAATGTCAACAATTTTGTAGACACAGAGATACCAACAGTTAGTATTACAGCGCCGGCTGCAGGCAATGTTTCAGGAACGATCAATGTTACCGCTAATGCCGCAGATAATGTTGGTGTAAGCGGCCTGCAGTTTTTACTCGATGGTGTTAGCCTGGGCACAGAAGATGTTGCTGCCCCTTATTCTGTTTCATGGAATACTACAGGTGCCACTAATGGAAGTCATAACCTGACAGCGAGAGCAAGAGACGCAGCAGGCAATATCGCAACATCAGCCGCGGTAAACGTCACAGTAAACAACAGCAACCTGGTAGCCGCTTTCGGGTTTAATGAAAATACCGGCACTATTGCCAACGATAATTCAGGCAATAATAATACAGGAACACTCACCAATGGTCCCACCTGGTCGGCTTCAGGAAGATATGGAGCGGCTATCCTTTTTGATGGAACCAATGACCTTGTAAATATCAATGACGCCAATTCTCTCGATCTCACAAACGGAATGACCATTGAAGCATGGGTAAACCCAAGTAACCTGACGGGATATAAAACAGCAATTTGTAAGGAAAACAGCACTAATAATTTATCATACGCCCTTTCACCGAATAACAATACTTCCGGGGCAGCTAATCAACGCCCGAATACACGAATACGCATTGGTACTACCACCACCACCGTAACCGGCACGACAAAGCTTGCCCTTAATACATGGACGCATATTGCCAGCACGTATGATGGAGCCGTGTTAAGATTTTATATCAATGGCACACAGGTTTCCACAGCCAATGTGACGGGCAATATGGTCACTACTACAAACCCGCTTCGTATTGGTGGCACCACGGCCTTAGCACAATACTTTACTGGTCTTATAGATGAAGTAAGGATATATAACCGCGCATTGACGCAGGCGCAGATTCAAACAGATATGAATACGCCGGTTGCACCTGATGTAACAAACCCAACAGTCAGCATCACTGCGCCGGTTGCGGGAAATGTTTCAGGAACAATCAGTGTAACGGCCAATGCTTCAGATAACACAGGGGTAAGCGGGCGTACAGTTTTTATTGAATGGTGCCAACCTCGGCACGGAAGATGTCACAGCACCATATACTGTTTCATGGAATACGACATCCGTTGCTAACGGTACTTATACATTAACTGCAAGAGCCCGTGATGCAGCAGGAAATATAACTACATCAGCGGATGTAGTGGTTACAGTGAATAATGATACAGAACAACCCGCGGTGAGCATTACTTCTCCCGCTGCCGGCACCATTGCCGGTATTTTGGCAGTGAGCGCAGAGGCAACAGACAATACAGGGGTGGTAGGCGTACAATTTTTACTGAACGGAAATAATGTAGGAGCAGAAGACCTGGCGGCCCCGTATTCCGTTTCATGGAATACAACATCTGTTACAGATGGACCTTATACGTTGACGGCCCGTGCACGTGATGCTGCCGGCAATATCACTGTGTCGTCTCCTGTAGCAGTAAATGTGCTCAACAACCCTCCTGATGTACAGGCCCCGGTAGTAAACATCATATCTCCATTGGCCGGGGAGATAGCAGGATCAATAAATATAATAGCCAACGCCAGTGATAACATAGCTGTTGTCGGAGTTCAGTTTCTGCTCAACGGCGCCAACCTGGGAACAGAAGACCTTACCGAATCCTTCTCCATACCGTGGAATACTACAACAGTTGCCAATGGCACCTATACTCTTACTGCGAAAGCAAGAGATGCAGCAGGAAATATTACTATTTCGCCGGAAGTGATTGTCACGATAAATAATTTACCCGATACAGACCCGCCAACAATAAACATCACGTCTCCTGCGGCAGGAAATGTTTCCGGAACGATAAGTGTAAGTGCCAGTGCAAATGATAACACGGGGGTAGTAGGTGTACAATTCTTACTGGACGGAGCTAATTTGGGAACAGAGGACCTGGCGGCCCCGTATTCCGTTTCATGGAATACAACCTCTTTAGCCAACGGCAATCATACATTAACAGCCCGTGCCCGTGATGCTGCTGGTAATACAGCTGTATCAACAGACATAGTTGTGGTTGTAATAATGATATTGAACCACCAACAGTGAGTATAACATCTCCTGCTGCAGGCACTGTTTCCGCCACTATCAATGTAAATGCAAATGCCGGCGATAATGTTGCGGTGACCGGTGTTCAGTTCCTGCTGAATGGAACTAACCTGGGAGCAGAAGACCTGGTAGCGCCCTATTCTGTCTCATGGAATACGGCAGCTTCTGCCAATGGTAATTATATTTTAACAGCCCGCGCCCGTGATGCCGCTGGTAACACGACCGTATCAGCATCAGTAAATGTTACAATAAGTAATGTGACCAATCTTATTGCAGCGCTTAATCTTAATGAAGGTACCGGTACCAATGCTGCCGATGTTTCCGGCAAAAATCATAATGGTACGTTGACAAACGGGGCCAACATGGGTGGCTGGTAAATTCGGACAGGCG
>JBBCIL010000015.1:0-117448 GCA_037200265.1 Bacteroidota bacterium
ATGAGGGAAAGAGTACTCTTTTTTGCTATTGTTTTTCTTACAACAATAGCAGCTTACAGCCAGCTAAAGATTGATAATGCGACTTTTTTTATTAGTTCCGGCGCTACTGTAACGGTACAGGGGGATGTAACGAGTAATGTTGACATCCAGGGATCCGGGTTGTTACAATTAAAGAGCAGTACATTGCAGAATGTCAATATGGGAGGTTTTTTAATACCAAGCCTTGAAATTGATAATACAAGCAATGTGAATTTCACCGGTAATGCCAGGATCGGAACATCTCTTTCCTTTACAAACGGGAAACTGATACTGAATTCGGCTGATCTTCGTCTTGATGCAGGAATTACTTCTATTACGGGTGGCTCTTCCAGCCGCTTTGTTGTTACTAATGGCACCGGCCGCCTGCTGAAAAGATCTCTTGGGAGCAGTTCATTTACTTTTCCTGTCGGATACAGCATATCGGAATTCAATCCTTTGACCATTACTAACAGCGGCACAGTTGATACGATAGGCGTTCGTTGTTTACAGGGTGTTCTTACCCAGGGATTGACCGGAACTGCGGTTACTGCTGATTATGCCAGTAATAGCTGGGTGGTTACAGAAGCGACAGCCGGGGGATCCAATCTCACGTTGACAGGCGAGTGGACAGGTGATGACGAGCTTCCCAATTTCAACAGGGAAAAGGTAGGGATCGCCCGTTATAATACAGGCACTGACTGGGATTTACCGGCAAGTAATGTAATAGTGGCAGCAGGGTCAGGTCCATATAACCGTAGCCGCAGTAATATAACGTCTGCCGGGGTTTTTGCCATCGCAGATCTTGAAAAAGTAAATGCAGCGAGATTGAATTTGAAAGTGTTTTTGCAGGGGGCGTATAATAGTGGCACTGGTTTGATGAATGATTTGCTTAGGGATGATCCTGCTACTGGCGGCATTGATCCGGTTATTCCCACTACCCAGCCATATAACGCTGCTCTTGATGCAAAATTTACCAGGGTTGGTATATATGACGGTACAACGTCCGTAAACGAGACTGTTAACCCCGCTGTTTTCAGTATAACAGGAAATGATGCTATTGTGGATTGGGTTTATATTTCAACATTAGACCCGGTAACACCAACTACAAAACTTCAAACACGTGCAGCGCTGTTGCAACGTGACGGTGATATTGTTGATCTGGATGGCGTATCACTGGTTTCTATGCCAATTGACGATAATGGAAATTATAATTTGCTTATCAGCCACCGTAATCATTTAAGTATAAGGCCTGCAGGTCTGCAGTCATTGGCTGATAATACCAATTACGATTACAATTTTACCGATGGTCAGGCCAAAGCATTTCAAAATCCGTCAATACTTACCAACAGTGCTATGGCGCAGAATGGAAGTGTATTTATGATGTGGGCAGGTAATGCTAATCTGGATGATTATGTCAGGGTAACTACACAGGGATTACCGCCAATACCTTCTGATGCAGCGTATATGTTAGGAACCATTTTGAGCGGGAACCCGAACGCCACTATAACAGGATATTCCGCAGGTGATCTTAATATGGATAGAAAGGCAAGGGTGATAACACTGGCGATACCTCCGATACCATCAGATGTATCATTTATGCTGGCTACGCCACTCAATGGAAATAATAATGCAACACGTCGAGAACATAAATAAATTACGTTATGAAAATTATCCTTTCCTTATTATTTATTGGTACAGTTAGTTTATCATCTTTTGGTCAATCTCAGCTAAATAATGTGGATCTGGGATTATTTGATAACGGCAGAAATGGGAGCAGTGGAGTATCCGGGGCCAGCCTGGAGCTTTCCTTTCGTATAAAGCCGGGAGGAGGGAGTTATACGGCTCTTCCTGCAGCGGAAGATCTTGTAGTGTACCTGCTGGCGCCGAAGCCTAATTTTTCAGAAACCGATGTAGTGAATATAGTGCAGACCAACACGGCTCTTTACGGTCCGACAGGGTCTATGTTTTTCCAGGGAGTGATAGATATAGGTGATCCTGATTATTTTTATATTCCGATCGTATTGCAGGCGCCAGGTGGTCTGAACTTAAGTCCGCTGAACAGTAGCACCAATGCATGGGCATTTGCATTTACGATTTCATTTACTCCAGCCAAAAGCAGTGAGCAATACAGGTCTGTAAGGATAGTGGATCAGAATAATAATGCATTTCTGACCGGTTTTGTAGGAGCGCCGACATTTAGCTATTTGCAGGTGGATGCTAACAACCAGTTGACACCGGCCAGTTTAATATCATTGCCAGTAAGTCTTGTCAACTTCAGCGGCTACAAAAGCGGGTCAAAGAATGTACTGAAATGGAATACCTCCAATGAGCTCAATAATGCAGGCTTTGAAGTACAGCGTTCCTCAGACGGGCTCAGTTATTCAGCGATCGGGTTTGTTAGTACCCAGGCCACGGGTGGCAACAGCAGTACAGAACTGAGCTATACCTTTGATGACAACAATCCTGTAGCGAGCAAAAAGAACTATTACCGCCTTAATCAAAAGGATATAGACGGCAGAAGCAAGATGAGCAATACGGTAGTGATCAACGGAGAGAAGCCGACCAGTATAGGTATAAGCGGAATCTTTCCGAACCCTGCCAGCCATGTGGTGAATGTGATCATAGATGCACCGAAGAGAGATGATGTGACACTGGTGCTGATGGATGTGCTGGGCAAGACGATCAGGCAAAAGGTGGTGAATGTGGAAACAGGCTCGAACACCGTACCGGTAGAGATCGGCAGCCTGGCACATGGCAGCTATATGATAAAAGTATTATGCAAATCATCTGATTGTGAATCAGCAGTCAGCAAGTTCGTTAAACAATAATGATCAGGCAAACCTGGTTTCCGGAATATTCTTTATAAAAGATCCCGTTCAGTTACTGAACGGGATCTTTTATAAAAAATATTGTTGTTATAATGTTTTCAGCACATCATTCATGCTTCTTACTGCATCAGCGCTCTTACTGAATGCTGCCTGCTCCGCTTCATTCAGCTTGAAATCAATGATATTTTCCCATCCATTTTTGCCAATGGTAACGGGTACGCCGAGGCAAATATCTTTCTGACCATATTCGCCATCCAGTTTTACGCAGCAGGTAAACAATTTCTTTTCGTCACGAATAATACTTTCTACCAATGCAGCTCCGGCAGCGCCCGGCGCATACCAGGCGGAAGTACCGATCAATGCTGTCAGTGTAGCGCCGCCGACCATTGTATCTTTTACGATCTTCTCCTGTTGCGCTGCGCTTAAGAAACCGGTAACAGGCACGCTGTTCCAGGTAGCCATACGGATCAATGGGATCATGGTAGTGTCGCCATGTCCGCCCACTACTACTGCATTCAGGTCTGAAGGGCTGCAGCCTAAATGCTGGCTGAGCTGGTATTTAAAACGCGCACTATCCAATGTACCACCCATTCCAATGATCCTGTTCTTAGGTAAACCGGTTGATTGCAATGCCAGGTATGTCATTGTATCCATCGGGTTACTGATCACAATAATAATGGCATCGGGAGAATATTTGAGGATGTTTTCACAAACGCCTTTTACAATACCGGCATTTACACCGATCAGTTCTTCACGCGTCATACCGGGTTTACGCGGCAGGCCTGAAGTGATCACGACTACATCACTGCCTGCGGTTTTGGAATAGTCATTCGTACTGCCGGTAATAATCGTGTCGAAACCAAGAAGGGTGGCCGTTTGCATCATATCCTGCGCCTTACCTTCGGCAATGCCTTCCTTGATATCGAGCAACACCAGTTCTTTGGCCAGCTCTTTACGGGCGATATTATCGGCACAGGTTGCGCCTACCGCACCGGCGCCTACAACAGTTACTTTCATGAACGAAAAAATTTATAGAATGAGTAAATTATTTGCGGGGCAAAGGTAACAGATACTGGTATTGGAAAAACGAAGTTTTAAAGGTTATTCAAATTTTGCCAGTACTTTTTCAACCGGGAGATTGCCTTCAAAGACATCTATCAGGTTACCTTTTTTATCATAAAACGCAAGAAACGGCATGTTGCCGATATTGTAATAGGAGGGAAGCATAAACTCTGTATCCTGGCCTATTGTAATATTTTTAAATTGTGCCAGCCCGTATTTTGTAACGAAACTATTCATCATCTGCAGGGGCCAGGTAGTGGCCATGACAATTTGTATATTTTTAAAATCATCAATACGTTTGACTATCTCTTCTGTTTCATGCTGGCAATGATCACACTCGGGACTAAAGATCATTACAAGCACGGCCTTATTCTTTTTCAGATCGGCTTTGGTAAAAACGGATACGCTGTCCGGTTTTAATAATTTGAATGGAGGAACGGTCGGGAAACGTTTATAAGGCGGGGCGATGATAGAATCTTTCTGTGCATGGAGATCCGCTGTTGCCATTAATAAGATCAATCCTAAAAATAGTTTTTGCATAAGGAGACTTTTGAAATACTATAAAGCAAAAATAAGGAATTGGTGAAGGTGGCTGGTAATAAATATATTCAGACGAGCAGGAGAGACATAAAAGAAGATATGGCATTATACCAGTTTTGCAAACGCATACTCTTTACCTGATCAGAGTTGCCATGCCCTTCCTGGTGATCAGCTTGCCTGTATAATCTACTCCTTCCACTATCCAGATATATACACCGGTTGCCTGATCAGCACTGCTTATTCTTCCATCCCATCCCCTGGAAGGATCTTTAGTAGCGAAGATCAATTGTCCCCAGCGGTTGAATACATGCAGGAATTTAAACTCCTTTATACCTACAGGTAAAGCGATAAGCCAGTCATTTTTTCCATCCTTGTTTGGTGTGAAAGCGGAGGGCACGTATATATCGGGCCCTTTATACACTTTTATTTTTATTTCGTCCGATCCCTGGCATCCCTCGGGAGTTGTACCCGTGACGGAATAGACATAATCATAAGGCGCAGTAGTCACGGGAGAGGTAAACGTCGCGAGCGGGTTTGCAATAAAAGGATTGTCCAGGAAACCCGTGCCTGACCATTCCCATTTAGTAACGCCGCTGTTATTTGTTTCAATGGCATTCAACTGCAATGGTTGATTGATGGCTATTATTGTATCATTTCCGGCAAAAACTTTTACAGACGGTGTTACGTTGACGGTAACTTCACCGGGTTGCAATGAATTACAACCATAAATATCTTTTACATGCAGGTAATAGGTAGTTGTTACCGACGGCTTTACTACAGGATTACGGATATCTGCTGATGTGACAAATGTAGGAGCAGTCACCCAGTGATACTCATTGCCACCTGATCCGTTTAACTGGGCTGTAATACCATAGCATATCGGCGTGGCAGTTCCGGCATTAGGTACAGGAGCGGGCCAGACATTAATTACTATTGAATCGGTGCGTGAACAGGTTCCTTCAATGGCGGTTACATAATATTTTATCGTATCAGAGATAGTAGTAGTGGGAGTCAGGGTCGCAGCGTTTGTCAACGCGGTGGCAGGATACCAGCTGATATTCGCTGCATTGGAAGTCGCATTGATCATATAGCTTGTTCCCTCACATATATTTTTGTCAGCTTCCGCATCCATTGTCACGGTATTTATTTTTGTCACTACCACAGGCGATTGTGTCGCGGGGCAACCATTACCGTCTTTTACATATACTGTATAGCTGCCTTCGGAAACAATAAGGACATTGCTGCTTTGATAAGACGTTCCGTCTGATGAGTAGGTGAAAGTGCCGTTGCCCCCCGTAAGCAATGACTTCTATACGTCCGTCCGGTGCGACGCTGCAGGTAGCATCCGTAGCATTTGCTGCCAGTGTAATATCCGGAAATGATTGTACCAGGTTGACCTGTATAGAATCCATACAACCTGAATCATCTTTGATCTTTACCCAATAGGTTCCGGCACGTAAGCCTGTGAATGTATTACCTGGCTGAAAAATTCCGTTGTTAATGGCATAGCTCATACCGGTCGCCCAGCCTGTGCCACCAACAGTGATGGTGCCTGTTGTTCCGTTGGGACAGGTAATATCCGTTTTGTTTAATAGCGAAACTGTTTTCCAGTTAACAAGAACAGAATCGCGGGCGATACAATTACCCGTTGTGGCGGTGCAGATATAATTAGTTGAGGCTGCGCCCGGTGTTGCAAGTGGATCATATATTCCGCCGGACGAAAGGGTGGCGCCATTTGTCCAGGCATAATTAAGATAACCCGGATCAGTCTCCAGTTGATAAGAACTGTTGCGGCAGATGCGTACACTGTCTGCAGGATTAATCGCAAGCATGTCAATATCACGCAACTCTATTTCAAGGCTGTCAGGAAATAACCCTGAACAATTATTACCGATATAAATCTTTAATGTTTCATGCCCTTCGTCAATAAAATCGGCTAAAGCTGTCACAGGAATAATAACAACAGAATCATTGGCAGGAATAGTAACAACAGGAGGTATCTCTGTTACATCAACACCGTTGGTAGCTGTGCCGGCAAATAAAAGATTTATTAACAGCGGATACGGCTTCTTGCGGTTCCGGGTAATATGGATATTTCCTGTAGCGCAACCTTCGGCGAGGTAAGGCAGGTTCAATTCATTTAAAGGAGTAACACTTTCTATCACCAGCGGATCCGATCTTAAGCTTCCGGCTTCTAAAAAAAACGCCACTGTCCCAGGCATGGTCGGTCTTATCTGCAATGACCAGCTTGAGATGATAAGTCTGGCAGGGCTGTACTTCGGAAGTAGCAGTGAACAATGTAGTAAGCCCTTCATGCGTAAAAAACAGGTTGGACGTATTGTCAACGTAATACTGTGGATTATTAACACAGGGAGCGGATGTGATATTGTTAACGTTACTGATCGTTACCGGCATAGTGGTCCCCGGTACCAATGCAATGTTTTTACGGCCTGTTATTCCCGGACCTGATATAAAGAAAGCAAACGCATCAGGAAACTGGCATACAGTGCCTGGTGTATATTCTTCAGAGCTCATCACATAATTAAACTTGATGCTGTCTCCGAGCGGAACAAAATCAAATTCAAGTGAAATGGCGTCATTGAGCTGGCTGGTCGGAATGCCCAATTCCATGGCCAGGTTCGCATCGCCCGGGAGATTGAGATTAGCGTCAGCTCTCCTGGCTGATGCAGGGAATGTGCCATTACCATCTACACCTACCTGGTTAGATAAAAATTCTGATTTAGCTCTTCCGTTGGTTAATACGATCCCGCTGTCCATTACCAGCTTCGTACCTCCGCGGTTGATAAAAAAGCCGGTAGCGATCAGGTTATTGGTTAGCCGTGGATTGCTTATTATTACTCCTTCCCCAACAAGTTTTTGAGCAAGAGCAGCCGCACTGTTATTGGTAGTCACCTGGAGTTGTGCCAATAAAGCGTTGCTTACGCACAGTAATGCAATTACAAATAATGTCAGCAGTCGAAAAGGTTTCATTCTTCAGCGTTTCAGAGTAGATGGTCGTCCAGGGAGTCGAATAAAGGTAATGGAAAACCGGCAAATTATGATAGCGGGTTACAGGCAGAAAACAGGCCTGTAATAGTATTATTTTCCCTTTTGTCTGCAACCGCTCACTCCCTTATCTTTGCCGCCTCAAAAATTGAATGATTATGGCAAATACATCCGACATAAGCCGTGGACTGATCCTGAACCTCGATGGTAGCTTATACACTGTAGTAGAGTTTGGTGAGAATAAAACTGCCCGTGCCGCAGCCAAGGTCTGGGCCAAACTGAAAGGCGTTGATAACAACCGCTCTATTGAAAAAACCTGGAACTCAGGTGATACCATTTACCCTGTCAGGGTAGAAAAGCGTACTTACCAGTTCCTCTATAAAGACGATACCGGTTACAACTTCATGGATACTTCAAGTTTTGAACAAATAGCGTTGCAGGAAAATGCCATAGATGCACCGCAATACCTGAAAGAAGGGCAGGAAGTAGGTGTACTGATCAATACCGAGAATGACCAGATACTGGCTGCTGAGCTGCCTGATAAGATCGTTTTGCAGGTTACATATACAGAGCCTGGTTTAAGAGGTGATACGGCTACGCGAACATTGAAGTCAGCTACACTGGAGACCGGCGCAACGTTGGGCGTGCCTTTATTTGTAAATGAAGGCGAGCTCATCCGTGTTAACACCAAGACCGGTGAATACGTTGAAAGAGTAAAAGAATAATAAACGTTTTTTGTCAAAAATGGCCGGAAATCACCTGATTTAAGGCCATTTTGCTATGATTTCGGTCTTTTTTGAGTCAAAAGCATAAAAAAATATAAGGGATACTGGTGCTGATTTCCCTATCTTAGCTACACTTACCTCTAACAAAAAATTGCCTGTTAAATTGAAAAACATGGACTTCAAACAAATCCAGGAGTTGATCAAAATGGTCAACAAATCTAATATTGGTGAACTGACAATTGAGCAAAAGGATTTCCGGGTAACTATCAAACAGAAGGAAGAGCATATTACACAGGTGCTTTCTTCTCCTGCACAGGCAGCCCCGGTTTACGCTTCCCAACAAGCCCCTGTCCCGCCACCAGCCGCAGCGGGCGCTTCTTCTGATGAAAAGTCAAAAGCGGCCGAATCTGCATCTAACCTTATTACTATCAAGAGCCCGATGATCGGTACCTTCTACCGTCGCTCTTCACCCGATAAACCTAACCTGGTAGATGTGGGTGATGAAGTAGCGAATGGCAAGGTGGTTTGTATCATTGAGGCAATGAAGCTCTTTAACGAGATCGAAAGTGAAGTAAAAGGCAAGATCGTAAAAGTGCTGGTCGAAGACGCTTCACCTGTAGAGTATGATCAGCCATTATTCCTCGTAGAGCCCGCTTAACCGGAAAATTGTACAATGGGAGATTGGAGAATTGCAATTTCGAAATTCCAATTTCAAAATTCCAAAATCAAATTCGTTCAATGTTCAAGAAAATACTGATTGCAAACCGTGGTGAAATCGCCCTTCGTGTTATAAGAACCTGTCGTGAAATGGGCATTAAAACGGTGGCTGTTTATTCAACTGCTGACCGTGACAGCCTGCATGTAAAATTCGCTGATGAAGCCGTTTGCATCGGCAGGCCTCAAAGCAGCGATTCTTATCTTAATATTCCGCATATCATGTCTGCCGTAGAGATCACTAATGCAGATGCTATACATCCCGGCTATGGGTTTCTCGCAGAGAATTCAAGATTTGCCAGGATATGCAATGATCATGGTATAAAATTCATTGGGCCTACTGCTGATATGATCAACAGCATGGGAGATAAGATCACCGCGAAAGAAACAATGATCAAAGCCGGTGTGCCGGTTGTTCCCGGCGGACAGGGTTTGTTGCAAAGCCTCGAAGAAGCCAGGAGCATGGGAAAGGATATGGGCTATCCCGTCATTCTGAAAGCAACAGCCGGTGGCGGTGGCAAGGGGATGCGTATTGTATGGGAAGATGCAGAAATGGAAAAGGCCTACAGTACAGCCAAGGCAGAAGCGGCCGCATCATTTAAGAATGACGGCATTTACATGGAAAAATTTGTAGAAGAGCCAAGGCATATCGAGATACAGGTAGCGGGTGATCAGTATGGAAATGTTTGTCACCTCAGCGAAAGAGATTGTTCTATCCAGCGCCGTCACCAGAAACTGGTGGAAGAATCACCTTCTCCTTTCATGACGGATGAACTGCGGTTGAAAATGGGTGAAGCCGCGAAGAAAGCAGCCGGAGCGATCAACTATGAAAGTGTGGGCACTGTTGAATTCCTGGTAGATAAGCACCGTAATTTCTATTTCATGGAAATGAATACCCGTATCCAGGTAGAGCATTGTGTGACGGAAGAGGTGATCAACTTTGATCTTATCAAAGAGCAGATCAAGATCGCTATGGGAGAAAGAATTTCAGGAGAAGATTATATTCCACAGGCGCATTCTATAGAATGCCGCATCAATGCCGAAGATCCGTATAATGATTTCCGTCCTTCACCGGGCAGGATCACGGTATTGCACCAGCCGGGAGGTCATGGAGTAAGAGTAGACAGCCATGCGTATGCGGGTTATGTTATTCCTCCTTATTATGACTCTATGATCGGTAAGCTTATTACCGTTGCCCGTACAAGGCAGGAGGCCATTGACACCATGTACCGGGCATTAAGTGAGTACGTTATCGAAGGAGTAAAGACAACTATTCCTTTTCATTTACAACTCATGAAGGATGAGCGTTTTCTCAGCGGCGATTTTAATACAAAGTTCCTTGAAGGATTTACATTGAGATAAATAATCATTTAAAATAATTATCCCGGCCATTACAGCCGGGATTTTTTATTTTCACCGTACAAATTCATTACATGAAAAAGTTTCTTACGCTTTTATGGCTTTTTCTCTCTATAGCGTTTATCGCCTTATCACAGTCTCCGTCTGCCCGTAAGCTCCATGATAAAGCTATCCTGGTGGATACGCACAACGATGTGCTTTCCGAAGCGATACTGGAAGGAGTTGATATATCGGGGCGTATCACGCAGGGGCATAGCGACCTGGTGAGATGGAAAGAAGGCGGCGTAGATGTGCAGTTCTTTTCTGTATGGACAGGAGGGAAGGCGAGGAATAAGGAAGGTTTTTTTAAAGATGCTTTGCAGGAGATAGATTCACTGGGGGTCTTTATTCTTAAAAACCCGCAGCAGATAACGCTGGCAGGAAAATATAAAGCGGTAAAAAAAGGTATACGCCAGGATAAACTGGTAGCATTGATCGGGGTAGAGGGCGGACATATGATCGAAGAGGACCTGAATAAACTGCAGGAACTATATAAACTGGGCATGCGGTATATGACGCTGACATGGAATAACAGCACATCCTGGGCTACCAGCGCCATGGATGAAACATTGCATAAAGATTCGTTGCCGCATAAGGGGCTTACTGATTTTGGTAAACAGGTGGTCCGGAAAATGAATGAGCTTGGTGTCATCGTTGACCTTTCTCATACGGGGGAACAAACTTTTTATGACGCTATCGCCACTACTACAAAACCTGTTTTGCTTTCACATAGTTCTGTATGGAATATATGCCCCGTTTTCCGCAATGTGAAAGACGAGCAGATAAAGGCAGTAGCAAAGAACGGCGGTGTTATCTGTATCAATTTTTATTCAGGGTTCATCAGCAGGGGGTATGACGAACGGTCTGAGTACCTCACCGGTCCGGGCAGAAAGAAAATACAGGATTCTTTAGCGCTTATTTATCCGGATACAGCAGTAGCCAGGAAAGAATGGAGGAAATACTACAGAGCGGAGATGAAAAAATTACAGCCCACTTTAGGACAGTTGGTAGATCATATTGATTATATCGTGAAGCTAATAGGGGATGACTATGTGGGTATTGGTTCTGATTATGACGGAATAAGTGCATTGCCGGAAGGAATGGATGATGTAACGACCTATCCAAAGATCACGGAAGAATTATTGAGAAGAGGATATTCAAAAAAATCTATTTATAAGATTTTAGGGGGTAACGTGATGCGGGTGATGAAAGCGAATTTCAAATAGATATTTTCTGTTCAGCAGAATGCCCGGATCCTGTCTCTTATATCTGCCTCACTGCTGTTTCCAATATTTTATCCTTCTCTTTGTATAAAGAAGTGTACCGGATTTGTCAATACGCCAAATAGTATATATTTGACGCCGTTCTCAAAAGAAAGCAACGACACCATCAATGAACCGGACGCTGACCCATATACCTTTTTCGGTCAGGTATATATTCACGATATACCTGGCAGATCTTTTATTCTTTACTTTATTCAGGGTAATATTGTTTTTGACCAACCTGTCATTACTGGACGGGGTGGATGAAAAAGCAGCTCTGTCCTTACATGCTTTTATACTTGGCTTTAGGTTTGATACGGTCATCAGCGGGTATTTATTAATACTACCGATGGTATTATTAGTGTTTGCCGATATCTTCAACAGGCATCCTGTAGTTTTATTCAAAGCGATCCGTGTATTTATATTCCTGTTGTTTTTCCTGGCCTTTTTTATCTGTTCTGCCGATATACCTTTTTTCAAGCAGTATAATACACGGTTAAATTCGGCGGCCCTTCATTGGGTATCCACACCCGGATTTATTATCAGTATGATCCTGGAAGAGAAAGCTTTTTTTATCTATCTTATTTTGTTCGCCTGTTTTATAGCGGTGTATTTTATTCTCTCCAGGAAGATAAACAGGAAATATATAAAGGAGTATAAAGCGCTGCCCCGTTACGGTAACCGGCCGGTTTCATTATTGAAAACTTTCGCTTTCTGTTTACCCGCCCTGTTTTTAGTACTATTAGGCATAAGAGGACGTACCACTTTCAAATCACCTATAAGAGTAGGCACTTCTTATTTCTGCAATAACCGGTTTTTAAACCAGCTCGGACTGAACCCTGTATTTACTTTTTTGAGGAGCTATCTTGACGATAATAAAAAAACAAATAAAACACTTCATCTTGCCGATGATAATACTGCTATAGCAAGTGTGCAGACGTTATCTTCGAATAAGTGATGATGCTGATACATCTGTGTCTCCCATAGCCAGGAAAGTGACAGGTAATGAAGTGGTGCTTAAAAAAGAATGTAGTGCTGGTGATGATGGAAAGCATGACAGCGGGTCATTTATCAAGGTTTGGAGGAACGGAGAACCTCACGCCTGTATTAGACAGTCTTGCTGCAAGCGGGTATTCTTTTGATAATGCCTATTCGGCTGGCATACATACCTTCAATGGTTTATATTCAACGCTTTTTTCTTTCCCCGCGCTGATGAATAAACACAGCATGAATAATGCCGTCATGCCTGAATATTCGGGATTTCCGAAGGTATTAAAGGAAAACGGGTACTATACCATTTTTACCACCACGCATGACGAGCAGTTTGATAACCTTGGCGGTTTCATGCTCGCTAATAATTTTGATAAGGTCATATCGCAGAAAGACTATCCCCGCAGTAAAATAGTAAATACGTTTGGTGTAGCCGATCACTACATGTTTGATTTTGTAATGCCTGAACTGAATGAACTGTACCAGCGTAATAAACCCTTTTTTGCCACGCTGCTGACCACAAGCAATCATCGTCCGTTCAATGTCCCGGCTGGTATTTCTTTTACACCTAAACATACAGACAAGGAATCGGCGATCGTGGAGTATGCGGACTGGTCCATTCGCCACTTTTTGACGGAGGCGGCTAAACAGCCGTGGTATAATAACACGCTCTTTGTTTTTGTGGCTGATCATGGCGCTATTATTAAGCGGGATAAATATGACATGCCTTTGTTCTATCATCATATTCCTTTTATTGTTTATTCGCCCTCTTTGTTGCAACCCGCCGCCTTTCAGCAACCGGTCGGCCAGCTGGATGTTTTCCCGACGATCATGGGCCTGTTGAATATTTCTTATATCAATAATACACTGGGTGTAGATGCTCTCAGGCAGCAACGGCCTTATATTTATTTCAGCGCTGATGATAAGATCGGGGTGATAGACAGTAATTATTTCTATACATGGTATAACGATGGACGCGAAGCTTTATACGATTACAGGCTAAACAACCAGCAGAATATAGCCGCAGGAAAGAAATCAATAACAGACAGCATGAGAAACTATGCTTTCAACTCTATCCAAACAGCGCAATGGCTGATCCTCCATAATAAAACCACGATACCGGGAAAACATAAATAGGTGCACCAGCTTGGGTGGTATTTCCCAGGTGTGGCATATCCCTTGGTTTCAGTGCGTACAATAATTGCCGATGCTATTACTTCCCGCATTATTTTTGACGATAAGTACTACTGCAGATAACTGATGATAAGAGATATACATTTCCCTTCGGAGATGCCAGGTCCTCAACTTGACGAATACCTGGCACAGGGCTGGTTTCGGATGGGGCAATCCATTTTTACGACTGATTTTATACCGGTCAATATGACTGTTCATCCTGTTTTCTGGCTCAGGTTCGTATTGCCAAAAGTTCAGTATAAAAAAAAACAGCAGCGCTTACTATTGGCCAATAAAAACCTGGCAGTAGTGATCAAACCATTCCTGCTTTCCGAAGAAGTGGAAGACCTTTATGCCATATACCGCGCCACGGTTGACTTTGATGCGCCGCCTACCGTGGAAAGTTTTCTCCTGGATGGCGCTATCAACAGCATTTACGATACACAGCTTATTGAAATAAGAGATGCCGGACGGCTGATCGCGGCCGGTATTTTTGATAATGGCTCAACGGCTATAGCCGGTATTATGAATTTTTATGACCCTGCATACAAAGCAAAGAGCCTTGGCAAATACCTGATGCTGCTAAAGATCAATTATGCGATTGAATCGGGTAAGCAGTATTATTATCCCGGGTATATAGCCGGTGGATTTGCCAAATTCGATTACAAACTTTTTCCTGGTGAGGCGGCGGCGGAAATATACGATGCAAATAAAGCCGAATGGATACCGGTGGCAGGAGTGACCTTGCCGGGAGGAATAGGCATTGATATGATTGATGACGGGACAGGAAACGGGTAAGATCTTTTTGTAAGATGTTATAAAAGTGAAGTTCCCCCGGAACGAATTACTTATTATACTTGTTCCTGTAATCTACCGGTGTCATATCTGTAATTCTTTTAAAAACATCCCTGAATGTTTGTGTATCTGAATAACCGACATCCAGCATGACCTCGCTAATGGATTTGCGGCCTATCTCCAGTTGTTTTTTAGCCGCTTCAATTTTTACCCGTTGTATATATTCGGATACAGTAATGAACGTGGCTTTTTTAAATCGTCGTTCGAAAGTCCTCCGGGTGATATGGCATTGATCTGCCACCTGGTCAACCGTTAATTTTTCAGCGTAATGCTGTTCAATATACTCCTGTGCATTTTTGATCACTTCATCTTCATGATCTTTGAGACCGCTGAATACCACAAAAGGCAATTGCCGGTGACGGTCCATGTCTATCACAAAATACTTTGCTGTATGGATAGCTGTCTGCCTGTCAGTATATTTTTCTACAAGGTATAGCAACAGGTTCCAGTACGCATTGCTGCCGCCGCTGGAGTATACCCCATTCTGGTCGGTGATCACTTTTTCTTCCACCACTTTTACAGAAGGATAAAAGTAACGGAGTTCATTAGCATACTGCCAGTGTATCGTGCATTGTTTACCTTTTACAATCCCGGAAAAAGCCATTAAGAAAGCGCCGGTACAAAGACTCGCTACTTCAGCGCCCGACTTATATTGCTGGGCGATCCATGCTGCGAAATCTTTATTCATGTGCGTGGAGCCAATCACATTGCCTGTTACCGATGGAATGATGACCAGGTTGGTATCATTTACTTCTTCTGCCAATACATCCGGGTGCATCAGGAATAAACCATTGTCAAGGCTTATTTCTTTGGAGAGCCCGACCAATTGGACTTCGAACACAGGGGGATGGCCGGCCTGTTTCAGAAAATGATTTACCATAGTAAACACATACTTTGAATCTGCAATGGAGGCCAGTACTGCATTCCTGAGCGCAAGGATGGATACTTTTATCATGGAACAAATGTAAATGAAATGCCTGTCGCAAACACCCACCTAAGAATGTCGCATTTACACAGTATGAGAAAGGGGAATGGTCATTAGCTTTGTATCATTCATCAATTTAAAAAACCAACATTATGTTAGGCGTCAATCCTTATTTAAATTTTATGGGTAATACTGAAGAGGCCATGCAGTATTACAAATCTTTGTTCGGTGGAGAGTTCACCACCTTTTCCCGTTTTAAAGAAATACCCGGAGGGGAGAAGATGAGTCCGGCAGACCAGGAAAAGATCATACATATATCACTTACGATCAATAAGCAGACTACTATTATGGCTACGGATTTTATGGACTCTATGGAGCAAAAATTAGTAACGGGTAATAATAGTCATATATGTATCCAGTCAGAAAGCGAAGCGGAAGCCGATAAATTCTTTGAAGGACTTTCCAAAGACGGCAAAGTAGAAATGCCAATGAATAAAACTTTCTGGGGCGCTTATTTCGGTATGTGCATTGATAAGTTTGGCGTATCATGGATGATCAATTATGCGTACGAACAATAGGAGTGGTGAGCAGTGAGTAGTGAGTGGGAGAGGTAAACAGGTATTAATGAGTAATCAATAATTAATAAGTATTATGAAATCCAGATCAACTGTACTTTATTGGGTAGTGACCCTTATCTTTTGCCTGGCCATGCTGATGGATGGTGTCGGCGGTATAACGAAACAGGAAGCAGGGCAGGAAGTAATGCGGCACCTCGGTTTTCCCATCTATGCGATGGTGATATTCGGTGTGGCGAAGATATTGGGTGTGATCGCTGTATTGCAACCTAAATATAAAACGATCAAAGAATGGGCATACGCCGGTTTCGTCATTAATTGTGCCGGTGCCTTTGCTTCGAGAATAGCCGTAGGTGATAGCGGGCTTGAATTGATATTCCCTCTTATCATTCTTGCCATCACCCTTTTTTCTTATTTTGTATGGAAACGGCATATCTCAGCAACTAATAAGTAAAAGTAGTCAAACGGATGTCCAGGCCACTCAGGTGGCCCAGGTGATCCCGAATAATATAAGCGACGAGAGAATACTAACGGGTGCTGTCTCAAACGTATTTTAAATTAATACTCTCGCAACGACGCAAATCCGCAACGACTGATTTTCAATAGGACATTCTTTGCGCCGTGGCGAGATTTATTTTTGCTTTTGAAACAGCCTCTTTTTGTTTGATATCGTGTATTGATATGAGCTAATGCTGTATCTTAGTTTTTATACTATTTTTTAATTAGCTCCATATGACAAAGAATAACCGTCGCTCTTTTCTGTCCAGAACGCTTGCTGCAGGCGCTGCCGCTTTTTTGCCTTTCACGGGTATCAGCAATGAATACGAAGAAACGGAAGAAGCCCGCGAATTGCCTTCATTAAAAGGAAGAAAAATTCTTTTTACATACGGCGGATGGCCCGGGCATGAACCCGAAAAATTCAGGGATTATATGGTTCCGTGGCTGAAAGGAGAAGGGGCTGATGTACTCGTGCATAATAATCTCGATCCTTATACAGATAAAGCGTTAATGGATAGTATTGATATGGTGATGCAGATAGCTACTATGTCGCAGATAAGCAAAGAACAGGAAAAGGGATTGCTGGAAGCCATTGAAAAAGACGGTACAGGCATGGCTGGCTGGCATGGCGGTATGGGCGATGCTTTTCGCAATAATCCCGATTACCAGTTCATGACCGGCGGGCAATGGGTAGCGCATCCGGGTGGTGTGATTGATTATAAAGTAAAGATCACCGATCATAAAGATGAAGTAACCAAAGGGCTGAAGGATTTTGATATGCACAGCGAACAGTATTATATGCATATTGACCCGAATGTAAAAGTGCTGGCGACAACAAGATTTAATGGTAAGATCAATACATGGATAGATGGCTGCATAATACCGGTGACCTGGAAAAAAAATGTATGGGAAAGGAAGAATATTTTATACTTCAGTAGGTCATAACCTTGATCATATTACTACTGTGCCCGATGCAATGGAAATGCTGAAGCGGGGCGTTAAATGGGCGAGTGCCAGTAAATATCTGCCCGCTGAGAAATGGGTATCGCCGGTGTATGGCAAATAGGTTGTCGGGTGTGAGGTGTCGGGAGACGATGTTCGTTGATTGTTCGTCCGTTGATCGTTACTAACGTTGTAAAAACTTACAACGTTGAGACCAACAACGAACAACCAACAACGACCAACCCGCCACCTGACACCCGCCACCTGATATCCTATCTCAAAAATAACAACTCCCTGTATTTCGGCAGGTACCATTCCCTGTCATCCACCAGTATTTCCAGTTTGTCTGCGTGATAGCGGATGTCGTCAAAGAATGCGTCTTTTTACCTGGCTTTGGTAACCGATGGCTTTTGTGCGGGTGCTGGTCATTGCATTGCAGATCTTTCTCGCTTCGATCATTTTTTCTACCAGGTCGCTGGCTTTATTGATATGTTCGGATATCTTATCCAGTATCTGCTTTTGATTGCTGTAAGCTGATTCGGGCAATCCCGCTTCTTTCAAACCCTTTATATTATTGCTCAGTAAATTCTGGTAACGGATCGCCGGGGGTAAGATATGGCTGGTAGCCAGTTCACCCATGATGCGGCTCTCGATCTGTACCTTCTTGATATATTTTTCCAATTCTATCTCATGCCTGGCTTCCAGTTCTTCATGCGTATATATTTCGTTGCTTTCAAATAGTATCTTGGCTTTGTCGGTCACCATCGCATCAAGCGCCAGCGGTGTGGTCTTTACATTTTCCAATCCTCTTTTCTCTGCTTCTTTTTCCCATGCTTCACTGTAGCCATCGCCTTCAAACAATACTTTTTCACTGGCAACGATGTATTCACGTATCACATGCATGATGGCAATCTCTTTCTTTTCCCCTTTTTCTATCAGCGTATCCACATCTTCTTTGAATTGCTTCAGTGTCTGCGCCATGATCGTATTAAGTACCGTCATCGGGTTGGCGCAGTTAGCAGAAGATCCTACAGCGCGGAATTCGAATTTATTCCCTGTAAAAGCAAATGGGGATGTACGGTTACGATCCGTATTATCCATCAGCAATTCAGGAATGCTTTTATGAATATCTATCTTCAGCATGCTTTCATCCTGCTCATCAAATTTGTTGCTCACTCTTTCCTTTACATCACTCAGTACCTTGCTCAGGTACTGGCCGATAAATACAGAGATGATAGCGGGCGGCGCTTCATTCGCTCCCAGCCGATGGTCATTCGGTGCGGAAGCGATCGAAGCCCTCAGTATATCTGCATAATCATGCACGGCTTTGATCGTGTTCACAAAAAAAGTAAGGAACATCAAATTGGTCTTTGGTGTTTTACCGGGCGCTAATAAATTCACCCCGGTATCCGTAGCCATGCTCCAGTTATTATGTTTGCCACTTCCGTTGATACCGGCAAATGGTTTTTCATGCAACAATACTCTTAGTTTATGACGACGGGCCACACGATCCATGATATCCATCAGTAAAGAATTATGATCAACCGCTACACTTACTTCTTCAAAGATGGGAGCACATTCAAACTGTGCAGGTGCTACTTCATTATGCCTTGTACGGAGCGGAATGCCCAGTTTATAACATTCAGTTTCAAAATCCCTGATATACGCATACACTCTTTCAGGAATAGAACCGAAATAATGATCTTCCAGTTGCTGGTTCTTCGCTGAATTATGTCCATATACCGTTCTGCCTGTCATTACGAGATCAGGGCGTGCGTTGAACATAGCTTCATCCACTACAAAGTATTCCTGTTCCCAACCCAGCGTCGGGGTGACGCGGCTTACATTCT
This sequence comes from Bacteroidota bacterium, assembly GCA_037200265.1. GTDB lineage: Bacteria > Bacteroidota > Bacteroidia > Chitinophagales > Chitinophagaceae > VBAT01. The sequence goes on from JBBCIL010000015.1 coordinate 19,362, forward strand.
TGTCAAAATAATTACACACATCCACGGCCGCTTTATTCAATGCTTCCAGGGCTTTGAGCAATGGCGCTTTATAATCGAGTGATTCACCTGTATAAGAAACAAAGATGGTGGGGATACATAATGTTTTGCCATTCCCGATCTCCATGATAAAAGCAGGGGAGGAAGGATCCCATGCCGTATAACCTCTTGCTTCAAAAGTAGCACGCAGGCCACCGCTTGGAAAAGAGGAAGCGTCAGGTTCCTGTTGTATCAGTGCGTCTCCTTCAAACTGTTCGATGGGAGTGCCGTCACTTTTTATAGTAAAGAATGAATCATGTTTTTCTGCTGTCGTACCTGTCAATGGTTGAAACCAGTGGGTAAAGTGAGTAACGCCTTTACTTTCTGCCCATGAACGGATGCCGCTGGATATCTGGTTAGCAATAGCCCGGTCAATCTTTTGTCCTGATTTGATTGAGCTCAGCAGGCTTTTGTAGGCTTCGTCGCTTAAAAAATTCTCTTGCGACTTTAAGAGTGAATACATTACTTCCGAAGATGCCGGTTATTTTAGGGCTGCTGGCTACTTCTATGTTATCATTAGCCGTCAGGTTTTCCAGTGCGTGAAATCTCAATGACATAATTGTTAACTTTTGACAAAGAAAAAAAATCCCTTCCATACAAAGACGGAAGGGATGAAATACTTATTGACAATGAATACATCTATTGCGCTGTACAGGCAGGTATTGCCTGTCCGGCAGGGTATGTTGTGTTTATGCCTTAACGGATTTCACTGTTTTAATGATGCGTGCTGCTACTTTGTAAGGATCGGCCGCAGAATTGGGGCGACGATCTTCCAGATAGCCTTTCCAGCCATTGGCAGGAACGCCTACAGGAATACGGATAGAAGCACCACGGTCAGAAACGCCATAGCTGAAATCATGGATGCTGGCTGTTTCATGTTTGCCTGTCAAACGCAGGTGATTGTCCGCTCCATACACTTCGATATGTTCTTTTACTACCGGGCGGAAAGCCTCGCATACTTTATCAAATATTTCTTTGCTTCCTGCTGTTCTTAATAAACCATTGGAGAAATTGGCGTGCATACCGCTTCCGTTCCAGTCAAGAGCGCCGAGTGGTTTGCAATGCCAGTTGATAGATACACCGTATTTCTCACCGATTCTTTCCAGCAGGTAACGGGCTATCCATATCTGGTCGCCGGCTTGTTTGGCGCCTTTGGAAAATATCTGGAATTCCCACTGGCCGGTTGCTACTTCGGCATTGATACCTTCAACATTCAGCCCCGCTTCAAGACAGGTATCAAGATGTTCTTCGATGATATGACGGCCGTATGAATTGGCGGCGCCTACTGAGCAATAGTAAGGTCCCTGCGGGCCGGGAAAAACCACCGGCAGGAAAACCAAGCGGGCGGTTTCGTTTTATTATCCCAAAGGAAGTACTCCTGTTCAAAACCAAACCAGAAATCATTATCATCATCTTCGATCAGTGCGCGGCCATTTGATTCATGCGGTTTGCCATCTGCACTCAATACTTCACACATTACCAGGAATCCATTCTTACGCTGCGGATCGGGCACGACAAAAACGGGCTTTAATAAACAATCAGATGATCCGCCGGGCGCTTGTTCAGTAGAAGAGCCATCAAAGCTCCACATATCAAGATCAGCTAGTTTGCCACTAAATTCTTTTACAATCTTTGTTTTGCTGCGAAGGCTCTGGGTGGGCTTGTAACCGTCAAGCCAAACATATTCTAGCTTTACTGCCATAACTTAGGTGTTGTTTTTTTTTCTGAATGAATTAAAAATGCTTTGCAAGTTTAATGAAATAAACGGATAAAAAAGGGTGAACGTTCAAAAAAAGTGAATAATTGACAACTAACAACCATTAATTTGAGTAAAAGTCAAAAAATAATTTAGATTATTATTTTTTTTAATCTAAAAAATCCCTTTCAATGACTGCGGTTTCGCAGATATAGGTAGGAGAGATGCCGGTAGACATGATCCGGTTTTCATGATCTTCAGGAAGGAGATTGCCTGTTAATACCAGTGCTGTATCGAGTCCGAACTTATTACCCCCGAGTATGTCGGTATGAAGCGTATCGCCCCACCATCAGTATATCCTTTTGGTAATGCCGGGATGAAATTGGGTGATATGATCCATCGCAAACATAAAGATCTGGGAGTCGGGTTTGCCAAAGCGGATGAATTTCCGGCCGGTGATCTTTTCGACCATGTAGGCTAAACCTCCGATCGCAATACCCACATCTCTTTTCGACATAGGATAAGCGCCGTCGGGATTGGCAATGATCGCAGGTATGGTACGGCGGCGGAGAAGATTGACGGCTTTATTTAATCCGTCCATCCAGTCAAAGCCTTCATCATCGAGCAGTACAAGCGCCGTGATATCATTGATATTATCTTCATTCATCTGCTGCAGCGGTAATGTATCCAGGCCCGGATGCTCGATATAGTGTGCGGAGTCTTCAGTGCCGAGGTAGGCTATCAGTCCTTTTTTTACTTTCAGGTCGAGAAATTCTTTGGCGAGCATGCCGGATGAAATGACCTTGTCGGGTGTGATATGTTGTAACCCGCCTTTGCTGTAAGATGCTGCTAATAATTCCGGGCTACGGCTGGCATCGTTGGTGATGATATAATAGGCTTTTTGCTGTTCGGTCAGCCAGTCAAATGTTTTTTCAATGCCAGGTATCAGGCCTTTATAGTTCTTGATAACGCCATAGGCATCAAAAAAGATGATCTTGTAATTCTCCAGCAGTGATTTAAAATTGGTCATGGCTTATTGTTATTTCACGCAAAGGCGCTAAGTTGTAAATACAAAGAACGCAAATAATAATCACATTGCGGCTTTCTATAAAATCATTATCAAATGGCCTTTAATTGATTACGGGTTTTTTCGGAAATTTCACGCAAAGTCTTAAAATCAATTAAATCATTGCGCCTTTGTATTTACTACTTAGCGCCTTTGCGTGAAACCCTTACTCCCTGATCTTCAAATAATCAATGATCTTCTCCGCATCAAAATCCCTGTCAACCGACGGAAGATAAATATCTATCGCTTCCGTGTACAATTTTTTTGCATACTGTTCGCTGAAAAAATAGACTCCGTTTTTGATCACATAGTTCAGTATAAAGAAACGGTATACTTCCCGCAGGAAGCGGATCTCATCCGCAATGAACGGGTTTATTTTATGATACTCGCTCAAAAAAAAGCAGGAACCGGTCTTCCATCATCGGGCCTATTACATAGCTCCAGACTGTTTTATCACCAGCATCACTTACCACCCGGCTGAAGAAGTAGAAGTCCAGCATGCGGCTGCTCATCCGGAACCAGTCGTAGTCCCAGCGGCTGTACAATTCAAAATTGTCAACGACCGAGAAGTTGCCGATGTTCCAGTCAATAAATACAGGGATGGTCTCAAAGCTTCCCGCATTGCATTTGTTCCGGTTCTTCAAAAACTGCTCGCAATGATATTTTATCAGTTCGATATTTTCTTTATTTCCAAATCTCTTCTCGTTGGTTTCCAACTGTTCCAGCAGCATATTTATATCTGTTCTTAAGGTCTTGCTGCTCTTGGGCAATACGTTCCTGATGCGGCTGCATGCCAGGTGAAACTTACCTATCTGCCGCCCGAAATTCCTGATATGGCCTTCCTGTAACCTGCGCGGCATCCGCTGCATCACGCGGCTGGGGTTATAAAATACCACCCATGCATCTGTTTTCCCTTTTCTGTAGCGGTAGGTATAGACCCGGTTGTTCTTTAATAAGCTTTTGGCAAGCAGGTTTTCAAAGGGTAAAGCAGGTTGTTGCTCAGCGATTGAATGATGCGGTGATCTTCTTTAAAATGCTCATACTGACCGAAAGTAGAAAGTTTTGCTATAATAAAATCTTCATCCTGGAAAGTGACTTTATATACCCGGTTGGTAGACACCATCGGGCTGATATCCTCGATCGTATTGATTGTTCTTGAAGAATCATATCCTTTCCATGCTGCACGTACTATATCCGGGTAATGGGTCATGTTGTTGTGGGTTGGTTCTTCCTGTTTTTTCCCTGAAAATAACCAGCGATCCTTTGCCAGTCTGTTTGGGCTGCCATGGGTATCACCATCAGCGGCAGCACAATACTGCGGTAACGAACAATAGCGCCCAGGTTATTCACACTAAACCCGATCGCCAGCATCACCGATATGGATAAAAATACGCACAGGTAGATGGCATTTTTGGAGACAGCACTGTTCTTTTTCCTGAAAAATAAAAACAAAAGGAACAGTAACAGCAACAGGTTTATTTCGATCGAGGCTGCCAGGGAAAGCAGGTGCATCACATCCCCCGGGAATGGCCGGAAAAAAGATAAGGTAACAGCCTGCGGCGTATTTTTCAGGAAACTGGCAGCAGTGGGTTGCAGTTCTTTGATAGGGATCGCAGAAGCGCCCCCCTGCAATTGCAGAAAAGCCTGTTGCTTGTCAACAACAGCTTTGGGGAAATCAAACCGGGGATGAATATAACGGGCGGTAAAAAACAGCAGACCACAAAAAAAGTAAACTGATACAAAGATCGCCAGCCCGTAATTGGGCCGCCGCGTCGCCAGCAACCAGGGCCAGCACTGCCGGCAATATGAGTACCATCAGGTAATTCCGCATGATCAGCAGAATGATTAACCCGGACAATATCCCCAGCCATCTTTTAACTGAATAATGCTTGTCTTTCCATCCGAAATAAAGGTGATAAATGATCAGGCTGATACCGAAAAAAATGATCCCTTCTTTATAAACACCGCTGCTCCCAGTATATAAAAGAAGGAACAAGAAAGGTAGCCAGCAGGATGACCATTTTTTTACCGGGGAAAAGATCGTTCATCACCCGGTAAATAGCGACAGGGCCAAGTAACGAAACAAAGGAAAAGAAAACAACGTTCACATATAATGGCCGAAACTGAATATGTCAAATACAGAGAGCAGCTTTACGAAAATATTTCCCTTCAGGTCATTCCAGTAGGAGTCAGTAGATCCGAAAAAATTCTCAACACCGTTAGAATAGGGGTCTGTGAAAAGATTGGTGAAATACACATGAGGATTTGTCCACAACAGCTGGTATTCTTCCATTCCGAAATGATGATAAGCCCAGGTATCTACCATCTGTGCAAGATTGCCATAGTATATTCCCATCCAGCCATAAAAGATACCAGCCATGACTTTCAGTAAAAAAGTATCACCAGCTGCGAATTACTTAACCCTGTGCGGGTGAAGAATTTGACCTTTGTAACCAGCCAGGCAAACAAGACGAGATAAGCGACAAAAAGAAGGTACTCCAAACAGGATGGGTTTTTGTTTTGCAAAATAGAGATTATTGATCAGAAATCAGAAGTTAGAGATCAGATACCGGAACTACAAAGCCCGGCTTCTTACTTCGTACCTCGTAACTCGTACTTCTTATTTCCTTAGCTTTGCACCTCTTCATCATCTTCACAAATCTTTTCATGGAAGTAACCGTAAAAACAGCACAGCAACTCAGGCTCACAGAAGAAGAATTTGAATCAATAAAACAAAAGCTCGGTCGTACGCCTAATTTCAATGAGCTCTGCGCCTTTTCCGGCATGTGGAGTGAACATTGCAGTTATAAGAATTCGATCAAATGGTTAAAGACTTTACCAAGAGAAGGCGGAAGGATGCTGGTAAAAGCCGGTGAAGAAAATGCAGGATTAATGGATATTGGTGATGGCCTTGGTGTAGTATTTAAAATTGAATCCCATAACCACCCCTTCGGCTATCGAACCTTTCCAGGGAGCGGCAACCGGCGTCGGTGGAATACACCGCGACATATTTACCATGGGAGCAAGGCCCATTGCCGCATTGAATTCCCTTCGTTTTGGAAACCTGGAAGAAGATAAGACACAACATTTACTGGCCGGCATCGTGCATATGGTATCGGTCATTACGGCAATTGTTTTGGCGTACCTACCGTTGGCGGGGAAATATATTTTGATCAATGCTATCATACCAATCCATTGGTGAATGCCATGAGCGTGGGCATCGTAAAAGCAGGGTGAAACCGTTTCAGCCACAGCGAAAGGAAAAGGCAACCCTGTCATGTTTGTCGGAAGCGCAACCGGTAAAGATGGAATTGGCGGCGCTTCATTCGCTTCAGCGGATATCACTGCAGAAAGCGCACAGGATCTTCCTGCCGTACAGGTAGGCGATCCCTTCCAGGAAAAGAAATTACTGGAAGCCTGCCTGGAAGTAATACAAACCGGCGCTGTTGTAGGTATGCAGGATATGGGCGCAGCCGGTATCATTTGCTCTACCTCGGAGATGAGTGCAAAAGGCGAAGTAGGCATGCGTATAGATCTCGATAAAGTACCTACGCGGCAAAAGAATATGAAAGCGTGGGAACTCCTGCTGAGTGAAAGCCAGGAAAGGATGTTGCTCGTTGCTGAAAAAGGAAAAGAAGAAGAAGTGCAGAAAGTATTTGAGAAATGGGATCTGCCCTGTTCTGTTATTGGAGAAGTAACGGATGATGGCATGCTGAATTTTTATATGCATGGAGAGCTCGAAGCCTCATTACCTGCATACGACCTGGTATTGGGCGGCGGTGCCCCGCAATATGACAGGGAATACCGTGAGCCGGCTTATTTTGCCGAGATCAAAAAATTTGATGTGGCTAAAGTTGAAGTGCCGGGCAATTTTAAACTGATCGCCGAACAGATCATTCGCCTGCCTTCTATCGCTTCCAAGCGCTGGATATATACACAATATGATAGCATGGTGGGTACGGTTAATTCTTCTACCAACCTGCCCTCGGATGCTGCGATAGTAACGGTAAAGGGAACGAAGAAAGGCATTGCCGTTACAACGGATTGCAACAGCCGCTATGTATTCGCCGATCCTTTCAAAGGCGCTATGATAGCGGTGAGTGAAGCCGCAAGAAATATTGTATGCAGCGGTGGCTTGCCATTAGGCGTTACCAACTGCCTCAACTTCGGCAACCCCTACGACCCTGAAGTATATTACCAGTTTGTACATGCGGTAAAAGGCATGGGCAAAGCCTGTGAGAAATTTGAAACACCGGTCACCGGCGGTAACGTAAGTTTCTATAACCAGAACCCTGATGGTCCCGTTAATCCCACACCGACTATCGGCATGGTAGGCTTACTGGAGGACATTGATAATAAAATGACCCTTGATTATAAAAGTGAAGGGGATGTGTTGTATGTGCTGGGCACTATGACCAATGATATCAATTGTTCGGAATACCTCCATAAGATCAATAGCGTTAAATATTCACCCGCCCCGTATTTTGATCTGGATGAAGAATTCAATATTCAGCGAAAAGTAATGCAGCTCATTTCAAAAAAGCTGGTATTGTCTGCTCATGATGTAAGCGAAGGCGGTTTGTTTGTTACGTTATGTGAAAGTGGCTTTAACCGCGAATTGGGTTTTTCCGTTATCACCAATAACAGTTGCCGCAAAGATGCCTGGTTGTTTGGTGAAGGGCAGAGCCGTATACTCGTAAGCGTTGAACTGGAAAAGTAAAAGAGTTTGAAGATACAGTGGGTGATCTGCCATTTGAGAAGATAGGAGTAGTGACTACAGGTGAGATAGTAATAGATGGAGATTTCTGGGGAACGATTGACTGGTGGAAAGAAGAGTATGATTCTGCTATCGAAAATCATTTATCAAAAGAACAGGCTGGTTCCGCGTTAAGCGCCATCTGATCTTTATGAAGAATTTTTAGATCAATTCATTGATTTCATTACCGGCGGGTTCTTTAATTAATTAGGAGCCGCCGTGCGGGTCTTGTTTTCCAAAAAGAAATTTTCAGCGTTGGTGGAGGAGAAGCAAAGTAATTATATGGGTATGCTTGTCATGACCATTCTTCTTTTTGTTTTTTTTCTCTGGATAAAAATGTCAGCTTAACGATCAATTTTCTCTTGCATGGATCGCAATTCAGTTATCATTGTTACAGGAGCAGCCGGGTTTATCGGCAGTTGCATGGTCGGTTATCTTAACCGGCAGGGGTATCATAATATTATTATCAGCGATGATTTTAGCAGGGATGATAAGCTGAAAAACTATGTTGATAAAAAGTATAGCGTGCAGGTAGACAGGGATGATCTGTTTGAATGGCTGAAAACAGATCATATAAAAGTTGATTTCATTTTTCACTTAGGTGCAAGAACAGATACGACGGAGTTTGATTATTCCATTCATGAAAAACTGAATGTGGAATATTCTAAAAAAGTATGGGAATATTGTACGGAAAAAAAGATACCGCTTGTCTATGCATCCTCGGCAGCTACCTATGGTAATGGTGAATTAGGATATACTGATTCGCATGATATAATAGATGATCTGAAACCGTTGAATGCTTACGGTGTTTCGAAAAATGAATTTGATAAATGGGCGGTCAAACAAAGTCGGCCCCGCCATTCTGGGCAGGACTGAAATTCTTCAATGTGTATGGCCCCAATGAATACCATAAGGCGAGAATGGCCAGTGTCATCTTCCATTCATTTAACCATGGTACAGGAAAAAGGGAAGTGCAGTTGTTCCGTTCCCATCACCCGGATTTCAAAGATGGCGAACAGCTTCGTGATTTTATTTATGTAAATGATGTAATCGCTGTTTGTTACTGGTTCATGGAGAAATGGGGAACCCAGGCTCCTGTTCCGGGATTATACAATCTAGGTACCGGCAAAGCCAGGAGTTTCAATGACCTGGTTGCCGCTATTTATACGGCATTGGGAAAAGAGGTGAATATAGAATATTTCGATACCCCGGTTGATATACGTGACAAATACCAGTATTTCACAGAAGCGGATATGAATAAACTACGGAAAGCTGGTTATACAAATGAGTTCTACTCCTTAGAAAAAGGAGTAGCTGATTATGTAAAGAACTTTCTTGCAGAACATACATACTACTAAGTAGCTATTCCAGGATACAGGAATTGTTTTTTTAGACACAGGGTGCCGCGGAGATTTAATAAGAGAACCCCGCAGAGTAATGTTCTTCGTCAGCGCATTTGCAAATCTCTGTGGCTTTCCTTTTCTCCGCGGTTCCTGTGACCTGTATTTTTCTTCACGTTATAATAACGATCTTCAAAGGCATTATACCCGGTTAGTCATAAACTAAAAAGAGCATCCTGCAGTAAGCCGGATACTCTTAAAAAATCACAACTGTCTAAGGTCAGGCTTTTTATTTCTTTGGCATCAATACTCCATCAATTACATAAGTCACTCCATTGCTGGAGATAACATCAGCGATAGTAATATTAGCGGTGTTTCCTTTAGCATCTTTTATCATCCATTTGCCATCTTATTCCATACAGAAAGCTCTTCACCCTGAACAGTTTTAAACATCTGCCCGTCTTTCAGATCAGTTGATCTGAAAGCGCCTGGTACAACATGGTAAGTAAGAATGCTGGTCAGCTTGGCTTTATTCCCTGGTTTTATAAGGTTGTCAATGGTGCCCGCAGGTAATTTGGCAAATGCTTCATTGGTCGGGGCGAATACAGTGAAAGGGCCGGCACCTTTCAGAGTTTCTACCAGGCCAGCGGCTTTTACAGCGGCTACCAGGGTAGTATGATCAGCTGAGTTTATAGCATTGTCAACGATATCTTTTGAAGGCACCATTTTAGCACCGCCTACCATCACACCTGCTTCTTCCTCCATTTTAGGTTCTTCTTGTTTCATAGCAGAAGTAGTATCTTCTTCTTTTGTCTTTTCGGCACTTTCATTATTGCACGAAATGATGACAAAAGACAGGGCTGCCACTACCTGGAACAAGGATGACATTTTGAGTTTCATAAAATGATTTTTGGTTTTGTTGAATAGAAAAGAGAATATACGGCAAACAGGCAGGCCCGGATTTGCAACTATCAATAATTTACTGGCAATCACTATCATAGTCCATGTATCTTTACAAAAATCAGTTGTATGGGTAAAAGGATCGCAATCATAGGAGGTGGTAATTTAGGGTCAGCTATTGCAGAAGGCTTGCTGATCAGTAAGTTTAGCAAGCTTCAGAACTGGTTGTAACGAAACGTAATACTGCTACACTGCGGCCGTTTAAGTGAATAAGGGGGTAGAGGTATCAGATAATAATAATATGGCTGTAAAGAAAGCTGATGTGATCATCCTGGCGGTAAAGCCATTCCAGGTATCAGAAGTATTAACAGCCATTAAAAAAGAGCTGACAGGGAAAAAGATATTGATCTCGGTGGTAACGGGAGTTACTATCGGCGATATGGAAAGGTATACTTGGTAAAAAGGTTCCGCTTTTTCGTGCTATGCCTAATACTGCGAATCGCTATACAGCAAAGGCTGACCTGTATTTCCAGTAAAGATGCCGAAGCCAATGACGTTTAAGTACGTAAAGGAATTGTTCGGCCAGTTGGGTAAGATCGTAACGATAGATGAAAAACTGATGGAAGCATCTACTATTCTTGCTGCTTGTGGTACGGCGTATGCCATGCGGTATATCCGGGCCAATATCCAGGGTGGTATTGAAATAGGGTTTGATGCGCCTACCGCTTCATTGATCGCTGCGCAAACGGTAAAGGGTGCCGCCGAATTATTATTGCAAAAAGGAACACATCCTGAACAGGAAATAGATAAAGTAACGACTCCGAAAGGATGCACGATCGCCGGGCTGAATGAAATGGAACACCAGGGATTCAGTTCTTCACTGATAAGAGGTATCGTGGCGAGTTATAAGAAGATCGCGAAGGATTAAGCAGGTTTTCTTTTTGGCTTTCAGATTTTATGAATTTTTACATCACTGCCGTCCGGCGAAAGGGAATGCTTTTCAGAAAAAATCACTGCTATTAAAGTGTTCAGGATTTTGCCGAGATCCGGGGTTTGTTTTTGCAATCTTTTATACTCAACGGGTGTTCCGCTGGAACATGGAAAGAATGATGATTGAAAAGTTTCTGATATTGTAATAAATACACAGTTACAGGATTGTGCCATGTCCCAGCGGGACATATTATGGGTAGCACCAGTTGGCATTATCTCACATCACGCTCCATAGGAACGTTTCGTGCTATGACCTCCATTATAAAGCTGGCAGAGATTATTCAATTTCAACGGACAGCAATAATTCTTAGATCAATCCTGTTTCTTTAATATCAACTTCATTGCTTATACACCACACCACCTTTCATCACAATCACTACTTTCCCAAACGCCTTTGCATCTTTCAGGGGATCACCATCCATTGCTACGATATCAGCGAGTTTATTTACTTCGATACTGCCTAGTTTATCTTTTTTCTCCCAATAGCTCAGCCGCACTGATCGTAGCCGCTATAATCGCATCCATCGGTTTCATACCTGCTTCGATCATATAACCGAATTCGAGCCAGTTCAACCCGTGTTTGTAGACGCCGGCATCGGTACCGAATGCGATCTTCACACCTGCTTTATACGCTTTCGCAAAAGTGGCTTTGATCTTTGGGCCTATTTCTAAGGCTTTAGGCGTTACTGCTTCAGGAGAATAGCCGGGCTTTTTGGCTGAATCAGCTACTGAAGAACCAGCCGTCAGCGTTGGTACATACCAGGTGCCGTATTGTTTGGCCAGCGCAATCGCCTCATCATCCATGTAGGTGCCGTGTTCAATGGAATTAACACCAGCCCTGATCGCCCTTTTCATGCCTTCAGCGCCGTGTGCATGAACGGCTACTTTATATCCATAGTCTTTTGCAGTCTCTACTATCGCTTTTATTTCTTCTTCAGTAAATTGAGGATTGCTGGAACTTTTAGCTACACTCAGTACGCCGCCGGTTGCAGTTATTTTAATGAGATCTGAACCTTCTTTATATCGTTGGCGAACAGCTTTGCGGCATTCATCCGGTCCGTTCACTACAGCCTGTTCGGGTCCGGTCACCCATCAGGTCTGCACGGTAACCATTGGTTGGATCTGCATGTCCCCCGGTGGTAGCAATCGCTTTGCCTGCGGTGTATACTCTTGGTCCTTTTATCAATCCTTTATTGATCGCATTCCGCAAAGAAATATTTACCCCTGATCCGCCCAGGTCTCTTACAGTAGTAAAGCCGGCCATCAATGTTATTTCTGAGAACTTTACTGCCTGGAAAGCATAGTCAGCAGGATTTCATCGTAAACTCCTGTAAATACCTGTTTGGATTTGTTTCTTCTTCGAGGTGCACATGCATATCTATCCATCCGGGAGTAACTGTTTTACTCTTCAGGTCAATACTTTTATCATTCGTGCCGGGTTTGGAGTACCCGTTTTCCACTCCCGTGATCTTATCTTTTTCAATAATGATCGTCATCTCTTTTTTGGGCTCGGCTGAAACGCATCAATCAAAACGCCCACACCAGATATACGTCTTCTGGCCGTAGGAGTGCAGCAGCATCAGAATGCCGGCAGCAATACATAAGAATTTTTTCATGTTCGTGGTTGTTCGGGGTAAATATACTGAAGCCATTTCACTATTGATTACGCTCTGCACAGGTCATTTATCTGTCTGCCTGTTTTGTAATGCATTAATATCCTCTTTTTTCCCACAGGCATTAAATCATATTTCTACAGCCGGGAAAATTCTTTTAGCTTTGCATGACCTCCCGGAAATTCTTTGGTTTTCCTATTGTATTCTCCGTTTGGTCAAATTGGGTGGGGTTCACACATTTCATTGAGTTTATTGATTTTCATTGTAAAAGCATTTTTGCGAAGCAATAGTATGTCATTGCCGTTTCTGTGTTTTTTACAGGGCTTTTATTTTTATAAAACTGACCATATATGGCAAAGTACATTTTCGTTACGGGCGGCGTTACCTTCATCCTTGGGCAAAGGTATCATAGCAGCATCCCTGGCAAAGCTGCTGCAGGCAAGAGGGATTGAAAGTGACCATTCAGAAATTCGACCCTTATATTAATGTTGACCCCGGTACCCTGAATCCCTATGAGCATGGCGAATGTTATGTAACAGAAGATGGTGCAGAAACCGATCTCGATCTCGGTCACTACGAACGTTTTCTCAACACGTTTACATCACAGGCGAATAATGTTACAACCGGCCGTATCTACCAGACCGTTATTAATAAAGGAAAAGGGAAGGAGCCTACCTCGGTAAAACCGTACAGGTGGTTCCGCATATTACCGATGAGATAAAAAGAAGGATGCTGCAACTGGGCCAGGATGGCAGGTATGATATAGTTATTACAGAGATCGGTGGTACTGTAGGCGATATAGAGAGCTTACCGTTTGTAGAAGCTGTCCGCCAGCTGCAATGGGAACTGGATGAGGAGATTCTCTCGTCATACACCTTACGCTTATCCCCTTATTTAAAAGCCGCCAAGGAACTTAAAACAAAACCTACACAGCATAGTGAAAGATGCTCAGCCAGGAAGGCGTGCATCCGGATATCATTGTTTGCAGAACGGAAAAGCCATTATTCCCTGAACTGCGCCGTAAGATCGCCTTGTTTTGCAATGTAAAACAGGAAGCGGTCATCGAAGCAGCCGATGCGCCCACTATTTATGAAGTGCCATTGCTCATGATGAGGGAAAAACTGGATGTGATCTGCATGAAAAAACTCAATATCACCAACCAGCGGGAACCCGAACTGGCAAAATGGAAAGAGTTTCTCGACAAATTAAAATACCCAAAAGCAAAGTAACGATCGGGTTGATAGGTAAATATCTTGAATTGCAGGATGCTTACCAAATCCATACTCGAATCCTTTATACATGCCGGCGCTATTAATGAGTGCCAGGTACAGGTAATGAATGTACACAGCGAGTTTATTACTCATGATAATGTATCTGAGAAATTAGGCGGGCTGGATGGTTTACTGGTGGCACCGGGATTCGGGCACAGGGGAGTAGAAGGAAAGATCGTAGCCGTAAAATACGCCAGGGAAAATGGATTGCCTTCTTTGGTATCTGCCTGGGTATGCAAATGGCTGTGATTGAATTTGCAAGAAATGTTCTTGGACTCAAGGATGCGCATTCTACTGAAATGGATCCTGACAGTAAAGAACCGGTAATAGACCTGATGGAAGAACAAAAGAAGATCACCGCCAAAGGCGGTACGATGCGGCTGGGCTCTTATTCCTGCGAATTGAAAAAAGATTCACTGGCGTACAGATATATGGTTATTCTCCTATCAGCGAGCGCCATCGTCCATCGCTGGAATTTAATAATAAATACCTCGAACAGTTTGAGAACGCAGGCATGGTAGCCAGTGGTAAAAACCCCGGTACCGGGCTGGTAGAGATCATTGACTACCCAAACATCCTTTCTTTATAGGCGTTCAGTATCACCCCGAGTTAAAAAGCACGGTAGAAAACCCTCAGCCTGTCTTTGTTAATTTTATAAAGGCGGCAAAAGAGTATACAGAGAGAAAAGCGGAGATTAAGAATCCTTTGTTGCAGAGTGAGATGATATAGAAGTGAGGTCGGAGGTAAGAAGCAGAAGTCAGGAGGCAGGGCGTTCCCAACCTCCAACTTTCAACCTTCTAACCTCCAACCCGGTCTCAACTGCCATTCACCGACTTCCGACCCCTGACTTCCCGCTTTACCCCTATCTTTGCGATCTTTAAATTTTTACTTCTCATGAAATTTGACAGGAATACCGTCCTTGGATTTGTAGTGCTTGGGCTGCTGTTTTTTGGTTATTTCTATTATACTAATAAAGAACAGTCCATTTACCGCAAAGAGCAGGCAAGACTGGATTCGATTGCAGCTGCCCAAAAGCCGAAACCAGATACACTCGCCATCAAAATTGATTCTGCAAAAGGTGATACCGTCAGTAAGATCGCAAAGGCCGGTAATTATCAGAAAGCCGCATTCGGCACAGAGGAACTGGCGTATGCAGAAAACGATCTTTTCAAAATAGCTTTTTCTAATAAAGGCGGCCAGCCAAAATGGATAGAACTGAAAAAGTTCAAGAACATGGATAGCGGCTATGTACGGTTAGCTGCTTCAGCTTTTAATAAGATCAACTATAAAATAAATACGGGAAGCAGCTCGGCAGATATTGCAGACCTTTACTTTGCGCCTGCCGTGTTAACCAAAAGCCCGGAAGGTATTTCTATTATCACATTCATCCTGTCTTCGTCTGACAGTTCCTCCTCTTCCTCCGTCACTCACCAGTTTATACTGAAGCCGGACAATTACATGATTGATTTTAGTGTGCAGATGAATGGCGCTGATAAATTATTGAGTGAAGGCAAAATGAATCTCTCCTGGCAGTATGAAGCGGCACAGCAGGAATCGGATATTTCTTTTGAAAAACAGAATACGCAGATCGGCTATGTAGAAAACGGGGAGTTTGATTATCATACAATCGGGCGGCGCAACGATAAGACTTTCAGCGGCCCGGTAAAATGGGTAGGGGTAAGACAACGTTTTTTCAATACTTATTTCATTGCAAAAGATAATTTTTCCAATGGTAAAATAGAATGGACCATCCCAGCCGATGATAAAAAAGCAGTAGTGCAGGCGACGACCAGCCTGCAGGTGCCGGTATCTTCAGCCGGAAAGGCAGAGTTTAGTTTATTCTATGGTCCGGCTGATTATCATATTTTGAAAAAGTATGACCTGAAATTATCCAAACTGATCAATCTTGGACAGGGCATGTATGCTTTTGTAAGTCCTTTGAACAAGTTCGTCATATTACCGGTATGGGATTTTCTAAAAGGCTTTGTTGGCAGCTTTGGTATCGTTATCGCTTTGCTTACTCTCTTTATCCGGTTAGTCATATCCCCGCTGACATATAAGAGTTATTTAAGCGGTGCAAAGATGAAAGCGCTGAGACCGGAAATAGCTTTGCTGAAAGAAAAGCATGGCGGCGATCAGCAGGCGATGAGTATGGACCAGATGAAATTATTCAGAGAGGCAGGTGTAAACCCGCTGGGTGGATGCATACCGGCTTTGCTGCAGATACCTATCTTCTTCGCCCTGTTCAGTTTCTTTAGTTCAAGCGTGGATCTTCGCGGAGCGAATTTTTTATGGGCAAAAGACCTTTCAGCCTTTGATGATGTCATTAAGTTTGGAACGAATATTCCTTTACTCGGAAGTCATTTAAGTTTGTTTACTATCACCGCCGTTATTACCAGCTTTCTCATATCGTTATACAGTATGAGTATGACGCCTGATCAGAGCAACCCGGTACTGAAGTATATGCCATATATATTCCCGGTATTCCTTTTATTCATTTTCAATAAACTGCCTTCGGCGCTGACATGGTACTATACAGTGTCAAATATCATTACACTGATCCTGCAGTTCGTGATACAGAATTATATCATAGATCATGATAAAATACTCGTTAAGATCCAGGAGAACCGGAAGAAGCCGAAAACAAAATCAAAATGGCAGGAAAAGATGGAACAAATGCAGGAACAGCAAAAGAAGCTGAAGGAGATGCAGCAGAAAGGTAAAAGATAAGTTTGTTAAACTACTCATAAGGAAAATCCGTTTCGCCGCTGGTGGAACGGTTTTTTTTTGGTACGCAACTTATTGGCTAATTTGGCACGTCTTTTTATTATTAACGATAATCAGATAATTACGAAATGAAAAAGATCAGTAAAATAGTAGTGGCCGCGGGAATGTTGTTTTCCTCTTTCCAGCTATATGCCCAGAAGAAGCTGACGGAAGCTACTATTTCGTATGATATAGTAATAAATACCAACAATACGACACCGCAGGCTGCCGACCTCCTGGATGGCGCTACCAGTGTAGTATACCTCAAAGGCAACTCCAGCCGTTCTGAAATGGTCAGCTCGCTGGGTACACAATCCACCATCGTAGATGGCAAAACGGGTAATGTGACCGTATTAAAGGATTATGGCGAACAGAAGTATATGATCACCATGACACCTGATAACTGGAAAGCCTCTAATAAAAAGTATGAAGGCATTACTTTTACCTACGAAAATGAAACGAAGACTATTGCGGGGTATGCCTGTCAGAAAGCTATCGGTAAACTGACCGATGGCAGCAGTTTCACCGTTTATTTTACCAAAGACCTGGTTCCGGTAAATAAGGACTTTCAATACCTGAATAAGAACCTGCCTGGTTTAGCTATGCAATACGAAGCGGCGATAGGAAAGCTTAAAGTGACGTATACGGTGTCAAGTATTAACCTCAATCTTGTTCCGGCTATAAAATTTGATTTGCCTAAATCAGGTTACCGGGTAATGACGTATGATGAAAGTTTAGGGGCTACAGGGAATTAACGGCGGGTGGCTGCGTTAGGATTGAAAACGATCTTGTCGTTGAGGATGATTTTCTTCTTCAATGGAACGATATAAGAAGTATGGCCGTTTTGATAAGTGGCCATTGTATTCAGGTTGATATAACCATTCTCTTCTGTATTGATAACCTGGTTACCGCGGAAATTATAACCTGAACGTAATGAAAAGGCGCCGGGCTTCAGTGATGTCTTTGTTGAAAGTAATGACTTCTTTGCCGGTCTTGTATGATTTGATTTGCCATCTCCTAACGTTGCAAAAGCGCCTAAGGTCATAACAGCCAGTAAAGATATAAAGGCTGATTTCTTTAAAAACGTTTTTAATATCGTAGCGTTAGTTTTCAACTGAAAAGCAAATTTAACAATAAAGGAGGAATATAGTCCAGATTTTTAGTACTTATTTAACGCCCGGGCGGTCAAATTGTTACATAAACCCTTAAAAAAGCCTGATTATTTTGCACATATGGGGAAAACTAACTATCAGAAGTACTATTCTTTTTCTTTTAACTTGTTGATTATAACAGTATTTCGGGCCAGATGATTTGATAGTTCTTTTTTTGTGCTTTACTCTGTAACTTACAAAACTTACCCAGGTTTATGAAAGAAAACCCTCATCATCCAGACAAGGAGCAAATCCGGGAGCTACTAAAGCAGTATGAAAACTTAAAGAGTGGCCGCAGTCATTCCTTTATTGAAGAAGAAGCTTTCGAAAAAATAATCAATCATTTTGAAGAGAACGAAGATATGTCCAAAGCCCTGGAGGCTGCTGAGATCGCTATTGAGCATTTTCCTTTTTCTTCCGCTCTCCTGGTAAGAAAAGCAGATGTGCTTTTATCTAACCGCCAGTATAAAAAGGCATTGGAAATACTGGAGCAGGCTGCTTTATTTGACAGCAGCGATATCAATCTCTATATCTTAAAGACTGATGCATACCTGGCATTGGACCAGCCCGAAAAGGCCGTGGTGTTACTGGAAGAAGCGCTGGGTTTATTTGAAGGGGAAGAAAAGCTCGAATTACTTTTTGAGTTAGCGGATGTATATGATGACTACGAAGAATTCGATAAAGTATTCGATTGTCTTAAAATGATACTGGAACAGGATCCCAATAATGAAGAAGCCTTATATAAAATCTGCTTCTGGACGGATTTTACCGGGCGCAATGAAGAAGGGATACGGTTGCACATGCAGATCATTGATGATTTTCCTTACAATGAGCTGGCATGGTTCAATCTCGCGGCTTCTTACCAGGGATTGAAATTGTATGAAAAAGCGATTGATGCCTACCAGTATGCTATTGTGATCGAAGAGAAATTTGATTACGCTTACCGTAATATGGGTGATGCCTATATCAGGCTCAGAAAATATAAAGAAGCCATTGAAGCGCTGGAAAAAGTAACCGAATTGTCGAAGCCTGAAGATGTAATCTATGAAGCGATCGGTCATTGCTATGATAAATTGAAGAATTATGCGCAGGCCAGGTTCTATTACAGGAAGGCCACGCATCTTAACCAGGAAGACAGCAAATTATTTTATAAAATAGCGACTACTTATTTTAACGAGCAGCAATGGGAGAGTTGTATGAAGCAGCTCGATCATGCGCTGAAGATACACCGGCTGCAGCCAGAGTACAATCTGCTGATGGGAGAGTGCAAACTTAAACTGGAGCTGTATAAAGATGCCACACAGTATTTTTCCAATGTCGTTCGCATACGCCCCCGCAATGTATCCGGCTGGGAAGCATTGATAAGATGTCTTTATAAAGCGGAGTTCATAGATGAAGCGCTGGAGCAGGCAGAAGCTGCATTAAGGATCAGCAACGAGAAGCCGTTGTTTATTTTTTATAAAGCGGCGATATTGCTGGCAGCAGGAAAGACGAAAGAAGCCATGCTGCAATTGGAAAAGGCTATGATCAGATCCCCCAAATTATTAAAGAAATTTATTGAATTGAATCCTGCTGGCCTGCAAAACCAGCAGGTAGTGGATGTGGTGGCAAAATACAAGCGGAACAGGTCTATTTAAATTATTTCACGCAAAGACGCAAAGATTCGCAAAGAAGAAATTGGGTTAGTCCTTATAAGATATTTGCGCCTTTGTATTAAAAACTTGGCGTCTTTGCGTGAAACCAAACTGGTATACTCTCATTCCTTAACTAATCTCCTTCTTAACCCATTCTTCCCTATTTTTGCGGCGGTTTGCATGAACGGCTTCCAGGTTACTGGCAGCTTATCAATTCCTGAATCAAATTTTTTTGCAGCATGAATTTTAATCTCTCCCAGATCCCTGACCGACTTTTGAGACCCCGCACTTCAGGGTTAACCATGGTAATGGATAAAGGACTAAGTGTGAATGAAGCGGAAAATTTCCTGAGTGTTTCTCACCCTCACGTTGATATAATCAAACTGGGCTTCGGTACTTCTTTTGTCACGCCCAACCTGGAAAAAAAGCTGGAAGTATATCGTTCTTACGATATCCCTATTTATTTCGGGGGTACCTTGTTTGAAGCATTCCTGATACGTAACCAGTTTGACGACTATATAAAAGTGTGTAAGGATTTTGGCATCAGTTATATGGAGGTCAGTGACGGCTCTATCACTATACCCCATGCCGAGAAATGCGGGTATATTGAAAAACTCACCAAACACGGTGTCGTGCTCAGCGAGGTAGGAAGTAAGGATGCTGCGCATATCATTCCCCCCTACAAGTGGATAGAACTGATGAGAGCCGAACTCAGCGCCGGATCAACGTATGTGATCGCCGAAGCAAGAGAAGCAGGCAATGTCGGTATCTATCGCGGTTCGGGTGAAGTAAGAGAAGGATTGGTACAGGAGATACTGACACAGATACCCGGTGAAAAGATCATCTGGGAAGCGCCGCAAAAAGCACAGCAACTTTATTTTATTGAATTGCTTGGCTGCAATGTAAATCTTGGCAATATCGCTCCCACAGAAGTTATACCACTCGAAGCGATGCGTATTGGCCTGCGCGGTGATACGTTTAGTTTATTTCTTGATAAAAAAGAAGCCTGATGCGGCTGTTTGGATTGATCGGCTATCCATTAGCTCAGTCATTCTCCAAAAAATATTTTACGGAGAAATTTGAGAAGGAAGGGATACCGCATTGCCGGTATGAATTATTCCAGATCGGATCTGTTGATGAATTACCGGCTTTGCTGCATGCACATCCTGAACTACAGGGGCTGAATGTCACTATACCGTATAAACAACTTGTCTTACAATATCTCCATACTACTCATCATCTTCCCGAAGGATTGAGGGCGTGTAATTGCATTAAGATTGAAAACGGCATACTCAGCGGTTATAACACCGATGTTCCCGGCTTTGAGAAAAGCTTTACACCGTTACTGAAAGATCATCATACAAAAGCTTTGGTATTGGGAAATGGCGGAGCTACTGCGGCCGTAACATTTGTGTTGCAAAAGCTGGGCATCCGATACAGCATAGTAAGCCGGAAGATGCATGCCGGTTCTTCACTGACCTACCAGGATCTCGGTGAAAAGCAGATGAGCGACCATCCTGTAATTATTAATACAACTCCGTTAGGCAGTTTTCCTGCTGTTGACAATTGCCCGGATATTCCATACCAGTTTCTGACTGACAAGCATTATCTTTTTGATGTAGTGTATAACCCGGCCAGGTCTTTATTCCTGCAAAAAGGAGAGGAGAGAGGCGCTGCTGTTAAAAATGGTTATGACTGGCTCGTGATACAGGCCGAGGAAAGTTGGAAGATATGGAATGAATAAGCAATGAAGGGACAATCTATTAAGCACGCCATTTATCCGTTGCCAATTGCCTATTGCAGCTTTGCCCTCGCTTCTTCCGGCACCGCCACTATCTTTTTATTTTTATAATCATAGCAAACCATTCCTGTTTTAGCGAAAGCTACAGGTATTTTTTTGCCGCCTGTTTCTTTTTCCAGTTTGTAATAAACGTCGAAACTTACTTTGCTTAGATTGGCTGCAGTGACCGAGGCTAATACAATATCGCCGTAAAACAATTCACTTTTAAATTCTATACCTACATCTGCCATGATCATTCCGGCGCCCGCGAATGCTATTTCTGTGAATCCCATGCTCTGCAGGAATTGTATCCTCGCTTCATGAATAATGCTCAGGATAGTATCGTTGCCCGTATGCCCGCCATAGTTGATATCTGTGATACGGATAGGAATAGACGTAGTGAAAGTAAAATGATCCGGCAGGTCAATTTTTATTCTTGACATGTACTACTGATTTGCAATAAAATTAGGCAAAAGGAGATTAAAGCTCATTATCATTCAGCGAGCTGAGAAGGCTGAGAATATCCATGAAATTGCCCGGGGCGGGCGCTACAGGTGAAGCGGCCAGTTGTTCCTGCCACTTTTTTATCTGGTCTTTACAATCTTTATCTTCTTCTTCACCGGCGACACAGCAAACAATGCTTCCCAGTTTTTTTGACATGCGTACAATACCATTGGGGGTCATCAGCATAACATACCGGTCGGCCAGGTTGGGTGTATGTTCATTGTAAGCATAGATGGCGGTTGTTGCAGCTATATTATCATCAATAACATAGCTGTCTTTTATTTTCCTTGTTCTTGCTTTTACTTCAGAAGTTGCCGTATGAGAATTACCTTCTTCGCCCGTAATGTTCTCTCTTTCGGTATTATTTTCCGCAATACTATTTTCCGCGGCTACATCAGCTCCCTTATTACCAGCAGATATATGCTCTTTGGACGCAACTGCATTTTCAGCAGCTGATGTATCATTAGTACCTGTCCATTTTATAATACCAAAAACAGCCAGTGCGATAACAGCAACAGCGGCCGCATACCGGAATAACGGAAAGTTTCTTTTTATCATGGGAACCACCTTTGGATCTTCGTTATCCAAAGAGCCAATGATCCTATCCCACACAGCGGCGGGAGGAATTGCTTCGCTGTTGTATAGTCTTGAAGGGAATTCGTCGGCTATATGCGATTCATCCAGGGCAGCATTTATCTTATCCCACACTTTTGCGGGAGGAGCCTGTTCCTGGTTGTACAATTTATTTTTTACACTACTCATTACTCAACGTTTGGTCCTTACTTCACTGTTTTGCTCCATAAACTTCTTAACCATATCCTGCAGTATTACTTTCGCTCTTGACAACTGGGATTTGCTCGTCCCTTCACTTATGCCAAGTATATCGCCTATCTCTTTATGTGTGTAGCCTTCTACCACATACATATTAAATACCGTGCGGTAACCGGGCGATAAATGCCTGACCAGGTCGAGAATATCTTTTTCCGCCAGTTCATCCAGTACGGAAATGCCTTTTCCTTCGATCGTATTCTCTTCCTTTTCAGTTACCGGTTGCAGATAGCGCTTGCGCCGGAAATGTTCGATAGCCGTGTTGACGAATATCCGCCGTATCCAGCCTTCAAACGATCCCTCGCTCCTGAAACTGTCCAGTTTTTTAAAGATCTTGATAAAACCTTCCTGTAAGATATCCTCTGCTTCTTCTGAATTGCCTGCGTAGCGAAGGCAAACTGCGTACATGCGGGGAGAAAAACGGCGATACAACTCTTCCTGCATGCGGCGGTTGCCGTCAATGCATCCACTAATTAGGTCGCTTTCAGTGATATTATGGTTGCGTTCGTGGTTCAAAATTTATTAATTGTTTCAGGGGTATTCTCCATAGGAGTCCTACCGGACAAAAATGCTACCAGTTTTTCGATGGCTTTCCTGCGATGACTGTACTTCGTTTTCTCTTCCATCGTCATCTCCCCGAAAGCTTTATCGCCGCCATCCGGTACGAAGACCGGGTCGTAGCCGAATCCTTGCGCCCCTTTTCGTTCTGGTATTATCCGGCCTTCGCAAATGCCTTCAAACAGGTGTTCTTTTCCGTCAATGATAAGAGATATGACTGCCCTGAACCTTGCGGTTTTATCAGGCTTATCCTGCAGTTTTTCCAGCAGCTTATCAATATTCTTATCAAAGGACCGGTCATCACCGGCATACCGGGCGCTTTTTACCCCCGGCTCGCCGTTCAGTGCATTTACTTCAAGACCTGTATCCTCACTGAAACAATTTTGTTTTGCCAGTTCATAGATAACCCTTGATTTTTCCGAAGCATTTGCTTCAAGCGTATCAAAGGGTTCTGCGATATCAATATCAATACCCGCCTCTTTTAATGTAATTACCCGGAATGATTCACCCACAACGGCATTTACCTCATCTGCTTTATGTTGATTATTGGTGGCGAAGATCAGTTTCATCTTTGCAAAGAAAGGGACTTTATTCTTGAAATGAAAACGGATACGGAATGTTGGAGGTTGGAGGTTGGAAGTTCGATGTTGGATGTTTGAGGTTGGATGGTCAAACCCGATATCAGAAATGTTTATTCAGTAAAGTAGCTTCATGCTTTAAGAAATTAACATCCAACATCGAACATCCAACCTCCAACACAAGTCTCAAATCCCAAATATCTTACGCAAACACACCCATAGTTTACTTTTCAGCAGTTCATCTTTTTTTCTTTCTTCCAATGATGGTGCGTACAAAAAAGTAGTGCCGGCAAATGATTGCACCTGGAAATGAGGAAAGTCAACCGGCAGCCCGAACGATACCGGTCCGACACCAAACAGGAATACGATCCTGCTCCTGAATTTTGCGAGGCTTTCCTTATAGTTTATTTCTTTATGGCTATTCCTGTTCACGATCGCTACATCGGCCAGGCTGAGTTTGCAGGCCGTAAGCATATTGGTTAAAAAATGAAGTTCCTCATCCGGTAAATAAACGGCATCGGGATAATCCACTACAATGAGTATATTCTTTTGATTTTCCCCCAGGTATTTTTGCCTGTTATCAGCGGGGATAGCAGCGGGTTGAACCTTTACAGGAATTTCATTTGTTTCAATAAGGGAAGACCGGAAAAGATCAGCTATTACTGAGGCCGGAAGTTGAATGTGGTTGATGTCCATAGTATGTCTGGTAACCGCTAATAAGTGTTAGTTTTTTTTCGTTTCTTTGGCCGTAAAAGTAAACTTTTATGATCGCAGCAATGGATATTTCAATTACAAAGGCAGAGAGAAGCAAATTACAGGATATCAACCTAGAGAACATTCCTTTTGGCAGATACTTCACCGACCATATGCTGGAAGCGGATTATGAGAACGGCGAGTGGAAGAACGTGGAGATCAAGCCTTACCAGCCTTTACTGTTAGACCCTTCACTGGCAGCATTACACTATGGCCAGGCTATTTTTGAAGGGATCAAAGCGTATAAAGATGATAACGGCAATGCCTTTATATTCCGTCCTTCGGACAATTTCAGGCGTTTCAATAAGTCGGCAGAAAGAATGAATATGCCCGTGGTGCCGGAAGAGATATTCCTGGAAGGAATGAGTAAACTGATCGCCCTGGATAAAAACTGGATACCAGCTAAAAAGGATCATTCATTGTATATCAGGCCGGTGATGTTTTCAACAGATGAAATGCTGGGAGTAAGGCCTTCAGAGACCTACAAATTCCTGATCATCCTGAGCCCGACAGGTCCTTATTTCGTAGAACCCATGAAGATACTGGTAGAAGAAAAATATACCCGCGCAGCGCCGGGCGGCGTTGGCTTTTCCAAGAATGCCGGGAATTACGGAGGCAGCATGCTGGCCGCGACCATGGCCAAAAAGCAGGGGTTTGACCAGGTGCTCTGGACAGATGCTTTTGAGCATAAATGGCTGCAGGAAGTGGGAATGATGAATGTATTCTTTGTCATTGATAATATTGCCGTAACGCCTTCTCTGGAAGAAGGAACCATACTCGAAGGAGTGACCCGTGACAGCGCTATTAAGGGACTAAAGGAAGCAGGTATCAGCGTAGAGGAAAGAAAGATCAGTATTGATGAATTAACAGCCGCTTACAAGGCGGGTAAAGTTTCAGAAATATTCGGAACCGGTACAGCGGCAGTAATAGCCCCGGTAAAAGAATTGAATTACAAGGGCTTCGCCATGAAATTCGATACGGAGAGCTATAAAATATCAAAATCACTGAAAACCTGGCTCAATGATATCCGTGAAGGAAGGCTGGAAGATAAGTATGGCTGGATGTGGAAGGTCAGCTAATGGGTTGAAGGCTTACAAATTAGCCGTTTTTTTGCCTTTTAATTGGTTAACCGGTTAACTTGTCAACATCGGGGGTAAAGAAATTTACCAAATAGATTTCTGGTTTTTTTGCATTCTGACCTTAGCCCCTTACCTTTGCCCTCCCAAAAATAAAAGGTTCATAATGCCTACTATTCAACAATTAGTTCGTAAAGGAAGAGAAATTATCAGGGCGAAAAGCAAATCAAGGGCTCTGGATAGCTGTCCGCAGCGTCGTGGTGTATGTACCCGTGTGTATACGACTACTCCCAAGAAGCCAAACTCTGCTCTCCGCAAAGTTGCCAAAGTTCGTTTGACCAACAAAGTAGAGGTGATCGCTTATATCCCCGGTGAAGGGCATAACCTGCAGGAACACTCCATCGTACTGATCCGTGGCGGTCGTGTGAAGGATCTTCCTGGTGTTCGTTACCACATCGTTCGCGGTTCATTGGATACTGCCGGTGTTAAAGACCGTAAGCAGAGCCGTTCCAAGTACGGTACGAAGAAAGAGAAAGCTAAAAAGTAATCCTTCACTTCGTTCAGGATGACGGATGTAAAACTCAGGATGACGGGTGTAAAAACCAGGATGACAAGTATAAAAAGATGACAAGTATAAAAAGTTAACAAGTAATATAATTTCAAGTCATGCGTAAAGCACAAGCAAAAAAACTCCCTTTAGCACCAGACCCAAAATTCAATGACAAACTGGTTACCCGTTTTGTCAATAACCTGATGTGGCAGGGAAAGAAAAGCGGAGCCTTCAACATTTTTTATGATGCGCTGGATAAAGTAGCCAAGCAAACGAATGAAGAAGGATATGAAATATGGAAAAGGGCTTTAGCAAATGTTACTCCTGCTGTAGAAGTGCGCAGCCGTCGTATCGGTGGTGCTACTTTCCAGATACCTGCCGAGGTCCGTCCCGACAGGAAGATATCTCTCAGCATCAAATGGCTGATACGCTACAGCCGTGAGAGAAACGGCCGCAGCATGTCTGATAAACTGGCTGGTGAGATAGTAGCTGCCAGCAAAGGTGAAGGCGCAGCTTTCAAGAAAAAAGAAGATACACATCGTATGGCTGAAGCTAACAAGGCTTTTGCTCACTTCAGGGTGTAAAAGATACAAGAACAACGATCCTCATAACCATTCCCGCTTAAGGCAGGAGTGGTTTTTTATTTTAATGAATGCCCGGTATGCGTAAGAGTAAAAAAAATCGCCCCGCAAAAGCGGGGCGATCTGCTATAAAATCACCAGTGATAACTTAAGTATATTTCTTCTTATTCTTTCTCTTCTGATGTTGTTTCTTCCGGTGCCTCATCGTTGGTTTCAACAGGCTCTGGTGTTATTGGATCTTCCTGCGGAACTACATCATCCTCCACCTCTACCGGTGCCGGCGCGGGTTGTTTTACCGGCTTAGGTTTAGCAACCGGCGTTGCTTTTTTAACCGGTGCCGCTTTTTTAGGTGCGGTTTTCTTTACTGCTTTCTTTGCCACTTTTTTTGCTACCGGCTTGCTGGCTGCTTTTTTAGCTACCTTCTTTTTTGGAGCCGCTTTCTTTTTTGGTGCTGCTTTCTTTTTCGCTGTAGCTTTTTTCTTCACCGCTTTCTTTACCGGCCTTTTCGCCACTTTCTTTTTTGGCGCTGATTTCTTTTTAGCCGCAGCTTTTTTCTTTATTACTTTTTTAGCTGCTTTCTTCTTTGCTGGCTTTGCTTTCTTTTTTGAAGGCATACAATAAGATTTGGAGGTTAAGAATCTGAATAATTTTTTTTAGGGATTTGAAATTACAATGATTAACACGCATTAGCAATTAACCGGCAGGTTATTTTTAAAAAACTTATACAGGCGAATGCCGTTTATCAAATAGCACTTCAGCATTATGGAGGCTAAAGTTATTTTTAGAATACATCATCACGTAATTATCCCAATCTTAAAGATACTGCTATGACAAGAGTTTTTGCCCTGCTTCTTTTACTTGCAACAGGCCTGTTTGCCCGGGCCCAAAAGACCTGGCTGATAAAGGATGTGA
This sequence comes from Bacteroidota bacterium, assembly GCA_037200265.1. GTDB lineage: Bacteria > Bacteroidota > Bacteroidia > Chitinophagales > Chitinophagaceae > VBAT01. Next base: position 46,722 of record JBBCIL010000015.1, read on the forward strand.
CCGTAATACCCATGAGTACGAATAAAAGCTTACCGCATCAAGCAGTGGTGATCAGGGACGGAAAGATCCTGCAAATAGGAGATGCGGGAAAACTGAAGACGGTAGAAGACGCTGTAATCATTGATGGCAAAGGGAAATTCCTGATGCCCGGGTTGTTTGATATGCACGCTCATTTCTTTTACGAACAGGGAGAGTACAGGAATACCTGCGAGGATGAATTGAAAGTAATGCTGGCAAATGGATTAACGACAGCAAGGATACTGGCCGGTCACCCGGCTTACCGGGAAGCAAAAAGCAATATCGCATCGGGCAAATGGATCGGCCCGGAGTTATTTGTCGCCAGCCCGCAGTTGGTAGGCCGCTGGCCCTGGCCGGCCGATTTCAAAAATTTTGAGGTCGTTGATACAAAGGAAAAAGCGGCTGAAGCCGTAAAGAGATACAAACAGGAAGGCTATGACGCTATAAAGATCACCTTCATGATAAAGCGGGATGTATATGATGCGATAGTAAAGACGGCTAAAGAAGAAAACATCCGGGTCGTAGGCCATGTAGGACCCGAAGTAAAATTGCCTGCTGCATTAGCTGCGGGCGAGCAGGTAGAGCATATGGATGAATTTATAGAAATGCTGTTGCCGGATACTTCCTATAATCATGGCCAGAGCGTTTCGGATATGAATTTATGGCGTAAGAATGCATGGGCTACCGTTCCTTACCTGGATGAATCAAAGATACCTGCATTGGTGAAGTCGGTAAAGGATGCGGGGATATATGTTTCTCCTACCAATTACTTTTTCCTCTCTTCTTTCGGAGAAGGCATGACGGACGAAGAGTACAAGGCGAAACCGGATTACCCCTATATTCCGAAAGAGATATTGAAAGAAAAATGGGATATCAAAGAACGTTACTGGAAAAACGCCCCGGCTAAGGAAAGCAGGGAGAAATATGCGTATCTCCGTAAGAAAATGACGTATGAATTATGGAAAGCAGGTGTGCCATTAATGGCCGGCTCCGATTCTCCTGAATGGTTTCTCGTTACCGGGTTTTCCATACATGATGAACTGGAAACTTTTGTAAAAGCCGGGCTGACGCCATTCGCTGCCCTGCAAACAGCTACTATTAACCCGGCAACATGGCTGGGTATTGATAAACGCACCGGTACTGTGGAAACGGGCAAAGAAGCGAACCTGCTATTGCTTGATAAAAATCCGCTTGATGATATTAAGAACACAAGAACAATAAGCGGTGTATTTGCCGCAGGTAAATGGTACGATAAAAAGGCTATTGACCGCCTGCTGGAAGAAGTAAGAAAGAAGATATAAGATCGGTCGTGTAATTTTTTTATTGTCTTCTTTTTACATCAGGAATTACAAATTATTTGATGACCGCGTACCTCATACTTCTTACCTCATATCTCTTTGTTCTCCCATTCTGCCCATGCTGTATTCAACGCCCCGAGAAATGTCTCAGTCGCCTGTGCGCCGGATACTGCATACTTATCGTTCAGCACAAAGAAAGGAACACCCCTTACCCCTATCTGCCGCGATTCATAAATATCCTGTTCGACGGCTTCTGCATATTCATTGCTCTCCAGTGCTTTCTTTACTATTTCGGCATCAAGGCCAATAGCAGTAGCCAGTTCAATCAGGGTGCTGTGATCGGCGATATTCTTTCCTTCGGTGAAATAGGCTTTGAATAATTGCTCCTCCATTTCATTCCCTTTACCGTGAACCTTTGCTAACTGCACCACCCGGTGAGCGTCAAAAGAATTAGCGACAACCGCTTTGTCGAAATCATAGTGCAGGCCCAGTTCCCTGGCCATACCGGTTACATGGTCATTTGCCTGTTTGGCCTGTTCCAGCGACCAGCCTTTTATTTCTGCCAGGTATTGGGTGATGTTTTTGCCCGGCTCGGTTTTCATGTCCGGGTTAAGCTGGAAGCTTTTCCAGACGATGTCTACATCTTCCTTATGGACAAATTGGGTTAACGCGTTTTCAAAGCGCCTTTTGCCGATATAGCAGAAGGGGCACATGACGTCGGACCAGATCTCTACTTTCATATTATTTTCCTTTAAGTTTCAGGGATATAACAACGACACCCGCCGATGGTTCTAAAAGGTTGGTATTCTTCACAAATTCTACTATTTTTTTTCACTGTTTTCCCCTACCTTTGCGCCGCCATAAGGAAAAACTACAGGTGGCTTTTGGAAGGTGAGATCCGGGTTTTTCTTCATGTGGCAGTCTATGAGAGTCTAATCTACATATCAGCTGATGCTCCCTTTACTACGGGATGTGTACTGCAGCTGATAATTTCCACCAAAAAGCTCATTAGCGAACAGAACCCTGAAGAGTGCGACGCAAGGGACGGTGAGCAGAGAACAGGAAGACGGCAAAGAAATTCAAAAAAATAAAAATCAATATTTAACAAGAGGGGTTAGCTCCGGCTTCACCTCGCAACTCAAATCAAATAGTCATGGCAGACTTAAAATTTCAGAGAAACTTTGGTATTGCGGCTCACATTGATGCCGGTAAGACCACGACAACGGAACGTATCCTCCGTTACACCGGTATGATCCATAAAATAGGAGAGGTGCATGATGGCGCAGCTACCACTGACTGGATGGAACAGGAAAAAGAAAGAGGCATTACGATCACTTCTGCGGCAGTTAGCTGCCAGTGGAATTTTCCTACTGTACTTGGTAAGGTTACCCCGGATACAAAGAAATATGCCTTCAACATCATTGATACTCCCGGGCACGTTGACTTCACCGTAGAAGTAGAACGTTCTATGCGTGTACTCGATGGACTGATCGCTTTGTTCTCCGCCGTTGATGGTGTGGAACCACAATCTGAAACTGTATGGCGCCAGGCCAATCGTTATAATGTACCCCGTATCGGTTTCGTGAATAAAATGGACCGTGCAGGCGCTGACTTCCTGAATGTGGTGAAACAGGTAAAAGAAATGCTGGGTTCAAAAGCAGTTCCCCTTCAGTTGCCTATCGGCGCGGAAGATGATTTCAGGGGTGTGGTTGACCTGATCAAAATGAAAGGTATCATCTGGCATATGGAAACAGAAGGAATGACCTTTGACGAGATCGAAGTGCCTGCTGATATGCTGGAAGAAGCCAATGAATGGAGGGCAAGCCTGGTAGAAGCAGTAGCTGAATATGATGATAAGCTGATGGAAAAATTCTTTGATGATCCTAATACGATCACTGAAGATGAAATGCATGAAGCTATCCGTAAAGCAACGATAGACCTCAGCATCGTTCCGATGATGTGCGGTTCTTCATTTAAGAATAAAGGGGTACAAACTGCACTCGACGCGGTTTGCCGTTACCTGCCTTCACCTATGGATATCGAAGCGGTTGAAGGGATCAATCCTGATACCGGTGAAACAGAAAAACGCAGACCCGATGCAAAGGAACCTTTTGCGGCCCTTGCTTTCAAGATCATGACCGATCCGTTTGTAGGCCGTTTGGCATTCTTCCGGGTTTACTCTGGTCATCTGGATGCAGGTTCTTATGTATTGAATGTAAGAAGCGGTAAGAAAGAACGTATCAGCCGTATCATGAAGATGTTTGCGAATAAGCAAAACCCGATAGATTCTATTGAAGCCGGTGATATCGGTGCAGCAGTAGGATTCAAAGAAATAAAGACCGGTGATACATTGTGTCATGAAGATTACCCGATAACACTGGAGAACATGTTCATCCCTGAACCTGTAATCTCTGTGGCGGTTGAACCAAAGACGCAGGCCGACGTAGATAAAATGGGAATGGCTATTTCCAAACTGGTAGAAGAAGATCCTACACTTCGTGTAAAGACTGACGAAGAAACAGGGCAAACCATTCTTTCAGGAATGGGAGAACTTCATCTCGAGATCATCATTGATCGTATGAGAAGGGAGTTTAAAGTAGAAGTAAACCAGGGTGCACCGCAGGTGGCGTATAAAGAAGCATTCCAGGCTACGATCGAACACCGCGAGACATTGAAGAAACAAACCGGTGGTCGTGGTAAGTTTGCAGATATCGTTTTCAACCTGGGTCCTGTTGACGCAGAGTGGAGAGCAGAGAATCCTGATAAACATTACCAGTTCGTGAACGATCTTTTCGGCGGATCTATCCCCCGCGAATTTGTTCCGGCGATACAGAAAGGTTTTGAATCTGCCATGACAACGGGTGTACTGGCCAGCTATCCTGTTGACAACATGAAGATCCGTGTATTCGACGGTAGCTTCCATGCTGTTGACTCTGATTCTATGTCATTCGAACTTTGCGCCAAGCAGGGTTTCCGTGAAGCGGCAAGAAAAGCAAAACCAGTATTACTGGAGCCGATCATGAGAGTAGAAGTAATAACGCCGGCACAATACATGGGTGATGTTACGGGTGACCTTAACCGCCGCCGTGGTATGATGGAAGGCATGGATACCCGTGCAGGCGCTGAAGTGATAAAAGCTAAAGTACCGCTGAGCGAAATGTTCGGCTATGTTACACAGCTTCGTTCATTAAGCTCCGGACGGGCATCCTCTACAATGGAATTCTCTCATTACCATCCGGCGCCAACCAATATCGCTGAAGAAGTGATAGCGAAGGTGAAGGGGAAAGTAAATGCATAGTGAGTGCTCGCGTCTTCCTTTCGTCATTGCAAGCGCAATGAAGCAAGCGAAGATGAAAGGGAAGTAAATGCGTAAATAGTTTTTTAATAGTATAGCCCGGCTGAAAAGCCGGGTTTTTTTATATCATTTATTTCAGCCGTAATGTTTAACGATGAGGTTTGTTATGTTTCAATAAAGAAACGGCATTACCGGTATTAAAGAAATACGATAAGTATGGTAAAACCCCGTTTTTGAATATGGTTTTTTTTTAAACGGTTCTGAGCCTTGTTTTGGGGGAATAAAAAATTTTCTCCCGAAAGCCTCCTGATGACGCTTATTCTATATTTTTATGACCACTAAACCGAACCGAACTGCATGAGAAAATTCTACCCTGGTCCTGAAAATTCATTTATAGTAATACCTGAAAAGAAAGGGCTCCTGTCTTTTATTGTATTTATCTTTTCAACAGCTCTGTCCGCGCAGCCAACCATCAGTTCATTTTCTCCCGCATCAGGTACTATCGGAACAACGGTAACTATTAACGGTACCAACTTTAGTTCCACCGCATCCAATAATATTGTTTTTTTTGGCGCAGTAAGAGCATCCGTATCGGCGGCTACATCTACTTCGCTCACTGTTTCAGCGCCGGCAGGGGCTACTTATCAACCATTGAGTGTAACGGTAAACAATCTTACCGGGTATGCGGCAAGCCTTTCATCGTCACTTTTCCCGGAGGTGCACCTATCACACAATTCCCCGATCAAACTCAAAATACATTTGCACAGAAAATAGATTCATCAACGGATTATCATCCAAATAATGTAGCTGTAACGGATTTCGATGGAGATGGCAAGCCTGACCTTGCAACTTCCAATAATTACAGCATAACAGGACAACCTGCTTCTGTTTCTGTATTGCGAACACAAGTACGGGTGGAAATATTGCATTTGCTTTAAAACAGGATCTTTCAACAGGCGTTTTTACCAATTCTATAGCCACCGGCGATCTGAATGGAGATGGTAACCCTGATATGGTGTCTGCCAGTCTTGTTGACATAACTATTTCCATATTCAGGAATACCAGTGTACCGGGTTCTATCACATTCGCAGCAAAAACTGATCTCGCAACAGGCAATAGTCCCGGCGCCGTTTCTATCACAGATATTGATAATGACGGCCGGCCGGATATCGTATTAACCGGTTCTTCCATAACTTCATTGAATAATGTTTCTGTATTCCGGAACACGGGTACAGGAGGAAATATTTCATTTGCTCCACGGTTTGATTATGCCATATCTTCTTTACTCGGGCCTTTGGCTATTGGCGATCTTGACGGTGATAAAAAGCCTGATGTCGCTGTAACCAACGAATTTCTCAATACCGTTTCTGTTTTACGTAATACAAGTACGCCCGGTACTATTTCCTTTGCGGCGAAAATTGATTTTACAACGGCAACTGCTCCGCGGGGTCTTGCGATCGGGGATCTCGATAATGACGGTAAACCCGAGATGGCCATTGCCAATAATACACCAAATACTTTTTCTGTATTCAGGAATACAAGTACCACAGGCAATATTTCATTTGCTGCCAAAGCGGACTTTCCATGCGGTGCTACCCTTTCGGCATTTCCATTGGTGATATTAACGGAGATGCTAAACCAGATCTTGTTATCCCGGCAGTTAATCTCGGTGTTTCGCAGAATAATTCTTCTGCCGGTACTATATCTTTCGCTCCTGTAGTTTACCTGTTTATCTTTCCCCAGGCGAATGAGGCGGGTATAGCAGATATTACCGGCGACGGTAAAGCTGACCTGGCTTGTCCCCTGGTGGGCAACCAGGCCATTTCACTGATACGTAATAAAAATAATGAGCCTACTGTCCGCTCTTTTACTCCAACTACCGTTGCTGCCGGTAATACGGTTACCATTACAGGAGTAAACTTTACAGGAACTGCTGCAGTAAGTTTTGGCGGTACTCCTGCCGCATCTTTTACAGTAGTGGATGCAACGACAATTACTGCTGTCGTTGGCACAGGTATATCGGGAGATGTGTCTGTAACGAATCAATACGGTACAGGTAAAAAGGCCGGATTTATTTTTGCAGGACCCCCGGTCATTACATCATTTACTCCAACTACTGCCACCAGTGCTACTACTATAACTATTACAGGTACTAATTTCACCGGGGCTACTGCGGTTAGCTTTGGTGGATTGCCGGCTTCCGGTTTTACAGTGGAGTCCCCGACAACCATTTCAGCTGTAGTCGGAGAGGCTGCATCTGGAAATGTATCTGTCACTACTCCATACGGAACAGGATCATTAGCAGGACTTGTAATATTGCCTAAAGTAGTTTCGTTTAGCCCTGCTTCTGCAGCAACTGGCGAAACAATAACGATAACGGCAACAAATATAACGGGCGTGAATGCCGTAAGTTTTGGCGGTACTCCTGCCGTTTCTTTTACTGTTGTAAATGCAAGTACCATTACAGCGATCGTAGCAGCGGATCATCCGGAAATATACTGGTGACAACACCGGGCGGCAGCGGATCATTGGCAGGGTTTGTTTATATACCTGTGCCAACGATCAGTTCGTTTAGCCCGGTTGCCGCGGGCGCGGGTACGCCTGTTGTGATCAGCGGGACCGGTTTTACAGGAGCGACTGCCGTAAAGTTTGGGGGTACTTCAGCCAATTCTTTTACAGTGATCAATTCTTCTGCTATTAATGCTATAGTAGCCGGGGGTACTTCCGGTAATGTATCAGTAACAACAGCGGGAGGTACAGCAACGTTAGCGGGATTTACATTTGTACAGGTTCCGGTTATTACCTCTTTTACACCTTTGGCAACAGGACCGGGTGGATCTGTAACGATAACCGGTACAAATCTGTCCGGTGCAACTGCTGTTAGTTTTGGTGGTACAGCCGCCAGTTCATTTACAGTGAATTCATCCACCAGTATTACAGCCATAGTGGGAAGCGGATCTTCGGGCGCAGTGTCGGTTACTACGATTGGTGGTACTGCCACTATCCAGGGATTTACTTTTACAACTTTGCCGATCGTTAATGCTATTGCTCCTGCCTCGGGGCCTATTGGAGCTGTCGTAACAATTACCGGGGCTAATTTTCAAACAACTCCTGCAAATAATGTAGTTTATTTCGGAAGCGTTAAAGCAAACATTTTATCAGCATCTGCCAATACTATAACTGTAACGGTTCCCGCAGGAGCAACATATAAACCTGTTTCCGTATTATCATTGCCGACCAGTTTCATTGCATATGGTAATACTCCTTTTATGGTCACTTTTCCCGGAGGGCAGACCTGCATTTGATGCCAGTTCTTTTGCAGGTAAAATGGATTTCGCAGCCGGATCGAAAGCAATAGATATTGAATTGGGAGATCTTGATGGTGATGGCAAACTGGATATAGTAGTGGCGAATTATGGTTCACCCTTCATTTCAATTTTCCGCAATACCAGTTCCTCCGGGCAATTGAGTTTGCAGCCCGCACGGATATTTCAACAGGTATAGAGGTAAACAATGTAGTGGTACATGATATGAACGGGGACGGGAAACCTGAAATTTTGTTGTCAAAGGATAAAGCTCTTTTTGGTACAAGAGCCGATATAATGATATTGAAGAACCTGGGTACACCCGGAACTTTTTCTTTTGCTGCCCCTTTCTCCATTTTCACCTATGAGAAAATTGGTTCCTTTGAAGTAAGGGATATGAACCTGGATGGTAAACCGGATATTGTTGGCTTATGCAACATTTGCGGGGTTGCCAACGGCTATATCGTTACGATAAGAAATACCAGTACAAGCAGTAGTTTTTCTTTTGAGGAAGCTGTACGCCAGTTTACAGGGGTAAGTTTTCAATCAACATCTACAACGATGGCAGGATTACAGATAGCTGATCTAAACAAAGATGGCAAACCGGAGGTAGCCGTCGGACTGGGTATTTCAAGAGGGTTTTTTATTTACAAAAACACAAGCAGCATTAATTCTCCGGCTATTACATTGAGCCCGCTTATCGTCGGGGATGTTGACCGGGGAGATCCATACCCAAGCCTGTTGCCGCTTGCAGGTGATTTTGAATCAGACGGTATTCCCGATCTCGTTACCAACCGGTATGTCTATAAGAATGACGGCAACTATAATTTTACATGGTTAATGCAGATATCTTACGGAGGCGCCAAAGTGTTTGACTTAAATGGAGATGGCAAACCTGATATTGCAGGCAGCGGACCATCCGGTGTTGCCGTGATAAAAAATACAAGCAGCAGCGGGAACCATTTCGTTTTCTCCTTTTGTCGCTTACAGCCCGACTTCTGTTTACCGGATGATTGATATCGGCGACCTGGATGCCGATGGAAAACCGGAGATATGTGTGGCCAACTATGATGAGAATACGATATCAATCTTACGAAACAGGATAGGAGAGGCGATACCTGCGGCTCCTGCTATTACATCGTTTACTCCCGGCTCTGCTTCGTATGCAGGACTGGTAACAATTACCGGAACAAATCTTGGTGAAGCGACAGCCGTAACATTTGGTGGAGTGCCGGCCAGTTTTTTTACCGTTCAGTCACCGGCTACGATTATCGCTGCTGTTGCTAACGGATCTTCCGGTGATGTAACGGTTACTACTCCGGGCGGTACCGCTGCTGCTTCGGGGTTTGTTTATATAGCGCCTGCGGCTCCGGCCATTACTTCATTTTCACCTGACGCGGCTCCTGCAGGCAATTCGGTTACGATAAACGGGTCTGATTTTAACAATACCTCCTCTGTCAGTTTTGGTGGTACACTGGCAAATAATTTTTCAGTACAATCATCTTCCGTGATCATTGCAGAAGTTGGTAATGGTTTATCCGGAGATGTAAAAGTGATCACACCGGGCGGCACTGCGACAAAGCCCGGGTTTTTATTTTTGGACCTCCTTATATCGCTTCTTTCAGCCCGGCATCAGCGGGTGCAGGTACTACAGTGACTATTACCGGAGACAGCTTTACAGGCGCTACAGCTGTAAGTTTTGGGGGAGTAGCAGCTGCTTCTTTTACCATTGTGAATGCAACCACTATCAATGCTGTTGCAGGTAATGGTGCATCAGGAGATGTAAAAGTAACCGGGCCGGGTGGAACAGGGACAAAGCCAGGATTTGTATTCGTGCCGCCGCCTGTTATCACATTTTTTAACCCATCAAACGGAACCGGGGGGATACCGGTAACTATTACCGGCAGTAACTTTATGGACGCGACGGCAGTAAGTTTTGGAGGTATTGCCGCTACTTCATTTGTTGTCATTTCCTCTACAACCATTACAGCCGTTGTAAGCGGTACCGGCGGATCGGGCAATGTGAGTGTGACAACACGCGGCGGAACGGCTTCTTTACCCGGGTTTGTTTTCAATTTTCCGACAGGCATCAATGGACCTGCTAATAATAATTCCAATGAACTGACGGCTTATCCAAACCCTTCAGACGATCTTGTTTTAATAAAACATCCGGCGAGTATAAAAAATGCGCATATCAGGTTTGTAGATCTGCTGGGCCGTGAAGTAAAAAGGGTAGTCCCCGTTAAGAAATACAAAGCAAACCGAAACAAACGTAAAAGAACTGTCGTCCGGTGTTTACCAGCTCATCTGGACAGACGGGTATCTTTTATTAAGCAGGACATTCATGGTTAAGTAGAAATTCAAATCAATGCATAAATTAAAAGCGTATGCCCATTTCTTGAAAACACTTCTCCTAGCGGCAGCTGCTTTTCAGCTTTATTGTAAAAGCGGTAAGCATGTATGAGAGCCGGATAGCATTATCAAAGGGATTACCCCAAACCAACTGGTAGTAGTAAGAGGGACGGATCTGATCCGAAGATGATATGCAGGGAAGAATGAAGGGATTAAAAATATGTCCAAGCCTGGCTAAGGGCCGGGCTTTCTTCTGAAAAAGAGTCCTGGAATAAAAAATCTATGATTTCGATATTTTATTTGCAGGAATTAACCGAGATCAAGTAAAAATACGATGTGTGGCACCGTCTTTGCTGTATGTAGACAGAATTCTCCGTTTTTAAAATCTTTCCATAAGGCCGTTGTGCCATTTTATGAAAAACACAATGTCTAAGGTTAAGGGCTCATTCATGGGCCTTTTTTCGTTTTAGTGGATCATTGAAGACATAAATCATGCCCCAGGCGGAGGTGAACAGGGTAATAAGGTAAAAAAGAATACTGATCACAACAGAATGCTCCTGTACCAGTCCGAAATATTTGAGCCTTCCAGGAAAACTATTTCTCTCGCCCCCAGTCCGCCAATAGTCAGCGGCAATACAGCTACCATAGAAGATACCAGGAACAGGAAAATGTATTCCGTTGCTGAAAAGGTATATTAAGAGCAGCCATGATCAGGTATGCGCAGATTACCTGCATGGCCTGCACAGCAATGCCCCAGAAAAGAGTAGGCCAGAAGCTGGTGATGAAATCCTTCAACCAGTATTTACTAATAAAGAACAGAACGACTACAGCCAGCGCGGCCCCGGCAATGATCGCTGTAATAAGAAGATTGTTTTTAAGAACAATAGAACTATAAACAGCTAATATGAGGCCCAGCCCCAACAGCCCGCTGATACGGTCGAGCAAAACGGCTGAAGTGGTTTTCTTATAAGGCACGCCATACTTTTTCGTCAATAATATTACTTTATAAGCATCACCGCTGATGGAGCCTGGCAAAAACAAATTATAGAACATTCCCAGCCAGTATAATTTTATATTCTGCCATGCGGGTAGATGAATATTAATGTTTCTGAAGTAGATGTTTAACCGGATCGCCGAAAACAATTTTGAAATAACAAAAGCGATGAGAGCCATCAGCAGGTAAAGCCAGTTGGCATTTCGCAGGGGCGGTTCCTGCTTCTTTAAAATTTATTTTACCCGAAACATACCAGAGGCAGGCGGCTGTGACCGCTATCTTCAATAGCAGTGTAAGAACTTTGCCGGTTTTGGATGCCGCCTTGGGTGATTCTTCCATTATCGTTGTAAATTATCGCAAATAAATCCAAATTGATGAGATAAAGAATCCGGGCAGGGACTCAACTTGCATGATATTGCTTCATTTCTCATAGAAGGTTTTTTGCATGCCGGATAAATGGAGATCAGGACAACGCGTATAAGAACATTTTTACTGCAGGATCTAAACCTGGAGGCTCAGTATTTGATTTCAGTTTTATGTTTAGTGCCAAACAGGCTAAAGCAAATCTGGATAAGATTTGCTCCGATAACAGGCAAGGCAATTATGTATATTGAAAAACCTGCTGTAAGAGGTGTTTTTAATAAAGCTGGCTGCGTTAGGGCTCCTGTTCCCGGGGGCAGGAAGAAATACGGACTAGAGTATTTGATTATCAGCATATTAGTTTTCGCCGATTATCTTCCCGGGGGTTAAATAACCGCTTAATTGAAGATTTTGCTGAACTTTATCCACCTGTGTATAGAAAGGCTATAAAATTATTTACCAAGTATTTGGATGATATGTGCCTCAACCCTACCTTTGCACTCCCAAAAGAAAATTGGGATTTTACACATGTCTCAGCGAATCAGAATCAAATTACAGTCTTACGATCACAACCTGGTAGATAAATCTGCCGAAAAGATCGTAAAAACAGTTCGCAGCACCGGTGCTGTAGTTACAGGACCTATTCCTCTGCCTACACGCAGAAAGATATTTACGGTGTTGCGTTCACCACACGTAAATAAGAAGAGCCGTGAGCAGTTCCAACTGGCAACGCATAAGCGTTTACTGGATATCTACACGTCTTCAAGCCGTACGGTAGATGCGCTGAGTAGCTGGATCTTCCCAGCGGTGTGGAAGTGGAGATCAAAGCATGACGATAAGCGGCGTTGATACTGACTGATCAACGCTAAAGAATTTTCAAAGTCAAACAAGTTCTTATAAAAAAATAAATTATTTGCTATCTCTCAAAATACCTCCTTCGCTACGGCTTTGGCAGGTGTAGAAAAGAGCTCTGGCGTATTAACATAAAACAAGCCATTCAGGGTTTGTTTACTACCGGTACTTCCATCATCCGCCGAAGCTTTGGCCAAAGCGGAATAAATAAATCACCTGAGGTGATCAAAGGGAAAAGGTCGGTGGCAAACGGGGATTGACCCTTCGCTTTGCTCAGGGTGACGATACAGTCACTGCGGCAACGAAGGATGTCCCAATAATCCTGCAGGCACAAATCGAAAAAAAATGAAAGGTATTATTGGGAAAAAGATTGGGATGACCAGCATTTTCGATCCTTCAGGCAAACAGACCGCCTGCACGATCATTGAGGCTGGTCCCTGCGTTGTAACCCAGGTAAAGACCAAAGAGTCTGATGGGTATAATGCCCTCCAGCTTTCTTTCGGCGAAAAAAAAGAAAAGCACGCTACACTAGCCGAAAAAAATCACTTCGCTAAAGCTTTCTACAGCTCCCAAAAAATTCTCTAAAGAATTCCGCGATTACGCAATCGAAAAAAATATTGGTGAAATCATTACTCTTGACATTTTTCGCTGAAGGCGATAAGGTGGAAGTAGTAGGTACCACAAAAGGTAAAGGCTTCCAGGGTGTTGTTAAACGCCATGGTTTTCATGGTGTGGGCCAGCAGTCTCACGGTCAGCATGATCGCCAGAGAGCTCCGGGTTCATTAGGTAACTCATCAGATGCCGCCCGTGTAATGAAAGGGATGAAGATGGCAGGCCGCGATGGTACTGACCGCGTAAAAATGAAAGGGTTGAAAGTGGTAAAGATCTTCGCTGATAAAAATTACATTTTGGTTAGCGGCTCTGTACCCGGTCATATCGGATCAATTGTTTTAATTCAGAAATAAGGACTTCGGAACTCCGTTCCGGATCTAAAACGATAAGAAAATGCAAGTAGAAGTTTTAAATATAAAAGGAAAGAAAGCCGGCAGAACCATTGAGCTTCCCGAAGAGATCTTCGGTGCCGAGCCTAACAACCACGTAATCTACCTGGCTGTAAAACAATACCTGGCTGCACAGCGCCAGGGTACTCACAAACTGTCGTAAGGAATGTTATTTGTACGTATATAGATTGTTCCGTTTTCGATGGACTCTTTATAATAAGGAGGGTGACTGGCCCGTGCCTGTGAGAATATGCTGAACAAAATACCCGGTCAGCTTTTTTTAATTCTGCGGGATTATCCACTACCGGTTTATATACCTTCTTCCAGACATCCTGCTGGTTCAGTTTGTAGGTATATACATGCATCGTATTCAGATCATAGCCGCCTGCGGAAACTTTGTATTGAGTTGTATCAACCGGATGAGATACTGTTGCCAGCGCCGAAGAATCAGTAATAACAAATCCTCTTGTTTGCAGGCTTACCAGTGTTACACCGTCCAGCGGTTCGATAACAAGTCCGGGGTTTCTGCCGTACACGGTAGCCGTTATACTAAAGACATTGACATCTTTATTCCGGATCGCCTGTTCCAGTTTTATTTTTTGCACCTGATTTTTCTTCCTGATTGAGATAACTGTTCCATTGCTTCCGTGAACGATGGAATTGTAAGTATGAAGATCATCCGGCCAAGGCCGCAGCATATCCATATTATAAGCGGGGAGAAAAATTTTTTCTTCCACTACCGGAACCGTTGTAGGAAAATAAGGAACCAGCAATGGAGGATTTATTCTTTGCGCATTGCTGTTAATACTTACAAGGATAAAAATGGTGGCAATAAGTCTGTACATATACGTAAAGGATAAGGTGGTTGGTTTCGGTCTCTGCTAAAGTTACTTCTTTAAAATCTCTTCCGCATACCTGGCAATAGCTATCCACTTTCTTGGGATACTACTGTTTTGTAACGAATGCGGGGCAAATGCGAAAGCGAAGCTATGCGGGTGCAGTGAAGGCTTTTTCAAAAAGCAAAAAGACTACGGCATAAACAAATACTCACCTGCATTTCTCCTGATGCCATTTATTCCGTTTCCTTTTTGCATCCCATGCACCCGCCGGCTTCTATTGCTTTCTTTTTTCCCTTTTTCTTTTACAAAACAATTTTTTTTCATCTGAATCGGAACACAAAAAAAGTAAACAATCATTCATCATAATTAAAAACAAATGTTATGGAACTATTCGGAAGATTAACAGCCGATGCGGTGGTCAACACCGTGAAAGACGGACGCAAAGTCGTTCATTTCTCTATTGCACTTAATGACTCGTACAAACCCGCAGGCTCCGACGAGTGGAAAAAATTCACGACGTACGTGAATTGCTCTTACTGGATCAGCGATGCAATTGCAAAGAACCTGACCAAAGGAACACTCGTGGAAATCTATGGGCGTATCAGTGTCAACGCATGGATTAACACAAGCGGCGAGGCCAAAGGTTCACTTAACTTTCATGTGAACAACATCAAACTGCACGGCAAACCAAACGCCGTAAAAGCAGAACTGCCTTCGCCTGCGGAGATCACAGAACCAATTGACGATTTACCATTTTAATTTTTTAAACCAAAAACCGCAGCAGTAACCGCCTGCGGGATATAAGTTAAAGCTGGGTAACTAATATGGGACAAAATCTTTTTTTCAACGAAAAATCAAATCAGTACAGTTTTTTTTCTGTACGTGAAAAAGCGTGGCACGGTCTGGGGCAGATCGTGACCGATTACCCGACAAGTGCCGAAGCCATCAAATACGCTGGCCTTGACTACACAGTCGAAAAACGAAAACTATTTACCTATGACACGGAAAACCAGAACGCCAACCGTGACACAGAAATCGTAATCCCCGAAGTGGACGTACCGGATTATTTCGCTACCATCCGCACGGATAACGATACTGTACTCGGTGTAGTGGGAAAGGATTACGAAGTAGTGCAGAACATCGAGGCTTTTTCTTTTTTCGATTCCATTGTCGGTGGTGATGGTATCCAGTATGAAACAGCGGGAGCACTCGGAAAAGGTGAACGGATTTTTATCACCGCCAAATTACCGGGATATATCAAAGTAGGTAACGCCGACCTGATCGAGCAGTATTTATTCCTGACCACTTCCCACGACGGACTTGGAAGTATCACCGCAGCGTTTACACCCGTGCGCATTGTTTGCAACAATACACTCAACGCCGCTTTGCGTAATCATTCCAATAGTATCAAAATCCGTCACACAATGGGGTGTGAAGGAAAGACTGGAACAGGCGCACCAGCTAATGGGTATCAGTAATAAACTGTCCGCTGAACTGGAACAGATTTTTAACCAGTGGAGCCGGGTCAGAGTGACCGACCCTGAACTGAAAAAACTGATTCAGCTGGCAATGGTTCCTAATAAAGAAGTACTGGAAAACCTGAACGCAGGAAAGGAGGACACACTGTCCACCTGCTTTAAAAATATCTGCGATAATGCCTTTGCCTATGCTATGACGCATCCCTCGCAGCAACAGGAAACCACGAAAGGAACCCTGTTCGGTGCTTATAACGTGGTAACAGGTTATTACCAGAATGTACGCAATTATAAAAATGAGGAAGCCCGCCTGAAATCAATCATGTTCGGTAACGGACAGACAAAGACGCAAGCGGCTTTCAATGTGTGCATGGACTTTATGAAAAATTAAATCAACCGGGATAGCCCACGCTTAACTGGGCTATCCTTTCTTTTTACTCTTAAATCAATTACACGATGAATAATTATATAGATGTAAAAGTGACTGTCTGGAACAGGCTTCATTTTGCCGATGAATCAAACATGGCTGGTATCATTGACATCATTAATGAAAATGGTTTGACCGAAGCCATAGACAATAAACTGGGTTTTCTGGAAACCGAAACCATATATGATACCGAAGAGCAGTTAACCCCGGAGGATAACGGCAACGCTTCAACAATTGAAGTCTACGCCAACCGGGAAATGATCTGGGAGATGCAAAAAAAATAAGTGAACGCAAAACGGGAGCGCAGCCGGACAAGCAGCGTAATTTTTTTTATGAGAACGAAAGTAAAATCAAATAATAAAAAAGCAGCAGTGAAACCAGCAGAAAAAATCACGCTGAAAAAAGAGAAGCAGGCACCACTGCAAAATTTCCTGTTGCTGGATGCGGTCTTACAGCAGGTAAAAAACAGCGGATATTGATTTTAGTCCGCTGAACTACCGGAAGTATATTTCAGAAGATGCTTTACAGGCATTCGCCGAAGAACTAAAACAGCACGGAATAATTTCTGCACTAACCCTCCGGCAGATGTCCGGTGGCCGCTACGAACAGGTAGCAGGGGGAAAGAAGGTTGAGAGCCGCAAGGATTGCAGGTCTTCCCACCGTTCCCGCACAGGTGGTAACCCTGTCCGATGAACAGGTCATTGAAATCCCAGTTATCCGAAAACCTCCAACGGGAAGACCCGCACCCCATGCACGAAGCGGGAGCCATTGGCCTGATGCAGAAAACAGGAAAGACCATTGACGAGATCGCAGCCAGGCTCGGCAAGTCCAAGCAGTTTGTCTATACACGACTTAAACTGTTATCACTCATTGTAACCCTTTCAGGAAATGGTATTCGCTGACGTGATTTCCTTGCAGGATGCTTTGCAGATTGCCACGCTTTCGGAAACCTCGCAGGTAGAATATTTTGAAGAGCATTGCAGCCGCTGGAAGAAAGAGAAAAACTTCAGGCTCCATAATATGGAGTATTACCTGAACCACTACCGCTACGATTTAAAACGAGCGCCCTTTAATATAAAAGATAAAAAACTGGTACCGGAGGTTGGAGCCTGTACGACCTGCCCTTCCAACTCTGCCAGTTTGAAAACCCTGTTTCCCGATTATGCGAAACAGGCCGTTTGCTCCAATAAGGAATGCTATAATAATAAATGCACCCTTCACTTTTTAGCGGCTTTGGGTGATGCGATCAATACCTACCAGCCGGTTGCATTCCTGTACAATAACCAGTTAACCGAAATGGCTGAATCTATTATTGCACTTATTCCGGGTGCAGCAGATACACCACGACATAATTATCACGAGGTGTCGGTGATTGAAGCACCGGAAAAACCGGACGAGGAAGATTTTAAGTACGGAGAGGACGAAGAACTGGACGAAGAAGAATTTACGGAGGCAATGAATAGTTATTACAGCGAACTGGAAGCCTACAACCTGCACACCGCAAGCGGTCATTACAGTTGGCACTGCTGCTGGATAACAAAACCTTTGAGCCGGTTTATTTTTCACTGGAAAAGCCAAAGCATTTTGGTTCATCAACTCCAACCGTTACCGCCAAGGAAGTGCAGGCCGCTATGAAAGCAGGCAATGCCACACCGGAATTACTTCAGGCAGAAATAGAGCGCATCACGCAACGGGAATCACGATCACTTGAACTTGATGCGGAGAAAGTGCAGCTGGTGGTTCACAAACAATTTTCAGACTTTGTAACAGAACCTCTCAACAATACGTCACTTACCGAAGCTGATATGACCGCCGCCAGATTGATTATTTACCAGTCGCTGGATTATTATGGCAAGCAAAAAGTAAACGGGGTTTTATTTCCAGAAACAGAAAAGACGGATGATGATTCATTGCAGTCTCTTTATGAAATGTTCACGAACATGACAGAGCAGCAATTCAGCTACCTTATAAGAATGGCGATCAGCAATAAATCAGAAAGCAAGTATCCTTTTCAGCAGGCAGGCTTTTTTCTTTACCGGTGGTGGCTGAGCAGGCAGGTATTCCCGTGCAGGCCATCGAAGATGAACAAAAACAAAAAAGAGAAGAAAGAAATGAAAAATTGCAGGGACGGGTTACAGAACTGCAAAGAAAAATTGAAAAGATGAAGGCAAAGGAATTAGCAAGTAAATAGATAAGATCATTCAGGGGTTGCCAGTGGCAACCTCTGTTTTAAAGGCTGGAAAGCTGCCCCGCCTTATTGTGATAGCTGCTGCAAATGGGCGGGGCAGCTTGGGTATTATTGCTTGATTGTTTTTAAATCCAAAATGAAGTTCATCTCATTGGCAAAAAAAGCATACATATTTCTGATTTTTGAGCTCTCCCAGATTTTATGACGATCCCCAAATGCCATCTGAGTGGTTCTTTTAAAAAGATCCTTTGTCTCTAGTTTATTCAGGATAATCGTTATCAATAGTTCACTGACAACAGAATGAATAAATAGCAAATAAATTTCCTGTATGAATTTGATTTTTTGCGCTATGAACAAGCTTCGAGCGAACGCTATAACACTGTTTGACACGGGTAAATATTTCGTTGGCGTCGGCAGTGGTATCTCCGACCCAATACTGCACACATCCTGGCCAGCTTGTAACCTACTCCCGTGGTTTCATCATCGAGCACAAGGCTTTCAATAAACATAATTAGAAGCAGGTATTTTACATAGGTTCTTTTTTCCTCACAGGCTTCGTAATAAATGCCTAATAATTTCCGGAATGACTCAGGGTGAGGAACAGTCATGTAGATCGATAATAACTTATTAGCACGTTGTGTCTCGCCCTTGGGACCTATTGAAAGAAGATTCTTCTGCTTGTCCTCCAGGTATCGCATCTGGAAATGAAAAACCGAATGATCATACATTCCCAACCCGGAGATCTGATGCTCCTCAATTTTTTTCCCATCCATCTCGTAGGCTGAAAAGTGCGTATCAAATGTGGCCATAACCATCAGCTTCGAAGGTTGCAG
The DNA here is from genome assembly GCA_037200265.1 of Bacteroidota bacterium. GTDB lineage: Bacteria > Bacteroidota > Bacteroidia > Chitinophagales > Chitinophagaceae > VBAT01. The sequence goes on from JBBCIL010000015.1 coordinate 65,959, forward strand.
CAGTAACAGGAAATAATAGAGCTTATCAAGATTCTCTTTATTGTCTGAATATAGTACGTAAGTAATCCTGGGCCATCCCTTGTCCTTTGTTTCGGATAGTATTTCATTGAGCATCCCATCCACATTTGAAATCTCCTTCAGGGTTTTTCTAAACGCAGGTGACTGGACAGGCATGATATGAATGCCATACTTCTTTGCTTCCAGCTTGCTGAAATTCTTTGGATAAATACCGGCTACCACATAAAAAAAATAATTTACTTTTTTAAGCATAAGCATAGTTTTTATTCATTCTTGCACAAAGTTAGTCTTTGGGTTTCTGAAGCGTCCAAGAGCGTCCGGCATAAACACAACTCCACCCGCAAGCCATCATTTATTCCGTTGCCATCTTGGACTTTATCACCCAAAGACTGGGGCCGCTCCATAATAAATTTTTAACTACTAAAAACAAGTTATTATGGAAAAGGAAATGATGAAACCGGATTGGTACCAGGTGGCAGAAGTGGAGCTGGTGTATAAAACAAAGGTAAAGCCTTCCCAACGCCCGCAGATTTCTTCTACGGAAGATTGCTTCCAGATTTTGCGGCAGATCTGGAATACCGACAAAATTGAAATGGTGGAGGAATTTAAAGTGTTGTTTCTGAACCGTGCCAACAAGGTACTGGGAGTATTCGATGCTTCATCGGGTGGGATCACAGGTACTGTGGCAGATCCCAGAATAATATTGGCAGCGGCAGTTAAAGCGAATGCAGTAAATATCATCTTAGCCCACAACCATCCTTCCGGCAGCTTAAAACCCAGCCGAGCAGATGAACAACTTACTATAAAAATAAAAGAGGCTGCCAGGTATCTGGATATGGGTGTAATCGATCATGTTATAATAACCGCTGAGGAATTCTATTCATTTGCAAGCGAAGGGCTGCTTTAAAGCCCTTTGTCGAAACGAGCCACGATTTAAGGCGTGGCACGTTGGTTTATTAAGAAAATATTTGCGTATGAAAACCCGGTTATGTATGGTGCAGAAACAGGAACTTTGCATTTATAAACCTCCCGCAATGAGAATACTGGTAATCTGCAACCCCCATGAAAAAAATAATATCAGCAACGTTTTAGTAAAACATAACGTAGCCGTCGGTGAGAACATCATCTTTGTTTCCAATTTTGAACAGGCGAGAGATTTTATCATCAACCATTTAGTTACCAGTCACCAGCACATCGACCTGATCATTACCGCGGATAAGCTCATCAATAATGATTTTGACCTGCACTTGGTAGACTGGATACGGTACCGTTCGATGGATTATTCAGAGAAAAATTTCAAGGTAAGCGCTCTACCCGTAATACTCTATGATAAAGAGATCAGGAGCAGTGACTACTACCAGTACGGCTTTGATGCGATGGTTGAAAAAAATTCAAACGATAACCACCGGCATTTTTTATCAGTGATTCAATCGGTAGTAAAAAACTTTCGCAGCAAAATTCTTGATGACCTTGACTTACTCAAAATAGAACTGGAAGATTTACAGGCAAATCCTTTCGTGAATCTGGATCTCTACTACCTGCTGAAAATTAAAACCGATCCCAGGCACTGGGCAAGCCGTACCAAAATCCTCTCCCAGGATTTCATTAAAAATCCGCGGCGTCTTCGTTACGACTGGCTCGAAAACAACAAAACCCAGATGGAGCAGGATATTGACAGGTACCAGGACATTTTAAAAAACCTGCTCCGTTACAACCGCGTGGATTCAGAGAAAAAAGTATTACACCGACTTTATAACGAAGCCCAGTGGATATTACAACAGGATCTTTATAAAAAACCCATCTATGAGCCGGCACTGATGAAAAACGAATCGCAGTATGAAGAACCCGATTATCTGCTTCCTTCAGCCTTCCCCGGTATCATCCCCACCAACATTACCGAAGTAAAACCGCACCTGTTCCGCGTGCTTCATGAAAGGGATAGGAAACCGGGCTTCCGGCAGCAGTACGACGACAGCCTGACACAGATATCCGACTACGAGCGCCTGGCAAGGACCAGAAAGGGCAGGAAACAGATCGATGAGCTGGTGGACTACGAAACCACCAAACTCTCCTTCACCTTGCTGGCGTCCAATGGCCGTGAAATGGAAAAAAACCAAAAACGGGTGGAAGAGCTAAGAAGGGATCACTATCCAAAGGTCAAACTCGAGTCCCATGACGATAAACTTCAGCAGGCAATAGCTTTTTACGAACGCCTGGAAAACTGCCGGATTGCCTAAAAAAGCCCCCGGAACAGCAGTTTGGACGAGGTTTTTACTCACCAAGCCAGCTGCCCAGAAAATAGTTGACAATATATACTAAATCGTGTTTTCCACTTCCTCCAAACCGTTGGATAACTCGCTGAAATTTAGTATATTGGATTAGAGGGGTGGGAACAATTTTTTACCCCATTCTTCAAGTTAACAAATGGAATACAAGTACAGGTTTGAACCAGCTGAAAGCTCGGTTTACAGGGTGCTGGAAAACAGCTGCTTTATGACGGTGGTCTTTGATGGACTTAAAAAGGGAATCTATTCAAAAATGGACAGACAAAACGAGGAAATAGGTTATCTCCTCTGCTGCATCTGTGACAAGGACAGGGAGATTGTGGAGGTATCCAGTGATTTTTTCCAGACCTACTATCAACAGGTGCTAAACAGCCCTGCCCAGGCCTGAAAACAGCCTTTAAATGGCTTTTAGGGGGGAGTGAGCTTCCACTCACGGGATAATTTCCAAAAACATGGCTTTTTTAACCGCCCCCCAAGGGATCGGACCAGGTTGCTATTGCCTGGACCGGCCCTTTTGTCGTTGCGGTTTAGCCTATCGCGTAAAGTACCAACTGCGGTTGACCTGGTTTCGCGCCACCTTTACATGTTTTAGCAGGTGCAGCTTATTTTCCCGGTCCATATCCCGCAGCAGATTACGGATGTACAAGCCGTTTTTGGGGTCGCTGAGAAAGATGCCCTTTTTAATAAAAAGCGGCATCAGGTCTTTAGCCGGGATTTCCTTTACAGTTTTGTTTGCTTCAAAATAATCTCGTACGATCTGGTCGATGCGACCGATCTTATGGAGTTTTTTTTCGGAGAGTTCTTTTTTCATAACCTTGGTGGTGGGTTTTACTGGCATTGGCAGCCGTTCGAGCACTTCATTTAGCTTATCGTCAATGGCAAGAATTTCTTTTGCCGGAAACTTGTTCCTCGCCAGATCAAAATTCCAGTTCCTATCGAGGATAAAACGAATGGAATTATAATAGATCTGGTAATCAGCAAAGCCCTGCATATCATATTCCGGAAAATTAAAACTTGCATTGAAGTAACAGGCCGCATCCAGATACCGAAAATGGGTCATACTATATTGTTGGTGATCGCGGGGATACCTTTGCGACCATACTTCATTACGAATACTTTTCTGTGGCAGCCCTGCACCACCCGATAGCATGCCTACGATAATTTCCATGTTGAAGCAAGCATTGGTAAATTCAATGGTGGAGGCATTCCCGTTGTTTTGATAGACTATTCTAATCTTCGTACCGGCAGGAACATGGATAGGACTTACAAACAGGTCTTTAATAATCCCCGGAAAATCCCAGGACAGGATATCCAGTAAACTCATTCCTTCGCGCGGTATCTCGCTGATTAAAATTGTTTCTGACTCTTCGGGATTATCAACAGGTACAAAGCCATATTGTGTTCTGCCAAAGTCATCTGATAAATTCAGCTGCCAGGATTTTTGAAAGAATTCATGCAGCGTGCTTAAGATCATGTAAGGCATCAATTCATTTAGCCACAGTGTAAACTTTACGTTATCCGATTCTAATAGTTTGCTATCCTCCGCCGTTAAGAGGTGTTTGAACTTGGGGAGTACATAATTACCCAGTGGTGCAATGCCATCAGTAAGGTCTAACTCGGTGTCCAGCTCGAAAGCAATACGAAAGGAATGATTATAGACCGGATCACCTTCATTCCTGAATAAGTATTCAAGTTGTCCGTCACTCACCGGTTCTTTGCCATGACTGGTTCTTATGTAGTAAACACGGTCGATGATGTTTGCGCCGGATCGCTTCTGGATATAAGCATGTGGTACAATTTTTTTCTTAGGAATATACAGTACAACGAAAAATCCACCCCGTTCATCGATCACCTGTATAGAACATTCAATTACCGGACTTATAGTTGGAAAAGCACAAATAAGATTAGATGATTGCGACTCACTTCAGTTGGTCGGCCCCAACAATATTGGTAAAAGCACCCTCATCTATACATTGAACTTTCTCTTTATCATTGATGGTCATAAAATGACCTTCAGCGGCCACCGAAAAGGTGACAAAGAAACCATTCACCATTACTTTCCTTCGCCAACCCAAAGCTTCATTGTTTTTGAAATAAAGAAAAATAGCCACTACTGCATACTATTAAAAAGAGATGTGGACGGAGAACTCGAATACTATAAACTGAACAGCGAGTATAAAGACGATTTCTTTTTCGAAACTGACAAAGGAAAGCAAACATTATTACCATTTGATAAAGTCAAAGAAAAGCTGATCACATCCGGGATACAACTTTCGACCTATAAAAATAAGACGGAGGTTTTCGGCGACGTTTATCAGAGAGGAAAACGTAATAACGGAGTGGTATGGCTTGAAGATACCGTGAAGACTGATGGCCTTAGCAACAATTTTTCCAAGGTCTACAGATATCTTATCAACTCTAAATTAATTGACAATAAAGCGTTGAAAGACGCCCTGATTATTTCTGACAACAGAGAAAGCGACACAGTTAATTTTTCTCAAAAAAACAAGAAGGACATCAGTGACCTGCTCAGGCTAAATGAGGAAATCAAAACTATAAAAGCTATTCAAAAGGATTTTATAAGTTTCCGGGAAATTGTGAACCAATACAAAGCAAGAACAAGAATGCTTGCCGAATGGATCTATGTTTTTAATCAACAGTACAGACCAACTCTTGCTGATGTAGAATATCGAAGTCTGCAGAAACAAAACGAGATCAACAAAACAAAGGCCGAACTAAATGAAGAGCTAAAGCCCAAACAAAAAACACTGTTTACCGAACTTGGCGGTATGACTACATCAATCAATGTCGAGTCCGTTAGCGGAGAAAAAATTCAAAAAGAATTAAATGAAATCGCAAGCTATGAATTATTAGAATTCTTAAATCAGGGGTTGACTAACCTTAATACGGAGAGAAGGCAAATTGAACTGAAGCTCACAACCATCGACACACAAAAACTATCAAGCGAGCAAATCCAGGCTAAGATAACCAACATCACGAATGCAGTTAAGAAGCTAACAAATCAGGTTGACAATTATAACAATCTGCTTATTCATAAAATTTCAAAGAAAATAGAAGACAGAAAGTTAATCAATGCAATACTCTCCCAGCAAGTACTCAGCCTTCCCAGCAAACGAATAAAAAATGCTGTTACGGGGATTGCGAACTCCCTTAAACTATTTGATGGCGAAATTGATATCCAAAACCTCGAGATCAGGGAAATTGAGTCAATCGAAGAACTCGAACAGCGACTAAAAGAAATGAAGCAGGATGAGATGCTCTACAATAACCTGCTTCCAGTAGCCAGAAATTACGAAGAGTTTCAAAAGAAATTACAGGACATTATACAGAAGATAAAACTGATTGAAGCAAAAATTTCTAAAATCGAATCCAAACCTTTATTGGAAAACGAGTTTGCTGATACGCTGTTAAGAATAGAAAGCCTTAAGAATGACAGAGCAAAAGCCGAAAAAGATTTGAAAATTGTCGAGGAGTCGATTTTTCGGAAAGAAGAGAGCCTCGCGTTAATTTCAGAAGATAAGAAGAAGTTAGACTCCAGGTCCAATGAACTGCGCAACCAGAAAATAGAAGTTGAGCAAATAATCATTGAGGCTGTTGAGTTTGAGTCGAACGAAGGCTTGGACACTGTATTTAAGAAAGTCACGATTAATAATAACGATCGGAAAGAACTTAAGCTAACAAAAGATAAATATTTTGATAGTCTTAGAGCCAAATTAAACAGCACAGAAGCTGATGAAAATGTTTTCATTTCGTTTATAGAAGATGAAATCGCCTGCTTAAATGATAAAGAGAATAGTATTGACGGGCTATTGAAGAGTATTTCAACCCATTTCTCAAACCCTGCCTTCGCATTACTTGCGAAATACGAAGACTTTAAACAGTTTGTCAGCAATAAAATCAACGCTAAATTATCAAAGACCCGGATTTCAGACATCGACTCGCTAAAGATTGTCATTAATGATTCTAAAAAAGTGATTAGTGACCTGAAAAAAATCAGTGAAATACAGGACTTCGCCGGTCAGCTATTCGCAGACCTAAGCCAGTCTGAAAACTTAACCTTACTAAATTCTTATTTGGATGGAGGTAAAAAAATAGGGTTTGTAGACTTATTCGATATTGAGCTTCACCTAAGCGTTAAGGGTAAGGAAAAAAGAGTTGACCTGGCAAAGCAGGTGGAATCAGACGGCACGGACAGGATGATAAGACTCATTATTATTATGTCTATAATTCACCGGATGATTATTAAAAGCGATGAAAACCGGCTGACGATCTTCATTGACGAAATCGCTACCATCGACAATCAAAACAGACCTGAATTGATAAAGTTCTGCAATGAGCATCAGTTTATACCCATTTTTGCCGCACCTGATGCGGCGGCAGAGTTTCATAAATACTACTTCATCTATCCTTCAAAAAAACAAATAAATATAAGCGAACAGCATAACGTAATGTGGAATGAAAGAAATTGACTTTAAATATTACCAGGAACAGAAAGAGGGCGAAATATCCTTCAGTAAGATACCGACCGGGATAATAAAGTCATCCGCTTTTAGAAACCTGACCGAGGCAAATATTTTGCATATCACCAAAACCGGAAGAGGCAAAACAGTAAAAGTTATTAATCCACCAGCGTATGAAAAATTCCTGAAAACACATTTTCCCGAGGAGGTTGCTGGCAATAGCCGCGCAGCAAATATTTCAAAACTGAGAAATTCAAAAGCAGTAAAACGAACGGGCTCAAACATATCTTTTCTTAGGGGCACAGAAAAAATAAGTGTTAACGGTCATGAGGTTGACTTGGCGGAGTTTACGAGACTATATGGCCTTTTTTCTGCCTATAATCCGGAATTGACTCTTGACAAGCTATGTATTATCGAAAACCTGGAGACGTTCCTAAATGCAGATAAAATATTTAATCATTCATACACTTTCCTACATAAATACGGCCGAGTAGGAATAGAGTTTCTGAAAAAATTGAAGGCGAATGAAGTGATCGTTTTCTCTGACTATGATTTAATAGGGTTGGATGAATACCTTAAAGTAAAAGAGTGTTTTCCAGGTGCAATCTTGCACGTGCCGGATAATTTTAGTGGCCTTTTTGAAAAGTATTCTGCACCGCTACGTGAAAAGCAATTGGCAACAATAAGGGTAAAGAAAAGTAGTGAACCAATAGTCATACAAATCAGGGAAATAGTGCTAAGATCAAATCGCTTTTTAGAACAGGAAATTTTGTTGCTTGTCAAATGAGAGCTGAACCAAAAACCATATTGCGCTTTCTGCTGGAGAACTTTGAAGCTCTCAGGGATTTGTTTGAGATTCAATCAGCGGATGGAATTGTAAAGAAAGAAATTCTCAAGACAATCTGTGAAAAATATGACAGCAATATCCAATACCAATTACTGGATTATAAAATTCTACATGCTATTAATGATGATTTTGAATTCCACTCAGTTTACCTAAATCTGATAGAATTTGTTGTCAGCGAATTCAGACCCCTTCTTCCGGAAACCATAGAAAAATATAACACTTCTATATCCCAGCTATATCAAAGAATTATAGAAGGAATTGATGGCGACAAGGCGATCCTGAAAGTACGTGTTGCTGAACTAGCTAATGAAATCAGGTCCTTCTTTGAATTAGTGGAACGAAACACCATTAGTTTGTTAAAAGAAACGAGAAATATCAAAGCTAATGTTGACAAGATAGACTATCGGGAAAAGATCATTCGTGCATCCAGATGGATTGACGAGTATATTGTTCCCCTTAACAGAATTCTGGATGTTAATCATTCAGAATCGGTGGCCAACAGGCTTTACAACATAGCCCAGTTTGTAAATTCAAAAAGATTGAGCTTTAGTGACGAGCAATTAAGATTACAGTTTGAGCAGTTATATCATTTAATCATTAGTATTAATGATGGCCTTTTGAGACAATCTAAGACTCTTACTACCGAGCTGTTACCGCTTATCGACCGAATAAGAACAGAGTCGCTCATTTTAACAGGTTGGATTGAGTTTCTTGACAAACCAGAAAAATACGATACCCCAGCTATATTGAAGCCGGTTAAAGACTTTGCCTATTCCGAAAACGTATATTTAAACACCAAAGAATTCTTCGAACAATTTTCGAAGGAAGAAGTCGTATACCTGGAAGAGGAAGAAACAGAAAAAGAAAAATGGATATTTAATAAGAGGTATTATAAAAATAAACTCAAGGAAAATCTTCCTGTGGACGATTTCTTTGGATGGTGTGCTGAAACCTTAGCCAAGGAGTATAAGACAATAGAGGTTGAAAAATTCTTCCAGATAATTAGCTTACTATTTGAACAGGATTTAGACCCGCAAGTCGTCGAAACGGCATATTTAATTCAAATTAAGACGGATAAAACAACAATTAGAATCCCAAAAATAACAGTCAATGAAAATGCTTGATTATCCGCCCTCACATCTTGAAATAGTTGACAACTTCCTGAATGGAAGATTTATTCTTCATTCGGACAAACTCTTTGATGAAATCAAAGAGAATGAAGGGTTTTATAAATCCTTTCTTGAGGCCTCTTTCGGATACAAACTAAACCTTACACAAGAGTTTGCCTATGTTACCTCGAACGAATCAAATGAAAATCTATCGAGGGACATCAGTGTTTTCTTTGCAATATTATGTTATGAGCTGGATAAAAATGGAAAGAACTTTTTAGAGGAACTGAATTACGGAACCTTCAGGTATTCCCAGATAGACGAATTATTTGAAAACTCTTCTTATCAAGAGTTGATTGCCACTAATAACAAATTAAAGGACAGCAACGCCAGGAAAAATCTTTTTAATGAAATGAGCCGGAGAAATATAATTGAGAAGGAAAATGATGATTCGTTTACCGTTACGTCAGCCTACAAAGTCTTTATTGAATTTGCCAGTGAACTAGCAAAAAGCAAAATTAGTAATGGTTCGATTCAAGAACCGGGTGGGTCAAACTAATTTTCAAATGGATCACTCTTGCTGCAGTGTTGAAAATAATAGTGTCCTAAAAGAAGTTGGATAGACACTTATCTTGAATTTAGGGTCATTGACCACAGAAAAAAGAATAGCGTTCAGTTTTGTTAGCGTAAACACTATAACATCTGTGGGATTTTTTTCGAGTCTGGTATACGGGTTTTCAGGAACAGCGCGATTAAAAAACACACTGTAGTCCAACACACCATAAAAACTCTTCTTTGTCTTGGCGGCCGACCGCTGGGGAGATTTTGGTAAATTTGATATTCTAAAGGTAATTTATGTCGGTAACAGTAGTTAAAAGGCCAGTGATTGCTCCCCATCATCTGGAAAGCATTTGTCAATTGATAGCAGCAACAGACGGAGGACTTACAGGTAGCGAAATTGGCAAAATCCTCGCTGATTCAGGAATTGCTGACCCCGATCCTTTGAACACGAAATGGAGGCGGCTTTATAATGCTTTTGTCAGTTCACAAAATAAACACGCATGCTCTAACCAGGTGCTCGTTTTCCTTTGCAATGCGATGCAACCAACAAGGTATTTTGGAAAAGACGAATTGTATAGATCACGCCTGAGTGAACTTAATAAAAGATTAGCGTTTATCGGTACAGAAATGACTGAACGGGCCACACTCCGGACAGTAGCGGTTGCAACAACATTATCGGAAGCGCAATTGCGGGCCAACCGGTTCAAGCAAAAGCTCGAAATGCAAAACATTCACTCAGAAATTTTCAAATACTGCAACCCGGAATTGCTGGTTGATAATTATTTTCATTCGGTTTTCGAAGGTGTTAAAAGTATAGCGGACAGATTGAGAACGATGACAGGAATACACGCAGATGGCAATGCGCTGGTAGACGTAACTTTTGCATTAAGCAATCCTCTTATTCGAATCAATTTACTAAGAAATGATACAGAACGAAGTGAGCATCTTGGTCTTGCTAATATGATGCGCGGCCTGTTTGGCTTGATCAGAAATCCGACGGCGCATACCCCAAAATTGAAGTTTGTTATCGACGAAGAAGAAGCTCTTGATATCATGGGCATCATTTCTTTCGTCCATAAAAAACTGGACAAAGTACAATAACATTAAAATAACGACACATGGAAGAGGTCACTCCTGAAGTTTATCAAAATAATTTCCAGAAAATATTTGACTGGTTCCAGAACAATGTCCACGTTGGATCAGAACAATTCAGGTACGATATAATCGGTTTACCACATACTCATTTGAAAATGGTTGATATTGTTAATGAACCTACCGATAAAGTTTATTTCAGAGTGATCGTCAAGGCAACCTATCAGGACGTGGAGGTGCCTTTTTTGCCAACGAAAAACTATAAGGAGATCGACTACCTGTTTAATACAAAGTCGCGGCTGAACTGACCAATATCGCAGGATTTCAGGTTTGTTATGTACAATTGAATAACGACGATAAACCTGTGCATGGCATACTTTATACCTATTCACCGCACGATGAAAAATATCACACATTTAAACTGCCGAAAGCAGATTGAGAAAGCATCATGGTGTGATTTTGAATTTGGGATCCTTGATTCGTTCATTAAGATCATTGATAAACTGGGCCAGCACTATTCCTACATTAAAAGATGAAACATAGTTTTGTCCTGGTGTTACTTCCATATCAAAGTGACCTTCGCGGTCTGTAATCGCTGAAACAAAAATACAGGGCTGGCTACTGGATAAACGGATCACACCGTGCGTGGTTTCAAGCGAGCCGACCGGTAATTTTTTCTCTACAGTTCTGAAAGCATCTATTGCTTCCTGATCTACCCAGGTGTATTCACCATAATCCGTCACATTCACCGAACCTAACGCTGTATAATGAATGGACGCCAGTATGGCGTTTCTAGCGGCAGGACTAACCGGTGCCTTCAAAAATTTGAACTCGGTCTTTTGTTCGAACGCGGGACTAAATATACCCAGCACCATAGCATTTACATTGATCGGTAAAAGCTTTTCAAAATCGGGCAAATCAAGATTAGTCTCGGGATTGCCAGGATGCCCGTTGTGCACAAAAATCTGGCACCAGCAACTACCGACCCGGCGTAAGAACTTTCTGACAGATAGCCAGCCGTTCCCGCCGCGATAACCAGGTCTGGTTTTTCCTTTTGTAGCATGGGAACCAGTACCCGATATTTTTCTTCAGAACTCGAACTATTCTTTCCTTTATCCATCAGGTCCTGCACACACCAAATTTTTACCTCTAAAACAATTACGCCACCTGCATCTTTGAATCTGAAAATTGCCCGCGGATCGGTGCTGGAATATTTTTTATCCTGGAGGGATATCAGCACGTCCGGGAACAAGAGAGTTGATGGTCTGAATTCATTACTGCACATACCGGCAAGCATTGGTTCAGCTTCCCAGTTTTTATTGATAATAATGGCGACGGTAGTCATGGTGGCAAAGTTTAATGGTGATAGAAAGTTACAGTAAAAAAGCAGAATGCCGCCCCGGTGAAAAGACGGCATTTCTTAGCTCAGATCGATTTCAATTTTTCATAGAAATCTGAGAGTTCAGCTTTCTTTAAAATCTCTCCATGAATTTCCCTGAATTCGTCTACCGATTCTTTTGGAAGGATGCCAATAATTTCATCTTCAAAATTATTTTTTCCTGCCAGCAACCCCGATTCTATTACTCGTCCCAGTAGAAGTACATTTTGACGACTGATATTCAGGACGACCTTGCACTTTTCACTCATCCCCGGACTCCTTAAAATGGTTTCAAAAATCTTCGTTTTTTCCTTTGTTCCAACTGCTGCATTGTTCATACTTCACAATTTTATTTTTTAAAAAATTTATAATAGAACAAAGCTATTTTAAAAGCTTATTTGTTCCCCATTCAGAATTTGAACAGGTATTTTTTGCATTCATCAGCAACTCTACCTTTATAAAATCTTTCAGGTTGCTAATCTGCAACCGGCAAGATGTACAAACGTGGCACGTTTGGGGCATCTTGCCCTTCACTCCGGAGTCGCTTCGGGGTAGTGTGAAGGATGTAGGAAATGATTTTTTGAGGAAGAGAAGGAATATTTGTGATGAGTGAAGACAAAATCATACGTGATAAATGGCTGACCGTACGTCTTAGTGAAGAGGAAGAAAGTCGCATCAATTCTTTGCGTGGAAAAACCACGGCTAAATCCCTCAGCGAATATGCGAGATCAATCCTGTTGCGGGAACCAGTAATTGTAACTCATCGCAATGCTTCCGCCGATGATTTTCTGGTTGAGATGATCCGGCTAAAAAATGAATTAAATGCAATCGGACACAACTTTAACCAGGTTGTAAAAAAGCTCCACTCACTAGATCACGACCATGAAATAAAATCGTGGGCTGTGTTGAATGAATCTGCGCGGAAACGATTTGCTGAAAAGGTCGAAGAAATCCAGGAAAAAATAAATGAAATCCATTTAAGATGGTCGCAAGAATAACCGTACCGCTTAGTGTAAGCAGAGCCCTGAATTATAATGAACAGAAAACGGAGAAAGGGCAGGCAGAATGTATCTATGCACATAACTTTTTAAAAGAACATAATAAACTGAGTTTTCATGACAAGCTCCGGCATTTTGAATATATCAATGCATTGAACAAACGGGCCACTACCAATACGCTTCATGTATCGCTGAATTTTGATCCATCTGAAAAAATCGGCACCGAGACATTGTCTGAAATCGCCAGCTTCTACATGCAAAAGATCGGGTTTGGTGATCAGCCCTACCTGGTTTACCGCCACAATGACGCCGGCCACCCTCATATACACATCGTAGCCACAGCAATTAAGATGGATGGAACCCGGATATCAATGCATAACCTTGGAAGAAATGAATCGACCAAAGCGCGGAAAGAAATTGAAGAACGCTACCAGCTTGTGAAAGCTGAAAAGCAAGAAGGTTTAAAGAATGATCTGGTCAAACCGGTGGACGTTCAGAAAATCACTTACGGCAAATCAATAACAAAGCGAAGCATAACCAATGTGCTCGACGCTGTCATCCCTCACTATAAGTACGCATCATTACCTGAACTGAATGCCATATTGAAACTATACAATGTTGTAGCAGACAGGGGTGCTGAAGGGGGACTAATCCATAAGACGGGTGGCCTAGTGTTCAGGGTACTCGACAAAGAGGGTAACAAAATAGGTGTTCCGATAAAAGCCAGTTCTATCTACAGTAAACCAACACTGAAAAATCTTCAGCAAAAATTTGAACAAAATGTAATCGATAAGGAACAGCACAAAAAGTTCCTTAAAACATCCATCGACTGGATCATGTTGAAGTCTCCGCGCACACTGGACGATTTTTATAATGCACTCCGAAAAGAAAAAATCAGTCTGGTGGTACGGCAGAACGAAGACGGCATCGTCTATGGGCTAACTTATGTCGATCATAAAACCAAATGTGTTTTCAACGGGAGTGAAATAGGAAAAGACTACAGCGCAAAAGCGATCCTTGAAAAAATAGGTCATTCGTCGAAAGAGCAGATCAAAAATCTTTCGGTTCCTGAACAAAATATCATCAAGTCAAAAAAACAGCGTGCCACATTGAAAGAGGATCATCGTGAAGTGCAAAAGGTTGGGGGTAATCTCATTGATGAATTGATGAGAGCAAATGCCGATCCTAATTATATCCCACGGGAATTCAAGAAAAAGAAAAGAAAAAAGAGAAAACCTAATACGTAACTATAAAAACGAAGTAACTCATGCAAACCGGGGAAAATGAACAGGGGTTAAGGAAGATTTTGGACATGACAAGATTGATAGCTATTGTTGTGCTATTAATTCATTTCTATTATTATTGCTACGCTGCATTTGTAGAGTGGAAATTAACCAGTGACATCTCTGATCGCTTATTGAAGAATATTCAGACAACGGGCTTGTTTTCCAACCTGAATAAATCAAAGTTGATCGCGCTGCTTTTTCTAATAATCTCGCTCATCGGCACAAGAGGACGGAAGGATGAAAAACTAAGTCTGAAACCCATACTGGCATATATTATTTCAGGGCTGGCTATCTATTTCTCAAGCTTCCTGATCTTTTACATGACAGCACAGCCGACGACCGTCGCACTTAGTTATGTTCTGGTGTCTTCGGGAGGCTTCGTTCTTGTATTAACCGGGGGAACACTATTGTCACGATTATTACGACTAAGATTATCCAATGACATATTTAACCGGGAGAATGAAACATTCCCGCAAGAGGAAAGATTGCTGAACAATGAGTTTTCAATTAATCTTCCAGCGAAATACCGGCTTAAAGGCAAAACCCGAAGAAGCTGGATCAATATCATCAATCCCTTCAGGGGAACGCTTGTCCTGGGATCACCAGGAAGTGGCAAATCTTATTTTTTTACCCAGCATGTTATAAAGCAGCACATCAACAAGGGCTTTTCAATGTTTGTCTATGATTTTAAGTTCGATGACCTTACCAAAATTGCGTACAACCAATTTTTGAAAAACCGTGATAAATATCCGTCCACAACGGAATTTTTTGTTATCAATTTTGATGATTTGACAAGATCACACAGATGCAATCCGCTGGATATTTCCACGATGCATGATATTACCGATGCAGCTGAGTCTTCCCGTACGATTATGTTAGGCCTAAACCAGGAATGGATTAAGAAACAAGGTGACTTCTTTGTTGAGTCGCCAATTAATTTTATTACCGCCTTAATCTGGTTCCTGTGCAACTATAAAAAAGGCAAGTATTGCACGCTCGCTCATGTCATAGAACTGGCGCAGGTGGAGTACAGTAAACTATTCTCCATTCTCAGGGCAGAGCCACAAATCGAGGTTCTTATCAATCCTTTTATATCTGCGTTTCTCAATGATGCGACGGAACAGCTTGAAGGGCAGATAGCGAGTGCGAAAATTAGTCTGGCTAAATTGGCATCTCCGCAACTGTATTATGTGTTGTCGGGTAATGATTTCACCCTCGATATTAATAATCCCGAAAGTCCCAAGATCGTCTGTATGGGTAACAACCCCCAAAAGGCAGCTACGTACGGTGCAGTGGTCTCATTATATGTAACAGCGCTGACCAGAATGATGAATCGCAAAAACCTTCATAAGAGTAGCCTTATATTTGATGAGTTTCCAACCATTTATTTCAATGGAATTGATAATTTAATTGCAACTGCAAGGTCCAATAAGGTCGCTACAACGCTGGCGGTACAGGATTCAAGTCAGCTTAAAGTACATTATGGTAAGGAGCACGCCGAAGTAGTATTGAATATTGTGGGAAACGTCATAAGTGGGCAGGTAGCAGGAGATACAGCCAAGCAACTCTCTGAACGTTTTGGAAAAATTATGCAGGACAGGGAGAGCATCTCTATCAATAGCAGGGATACTTCAATAAGTCGCTCAAAACAACTGGATCTTGCCATACCGCAGAGCAAGATATCATCATTGTCTTCCGGTGAATTTGTAGGAATGGTGGCCGACAACCCCGATGAAAGAATTGACCTGAAAACGTTTTGCGCTGAGATTGTTAATGATCATGCAGCACTAGGCAGAGAACAACGTGGTTATCTGAACCTGCCTCAAATAAGAAACATTCAGCAAACAGAAATAATCAATTCTTATTTACAGATCAAAAAGGAAGTCCAGGATCTTGTAGCGGAAGAAATGGAACGAATGATGGACACACCACAGCTTTCGGACCTGATAATTAAAAAATGATAGCTAAGCACCCTACTACTTATGTGTTTCAAGCATGTAAATACATCGCCATCGGCTTTCGATAAGCCTTCTAATAGATTGATAATCATGTCATTTAAACCAGTATTATGTGTTACGATTTCACGTTACATCAAATCAATAGCTTTGCGATATCTTTTTCAAAATGGAAATTCGAAATATCAATACATATAATAGTTCTCACGAGAAGGCCTTTGAAGCACTCTGCAATCAGCTGTTTGAGAGATGGGCAAAGACACAATATTCTATCAAGCATTTCGCGGTCGTTAATGGTGCTGGGGGTGATGGCGGGTGTAGAGTCTTATGGGCTTATTGATGGCGGCAATTTTGTGGGAGTACAAGCAAAATGGTTTACCGAAAGCGTAAATGCCGGGCAAATAAACCAGATCAGGAAATCTATACATAGTGCACTTTTAGTTAGGCCTGCGATGGCACACTATATTGTTTGCCTTCCCCGTAATTTTCAGTCCGACAAAATTGGTCGTGGGAAAAAGTTAGTTGAGGATACTGAAGAAAAAAGGATTAACGAATTAATCGAAGAGATTGCCAATGCATATCCCGACTTGACCCTTGAGTTTTGGAATGAAAGCCGAATCCTACAGGAATTGCAAAAACCAGGAGCAGAAGGGATTTTGAAATTTTGGTTTACCAAAGAGATTTTATCTTTTGATTTTGTAAAGAGTCGATTCGAGTTAGCCAAAACCGGATGGCTCAAGGAACGCTATACCCCGTCACTACATTCACAAGGTGAGATTCATTTTATAGTTCAACAGGCCCTATACACAGAAGAGGCACGAAGGAAAGTTGTCAAAGAAATAACTGGTTTTATTTCACATGCCACCTTGTCAATTAAGCTAATCGATCAATTCAATGCACTCGCTGGTAGAAGTAATGCTTTTGAAATCGAGTTGTTGGCGATTAAAACTGCATTGGAAGGAAATATTCAATTATTCATACAGGTTAAGGACAGCATTAAAGCGGGAGAACTAGTCACAGATAAAATAAGTCTTAGCCCTATTGACTACTGGACGTCAATTCATAAACTGCATTCAGCGAAGCTCGATCCGACTTTTAACAACATTAAACCACGTTTGACAGAAGCCCTTACAGAACTTGCTGAATCTGATTTGAACGAATACGTTGACTGGCTGTTAAAACACAACGTGGCTCATAATTGTGGAATTCTTGGTTTTCCAGGTTCTGGAAAAACTCACGGGGTGGCTAACGAAATCGAACTCAGATTATTGAGCAATATTCCGGCAATAATCATACGCGCTAAAGATTGTCCTTCTGCAAATTGGTCTCAAATTCTTCACCATTCGCTGGGAGGATTGAATGACTGGACGGATATTGAAATCTTCACAGCATTTGAGTCGATGGCAGCTAGGATAGATTTAGAAAAAGCCGGCCAGCCTTTAGTGGATGACTTTAAGCATGAGCTTACCAATTTTTTAGTAACAATTGATGGCATTGATGAATCTGACTATATAGCTAGCTGGCGGGATAGGGTTAAGGAGCTGGAGCATTGGATAAAAACGTTTCCAAGACTCCGATTTGTATTTACTGCCAGGTCGTATGGCGCGACAAACGACAATCCTAGTCAACTTCATTTTGATGACAATGTTAACATCCGGTTTGACTTACCAGAGGAAGGAGACGTTCCCCTTACTGAACTTACTAAAGATTACTTTAAGTCTTACGGAATCAATTATGTAGGATTTCCGTGGCTCTTAACGGCGTTTGAAAATGCGCTGTCACTTAAACTTTTTTGCGAAGAGTATAAAGGTAAAAGTATTGCAGACCTGGACAGACCAGTTATCGTTGGATTTACAGCTCTGTTGAATAATAAAATTAATCGTATCGATACTGAATTTACGGAACAACAAAAGCCCGGTTGGTCAAAAACAGATCAAGTGGTTAGAAAAAGCTTGATAAATGTTTCTGATAATTTAATATTAAAAAGAACTGCATCTCACGATGAACTTGCTGACAAGTTAGTTGCTGATTTTTACCGCTTAGTAGACAAGACAGGGCATGGGCTTCAAAGTTGATCGATGCTTTTTGCGACCATGGTATTCTTTCAAAAGAAGAAATTTTAGCTACAGATGGAATATCCCCGTCCACATTCCAGTATAGTATTACCTACCAATCCTACATTGATTACTTCATATCTATAAAAGCAATAAACGAGGTACCGAATTGCGGCACAGCAATTCCATCGATTTTAAAGTCGCGGGTTGAATGGAATCCACTCAGACTGTCCGCCATCTCCCTTTTCAATGATGTTGGGCAAATGATTGGTGAAAATGGATACTGGGTATCAGATTTAAACTCGGAAGACATAAGATTGTTGCAGTATGAGGTTCTCAGTAACACGACCTCTGAGAAAATCAAGCATTATTTGCCAGAGTTAAAGAAGCGCTTTTTTTCTTCAGCCACTGAGCGCAATGAAATACTTAATGATTTTATATTTCCAAATCTTTATAGAAAGGATCTGCAATTAGCGAAAGAGTTTGTTCACAACACGCTTATCGGTTATAAAACTACATTCGAACGAGACTTGTTTTGGTCGGGACCTGACAAATTCAGTGGAAACGAAGACGCAACTTTAGGGCAGCTGTTTCGCAATTCAAAATTATATCCCTTTAATGGATACGATGAACTTCCGCTGATATTAGCCTGGAGCCTTACTGCTACTGATAATGTTCATCGTGAGCATGCGAGAAGAGAACTGACATGGTGGGGTTTTCAAAATCCTGAAGGCTTTATTAAAATTCTTGATTTGATCTTTTTTGTTGGTGATCCTCAACTGCAAGAGGATCTATCAGCGATATTGATGGGTATATCAAGTTTAAATATTAAACCCGGAAACGGTCAACAACAACTCGCCGAGTGGGTACTAACTAATTTATTTCAGAAAGATAAAATTGTTCAAGTCAGAAATTCGGTGGTTCGTCATTGTTGCCGAGCGGTTGTGGAGAGAGCATATTCACTTGGCGAATGTGATCTTGAAAGTGCTAAAACGGCTAGACCTCCTTATCAAACCGGTCAAGACCTGCTAAAGTTTGACACCACTGGAAAGCGAGGAGGTAGTGGTGAAAGATTTCCAATCGTTCACGATTTAGCTTGGTATGTTATAAAGCGTAGTTATGAAGATTTATTGGATTCAAAAGATGGCCGTTCAGCTGAAGCGAAGGAACTCCTTAGACAATACGAAGAAGCCTATAAGGTGAAGTTGACTCCATTTGAGTTTGCAATGTCAACAGCGATAGCTTTCATAAAGAGTTTGGGTTGGGACAGACCAGGTGGGCCTGGTATGACTGCAGAATCACATGGGAGCGTTAGCAAACTGGCTACACTTGAGGAAAAGTATACATGGCTAGCGGTGCATGAAATCCAAGGATATTTGCTTGACTTGGTTCCGTATGAGTCTTACTACAAAGAATTTGATCGTGTCTTAGACTACAACATGATCATTCATGTTCCAAATCCTGCCGTTAAGGGATCTTTTGAAGTGGATGAGGTGGATAGTGAGCTATTGGAAGATAAATGGTTTGTCCCTGAGAATATGCTCCTACAATAGTAACGAGTCCAGGAAATTTAGGAGATCTAATTAAGGAGTGGGTTAATAGAGACCAAACGCCTGATTTAAGAAATGGATTGCCATTCCTGACTTGAAATTCTCTGACACTGGTGTGAAGCCGGAAGATTTTACGACTTTGTCAGTAGATTCAATTTTACAGAATCAAGTAATGTCGGACGCGCCAGGTTGCAATTGATCTGTTGCCTCATTGACAAAAACAAGTGGACAGGTTTCTAGAATATTTTCAAAAGAACATAAAGAAATTAAAACGAATGTTTTTCAATGACCTTGAAAGTTTCAAGGCAAGTCCGCAAACGACAACTTACACGTCTGTAAAAGATGCCGTTTGGATGACATGGATGCTTGAAGACAATTCGATTCAGGAGATTCCATTTGGACCAGATTCAAGCTATGAGATAATAAAAACGATATCTAAAGTAGTAGAAAATACCATGGAGGATGGCGAGAAATATTTTGATATCCCATCGAAAATTGTAAGAGAAAATCTCAATATTGTTGACTCCGACAAGATAAAATACGTCGATAGTACAGGCCAAGTACAAATAGTATTTAATAAGATCGGAGGAAAATTGGCAAAACGGTCAAGAGTTGCTAATGGTCAACTCAAACTCTTTTAATGCGTTTATTCAAAAAACAGAATTTTTTTCCTTTTTGGCTGGCTTTTCAAATTAATACAACAACTGTGGATGCGTCCAAAATGCCTGGATACGAGCATTCACAGAACTGCCGCTTTTGGTTAGTCTGGAAAGACAACGAAGAAATAAAATCGTTTTTATTCCACAACGACCATTTTACCTAGAAAATATATTTATGGCGACTGAGAACAATTCTGAGCTGAAAGAGCAAATAAACTTAACCAAGGAGTTAATTCAAGTAGTACTTGGTAAACCCTCTTTTTTTAAATCTACCCGGGACCTCTTTAAAGAATACTGGGCAAAGCTACAGAATAAGAGACCCGAGAAAGTTACACAGGAAGTCCACCATTATTCAGGGGAGGCCCTAGGTAAATTTTGGCAGTTGGATTTTCTACTTGAGAAGACCAAAGAATTAGAGACCTCGATGGAATCAAAAAGGCAAGAAGTGATATTGAATGGCGATCCGATCCAAAAGTGGCTTCAAGACAATAAAATTAACGAGAATGGAACAACTACGACAATGCCAAAAATCGATGATTTAAAGGCAATGGTTGAGTCTTCAAGGATACGACAATGTATGAGATTGAACTATACACAGAATCTTTCTATTTGTAGCACACCGGCTTAAAAAGATAGTGGATTATTATCCCGGCTTAAAAGGTTTTAAGCCTATCGGCATCATCAATGTCCGTAACAACTTAATCGAACACCCTCATGGAGAAGAAGGTGTAACTTTTCCAAGTTTCGGCTTCGGGAATCCAAATGGACCCCGTTATAAAAGCTGCAAGAACAGAAAGAGAAAAGAATAAATCAGTGGATCAAGGCTTATATAAGAATGCATCAGAGTTTCGGGACATGCTGGAGCAGGTTTTACATTCGGGTCTCCAATCATTAGATTGGCAGTAACTCTATATTTTCCTTTTTATACAGATTTCAATTTTTAATTAATTGATTGCTGAATGAAGCTACTATTTCAGTAAAATCCTTTGGGCTGCCGATATTCTCTTTATTTATTTCAACAAAATGATATTTAATGAATTCATCAAAAGGAAAGCTAACGGTTTGGGGATCGGCGGATGAAATATAGCTGAGATAACTATTTATGGAATTCCCTAAGTTCAGTTTTCCGTCTTTGAAATGGTCCTGTAACTGGATGAGTGTATCGATATTGATCATGACCAAGCTTTTTATTTTGAGATTAGATAGCCCAAGCTCCCCAGCAAGTTCCATCATTCGCATGTTCAGGAAATAATTTACCCGTAGCTCTCCAACGTAATATCGGTATGAACAATTATGGGATAGAAAGCCGTTTCATCAGCCTGGATATGATCAACACCCTTTAGTTTATACAGATCGCTGCCAATGCTTTTAATCGTATTCAACAACTGAGAAATTCCCTTTCTCTTTCCATCAGACGTTATTTCGAGTTTCTCAGATATGCCCTTCTTAATTTTCTCTGGGTCGCCTGAATATTTAATATCAGCGGTAATCACGACATCCTTAAATTCAAACAGAAATACATCTGATCCTTGCCTGATATAATAGTCCGGCTCTCCGCTGCCAATCTTTGCCTTAATTTCATCACCGCTTAAACGAATATCCCCGTAGCCACTGAAACATTTGGCCATGACAGTGTAGAATAGAATATGCTCAGAAAACTCACTGCCCATCTCTGTTTTTAGATTACCAAATAATATTTTAGTTATGGCGCTAAAATCAAATAAAAATCCTTGATAAAACTTGTCAACAAAAAATCTAAAGTCCAGGAAAACATATGTATTCTTCCCGGCTCCAAACAAAGGATATTGCCTTATTGGCTTATAGTCTCTATCTGTCGCGGCTATTTTCCCGTTAATTGTCAGCCGGTCATAAAAATCAAGAGCTTCTACATTGTCATCAATATACATCTTGGGAGACGGCAGTTCATTCACCATAAGTTTGAGATATGGATTTACTAACTTCCACAAATAGATGGTGTATGAACTCAAGCGTAAAGATGAGAGAAAAGATTTCAGATGAGTTGAATACTTCTCATGAGATTCGCAAAACACAAAAAAATAATAAACCTTCAAAAATTGGATAACATAGTCTTTGAAACGCTCATGTTCAATATTTCTAACCTGAACTGTTAAGAGATGTATTTGCGAATTTCTCAATACTCCCATCTCCGGTCCAATTGAATAATTGTTCTTGGGCTTTATTCTCCATTGAATTGAAATGAAGCAAGCATTTGAATAGTACAGTATAATCCGATTGGCTTAAAGGACGATCATCAGCAGCACAATGAACAAGTATGTGTTGAATCAGGTCCAGGCAAGGCCTGCGGTCAATCAATTTAAAAGATGAATCAATAATCAAATTGTTTTCCTGCTGAACGAACCTTCCTACTTTATTTTTGTCGGCACTTTCAAGTTGCATCGTCCACTGCATTAAATGATGCATTGAAATCTGGAATCACTTCTCTTTCGAACGTTATACAAATGCAGGAGATAACTTATGAATTCGAGTGCTGCAGTCTGTGGCAAATTTTTTAAAGCCTCAGTTGGGTTAACACCACCACCGCCATATATATTAGTATAGCCAAGAAGAAAGACCTTTTCTATTTTCACATTTTCCATAGAACTATATATTGTCGCCAGTAAAAATCATCTAAACTATAAGAGACTTACAATAGTGTCTTACGCTATTGATATCCGGATCATCGTTGGCATAGAGGAATTCACCTGTATAACCTTTGGAAATTAAGTCAAGCCTGAGCTGGGCTTTAAATTCGGCTGGGATTAAGTACTTTTCAATGACGATACCCGGATATTGGAAATAATCCTGTGGAATTCTTCCTGCTGATCCATTCCCACTATGCAATTTTCATATGACTGCATGGAGAATTTACCGTGCTGCCTGGCTCTTCTAACTTCCCCCAAGGCCTGTTTATCGTCTCCCATTTGGTAGAAGCTGGGATTAATAAATATCGTTCCTTCTATAGCTTCGACAGCTGATTTATTATATCCTTTATAAGGCTTTCCGTCGATAAGAATTTTCTCTTGTGGGACATATATTACCCAATATTGGCCGTCCTGATCATCGAATTTAGGGTCATCCACTGCAAAATACAGTCCCACTTCAGCGCTCAGTGTCCAGTCCATAAGTCTGGTAGGTATTCCAAAATGCTGTGCCTGGGAAAGAAGGCTCCATTCGTTTTGGTAGGCGTCCGGATTGGCATGAATCAGGAGTTTATCGAGCTGGTTGGTTCTTTCATTCTCTCTTTGAAGGCTGTCATTAATTTCTGCTCTAAAGCCTTTATTTCCTCAGCAGTAGTGGCGAGGCGACTAATGCTTGGTTTCAGATTCCATTTATCCGATAGCTGACCTCTGTAATATTCTTGCAGGAAAGGCGCTAAACCAACTACCGCCGGTGCCCGGCGTTCGCGAATCGGGCCTATTATTTTCTGAGCATCTTCAAAAGATGTAATGACTCCATGAATTTCATAATGCAAAGAAACAACTTGATAAAATCTTCGTAACTTTAAATCAGAGATTGAAGCCAATTTGGCGCTCTTTGGAGAAGGTATTCATTCGGACATTCTACGTTTTTGGACGTTTGAACAAGTTAGAAGACAAGAACTTATAATAAAATGGTTGGACCCGTCCGGTCCGCAGAAATCAACCTCAAATCCGCACTAGTCGCGGGTTTTGTCGTTTCTGGTCTATTTTTTAGTCTATTGGTTTTTACCCTGGCATTAATCAGCCAGAGAAGGGCGATTTTCCCATATTTTTTTCATCATTTCAGCCCTTAGTGCATTGTCTGCCTTGATATATGTGCGAAAGGCTTTTTCAGTTTTAGACAAAAAGGAACAACCTAAGCAAAGAACAAAGATTGGCTATCGACCTGATAATAAATATATAATCATACAAGTAGGTTCAATCATGTTTTGGAGCACAACCCTAAATCGATAACTCGAAATATCATACAAGCCAACGGTAACCGAAATAGCAAATAAGCCAATGTTTTTTGGGATTTTAGAATCTAATGGCGGAAATATTGGTTTGGCGCTTTCGATGGGTGTATCGTTATGATGGAAATACCATTACCAGCTTTAACGGTAAAGAGGGTCAGAAGTAATGTGTGTAGCGCAGCGGACGCTGTTACTAATTGTAATATCAGCTATGTGGCTTTTGAAGCCGGTTGCCGCAATCATTTGCATATACATCCATCCAATCAAATATTAATAATAGAAAAAGGATATTGTTACTACCAGGAAGAGGGGCAATCCTTACAAAAAGTTCCGGTTGGTGGCGTAACAAACGTGTTGCCTGGTGTGAAACATTGGTACGATGCATCAACTAAAGAATCAATGATTCACATTGCCATCAACATCAATCCGAAAAGGGCATAGTGAACTGGATGGAGCCAGTAACCGAAGCTGAATATTTAGGGTGAATTAAATAGTGGATAGTCCCTGACAAGATTATATTAGCTTATAGAACTGGTGATATATCTGAAACAATCAGAGAAAGAAAAGAAACATCTTGACATAATCTTCGTAACTTGATTATAAGGAATAATTCGTACCCGCCCCTGCACCATGTTTGACAATAAGCTTTTGTTGCACAAGCGCCGTTAATATTTTTTTGACTGTCGGCAGACCTATGTTCAGCTTTTCAGCAATATCCCCTGACTGGCTGCCAGGATGATTTTCGATGAATAAATAAATACTTTTTTCTTTCGGTCCAAGGCTGGCTACTGTACCCTGCGCCGATAATTTTGTCATCAGTTGCCCGCTGATGTTATTCAGGCAATTCAGGAAAAATAGCACCCAGCTATATACATCCTCTCCTGGCCTTTGCTTCTGGCTTTGCATCAGTTGCTGGTAATATTCACTTTTCCTGTTTTCTATTTCATGTTCAAAGCTTACATACTGTATCCAGTTGTAACCGTTCTTTAATAAAAGCAGGGTGGCTATAAGCCTGCTCAATCGTCCATTTCCATCCTGGAAAGGATGGATACTGACAAAATCATAGCAAAATAAAGCGCACTTCACAATAGGATGCGTTTCGGTATCAGTATGCCACCATTCGATAATTTTATCCGATTAGGTACGATCTTTATCCGATCCAGATTTTATTCGATTTTATCTGATTAAAGCCGGTTATTATCCAATCAAATATATGGCTCATTATGAGCAGTTTGTATGGCAAGCCCACCTATGTTATAAAATGGGCAATCCTTAGCGTTTTTGTCACAGAATTAGGGCAATTAGTGAAATCGTTTGATTGCTTCTCGATTAGCTAACCCACAGTGTTATGTTTCATATCATTTGCCCTAGGTTTAACATGAGTGTCCTACTACAAAACATAACTTCCCGTTACATAGCCACCATTAATTCCCTTCCTTCCAAATCTTTTCAATTTGAAAGGCCGCCTGGCCGGGTGTCACTTTGATATACCGGTAAAAGTCCTTCAGACTTCTGGACCGCTAATTTTCAATTCAACCGGCGTACCGCTAAAACTCATTAATGCAAAATGATCTCCGGCAGGAATGCGAAGTGATCCATTTGTATTTTGGCTTTACTTCATCAATATCCCTGTTACCTTTTTGTAAGAAAACCTGATTGATTCATTTATTTCGGCAATCCCGCAGACTCTTTTGATATCATCATTAAAGGCCGCATTTGATGTTCTGGGTATTTGACCTTGAATTTAGTTATGAGTATATCATGAGCTATCGAACGCAAAGGTATCATCACCCAGTGGATCAGACTTTTGTTGTTTAATATGCAATTTTCCATTCCTGATATCTTCCACTACTTTATATTCTATCAGGTCAATCGGTGGAATAATCTTGCGGCGTGTTCTATCTTTCTGGAACAATCGCAAATGCATTAAGCTGCTCCGTAGTCAAAGACATACGGAGAACAGTTGAATGTTGAGTATTTTGTAATTTAATATATACTACAGATAACGGGGTCAATTTAAAATTGTTTGAAATGTAACTCTATAAACGCATCGTAAAAATCAATACCAAAGGATTTGAAAGTCATTTCCAATCACGGTATTTTTCAATGGCTGGAGGTGTTTTTACTTTCAAAGCACTATTAAGTATCCCGGCAATCCGGAAGATCATTAACCTGGCCTGAGAATGGCTGATTGGCTAAACCATTCTTCGGATTTAAAATGACAAAAAAGAATCATAAAGACCTCCTGATAAAGGAAGAATTTGAAATGATCACCGGTAAAAAAATTGAACAATTGTGTAAAATTTTCCACTACTTCCGTTACTCTTAGTCCTTCTTAAACAATAGACCTTTTGGAAAGGTTTTTGTGAGTTATTGCTGTGTTTCTGTAAAGTGATTCAATGTGTTTGCGAATGAAGGGAGATAAACCTGCCAATCCATATAATTCTTAACACTTAATACCTTATACATGAAATTCTTTACGCTTCTGATAGCCTGCTCATTTGCACAACCCACTACACTTGTTGCGGTGACCTTCTTTTTACAGGGTTTAATACCAACAAACCCAGCGGTTCACCCGATACTTTTTCCATTGTCTTACTCAAAAGTCATTAATCCCACGACAGTGATCTATTTTTTCCGACCGTGGTTTTAATGGCTCTGCATGGCAGGGTAACGGTGGTACCGAAGGCACAGTGGCATGGACTGTTGGCGGCAGCACCGCATTACAGGTAGGCACTGAAGTAATGATAGTAGGGTTGGGTGCAGCAGCGGCCAGGATTAAATGGTACTACGAATAACGGTACCGTAACCCAGGTAGCAGGGGGCAATGCAGTCTCGGGGCTTTCCATCGGCAACGGCGGCGACCAGTTACAGGCTTTTCAAGGCGGGGTGGTGGCGACCCTTCCAACGGAGCAGCTTGTGCGTATTGCCGGTATACATTTTTCTGTTTGTACAGGTACCGGCGACGTTACCTGGATCCCCCCGGCCTGCGCAAGCGGTCCTTCCGCGAGCGCAATGATGCCGGGACTTACAGGTGGCACTTCTGCATTCTGGGCAGTGCGCTTTTCAAACGCAGGGAAAATTCAATTGTAACCGGTACTCCATATTGCTTCAGCAACTGCTATCCGGGACTGCGGTCATGAATCGTTCTAACTGGATCTTCAGTGCGGATCAGTTCTCGACAGTGATAGGCGCTCAATTTCCGGGATGCACTTACCAGTCCACCTTGCCGCTGAGGTTGCTATCCTTTCAATCCGTGCAAACAAGTACAGGTATTGCGCTCCGCTGGCTTACTACGGAAGAAGTAAATACACAGGCTTTTTATATCGAGCGCTCAGAAGATGGTGTGTCTTTCGAAAGCATCGGCTCCGTAGCCGCTGTCAACAATACCGGCGCTGCTACGCAGGAATATCTTTACCCGCTTGCCTCCGGATCCGGTGTACGTTATTTTTTACCGGTTGCGGATGCAGGATATTGACGGTTCCTTCAGTTACTCATGGATTATTACTATTGGCGGTAACGACGCGGGCAGCGGCTTCGCAGTATACCCTAATCGGCTACCGGGGATGAAGTATATATCAGTTCCGGTCGCTTTCTCACCAGTGCGGTTGCAGTTGCAACTCATAGATATGAATGGCAAAATATGGTTCAACGCAAAAGCAGATCCCCGCCCAGCTAAATAACAGCCGGTATAAAATACCGTTAGATCCCTTGCTCCCGGAAGTTATGTGATCCGGATCACGGAGATTAAAAGTGGTAACAGTTATAATGTGCGGTTTAACCGCTGATTGTAAAAAGGTAAAAGTATTGGCCTGCTTTTTTGCAGGCCCAATATTGAATTGAATCAATGCAGCTAAACCAGCTTGATGTTTAACCCTGATATTCCTGCTAAAACAGCGGTGTCAAAGAGGTTATACTTAATGCCGCTTTCAAGAGGGATAGGATAATCTAAGTCAGTATCATCTGAATCAAATGCAATAATCAAAGGAATCAGTATCCGTTCCAGGCTCGGTTTTGCTGTTTGAACAAATGAATAGTGCGCAGATTTTTCTTTTTAAAAAGTCAATATTTGTAATATGTAGAAGTTAAGAGTTGATCTGACAATTGGGATTAAATTTAAGTAACGACACTTCAATTTAATAACCCCAAAATGTCAGATCATGAACTCTGAAACTAAGTTAATCAAATCTCGGGTTGGCCTACTCAATTTAGCCGAACAATTAAACAATGTAACTCGCGCCTGTAAGTTAATGGGCACCAGCAGGGACAGTTTTTATCGAATTAGAGAGTTGTATACCACTGGTGGCGAAGAAGCACTGCGGGAAGTCAGCCGGCGTAAGCCTATTCCCAAAAACCGGGTAGAACCTGCTGTTGAAGAAGCTGTTTTACAAATGGCTTTCGATTTTCCAGCTTATGGTCAATCACGTGCCTGTAACGAGTTGCGTAAAAAGGGAATTTTTATTTCTGCAGCCGGTGTCAGGTGTGTTTGGCAACGCCACAACCTGGAAGTTTTTGACAAGCGGTTAAAGGCCCTGGAAGAGCGAATGGCGCAGCAAGGACTTATCCTCACCGAAGCCAGGTGATCGCTATGGAACGCAAAAAAGAAAAGCAGGAGGCCTTTGGAGAAATCGAAACCGAACATCCGGGCTACCTCGGTCGCTCAAGACACTTATTAATGTGGGGACTATCAAAGGTGTAGGCCGTATTTATCAGCAGACCGTTATTGATACTTACAGCCGTGTCGCCTTTGCAAAGCTCTATACCAGCAAACATGCAATCACTTCAGCTGATGTTCTTAATGACCGGGTACTGCCCCTTTTTTGAAAGCCATGATATCGCTGTATTGCGGATGCTGACGGACCGGGGCACGGAGTTCAATGGAAGACCGGAGAATCATGAATACGAACTGTACTTACAATTAGAAAATATTGATCACAGTAAAACAAAAGTTCGACATCCACAAAGCAATGGTATCTGTGAACGGCTGCATCGAACTATGCAAGATGAATTTTATGCTGTCACGTTCAGGAAAAATATCTATCAAAATCTGGAAAACCTTCAAACAGATCTTGATAACTGGATGATACATTATAACGAAGAGCGAACTCACAGTGGTCGATACTGCTTTGGAAAAACTCCGATGGCCACATTTTAGAATCACTTATCTTGGCCAAGCAAAAGCAGTTGCGCTCAACTTTAGACGCTGCTTAATTATTAATCCAAACCCTTTTGAAAATTAAAATCCTTTATTGTCAGATCAACTACTAACTATTACTTGTAATAGTATCAGTTTTGTTATCGGTTTTTATATCAATAACAAAAAATTCCGTCAGGCCGTTAGTGTAACTACTTTCAGTATAGGGAATATTTTTTTGAATTATTGTTTTTCACGTCTTCAAAACTCTTTTGGGTTGTACTATCCTGTCCAAAGCAGAATTTCAGACTACAAGATAAAATCACTGACAAAATATATTTCGCAAACATCCGGGCATATTTGAACTGCAATTATTTCATTATTCCCCAAACCAACACGCTTATTACATCAAAGATGTAAGTAGCTTTTCCCGGCTGATTATAAACCTTTTTATTTACGGGCATATCTATGGGGGAATTATACAGTTTGTCGCCTCCCTCCTGAAATAAATAAAAACGGGAACAATGAACCGGTCAATTCCGCATCGGGGAGCATTCCATATTGCTTTTATTTTTTTGATTGCGCTATCCATAACTGTGGTATGATAAGATGTGCCTTTCCTGAAATAATCAATGCCGGTTAACAGAGTCTTTTTCATTAACTTCTATTTCAATAATGAAAAATTCAGGTAATTTATTTGAATAGCTTCCTTCGTTATTGGGAACGCTTTTTTGAATTATTTTCTTTAATGCAGAATACTGCTTTTGCGAACAGCTATCCTGGCCGAAACAGGTTAGGTGGGTAATAAAACCGGCAATAAATAATAATAGTAGTTTCATTAGATCGCTGCAAACGGAGAATAAGATTTTGCGTTTAACGTTTAGTTCCAAATACTGCTGCTAAAACAGCCGGCGTCACAAAGACATTATGTTCAATGTCATTTTTAAGTGGGATAGGGTAGTCGAACTCAATATTATCTGAATCAAATCCAATAATCAAAGGAATCAATATCCGTTCCAGGTTCGGTTTACCGGGTTTCCAGCTTTCTTTTATTTTATTTACTGTTGTTTGGACAAATGAATAGTGTGCAGATTTTCTTTTCTTAGAAAATCAATATTTGTAATAGTATCAGTTTTGTTATCAAGTTTTATATCAATAACAAAAAATTCCGTCAGTCTGTTAGTGTAAATACTTTCAGTATAGGGAATATTCTTTTGATATTATTTTTTTCAAATCTTCAAACCTCTTTTGCATCGTACTATCCTGTCCAAAGCTGAACTTCAGGCTACAAGATAAAATTATTATTAAAATATATTTTATTGGCATCTTTTTTTATGTGAAGGGCTATTGTCCTATTTCTTCATAATCCGTTTTGGTAACAGGTCGTATGGTATTG
Source organism: Bacteroidota bacterium (assembly GCA_037200265.1). Lineage (GTDB taxonomy): Bacteria > Bacteroidota > Bacteroidia > Chitinophagales > Chitinophagaceae > VBAT01. The sequence goes on from JBBCIL010000015.1 coordinate 96,714, forward strand.
TAAAGCGCTGATAATAATAAGATGTTCCGTTTCATTCTCTACGTCAATTTCTTTTAAGCGGATATTTTTTTTGTAAGGCTTGAATATAACCGGTACTATTACCCTGGCCTATACTTACAACTGGCATCATGATTGTTTTTCCCTTTGCAATTAATGGCCTTCCAATCTTTAAAAACACCAGGTGTTATGCTGCTCAGATAGAACCATGTGGAATCTCTATTCTTGTCGTCAGCCAAAAAGATGAATATTGTTCACTGCGCCTGCACTATCTATGCTAAACAGGCAGATAATAAATTCTGAAGATCGTTTATGTCCGTTCAATTTTTCATGACTGCTTAGAAAAATACTTACCGTTGATTGCAGGTATTGCAGTTCCTTTTTACTCAGGCTTTGTGCAAAAGTTGAAAAAGAAATGAGTACTAATATACCGAATTGAAGAATTGTTAACTTCATATACTTTTATCCTTCTATTAAATCCTTAAAAAAACGTAGCAATAATTGGTTGCGGATTTTTGTGATACGCCCAAGTAGTGATCTGGAGCCACATAGTCAGGATCATTCATTGTTCTGTTCATCTCTTCCGATATTTTTTGTCCTCTTTCATAGGGAGTTACTGTTTTTATTGGTGAGATAGAAAAAACAGGTTATGGTGTCGGAGACTATTTCTTTGCAATCTTTTATCTGTGGCTGCCATTGCCGGTCTGTTTTATTAAATAAATCTACAATATACTTGAGAACACTTTCAGGAACTCTGTCTGATATGCTTTTAGCATTAATGATATTTCCTGTTGTATCAATGTTAAACTTCATTATTATCAGGTAATCTTCACAGTAGTCGGTAAACTGACTTTTGTAGTCGGCGTTATGGGATATGCCTATATAAGGCTGCAGATACTGACCATAGTCTTTAAAACCAGCACTTCTGCCAATTTTATTCTGGCCGGCAACCTGTGTTTTGATAATCAATAAACCCGTTAATAAATAAAATATTCTTTTCATATTACTTGGGAATAAATACCTAAAAAATCCTCATGGTATTTTTAAAAAAACAAAACAATAGTTTGGCTTACCCGTAATTTATAAATATACCAGTCTGTTGGGCAGAAATATTCGCTGAAATATCAATTGGCTTTAAAGTTCTTTAAACCTTTCTCTCATTACCACATACTTATTCTTAAATAAAAAATAACAGGTTATAGTGTCTGATTGCACAACCTTACCATTTTTTATTTGCGGCAACCAACTTTTATCTGTTCCCATGATCAGGTCTTTATATATATGACACGATACTATCAGGAATACCATTTTTTTCAACAGAAAGGTCTTTTATAATTCCAATAGTATCTATATTAAATGATATTTTCACGTACTTATCGTTTTCGTACTGGGTTAGTTTGTTGTAAGAACTGTCCTGAACATATCCTTCAACGAAGCCCTGTAAATATTGGCCGAAATTTCCCAATACTGCGTCCCGGTTTATATTTTGGCAAAATCCGAATAATTGTGCAGCCACAAACGAGGTAATAAAAAGAATTTTTTTCATTTACTGACTTTTTAATTGCAGGCCGTTCCTCTTGTGCCATTAAAGAAATCCAAAGCAGTTTCCCGGGCCAAAAGTAATCCCATACTCCATGTAGTGAGTGAAATTTGATTTTGGGACGGAATTATTTCCGGATTGCCCGTTAAAGGGCTTGTTTGAAAAATTACATCATCTATTCCCTGCAAGCCCAAACTAAACCGGTCATATATATCTGACAAACTTGTAGGGAAAATTTCTTGAAGCGTTGCTGCTATATATCCTGCATATTGCTGCAAAATTATATTATGATGATTGAAGTACGTTAAGTCCGGAGATTTAATTGTAAGTAAGCATGAACAATTTCATGAAAAAACTACCGCAACTATAAACTCTTGTGACGCATTATGCAAATATGAAGGGTTCAAAGTAATAGTTACTTCCAGTTTCCCGCCCGGTAATGTATCAATATCTGTATGTCCGCCAACGGGTTGCCCTGAACTATTTGAAAGGGTGCTGTCTTGTTTATATACAAAACTTATATTTGTCCGTTTGATTTTGAAGCTGGTTATATACATTATTTAGAGCTTTCTCATGACCTTGTTGATCCGAGTACAGAATCCTATTATGTGTTTCAGGCACGGATCAGTAATAGATGAATCGTTGATACTTTCAACGAAAAAATCAGGTTCATCTTCTTCATCCACCGGCTCCCCAACCCTGACCACCATTTCCGCCGCTACAAGGGTCATCATCTATTCCGGGTATCGGTCTGCAAGGATTCTCCCATCCGCTGGTACTGCCCCCGCCTCCGCCAATCGGGGGGATGATATTACCAGAGCCATCATCATACCAATATGTAGTACAATAATTCTCAATAGTTGCATTGCAGCACCTGTAACCTATGATCGCTGGAGTCAACCCGGAAAGCACATAAACCACATACCGTGATGGGATGACATGAAACAGCATTCGTCAGTTTGAAATTGTTTTCCGTACCTGTTAATTCAACTAGTGTTTCACCAGTTGTGTCACCCCTTTGAGCGAACCCGGGAATCAGCCGCTTATTTTTACAACAAAATAGGTGTAACCGAATATGACGTTATCAAACGTAATAAAAGTATGAAAAAGATCCTTCGCGCTCCAACTTTCCTGATCGGCCAAACCAAAGCCTAATGAAGCATAAGATGATCCGTAGAATAAACGGAACAATGTGTCCGTTCCCGAAACTTTTACAATCAGTATTGCATTCGTTTTTTGGCCATGGTCGCGTACAAATGGAAATGGTCGCGTACAAATGGAATGTAAACCAACTCACCCATTTCTGTTCCGCCCCCTGTTATTCTTTGCGTAGCAGACAAAGTATTAGTAGCAACAAATGCCTTATCCCAAACTGGATAACCGGCTGTAGATGCCAGTTCCGGCACAAACCCTCGTTGCTTATCCTGTTGTTTGATGCTTTCCGATATAGCCTTTACCAGTGTATTGGTATTAGGAGAAATACGGAAGAATTTGAACCTGGTTATTAATTGGTTTCTGCCATCGTCATCCGGTTTATTCATCTTTCTGCACGCATTGAGAATAAAAAAGCTAACCGGGCAGATCAATAAAATAATAATAAAAGTGGCCAGCGGGCTGTTAGCAATAGATTTTCTCATGTGATATGTAAGGTTAATAGAAGAAGGGCAGTTTCAGAAGTAAAGTTTACGACTTTATCAATTTGCCGCTAGTGCTTTTTTAACCTTTTTTCCGACAGTGATGTGACCCTTTTTTTCACCGTGAATACACGGGGCTATATCCTGTTCATTAGAAAGAAATGCTAATGGCGATAGACAAACTCACTTTTGCGATCTTAGCAGAATTGCAAAAGATCATATTTAGTTCGGAGGCTGGCTTTGATTGTCCGCAATCCCGGTACTGCCGGGTTTATTTTTTGATCTCCGGCAGGATACACTGAAAGCCAGAATTATTCCGGACGATTAAACCGGAAAACGATGCTTAACTTATCACAAGAAATATTCAAAGGTGGAATTATAAATTCGATATTTAAGCTATCTGTATAAGCAGATACAGCAACACTTATCAAGGATATAACTCTCTTATATAATGCTATGCCGAACTCAGGGCATGAAGGCTACCAGGGTGGATTATTCTACATATTTCCTGTTTTCACCATTTCATTTATTTTATATACCGCAAAAAGAACAAACAGGAAAAGCAGGATACAAAATATCAGCACGACCCAGTAAGCACTCTTAAGATCAATCGCATATTTTGAAGGTTTATCCGGCAGGTAAGCAACAGGCACACTATCGCCGGTTTTGAATTTTTGATGTGTGACGGTCGCCTTTGCATTGTATGGGCGGCCGGTCGCCCTTTCCTTATATTCCAGTATGAGTATATCCATGGTGCTTTTGCTGGTGCGAAGTGTTTTTATTTGCCTGACTATAGCATTAACGTGCACACCATTTTTTTTGATATGTGCCGCTCTCCTCATTCGTTGAATCGTAAGTAAAAGCGGGAAAGCTGCAAGAGCAATAAGAAATATGTATATCCAGATCATATCAGATTTTTTAGATCATTTTATCAATTTTGGTGTAATGAAATGTGCCCGATTTTGACAATTTTACGTAAACAAAATTAGGTAATTATACGGGCAAAAATGAACAGATCCTAACCCGATCAAGCGTAAGCCTTATTAACAAATTATGTATGTTTCAAATCATCTGCCCAGGTTTTATCTGAGGATCAAACTATGAATATAACCGCATGCCTGCATTAGTAAATGATTTTTGCGAAGTCAAACAAAGGCGGTGTCACAAATGCCAGTAAAGATTCATCATATTGTGCGATCGCTTCATAGTATTCATGCAGTAGCCTGCTGACCATTGTATTCCCTTTTATCCAGGAGGAATTTTATGATAAAGAATGTCCAGACCGCAAATCCCGCAATAAATATCCGGAAGCCTGCGAGATGAACAAAGAAGAACCCTGATACCATGGCAATAATCGTTGCCAATACCAGTATGATCCCCAGCCAACCGGGCCATACAGGAAGCCGGCGGCTTTTTAGCATAGCTATTGACCAGAAGAAAACAGCCAGGCATGATGCACCAGTGTATATAAGATCAAATGCATGATTTAATGAGGTATTGTAAACAACCACGCGTTTGATCATATCCAGTTTTTCAGCCGTAGCATCCATATAGTGGGTTACAAAAAGAGGAAGCGCCAGTCCATTCGTGGCTGCAGCGATCATCACCGCAAACAATCCCACGCTCATGGTAATAAAAGCTGCGGATGAAAGCAGGCTGTCATCGTCCAGTCTTTTGGTAAGTCCCCAAAAGCCCAGCAGCCAGAAAGGAACGGATAAGATGGCGATAGCATGGGTGATCATGATGGTGGAAGCGATCCTTTGTATATGTGCAACAGAGCCGCCCATCGGGTGCAGCACCATCGTAAATAACATTAATATAGTGGCAATGATCAGCGAATAACCGTAACGGGGATTGAGTGTATTATTCAAGGGTTAGTTTTTATTTTATCAAAACTAAATCCTCCGGCTGTAAAGAGGCTTGACGCAAATCAAGAAATATGTTTATTGTATCCGTTTACGGATACGGCTCAGCGTTTCAGGCGTTATGCGCAAATAGGAGGCAAGTATCTTCAACGGAAAAGTTTGTAAGAGTTCCGGTCTTCGGTCAATCAGGTCGCGGTATCTTTCTTCGGGTGAAAGGGTAAGGGATGTGATATCTGTGTACTGCATCATTTCGAGCAGCTTGCCGGCTTTAAAAAAAATGGGAGAGTATTGAATAAGTTCGTGCAATGCATGTATCTCCAGTACTGCCAGCTGGCAATCTTCGAATGCCTGGATAAAAGCAACAGATGGTTTTTGCGAAGTGAAACTCTGGTAATCTGTCAGCCAGCTATGTTTTGTATAAAGGTTGACGACCGTATCTGTTCCATTGGCCGATGGAAGCATATGAATACAACTGCCATCCAGCAGAAAATAGATGGCCTGGCACAGTCCCTTTTCTTTTAAAACAAAATCATTTTTGCGAACAGCACGGGCAGATAATTTACTTTCAAAAAAAGACAGGTCCTTTTCTGAAAAAGTGCCGAATGATTGTAAGGAATCAATTACTGCCTGGTACATCGTCCAAATGTAGCGGCTTTTTTGTTTCATGAGACTATATGACTATCTCATTTCCGGAAAATGTCATCATAGAAGTTGTTAAAAAATGAGAATGCCAGGACTGGCTCATGAAAAATTACGCCTGGTAATGGCAGCTTCTGTAAGCCTGTATAATGAGGCGGTGTCATCATTTTACTACAGGGGTTGACGCAATACATTAAATATTTATCTTCGTCCTGAATCACTGGAGATCAGTAGCAGGATTTACGGCAATAGCAGTCAGCAGAACAATAACAAAGAAAGGATATCGTTTTCAGCAAGGCACAGATTATTTTCAGGTTAAGGTTAAATAGTATCAATGAAAAAATCACTGAAAGGATTCTACCTCGTGGTATCCTCCTTATTTATTACGTTATTGCATCTGCCTTTTGCATTTGCCAAAACATCTTCACTAACCGGGTTCATTCCCAAGCCTGCAGTTTCTCCTGCAGCACCGGTTACTGATACTTTGTCTTTATCTTTTACTTCTTCATTCAAGTCTGTATACGATAGTCTTCATCTTGATCTTTCCGGTCTCAGCAAACAGGCGTTTCAATATGCGCAAACAGGCTGGAAGAAACTGGTAGAACAGGGCAAGGTCATCAACCAGTCGGTTATCGCTATCGTTGATTTCAGCCAGCCCAGCAGTCACAGAAGATTGTATGTGCTGGATATGAAAAATTATAAAGTACTTTTTAATACACTGGTTGCCCATGGAAAGAACTCGGTAAAGAATGGGCTTCTTCTTTTTCCAACCAGCCATCTTCGTATAAGAGCAGTCCCGGTTTTTATATTACAGGCGATACATATATCGGTGGTAATGGCTATTCATTACGGCTGCAGGGCATTGAAAGAGGCATCAATGATAAAGCTTCAGACAGGGCGATCGTTATGCATGGAGCTGATTATGTAAGTGAGTCATATATCGCCGAACAGGGATATATTGGCCGCAGCCAGGGTTGCCCGGCTGTTCCATCATCAGAGGCCTACCCGATCATCAATACCATTAAGAACGGAACCTGCCTGTTTGTATATACTCCGGATAAGCGTTATGTTTCCCGCTCGGGTTTGTTGAAAGGGTAGGTATTTCACGCAAAGACGCATAAGGATAAGGTATCACGCAAAGGCGCAACGCCGCTACGTTATTTTAGGCAAAGACGCATAAGTTGTCACGCAAAGGCGCATAAGTTGTCACGCAAAGGCGCAATGCCGCTACGTATTCACTAAAAGTTTATGGTGATCAAAAATTTTTACCCGGTTGCGTCGCCCGCCGCTGCGAGATCATTTCTTACGTCTTTGTGCCTTAGCGTGGCCATTCTTTGCGTCTTTGCGTGAAACCCCATCGTGAAGCCTTAACGTGAAATATTATATAATCCTTAATTTAGCGCACATTTACCGCTTATGCCAAGTAATGCCAACAGACAGTTTTTGGATTTTGAAAAGCCGGTCAAGGATCTTATAGACGAGATTGAGAGTGCAAGGAACCGCCAGGAAAAGACTAAGATTGATATGAGCGACCTTATATCAAGGCTGGAGCAAAACATTCTTGAGAAAAGAAAGGAGATCACGCAAAACCTTTCCAGCTGGCAACGGGTGCAGTTAAGCCGTCATCCCGACAGGCCCTATACACTGAAGTATATTGACAAAATGACCACCAATTTCATTGAATTATATGGTGATCGCAATGTGAAGGATGATAAAGCCATGGTCGGTGGTTTCGGCAGCCTCGACGGAGAAACAGTCATGTTCATCGGTCAGCAAAAAGGGATCAATACCAAGATGCGCCAGTTACGCAACTTCGGCATGGCCAACCCCGAAGGATACCGGAAAGCATTGCGCCTGATGAAACTGGCGGAGAAATTCAATAAACCGGTTGTTACATTAATAGATACTCCCGGCGCTTATCCCGGCCTCGAAGCCGAAGAAAGAGGGCAGGGCGAAGCCATTGCCAGGAATATCTACGAAATGATACGGTTGAAAGTGCCTGTTATTTGCGTGATCATCGGTGAAGGCGCCAGTGGTGGTGCATTGGGTATAGGTGTAGGCGATAAGGTGTTTATGATGGAGAATACCTGGTACACCGTTATCAGCCCCGAGAGCTGTTCGTCCATTCTCTGGAGAAGCTGGGAAAAGAAAGAAGTAGCGGCCGAGCAATTGCGGTTGACCGCTGATAAGATGCTGGGTTTTGGATTGATAGATGGTATCATTCCCGAACCGGTAGGTGGCGCACACTGGGATTATGATGCATCGGCGCAGATATTAAAGAACTACCTGGTGCCGGTAATAAAAGAACTGAAGCAGCAGTCTCCGGAAGAAAGAACCAATACACGTATTGAGAAGTTTGGTAAGATGGGATTCTGGGAAGAAGTGTGATAGTGAGTGGTGAATGGTGAGTAGGGTTGAAAAGCTTATATTTTTCCAGTTATAGTTTTCATAGTATCGCATCTTGTTTCCGCCAGGTTCACCATCTTCATCGTTCGGCATATTATTATTCAGCATTCATAACTTATAACTCTTAACTCATAATTTCAAATGTCTCTTCGTAAAAAATTCACAGGTACAGGTATCGCTATTGTTACTCCCTTTAATGCTGACGGAAAAATTGACTGGATAGTTATAAAAAATTAATTGAATTCTGGATAGCAGGAAAGGTCGAATACCTCGTAGTGCTCGGTACAACCGGTGAAAGCGCCACGGTACATGGCGAAGAGAAGCAGCAGGTTTTTTCTTTTGTCAGCGAAACAGTAACCGGCCGTTTACCCATAATAGCCGGTATCGGTGGTAATGATACAGCTGAAGTGATCGAAGGTTTCAGCACATTCGATCTGAAAGGATATGATGCGATACTTTCCGTAGGGCCTTATTATAATAAACCCAACCAGGAAGGGCTATTTCAGCATTATAAAGCAGTGAATAACGCTGCGCCGCTTCCTGTTATGATGTATAACGTGCCTTCACGCACGGGACAAAACATCACGGCGGACACGCAACTCCGCATTGCGCATGAGTGTAAGAACATATTCGCCACCAAGGAAGCCAGTGGCAATTTTGAACAGATCAACCAGATCATCAAATACAAACCAGCTGATTTTATGGTCATCAGCGGAGACGATCCCGTTACATTGCAAATGATCGCAGCCGGCGCCGACGGATTAGTGTCTGTAGTAGCTAATGCATATCCCAAAGATTATTCGGAAATGGTAAGGCTCGCGCTGGCCGGTAAATTTACAGAAGCGCAAAAACTGCATTATAAATACACAGATATTATCACTTCCATGTTTGCAGAAGGCAGCCCCAGCGGTGTAAAAGCCTGTTTAAGTGAAATGGGGCTTTGCCAGAATACGTTCCGTTTGCCGGTTTGGAAAGTGAGCGATAAGCTTCACCAGAAGATTAAGGAGTTAATGAAAGAAATATAATCTGGTCTTCAATTTACATTGATCATGTTCAAGCCAATGCTGGCCATACCCGCTTTATTATTTACATCATTAGTAATGGCACAGCCCATCATACGATTAACGATAGACACTCTACCAGCCTATCATGCTTCAGGTAGTGATATCTACCTCGCCGGTTCTTTCAATGGGTGGAATCCGCAGGATGCTAACTATCGTTTTCAGCGAACAGAGAAAGGAGAATATTATATTGACCTGAAACTGGCCGATGGTAAATATGAATACAAATTAACCCGCGGGGGATGGGATAAAGGTGAATGTAAAAAAGGAGGAGCCGGCATAGCCAATCGTATTTTAACAGTACCCGGCGAAACAACGATAGCCTTGAATGTTGAAGAATGGGCCGATAGATTTCCACCAAAGCCTAAAGTAAGTACAGCCAGCAGGAATGTGCAGATCATAGATACCGCATTTTTAATTCCGCAATTAAAAAGAACCAGGAGGATTTGGGTGTATTTGCCCGAAGGTTACGCCGGTTCAAAAACGGCTTACCCGGTCATGTATATGCATGACGGGCAAAACGTATTCGATGATGCTACTTCTTATTCGGGTGAATGGGGTGTGGATGAATTTCTTGACTCCGCTACACAGCGTAAATGTATTGTGGTAGCAATAGATAATGGTGGCAGCAAACGCATGAATGAATACAATCCTTACGATAATGAGCGATTCGGAAAAGGAGAGGGGGATTTATATGTTGATTTTTTAGTAAAGACGTTAAAGCCATTCATTGATAAAAAATACAGGACATTAAAGGATAAGAGTAATACATCTGTCGCCGGCAGCTCCATGGGCGGACTGATCTCTTTATACGCTGTATTAAAATACCCGAAGGTCTTTGGCGCGGCAGGTGTATTCTCTCCTGCATTCTGGATCAGCGGAACCAGGATCTTCGATGATATAAAAAAGAAAGGGAAACAGGTGGATGCGAAAATCTATTTCTACGGTGGCGGCAAGGAAGGTGAATCAATGATCCCGGATTTGCTGAAAGCGTATGAAGAAATGGTTAAAGTGTCAGCTTCAAAAATGACTAACCTGATAAGAGATGATGGTCAGCATAATGAAGCGAGATGGAGAATGGAATTTCCTTTGTTTTATGAGTGGATGAATAAATAAGTCAAAAGTCAAAACTGAAAAGTAAAAATTCAAAATCAGGTGGTCTTTTAATTTTTGCCTTTTAACTTTTCAATTTACACTTTGTAGGTAACTCCTTCCAGCGCCAGCTCCGTGTTCGGAAATACTTCTTTGGCTTCCGATTCAAATTCTTCCAGTGTATCATATTTGCTGCTGAAATGGCCGATCAGTAATTTTTTTACCCCGGCTTTTTGCGCTATCAGTGCCGCTTGTTTGGTAGTAGAATGAAAACGTTCTGTAGCCCGGTCCCGCAGATGATCGAGATAAGTGGTTTCGTGATAGATCAGGTCGGCGTCTTTAATATATTCGATCATTGATTCGTTGTAGCGGGTATCTGCACAAAAAGCATAGGTCTTTCCTTTAACCGCTTCGATCGTTACCCATTCATTTTTTATTATTTCACCACCACTGGTGATGAAATCCTCGCCATTCTTCAGGTTCTCATAAAAATGAAGGGGAATGTTATTCTCTTTTACACTTTCGATGATCAGTTTGCGTGGTTTCTTTTTTTCACGGAAAGAAAAACCATAGCATTCTATTCGGTGTTGTGTGGGGAAACATTTTATTTCAATCTTATCATTATCTACAAGTGTGGCCGGCCCGCTGATCGTATGAAAGTGGAGAGGATAGCACAACCTCGTGTCCGCTACCCGTATCTGCATTTCGATGATCTCCTGCAAAGGAGAGGGGCCAAAAACATGTAATTCCTGCTGGTGGCTGAGCAGGCTGAAAGAATTGATCAGGCCGACGAGCCCGAAATAATGATCGCCGTGCAGGTGCGAAATAAAAATATGAGATATCCTGCTGCGCCTGATCTTATAATTGATCATTTGTATCTGGGTGCCTTCGCCGCAATCCACCAGGAAGTTTTCGCCGCCCAATGTCACTACCTGGCTGGTAGGATGGCGGTCAAAAGCCGGTACGGCGGAGTTATTCCCAAGGATCGTTACAGCGAGCATAATTCAAAAATAGAAATATAATCGTATTAAATACGCCGGAGAGACGGTATTTTAAGTCATTTTGAAATTTTGGAATTTGGAATTGAGGAATGGCCTCAATCAAAAGCTCTTTTCTTCAATAGTGTGAGATTTGAAGTATAAAGGAAAATGAACTTAAATGGATCTCCCAATTTCAAAATCGCCTCAGCGTAGCAAGAATATCGTGCAGGTAGCTTTGTCCAAAAAGATTGAGATGGATCAGCAAAGGGTACAGGTTACACACTTCCCATTGTTCCTGGTAATTGCGGGGTAATGGTAAATGATAATGATACGAGTCATAAAAGACCTTATCAAATCCGCCGAATAAAGTGGTCATGGCCAGATCCATGCTTCGATGCCCGAAATAAACCGCCGGATCTATCAGTACCGGTTGCGACCGGTCATTACACATAAAATTGCCGCTCCAGCAATCGCCGTGAAGAAGCGATGGTTTTTCGATCGTAAAAATGGTGTCCAGCTTTTTGAAAAGCGTTTCAAAGGAACTGATATGGCTTTTATCCAGTAAGCGCCTGGCCGCAGCCAGTTCTATCTGCGGTTGCAACCGGTAACGGATGAAAAAACTGATCCAGTCAGCCGTGTACGTATTTATTTGCAGCAGCGATCCCATGTAATTGTCTTCTTCAAATCCAAAATGGGTATGACTTATGGTATGCAGGCGGGCCAGTTGTTCCCCGAACTTTTTCCAGAAATCTTCATCCCTTATACCTGCTTCTATCCACTCCATCAGTAACAATTGGCCATTATCATTCGTTTTATCCAGGATGACCGGGGGAATAAGAATGCAGTTTGCTTGGTTAAGGAATGCCAGTCCATTCTTTTCTTTTTCAAACAAACCCGGGCAGGTTGTTGACGAGTTGAGTTTAAGAAAGAATCTTTTGCCGCTGTTTATAGTTACCCGGTAAGTGTCGTTAATAGAACCACCACCGACAGGACTGAGTTCAACTGAACTAACGGGTATGTTCAGCTGTTCCGGTAACAGGGTTTTTAAAAGTTCTTTTATTTGCTGAGGGCTCATTGATCAGGAAAGTTAAGCTGGGCAGAATGGGAGCAAGAAGTAAGTCATTTTACCTGGATGAGCCAGGGATAAGCGTCAGGGGAGAGGGCTATCTTCGCCATTCAGGAGTTCCCGCTCGATCTCTTCCATCTGAACAATATCCCAGGCCTCGCTTTGGGTGGGGGTAACATTCATCACTTCTAAAAGTTCATTCTGGTCAATAAATTCCTCAACTGGTTTTTGAACTTCACAGATAACGAAAGAGGCGCCATTCTCGTAGAACTGTTGCTGGATAGATACCAATTTTTCGGCAGCAGCGTTATCCATGTTCTGAATGTCTTTGAGGATCAGCACAATGTTTTTAACGTCATTTTGCAGGTAAGGGAGCAAACATTCACTCAATTCTTCTGTCATAGTAGCAGAAAGAGAGGGCCCCGGCAGCGTGATGGCATGAAATTTCTCTTTGGTATCTCTTTTGACCTGCATAGTTAATGTTTAGACGCCTGATAGCGGCGGAACGATAAAAATAGTAAGCCTCTAACAACTAATGTTATCAACATTCCGTTTATAATTACGGAGAAACAGGAACCAAATATATTCGTTAATATTGTATCAACCAATTATCTAAAAATGGATAATAACTTTTCAGCACAGGTAAAAGAGATCATTTCGTTCAGCAGGGAAGAAGCGTTACGACTGGGAAATGATTTTATTGGAACCGAACACCTTCTTCTCGGCCTGATCCGGGAGGGTGACAATACAGCAGTCCGTATCCTCAAAAGTTTTAATGTAGACCTGTATGAACTTCGAAAGGAAATAGAACTGGCCGTAAAAGATAAAACAGGAAAAAATATCGCCAATATCAACAGTCTTCCGTTGACCAAGCAGGCGGAAAAAGTGATCAGGGTGACGGTACTGGAAGCAAAGGCTTTAAAAAGTACAACAGTCGAGACTGAACACCTCATGTTATCAATCCTGAAGAACAAAGAAAATATTGCTACACAAATCCTAAATCAATTTGACGTGGACTATGATCTTTTCAGGCAGGAACTGGGTATTGTAAAATCCAATGACCCTACCCGCGCCGAATACACCGACGAAAACGACGATGATTTTGATGAAGAGAAAAAATACTCTCAGCAAAAAAGTTCAAAACAGGCAGGCAGCGCAAAAAGTAAAACGCCTGTATTGGATAATTTTGGCCGTGATATAACCAAGCTGGCGGAAATGGGATCACTCGATCCTATCGTTGGCCGCGAGTCGGAAATTGAAAGAGTATCACAAATACTTTCACGCCGTAAAAAGAATAACCCGATACTGATCGGTGAGCCAGGTGTGGGTAAAACCGCGATAGTGGAAGGCCTGGCCCTGCGTATCGTGCAGCGAAAAGTGTCAAGGGTATTATTTGATAAAAGAGTTATATCACTTGACCTGGCGGCTCTTGTAGCCGGTACCAAATACCGTGGCCAGTTTGAAGAAAGAATGAAAGCGATCATGAACGAGTTGGAAAAGAACCGTGATGTGATCCTGTTCATTGATGAACTACATACTATCGTAGGAGCCGGCGGAGCCAGTGGTTCACTGGATGCCAGCAATATATTCAAACCTGCCCTGGCGAGGGGAGAGCTCCAATGCATAGGTGCTTCTACACTCGATGAGTACAGGATGTATATTGAAAAGGATGGTGCACTTGACCGTCGTTTCCAGAAAGTAATGGTAGATCCTCCTACAGTGGATGAAACGATCCAGATACTGAATAATATCAAATCCAAGTATGAGGATTATCACAACGTAACATATAGTGAAGATGCGATTGACGCGTGCGTAAAACTGAGCGACCGTTATATTACTGATCGCCTGTTACCAGACAAGGCCATTGATGTAATGGACGAGGTGGGAGCAAGGGTGCATTTGAAGAATATCAATGTTCCGCAAAACATAGTGGATCTTGAAAAGAAGATCGAAGATGTAAAGAACGAAAAGAATAAAGTGGTAAAGAGCCAGAAGTTTGAAGAAGCTGCTTCTTTGCGTGACACGGAAAAAAGACTGGCCGAAGACCTGGAAAAAGCGAAATCGGACTGGGAAGAAGAAAGCAAGCATAAACGCTACCCGATAGATGAGGAAGCCATTGCCGAAGTAGTGAGTATGATGACAGGTATACCTGTAAAAAGAATGGTACAGGCGGAAACAGAAAAACTCCGCAAGATGTCTGATGATATGCGGGATATGGTGATCGGGCAGGATGAAGCTATTCAGAAAGTAGTAAAAGCTATCCAGCGTAACCGTGTAGGGTTGAAAGATCCCAAAAAGCCAATCGGTACCTTTATTTTCCTTGGTCCGACTGGTGTTGGTAAAACCGAGCTGGCAAGGGCGTTGGCAAGATATATGTTCGACTCAGAAGATGCGCTGATCCGCATTGATATGAGTGAATACATGGAGAAGTTCACGGTCAGCCGTTTGATCGGTGCACCTCCCGGCTATGTTGGGTATGAAGAAGGTGGCCAGTTGACAGAAAGGGTACGCCGCAAACCATACAGCGTTATCTTATTGGATGAAATTGAAAAAGCTCACCCCGATATTTATAATATACTGTTACAGGTGCTGGATGATGGCCAGTTGACAGACGGTTTAGGCAGAAAAGTTGATTTCAAAAATACGCTGATCATCATGACCTCCAACATTGGTGTACGGCAGTTGAAAGATTTTGGTGCAGGTGTCGGATTCACTACCGCTTCCAAGATAGAACATGAGGATGAAGCTAACAAAGCGGTAATTGAAAAAGCGTTGAAACGTACTTTTTCACCGGAGTTTTTGAACCGTATTGATGACATTGTTATTTTCAACAGCCTCACCAAAGACAATATCTTCAACATTATAGATATCCTGATGAAAGGTGTAATGAAGAGATTGACAAACCTTGGTTTCAGTCTTGAATTAACACCGGATGCTAAATCATTCCTTGCAGATAAAGGATATGATTCACAATTCGGCGCCCGCCCGCTGCACAGGGCTATCCAGAAATACCTGGAAGATCCGCTGGCGGAAGAGATATTGAATCTGAATGTAAAAGCAGGAGATATGCTTGAAGCTGATCTGGACAAGGAGCATGATAAGTTGAAATTCACATTCAGGAACATTGAAGAAAAATCGAAGGCGTAGCATATATTTTCAATAAAATTTATTAAGGAGTGTCTTATACAGGCGCTCCTTTTTTATTTTTGATAATGTATGGATCACAGAGAACACTGAAATGAAGAGAGCCGCAGAGACAATGAGTAAATCTCTGTGATTCTCTGTGACCTGTATTAACTTATTTTTGCTTTTCAATCATGTCAAAAAAGATAATCATAACGATTGACGGATGGTCAAGTTGCGGCAAAAGCACGCTGGCCAAACAACTGGCAAAAAAGCTGGAGTACGTATATGTAGACAGCGGCGCCATGTACCGCGCCATCACTTTATATTTTCTCCGTAATCATATTGACTGGACTGATAAAAAAGAAGTACAGGCAGCCTTGAAAGAAGTCCATCTTGATTTCCGCTTCAACGACCAGACGCAGTCGAGTGAAATGTTCCTGAATGACGAGAATGTAGAGTATGTGATCCGCGACCTGATCATTGCTGAAAAAGTAAGTGATATCGCCGCCATCAAGGAGGTGAGAACGTTCGCTGTAGCACAGCAACAAAAAATGGGTGCGAAAAAAGGGATCGTGATGGATGGACGGGATATCGGTACCGTGGTTTTTCCCAAAGCGGAACTAAAGATTTTTATGACGGCTGATAATGCCGTAAGAGTAGAAAGAAGATTCAGGGAAATGTATGAAAAGAACCCCAACGTCACCATTGAAGAAGTAAAGAATAATCTTGAAATGAGAGATTATATAGACTCACACCGGGAAGTAAGTCCATTAAAAAAGGCTGATGATGCCATTGTACTGGACAACACCAACCTTACAGAAGATGAGCAACTGCAAAAGGCTTTGGGCTGGTCGAAAGAACGCCTGAAAGCCAGGTAAGCTTACTGATGTTTTTTTACATCTAACAATTCCATCTCAAATATCAGCATTGATCCGCCGGGAATACCGTTATTATCAAACGGGCCATACGCCAGGTTTTGAGGGATATAAAATTTATATTTTGAACCAACGGACATCAGCTGCAATCCTTCTGTCCAGCCCTTGATAACAGAAGTAAGCGGGTAAACAAGAGGCTGACCACGATCATAGGATGCATCGAACTGTGTTCCGTTGAGTAATGTTCCCCTGTAATGGCAGACAAAAGTATCGGCAGCAGTAGGTTTGATGCCCGTTCCTTCTGTGATCACTTCGTATTGCAGACCGCTGGCAGTTGTCTTTACCCCGGGTTTCTTTTTATTTTCAGCCAGGAAGGCTTCTCCTGCCTGGATGGTCGTTTTTGCTTTGTCTTCCTGTATTTTCATCATCACTTTATTCATGATATCGTTGGCAGAGCCTTCATTTAACAAGGTAGGTTTGTTGGCATATACATCATTGCAGGCTTTGGTGATCAATGCTGTATTAAGGCTGGTGATTCCCTGCTGCTTATAAAAACTGGCCATGCTTAAACCAATGGCATAACTGGCAGAATCGTTCAGCGTTTTCAGCACGGGCGATGCAACAGCTGGTTTGGTAGCTGGTTTGGTAGCTGGTTTTGCCGCTGGTTTTGTAGTTTGCGCCAGCAGGGATAAGGATACTGTGAATAAACAGGTAAATAAGATAAGTTGCTTCATGAATTTTTTATTAAGTGGCAAAAATAAAAGTTGTTGGCCGTTTTCCTATGTCCCGATCGTTTAATTTCGCTTTATCTTATAATTTATTTATCCAGAATGGAGAATTTTGTCATGGAAGTACAGATCAGGTGGTCTGATCTTGATCCCAATGTTCATCTCAGGCACTCTGTTTATTACGACTGGGGCGCTTTATGCCGCATAGAGTTCTTACACGCGCATGGTTTGACGGCCGGGCTGATGCAGCAGTTGCATTTCGGTCCCATCCTTTTCCGGGAAGAATGTGTATTCCGGAAGGAAATACGGCTGGGCGATAAAGTAACCATAGGAGCGAAGCTGCTAAAATCAAAGAGAGACTATTCCCGCTGGACGATACAGCACAGTATTATGAAGAATGGCGATACGCTTTCCGCAGTGCTTACGGTAGATGGGGCCTGGCTGGATACGGTGCTACGAAAACTGGCTACCCCGCCCGCGAAAGTAGCCGAAGTATTTTCCCAGATACCGGCAGATAAGGATTTTCAATGGCTGGACTGAAGTGCTGTTGTTTCCAGCACCTTCATCTTATTGGGAAATTTCATGATATAGCTATTGATCAGGTTGGAGATATAATTATTCTCTTTGTAAGGAGTTAATAAGTTTTGTAATGTTTCGATATCTGCTACCTGCATATCAGCAGTAATATATCCCATGCCATAGAATTTTCCCTTTATAACCAATATGCAGGATTGTTCGTCTGCGTTCAATCCATCTTCAACAATAACAAAAGACGGCCGGGTTTGTAATGATTCAATAGCTTCCAGTACGCGGTAATTATAAGCTGATACTTTTTCCTTTTGTTCGCAGGCGCCCTGGCAATATCCTTCTTTGATACCTTCACATTTTTCTGTGCCGGTTTGCATACAACAGAATTTTGGACAGAGCCGGTAGTCTTTTATCATCTTCCGCATTATATCATGCCCTTCTGTAATGCGATGAAAGGTACATACAGGCGTAAGGTGTTTTTTATTTTTTTCAATAGCCAGCCGCATGTAACCATTCTGGTCTTCATAAGCAAAAATCCCATAGGTGTCTTCCCATCCTTTTTGCGAATAATTAAAAATGGGCCATAGTTTTTTTATCTCTGTTGATTCAAGAATGCAGGCCATCAGCTCGGTAGCACATGGCTGATGACTTATTGAGTACGTATGACGCAGGAAGTTCTGCTTCTGCCTGCTTTTCGAATTATTACTGAAATGACTGTTTACCCGGTAACGGACATTCCTTGCCTTGCCTACATAAATGATCCTGCCTTTTTCATCATGAAAATAATAAACGCCGGGTGTGTAAGGCAATTGGTCAAAATGATCTTTGGGAACATTGGGAGGCAGGATAAATTCTTTGGAATTCCGCTGCAGGCTTTTTGCAATGAACTGATCTTTGTCGTGCTGTAAAAGATGGGCGAATACTTTTACCGTAGCTTCCGCATCTCCTTCTGCGCGGTGCCGGTTATTCATTTTAATGCCTAAAGAATGGCAGAGATTACCCAGGCTGTAAGAAGGAAAGCCCGGTATGATTTTCCGGCTCAGCCTCACGGTACATAATTTTCCTGTATCAAGTACAAAACCAGCTGCTGCGAGGTGGGCTTTTACAAAGGAATAATCAAAATTGACATTGTGGGCCACGAAAATGTTATCTGCAAGCAATGCATATATCTCCGCAGCTACTTCTTCAAATAAAGGGGAATCCGCTACCATTTCATCCGTTATGCCCGTCATCGCCTGTATATAAGGAGGAATAGTTTGCTGCGGATTGATCAGTGTCGCGAATTTTGCCGTCACTTTTTTGCCGTCAAAAACATGAATGGATATTTCCGTAATACCATGTGCAGCGGCATATCCTCCCGTCGTTTCTATATCTACAATAGCATACATTCTAACACCTACATTGAAATGAAAAATCAGGCTGGCTGGTCGGTCAAAGCAGGAAGCTAATTTCGGAATAAATAGTAAAGGCGGGTAATAAATTTTTAGGCATAATTTCACGCGGGAGTTTCACGCAGAGACGCAAAGGATTTATTGATTTCTATGCTATTTGCCATATTCAGTAAAACCGTAGCGACGTAGCGCCTTTGCGTGAATCTCTTAACGCCTCAGCGTGCAATACCATGATCGCAGAAGAAAAAATAATAATGTTTCGAAACCGGCTGACCAAGGTCTTCCGGCATATAAGTAAGCAGGCAAAAAGGCTGGGTGTCGGTTGTTACCGCGTATATGATCATGACCTGCCTGAGTTTCCCTTCTGTATCGAGATATATGAGACTAATTTATATGTAGCGGAATATAACCGCAGGCATGGTATGACAGACGAAGAGCATGATGAGTGGATAGAAGAAAGCCTGAAAGTGATGGGTGAGGTACTGCAGATTTCAAAAGATAATATTTTTCTTAAACTGCGCCAGCGTAAGCCGGGCCGCCTCGGACAATACCAGAAGTTTGGTGAGGTGCAGCATGAATTTGTAGTAAATGAGAATGGATTGAAGTTCATCGTCAACCTGAGCGATTATCTCGATACAGGATTGTTCCTTGATCACCGTGTTACACGACAAATGGTGCAGCAGGAAAGTGAAGGGAAAAAAGTGCTGAACCTGTTTGCTTATACCGGCTCATTTTC
Source organism: Bacteroidota bacterium (assembly GCA_037200265.1). Classification (GTDB taxonomy): domain Bacteria; phylum Bacteroidota; class Bacteroidia; order Chitinophagales; family Chitinophagaceae; genus VBAT01. Next base: position 116,378 of record JBBCIL010000015.1, read on the forward strand.
CGTGTATGCTGCAGCGGGAAATGCAAAGGAGGTAGTGACGGTCGATCTCTCGAAGACATATCTTCAATGGGCGGAGAAAAATTACCGGCTAAACGGTTTCCGGGTTGCCAATACCCCGGCAAAAGAGGGGGGAGTATTCATTCATGCTGATGTTATGCAATACCTCAAAACAATTCCTGCAGGATATTTTGATCTTATTGTGATGGATCCGCCTACATTCAGTAACAGCAAAAGAATGGACAATTTTTTAGACATTCAGAAAGATCATGTTGAATTGATCAATCAATGTCTTGCTGCTTTAAGTCCCGGTGGCGTTTTATATTTCAGTACCAACTTCAGCAAGTTTATACTGGATAAGGATAAAATAAACAGCGCACAGATAAAAGATATTACCAAAGCCACCACACCTTTTGATTTTGAAGGAAAACTGTTTCGGTGGTGTTACCGTATTTCACGCTAAGGCCGCAAAGAATTGCGCAAAGCTGAATATGCAGGAGAAAAAAGTATTGGAGTTTCCTGTTGCGGGCAAAAGCTATAAGATGATCGCATCCGGATTGTTTGTAGCTGTTGATACGGTTAAAACACATGTAAGGAATATTTATGCCAGGCTGCACGTACACTCCGGTACGGAAGCTGTATCCATTGCGCTGCGGGATAAGATTGTGTAATCCTCTTTTTGGTGTATGATTATACCGGGTAAGGGCTTTATAATTTACCACCTGTAAAAGCCATAGAGCCCGGGTCTTTAATTATGTATTGGCTATTTGCACGGGAACACGCTATTGCGGAACAGCGCCAGAAATATCCCCCAAAAGGAGTATTGGCGGGTGGAGGATTTCAGGATATTCGTAGAGTAGAATTCATAGATTTTCAGGGAGTTTTAAAGCTCCTGAGCCTCTCAAATATCCTGTAAAAGCTACCGGCGAATAAGCCGGAGTTACCGGTTACTAAATATAAATACGTGTATGATTTATTTGCGATATTTTAGTATTATCAGAGACGGTAAATGATTTAGACCAGGCTTCCTGCCCAGCCTGTATAATAAGACTTTTTAAAACTAACATCTTTTTT
>JBBCIL010000016.1:0-98417 GCA_037200265.1 Bacteroidota bacterium
ATGAAGAACAGTATTCTTTCCGGTCTTTTAGCCGCCGTATTATTCACTGGCTGCCAGCCCGAGACCTCCTTTCTCCAAAAAGAGAAGCAAACCTCATTGAGCGATTTTTATAAAAGCAACAGTTCTCCTGCACAAACATTTGCCGTTAATAACGTTTCAGGCGGTGTAATGACAACATCAGGCGGCGCAAAGATCCATTTCCCGGCCAATGGATTTGTCACCGAAAGCGGGGCGCCGGTTAGTGGCAACGTTGATATTGCCGTAAAAGAAATATTTACCCCGATAGATATGATACTTAATAATATGCCCGCTATGTCAGGCGGATTGCCATTGGAATCTGGCGGGGAGTTTGAAGTTAAAGTCACTAAGAACGGGCAGCGTCTCAAACTGGCCAGCGGCAACTTTTTGCAGATAGAGATACCGGCAAGAGCCAATGTTGATATGAATGGCATGCAGGTATTCAATGGGGTAAAAGATGCAAAAGGAAATATTGACTGGTCACCTAACAGTACACCGGGAAATTTTGTAGTAGGCGATTCAACCCTGTTTACACATTCTTCTCTTTTCTGCGACAGTGTAAACTGGATCAACTGCGATAAGTTTTATAATGAGCCTACCGTATCTTTTAGTGTGTATCCGGCCAATGCGCCATCCAACGACAGTACCAATGTTTTTGTGCACCTTACAGGCCGTAATTCGGTGGTAAAGATGAACTGGACGCAGGGACTGAGTTATTTCAATTCGGATAAATTGCTGGCGGTACCTTCTACTATTGTCGGTATCAGTATCAAGAACGGACAATTATATGCGTCGGTAACCCCGGTATCCGTTCAAAACGGCCAGTCTGTTACTATGGATTTTGCACCCTACACGGAGGCCCAGCTGAAACAGAAATTATCACAGCTTCATTGAAAGTGGTAATAATAACACTCGTTCATTATCCGGAAACAACCGTATGAATAATTAACAAAAGTATTTCCCGGATCGTTCGTATGTTCCGGTCCGGGAATATAAATCCGGAAAAATTATTTGGTTAGCGAAGAACAAAACATAGATAGCATCATCAGCGGCTGCAAAGCCGGTAACCGCAAAGCCCAGGAGCAGTTGTACAGGAGCTACTACAGGGTAATGATGGGCCTTTGTCTTCGCTATACAAAAAACGAAATGGAGGCTTTGGAAGCACTGAACACAGGTTTCTATAAGGTATATAAAAATATTCACCGTTACGATGGGGCGAAAGCTTCCTTTTACACCTGGATACGCACCATCGTTATCAATAGCTGTCTTGATATTATCAAAGTTCAGCAGAGTCAGTCCGTGACCGGAGAACTTGACCAGGCGGCCACCGTCCATGTGCCGCCTGCTGTCATTGCGAAAATGTCTGCATCAGAAATTTTACAATTAGTCCGGCAATTGCCACCGGCCACACAAGCTGTTTTTAATTTATACATAATGGAAGGATATACGCATGCGGAAATAGCGATACTGGCAGGCATCAGTGAAGGCACCAGCAAATGGCATTTAAGCGAAGCAAGAAAAAAATTACAAAAAATGATAAATGAACAGGTCCTTTAATGAATGAGCGTTTACCATACGAAGAACAAATAACACACCAGCTGAATGATCTTCCTCTGCCGGATGAGAATATGGCATGGGCAGATATGAAGCGCCGCCTGGAAGAAGATGATGACAGGCGGATCGTTCCATTCCGGCTGCGTGGTTGCGGGCTATGGGGTTTGCTTGCCGTGGTTTTACTGGGCATCGGCTGGTGGTTGTTCCGGCAGTACAAAGCCGGTGATAAAAAAGAAGAAACACAAAAAGTTCAGCGCATACCTCAGCAGGAAACTACTATTGATAAAAACAAAGAAGATACCGTACATATTACAGGCGATGCTAATGATAAAAACTCCCGTATAATTAAACCGGGTATTGATAATAATAAGAACGATACAACACAAACCACCGCTTCACAGGCCAGGAACAACAGGCGCAAAACAGCATATGACAATAAAATAGCAGTAACAGCAACAGGCGGAACAACTAAAAAAATAAACAAAGAAGAAACTATACACACAGAACAAATACCCGGAGTTAAGAGTAAAAAAAACGTTGTAAAAAAAACCGATCAGGTAGCTGATACTGAAAATACCAGTATTACTACAGCACCCGGATCAAAAAAATCAAACCCTGCCAGCAAAGAGGAATTACCAGGAAACATCCCGGCGCCTGTTATTAAAGACTCTTCAAACAATGTATCTACCAGTATAAGAAAAACAGATACCATCCGTGTAGTGAAGAAGGATTCGGTAAAGAAAAAAGACGCGGAAGAAACAGTAAAAAATAGCTCTCCTAAAAAGGACAGTGCAAAAACAAAATATATTTATTTCAGTGCGGGCATTGCCATGCACCAATTATTGCCCATTGATGGCCAAAAACTCACCCCCTATAATTCACAGGGAAGGAAAGGATCGCTGGCCGATTATATACCCTCTGTTTATTTCAGGATGTATAAGAACGATAAATGGTTCTTACAAGCCGAATTCAGGTATGGCGCCCCGCAGTATAACCGTGAAATACTATACCGGCAAAAAAGTGTGATAGATCCTTTCGGAATTAATAATACGATCACTTCTACGAAACTTAAAAAGACATTCTATCACCAGTTACCCGTTTCATTCAACTATTTTGTTTTACCCAACTGGTCAATAGGCAGCGGCCTTGTATGGAATAAATTCACCAGCGCTGTTTCAGTACAGGATGTAATAAAACGCACGATCGCCACGGGAAGCGATACCGCCATCAGCCTGGGGACTATTATAAGAAGCTCAGGGGCTGATAGTAATTTTGCCCGCTCTTATTTCCAGGCCCTGGTCGAAACGCAATTCAGATGGAAACGCTTTTCATTGGGAGCCAGGTACTCTTTTGGCCTGCAACCTTACCTGAAGTTTACTTTGCCCGGCGGCACACAACAACAGGAAAAGAATACATCTCTCCAGCTATTCCTGCGTTATGAATTATGGAGATCAAAAAAGATAATGAAGTAACTGTATCCCAATGCCAGCTACTGGCTTTTCTACGCTCAATTGCTGCATGAAATAAAGATTGCTTAACAAAAGTCATTATTAATGCCTTTGGTAATTATACTATTGCATTCGTGGTAATTCGACTTTACTTTCGCAGTAAATACTGTTCACCAGCAGCTATTGATCTGTCCGAACCCTAACGAAGAATGTCTCTACCTGGAAATATCATACCTGATCAGCTGCTGATCAAAGGCTGCATTGCCAACGACCGCAAGTCGCAGGAACAGTTGTACAAACGGTTTTATACCCCCATGATAGCGCTTTGTTTCCGCTACACAAAGAACCAGGAAGATGCAACCTGGGTATTACACGAAGGCTTATTAAAAGTATTTCTGACCATCAGTGAGTTTGATGAGTCGAGGTCTCCTCTCTATGCATGGATACACAAGATCATGGTAATAACATCCGTTGATTTTTTGCACAGGAAAAAATTAAAGGCCGTCAATATAGCATGGAAGAGTGATACTGAACCGGCGATACCACCGGCCATACTGATAGATAAATCGGCCGAAGAAATAGTATTCTTCCTGAAACAATTACCCGAAATGTCGGCCGCTGTTTTTAATCTCTGTGTGATCGAAGGATATAAACACAAAAAGATCGCCCATTTGCTGCAGATCACCGAAGGAACCAGCAAATGGCACCTCAGCGAAGCCAAAAGACAATTAACCAACTGTTTTGAAAAAGAACCTTATTTTAAATGGCACGGAGCAATAACACATACGGAGAACTGATCAATAATAAATTCAGTGATCTTTTATCTGCGGACATGGATACAACATGGACAGCAATGAAAGCAGTCATGGACGAAGAGATGCCCGAAAAGAAAAAAAGAAAATGGTTGCGCTGGTTCTTTAGCAAAGCCGGCATGATCGTCCTTGTTCTGTTCACACTTGCGGCATCTGCCGCCGCCGCTTATGCCTGGTAGATTTGCTATTTGCCAAACATTTTTTCCAGCTGATCCCGTTTAAATTCCAGGTAGGTAGGAGTGCCGTCAGGTGTACTGTTAGATTGTACGCAGGCAAACAGATCATTCGTGAGTTGTTTCATTTCTCTTTCCGTTAACCGGCTGCCGGGTTTAACGGCCTGTTGCCTGGCGAGCGAACGAACAAGCTTTTCTCTTTTTGAGAATTTCAGTTCATTGCTGAAATGTTTGTATTGCTCGAGTAATGTATCAATGATATTTTTTTCATTCCCCGGTTCGAGGTCAGCAGGCGTACCCTGTATTACGAAACTATTTTTGCCGAAAGGTTCGATCAGGTAACCGAGTTCCTGCAAATCACCCATCAGTTCTCCCAGTACCGCTGCATCAGCAGGGGCCAGTTCCAGTGTAACAGGAAACATACTTCTTTGTGAAGCGACAGGTTTTCCCTGACCGGCGGCTTTCAATTGCTCATACAATACTCTCTCATGCGCCGCCTGCTGGTGAATGAGAATAAATCCGTTTGCCGACGGGGTAACGAGGTAGGTGTTGAGCAGTTGGGCTATTTCTATGTCCGGCGCGATGACCGATGTTCGTTGTTCGTTGCTAGCATCCTGGCTATTAACTCCGGGCAACGATAAACGGTCATCGGTCAACGATCCCTTATTCTCATAGAAATCTTTCCAATGTTTCAACTCTTCCTTCTTCGCCGGTTCAATAAAATGCGCCTGGTGTTTTTGGGTAAATCCTTTGAACAATGAAGTAGAAGCGGCAGATGATTTTCTTTCTTCAGTAAAAGGCTGTTGAATAGCCGATAATTGCTGGATAGAAGCGTCGAGGTCAAAATCCAATGTCGGGGTTACGCTGAATTGCGCCAATGCATGTTTTACCGCAGCCTGCACAAATGCATACACTATTTTTTCATCCTCGAATTTTATCTCCTGTTTGGTCGGGTGCACATTTACATCTACCACGGCAGGATCGAGATCAATGAACAATACATACATCGGGAAACTATCCGCAGCGATCATTTGCTGGTACGCATTCATCACCGCATGATTCAGGTAAGCGCTTTTGATAAACCGGTTATTGACAAAAAAATACTGGTCGCCCCTGGTTTTCTTGGCTGTTTCAGGTTTACCTGCAAAACCATAGATATTCATGTAATCCGTTTCTTCTTTTACGGTTACCAGTTTTGCATTGTAATTATTACCGAGCAGTTGAACGATACGTTGTTTCAGGCTTCCTGCTTCCAGGTGAAAAAGCTGTTGCCCATTAGCGGTGAGAGAAAAGAAAATACCCGGAAAGGACAACGCTACTCTTGTAAATTCATCTACGATATGCCGCATTTCGGCGGCATTGCTTTTCAAAAAGTTTCTCCGTGCAGGAACATTGAAGAATAAATTCTTCATAGCGATGCTGGTACCGGTAGGTGCCGCGACAGGTTCCTGTTTTTTGACGGTGCTGTTCTCTACTTCAATATACACACCGGCCTCGTCGTCCGTTCTTTTCGTTTTCAATTCTACCTGTGCTACGGCAGCAATGGAAGCCAGTGCTTCTCCGCGAAAGCCCATGGTCTTTATATGAAAAAGATCTTCTATATTCCTGATCTTCGAAGTAGCATGCCGTTCAAAGCACATCCTGGCATCGGTCTCACTCATACCACCCCCGTTATCTATCACCTGTATCAGTGCTTTGCCCGCATCCTGTATAATGAGTTTAATATCAGTAGCACCTGCATCTACGGCATTTTCCAAAAGCTCTTTGACAGCGCTCGCAGGCCGCTGGATCACTTCCCCGGCCGCTATCTGGTTGGCTATATTATCTGGTAGTAAAACAATTTTATCAGGCACAATTATTCTCCTTCAGCGCCAAAATTAGGGATTTGAATTTTAAGCACTTGTTCGCAAATCTTTAGGTGCAAAAGGGCTAATTTTAGGCCGTATCTGCCACAAAGAACACTAAGGGCACAAAGAAAGCAATAACGTAATTACTTTGTGGGCTTTGTGTCTTTGTGGGAAACAATGCCAGGTGATACACTATCAATTTCAGGATCCTTTCCATCAAAGTAGTAGTAGCCGTTATGAATTACAATCCCAGGAGGTTTTTAGTCCTTTTATTTTTTATCCCGGTGCTTTCTTTTGCTCAGTATAAAAGCCACCTGAATCAGCAGCAATGGGTAGATAGTGTGTTCAATTCATTGAGCGAGGATGAAAAGATATCCCAGCTGATGGTGATCAGGGCGCATTCCAACCTGGGTCCCGATCATGTAGCCAAAGTGATCAACGATATCAAACAATACAATGTCGGCGCTTTATGTTTTTTCCAGGGCGGACCGGTAAGGCAGGCTAACCTTACCAATTACTACCAGAGCATTGCCAAAACGCCGCTGATGGTAACCATTGATGGCGAATGGGGATTAGGCATGCGGCTGGACAGCGTGGCTAAATTTCCTTACCAGCTTACATTAGGCGCATTGAACAATGAAGCGCTCATTTACAAAATGGGACTGGCCGTTGGCGAACAATGCAAGCGTATCGGTGTGCATGTTAACTATGCGCCGGTTATTGATATCAATAATAATCCCAATAATCCTGTAATTGGCTATCGTTCCTTCGGTGAGGATAAGAATAAGGTTGCCCAATTCGGCGTTGCCTATACAAAAGGAATGCAGGACGCCGGTATCATGGCCTGCGCCAAGCATTTTCCGGGTCATGGCGATGTAGATGTGGATTCGCATTTCGATCTTCCTGTTATCAATAAATCACTGGCACAGCTCGATTCGGTGGAACTGATGCCTTTCAAAGCCATCTTTAAAGCAGGTATAAGAAGTGTTATGATAGCGCATCTTTATATTCCCGCTATTGATAATACGGCCAACCGTGCCACATCCATTTCAAAGAATAATGTCACCGATCTTTTAAAAAACAAACTCGGTTATACAGGTCTTACGTTTACCGATGCGCTTGAGATGAAAGGTGTTGCCAAGTATTTTCCCGGCGGCACGATCGCTGTGGAAGCGCTGATAGCAGGCAATGATATGCTTTGTTTACCCGCCAGCATACCCGAAACCATTGAAGCAGTAAAAAAAGCGATCAAAGAAAAACGGTTGAAATGGGAGGATATTGATGAAAAGGTAAAAAAGGTATTGCATTCAAAATACGAACTGGGCCTGCATGAAGTAAAACCGATAGATACTAACAACCTGCTGAATGACCTGAATGCAAAGACCAACGAGATAAGGTATGAAGTGGCGAAGGAAACCATCACTTTAGTAAGAAGTACGGCAAATGGCCTGCCCGATCTTAAAGACAAACATGTTGCGTATGTAGGGATCGGATCTTCTTTACTAAATGACTTTGGCAAGAGAATGCAGGAAGACTTTAATGCAGACACATATCTTTTTTCTTACAAAGAAGGCGACTCCGCAGCGTCCAGGTTGCTTGATAAAGTAGGAAGAGAACATTATGATGCGATCATTATCGGTATTCATGACTTTGCGTTGAGGCCCGCTAATAATTACGGGATAAGTCCTATAGTACCGGAATTAGCAAAATGGCTTCAGTCAACCGATGCCGTTACTTATACTTTCGTTTTCGGCAATGTACTGGCCACTTCTAACTTTTGTGAGGCGAAGAACCTGGTCGCCTGCTACCAGGATGATGATATTACCCGCAATGCAGCGGCAGATATGCTGGCAGGAAAAATCCTTCCCAAAGGAACACTACCTGTTTCCGTATGCAGCTTCAAATACGGGGAAGGTATCGTGTATGCCGGTATCAAACCTGAAAAGCTGGTTGCCAAAAAAGATAAATTTTCTGACATTGATTCTATCGCTAATGATGCCATTGTGAAAAAAGCTTTCCCCGGCTGCGTAGTACTGGCTGTACACGATGGCAATATTATTTACCATAAGGCATTCGGCAATTATACTTACGAGCCGTCTCCTGCCATGAGCCTGCAAAGTATTTTCGATCTTGCTTCCGTTACCAAGATATCAGCTACCACCGTATCGGTAATGAAACTGTATGAAGAAGGCAAACTGGACCTGAACAAAAAACTGGGTGATTACCTGCCATGGGTAAAAGGTACTGACAAGGCGGGTTTGAAAATAGATGATATCTTATTGCACCAGGCCGGGCTTGTTCCTTTTATCCCTTTCTATAAAGAGACCATTGATTCAGCGACAGGTATTCCCAATCCTGCCATCTATAGTGATAAATCAAAACCCGGGTTTACTGTGCGGGTAGCGGAAAATCTCTACCTGCGCAACGACTGGCAGGATACTTTATTCAGCCGCATATTGAAAAGCCCATTGGGCCCGAGGAATAAATATGTGTACAGCGATAATGATTTTATTTTCCTTGGTAAGATCGTGGAGCAGCTATCGGGTATGCCGCTGGATGAGTATGTACAAAAAACTTTTTATAAAAAGATATCCATGCTGTCCACCGGGTTTAAACCAAGAAACCGTTTCTCCGTGGGACAAATGGTGCCTACAGAAACAGAAAAACATTTTCGCCGGCAAACGACACAGGGTGATGTGCATGATGAAGGCGCTTCTTTATTCGGAGGAGTAGCGGGGCATGCCGGATTATTTTCCAATGCCTATGACCTGTCCATGTTATACCAGATGCTTTTGAACGGAGGAACATTTAACGGGGAGAGATACCTGAAACCTGAAACGATAAAATACTTTACGGCATATCATAGTGATGTAAGCCGCCGTGGCCTTGGTTTTGATAAACCGGAAAAAGATAATGCCACAAGGAAAGAACCATACCCCTCCGTCAGTGTATCGTCGCAGGCTTTTGGTCATACCGGTTTTACAGGCACCTGCGTATGGGTAGATCCGAAGTATGATATCGTCTATATATTTCTTTCCAACCGGGTATATCCTACAAGAGATAACCCGAAGCTATCACAAATGCTGATCAGGGGAAAGATACAGGATGCGATCTATAAAGCTTTAGGCATTTGATGGCTTATCATTATCCTGCCCCGGCGGCCGTTGCGGATTCTGTTGATTGGGATTCTGCTGGTTTCTTGACGGGTTAGGTCTTTGTCCTCTTTGCTGATTGGGATTTTGTCCCCTTTGCTGGTTAGGCTGCTGACCTCTTTGCTGATTGCCGCCCTGTTGATTTCCTCCTTGCTGGTTACCGCCTTGTTGTCCTCCCTGACGGTTAGGCATATTCCTTTGTTGAGGTCTTTGCTGGTTGCCACCACCCTGCTGGTTATTTCCCTGCTGCCTTTGCTGTGGTCTCTGGCCTTGTGCTCTTTGCTGTTGTTGCTGGTGACGTTTTTTCTTATCCGATTTATCCAGGCTGCGCAAACTGATCTGACCTACTACATCAACAAATTCCGGTTCTACTTCTTTTGGCTTGTTAGAAGTCACTTCTACCGTTTCCAATGCATCCGGTATGACACCCTGCTGGTTCTGCGATTTTATTTTCTTTACACTTTCAATCGTTACGGGGTATTGTTTGGTACTATCAGGTAAGGTGTACCACATCAGGTTCTTGAAAATATCTTTTTTGATAAGATAGGCATTGCCTTTGGCTACCTGCAATACATCACAGTTATCAGGGAAATGCTGCAAAGCATCTAAATAAGTATCGAGTTCGTAATTCAAACAACATTTCAACCGGCCGCATTGTCCGCTCAGCTTTGTCTGATTGATAGAAAGATTCTGGTATCGCGCTGCTGCTGTATTCACCGATTTAAAATCAGTCAGCCAGCTGCTGCAGCACAGCTCCCGGCCGCAACTGCCGATGCCACCTACTTTACCTGCTTCCTGTCTCGCTCCTATCTGCCGCATCTCCACTTTCACTTTGAATTCGGAAGCATATATTTTGATCAGCTCACGAAAATCCACACGACCATCCGCAATATAAAAGAAGGTTGCTTTTCTTCCGTCTGCCTGCATTTCTACCTGGCTTATTTTCATATCCAGTTTCAGTTGCCTGGCGATGGCCCGGCTGCGTATCACGGCTTCCGGCTCCCTTGCTTTATTTTGGCGCATCAGGTCAATATCGCGATCGGTAGCAGGCCGGAGTATCTTTTTCATCTCGGGGTTGTCTTCTTTCGCCCCCCTTTTCTTCATCTGTAATCTCACGATCTCGCCGGTTAGTGAAACCTCGCCTACATCAAAACCGCTCACGCCTTCTACCGAGATCATATCGCCCTTATCATAATGCTGCAATGTGGAATTACGGAAAAAATCTTTGCGGGTGCCCTGGTTGAAGCTCACTTCAATAACATTACAGGCCATATCCACGCCGGCGATAGGCAGGTTACGCAGCCAGTCGTATGTGTTCATACGATTACAACCGCCGGTACTGCATCCGCCGTTGCTCTTACATCCGCTTGGTTTGCCGCCTTTGGCGGTGCCACAACTACTGCAACCCATTATTTAATGCCGTTTAAGGGTTTAAAGGTTTAAAACGTTTAAGGTTAAGAACAGCATAACTGATCGAAGCCTTTTGAGGACTTAAGTGAAGTATGAACCCAGGGATGGAATTACTAGTAAGCTTCCGCCCCGCTGCCTGCGGGGCTTTCTACGTTGTATCACTTATTCAGCATAGGAAGCTGAGTAACAGGAGCGATATATGTAGTAACGAATAACACAATTAAGCTTTCTTATAAGTAATTCTGAGCTGGATGCCCACTCACTTCTTTCCACTCACCACTCAATTTCCTCCTCAATCAGTCAAAAATACAATTTTGTCCCGAATGATATGGTATAACTTAATAGTTAGGGCATGGAACAGAATCTTCGCATTTGCGTTCCTTTCAATATAATAGGTAGCCCTGTCCAATTCTTCAATAATAGCCTGCTGCTGCTCGATTTCAGCTATTTTATTCAATCTTTCAGCAAAATCCCTCTCCTTTTCAGGGATAGTAAGGGAAAATTTGTGGTTGCCTGGCTCTACCTCTCCTTTGGAAGCAGAGGACATTACCCGCAGCCTCACCGCCTGTTCCAGCAGGTGATTAAGGTGATTAAAATACCGGAGGAACTGCTTTTGCTTTTCCCTTCCATGCTTGCTTATTTCTTCTACCCATTTGGTCTGGGCGATCGGGCCTGTTTTCAGCATAGCATTCAGCCATTCCCTTAACAGGCTCTGCCAGTCTTCTTCCGCATGCTGCACCATTTGCAGGGCTTCGCGGTAATTGCCTTCGCTTACACTGGCTACCTGTCTGGCTGTATCCGGAGCTGTTTTATTCCGGTTCACCAGCGCTTCCTCACGTCTTTTGTTTCCAGTGCCGGTATTTTTACCAGCTGGCAACGGCTTAATATGGTAGGGAGGATCAATGATTCATTTTCCGCCGCCAGGATAAACAGGGTATTGGGTGGCGGCTCTTCGATCAGCTTTAATAATTTATTGCCTTCATTACCGAGGTATTCGGGCATCCAGAGAATTAAGATCTTGTACTCGCTTTCAAAACTCTTCAGGTTCAGTTTGCGGATAATATCATTGCATTCATTGGCAGTAATATTTCCCTGCTTATTTTCCGCGCCGATGAATTGCAGCCAGTCATACACATTACCATATACATACCCTTTAACAACTCTCTCCATTCAGAAATATAATCCGTACTGATGGAGGAGTTCCGGGCTTTTTCGTTACAACGGGATAACTAAAGTGTATATCGGGGTGAACGAGCTGCTGGGATTTTAAACAGGCGGGGCAGGTGCCGCAAGAGTCGGATGGAGAGTGGGAGTAGGGAGCAGGGAGTGGGGATCGTCCCCGAATAATGAAGGTTCATTACTCACCGCTGACCACTGACCATTTCCTTTTTCGCAAACTACATATTGGGCAAAGGCTAATGCCAAAGGACAATACACCGCTTCCTTCTTTACCTAAAAAAAGCAAAGCATGGCTGAGACGGTTATGTTGTACCAGCTCAACTAAGTTGTGTTTTATGTCCTGCTGACCTATGATGTTTTTGAACTGCATTGATCGGTTACCCCGGCGGGATTGCAAAATAACATGAAAAAAGCGACTCTGAATTCAGAATCGCTTTCCTCGTAATCTTATAAATGTCAGTGCTGATCAATTCAAATACTTTACTATCTCTTCGCTCATCGGTTGTGTCTTTGGAGAAAATGTAGCGATCAGGTTGCCTTTTTCATCCAATAAGAACTTTCCGAAATTCCATTTTACCGGGTCGGCCAATCCTTTTGCAGTGCTTCGTCAATCAAATATTTATAGATAGGAGCGATATCATCGCCTTTTACCGATACCTTGTCCGCCATCGGGAAGCTAACGCCATAATTCTTTTTGCAAAATTCCTGTATCTCTGTTTTAGTGCCCGGTTCCTGTCCGCCGAAGTTATTAGCAGGAAAACCAACGATCACCAGTTTGTCTTTATATTGCTCATATAATTTTTCCAGTCCTTCATATTGTGGCGTGTTGCCGCATTTGGAAGCCGTGTTAACGATCATGATCTTTTTGCCTTTGTATTTCGAGAAATCAATATCGTTACCATCGAGGCCGGATACTTTAAACTCGTAAATAGAAGTACCCGTTAAAGTCACTGACAAGAGCAATGACAACAGTAATGTTTTCATAATATATTTTTTAATAATTAATCGTAATCAGAAAGGACAACAAAGATAAGCCAGTCCGGTTCTCCAATCGGTTATAATCTTATAAAAGTTGCTCTTCAGGGCTGTATTTCAAAACATCCCAGGTCGGGCAAACCTATGGGACGGGGGCTTTCCGTCCAGGTCAATGATCACCGCGGTATTAACCCCTTTATTCTTTGCCGGCGAATCGTCTTTCAGGCGGAAATTGTAAAACTGTTTGGAGACATCTATCGTATCGAAAGAAGGCTTTTGATCGTTAATCACCTGGTTGGACGTGCTATTGGATGGTGCATTTAATACTTTCCATAAAACGTGATCGAAATTCACCGTAAAAGCGGTGCTGCCTGTTTTCGTTATCACTACTTCATCATCTACAATTCCATTTTCCCCCCAGAAAATACAGTTACGAAAAACGGCATTCAAAGGCGCGGTAACATTCGCAGCATCAAAGTTCCTTACCTGCAATACAGGATCCTTATGCTGAATATAAGAGTTGGAATAACTGGCAACCGTGCAATGCGTAAAACTGTAATCGCCGCCTTTAAGCAATGCGATATTCTTTCCGCAATTGCTGACCAGGCAGTTCCTGGCCGTAATACTTGCATTGGAAGCAATGATACCTGCATCATACGAATTATCAATGACACATTCATTCAGCGTTACTTTCGGATTAGCATTGGGCGAAGATCCTGCACCGCTATTGATTGATAAGAATTTTTAATAACCGCGTACGTAAGCACATTGTCTTTGCTCGTAGCACTGAAATAGATACCGGCCACGAGGCAGGATAATTTCTATACGGGTCATCCAGCCTGTCGCCCGCTGAAATAAACGCGGTCAGCAGTATCTTTTAAACCATTTACCTGTAATGTACCATCTACTATAAGAGGTGCATCAGCATGCGCATAGATACGGCAGCCTTTATCAATAGTCAGTTTTGCATTCGGCCGCACACGCAGGTACCCGAGTATTACATAAGGCAGATCATTCGTCCATATTTCATCGGCAACGATCTCTTTATCACGAAAAAAATGCGCATTCTGTCCCATGCTTCCAGCTGGACGAGCCTGTTACTACCGTTATAACTTACCTGTATGCTATCCTGTATAATGAAAGGAAGGTTATCAGCAGTCGGGTTAACATTTACCTGTACAAAAACATATACACTATCATTTGCTTCGATCTCTATATTGGTTGCCTCCGTGGTAGCGATGCCATCTACATTCATTTTAAAAGGAGATGATGATCCGCCCATCAGCTTCACAGAAGAGACGCAGTTTCTGATCGTTCTCATTGATGATCTTAAAGAATTGGGTGATGGAACCGGCAGCAGTAAAAACGGTATCGTATTCAGTTTATTGGTGGAAAGGGCTCACCCTGGCATCAGCAGTAGTAATAAAAGAATCTTTTCTGCAGGCAGTCATCAGCATCACAGCGGACAGGATAAGTATAGCAGGGGCTTTCATTGGTTATCAAAAGTAATAACAAAGAGCCGAAAGAGGAAATGAGTTAAAAGAGACGGTTTCGCGCAAAGACGCTACGTTTTGGACTTAAGACGCAAAGCATTTACACCATTGGTGCCTTTGGTTTTTGCTAATCCTTATTTATTTGCGTGAAATTATCAGGCAGCATAACAAAGAGTGGCTACACTCAACTTTACATTATCTGCTTTCAGCAGTTCAATGCCACAGGCTTCGAGGGTAGCTCCCGTTGTTATCACATCATCTACCAGTAAGATATGCTTACTGCTGACAGCGCCGGGATCTGTCAGTACAAATTTCCCCTCCATATTCTGCCATCTTTCTACCCTTCCTTTTTTGGTTTGAGTATCGGTATGCTGCGACCGGGTGACCGCATTATTTAAAACCGGGATATGCATACTTTCTTGCCATTCCTTCGCAGAGAATTGTCGCCTGGTTAAATCCACGCCTTTTTTCTTTAGAAACAAATAAGGGTAACGGAACCAGCGCATCCGCATAGAATCTTCCTGACCGCCGGAGATTGTCTCCCATCATTCTGCCTAACTGCAGGCCCAGCTCTTTATTTCCCGGTATTTGAACTGGTGCATCAGTTGCTGCATCAGCGATTCGCGGGTAAAATAATATTGGGCTGTAGCAGCCGATACATCCAGCCTTCCCCAGAATTTCTTTTCTGCCGGTTACCTGTATGCCATTCGAAACTGGTTTCGGGCATACTGTCAATACACCTGAGGCAAAGCTCAGTGTTCTCATTCAGCAGATCACTCCCGCATCCCGTACATACATCGGAAACAGTAAATGAAGCAATGAGTCTTTTATTTCTTTTACGCTGATCATGAGAATAAGTATTTATAGACTTCTTCCACCCTGCCCATCATGATTATTTCGATATTGAATTTTTGCCTGGCCAATCCTTTTTGGTTGTACTTGGAAAGAATGATCTTTTCAAAACCCAGTTTCTCCGCTTCGGCGATTCGCTGATCAATCCTGTTAACAGCCCTGATCTCGCCGCTCAGCCCGATCTCGCCGGCAAAACATATATGCTGCGGCAACGGAACATCTTCATAAGAAGAAAGCAGCGCACATAAAACAGCCAGGTCAATGGAAGGATCTTCTACTTTTAATCCGCCGGCAATATTCAGGAATACGTCTTTCATGCCAAAATGAAAACCGCCGCGCTTCTCCAATACGGCTAATAATAATTGCAGGCGGCGAAGATCAAAACCACTGACGGTACGCTGAGGAGTACCATACACAGATTGTGTCACCAGCGCCTGCACTTCTATCAGTAACGGCCGCATACCTTCAATAGTTGCCGCGATAGCGATACCGCTGAGCTGATCTTCTTTTTGTGTGATCAGTATCTCGCTGGGATTAGCAACACCCCGCATTCCTTCGTCCGTCATTTCATAAATACCCAGTTCGGCGGTACTGCCAAAACGGTTCTTTAATGTACGGAGAATCCTATACGCATAATGACGATCTCCTTCGAACTGCAAAACCGTATCCACCATATGTTCCAGGATCTTCGGGCCTGCGATACTTCCGTCCTTTGTGATATGACCAATAAGAAAAACGGGTGTATTTGTTTCTTTCGCAAAGCGCTGAAATTCGGCTGCACATTCCCTGATCTGCGAGACACTGCCGGGTGATGAATCAATAAAGGGTGTTTGCAATGTCTGTATCGAATCAACAATGACAAGCTGCGGTTTCAGCTTTTTTATTTCCTGGAAGATCGTTTGCGTAGATGTTTCAGTAAGCAAATAAAAGTTATCATTCTTCAGTTTCAGCCGGTCGGCCCGCATCTTTATCTGCTGTTCGCTTTCTTCGCCGCTGATATATAATACAACAGCGTTCTTTAACCATAACCCGTTTGCAAAAACAATGTTGATTTACCAATGCCCGGTTCTCCCGCCACTAAAACGATACTGCCGGGAACAATACCGCCTCCTAATACACGATTGAGTTCGGCATCGCTCGTCGCCATTCGTTTTTCTTCACTGCTTTTTATTTCATTCAGTGAAATTGTTTTAGTTGTTCTCTTGTCATCATTGTATTCTTTCCAGCCATTATTACTCTTTATTGTTTCTTTTTGTATCAACTCTTCAACAAATGTGTTCCATTGTCCGCATGATGGACATTGACCTATCCATTTCACACTTTCATAACCGCAGTTTTGACAGAAGAAAGCAGTTTTAACTTTACTCATGCGTTAAAGGTAAACGATCATTATTTGTTGAGTGAAAAAGAAGAAAGAGAAGCAGATAAAAGCATTGATTATTAATCAATTCGCAGAATGTAAAAAGGTCAATCTTTCGACTGACCCCTTTACTTACTAACCATTAAATTCTATTGCTAAGTTACAATTCTGTGCAACATTTCAAAATAAATTTTTAGTCCTGTGAATAACTTTGAAGCGTTGATCAGACACAAATGCCTGATTTGCAGAAAAAAAATAATACATTATAACACATTGATTTATATATAATTGTATTAATTTCACGGCTGCATGCAAACAAAATATCGTTGGGTTGATGTAAGTCAGCAAAATGACAAAACGGCTGAAAAACAGGCTTTAATCTAAATGGTAACAGATTTGTTATAATAGTCAGACAAAACAAATTATTTTCAAAAATGACACTTCCAATTATGATCGTTTCGCTGGTCTTTTTAGGGATCAGCATGCTTGTTTCCCTGGTACTGAAAAGTAAGTTTACAAAGTACAGCAAAGTGCCCCTTTCCAACGGCCTGACCGGCCGGGAAATTGCCGAGAAAATGCTGAGGGGATAACGGATCTATGACGTGAAAGTGACCTCTGTGGACGGTTTCCTTTCCGACCATTATAACCCGGCAAAACAAGACCGTAAACCTGAGCCCGGAAGTATATAATGGTACCAGCGTTTCAGCGGCGGCGGTAGCGGCCCATGAATGCGGTCATGCCGTACAGCACGCCACGGCCTATGCCCCGCTTACCCTTCGCAGTAAGCTGGTGCCGGCGGTCAGTTTCAGCTCCAATATCGTAAACCTGGTATTATTAGTAGGTGTTATCATGGCCTATTCGGTAATCCTACCGTTTTACTGATCGGTATTATATTAATGGCCCTGACAGTACTTTTTACCCTCATCACACTTCCTGTTGAGTTTGACGCCAGCAAAAGGGCTTTGGCCTGGCTGGAAACAACAAATGTGACCAGCAGAACTGAATACCCGATGGCAAAGACGCCCTGAAATGGGCCGCTACCACGTATGTCGTAGCCGCTTTGGCAGCCGTGGTTACTTTAATCCAGTATATCATGTTATACCTGGGCAGCAGGGACAGAAATTAATTTTTGCAGCTGTCTTTATAAAAAGAGTCTGTCTCAAAAGCCAAATAAATTTCGCAACGGCGCAAAGAATGACTGGTGAACTCAGTCGTTGCATCGTTACGGAAACATTGGTTTAAAATACCTTTGAGACAGGCTTTTTTTATTTTTGCCCTTTCTCCTCTCATCTTCCTGTCTTCCTCTTTTCTTTTTTTACGTACTTCGCTAAAATTTTTTACATGACCAGGAAATTGCTGCTCTTACCGGGATTATTGTCTTTAGTCTTTTTGCTGTTTCTCAATTAAAATCCCCGGAAGAATTCCTGGGTTATAAAATTGGCACCCCGCTATACTCCCCACTGGAAGATAGTCAGCTACTTTCAATACGTGGCCCAAACAGCGGCTTCTGCAGTAAAGCTGAACCAATATGGTGAGACCAATGAGCATCGTCCTTTATACCTGGCTTTCATTTCTTCGCAGGAGAACATCAGCAACCTGGAAAACATCAGGATGAATAACCTGCGGCTGGCCCAATATGGCTAAAGACAAAATGATGCCATCGGAAAATACGCGGCAATCGTTTGGCTGAGTTATAATGTTCATGGCAATGAAACTTCTTCCTCCGAAGCCGCTATGCTTACATTATTCGCTTTAACGGATCCGAAAAATACACAAACCAAAGAATGGCTGAAAAATACAGTTGTCATCATAGATCCCTGCATCAATCCTGATGGGAGGGACCGTTATGTAAATTGGTTCAACACCATAGGGGTTCTGCTTATAATGCACGTATTGATGCAAGAGAGCACAGGGAACCATGGCCGGGCGGCAGGACCAATCATTATAATTTTGACCTCAACCGCGACTGGGCCTGGCAAACACAAACAGAAAGCCAGCAACGGATGTCGCAATACAATCAATGGATGCCGCAGGTACATGTTGACTATCATGAGCAGGGCATCAATGCGCCGTACTATTTTGCCCCGGCTGCCCAGCCCTTATCATGAAGCTATCACACAATGGCAGAAAGATTTCCAGGTAACGATCGGTAAAAACCATGCGAAGTATTTTGATAAGAATGGCTGGCTGTATTTTACCAAAGAGATCTTTGACCTCTTTTATCCTTCGTACGGCGATACGTATCCTCTTTATAATGGCGCGATCGGAATGACCTATGAACAGGGTGGCGGCCCGGCCGGTGGACTGGGCGTTGAAACGGAAGAAGGTGATACGCTTACATTATATGACCGGGTGATCCATCATTACACAACTTCGCTTAGTACGATAGAAGTGTCATCATTAATGCCACTGCATTGATCAAAGAATTCAGTAAATTCTTTACTACTGCCGTCAGCGGCAGCGTCGGAGAGTATAAAGCCTATATAATAAAAACAACCCGGCTGATGCAGAACGTATCAGTACATTTTTAAAACTGCTTGATAAGAATGCCATAGAATACGGAACCGGCAGCGGCACTGGTAGAGGTTTCAATTATAATTCAGGAAAGGAAGAAGTTTTTACTGTTGCTGCAGGTGATATTGTAGTAAGCGCTGCACAACCCAGGGCAACAATGGTAAAAGTGTTGTTTGAGCCGCAATCCAAACTGGTTGATTCCCTTACGTATGATATCACTTCATGGTCGCTTCCCTATGTATACGGTCTTACGGCTTATGCGAGCAGGCAGGCTGTAACTGCAGCACCTGGTAAAATTGTACCGGAGACCGCACAAAATACCGCAGCAGATGCATACGGCTATGTGATACGCTGGCAGGGAATTTCTTCTGCTAAAGTAGTGGTCCAACTATTAAAACAGGGAATCAAACTTCGCTTTTCGGAAATGCCCTTTGACGTCAACGGGCAATCATTTGCCCGCGGTGCTGTGATCGTAATAAAAAAAGGAAATGAAAAATTCAGCAGCACATTATGGCAGGTGGTAAGCAAAGTCTGCAATGAAAATAATATTAAGATGAATGCGATAACCACAGGCATGGTGGACAAAGGTTATGATTTTGGCAGTTCCAAAGTGCACCCGATGAAAGCGGTGAAAATCGCCTTGCTGACAGGAGAAGGAGTGGGCTCAAACGCTGCCGGTGAAGTATGGTATTTTATGGAGAAAGAGCTGGGATATCCTGTTACCCTTATTAACGCCAATGATTTTGGACGTGCAAAATGGAACGATATAGATGTACTGATCTTACCGGATGGCAATTACCGTTTCCTGTCTGATAAGGTTTCGTCTGACCAGTTTACCCAATGGATCAGGAATGGCGGTCATGTAGTGGCTTTGGAATCAGCAGTAGCACAACTGTCAAAGCTTGACTGGAGTGTCGTTCATTTGAGAAAAGATGATGAAAAAGATACTATCGGTAAAAAAGACCCATACCTCTTGCTAAAGACTTTTGAGAACAGGGAAAAAGATGAGATACCGGCTACAACACCCGGCGCTGTTTTTAAAGTTGATATGGATAATACGCACCCGCTGATGTACGGGTATCCCAACTATTATTACACACTGAAGATGGATAATACGATCTATGATTATATCAAAGAAGACGGATGGAAATGCAGGGGTAATAAAAAAAGACAACCAGGTTCCGGTTTTGTCGGGTTTAAACTAAAGAAAAAATTAAAAGACGGACTTGTATTCGGCGTACAGGATATTGGCCGCGGATCTGTCACCTATCTTTCCGACAATGTATTGTTCCGGAATTTCTGGGAGAACGGGAAGCTGATGTTTTGCAATGCTGTGTTTATGGTAGGGCAATAGATCCATAAATACTGTAGATAATAATAAAAGAAGCTATCTAAATAAATGCTCTCGCAACGGCGCAAAGCCGCAACGGCTGATTTTCAATAGGACATTCTTTGCGCCGTTGCGCCATTGCGAGATTTATTTGACTCTGGAGACAGCCTCTTTTGTTTCCAAAGAACTTATAAAATATTTTACAATTTTATTTCTTCATCATGCTGATCGAAGAATTTGTATTCTGTCAGGTGATAATTTGTATCCTCTTCCAGTCTTGTTTTTTGTTTGAATTTTTTGTTCCACTTAGCGATCCGCGTTGACCATGGCCAGCCTCTCTTCAGATATGCGTACATGATAGGATTAACGACGATCTTCAGGTTGCTATGTTTATGCGTGATCAGGTAACTCAGGTTCTTTTCGATATCATCTTCCAGTAATATCGTAGAAGATATTTTACCTGTGCCATTACAGCTCGGACAAATTTCCTGTGTATTGATATTCATTTCCGGCTTCATACGCTGCCGGGTGATCTGCATCAGGCCAAATTTGGAAATAGGCAGTACCGCATGTTTCGCCCTGTCGGGAGCCATGAACTCTTCCATCTTCTCCATCAGCTTTCGCTTATTCTCCGGAAGTTTCATGTCTATGAAATCGGCAACGATAATACCACCCAGGTCACGAAGACGCAACTGGCGGGCTATTTCATCGGCCGCTTCGAGGTTTGTTTCCAGTGCATTTTGCTCCTGGTTATTGCTTACACTTTTATATCCGCTGTTTACATCTATTACATGCAAGGCCTCTGTGTGCTCAATAATAAGATAAGCGCCGCTGTTCAGGTTTACCGTTTTACCAAAAGATGATTTCACCTGTTTGGTGATACCAAACGAGTCAAAGATGGGCGATCCATTCTGGTAGAATGAAACGATATCCGCTTTTTCAGGAGCGATCTTTTGTATATAGTTCTTGGTGTCCGTATAAATATTGCGGTCATTAACGACGATCTTATTAAAATCGGCATTCAGCAGATCCCTGAGAATACTATTCGTCTTTGTTTGCTCGCTTATATTTTAGCCGGGGCGGCCGCACCTTTCAGGTTTCGCTGTATCGTCTTCCACATTTCCACCAGTGCAGAAAGGTCTTCATGCAGTTCGGCTGTATTCTTTCCTTCCGCCGCAGTACGAACAATAACACCAAAGTTCTTTGGCTTTATCGCTTCTACTATTTTCTGCAATCTTTTTCTTTCTTCCGATGAATGTATCTTCCTGGAAACGGCAACGATATTGTTGAATGGAGTGATGACCACAAAACGGCCCGGCAAAGAAATTTCACAACTTAGCCTGGGACCCTTGGCAGCGATCGGTTCTTTCAATATCTGCACCAGTATATTAGGCTTGCCGCCCAATACTTCGTGATCTTGCCGGTCTTGATGATCTCTGGTTCTATTTCAAACTTTCCCAAAGTCGAGCCCTGTATCACTTTTGTCACTCATACTGAGGGTAGTGAATTTCAGCAATGACCGGGCATACGGGCTCAGGTCAGTATAGTGGAGAAAAGCATCCTTTTCAAAACCTACATCCACGAAAGCGGCATTCAGTCCCGGTATAAGTTTTTTTACTTTCCCAAGATAGAGATCCCCTACGGCAAAACGTGCGTCGCTTTTTTCGCTATGCAATTCTACCAGCTTCCTGTCTTCCAGCAAGGCGATTTCAACCCCCTGCGGAGCTGCATTAATAATGAGTTCTTTGTTCATTACAGCTTTTACAATAAAAATGAATCAACCTTATTTGCTGTAAATACTGGCTGACAGTAAAACCGTACGTGAATGCGGAGGGATAAGTTGCAGCAGAGGTGGGGTGCAAACTTGTACGGCAGACAACCAGTCAACTGAAAAGTTAAAAGTTTAAGGGTTTAATGGTGTAAAAGTTCAGCCGGGCTGATGGTACAAAGTTTACGGTAATGACTACCGGTGAACTTTAAACCTTACACTTCTACACCATTAAACTTACTTATTCCTTTTCTTATGACGATTCTTTCTCAGTCTTTTTTTACGTTTGTGCGTCGCGATTTTATGACGCTTTCTTTTCTTACCACAAGGCATACTCAAATAATTTTTTAGAAAATCTTGTTTATAATAATAAGTTCTGAGGTTACAGGGGATAGACATCTCTGCTTCCTTAACTTCTTTATCTACTTTTTTCAACTCCGCTATCCGTTTCTCAATCTCTGTTCTGGCATCCGGCCTGTTAATGATCTTCAGGCTTGCCTGGTACATTTTACAGCACTGGTCTTATCCCCTGTCCTTTCATACACATCGGCCAGCATCAGGATCGCTTCCAGGTCGGTTGGCTGCAACCGGATGATCGTTTGCAAACGGCTGATAGCTTTATCGTATTGCCCGGACATCACCGAACCTTTTGCCAGCATCATGTGTGCATACGTGGTTCGTGCTATCTTTTTCAACCACTTCCCTGATCTTTTCTATTCCTTCCATCGGTGCGTCAGAAATATTTCCAAACAGGTAGCAGGCACCAATGCCTACTTTGGCTGAATCATTATCCGGGTTAATCTTCAAAGACCTTTCAAACAAATCTTTGGCCTGCAATGCTTCCACTTCCTGAAACGGCTATTCTGTTCGCCCTGCAGGTTATCCAAAAATAAGCGGGCAGCAAAGGTGAGGGTTTTTTTCGAATTTTCCAATCTGGCAGCCTCCCCCTTCATATAAGGCATAAGGCAGGAAAAAACCGGCCGTATCGCCCCAGAAATGAGCTAATTGATGGTAAACCTTTAGGTTGCTGATCCTTGACAGCTCCACGGGAAATTAGAATTCTCCAGCAAAGTGATGCGGAGTACCTGATCCTGAGTGATCTGCCTTTTGGCCATATTCAATATGGTATCAGCCAGGTTACCTGTCTCCGATGAATGATCGTGAGTATCTGTAGAGGAAATAATTTTTTTATATGGCGTAGTACGGCCAAAAAAATAAATAACTGCAACCAGAAAAACAGCTACACCAATAGTAATCAACTGGGGTTTCTTCACTTTCTTTTAATTAGGAAGGCAAAGTTACCTCAAAGCGCTTTATTAACTTGAAATAGATAGACAGTAAGATGTAATTTTTTATGCTTCTTCGCCAGGACCCGCATCAGGCTTGACTTCCTTTAGCTTTTTAACTTCAGCTACGAATTCTTTGGCGGGTTTAAAAGCAGGAATATAATGCTCAGGAATATGTACAGCAATATTCTTTTTAATATTTCGCCCGATCTTCGCTGCTCTTTTCTTAGTTATAAAACTCCCGAAGCCGCGGATATAAATATTTTCTCCCGCAGACAAGGTGTCTTTTACTTCTTTGAACATGGTTTCGAGGGTAACCAATACATCAACTTTGGGAATACCCGTCTTTTCAGATATCTGGTTAACAAGATCGGCTTTTCTCATTATTGCAAGGGTTTAAGTGGTTTTGAGATAGCAAATTATAACAAAATAAAATGATTGTCAATAGAATAGGTAAAAAATTTTTAGCGCCCCTTTAGAGCCTGATTCCTGAATTTGGCGGATATTTAAGCGTTTTAAGCCTTTTTAATGCCTGATACAAGCAAAAAACAGCAGGATTTTTCCCGGATTTTACTGAAATGGAACCTTGAAAAGAATACCCGCCAGATGCCCTGGAAAGGGGAAAAGGACCCGTATAAGATCTGGCTGAGCGAGATCATACTGCAACAAACAAGGGTAGAACAAGGACTGAGCTACTACAATAATTTCATTAAAACATTTCCCGACGTGCATAAACTCGCCCGGGCGCCGGAAGAAAAAGTGTTTAAAACTATGGGAAGGGCTCGGCTATTATTCCCGTTGCCGCAACCTGATCATATCAGCAAAGCATATTTCGAAAGAACTGGACGGAAAATTTCCGGATACTTATGAAAATATAAAAGCGCTGAAGGGTATCGGGCCCTACACAGCTTCTGCTATATCCTCTTTTGCTTTTAACCTGCCTCATGCTGTGGTAGACGGCAATGTATTTCGTGTGCTGGCAAGGATATTTGGCATTGCTGCTCCCATTGATTCTGCAGAAGGCAAAAAAAGTTCACTGAATTAGCTGACAAACTCCTGGATAAGCAACAACCCGGTTTATACAACCAGGCGATTATGGATTTTGGTGCGGTGATCTGTAAGCCTTCGCCGCTTTGTGAGCAATGTCCGTTTCAAAAAACATGCTATGCCTTTTTACACAATAAAATAAACGAGCTGCCGGTAAAAGAAAAAAAACTGCGTATCAAAAAGCGCTGGTTCTGTTATTTCGTATTTGACCATGCCGGTGAAACAGCGATCCGCCAGCGAACAAACAAAGATATCTGGCAACAACTATATGAATTCCCGGTGATCGAAATGGATAAAGAGGAGGATATAAAAACTATTTTGCTGCAGGCTGAAAAGAATGGATTACTGGAAAAGAAAAAACTACACCGTAGTGTCAATATCTGAACGTATAAACAACAACTCTCTCATCAACTGATAACAGGGCAGTTTATTGAATTAAAACTTAAAAGAAAACCGGCTTTACCGAATGACTGGCTATGGATGCCAAAAACCAAACTGAAGAAATTGGCTTTCCCCCGGTTTATCAATTACTATTTGCATTCGAAATGACAGCTGAATAATTATTTCAGTGTACAAATGTTCCTGAACTGCAATCCGCCATTTCCATTAACAGTAAGCTGAATAGCTTTTGAGGAAGGCCCGCTTACCTGGAGTGTGATATCGTTTGGTCCTTTTTTTAAAGGTATACGTGTATAATAGATAGTATGCGGTAAACTTTGCCAGTTGCGTGTATCTGCTTTTTCGCTGGCAAAATTGAAAAGCTGTAATCCCAGCGCAAAAGCTTCCTGCCGGTCCTTCTTCTTTTTTTCTTTGTCTGAGTCAGTTTCTTTTTTTGCTTTGGGACGGGCTGCCGCCTCAGCCAGTTTTTTGACAGCCAGTCTCGTCAGCGTGGAAGACAGTTCTTTCAGCATTCTTTCCTGCAGGGTGGAAAAAGCAAGGGTGTTGACGCTTTCTGCCGGTTCAAGTGCATAGCTGGTATTATTCAATTGCAGGTTCGCTCCTGAATAATATACCGGCTGTGCCTGGTATTTTGGCAGCGCCACCCGGAAACTGCGCAGGTCTTCGAGCTTTATATTATCACGGTTATAACCGCCGCTGAAATCGAAAGGCACATTGTAAAGCCCGCCACCATCAGCAAAGAAAAAACCACCCCCCGCATCTTTAAACAACGAAAGAAAATATCCTGCTGCTGTTTTACGGGTGCTGAGCCATTTTCCCAGAATAACAGCAACTCGCCTCCTTCTGTACTTTCTTCTTTACTGAAAGTTGTGTTCAATATTTTTTTCATACCGGCTTATTTCATCCACGAACCCATTTTGCGAAGCCGTTCTTAACAGATCTTTCTTTAACTGTTCCGGCATTCTTATACCGTAATAACTATTGTTGTTCTTCACAAATACATCCACGGCATTACGATAAGCAATGAACGCATTATTGATATCCCCGTTTTTCTCATAGATCATTCCCTGGAGCATAAATGAAAATGCATCTTCCGAATAGCGATCCTATTACCGGTCTTATCTTCCTGCGTATAACTGCGGAGGCTGATACGCCCTTCGCTTCTACCATCGCTTCATCGGGCTGGCCAAGCTGCAGGTAATTCAGCGCTTTTGTAATAGTGTACCAGGTATTTTTCAAAATCTTCTCCTTTGTAGGTCTGCATCATCGGGTTGAGCAAAGTACCGAGTGCGATATCTTTTACTGAAGTACGTGTATCTTCCATCAGCTGATCAGCCTCATTGAAATAACGGTTGCTGCTGTCATACTGCTGCAACAGGTGACAGACTTTACCTCTTTCCAGTAAATAAAGCAGGCGGTTGCGGTTTTTTTTCAGCAGTTTATTGTTATCAAGCGCCTTTGCCGCACTTTCATAATTACCCTGGCGCAAGCTGGTATAGTAATTACTTACCTGTTTGTTATAGCTTGAACAGGAAACCAGGAGAAAAACCCCAATGGATAAAAAAAATGAAGGAATAATATAGCGACTCGGTGAAGCATTTTCGTTAAAGGTTTACTATCGTTTAATGGCCGAAAGGTTGCTCCCGGATTGCAGGTGTATCGCAATGAGGAACTGGTAACCCTTTGAAACCTTAAACCTTTAAACGTATTAATTCTTAATGTATTTGGGCGATCTCTTTCTCACACGATCCACACTACTTCGTTGGATTCGATATTGGTCAGCTCAAGATTTACTTTGTAATAAGTGACCTTTTTCCTTTTATGAGAATCAACGATAGAATTGATAGATCCCTGCAAGATATAGTCAGCCCCCTGCTCCAGTCCGAATTTTTTCATACTGCTGGTGCTGGCGTTGGTTGCTGATCCGCTTTTTCAGCTCTCAGCTCTTCCCTTTTTTTACCTCCTTGTACCAGTCTTACTTTCTGGGTGGTAACAAAGGATTGCTCTACATCTTTTACAAAAGTTTCTGCTTCGATATGCTCGTGGCTTTTATTGGTAACAAACCCCACGACTACCACGGGGCGCTGCCCGCTCTTAGCTGCCATATGGTCTGTGATCCAGTTGGCACCCAGGAGGTCTTTGTCATTTCTTCCGCTACAAATCTTGAGTCGGTATTATTCCAGCGACCACTGATGTCTACCTGTTCGCCGGATCTATTCTTGTAACATGACGGTTACAGGCGATCAATACAGGTATGCAGTGAACGAAACAACGAAGAGTAGATTTTTTGTCTTCATATATTATTTGATTTATTTCGCTAATGATTAAAATATGCCGTAGTTCTTATCTCCACCAAATCCCCAGGGACTAAATAGGGAGAGCGGTTTCCCCTGTAATAGCCGTTGTTATAATTGTTATTATTATATCCCCGGCGATACCTGCTGGAAGGATAATAGTTATAATTATCGTAGTAGTAATCGTTATCCAGCCTGCTCTTTCAAACGCAGCTGGCGGCGGAATTCACGGCGGTCGGCCCTTGCTTCTTTCCTGTCAACCAGCCAGTCTATGGCCTTATAGTTCTCCTGCAGGGTGGTGCGATGCCAGGCATTGAGCGAGTCGGCGATTTTCATGTATTTATCACGGCTTACTGCAAAATTGGGATTTTGATCCGGGGCTAACGCCGGTTGTGATTGCCCGGAAACACTCAGGAAAAAACCTGTTAGCAGCATAAAAGCGCTAAGTAAACTTTTTTTCATAATGTCTCGTTTTGAGTAAAAAAATCTACAGCTAAAGTACTGCGCAAAGGCGTTAATCCACCGTTAAATGTCATCAATTGACAAATGATTTGTACCGGTTGAGGGATAATAACAGGAGAAATTACCCTTAAAATTTTGCCGATTACGCATAAAAAATTTAACTTTAAACAGCACTCACAGCCTGAAGAGGATTTATTAATCAGAAAAAGATAAGCGTATGAGAGGCGTAAACAGAGTAATGCTCATTGGCAACCTGGGAAAAGATCCCGATGTACAATTCCCTTGAAGGAAATATCGCAGTAGCCAAATTCCCCCTCGCTACTACTGAAACCTTTAAAGATCGTTCGGGCAAACTAGTGTCACAAACCGAATGGCACACTGTTGTTCTATGGCGCGGCCTGGCCGAACTGGCGCAGAAGTACCTCCACAAAAGCAGCCTGGTATATATTGAAGGACGTTTGCGTACCCGTAGCTGGGACGATAAAGACGGCAACCGGAAGTTCGCTACAGAAGTAGTAGGTGATAACCTCATTATGCTCGATAAAAGAATGGATAGTCACGCATCCGCTTCCCCGGGCGACAGCGGTATGGAAGGCCCTGGCAGTTCTGACACGACCATCGGCGATCCTTCTGAAATATCTTCCGTTTTAGTTTTGCTGGTTAAAACAATAACTTTGCTCCGAAATAACGGAATAGATTTTATCTTTCAACCTGTCATCAAAACATCCCTGCATTGGTTAGTCATTCGGTCATTCACCTGCTATACTCCAAATTCTCTTTTGCTTTCCTGGTCATCAATCCACAGGGTACTACTTTTCTTGTCATTGTATTGCTGCTGTTATTATTGCTTGCCTTCACTATTTCCGGTGCGGAGGTAGCGCTGTTTTCTTTAAATAATAAAGACATCAACGTACTAAAGACAAAGCAGCATGCCGGCGCCAAACGGATCATTACTTTACTGGAGGAACCAAAAGAAGTATATGCATCATTGCTGATCGCCGGCACGTTTACCAGTATTTGTATCGTTATCCTGATCAATTTCCTGATCAACCAGTTTATTTCGTTGGGTAATATTCCTTCCGCCATTGAAATGCTGATCAAAGTGCTGGTGATCGCTTTTGTATTATTATCTTCTGTAAGATCTTGCTTGCCTAAAATATGGGCCACCCAGAATAATATGCGCTTTGCTTACGGCTCATCAGGTATCGTGGAAGGTGTTCACCTGGTATTACGAAGGATCAGTAAATGGATCGTATCGCTGGCTGATGGTATCGGTAAAAGACTGGGCGCTAATAAATCCGAAGCGTTAAGTATCCGGGAACTCGATGAAGCGATTGATATTAAAACGGATGAGGAAGCATCGCCGGCAGAAAAAAGCATTATGAAAGGCTTGTGAAGTTTGGAAATATTTCGGTAAAACAGATCATGCGGAGCCGGCTGGATGTGAGTGGTATTGAATACGATACTTCTTTTGCCGATCTCAACCGCAGGATAGAAGAACTTCATTATTCAAGACTGCCTGTTTATAAGATAAGTCTTGATGAAGTAGCAGGCATTATTAATACCAAGGACCTCATTCCGTTTCTGAATGAAGCTGATAATTTTGACTGGCACCCGCTGATGAGGCAGCCTTATTTTGTACCGGAGTCAAAACCGATCGAAGACCTGCTGAAAGATTTTCAATCACGTCATATCCACTTCGCCATCGTCGTAGATGAATTCGGTGGCACCAGCGGTATCGTGACCATGGAAGATATCCTTGAAGAAGTGATCGGCGAGATACGGGATGAGTTTGATGAAGAAGAAAGCGGCAACCGCAAGCTGGATGATAATAATTACATCTTTGAAGGCAAAACAATGATCCATGATATTTGCAAGATCATGCAGTTGCCGATGGATACGTTTGATGGAATAAAAGGTGAAAGCGAATCTATCGGCGGCATTGTACTTGAACTCGCGGGAGAATTTCCCAAAGTAAACACTGAGGTCATCAGCGGCGATTTTACATTTACTGTACTGGAAGTGGATACCAACCGGCTAAAACTGGTTAAAGTAACAATGAAACCCGGTGAATAAACGTTTTAGAAAAATGATACCTTTCAGATATTTTACAGGATTGCTATTTATTGTTGCGTTACCGATCGCCTGTAACAGTCCTTATACCTATAAAAAGAAGGGCTACTTCAACATTGACTTCCCGGAAAAGAAATACCAGTCTTTCGATCAGCCCGGTTACCCCTATACATTTGAATACCCGGTATATGGAAAAGTGATCAAAGACTCTATGTTCTTCGGGACAAAGCAGAAGATTACTGGATCAATATTGATTTCCCCCGTTTTCATGGCCGCATTTATGTCAGCTACAAGCCTGTTGACAGGAATAATTTTGACTCGCTGGTTGATGACGGGTATAAACTGGCGCATAAGCAGCATATAGATGTATCAACCGGTATTGATGACAGCGTGATGATAACCCCTAATGGCATCGAAGGTATTTTTTACTCACTAAAGGAAATACCGCGACGGCTAACCAGTTTTTCCTTACCGATTCTACCAGGCATTTTTTAAGAGGCGCTTTATATTTTGATGCGGCTCCCAATGAAGATTCACTGAGTATCGTAAATGATTTTCTGAAAAAGGATATGTTCCATCTTATCAATTCGCTGAAGTGGAAATAAAAAAAACCTCCCGGGTACGGACGGGAGGCGAAGGCAGCGTTACTGTATGCTTTTACTGCTCTCTTAGTTTTACTCCTGCTGCTGCAGGAATTTCAATCATCACGTCTTCTCTCAGGGGTGCACGGCTAAAGCTTTTATAATTAAGTTTTTTCTTTTTAAACTTACTCAACACCTTTTTACCCCGCTTTTCTTTTTGTTTACCTTATCCTCTTTTTCTTCTTTGCTGGTAATTACTTCCGTTTGTTCCTTTTTACTTACACTGATCACATCATTACCAGTGGTTTTTTCTTCTGTCACGGCGCGCTCTGCTATTTCTTTTTCTTCATACATGGCAGCAAATTCTTTGCTGTTCTTGCTTTGCTGTAATCAACAAAACCATAAATACTGGCGGCGATCATTAGTGCAGCGGCAACGTATAATACTGATTTCATGTTATAATTGTTTAAGATGTTTGACTAAGAGATAAAAAGAGAAAAGGAGGTGAAGAGATTTTGTTCATACCTGTAGTTTTTTTTAGTTAAGCAGCGAATGATCCAGGTAAGACCTGCTTTTCCGGTAAATAATATACTCGGCAAACAGCATGTTACCGATCACACTTATCCATAGCGATAGTTCATAGTTTTCCAGGTGGCCCCAATCGAGGAGATAGAAAACAATATGATACACCCTGAATGTGACGGCTGTCATGGCCATGGCATACGAGCGCATCATCCATATCTTATGCGCCAGCACGTTTTTCTTATGAATGCCGTAAGCCCGTAAAATGTTGAGATGAACCAGAAGACAGCCATGAACATAAATAAACTTCTTTCCCAGAAACTGCCTTTGGCAAAGAATGACATATACAAACCGGTCGGCGCACCAAGAAACAAGACAACAAATACATATATCTTACCCGACCAGCGATGAATGGCCCGCGATTTCTTCAGTATATATCTTGAAAACTGGATAAGTGCTGTAGTGATACAAAGAGCTCCCGCAAATATGTGTATGTAAAAACTTGCGTTATATACACCGCTTTGAAAAAGAAACTTCTTTCCTGTATAAAACTAAAGTCCTTACTGAAAGAAAAATAAGGAAGCGTATTATACACCAGCAGCAGGCTAAAAATGGAAACCGGCACCCAGAATAACATCCGGAAAAGAACCTTTGCCGACCTTTGAAGAGTTAATCTGCGTGAATTAAGCATACAGTGGTTTGGCCAATAAGATGTACCCGCGGAAAATCTTCATAAACACCTGCTGTTAGATGTTTGTTAAAGGAGTTCAGCTTACGGTGAATCTTTACTAATTTGTACACGCAACCCAACTGCATTATAATTATCATGAGAAAATTAACCTGCCTGTTCCTTTTTTGATTCCTGCCTTTATTTCAATGGGCCAGCAAGCGGCGGCTGTTGATTCTATGAAAAGATTGCTTGCAAATGCCGTTACTACAGCAGAAAAGATCGAAACCCTCGACCTTCTTTCCGTACTTTAATGAATGTAAGCCTGAAGGAATCGGATGAATACGGCCTGAAACTGATCACTATTGCAGAAGAGTCAAGAGACAGGAAGCTGATGATAAGAGCGTATATGTCTAATGGTATCCGGTGCAGTTATTTTGGCGGAACAAGGGATTATGCCAACCGGTCCATTGAGTTTTATAATAAAGCATTAGCCATCGCCAAACAAAACAGGATGGATGAAGAAGCCGGCGGTTCCTTACTTTTATTATCCTCTATTTACCTCGCTTTGCCCGACAAAGACAAGGCGCTGAACTATATTAACCAGGCTGCTTCGGTCATATCCACTTTAAAAAATGACAGCCTGAAAACGGAAGCAGCAGTGTATACGGAGATGTATATCTTGCCCGCAATGACAAGATACTGGCCCTTCGCAATTATTTAGGTGCATTACGGATAGCAGAAGATATAAAAAATCATCCATTACTGCGATCCTGCTACCTCAATCTCTCCGGGTTTTATTCCAGCATTGAAGATTATGACAAAGCCATTGATTATTATATGCAGGCATTCAAAGAACTTGATGCCATGAAAGAAAAGAATGTGCCTTACAGCGGCGATGGATCTTAATAATATCGGTAAACTGTATGCAGGCAAAAAAAATTACGATATCGCTATTAGCTATTTTGAAAGATCGCTGGCGCTTGCCGATACATTGAAATTTTCTACGTTAAAAGTCCCGGCTATACAAGCCTGCTGAACCAATACCTTCGTATGGATCAGCCACAAAAAGCCCTTGAATATTTTAATTCACCCTCCGGCCAGGCATTGAAAGATTTCCTGCAGAATTTTGGCTTCAGCGGTGCTATAGACCAGGCGTATGCTGTTATTTATTCCGAACTGAATAAACTGGATTCTGCCCGGTATTATTTTACTAAAGCCTCTCCTTTTTTTGAAAAAAATCCTAACGAAACGACTAAGCTGGGTTATTACGCGCAATTGGGTGCATTTTATAAAAAAACAGGGGAGTTGGATAAAGCCATTGAGCAATATCTTAAGGTAAAAGATATTGCTGACAGAACAGGGCAGCTTGAAAGTGGGAAAGAGCGGCCAAGCACCTTGACACGTTGTATAACAGAACAGGTAATTTTCAGCAGGCAAGCCTGTACAATTATATCTATTACCGGTACAAAGACAGTATTGAAACCCTGAATAAAGAAAAAGAACTGGCGCAGGTAGAAGCTACAGATGAACAACAACGCCAGGAAAGGCGGATCAAAGAAGAGGAAGAAAAAAAGAACCGAAAAAATAATATTCAGTACATGGCGATCACTATTGGTATTGTTGCCTTGTTCGTCATGCTGGTAGTTCTCGGTATGTTTAAGGTATCTGCCAATACCATACGTCTGATCGGTTTTTTTGCTTTCCTGATGTTCTTCGAATTTATCTTCCTGATCTTCAAAAAGAACATATATGGCTTTACGCACGGAGAGCCATGGAAAGACCTTTCGTTTATGATCGCGTTGGCGGCCCTGCTGGTCCCCCTGCATCATTGGCTGGAACACAGGGTGATCAAATACCTTACCTCGCATAACAGGCTGACTGCATCGCGGAAAAACCTGATATCACGGGTTTTTGTCCGGAAGAAAGCTCATGATGAGAAAAGCAAGGTGTAAATTTGTCCAAAATTGACCCGTGATAGTAATTGATAATATATTGATCAGTGATGAAGTGGTTGAAAAGCAATTCGTTTGCGACCTCGCAAAATGTAAAGGCGGTTGTTGCGAAGATGGCGATGCCGGCGCCCCCCTGGATGATGAGGAACTGCAAACAGTGCTGGATAGTTATGAGAAGGTCAAGCCTTATCTTACTCCGCAGCTATCAAAGAAATAGAGAAAAAGGGAAATACGTTTATCATAAAGAATTTGGTTGGGTAACGCCAACGCTTGACAGTGATAATGAAATATGCGTGTATGGCTATCGTGAAAAGAACGGCTGATCAAATGTGCGTTTGAGCAGGCATACAATGACGGGTTGATACAATGGAAAAAACCCATAAGCTGTCATCTCTATCCCATTATTACTTATAAAGGCAAACGGGGAGGCAATGAAAGAGTGAATTATGAACCCAGGGAAAAAATGTGCAAGCCAGCTTGCGCATTGGGACAAAAACTGGAGGTTCCCGCTTACGAGTTTTTAAAAGAGCGCTGGTAAGAAAATACGGAGAGACATTTTATGAAGTGCTGGACAGGATCGCTAAAAAGAAATGGAAAGAAGAACGGGGAAGTAAAAAAATAATCAGCTATACTAACAGGAGATCATTAATATGTCAGAACAGTCAGGAACGTTTATTGAGAAAAGCATTACCAAGGCAGCCGATCTTGATCACCGGCATAAGATCAATTTTAATATTGGAAAATACAATGCGGTCGTACCGCAGGGTAAATCGCAGTTTGCCGATGTACACCTGGCCAGAGAGAGAGCGAAGAATGTAAAATGGAGAGCTATTGAAACACTGGATCAGCAACTGGAAACTTTTGAAGCGGCCATTACCAAACGCGGCGCTAAAGTAATATGGGCGGAAAATGCGGGTACGCTGGTGAAAAGCAAGAGTATGGTGACGGAAGAAATACACCTGAATGATTTTTTAGAAAAAAATAAGATCGAAAGTATTGAAACGGATCTTGGCGAATATATTCAGCAATTAGACGGAGAACCTCCTTACCATATTGTAACTCCGGCGATGCACAAGAGCAAGGAAGATGTGGCAAAGTTATTTACTGATAAGTTGGGTACCGATCCTAAACTCACACCCGAGCAACTGACACTGGTAGCCCCGGGAAAAACTGCGTGAAAAATATGTGCAGGCAGAAGTAGGCGTTACGGGTGCAAATTTTATTATCGCTGACATTGGAGGAATAGCCGTTACAGAAAATGAAGGCAATGGCCGTTTGAGCTGCTCCATGCCAAAAACGCATATTGTAGTTGTCGGTATTGAAAAAGTCATTCCTTCTATGACTGATCTTGCTTTGTTCTGGCCATTGCTGGCTACCTATGGTACGGGTCAGCGGATAACTGTTTACAATACTATTGTTACAGGGCCAAAACAGGAAAATGAAAAAGATGGCCCGGAAGAAATGTATGTGATCCTGCTGGATAATGGCCGTACTAATATCCTGGCCAATGAAAAAGCAAGAGAAAGCCTGTATTGTATCCGTTGCGGTGCCTGCCTGAATGCATGTCCCGTTTATAAAAATATTGGAGGCCATACTTACGCTACCGCTTATAGCGGGCCGATCGGCGCTGTTATCACCCCGCAATTAAAAGAAATGAAAGACTGGAAGCATTTGAGCTATGCTTCTTCTCTTTAGTGGTAATTGTACAGAAGTATGTGCTGTAAAAATCAACCTGCATGAATTGCTATTGGAGAACAGGCATGAATCTGTTGAAGAAGGTGACAGCGCTTTTGCAGAAAGGGTCACCTGGAAAATGTGGAAGCAAGCTATGCTTCGCCGCTCCTGGATGAATATGGTGAATGGAAATACCAAAGGCTGGTTCATTAATAAAGTGGCCACATCATGGACCAATCACCGCGGCAAGCTGGATTTTCCAAAGCAGTCATTCAATGAGCAGTGGCGAAAGAAGAATAGTAAGTAGCTTTGATGAAAGACCCTTCATTGATACTGTATACACCCGCTTACAATACATCATTGATTTCACAGGTAAAGAATTAAAGGTTGATTCTTTGATCATCACTTCTTCTGCAGAAGAATTTCAGCGTTATAACGGACTACGTATAAATTACAGCGACAACCGGGTAACCGCTAATGAAATATGGATAAAGCCCCATGCTTTATTGTTTGAAAAAGGCATCCGGCAACAAACTATTGACTGTTTTGATGTAAATGGAAATAAAGCTTTTTTTAAAACCGAAGGGGACATATCCTTTGACATATTTGCAGCCTCCTTTTATTTACTAAGCCGCTACGAGGAATACCTGCCCCATACAAAAGATATGTATGGCCGCTATGCTTTTGAAAATTCACTGGCATATAAAGAAAATTTTCTATCCCTGCCATTAATTAATTTATGGCTAAAAGAATTGAATGATATAATACAAAAAAGATTCCCCGATCCCCACTCGCCACTCACCACTCCCAACTCAGCGCTCACCTTCCTCCCTACTTACGATATAGACATCGCCTGGTCATATAAGCATAAAGGATGGTGGAGAAATGCCGGAGGATTATTGCGGTCATTCATTAGCGGTCAATGGTCGTTGGCAAAAGAAAGGGTAAACGTATTAAGAGGAAAGGAAAGAGATCCTTTTGATGCTTTTGGCTGGATGAACAAAATCCATGAACAGTATAAACTAAAGCCTTATTATTTCTTCCTAGTGCCGAAAAGAGAGGCCGGTATGATAAAAATATTTCACCTTCCTGTAAGGCTATGCAGGAGCTGATACGGGATCATGTTATCCGGTATCCCACAGGTATTCATCCGTCATGGAAAAGCGGTGATGATATTATATTTCTTAAAAAAGAAATTGCAACACTTTCAAAGCTGAATGGCAGCCCGGTAGTTTCATCGCGCCAGCATTATATCCGGTTCAATTTGCCGGAGGGTTACCAGCGACTTATTGATAATGATATCAGGTTTGATTTTTCGATGGGGTATGGGAGTATCAATGGTTTCAGGGCCTCGGCAGCTTCGCCTTTTTACTGGTATGGACCTGGAAAAAGAAGAGCAGACCGCGTTGATGCTATTTCCTTTCTGCTATATGGAAGCCAATTCTTTTTATGAACAAAAGTTTACTCCGCAACAGGCGCTGGAGGAAATGCGTCATTATTATACTGCTGTAAAATCGGTGAATGGGTATTTTATTATGATCTGGCATAATTCATTCCTGGGGACTGATAGATTGTATACAAGGATGGAGAGATGTGTATGAGCAGTTCGTTAAAGAGGTTAGTTCGGCTTAAAATGCGAACAGGAAACACACAGGCACATAGAAACATAGGGTTTCACATAGGATTTTATAAGGAATCGGGGTAAAAAACTGAATACGAATCATAGCATTGCTATCGCTTGCTACTAAAAAACTACACTCCTTCTGCCTCCGGCTGTTCCTTTGGAGGCAGCGCCCTGAAAGCTTTGTTGACAAGATAGACACCCAGTAGCGTAACCAAATCCACCCACTGCGATGTACGTAGTGAGTTTTTCGGAAAATATCGCGGCACCTAATAGAACTGCAACAATAGGATTAATATACGCGTAGACCGACACCTGCTCGGTCGGCAGATTCCTTAGTGCATATATATAAGCGATGAAAGAAATAAGAGAACCGAAAATAACCAGGTAGCCCATAGCCGTCCATGATTGCCAGGGTATGGCTGTAAACGGAATGCCGATACCGGTACTTTGTGTAAAGATGATCAGCGCAAGCGCTGATATCACCATTTGTAACCCGAGACTGAAATATGGGTTAAAAACCCGCTGCATTCTTCTTGGTATACAATGTACCGAATGCCCACGACCATGGTAGCGATCACCGATAATACTATGCCCAGCAGAAAATCAGGTTGTAAAAAATCGTACAGGTGTTCATAGAAAAATAATACATACCCCGGCGAAACCCAATATCATCCCCGATGATCGCCTTCTGCGGCATCCTGCTTCCATTAGTGAATAAACCGATAATGACGATCCACAATGGGAAGATAGCTCCTATAATAGCCCCAAGTCCCGCCGAGATATACTTTACTCCCCAGGTACTTAATCCATTACTTAATAAAAAATTCAGAAAGCTTAATATGATTACCGGTCTCCATTCCTTCCAGCCTTTGGGCCACTGCTCGCCTTTGTATAAAAAGAAAATGATAAAGCATAGACCACCGAGCAACTGCCGCATTCCCGCCATTTGTAAGGCAGGCATATGGCGTACCCCTTCTTTAGCGGCGATCCATGTAGTGCCCCAGAAAAAACAAACCAACGCCAGCGAAAAGATCGCTTTTGATCTTGTTCCTTTTTTGTGGATGGTGAGCGGGTTGAATACAGAAATCCTTCTCAGTGATTTTTCTGAAGCATCTATAATGAATTTCTGAAAGTCGGGAAAGTTCATTGAAGGGTTAATGCTTGAAATGCCTTAGTCCTGTTATCACCATTGCCAGGTTATTTTTGTTTACAATATTCTATAGAATCATTATCACGGATAGAGCCTCCCGGCTGAATGAAAGCGGCAATGCCTGCTTCATGCCCCAATTTCACACAATCATTGAAAGGGAAGAAAGCATCGCTTGCCATCACAGCGCCTTTGAGATCAAAATTAAATTGCTTCGCTTTTTCAACAGATTGTCTCAGCGAGTCAATGCGGCTGGTTTGACCACAACCTTTTCCAACCAGTTGTTTATTCTTTACCAGCGCAATGGCGTTTGACTTTAAATGCTTGCAGACAAGGTTAGCAAATATAAGGTCATCTTTTTCTACGGTTGTAGTTTCTCTTCCTCCTGTTTCTTTCCATTCTGCATAATTTCCTTCATCCACTCCCTGCATTAAAACTCCGTTCAGTACAGATTTGTACATGTT
Organism: Bacteroidota bacterium; assembly: GCA_037200265.1. Taxonomy (GTDB): domain Bacteria; phylum Bacteroidota; class Bacteroidia; order Chitinophagales; family Chitinophagaceae; genus VBAT01. Next base: position 38,081 of record JBBCIL010000016.1, read on the forward strand.
TTTATTCCCGGGTTGCGCCTTTAATTGCAGGAGTATCCTGTTTTTCTTTGACCTGAGTATCGTTAAGGCGTCTTCATCAAAAGCAGGCGCTATCAATACTTCAAAGAATATTTCATTGATAGCATTGGCCGTTGTTTTGTCAATGGTTCCGTTACAAACCAATACACCGCCAAAAGCACTTTCAGTATCACCGGCCAAAGCAGCATCCCAGCTTTCTTTGACTGAAGGGCGCTGCGCTATTCCGCAGACATTGGTGTGTTTGATGATGGCGAAAGTTGCCCCCTCCAAATCTCCCCCGGTGGGAGAGACTTTCGGAAACTCCGATATCAGTTGGACCGCGGCATCTACATCCACAAGATTATTGTAGGAAAGTTCTTTGCCATTTAATTGTGTAAACAGTTTATCAAGATCGCCGTAGAAAACACCTGATTGATGCGGGTTCTCACCATACCGCATTGATTTGGGATTAGTGACAGACTCAAGAAAATATAATGCTTCTGAAGGGTTAAAATATTTGGCAATGGCCACATCGTAATGTGCTACTACTTCAAATGCTTTTGCAGCAAACGCTTTCCGCTGTTCAATAGTCGTTTCTCCTTTCTGTTCACGGAGCAAATTCTCCAGTGCCGCATACTCTTTCTTTGCCGCTACGACTACTACATCCCTGAAATTCTTTGCAGCGCCGCGGATCATAGAGGGACCGCCGATATCAATTTTCTCAATGATCGTTTTTTTCATCGGTTGTGGAAGCCACTGTTTCCTCAAACGGGTAAAGATCAACGATCACCAGAGTCAATCTCAGGAATTTTATATTGTTTCATTTCCTGCAAGTGAGTTTCATCATCACGTTTTCCCAATATGCCGCCGAATACAGAAGGGTGTAAAGTTTTTACCCTTCCACCAAGTATAGAAGGGTAGCTGGTAAGGTCTTCTACCGGTATTACTTTTATTCCCAGCTTTTCGATGAACTGCTGCGTACCGCCGGTTGAATAAATGGTAATCCCGAGTTCAGATAAAAGCTGCACGATATTTTCGAGGCCTTCTTTATAAAAAACAGAGATAAGAGCTGATTGAATCTTTTTGGTCATTGCGTTGAAATTGAATCAATATTGTTTTATAAAATATTTTTATCCCACAAAGACACGGAGAACACAAAGTCAATTAATGCAGGGTCTTTTCCTTAGTGACCTTTGTGACTTAGTGGGATTAATTTTCGCATGGCAACTTTATCTGCACGAAAGATTCAGTGCAGAAGCTTTGGCAGGCGAGGGGCAAAACTAACTTAATTCAGGTTCATCACAAAAGCGCCTTTTTCACTTACATCATAGTAAGGAATATGCAATGAAACGCAGTCTTTTTTCCAATAAGGAAGCTTCCAAAAGGGAACCGAGCCGTCAAAAACAACCTGCTTAATAGTAAATGCAGCCGACAGCTTTGAAATATACAGTTTGGGATTCTTAGAAATGACCAGCAGGTCAAGATCTTTTTTAGTTTCGGATGCTGCGAAGAACATAGTTTCATCTACCCGTAATATTTTTTTGTTCTTATAACTGATATAATGATCGTTGGTAACCATACCGGCTATTTCAGCAACCGGCTTCACCCGGTGAAATACTCTTGCTGGTTTCAAATGAAATTTGCGGGGCAGAAATCATCCACCTGCAGATCTGTATCTCCCACAAACAGGTAATTTCTTCCGGAAATGAAATCAATAGCCCGGTGCTGGGTCACGTTATATACAATTATCTTATGCTGGCTATTTGTATTGATAAATGCTAAAGAGCGCAACACAAAAAAACCAAGTCCACAAACCATAGCGGCCATCAATCCTTTCTTTACTTTCTCTACCAGCCAGAAACCCAGCCCCGCAATAATGCCCACGAGTAAGATTGCCTGAAAAATATTTATCTGCAGGCCGTTCACTAAAGCAAAAGGCAGCTTTTCTATTCTCTCTATATAACTATTCATCAGCATGATCAGCCATGACAATATCCTGCCGGTAAGTAAGGCCAGTGAAGGAATAAATGAAATGGCACAAAGTAATATTTCCCCCCAATACAATAATGCTTGATAAAGGGACGGCAATAAAATTCGTCAGGATGAAAGACGCGGGGAATTGGTGAAAGTGAAAAATGCTTACAGGTAATGTCAGTATTTGTGCGGCCAGTGTCACCGCATTCAGCTTCCAGAAAAAATCAAGTATCTTATTCTTTATATAAAACCAGTTATAGACCGGCTTCATAAAAATAATAATGCTCAGTACGGCGGAGTACGAAAGCTGGAACCCCAACATCCCATAGCCAATAGGGGTTATAGCATAATAAAATAAAGGCAGAGAAAGCCAGCGTATTATAAATAGATGTTTTCCTGGCAAAATTTTGTCCCAGTACAATACAGGTAAACATCACTGCTGAACGAAGTACCGATGGCTGACCACCTGCCAGTAAACTAAAGGCCCATAATCCACTAATGATCATCAGGGGGCTGCAGCCATCGTGCATATTTCAATTTTTGCAATGGCCGCAGCAACTGTACCAGTAACCAGTATATTAAGCCAATATGTAAACCGGAGATCGCAATGACATGCACCACCCCTGTGTTAGAATAAGATTGTACCAGTGTTTTGTCGAGGTCATTTTTATAGCCGATAAGAAGCGCTTCTGCTAAGCCCAATTCCTTTTCCCCTTTGATATTGGCCCGCAGCATGCTTAATACTTTTTCTGTAGTAGGATAAAAAAGCCGCTGAAAAAAATTTGTTCTCTTCCCTTTTATTATTTCAAACTCATCCGGCTTCAGGTAAACCTGGTGAGTAATTCCCTGGAATAAGGCATATCTTTTATAATCAAACCCTCCGGGATTGCCTGCGTTTTTAATTTCCTGCAACGATTTATGAAAGACAAGCTGCGTTCCGTAATCAAGTTCCGGCAGCAACGAATCTTTCTTAAAATACAGTATGATCTTGCCTTTGACCTGCTGCGCTTTTCCGTCGTTAAGAATATAATTGACGCTTCCCTCTGCTTTGAATGATTTTGCTTTTTCGACAGGCGGTTCATTCAGTGAAACAATGATAGAAACATTCTCTTTATAAAAATTCCCGAACCATTGCGCATGGTGACGAATATCATTATAGCCCGTTAATAATGCACCGATGGCTATAAAAAGCAGGCTGATGCTGATACCATTCAGCCATCCCAGCCTGAACCGTTGAAAAAATGCTACCCAAAAAAAGATAAAAATGAAAGAAGCGGTGGCAGCCAGCAATATCCACCAAAAAAATAAAGGAACCTGGCAATACCATTGTACGATAATGCCTGTGGCAAACGGGGGAAATAATCGTATGAACGGGGTCTTTTTTCCAGAAATAAACAACCGGGGAAGGCATGTACGCAAACAAGGTTATTTCCCCCGGATGACCGTCAGAAAAAAATAACTATTCGAGCAGTTTTTTCATGTAGGCTATTTGGCCGGCATGGTATATATTATGCTGGATAAGGCCATTCAGTAAAAAACGGAAATTATACTTTCTGTAATCAACTTTTTCTTCCAGGAACTTCTCCTCTTTTTTCTCCAGCAACTGAATGATCCTTTTATGAATGGACCGGAGTTCTTTCAATCCTTTTTTCCAGGTATGGGTTTTGGGATTGATTTCCCGCCAGTCTAATTCTTCAGACGCTGCCATATCGTATTCCTTATCCCCTTCTATTCTCCTTAATGTAAACTCCGCCCAGGTGATCATGTGGTAGAGTAAGTCAACCAGTGCATGAGAATCCCTATTGGGTTTTGTATAAACGATCTTCGCATCTACTTCTTCCAGCAGATCGTATACCGGCCGGCCAAACCAGGGCTCACCACTCAATGTGTTTTCCAGGCTGCGGGTGATAGATTGCATTTCATTATTCATGTATGCAAAATAAAAAAAGCTGTTCACTTTGAACAGCTTTCCTAAAAATCCTTTTAATCCTATAAACCCAGGTTCAGACAAATTACCTGCTCAAATACATACTCCTGTCCTTATACAATTGTCTGAAATAAGGATCACGCAGGTCTTTGATAAACCGTATCGCTTCACCGGTTGATTTCATTTCAGGGCCCAGTTCTTTACTCACCTCCCGGGAATTTATTAAAACTGAATACAGGCTCTTTGATCGCAAAGCCTTTCAGTTTCTTTTCAAACGTAAAGTCTTTCAGTTTCTTTTCACCCAGCATTACCTTGGTAGCAATATTGAGATAAGGTATCTGGTAAGCTTTGGCGATAAATGGCGTGGTGCGTGATGCTCTCGGGTTGGCTTCGATCACAAATACTTTACCGTCTTTAATAGCGAACTGTATATTGATAAGCCCTTTGATCTTTAATTCCCTTGCGATCTTCTCCGCATACTCTTCCATGGTATGAACTATCAGTGGCGACAAATTGAATTGGGGCAGAACGGCATTACTATCGCCACTATGAATACCCGCAGGCTCGATATGCTCCATTACACCCATTACATGAAAATCTTCACCGTCAAATATGGCATCTATCTCCGCTTCCTGGCAACGGTCGAGGAAATGATCAATCAATATTTTATTACCGGGAATATGTTTCAGCAGGCTCACTACTGCTTTTTCCACTTCTTCATCATGATCACGATTCTCATACGCTGACCACCCAATACATAAGAAGGACGAACCAGTACAGGATAGCCTACTTTATTGGCGACGGATACAGCTTCATCCACATCATGAGCGGTGCCATATTCAGGATAAGGAATACCCAGTTGTTTCAGCCTGTCGCTAAAACGGCCGCGGTCTTCGGCGATATCCATGCTATCATAAGAAGTACCTATGATCTTAATGCCTTTGTTATGTAAGAATTCTGCCAGCTTCAATGCAGTCTGTCCACCAAGCTGAACAATCACCCCATCCGGTTTTTCATGCTCTACTATTTCCCAGAGATGCTCCCAGTACACCGGCTCGAAATATAGTTTGTCGGCCATGTCAAAATCCGTAGATACCGGTTTCGGGGTTACAGTTCACCATGATCGCTTCAAAAGCCGCATTCTTTAATAGCCAGCAAACCATGCACACAGCAATAATCAAATTCAATGCCCTGCCCGATACGATTAGGACCAGAGCCTAATACGATTATCTTTTTCTTATTCGAAACCTTGCTCTCGTTATTATGTCCTTCTTCAAATGTAGAATAGAAGTAAGGTGTCTTTGCTTCAAATTCGGCGCTGCAGGTATCTACCATTTTGTATACTCTCGTTATGCCCGCATTCTTTCTTTTCTTGTATACATCTTCTTCGTTACCATGCTGCGTGATAAGGCTTATCTGCTCATCGCTGAAACCATTTACTTTAGCTTCTCTCAGCAATTCTATGGGCAACCTGTCAAGATTGTACTTCGCTATCTCTTTTTCGATATTGCAGATCTTTTGTATCTCATATAAGAACCAGCGGTCAATTCCATTGGTTGCTTTTGAAATAGTACCGACAGAAATGCCGGCCATCAATGCATCTTTGATACGGAAAATGCGATCCCATTTTGGTGTTTTAATATATTCCAGCAGGTCTTCCGCCTGCATCATGCTTTTGCCATAATAGCCAAGGCCTACAGCATTATTCTCCAAACTCTGACAGGCTTTTTGCACCGCTTCGGTAAAACTCCTTCCGATCGCCATTACTTCTCCTACGCTTTTCATTTGCAGTCCAAGCGTATCATTGGCTCCTTTGAATTTATCAAAATTCCAGCGGGGGATTTTTACGATCACATAATCCAGTGCAGGTTCGAAAAACGCTGAAGTAGTTTTGGTGATCTGGTTCTCTAATTCATCCAGGTTATAACCGATCGCAAGTTTAGCGGCTATTTTCGCAATAGGATATCCCGTAGCTTTTGAAGCCAGTGCAGAGGAACGGCTTACCCTTGGATTGATCTCAATGGCGATGATTTCTTCCGTATCCGGGTTCAATGCGAACTGTACGTTACAACCGCCGCAAAATTTCCCAGGTCACGCATCATCATGATAGCGGTGTTGCGCATCAGCTGCATGGCGGTATCACTCAGTGTCATCGCAGGCGCTACCGTAATAGAATCGCCGGTATGCACACCCATCGGGTCAAAATTTTCCACACTGCAAATGATACATACATTGTCATTCGCATCACGCAAAAGTTCGAGCTCAAATTCTTTCCAGCCTAATACCGCTTTTTCCACCAGTACCTCATGTATGGGTGACGCTTCGAGTCCGCGGTTCAATGCTTCATCCAGTTCAGTTTTATCGTGTACAAATCCACCACCGGTACCACCCAATGTAAAAGAGGGGCGGATAACCAGGGGAAATCCTATGTCCTGCGCAAATTCTTTTCCTTCGAGGAATGAGTTAGCTGTTTTGGCAGTGGCAACAGGTACTCCCAATCGTATCATCCACTGGCGGAATTTTTCCCCTGTCCTCTGCTTTATCAATGGCTTTGATATCAACGCCGATCAGCCTCACGTTATATTTCTGCCAGGTACCAAGGTCTTCTGCTTCTTTGGCGAGGTTCAATGCTGTTTGTCCGCCCATTGTCGGGAGTACGGCATACCTGGTTCTCTTCCAGTATCTGTTCAATACTTTCCACTGTAAGGGGTAAGAGATATACTTTATCCGCCATCATGGGGTCGGTCATGATAGTAGCCGGATTGCTGTTGATAAGAATGACCTTTACGCCTTCTTCACGCAAACTCCTGGCTGCCTGGGTACCTGAATAATCGAATTCGCAGGCCTGGCCGATAATAATAGGGCCGGAACCGATGATCAGCACGGAGGTAATGGAATTGTCTTTTGGCATCTTCTGTTTTAAATATGAGGTTGTTACAAAAGCAGGGTTTTGCCCACAAAGCCACCGGGATCACAAAGCCTTGCAGTGTCAGAAAACATATTTCTCAGTGTTCTTTGTGCCTTAGTGGGATACCAGCTCTTATGGAAAAACAAATTGCGCAAAAGTAAGGGAATAGGGGGATTTTGGAGGAAAGAATATTGATTTTTTATTTCCTGCCGGCCACCCTGTAAATGCTGATATAACAGGTGTTTGCAGGCGAAATTTTACGCAGCTTCCGTAATTTCGGCATACCATGACGGACGAGTACTATATGATGCTGGCGTTGAAAGAAGCAAGGCGTGCTTTTGACGAAGACGAAGTGCCGGTCGGCGCCCTCGTAGTGCTGAATGAAAAGGTAATCGCCCGGGGTTATAATATGACTGAAAAACTGAACGACCCCACCGCTCATGCCGAAATGATAGCCCTTACATCCGCTTTTAATCATTTAGGCAGTAAGTATCTCACCGAAGCATCTCTGTATGTAACGGTAGAACCCTGTTTAATGTGTGCGGGTGGTTTGTACTGGAGCAAGATCGGTAAAGTTGTATACGGGGCGGATGATGAAAAAAATGGTTATAAAAAAACAACGGGGAACCAAGCTGGCCCTTTCATCCAAAAACAGAATTGATACGGGGTGTGCTGAAAGATGAATGCGCCATGCTGATGAAAGACTTTTTTCAAAGTAAAAGATGATACAGGCAGTGATTTATTTTTCCCACAAAGAGCACAAAGCACTTACAAAATCGGTTAAATCTCTTTGTGGGAAATATTTATTTAAACCGGTATAAAAAATAAGCCGCGTAACATTTCTGCTACACGGCTTTCCTAACTGCTGCTATGATTGCTATGGTTTGTCCCACCATACTCTTCCTGAAATATTATCGGTGCCGGCAAACTGTCTCTGCACAGCTTCCTGGTAATTGATCGTGTTATTAAACTGCTCGTTGGCAGGATATGAATTCCTTCTTGGTATTGGGCGCGTTGCATCCCCAACAGGTGGCGTCAGTGCAGGATATCCTGTTCTTCTCCATTCTGCCCACCCTTCATAACCATGCATAAACAAATGCACCCAGCGTTGGGTAGCGATCTGTTCAAAAGCCGTAGCCGGCGCATAGGTTATCTCCGGGAAAGCCATCATGGCAGAAAGCCCGTTTATGTTATTGTTGTTCCATTGTCTTACTGATTGTTCGATCGCCAGGTCATAATTGGCTTTTGCTTCAACATCTGCACCAGCTATCCATCCCAGTTTGGCGGCTTCGGCTTTGGCAAACAAGGCCTGGGCATACGTGACCAAATGTATCTGGGCATTCTGCGCCCATACTGTCGTATCGAATAAAGAAAAGTTGGTGGTATTAGGCATGCCGGTAACGGTTCCGAATGGCAAACCGTTATACAGACCCCCGGTTTTAGTCGGTGTTGCATAACTGGGTAACCGGGGATCGTTGACCGGTTTCAGTTTATTCATGAGCAGTTCGCTGACAGCCCACCATTCGCGGCTTTTGCCTTTTACTTCACCGTACCAATAGCTTTGGTTATTGGCATCGAGCAGGTGTTTGTACACAAGGTTATCTGCATTGGCTGTCATGATGCCCTGCGTGAGTGCTGTATTGAACTCTGCATTTCCTTTGGCCGCATTTACTTTGGATAAACGAAGCGCCATTAAAAGACGAATGGTATTCCCCAGTTTTTTCCATTTGACCATATCACCGTTGTAAATAATATCCCCGGAAATATTGCCCGTAACGATCATGGCATTGGCTTCCGAAAGCAATTTGAAAAGACTGTCATAGATCACTTCCTGTTTATCATACGCAGGTGTAAAATTCTCTACTCCTTTCAGCGCTTCGGTATATGGTACATCTCCCCACCTGTCTGTAATATGCCAGAAAAAATAGGCTTTTAAGATCTTGGCGACAGCTATCTGGTTATTATAAGGACCATCGAGTGTATTCAATGAACTTGAATTGAGTACTTTTTGCAGGTTGATCAGCGGACCATAATACAATCCATAAAAACTCGTACCCCCTTCAGGATACAGAGAAGCTGTCGGGTATTGTGTTTCCGATAAATATTGCGCAGCAAATTCACCCGAAGGAGAACTGCTCAGTCCCGGTAAAAAAACCTCGGCATTAGCGATCAGTTGCATCCCGGAAGCAACGCTGGGATCGTTTGGGGATATATTGATATCCGAATCGAATTTGTTACATCCCATCGCCCCGATGCATGCAAGTGCTATATAAAATATCTTTCTCATACTGTTTTTTTTAGAAGTTTACATTTAAGCTTACACCATAAGAACGAACGGTATTACTCTGGCCCGATTCGTACCAGCTGATAGACTGCGAACCGGTTGACAGTTCGGAAGGATCCAATCCTTTCGGCGCTTTTTGCCAGATCATAGCAGGGTTCCTGGCTATCAGGGCTAATGTGATCCCTTTGAAAGGAAGTTTGCTGATAGTGTTTTTATCAAATGTATAACCAAGTCTTATTTCTCTTAATTTGATATAAGAAGCATCGAATACCCAGTCTTCATAAATCCTTCTGGCTACCGTACCGAAATAGGTCTGTGCATCTACATAGGCTGTAACCGGTTGCTTGGTTGCATCTGAAATTCCATCTATCCTCACGCCGCCGCCGTTGGCAACCGTTTCGCGGATATTATTTCCTTTGTCATTTAATACTACGGTAGAAGCATCCTGTCCTGTTCTTACCGCCAGCATCTTGGAGCGGCTGAAGAACTGTCCGCCAAACTGGAAATCAATCATCGCTGCCAGTTCAAACTTCCAAAGCTTGAATGAGTTCTGAAAACCACCGGTAAAGTCAGGAAGCACTGTACCGAAATCATAAACAGATTCGGTAAATAACGGAAGGTTGTTCGTTCCCAATAACATTTTACCTGTAGCCGAATCACGTTTGTACGCCGGACCTACAAGACTGCCAAACGGTTTACCTACATAAGAATTGAGGTAAGTGGTAACGCTTGAATAAGTAGTGGAGCCATAATTCAGTGTATTGATACCGGGATACAATTCGACCAGCGAATTCTTATTGCGGCTTATATTAAAGGTCGAGTTCCAGGTAAAGTTCTTTGTTTGTACAGGCGTACCTGTCAGCGTAAGTTCAAACCCTTTGTTCTGGATCAGGCCTGCATTAATAGTGGTTGATTCATAACCGCTGGCGCCTGACACAAAAAGAGGGAGTATCTGTTTCTTATTCTTCTGGGAATAATAAGTGATATCTGCGCCACCCTGTTCTTAAGAAACCTGAGTTCTATACCCGCTTCATACGAATTAGAGAAAGAAGGTTGTATAGTAGGATTGGCCAAATTATCAGGAACTGATAATGTATTACCGCAGGCGGTCCTGCATAAATAGTTCCTAAGCTATACGAGAAGGAAGTCTGGTAAGGATTAAGATCCGATCCTGCTTTTGCATAGCTCAATCGTAATTTACCAAAAGATAAAGGATTCCAGTCTATCAGTTCACTAAACACAAAACTTCCTGAAATGGATGGATACCAATACGAGTTGTTTTCTTTCGGTAATGTAGACGTATTATCGTTGCGCAAAGTAACATCAATGAAATACGTTTCTTTATATCCTACTGATGCCGTTCCATACAGGCTACGGATTTCTTTGCGCAATAAATAAGAAGTATTGACCGGGCGGTCTATAGATGCGCCGATATTAAAAAATCCGGGCGCTGATAAACCACCTACCGTTGCCTGGTACAGGTAATTATATCTCCTTTTGTACAGGTTGGCGCCGATGTTGGCATTCAATGAAAATTCACCCCAGTTCTTTGTGTACTGTCCTAAAAAATTCATAATTCAATTCCCTGTTCTGGTATTTGCCAATGTAGTAAGCAGGAATTCTTCTGCCGCCAAAAGCAGTACGTTCTTCAATATTCTGCGTAAACATATCACCCCCGCAGGAAACCACTGAACTTTAAACCGGGCATCAGCTCATAAGTAAGACCGATATCACCAAAAAAGCGATCCCTGTCGTCGTTGCTCAGGTTTTCGTGAGAATCAAAAAAAGGATTGTCCCAATACAATGGTTTGAAACTGCTCATTACACCGGCAGCTGTCGGCCTGTTCAGATTCCAGTTAAGGAAGGTGCCATCGCTGTACTGGTAATCTTTCAGCCGGTCCATATCCACGTTTCGCTGAAACCATTGTACCATATACCTGGCGCCATATTCAGAACCCTGTGTAGGGCGTTGTGCTTTATTGGTCGCATAATTAATATTCGCCAGCACACTCAGTTTTTTGGTAAGCTCGAGCCCGGCGCTTAAGCCGATATTATTTCTTCTCAGCCAGGTATTGGGTTCTACTCCCTCCACTCTTGTATCGTTAAAGCTCAACCGGAATGTGGAATTGTCACTACCGCCGGATACAGTTATCCCGTTATTGATGGTAGATCCCGTTTTAAAAAAATCTTCTACATTACTCGGGTGCGCTACGAATGGCGTCAGTTGATTGTATCCGGATCGAGAGGATAAAAGCTGAATACCTGGCGTACAGGAGTACCATCCATTTTGGGTCCCCAGCTTTCATCTACGCTCATATCTACGTATTTGTCGCCGTTGCCAAGTGTGCGCCATGTTTGGCTGGAACCTCCTCCATATAAATTCTGAAGCGGAATGAAATTGCCGGCTTTCTCAAACGAAAAAAGCCGAATTGAGTTGCACACTGACTTTCTTTGCTCCTTTAGCGCCTTTTTTAGTAGTAATAAGAATGACTCCATACTGACCACTCGTATACCATACAGGGCGGAAGCGGCAGGTCCTAGCAAATGTAATGTCCTTGTCTGCATCGTAACTTCTTGTCTGCTGTATGACAGTTTCGCCTTTTTCCAGCAGGTCAATCAACCGCTTTGCTTCAAATTCGATAGCCCGCTTTACATTCCTGATAGAATTAAGATTCTTTACTTCTACTTTGGTACCCAGTTTTGTTTCCCCTTTCTTACGAACAGAAACATTCGCATCACAAACGCAGGCTTCCCTTCTTCCATGTTACCATCACATATTTCTAAATAACGTACCAGTTTTCTTATCTCGCTCACATAAGCAAAAGCTTCATCAGCGCTCCTGATATCAGGTTCCGTTACGATTTCGATCAGCGGGGTACCGGCCCGGTTATAATCAATACTGGTATTATCTGCGTCCACATCATGCAGGCTCTTACCGGCATCTTCTTCCATATGGATACCGGTTGAGCCGTACCTGCCTTTCGCCTTCGCCGGTCCTGATCTTTACATAACCTCCTTTGCATATCGGCGTCGTGTGTTGGGATACCTGGTAACCTTTGGGCAGATCAGGATAGAAGTAATTCTTGCGGGCAAAATAATTGTGCCGTTCTATCTCACAGTGACAGGCCAGCCCCATTTTTATAGCCAGTTCGATAGCTTTCTTGTTCATTTTGGAGCAAAGTACCGGGATGCGCCAGCGTAATGGGGCTTACATGGGTATTCGGCTCTGCACCAAAAGCGATACTGTCACCACAGAATAGTTTGCTTTTCGTCAGCAGTTGTGCGTGTACCTCCAGCCCAATGACTATTTCGTATGAATTTACCTCGTGCATGTTTCAGGCTGGCAAAAATACGCCCAAATGGGTAGAAAGTTTAAGGGGTTTAAAGGTTTAAGCCGTTAAGGGTTCTGGTAACAAATGGTTTCAATTCAATAAACAAGCTCCTGTTTTTAAGAACTTTAACGGTTTAACCCCTTACAACAATGAGCTATGCTCTAAAATAAAAAACCCCTTCCTGCCCGGGAAGGGGACTAAAATGCACACGAGATATATGTATTAAAGATCTGCGGTTTTAAGCTTACGGGGGATCTTCACTTCTATATTATGTGTTTTTCCACCACGCAATAATTTTACCATTACAGAATTTTTATCCTTGCTCTCTTTTGATGACCTTAGCGATCTCATCAGCACTGTTGGTAGCTTTACCTTCCACTTCTGTGATCACATCATCATTTTTAACGCCTGCTTTAGCGGCATTACTTTCATCATCCACTTCGATAACTTTTACGCCTTTACCATCGTCGGTATCCTGTACAGATAATCCAAGTTTGGGAGCGCCGCCTGAATAGCCCCAGCTGTCAACATAACCCCTGACCTTTGCGTTTGCGCGCGGAACAGACTGGATCTTTGGCATAACCGTGCTCATGTCAAAATTCCCCATATCTATATTATACTGGCCGGGAACAGTGAAAATACTGCTGCCTTTCCATTTACCCAGTTCTGCCGTTGCTTTCTGTTCTTTATCATCTCTCAGGTAAGTGATGCTGATTTTTTCACCTGCCTTATGCGCTTTAATAACTTTGGAAAGATCATCAGGTGTTTCTATTTTCTTGTCATCTATCTTAGTGATGACATCTCCTTCTTTTAATCCTGCTTTAGAAGCGCCGCTTTCTTTTGTGATATCCCTTATCTCTGCTCCTTTATCATTATTTTCTGTAGTCACACCCAGCATAGCCCTGTTAGAATCTATACTAAACATTTTAAAAATTATCACCGGACATATTCCAGTTCTGGTTCATAGCACCGTAGCCGCTCCATGTGTCTCTCACTTTAGTACGGTTCACCGTTATATTTTTCACCCTTGTATTCTTCAATAGGCTTGCCATTCACCGTTACTTTATCGCCATTCACTTCCACTACTACTTTTTCATCTTCACCGGCCTTTGCGGATAATAGTGATCACTTCACTGTCCTTTTTTTCTTTATCCTTTGTTTTTTTCCTTATCTCCCGGTTGTGCCAACAATACCATTGGCGACAACAACACATGCTCCAAGGATAATGAGCAAAGGTTTTCTGAGTGCTTGTTTCATACTGTTTTTAATTTTTATAATTATCTACGTTGTTTTTTCGTAGTTCAAATATAATGACATTTTTCTAAATACGAAATGTTTCGGAAATGTTAAATACCTGAAATATGTAAAAGGCTTTTTCAATGGATAAGCGGGGTTAAGCAGTTCATAGGTTCTGGCCGTATGCTCATCAACAAATTCATCCCCAATATACCGCATCCCGCATTTCTCTAAAACCCGCCATGATCCTATGTTTGCCGGCTCAGCCCTGCTCAACGATCCTGGCAAGGCCCAGGTTTTTGAAACCATAGCCGATGCTGGCAAAAGCTGCCTCGGTAGCATACCCTTTTCCCCAGGAAGAAGGGTCAAAACGATAGCCCAGATCCACTTCATTTCTTTCGGGCCTGTACTTTAAACCGCACCAGCCAATGAATGCAAGACCCTGTTTTATATGCACCGCCCAGCGCCCATGATCATATAATGCATATTGTGGAAGGATTGTTTTTTCAAGCAGTTGCGCAGCTTGCTCCATACCAGCAACCGGATCATGCGTATAACGGGTTACTTCAGGGGTTTTTATTCAATTCATATATCAATCCGGCGTCATTAATCGTAAATGTCCGTAACAATAAACGATTGGTTTCTATCACAACATTCATACTAAAAATAATATCGTTCAGATAGTAATTTTACTAAGCCTCCATTCATTGGGAATAGGAAATAAATGTGCATTTTTGATGTACACAAGCAATCACCACCACCCACCTGCATGGTCAATTTTTTAGCTATAATTGCTATAGTTATTTGCGTTATAGCAATAGCCGTTTGCGTATGGGTTTATATAGAAAACACGATACCGGCCCTGGCCAAAGAAAAAAGAAAGAAGCAAAGAACCCAAACCCCCGAGAGGATTTTATTTTTCTTGAAGAAGTGCCTTTACACTTTCTATTACTTTCATAAGATTACCGGCATCCTGTCCTCCTGCCGTCGCTAAATTCTTTTGTCCGCCACCACCACCTTTGATCAATGGCGCTACATGTTCTTTGATGATCTTTCCTGCATCCAGGTTCCTGGCAGCGACTACTGTATCAGCAATGCTGACAGCCACAAAAGGCTTGCCTCCTATATTGGCGCATAATACAGCGACATGATCACGCAAATGATTCTTCAGATCAAAACACAGTTTTTTTTAATGCATCGGCATTGCCTACTTCTACTATATCGCCAATAAAGTTCACCCCATTGACGATCTCATCTTTCTGCAATAATTCATTACGCACACCTACCAGCATTCTGTTCTCCGCATGATCTAATTTCTTTTTGAGATCATTATTCTCTTCCAGCAGGTTCTCCACTGCTTTTTGAAAATCTTTTGGATTCTTCAACGATTCACGAACAGAACGAAGCAAAGGAAAACTGCTCATTGATATAATCCTCCGCCTGTTTACCACAAATAGCTTCTACTCTCCGAACGCCGGCAGCGACAGCCGATTCGCTGGTGATCTTAAATATTCCTAACTCACCGGTAGCGCCCACATGCGTACCGCCGCAAAGCTCTACGGAATAGTTTGGATCAATGACCACTACTCTTACCACATCGCCGTATTTTTCACCAAATAAAGCCATAGCGCCCAATTTGAGTGCTTCTTTTTTGGCATTTGATTGATAACAACGGGTATATTCTCCCTTATCTTTTCATTCACCAGAGATTCTACCCTGCTGATCTCTTCTTCCGTCATTTTTGCGAAATGAGAAAAATCAAAACGAAGATGTTCTTCATTGACCAATGAACCTTTTTGCGCTACATGATTGCCTAACACATTTCTCAATGCAGCATGAAGAAGATGCGTAGCGGAATGGTGCAGGGCGATATTCTTTCTTCTTCCGGCATCTGCTTTGGGCTACAACAGTTCCGTTGACCTGCCAGGGCAGTTTTTCAACAAAATGAATAATGAGGTCATTATCTTTTTTGGTATCTGTTACAGTGATCGTTTCATCTCCGAATATCAATACACCGGTATCGCCTGTTTGTCCGCCACTTTTCTGCATAGAACGGAGTTTTGTCCAGCACAAATTGAAAAGCTTCTTTGCCTTTGGCTTTTACTTTGCGGTATTTTAAAACCTCCGCATTTGTTTCTAACGAATCATAGCCGACAAATTTGTTTGACCCCTCTTTTAAAACAACCCAATCTTCTGTATCAACAACTGTGGCGGAACGGGAGCGGGTCTTTTTGTTGCTGCATTTCGGCTTTGAATCCTTCCTCATCTACTTCCAGTTTATTCTCAGTTGCTATCAATTGGGTGAGGTCAAAAGGAAATCCGTATGTATCATAAAGTTCAAAAGAATCTTTCGCTGATATTGTTCCCGTGGCAACCAGGTCATCTACTTTTTTTAATCCTTTGTCCAATGTTCTCAAAAAAGCATCTTCCTCTTCCTTTACCACCTTACTTACAAAATCTACCTGTTTCTGCAATTCCGGAAATACATGCTCAAATTGTTTAGCCAATACAGGCACCAGTTGATTCAATAATGGTTGTTTATAATCCAGGTAAGAATAATAATAACGAACAGCACGGCGCAGGATTCTTCTTATTACATAGCCGGCTCCTGTATTAGAGGGCAACTGTCCGTCTGCGATCGTAAAACAGATAGCTCTTATATGATCGGCAATAACACGGAAAGCAATAGCTTGTTTGCTATCGCTGTAATCATATTTCTTACCCGTTATTTTTTCAGTCTCCCCCAATCGTACCGGGTAAAAATATCTGTATCATAATTCGAAGTCTTTTTTTGCAGTACCCTCACCAGTCTTTCCAATCCCATTCCCGTATCCACATGCTTTGCCGGCAACGGTCCAAGACTTCCATCCTTTAACCGGTTAAACTGGATGAATACATTGTTCCATATCTCTATCACCTGCGGGTGATCGTTATTCACCAGTGCTTTTCCATCTACCGCTTTTCTTTCTTCCGCCGTACGGCAATCCACATGTATCTCTGTACAGGGTCCGCAGGGGCCGGTATCGCCCATTTCCCAGAAATTGTCTTTCTTATTGCCCAGCAGTATCCTGTCTGCTGCAATTACTTTCTTCCATTCTTCGTACGCCTCTTCATCTTTGGGTAACCCTTCTTTTGCATCCCCTTCAAAAATGGTAACATATAACCTGTCTTTCTCCAGGCCATACACTTCTGTCAGCAGTTCCCAGCTCCAGGCAATGGCTTCTTTCTTGAAGTAATCGCCAAAACTCCAGTTGCCCAGCATTTCGAACATGGTATGATGATAAGTATCTACTCCCACTTCCAGTTGCCCAGCATTTCGAACATGGTATGATGATAAGTATCTACTCCCACTTCTTCCAGGTCGTTGTGCTTACCGCTTACCCGCAGGCATTTTTGCGTGTCCGCCACTCTTGCAGCAGTGGCCTTTTTATTTCCAAGAAAATAATCTTTGAACTGGTTCATCCCTGCATTGGTGAACATGAGGGTAGGGTCGTTCTTTACCACGATCGGTGCGGATGGCACGATCTGGTGACCCTTTGAATGGAAAAAATCCAGAAACCTGCTGCGTATATCTGCGCTATTCATCATATTAGACCCTATAAATGGGTTGATTTTTGCTGTTTTAGAACTTATATTTGTCAACCCTGTAATGGTCGGCAAAGGTAATGATTAGAATGTTTGCCTCACCCTGACCCCACGGGCCACAATCACCCTGACCCCACGGGCCACAATCGCAACATCCTCACCAATGTCCCCGCAGGGATTTGGGTTATGAAAAAGATCAAATATTATTATAACACCAATACGCTTCGCTACGAAAAGCTGAAACCCCGCTTCGGGTAAAGATCCTGCGCATATTCGCGTTCCTGGCTGCCGCTTTTGTTACAGCCATGTTCATTTCCTTCGTCGCTTTCCGCTTTGTAGGCTCACCTAATGAACGCGCGCTGGATATCCAGAATGAATTGCTGAGAGACAATTATCACAACCTGGAGAATAAAGTAGAGGATATGGAGCAGCAGATGTCTGAGCTGGAAAAAAGGGACAACAATGTTATCGCTCTATTTTCGAAGCCAATCCTATCCCCGACAGTGCGCGGGCAAAGGACCTGGAAGAACAGATCGAAATAGAGAGCATAGAAAAAATGAAGGATAAAGAACTGGTAACGTCTATCGTGAGTACCCTTGGCAACCTCGGCAGCCGGATCAGGGTGCAAAAGACCTCTTATACTGAATTAGACAAACTGCTCAATAATAAGGAACAGCTTTTAGCGCATACGCCCGCCATTCAGCCGGTGAGCAACAAAGACCTTAACCGGATCGCCTCAGGGTTTGGTCATCGTATTGACCCCATTTATAAAACAGTAAAGATGCATGCCGGGCTTGATTTTGCAGCGCCGCAGGGCACCCCGATCTATGCTACAGCCGACGGCACGGTAAAAGTATCCGGCAATACGGGCAATGGATACGGCAATCATGTGGTGATCACACACGGATACGGCTATGAAACATTATATGGCCATATGGTGAGAGTAAAATCAAGACCGGGCCAGGCAATAAAACGTGGTGAAGTGATCGGCTGGGTAGGCAGCACAGGTAAATCCACCGGCCACATTGCCATTACGAAGTACATAAATACAACCAGAAATAGATCCTGTTTACTTCTTCTACAACGACCTTACACCGGATCAATTCGATCGTTTGCTGAAACAGGCAGCGTCTTCGAATCAAAGTTTAGATTAAAGGGAAAGTCGGGAAGGAAGCTAACCGACTCACCATTCGCTACTCACCACTTCGGATTTACTTTTCCACACATTGGCACGGCTATTGCGCCGCTGTTCACATCATCCTTATCTTTGATATAATTAGTTATGAGCAAAGACCTGACACAAATCACTTTTGAATTCATACAACAGAAGAAGCAGTAGTTTCTTCACCGGTGTCTGTTGCTACAGCAGCACCTGTTGCTGAAAAAAAGGAAAAGTTAGAATCTGTCTCTCCGGTTGCTCCCATTGCTAAAAAACAAGGTTCTACAAGAGGCCGCCGTTCATTAAAAGATGCAGGCCTGGCTTCGATCTTATCAATGTTCCCAATGATGAGGAGCTTTTTAAAAAACAATATTATTCTATCGGTGAAGTAGCGATCATGTTCCGCGAAAATCAATCGCTGATACGCTACTGGAAACAGAGTTTGATATCTGCAACCAAGAAAGAACCGCAAAGGCGAACCGTTTTTTCCGCCCGGTGGATGTTAAGAACCTTGTCATGATCTATGATCTTCTCCGCCGCCGCAAGTTCACGATCGAAGGCGCTAAAGATTATCTTAAAAAGAATAAGAACGCTGAAGAAAAATTCGGAATGATCCAGTCACTGGAAAGAATAAAAGGCTTTTTCCTCGAACTAAAAGCCACGCTCTGATGTTTCTTTTCTAATGCAACTTAACAACCATTGTTGCATCTTCTGACAGCTTGCCTTTATTTTCTAGCCCCTTTACTTTAACAGTATGAAGAAATTTTTAATTATCTCCCTGGCTATTCTTTCAGGCTACTACCAGTGTCGTTGCTCAAAACCAGTATGAAGTGCTGCCTGACAAAGATGGAGGCAGAATTTTTAAAGGCATCATTTCAAGGGAAATACTGGAAAAAGACAGTTCTTTTTATAACCAATGGTATGCTGTCAATTTTAAAGCCTATTCACCGAATGCAGCAGCCGTAGCCGGGCTGAAAAAACATAGCGACTCGTTACAAATTATTGCCTTTATGGGAACATGGTGCGAAGATTCTCATTTCATCATACCCAAACTGTTCAACCTGCTGGACGCTGCGGGTTTTGCCAAAGATAAAGTGTCGCTGATCGGAACAGACCCGCAGCAAAAAAACACTGGGCTACCTGTCAGAAGCGATGAACATTACTAATGTACCTACTATCATCGTGATGAAAAAAGGAAAAGAAGTGGGTCGTGTGATAGAGTATGGTAAAGAGGGCGTGTTTGATAAAGAACTGGCGGAGATCATCAACTCGATAAATGCTGTTCCCCGGTAGCCGGTTTGGCGATCCGGATTTCTGTACTGGCCCCTGCGATCTCCATTTTCAATTCTTCCATAAGTCTTAATACCTGCAGGTTTATTTCCTGTTTCACTGCCAGGTATTCGCGGTGTGTGAGCGGCCGGTAAAATAATCGGCATTGACGAGAAATGCATTCACAGCGATATCGCTCATCGCTACCGTTGAGCTTTCAATAGTCTTATGCTCCAGTATTTTTTTAATGCCGTTTATTAATTTCTCTAACTCCTCAGCAGAAGCAGACAAACCGATCTGCAAACGAAGTTCCCCCTTTTAATTGGGTACGCAGTGTCAGGTTATCGAGGATGCTATCCACCATCTGTTATTAGGAACCGTAACGTATGTTTTCTGATCGGTCCTGATCCTGGTACTTCTTAATCCTATCTTTTCTACATTGCCTGTTATATTCTGCACTTTTACCAGGTCGCCCAATGTAAAAGGCTTATCAAAAAATATAATAAGGAAGCGATCAGGTTTTCCAGGCTTTCCCGCAGGGCGAGGGCGATAGCGGCGCCCAATAATGCTCAGCCGGTGAGTACATTGCTGACATCGAAATGAAAGGCAAATTTTAATATCATCAATATGCCGATGATAGCAATAATGACCTTAAAAAAATCCCTGAAGAAAACGACCAGCTGGTTATCTGTCTGGTCGGGTGTAAGGTCTGCCCGGCGCTCAAGAATAAGTGAAATAAAATGAATGACCCGCAGTACCAGGCGAATGAATGAAATGATGAGTATGATCGTGCCGATACAATGTATAATGTCTTTTATGCTGTATCCATATAGTTCTTCGCTCAGTTCATCGGGAAAACGGAGCTTATGCAATGCAATGATGGAAACCAATACCAGCAGGAACATGCCCAGGGGCTTGACGACAAGTACAGTGAAAGATTTTTTATCAAGATCTTTCCATACCCTGTTCACCAATTGAAATAACAGGCCGCAACATACCGGGAGATATATCGTTTGAAAATGAGAACAAAAAAAATGACGGCTAAACAATGAGGTATTTTTTTATGGGATTACCCAACCATATCGTTTCAAGAAAATCATTCATGCAACAAAGCCATTTAAACAGCAAAAATACCGATTACTTTATTGTTTCCAGCAATCGCGGTATTAGGTCAGTACCCGGTTTTTTAAATCCTTTACCAAAATTCAAAACAGGGGCTACCAATATCACCGCATACAAAGACCATAGAAATGTTGCCGGTTTTAATGTGTTCTGCTGTGTTTCTCTTTTGCTCTGCGGTTTTCCGGGTGGAATATCCATCAGTGAAAGTCGAAGATCTCAAGGCGGTCTTTTCGTAAAGCGTATAAACGGGTGGTGGTAAAATTAAATGCTTCCGCCCTGGCTATTTCAGCAGGCATCTTCCATTCATCCAGGCGAAAGGTTTTGATATCGTAGCGGTATAATGAATTACCCTTTGAGCCAAATATATATTTACCAGCTACTTTAAAATTTTGCCAGCCGCCGATGAGTATCTTATTTTTCAGCGCTCCGTAATAATCAAAAACAAAACGGATTGGGCAGAATCATAGAGGTAAACATACTGATCCTGGTCAAATATTTTCTGAGGCATGGGTGCTGAGCCAAATAGCTGCCGGAAATCGGGTGTTTCGGATAACATCGTTCCATCCTCATCTATCTTCTTTAGTTTGCTTTCCAGTTCATCATAGATCCATATCTTATTATCATAGGACTGACCAATGGCCCTTG
Organism: Bacteroidota bacterium; assembly: GCA_037200265.1. Classification (GTDB taxonomy): domain Bacteria; phylum Bacteroidota; class Bacteroidia; order Chitinophagales; family Chitinophagaceae; genus VBAT01. The sequence continues at coordinate 59,519 of JBBCIL010000016.1, forward strand.
CCTGGAGAATATCTGTTTACGCAGGTCTATAGTATTGCGGATATTCAGGAAGCGATCCAGTACAACAATGGTCGCAAAATCTTTGTAGTACAACAGCACCTTCAGCGGGGTTGGACACATCAATAAGCGTTGCCTGCCCGAATTTCTTTACATCGTTAAAGATCGCTATGGAATCGCCATTTGCATTCAGCTTTTTTACCTGGTTGGTACTGCTGAGCAGGTATATATTATCCAGGTTGTCTATGGTAAAGGCAACGATATCGCCTTTGATGGTCTTAACCAATTTGAACGATGTATCCGCCTGGGCCTTTGCAATGCCTGCCAGTAATAAAAACAGTAGTAATATGTTCAGCTTTTTATTCACCAGTGCGGATAATTTTATCATCATTGCCTTTAAATGATTTTCAGTGTCAACGATCCTTCATCAAACACAGCGTAGGTATAATACGTATCCAGTCACCCAGGTTGATATACCGGCTGCCATTATTCAGACGAAAATCTATGGCCAGGTGTCTATGCCCAAAGACAAAAAAATCAAAATTTTCTTTCTGCAGCACTTCTTTGCAGTAAGTAATAAGCCATTCTTTGTCTTCTCCGAGAAAAACCTCTTCAGATGAACCTGTCTTTACACGGCTTCTGCGGCTCAGGTAATTAGCTAAACCCATGCCTGCCATGGGCGGTAACAGGCGAAAAGCCATTGGCAAACCGGGTTACGGAATATCTTCTTTACCGTTATATCCATGGTCACACCCGGACCCAGGCCGTCTCCATGCCCTACCAGGAATCTCTTGCCGCTTCTTTCAAACTCCTTTGGATGAAAGTAAACAGGAATATTCAGTTCCTGCTGGAAATAGTCTTTCATCCACATATCATGATTGCCTACAAAAAAGTGCATGGGAATACCGCATCGGATAATTCTCCCAGCTTTCCCAGTAACCGTACAAAACCTTTGGGCACTACTTTCCTGTATTCATACCAGAAATCAAACATATCTCCTACCAGGAATATCTCTGCGGCATCATTCTTTATCTCATCGAGGAACTGAACAATTATCTTTTCCCGTTGAAGACTTGATGCATGATCAGGTGCACCGAGATGGAAATCAGAAAGGAAGTAGATTTTTTTTGACACAGTTGAATGGGGAATCCGACGGGTTATTTGCTTTTAATATATTCAATGATATCTCCGGAAGTGATCTCGGGCTTACCGCTTACATCCCTGTTGTACCAGTACATCCATGCAGTAACTTTTTCATCACCGGTCATTACTTCTGAAAGTTCCCTGCGGTACAGTTGTACTTCATCCGATTCTACATTCACGCCTTCATAGTCATCCAGCTGGCCAAAGGCCCATGAAAATTCGGACTCGTCTTTTATAATGTATAATTCACCTGCAATGAAACCATCCTCAACAGCCGGAACAGCCGCGGGTAACTGCCCATATCGAAAAGCTTTCCTCTCACTTTAGCTTCTCCGATCAGTGTAAAGAAACGGCTGATATATTCATAGGCCGGGCTTTGAAAACCACTGCGCAATGAGCCGTAAACAAATAAGTGATATGAGCCGGGATTTTCATTATATAAAGATAAACTATCTAAGACTCTTTTGCAGCGGGTGTTTTGTCTTTTCCCGGAGATATGATCTTACTATGCTGACCACTAAAATAACAGCCACCAGGATTATTTTTCATATTGTTTGTTTTGATAGCACTTGTAACCGAACCAGCAAGAAATCCTGCATACAAGACATATAAAACAAGTGTATTTATTTTTTCAATAACGGGTGATGCCGGAAGGAATGATTTTTCTTAAGAACCAGAAAAGTAAAAAGGGCGAAAAAGCAAGCAGTATTATTTGCCAGTTGTTCGTAATAATGGAAATAAGAAGCTGACCTATTGCTGTCCAGTTAATCCTTCACCCGGTGTATTAGTAAAGTTTGGAAGCTTTGAAGCATCATCATTCAGCACAATTGCCGCAATACATACTACTATCGTAATAATAAGTATTGGTCTAATGCTGTTTTTCCAGACCTGGTTTAAAAAACCCCTTCTATCCATAGCGGTGATAATAAAAGATCCTGATAATATTTCAGATTACAATGCTATTCTATCGAGAAAAAATCTACGATTCGACCAGGAACAAATACACTTCCTTGGGCCCGTGTACCCCTACTACCAGCGTTTTTTCAATATCCGCCGTACGGCTGGGGCCGGTAGCAAAGCTGATAAGAGAAGGCAGCTTGTCACCATATTTGTCTTTTACTCCCTGCAGGGCGTCTTTCAGATCATAGACCATCTGGCTGGTGTAAGCAATACAAATATGGATAGGGGCATATACGCTTACCGTTCTCCCCCGCTTTCCTGCGCTGCACTCAGTACCATCGTACCCGTTCTGGCCACCAGGTATTCACATCCTGTAATGGATACATCACAATCGGCCAGGCCGGTTTTTACCAGGCGGTCAGCCAATTGCCCGCAAAAGGGCTTATCAGTTTATCTTCTACACAATACACCTTAGTCCAATCCTGTTTTTTGATAAGACTGGTGAGCTGAAACGCCAGTTTCCTGTTCATTAATGCAAAAAACAAATCTTCCCTGCAGTTTAGAGAATTGTTCTGCAAACTCAACCGCCATCTCCTGCTGCAACGGCAAAAAAACAGATTCTGTTCCTTCGCTTTTTGGAAAAGGAAGAGGCGTTGATTGACTCAACGCCTTCCGTATTTTTTTTAAAATATTTTCTTTGAAGCTGAAACGTTCATGATTGAAAGTTAAAAATCAAAAGCTAAAAGTCAAAAATTGAGTTTGCAGATGATCTGTTTTAAATTTTAATTTTTGACTTTTTACTTATTTATGGCAATGACTTATTGGTAATATCGCTGTCATACGGTGGAACGCCGGCTGAAATCTCTCCGTTCTCACTCGGCTTTCCATCTTCTACTTCTAACGTTTTCTTTTCTTCAAACGGGCGCTTTCCTATCAATGCTTCCACATCACTCTGGAACAGTACTTCTTTTTCGAGCAATGCTTCCGCCAGTCTTTCTACATCCTGTCCTTTTATCAGTAAGTAATTTCTTCGTTTTTACATACGCCTGGTCAATCAGCTTTCTTACCTCGTCATCAATCATTCTCGATGTTCTTCGGAATAAGGCTTGGTGAATGTATTTTCCTGCTGCGGATCATAGAAGCTGATATTCCCTACTTTATCATTCATACCATATACACTAACCATAGCATAGGCAATACGGGTGATCTGCTGCAGGTCATTTTGTGCGCCTGTGGAGATCTTACCAAAGAAAATATCTTCGCTGGCCTTCCGCCCAACGTCATACATATCTGGTCTGTGAGCTGATCGGTGTTATACAGGTATTGTTCCTTTGGCGTGTATGAGCATATCCCAAAGCCGCTGTACCTCTTGGTACAATTGTGACTTTCAGTAATGGATATGCGTGCTCGAGATACCATCCGCATACAGCATGGCCGGCTTCATGATAAGCAATGATCTTTTTCTCATCAGGAGAAATGATCTTGTTCTTTTTTTCCAATCCCCCGATCACCCTGTCTACCGCATCCTGGAAGTCTTCCATCTCTACTGCCTCTTTTCCTTTACGGGCAGCGATCAGTGCAGCTTCATTACATACGTTGGCAATATCTGCTCCGGCAAACCCCGGAGTTTGTTCCGCCAGCTTATGAATATCCAGTGTTTTAGATATCTTGATCGGTTTAAGATGCACTTTAAAATAGCTTCACGGCCTACCAGGTCTGGCTTATCAATTGTTATCTGGCGATCGAAACGGCCCGGTCTTAACAAGGCTGTATCCAGTACATCAGGCCTGTTGGTGGCTGCCAGCACTATGATACCTACGTCTGTTCCGAAACCATCCATCTCCACGAGCAATTGGTTCAATGTGCTTTCTCTCTCATCATTGCTCATCATCACATTCTTTCCTCTCGCACGGCCGATGGCATCTATTTCATCTATAAATATGATACAGGGCGCTTTTTCCCTGGCTTGTTTGAAAAGATCTCTTACGCGGCTGGCTCCAACCCCTACGAACATTTCCACGAAATCAGAACCGCTAAGGCTGAAGAAAGGCACCTGCGCTTCACCCGCCATGGCTTTTGCCAGTAAGGTTTTACCGGTACCGGGAGGACCGACGAGTAATGCTCCTTTCGGAATTTTACCGCCCAGCGCTGTATATTTTTTCGGGCTTTTTAAAAAGTCAACGATCTCCATCACTTCTACTTTCGCTTCGTCCAGTCCTGCTACATCAGCGAAAGTGATATTCACTTTTGTGCCTTTATCAAATAAGGTAGCTTTTGATTTGCCAATATTGAATATACCACCGGGGCCCGCCGCCACCGCCGGCACCGCCACCCATTTTTCTCATCAGTAATATCCAGAGCCCGATAAACAAAAGGATCGGCAACAGGAATGAAATGGATTTGCTGAACCAGTCGCTTTCAGGATCTACTGTATAGGAAACTTCAGCAGTAGGATTGGCCTTGAAAAAATCATCCATTTCTTTCTGAAATGTTTCTGCGCCGGTGATCTTAAAAGACATATGCGGCCCGTCGTCGCTGTATTTACCGGTTATTCCTTTGCTCAGTTGTTCTTTGTACTTGGGCAGGCTTGATTTCTTAAGGTAAACTTTTAACAATTTTCCTGTTATCAACGATGACGTATTTTTCAATGTCGCCTTCGACAAGCATCTTTTTAAAGGCAAGCGTGTTGGTTTTTGCCGTATTGGCGGAGAAGGGTCCGCCGAATATCTGGAATCCGATCAGTACAGCAAAAATGATAGCATATATCCAGTATATACTGAACCGAGGGCCCTTTTTAGGAGGCTGATTCGGATCATCTTCCTTACGACCACCAAACCTGGGCAAATTGTTCTTCTCGTTTTTATTATATGGTTCTTGTGACATATTATTTATCTCTGTGTTCCTGCTAATTAATAATTATTATAATAACAATATTGTGGTTTGTGTTCCATTTAACATTATTCGTCGTGTTCTTCCACCGACGCATCACTCCACATATCTTCCAGTTTATAAAATTTACGGGTTTCTGTCAGCATTACATGCACTACCACATTCACATAATCTATCAGCACCCACTGTAATGTATTAAACCCTTCATGGTGATAAGGGTTTTCGTCACACTTCTCCTTTACCAGGCGCTCTACATTCTCTGCAATAGCCCTGATCTGTGGCTGATTTCCGGCTTCACAAATGATAAAGAAATCTGCTACTGCTTCATTGATCTTTCGCAGATCAAGGGAAATGATATTCTCCCCTTTTTTATCCTGGATGGCGGCAATTATGGTTTTGATGATCTTTGAACTCTTCGTTAACCGTGCTGCACCTTTTCTTTTTCGGTTAGCTAATACTGCAGTTGTCCAAATAGGTAATTATTTTTCGTTTATCGTTTTTTGTTTTGGCCGGGGTTTCTTTCGCTCGTTCTGAGCGGTTTATACAATAAACAATGACCCGCAAACCATAAACTTTGTTTCTTTGCCAAAAATAGCAATTAATTGCCATACCCCCCCCTGAATCGGTCAATCGGCACGCCATTTATTGAGCTGCAAACGATTGACAGTACCAATAATTATGCCCTTGCACAAATACATGCTGGTTTGGCGCAACACGGTCTGGCTGTTTTTACCCACGAACAGGTGTCTGGCAAAGGCCAGCGGGGTAAGAAATGGGCCTCTTCCGGGGTGATAATATAGCCCTTAGCCTTGTTATAAAACCCGCATCGCTGGCGGTATTCCAACAATTTCAGCTTAGCGCCTGCGTGGCCGTAGCCGTTCACGATTTTTTTGCAAAATATGCCGGGGAAGATACGCGTATCAATGGCCCAATGATCTATACTGGAAAGACAGAAAGGCAGGTGGTATACTGATCGAATCTGTTATCAGAACCCGGGAAATGGGGATGAGCGGCTGGGAATGGGCAATAGTTGGCATAGGCATCAATATCAACCAAACCCAATTTCCGCCCGATCTGCCAAACCCCGTTTCTTTAAAACAGATCACCGGCAGGCAATCCGGTACTGTTGAGCTGGCAAAAGAACTTTGCGGAATATTCGACCGCTATTCCGGGAACTGGTAACGAATGGATTTGAAAATATCGGGGCTGCCTATCTTTCCCATTTTTACAAAAAGGATGAAAAAGTAAAATTGAAAAAAGATAACCGGGTATTTGAAGCCACGATAAAAGGTATTTCTCCTGATGGCAAACTAATTGTTCAGCATGCCATAGAAGAACAGTTTGACATGGGAGAGATACAATGGCTGATCTGAAAAATCCTGTACCCAATATCCGGGCTTAATAAGCCGGGCTCTTTTCTTTCGGCCTGCATATCACAAACTTTCTTGAAATAGTAAAGCCCCAGCGGAATTTTCCTTTGGTCCACGAACTGGTCGTTTTGGGAATGAACCTGTTCTCGAGTATCTCTGTCGTATTGGTAAAATTCAGGTTGAACACATGCCCGGGCGTAATGAACTCAAAGCTTATACCCAGTGGATCATAAAATTTGATGGGAACAGGATTAAAAACAACATCTGAGGGAGGATTGTATGTATCGTCAATTGTTTTGAAAAAATCCTTACTCGATTTTGAACGGAAAGGATGAAAATAATCTACGATAAAATTAAAATTCTTCGTGACAGGGAAACGAACAGCGCCGCCTAATGCAAACATGTTCTCATCATCATTCAATATGGTATAGTTGGTATTGACAAAAGTGGGGTTTAACTGCAAACTTATTTTCCCGAATTTCGGCGATGATCAGCTGCACTGTCTGGCTTAACCGGTCGGAAAAACTGGTGAAGCTGTTTTCAAAATTCGGAAAGGCGGAAGCTTTGGAAGTAGCTACAGCCGCATTCACAAACAAAGCAAGTGATACAGGATGTGCAGGATCATTCTCCAGTTGCTGCGCCAGCAGTATTTGACAGCCAGTTCATATATTTTGTTGACAGATGCGGCTCCTTTTACACGGGCGATATTGATATCAAGACGGTCTGATAACCCAAAGTGAAATGCAATCCTTACGTCCCTGGCATTATCGAGACCTAAAAAGCGGCCGAATATCCCTCCCTTGCCATCAATATCATCAAAATTATGTGTGATCCTGAAATCCATCTTGCCTTTACCCGTCATCTCCGTGGTATTGGCATTGATCGCTTTTACCCCATTGAATATTTTAACCGGTTGTTTTTTTGCATCTGCAGAATTGTCCATATCCTTCATCAGGTTATTCATCGTGGTATCCTGGGAAATGCCTTTTAATGAAACCAGGATCATAATAAGCAGCAGGTATTTTTTCATATTCCTTATTTTTTAAACTACACAAGCAAATCGGTTTGAACCCTTTAATGGTTGCTTAATATGAATGATTAAAAAAGGATGTGGTAAAAGGAATAAATACTGGCGGCGGATAGCTTTATCTTTTAGTAATGCCGGTGCGACCAGGCAGTGGGAAGAATGAGCCCGGGATTGGAAATGTTGAAAGGAGAAACAGCAGTAATGAGTCAGCATTCAAATGCCGGTGGCGACGATCTCTTCTGCATGCGCCTTGTTCTTTGGCTTTGTAAATATTTTTTGTATTATACCTTTTTCATCAATGACGAATGTGGTACGCAATACGCCCATATATTCACGGCCGAATAGTTTCTTCTGATCCCATACGCCATATTTTTCGACAATATCATGCGAGGTGTCGGCAATGAGGGGGAAGGGCAGCTTATATTTTATTTCAAATTTCTTTTGTACTTTTTCCGTGTCCGGGCTAACGCCTATTACTTCAAATCCTTTTTTCTTCAGCAAGCCATAATTATCCCTGAGATTGCACGATTCGATGGTACAGGTAGGCGACCCCGCTTCTGAATAGAAATACAAAACCAGTTTTTTTCCTTTGTAACCAGCCAGTGAAATTTTCTTTCCATCTTGGTCAGTGCCTGTAAACAGCGGGGCTTTATCGCCTTCTTTCAATGTTACCATATCCGTGTATCCCTGGTGGGATTTTAATTAATAATAATTCAAACCTACTTTTTCTTTTTTGTACTTGTCTTTTTTGCAGTAGTAGTTTTCTTAGCTTTTTTCTTTACTGCTTTTTTCTTCGGTGGCGGCGTATACGGATACTTTTTAAACCACCAGCTTTTGACCGTGGTATTACCCACAATATCTTCGACGTTACTTTTAGCTCATGCACGCCATAAGGACAGCGCTCATCAAAAATGTATATCCAGTTGCGGCCCTTATCATTGGTAAACCGGAGCCATTTGCCATCTAATTCGGCCCTGAAGCTTTTGATACCAAAGTTATCTGAAGGAGTAAAAACAATACGGCTGGCAGCGCTTAAGCTGACAGTATCTCCTTTTCCTAATTCATTGATGGTTGGCGGCCACAGGTCGGCAAAAGCCTGGTAATAACCAAAATCGCTAAACTTTGCTGACATCCATTCGCCTTCCCATTTTGCCTGTCTTACATCAGTGCTGTTGCGATAAGTTCTTTGTATCACAATTTTATCTTTCATATCAGCATCTATGGCACGGTCGGGTTTTATGCGTACAGTAAGATCGCCCTGTACAGGAACAGACGCATCATTTACCTGGTGTGCTACAGATACAGCGGAACCGGAAATAGCATTGTTGCGATAATAGAAAGATGTTACGGTATCGTATAAACATGTCTCAGGCAAATAGATCTCAAAACCCGGCTTTTCCAAAACGTTTGCATAATTGGGCAGGAATTTTTGTACCGGCAAAGATGGCGATACCGGTTTTGCCAGATCAGGATCATACCGGAGCAGAAAATTCAATTGGGATACATTACGGTAAGCATCTTTTACCTCGATGCGGACAGCATGTGCATCAGCATCTGCTAAATCAATAACACCATTGCCATGTACAGGATGATATACCCCGCCGCGATCACCGGGCAGCTGGGATAAATGCTGAAAATAAGGTCCGCCATTATAGCGGTACTTATAATCAATATGTGCATTCAGGTATCCAGTTTCCGTATACTGATACTATCAAGGCTGAATCCAATGACCGGTTGCTCATCCAAAAACAACTGTGCGGAATAAATACCATCTTCATTATTGGAACCAGTTCGCTTGTCAATGGCCTGCAAGGCGAAGCTCAGTTTATTCAATCCTGTTTTTATTTCCGGCATTTTAGGAATGATATAACCGCTGTCGGTATTTCGCAGGGGAAAGATGCGGGCGCATTTTCATAGATACCCCGGCTGCGGTCATACATAGCCAGTTTCAGTAAAAAAGGCCGCACATTATCCTGCAACGGAAATCCGAACAACAAAGGATTAAGACATTCCTCGGTATGGGTATCCCTGATCTCAAAATGCACATGCGGACCCTGCGAGCCGCCGGTACTGCCGCTATACGCAATAAACTGTCCTTTGGAAACAGGGAACTTATCTTTTGGAAACTCTAACTCTATGGTCCATGTTTCTTTTTCGTATTGCTGTTGCGTTACATATTGCTCCAATGCCGGAGAAAAATCATTGAGATGGGCGTAGAGCGTAGTAAGTCCATTGGGATGATTTATCCAGATACACCTGCCGAACCCGATCTTTCGATCCTGATCTTAGCGATATATCCCGCTGCGGCTGCAAAGACCTGGAGGTTTTCTCTCTGGTCAGTACGCACATCAAGCCCCATATGCCAGTGATTGGGACGCAGTTCCCCGAGATTGGCTACGATCTCCGGTTTTATATTGACCGGCCAGCGAAAATAACCCTGCGGATATTTTTGAATGGATTGAGCGGAAGATGTTGCAAACAGGAACCCCTGTATGGCAACAAAAAAAAGTATTGGTACGACGGAATGAAATTCTTTCTTTTCAATAAAACAAATTTAATAGTAATGGGTAGTTCCTGTTTCACGCAAAGATCGCTAAGTTCAAAATCAAAGACGCAATTTTTCAAACTACCGATGCTTTACGTCAATGCGGACTTTGCAGAATGTTTTTAAAACGCGGCTACCCGGTACCTGGTTGTAATATTTTAAAGATAAAAATATTACATAAACAAATTGCCTGCGAAAAATTCACAGGCAATTCAGATTCATCCCTGGAAAGGATGAGAGGTTCTCCGTAAAATATATAATTAAAGGATCAGGATCAATAACAGGATAATAATGATAATAGCGCCTACAGAAAGGTAAACACCGCCGCTCATGGCACGGGCTTCTTTCTTCATATCTTTCAACTCTTTCCTTAGTGCTTTTCGCTCGGTTTTTGATAATTCGGATTTGTCCATTGTTTTGATCTCATTCAACCGGCCTTTGATCTCTTCCATTCTTGCCGCTTTTTGTCCTTCGGTCATATCAGCGACCTGTTCCTTTTTAGGATTAGTATCATCAATAGTAATCGCATGGACATTGCTGGCGGTAATAGTTAATAAGAGTGCGAGGATGACTGTGCTGATTCTTGGTTTCATTGTATTGTTTTTTTAATAATATTGGGTATTACAAAAACTCGTCCATTTTGTTAAATATCCGGAAAAATCAGGGGAAGGTCTTTATATTTCCATGATTATGTGGGCGTTTTGCAATGAAAATTTATTAAAGAAAGTAGTATTGCTTTACCGGTAACACATACCGGTCTCCCTTTTTTCAATTACCTTGAAGGCAACAATTACTCACTTATTAGAATCCAACAGCGAATGCGGAACAAACCGCAAACCTGCGCCGGTACTTTGAAAGTGGTATCACAAACCGTACGACTTCCGGTTGCAACAGTTGAAAAAAACTAAAAAGATCCATTTTAGATCACGAACAGGAAATATATACCGCCTTACATGCAGACCTGAAGAAAAGTCCGAAGAAACATGGGTGACGGAAATTGGTATCGTTATATCAGAACTGAACGCAGCTATTAAAAACCTTCGCCGCTGGATGAAACCTGAACGGGCGGCTACCAACCTGGTGAATCTTCCCTCCGGCAGCCGCATTCTGAAAGAACCGTTGGGGGTTGTTCTGATCATCGGACCCTGGAATTATCCTTCCAGTTATTACTAAATCCTTTTCTCGGCGCTATGGCTGCCGGTAATTGTGTGGTACTGAAACCAAGTGAGTTCGCCCCGGCACAGATGCAGTGATGAAAAAAATTATTGAAGAGATCTTTCCAAAAGAATATGTACTGTATGTGCAGGGTGAAGGCTCGGCCGTCATACCTGCGATGATGAGTGATTTTCGTTTTGATCATGTTTTCTTTACCGGCAGCACGGCAGTAGGAAAGATCATCTATAAAATGGCAGCGGAAAAGCTGGTACCTGTCACGCTCGAACTTGGCGGTAAAAGTCCGTGTATAGTAGAAGATGATGCGGATATTAAAGTGGCGGCGCGCAGGATCTCTATGACCAAATTTTCCAATGCCGGCCAGATGTGCATCGCACCTGATTATGTACTGGTACATGAATCTAAGAAAGACGCTTTTTTAAATGCGCTGCAAAATTCATTGAGGCAGTTCTTTGGAGAAAAACCGGAAGACAGTTACAATTATTGCAAGATCATCAATGAAAAACAATTCGACAGGATAACGGGATATTTATCACAGGGCACTGTTATTTATGGGGGAAGATCAGATAGAAAGAATCTCTTTATTGAACCGACGATCATTACAGGGATCGCGGAAGGCACCCCTGTGATGAAAGAAGAAATATTCGGGCCTGTTTACCCGTCATATCTTTCAGTACAGTTGCAGAAGCAAAGGCGATCATTGAAAAAAATCCCAACCCCTTATCTTTCTACATTTTTACTTCGAGCCGTAAAAAGGAAAAAAGAATGGCTGGAGAGCGTGCCTTTTGGAGGTGGTTGTGTAAACAATGCCAGCTGGCATTTCACCAATCATCATTACCATTCGGCGGGTCGTGTATGAGCGGGTATCGGCAATTTTCATGGCCGTTATTCTTTTGAGACATTCAGTCATAAAAAAGCGGGTCATGAAAACACCGACATGGTTTGATCCGGCTATTAAATACCCACCGTTCAAAGGGAGGTTGAAGTTGTTTAAACGGTTAATAAGGTGATTTCTCACAAAGAACACAAAGAGTAGCTTGCAGTTTTTATCTGCAAACTCTCTTTATATGAACGAAAATGAATTAGCCAGGATCGCTGTGACATATGTTATAAAATACACACTACATTGGTCCCGGACTTCTGGAAAGTGTGTATGAAGCTGCATTTGCTTACGAATTAGATAAAGAAATATTTCTTATACCAGGCAGCAAGGAATTGCGTCAAAATATGAAACAACTATTCTGATGTTGGCTTCAGAGCAGATATTATTATGGAAAATAAGCTGATCATAGAAATAGAATCTGTTGAACATCTTGAAAAGGCATATCACAAAACCTTTCTGACATACCTGAAACTATCAGGGATCAAATTGGCTTTATTAATAAACTTTAATGTAAATCTCATAAAGGAAGGAATCCACAGGAAAATCCAGGGAGAATTGGTTTAGAATAGTAACGAGGGTCTTTGTGGCTTTGTGGACAAATTAACGACATGAAGAAACTAAAAAGAATACTGATTGTTCTCTTAATGCTGCTCATAGTCTTTATCGGCTATGTAGCAATCGTAAACCGTAACTCAAAGAATATGACCTACAGGCAAAAAGTACTGAAAGCCGTTTACCCGGCATTGATGTGGTGGGCGAAACTGACCGGCAAAAACACAAAAGAACTTGCCGGTACCCAACAACCCCCTGTTTCATTTTATACATTAAAAACTACGCTGAATAACGGATCGGAACTGGATCTTTCCACTTTAAAAGGGAAGAAAGTATTGCTGGTAAATACCGCCAGCGATTGCGGTTACACGCACCAGTATGAAGACCTGCAAAAACTGGCTGAGGAATATAAAGACAAACTCGTGATCATAGGTTTTCCCGCCAATGATTTTAAAGAACAGGAAAAAGGAACCGATGAGGAGATCGCCAAATTCTGCAAGCTCAATTATGGCGTCAGTTTTCCATTAATGAAGAAAAGCACCGTGATCAAAGCGCCAGAACAGAATATCGTTTTTCAATGGCTCTCCGACTCTGCAAAGAATGGCTGGAACAACAATCCACCTTCCTGGAACTTTACCAAATACCTGGTGAATGAAGAGGGAGTGCTTGTAAATTATTTTGGCCCTTCCATATCTCCTTTAAGCAAAGATGTGCTGGACGCTGTTAAAAAATAACGCTTCGGGAATGGGCAGGCTATTTGTAGGAAAAAAGAACCGGATCATTCTACTTAAACTATAATCACTATGGGCTATAATGACATTATCGGTACTGTGGGTGTTGGCCTGATACTGATGGCCTTTTTCTTAAGTACAGCAAAACTCATGGAGAGCAGCGGCAAATCGTATTTTGTACTGAATATTACCGGCGCCGCCCTGGCCTGTTACGCTTCTCTTCTCATCAACTACTGGCCTTTTGTGATACTGGAAGGAACATGGACCCTTGTTTCTATTTATGGATTAATGAAAGCCATGAAGATCAAAATGACCTGAGATCAGTCAATGATGCCCATTCTTTTCATCAGGAAAGAAGCGTTGAGTTTACTGCAAACCCCGTCTTTTAATTTATAGTCAAACAGTAATTCATCATTTATGATGACGGATTCAAAACATTTGTTGCCCATATACCCCGGGTATTGCGCAGACATATCTGCGACAGTCAAATCATGCGTGGCGATAATGCCACAAGCCTGGTAATTTGCCAGCTTCCTGATCAACCCGACAGTGCCGTTGTGCTTATCATTACTGTTTGTTCCCCGCAATATCTCATCGAGAATAATAAATGTTTTCCTGTCGGAATGAAGATGCTCAATGATACTGTGCAGCCGCTTTAATTCGGCATAGAAAAGAGACTCACTATCCTGTAATGAATCGGTGATGCGCATGCTCACATGCAGATCATAAGGAAATAAAGTAAAACTGCTGGCGCATACCGCGGAACCTGTTCTTGCCAGCACAAGATTAATACCCAGTGTGCGCAGGAAAGTGCTTTTCCCCGACATATTTGATCCTGTCAGCACAACGAATTTTTCGGGCTGAAAAGAAATATCATTACTCACTCTTTTCCGGCTGCGGATAAGCGGGTGACCCATACCTGTTGCCTGCAATTCTTCTTTGGCTGATAATTGCGGGTAACAAAATTCACTATTATTAAACGCCATATTGGCGAAAGAGTTAAGCGATTCAAATTGCCCGATCACTTCCAGCCAGTTCATAACCGCGCCTGCGTGCTTAGTTTTCCATTTATCCAATGCAAAAAGAATATGCACATGAAAAATAAAAAGGCCATTTAACAGTATACTGACCGCGAGATTGATAATAAAATCCAGGTAGCCGAATAAGGAAGCCAGCCGTGCGATTGTTTGTGATGCTGTCAGCGCATTGTGTTTTAGCTTTCCCTGCAATTGCTGCAGCAAAGGCGATACGAATGGCTGCTTTTCGATCGCTTTTAACTGTCCGGCAAATTGCTGAAGCACTTTGGTAACAGCGGTAGAGATGGAAACCTGCTTCATCATCTTCCGGGCGAAGGAAAAAGTAACGAAGAGATTAAGCGTAAATAAGGAAAAGAAGGTATTAAGTAACTGATCACTTCCTGTAAAGAAATAAGTGCACAATACTGTAAGCGTCGCCAACGGGAAAACCAGCAGCATATAATAAAAAATGGGGCGGCTGAACGTAGCAGAAGCGCCGATCCAGCTTTTTAGTTTATCAAGGTCTTTTTGTTCCGCCAGATGAATGCTGCCCAGCGCCTGTATATCCTGGCGAAAATCAGGTTTGCCGGATAATTCTTTTATAGCCGCCTGTCTTTCTTTTATAATAGTTGTATCGGGATGAAGCAATGATTGGGCAAGGTCTTTTTTACCAAAAGTGGTAGTAGTACGGTTGAGAAATTTGTACAAGGATCCTTCTCCAAAAAGATCGAGGTCGTAAGAGTAAGGATGATGCGGATCAATATACTCTTTACCGTCTGCATACACCGCGCCTTCATTATTCAGAAAACTGATCTCGTTTGTATTGATATCCATTAGTGCTTTGGTGAAATCTGCTTTACCTTTTATCATATCATATAAGCGGATACAATACAGGAAAGCACCGAGCAGCAGTATTGCAATAATCAGCCAGTGCCATTCCCGATGAACGAGGTAATAATAACCAAACCCGATAACAGCAATGAAAAGAGCCAGCCGGGTAAAACTCAGCCAGCCGAGCTTTTTATTCAGGTTGGTATATTCAGCGGAATATTTGGAAAGTAGTTGCTGGTAAGTCGCTAAGGGCATACAGAATATATTGTTGAATAGCGGACGGTTTAGTTAGAAGAGTTATCGCACTCTCTTTAAGAACGGGAAATTATACCGGGCATTTTTCATGATAGTTCACCAGTTCAATAGGTGTTTTTTCAAATGCAAAGTCTGAGTACACCGTTGATATCTCGTTCAGCACTTCATCTATTTCTTCCACTGTTTTCAGCGTAACGAGCTTATTGCGGTAATCTTTGATATTCGGTAATCCTTTCAGGTAATTCGCATAGTGACGACGCATTTCGTTGATACCAACAACCGGGTTCTTCCATTCAACGGATTTATGCAAATGCTTGCGGCACACATTCACCCTGTCTGCAATAGTTGGTGATGGTAAATGTTCTCCTGTTTGTACAAAATGTTTGATCTCATTGAATATCCATGGGTAACCGATAGCCGCCCGCCCGATCATGATACCATCCACACCATACCGGTTCTTATACTCTACCGCTTTTTCCGGCGAGTCAATATCGCCATTGCCAAAAATGGGAATATGGATACGGGGGTTATTCTTCACTTTACCTATCAGCGTCCAGTCAGCCTGCCCTTTATACATTTGTGTGCGGGTACGCCCATGAATAGCCAGCGCTTTGATACCTACATCCTGCAAACGCTCTGCTACTTCTTCGATATTCCTTGTATTATCATCCCATCCCAGTCTTGTTTTGACGGTAACGGGGAGTTTGGTGGCTTTTACTACGGCATCTGTAAGGCGAACCATCAGGTCAATATCTTTCAGCACACCCGCGCCGGCGCCTTTCAATGCTACTTTTTTTACCGGGCAGCCAAAATTGATATCCAGCAGGTCAGGGTTCGTCACTTCAACGATCTTAGCGGCTAAAGCTAAACTCTCTTCATCACCACCGAATATCTGTATGCCCACAGGTCGTTCGTAATCGAAAATATCCAGCTTTTTACGGCTTTTAATGGCATCACGTATCAACCCTTCCGAAGAAATGAATTCAGTGTACATCAGGTCGGCGCCATTGTCTTTGCATACTGCACGGAATGGCGGATCGCTTACATCCTCCATCGGAGCGAGTAAGAGAGGAAAATCGGGGAGTTGTATGTCGCCTATTTTTACCACGGATGACAGGTGCCTGGTGACAGGTGTGAGGAGGGTCATTTATTTTACCCTGGCAGCTCACAACTGACAACTGACAACTAATTTTGAGCCTGTAAACTTACGATTTAATCGTTGAAAATTATGTACGACAGCAATTCGAAGGGGATTTCCTATGCGGCAGGATTTTTTATATTGATCGCTTTTGCCATAGCGGGTATTATCTTTTCCAACCTGATCGCTATCCAGGTATGGGTCGTCATAACGGGAAAAAGCTCGGAAGAGTCACTGACTGGCATGACCGACCCGGCCAATTCCAATATATATAAGCTGATGCAGGTCATCAATATGCTTGGCTTTTTTATCCCCCCGGTAATAGCGGCTAATTTTTTAAATAAGCATCCTTTACGATTACTGGGGTTTTCCTCCCGCATCACGCTGAAACAGGTTGGGGTAGTATGTTTTATTATAGCGGCGGCATTATTCGTGGGCGGCGGATTGAGTCATGTTAACGAACAAATCCCTATATCGCCCGCCTGGAAGGCGACATTTGATAAACTCGAAGAGAGCTACAAGGAACAGGCCAGCGCCATACTTGGATTAAAAAATGGTGGCGATTATATACTTGCGTTGATTGTCATGGGATTTGTTCCCGCTTTTTGTGAAGAGACCTTGTTTCGCGGGGGATTGCAGAATTTTCTTACCCGTTCTACCCGCAATCCGTGGCTGTCGGTCATTATTGTTAGTCTTATTTTCAGTGCCGCCCATTTTTCTTTTTACGGTTTCCTGTTCCGTTTTCTCCTGGGGGCTGTATTAGGTTTTATCTATTATTATTCAGGGAATTTATGGCTCAGTATCCTGGCGCATTTTATCAACAACGCATTTGTTGTAACGGTATATTATATCTATATCCGCCAGGGAAAGCCTGCTGCAGCGGCAATGGCAGAATCAAACTCTTCGTACTGGGGGCTTTTGGCATTGCCGGTACTGATCCTGCTGTTCATGACATTTAAAAGGCTGTCTTATGGCTCTGAACTGTTAACCAGGCAGTCGAATAATTAAGCTGTATGATATATCTATCTTCAACCTGTTAACCAATAACCATCCTGCATGGCATTCAACTGGCAAACATTCAGAACAAGAACAGTAACGGCAATCGTTTTCGCGGCGGTGATGCTGACCGGGTTGTTATGGAATCACTGGAGCTTCCTGGTATTGTTTTCCATTATTCATTTCGGTTGCTGGTGGGAGTATTTAAAATTGACAGAAAAAATTCACCATATCTTTTTTCACCCGTATATCAAGCTGGGTTTTATGCTGACCGGCTATGGGCTGATGTTATGGTTTTGCGGACCGGCATATAAGATAAATGGCTATGGCTTAAAAGAGAATTTTTCTTTATCCATATCAGCTGCGGGATTTGTTTTAATGATGATAGGTATTTTTCAGAAAAATACAGTTAAGATAAAAGCTTTTGGTGCTGCAGCCCTGGGGTTACTGTATATATCGCTTAGCTGGGGCGCCATGATAAGTCTTTACAGGGAGTACGATATTCATTTTTATGATACCATGTATGTTTTGGGATTTACTTTTTTCATCCCTTTACTCATTATTATATCTATCTGGATCAATGATACCATGGCTTACATAGTAGGTTCTCTCATAGGAAAAACTCCTTTGTCGAAAGTTTCTCCCAAAAAAACATGGGAAGGAACAATTGGCGGAGTTATCCTCAGTATAGTGGTAGTAGGCCTTATCTCATTTTATGGCTTACAATTAGGGCGGCTTACTATTCTTATTATGATCATCGCAGCTATAGCAGCTATTACCGGCACCTTTGGCGATCTTCTCGAATCCAAGCTCAAACGTATGGCCGGTGTAAAAGACAGCGGCAGCCTGATGCCGGGGCATGGCGGTTTTCTCGACCGGTTCGATTCCTTGCTGCTGGCCACTCCTTTTGTCTGGCTGTTCATGAACTTTTAATTCACTAACTGTTTGCCGTTGCCTATTGCCCATTGACTACTCACCATTTCGTTATATTTGCGCATTAATCAGACTCAATGACCATTCATAAAGAAGGCTATACATCAATTGCAGTAGCAGCGATCATATTCGGTGTTATTAATCTTTTATCGTTTTATTTTTTCAGTTTTGAACAGCCCATCATCACCTCGGTCCTCTTTATTATTACCCTTGGCCTGTTCCTGTTCATCATATCTTTTTTCCGTATCCCCAAAAGAAAACTGACCATACAGGAAAATGCGATCGTTGCCCCTGCTGATGGTAAAGTGGTGGTAATTGAAGAAGTGCAGGCCGATGAATATTTTACCGACCGCCGCATACAGGTATCCATATTTATGAGCCCGCTCAATGTACATGTGAACCGCAACCCCATCAGTGGTGAGGTAGCATACAGCCAATACCACAAAGGAAAATACCTCGTAGCCTGGCATCCTAAATCATCTACAGAAAATGAAAGGCATTCAGTTGTATATCGGAAAGGGGGGAAAGAAATACTCGTAAAACAGATCGCCGGCGCTTTGGCCAGGCGCATCATCAATTACCTCAAAGCAGGCCAGATAGTAAAGCAAACCGATGAAATGGGTTTTATCAAATTCGGCTCAAGGGTGGATCTTCTTTTACCTCTCGATGCAAAGATCAATGTGAAGATCGGGGATACACCACAGGGTGGGGTCACTGTGATCGCAACATGGTAAGTATCCGCCAGCCTTATGAAATGCTGATCTCACTGATCAGAATATTTTTTCCAGTTCTTTCAATGAGTAAACGGTATAAGTAGGGAATTTTTTACCTGCAACAAGTGCCGGCTCCTTTGTCAGGTGATTCACATGCACCTGGTCAATACCCGCATTCACAGCTCCAAGAATATCTACGTCTATCGTATCGCCGATCATAATACTTTCTGCCGGCTTCGCCGATGCTTTTTGAAAAGCAAATTCGAATATTTCTTTTTGCGGCTTTAAACTATTGGAACCTTCAGACGTGATCACCACCTTAAAAAAAACATCAAGGCCCGAGTATTTCAGTTTGCTATGCTGTGTTTTTTCAAAACCATTGGTGATAAGGTGTAACTGATAGCCCCGGCCGGCCAGGTATTGCAGTGTCTCCTTCGTATCGGGAAATAACAAAGTTCGTGTAGGCAGCAGGTCGAGAAACCGCGTATTCATCTCCTGTGCAAGCTTATCATCTGCTATTTTAAAATCCAGTAAGGCCAGCCACATTCTTTTTACCCGCAGCTCTTCCTGTTTGATATAGCCTTTGCGGTATCTTTCCCAGAGTTTATCATTATGCACAAGGTAATTCCTGTAAAAAAGTTCAAAATCATGCACTCCTCTTTCCTGCAATTTCAGGGAGTCATATAATTCGGTAAGCGTGGTGCGGGCATTGGCTTCAAAATCCCATAAGGTATGATCAAGATCGAAGAAGAGGTGACGGTATTTCATATTTGCAAAGTACGAACTACGAAGTAAGAAGTATGTTTTATACACAGAAAAGTTCGTACTTCGTATCTCAAATATCGTAGTTATGAATGTCGTTATCACAGGTGCATCAAGAGGTATCGGGAAAGCGGTAGCAGAAATATTCGCAGCAAACGGGTATGATCTTTATCTCAGTTCACGCAGCGGGGTGGCTTTGTATAAAACTACGGAAGAACTGGTGACAAGATTTCCTGCCGTAACTATAAAAGCAAAACCTTTTGACCTGGGTAAAAAAGAGCAGGCGATGGAACTGGGGGCATGGTGCCTGGGTTTTGGCGTGCCTGATATACTTGTCAATAATGCAGGTGTCTTTGAGCCCGGCTCCGTTTATAATGAACCCGGCGGAGCACTGGAAACCCAGATCGAAACGAATCTATACAGCGCTTATCACCTGACAAGGACATTACTGCCCGCCATGATGGAACGGCGGTCGCCGGATACAGGACGGCATATCTTTAATATGTGCTCGATCGCTTCATTGCAGGCCTACGATAATGGCGGGGCTTACAGTATCAGCAAATTTGCATTATACGGCTTCAGCAAAAACCTGCGTGAAGAAATGAAACCGCATGGCATTAAAGTAACTTCCGTTCACCCCGGCGCTGTCCTCACTGACTCATGGGCTAATTATGATAACTCTTCCAAACGTATTATGGAAGCGGCAGATGTGGCTACGTTGATCTTTGCCGCCTCACAGTTGTCTGTACAGGCCTGTGTGGAAGATATCATCCTGAGGCCGCAACTGGGCGACCTCTAGCCGTTTAAAGTAAATTACTTCCAATTACCAATTTTAATACAGCCTTTGCAAACGCTGGTTTACTTTAGTTGCCTGATGCGAAAGGTTACGACCATACTATTATTACTTTTCCTGCTTTTGGAGGCAAAGGCACAGGTCATTTTTAAAACGACCGTACAAAAATCAACGGTCGTGGTCGGGGAATCTTTTTTTGTAGAGTATATGCTGGAGGATATTGAAAAGAATGATGGCTTCAGTACTCCCCATTTCAACGGTCTGCGGCTGGTAACCGGTCCGAACGTCAATGCCGGAAAAGTAAATAGTCCTGATGGTCCAAAGGCGGTAAAGAATTTTTTGTTTACCCTGGTGGCCCTCAACCCCGGGAAACTTACCATACCCGGCGCTACCGCCAGGGTGAATGGCCGTTTTATCAAAAGTGATGATGTGATCATACAGGCTGTAGAAAAAACGGAGAAAAGTGAAACCACTTCTGAATATTTTTTGCTGCCCGGAGAAGATCCTTACGAAAAGATGCGGAAGAATCTCTTTATGAAAGTGATGGTGGATAAAAGAACCTGCTATATCGGGGAGCCGGTAGTAGCTACTTTCAAATTGTATTCGCGGCTTCAGTCAAAGTCCGATATCGTGAAGAACCCCGGTTTTTATGGGTTTTCTGTACAGGATATCATCAACCTGGATAACAGGATCTCCAATACGGAAATGATTGACGGAAAGATATTTGATGTACACACCATCCGTACAGTGCAGCTATACCCATTGCAGCCCGGTATGTTCATGATAGATCCTATGGAAGTAATGAATAAGGTGGAGTTTTCAAAAAGTGCGGTGAACAAAAAAACAGAACAGGAGATCGTAGAAGGATATTTTGAAAAAAAAGAACAACCCAAAAATGATAACAATACCGTTACGTTTGAAAACAGCATCAACACGGAGAAAATAGCCATCAATGTAAAGCCTTACCCGGAAAAAAACAGACCGGCTGTTTTCAACGGTGCTACGGGCAATTTTACGATCCATGCTGCGCTGGAAAAAAACGACCTGGCTAAAAATGAAGAAGGCGATCTCATTATCACCATTAAAGGAAAAGGGAATTTCTCACAGCTATCAGCGCCGGCTATACAATGGCCCGATGGCATCGAAGGTTTTGATGCGGCGGTAAAAGATTCGCTTGACAAAACAAAAGCGCCGCTCTCAGGCACCCGGGTATTCAGGTATCCGTTTGTATCATCGAAACCGGCCAGTTACAGCGTTCCCTCCATTATCTTTTCATTCTTCAATCCCGATACGGGGAATTATAAGATCGTTTCCACACCGGTCATACAGGTAAATATTACCGGTAAAGAAATGAGATCCGGTACACCCGAACCTGCACTGCGCACCACGATCCGGCAACACAAATACTGGATTTTTGCAGGCATCGCTGCCTTGTTTTGCCTTGCAGGGTTAATATGGTATTTGAAAAAAAGAAAGCCGCCTGTTTTGAAAACCTTCGTTACAAATGAAGAAACAAAAACAGTTGTAGCGATAGATGATTTGCTTGTGCCGGCAGGTATACTTGCACAGGCGGATCATAAACAATTCTATTCATTACTGCACCAGGCAGCCTGGCAATTTTTTGCGCTGCATTTCAACCTTTCAGGCAGTGAAATGAAAAAAACCATCCTTTCGGTAAAACTGGAAACTCATAAGATCAACCCTGCATTGATCGGCGAAGTACATGCCATATTAAATCAGCTGGAAGCAGGCATGTTTACAGATGCGGACTTAGGATCAGGTAAAAAAGAATTGCTGGAAAAAACGAGAGTAGTGCTGAAGGCCATTCAGTCAGCTCTTCTTTAACAAACCGGCACAGGGCCTTACTCTGAGTATTTATATCCTACTCCTCTTACTGAATGAAAATATTTGGGATTGCGGCTATCCTCTTCAAAGTATTTGCGGAAATTAAGGATGAAATTATCAATCGTTCTCGTAGTAGGATAAACATTATAGCCCCATACGGCCTGTAATATTTTTTCCCTGGGCACTACTTCATTTTTATTTTCGATCAGCAGCTTGAGCAGCATAGTTTCTTTTTTGCTCAATTGTATCTTCTGCCCTGCTTTGCTGGTAGCTTCCTGCGCTTTGAAATCAATGATATTATCGCCAAAAGAATAGCTGTTGCCCAGAGAGGTTTTGTCCTGCAGTTTCTTATTCTTATTGATCAGCTTATGTACCCGCAGTAAAAGCTCTTCGAGGTTGAACGGTTTGGTAAGATAATCATCGGCTCCTTTTTTAAGACCCAGTACCCTGTCGGCGCTGGTATTTTTTGCGCTCAGGATAAGAATGGGTACTTCGTTATTACTGATACGCACCGTTTCCGTTACGCTGATACCATCCATTTCAGGCAGCATCACATCCAGTATGATAAGATCGAAATATTCGGCAGTAACGGCAGTAAGCGCTGCTGCTCCATCATAAACAGACGTTACGTCATATCCTTCCAGTTCAAGGTTCAGCTTCAGCGCCTCATGAAGGTTTTCTTCATCTTCTACCAGTAAAATGGATGTTTTTTTCTCTGCACTCATATCTTAAAAGTGACCGCGAAATTACTGCCGCGGGGTGTATTGTTTGTCACCGAAATGTCGGCATTATGATCACGGGCTATCTTACTGCAAAGATAAAGCCCCAATCCTGTACCCTGTGTTTTACGTGTAGATTCATTACCGATACGGTAAAATTTGCTGAATATCTTTTTCTTTTCCTCTTCGGCAATACCCTGTCCTTCATCAATGACCTGCAGTTGTACTGTTTGCCCATCCTTCTTCAACCTGGCCAGCACCGGCGTTTCCTTAGGCGCATACTTGACAGCATTTTCGAGCAGGTTGTTCACCATCATCTGCAAAAGCAGTGCATCTCCTTTTATATCCACGCCCTGTTCTATCTGCGATTGAAATTCTCTTTCCGGAAAACGGGTTTTAAAATCATGTATACAATCCTTCAGAAGATCGGAAAGATCCAATTCTTCTTTGGAGAACTGGTAGCCTCCTCCTTCCAGTTGAGAAGCGATCAGGATATTATTGGTCAGAAAATTAAGTCTTGATGTTTCTTTCAGCATTACACCCTGCAATTTTTTCTGCTTCTCTGCATCCAGCGAATACTTCTGCATGGTTTCCAGGTTGAGCTTGATGACGGAGATCGGTGTCTTAAGCTCATGGGTAACGGCCATCATAAAATTTTGCTGCTGGTACTGTATGTAAAACTGCCGGCGTACGGAACGGTATACAAAAGCGGCGCCTACCAGTATCAGTAAAAGGAAGATACTGCCCTCGCCGATATACTTGGTGCTGTTTCGTTTAAATTCCGCGTTTATCTTTTGAAGTTCCGTAGTATATAAACCCGGACTTATAAGACTGTCCACCATGGAATTCAATTGCGTTGTTTCCAGCTTTTTCATGGCCTCATTCTGCTTTTCGAGCGTAATGAACCACCATACGAGAGCGGCAACGATATAAATAAGAAGGGTCCAGTAAAGGATAGTGGCCCGGCGTAACTTTTTCTTTCTTACATCGGTGATAGCCATGTTACTGTTTCTTTTCTATGCGGATACCTACATCTAATACATTACGGAGAGGATTTTCTCTCATGATCTGTTCTACTTTGAATGTATAATTACCGGCTTTCAGGTATTTGGGTTTATCCAGTTCGATCCGGTGTTCATAAATATCATCCATGCCTGTAGCTTTCCATCCGCCTTCGTTATTGGCAAGCTCAAGGTCCAGCAGGTATTTCTGTGCGGTATCCTGTCCAGGGCCTTTTACATACAGGTTTATGTAAATGTTATTGAAATTGTATTTCTCGTTATGCCGTAATACCAGGTAAGGCTGGTAGTATTGGGTAGTATCTTTTATGGTAAAATCAAAAGCCGGCTGAAAGCTGCTTTGCCAGGCATGCCCGGGAACAGGTACCGTTTTTTCATAAAGGTCAACAGTGGTGCAGGATACAGCCAGCAGCAACGAGCTATAAGCTGCCAGCAGATAAAAACGAATCATCTTTATGCTTTTCAAAAAAAGAATTTCTCAAAGGTAACTAAGAAAAAATGATATTGAGTGGCTCCGGCTTTCTCTTACAATACATTCAGCACCTGTTCCTTTGCCTTTTCCAGTTCATCTTTCATCAGCACCACGCATTTCTGAATAGTAGAATCGTATGCTTTGGAGCCGGTAGTATTAATCTCCCGGCCTATTTCCTGGAGAATAAAAGAGAGTTTTTTACCTTTTGATTCTTCTGCTTCGCTCAGCAGGGTCAGAAAATAGTTGCAATGGTTCTTTAACCTTACCTGTTCTTCGGTAATATCTATTTTCTCTATATAATAGATAAGTTCCTGCTCCAGCCGGTTACCATCATAGTTTTCTTTGCCTACATTGTCTTCGAGCAGCCGGGTGATGCCCTCCCGTATCTTTTGCTGGCGCAAAGGCTCCAGTTTGATCACCTCATCCTGTTGCTTTACTATATTACCAATACGCGTAATGAGGTCATCTTCCAGCACTTTGCCTTCATTAAGCCGGTGAGCATTGAGATTACTGATCGCCTGCAGTAAAACTTTTTTAAAATCGCCCCATTCTTCATCAGTGAGTGTTTCACTGCTGGGTGTTATTACTTCCGGCAGTTTTACCAGTGTGCTCAGGATATGTGAAGGGTCGAGGTTAAGTGCGGCAGACAATTCGGCGAGTGGTTTATAATATGCCCTGGCGAGGTCTGTATTAATAGTAACGGGTTTGGCACTGCCGGTATCTTTCAGGCTGATATTGCAATCCACGCTTCCCCGTGCCAGCTTCTCGGAAAGCATCCTGCGGATATCAAACTCAAATGGCCTGAGAATGGAAGGCAGTTTCAGCGATAGTTCAAATTGCTTTCCGTTCAGGGATTTGATATCAACCAGGAAAGTCTTATCGCCCACATTTTTTTCGGCCCTTCCAAAACCGGTCATTGATTTCAGCATGGATATTTTTTTATTGAGGGTAAAGGTATTTGAATTATTGTATTTCAACCCAGCTATTATAAACCGCAGTTAGCGCATACCGGGAGATCATTAACAATGATTGGAAGAGATAAATGCAAAAAAAATCCCCTCGAAGAATCGAAGGGAACATTTATATAGATGGGTTAGTAAGTACAGGAAATAAATTTCCTTCCACAATATTAAATATATTTTTTACTATCCAAAAAATATTTTAGTAAAATTTTATTCACATTTTCATTCATACTGTGGATAGGGATACCGGTTTTTACAGGTTGCCGGATGCGATCAGCGATTCGCTGTTACATCAATTACAATACAATTACTTTTATCAAATCAATGAAACCCTTACACCGTAAGCATTTCAGCAATACAACATATACACACGAATAAATGAATGCTATTGATCTTTCTTTTATTTCAATCTATAATGAAGATGATTCTTTGTTAATAAAGCCTTTCCCCCGTCTGAAAAAAAATTTCCGGAAATCACCACCTAAACCCCGCAAACAGGTGTTTTTAATATATAATGACCAATTTGCCGCTTATTACCTTTGTCAAAATTTGATCGTATGCGTTTTGACAAACCTGTTTCGCTGAAACAAATAGCACAACTGATCCATGCTGAACTGGCAGGAAACATTACCGCTATGGCAACCGGCATTAACGAGATACATAAGGTAGAAGAAGGCGACCTGGCATTTGTAGATCATCCGAAATACTATGATACCTGTATCCATTCTGCTGCCAGTTTTATCATTATCAATAAAAAAGTTGATTTTCCCGAGGGCAAAGCGCTGCTGATAACAGAGGAGCCTTTTGAAGCTTACTTAGCAATCATTGATCACTTCAGGCCATTTGCTCCTTCTATGAAAATGATCAGCGATACAGCATTGATAGGAAGCGGAACGGTGATCATGCCCAATGCCTGTATCGGCAACCACGTATCTATCGGGAATAATTGTATCATTCATCCTAATGTAACCATCCTCGATCATGTTGTTATCGGCGATAATGTTATCATCCAGGCAGGCACGGTTATCGGCAGCGATGCTTTCTATTATAATAAAAAGACCAGCCGGGATGTACACTATAAAAAGATGACCAGTTGCGGCCGGGTGGTCATTGAAGATGCCGTAGAGATCGGCGCCGGTTGTACGATTGACCGTGGTGTGACGGGTGATACGCTTATCGGCGCCGGTACTAAAATGGATAACCTGGTACATATTGGTCATGATACTACTGTTGGCAAGAATTGCCTGTTTGCAGCACAGGTAGGTATAGCAGGCGCTACCATCATTGAAGACAATGTTACTCTCTGGGGCCAAGTAGGTGTAAGCAAAACATTAACGATAGGAGAAGGCGCTGTTGTATATGCCCAGAGCGGGGTCAAAGATTCTATTGCCGGTAAGAAAGTATATTTCGGTTCGCCCGTTCAGGATGCAAAGGAGAAGATGAAAGAGTTTGTCTGGATAAAACGTATCCCCGAGTTGTGGGAGAAGGTGATGGGGAGGAAGGGTTAGCGCGTTTAATGGTTTAAATCGTTTAAGGTTTTTCAAACCTGATACAGTCATTGCAGGTAAGCTTGCATCAATTATAGGGTTTACAAGCTATGATAAAAAAAGATACTGCTATACCTTTAAACGATTTGAACCCTTAAACGTCAAAAAAAACTACGGTGCATAATCATACGGCAACTGGTCTGCTAAATTCTTCCAGCTCCAGTATCCCTGGTTGATCCAGTCTTTCTGCTCGTAGAAGTATCCGTTTTCTTTGATAGCAATACCATCCGTCAATACGATATAAGATATCTGTGCAGCTACATTTTTTGGCAGCTTGAACTTCTTCAGGTATTCGGGATCAGGTTTTTGTTTGGCGTAGGTAACGCTGAACTTTCGCGGGTACCATATCTCTATCTGCCCTGTGCTGTCCAAAGCGCCGTAATATGTCGTATCATACACATCTTCGACCTTGTTGAATTTAGTATCATTATTCTCATCCAGCATAGCAATAATAAACCCGTCTTCCACTAATGTGCTGTCGTAATAACTGCGCATAAAATGCAGCTTGGAACCATTGTAAGCATTTAGCCGGCTGAAATACCAGGCTTTTTTCAGGCTGTCATTTCCTTCCATTTCCGAATAGAGGCAATAACCACGGTATAAGTTAATATCTGTATTATAATGATACATGAATGAATCAAGCTGAAAACGCATATTATAACCCAATGCCCGGTTCTCTATCTGCAACGGCTCGGTAGCCAGTACTCTCAGCTTATTGCTTTTTTTAAGAAAATAGAATTTCAGTACTTCGGGATTCTTCAATACACATTTCGCGGCATTGGGAGTAGTGCCAATAAAATGCTCCAGGAAAAAGCTTCCATATTTTTCCCACCCGTCTTTTACTTCATTGCTGCTTTTTATTATTACTTCACCAAGGCTCTTATCTTCTTTTATCATTTCAATATCAGGTATCCTGCTATCTGAATGACTTATTTGCAACTGCTTTGTCTGGTAACCGGTATATGAAATGATCAGTTCATATCCACCGGATTTTAACTGGAGAGAAAATCCTCCCTGCTTATCCGTAGCTGTACCGATGGTAGTATTCTGGCAAAAAACAGAAGCGCCTCCGAGTGGTTCTTTGGTAGCAGAATCAATGATCTTACCTGTGACAGTAAATTGCGCCGTAGCGGCAAAGGAAGATACCAGTAACAGTAAAACAAAGAAGTGACGGAGTTTTCGCATAGTTATTGAATTGACGGATAAAGGTACAATTTGAAAGGCGTTGGCTATATAGTAATTATGCCCGGGAAATCACTTTTACACACCTCTTCCCCTTTCGTAAATCCCTTAGCTAAAGCTGTGCCATATATTTTGTACAGGCTTGCCCGATCGTCTTTTCCAGCGGTGTAAAAGTGAATTGGGGGAATGCCCTGAGAAATTTCTCATTTTCGAAATACGTTTTACTGACAGCCACTTTAGCGCTTTCTTTGGTAAGCAACGGTTTTTTGCCTGTAAAAAATGATATCAATTTCTCGGCCCGCCAGGCAATATTGAGCAAAAAAGGTGAAGCTTCCTTTACTGGTTTCCTTTTGTTAAAATTCTCAGCCATTGTATCCATCAGTTTCCTGAAAGGCCAGTGATCTCCATTGATGATAAACCGTTGTTCGCTGATATCACTTTCCATCAGCAATACAGCCGCCGCCGCTACATCTTCCACGTCTACAAAACCATTGAGACCGGAAGTATACCATTTGAATTCCTTATACACATTTTTAAAAATAGCAGAACTGCCCGTATTCCAGTCGCCATAGCCAAGTATGGTACTCGGGTTCAGTATTACCGCATTCAATCCTTCGCTGATGCCGCGCCATACTTCCAGTTCAGACCTGTACTTGCTTTTGGCGTAATGGGTATTTACTTTACTTTCTTCCCATTTCTTTTCTTCATTTACATGGCCGCCGTCTCCTTTCCTGCCCACCGCTGCGATGGAACTGATATGAACAAACCGTTTGATATCTTTTTCCAGCGCCATATTTACCACGTTAGCTGTACCCTCTATATTCACCTGGTACATTCGCTTCCGGTCTTTTTTTGAAAAAGAAACAATAGCGGCTGAATGAATGACCGTATCTATCCCTTCCATAGCATCTTCAAGAGATACTACATCCAGTACATCGCCTTCTACCCATTCTACCTTATCAAATATTTCTTTGGGGATAAATGCGGGAAGTTTATTGCTGCGGCGGATCGCCCGCACAGCATAGCCTTTTTCAATCAGTGCCCTGATAATATAGGCTCCGAGAAAACCGGTACCGCCTGTGATAAGTATCCTGGTTGACAAGTTTATAGGTTGAGAGGTTTGTAAGTGATGCTTAATTTTTAACTTATCAGCGGGTGAATGATAATCATAATACCCTTGTCCTGATTTCTTTCCCAGTTTTCCCTCTTTCACTTTTTGCTCCTGTATATAAGAGGGTTTTAATCGTTCAGGGTTGTTCAATTGTTCGTAGACCGAACAACTAACGGCATAATTGATATCATTGCCGATCAGGTCCATCAGTTTAAAAGGGCCCATTTTAAATCCTGTTGCTTCCAGCAATACATCTGTTTGCACAAAACCCGTCTTTTCTTCCTCCACCAGTCTTAATGACTCAATATAATAAGGGCGTGCTACACGATTGACAATAAATCCCGGTGAATCTTTACATATAACGGGTATCTTACCCATTTCCGTTGCCAGCTTACAGGCCGTTTGTGTGATACTGTTAGCCGTATACGTTGTATTCACTATCTCTACCAGCTTCATTAAAGGCGCGGGATTGAAGAAATGCATGCCGATGACCCGTTCAGGATTTTTTACCAGTCTGGCAATGGCAGTTATTGATAAAGAAGAAGTATTGCTGGCAAAAATACATTCGCTGTGATTCAGTTCCGCCAGTTGGTTGAATAAAGCGGACTTCGCTTCTGTTTTTTCAATAATCGCTTCGATAAACACATCGGCCAGGCAGGTATGCAGGTCATTACTGAACTGTATCCGCTGTATTGTTTTTTCCTTATCTGCGCCGCTGATCTTCCCTTTTTCAACCAGGGAGTTGAGATTTTTCTCAATAGAGATTTTTGCTTTGGTCAAAACAGTTTCGTTCAGATCATACAGGATCGTATAGAAACCTGCCTGGGCGGCAGTTTGAGCAATGCCGCTTCCCATCGTACCGGCCCCGCAAACGCAAATAGTATTGATCGTCACAAAAAATTAATTATCGGTAAAGATAACAAGCCTCTTTCACCTGTGATTATTGCCAGGTTTATTTTACCTTACTACAAAATTATATTTATGACGGATATACAAACCACTGTTTCCCCCACACCTTCTTACCCGCCTGCGAACAAAGGAATATTCGGAACAAAAATTCCATCTTCCGTATGTTTTGTAATAGGCGTGCTTCTTTTCACAATGCCTTTTGCCGAGCTGAAATGCAATCCTCCCGAAGAAAAAGGCGGCAGCCTCTTTAACCTTGGTAATATGAGCATGTCTTTTACCAATACCGGGTTTGGGCTGGCAGTTGGCAGTGACTGGAAAATGAATATGCCGGGAATGGGTGGCTTATTTGGTGATAAAAAAACGGATGACTGGAAAAAAGATATAAAACCACAGGAGCCCAATACCTACGCTATCGTTGCCCTGTTGCTGGCGATATTAGGATTAGGATTATCTTTTGTGAATGCCCGGCCGGGCGCTGCCGTCAATATACTGACAGGTGTGTTATCCTCGGCTGCTTTGATAGGATTGATGATAGATCTTAAAACCAAATCAAAAGATATTATTTCAGATATACAAAAGACCGGTAATAATTTTGATGCGGGTGAATACACCAATCTTACATTAAGTTTCACCCCCTGGTTCTATGTGTCAGTGATAGCTTTTCTTGCCGCCGCTTTTTTTAGTTATAAACGCATGCAATCGCTGAAAGGAACCAGTTGACCGGGCACTAATCAATATTCAATGCGGGTATTATTCATAACGATCCTGTGCTGTTTTACATTTGGCGGCAACGCACAAACTGCCGATTGGTGGGTGCAAACCGTTAACTGGAACGGCGTCACACACTGGTCGAGGTATATTATTGCCGCACCGGCTTATCTTGGGCCGAATGCATTACCTGTTCCGCGTATCGGTAATGGCAGTATTGACAGCAGCATTTCTGCCGGGCTAACGGGCAATCTTCATTTTTCGAAAGGAGATAACACGCAAAACGTAACGATCTATGCCAATTACTGCCTGGTAAAAAATGTTATTTCGTTTGATGCTGCCTGGGTGCCTTATGAACATTTTACGATGAGCCATGCAATAAAAACAAACCGCCATGTTTTTTATCTTCATTATTATGACCGCCATGCGGCCGGGGACATGCACCTGAATACAAATATTCAGTTGTTAAATAAATGGAGAAAAGATATTCAGCTGGCTTTACGTATCGGTTATCGTTTCCCTACAGGTACGGGGCTGGGAGTAGCCCGTACAACTGACGGGCCCGGCTATTATTTTGATCTTTCATTTGGCAAACCATTTAGCCACTCCCATTTTAAATGGATAGGCATGGCTGGTTTTTATGCATGGCAACTGATCTCTGATAAACACCGGCAGGATGATGCTTTTTTGTTTGGCAATGGAATAGAATGGAATAATAAGTCTATCCGGTGGCAAACATATATTGCCGGCTATTTAGGTTATTTGAAAAGCAGTGGTGATAAGCCGGTCGTCTTCCGCACTGCTGTAGAAAAGAAATTAAAGCGAAATAGTTTATTATTCAGTTTTCAGCAGGGGCTGCATGATTTTAAATATAGTAGTGTGGAGATGGGGATGAAGTGCCTGCTTAAATAGAACGAACCACATAGTCGCATAGATACACAGGAATACACACATAGAAATTCTATGTGAAACCCTGTGTTTCTATGTGCCTATGTGTTTCAGAAAAAACTTGTGGCAGATGATGATAGTAACAGCCTGACCCTACCTATATCGCACTCGTAAACTGCTTCAAAAACCTCACGTCATTCTCACTGAACAACCGGAGGTCGTTTACATTATACTTCAGCATAGCCGGGCGCTCGATGCCCATACCGAAAGCGAAGCCGGTATATTTATTAGGATCAATATTGCAATTGGTCAATACATTGGGGTGCACCATACCACAACCCAGTATCTCTACCCAGCCGGTCTTTTTACAAATATTGCAGCCGACACCGCCGCAGATAAAACAGGTGACATCCATTTCGGCACTCGGCTCGGTAAACGGAAAATAAGAAGGGCGGAAACGAACCTTTACATCCTTACCATACATTTCCTTCACAAAAAAGTAAAGCGTTTGCTTCAGATCAGCGAAAGAAACATTTTCATCAATATATAAGCCTTCTACCTGGTGAAAGAAGCAATGGCTTCTCGCACTCACCGTTTCATTTCTATATACACGACCGGGATAGATACCACGGATCGGCAAGCGCCCTTTTTCCATTTCCCGTATCTGTACATTGCTGGTATGTGTGCGTAATAACCAATCAGGATTTTGCTGCACATAAAATGTATCCTGCATATCACGCGCCGGGTGATGCTCATGTAAATTAAGTGCTGTGAAATTGTGCCAGTCATCCTCGATCTCCGGGCCTTCGGCCACGGCAAAACCCAGGCGCTGAAAAATAGAAACGATCCTGTTTCTCATTAATGTGATCGGGTGACGTGTACCCAAAGCGGGAATATCTCCGGGAAGGCTAAGATCCAGGCCGCCGGCGGATGATGATTGACCATTTGCCGTTACTTCTTTCAGGCTTTCATATTTTCCTTCCGCGAATAGTTTGAACTCATTCAATACCTGCCCGAATTCCTTCTTTTTATCCACCGGCACATTTTTCATTTCACTCATCACCTCTTTCACAATACCTTTTGTACCCAGCCATTTGATACGGAATTCTTCCAGCATTTTCACATCGGCCGCCGTAAAGCCGCCTATCTCATTTTTGTACTCTTCGATCTTTTTCAGCAATTGCTCCATGGGAACAAAGATAAGCTAAGAGAATAAAAGAGAAAAAGAGGTAAAATGAAAGAACATGACTAATGGGGATAGTTATTTCGCGTTTGCAGCGTAACGCCTTCTTTTCCCTTTTTTCCTTTACCTTTTAGCCAAAATCTCTTTATCTCTTTTTCTCTCTCAACTCTTAGCTTTGCACTCATGGCAGACCACCTCAATATCTCCGATTTTCTTTCCCCGCTGGATGTTCACAGGATATCGCTGGATGAAGGCTATAAAGACGGGCAGCTTGGAGGAATAATAGCTGTTTATGATGAAGAGTTTCCCGACCTCGACGAGGTGCAGATCGTATTGGTGGGTTGCGGCGAGCAAAGAGGCAGCGGTATCGTCCATATTAATAGCCATGCACCTGATGTGATACGCCACCAGTTATATTCTTTGTTTTACTGGCATCCGGATGTTAAGATCGCGGATGTAGGCAATATCCGGACCGGTTCATTATATACTGATTCGTATGCCGCGCTGAAAACTGTCGTGCAGGAACTGATCGGTGATGGCAAAACCGTGATCATCCTCGGTGGCTCGCATGATCTTACCCTCACCCAATACCAGGCTTATGCGAAAAAGAAAAAGCCTATCGAAGCCACCTGTATAGATGCGCTCATAGATTTGAATATTGATTCTTCTTTTCATCACGAGAATTTTCTGATGGAAATGCTGACGGGTGAGCCTAATTATATCCGTCATTATAACCATATCGGTTTCCAGAGTTATTATGTGCATCCGCGTATGCTGGAAACTATGGACAAACTCCGTTTCGATTGTTTCCGTGTAGGTCATGTAAAAGAAAGCATTGATGAAATGGAGCCGGTCATCCGCAACAGTAATATGATCAGTTTTGATATATCGGCGATCGCCCATGCTTTTGCACCGGCCAATTCCATTTCACCCAACGGCCTTAGCGGGGAAGAAGCCTGTACATTATTAAGGTATGCAGGTATGAGCCCTAATGTGAACACCATCGGTATTTATGGCTATAACCCTGCGTACGACAAAGACGATCTCACGGCCAAACAGATCAGCCAGATGGTCTGGTATATCCTGGACGGGCGCAGCCGTGGCAAACGTGAAGCGAAGCTGGATGAAAAAGATTCATTCAATGAATATCATATGGCTTTTGCGGAAGTAGATACAATGTTCCTGCAAAGCAAAAAGACCGGAAGGTGGTGGATGCAGTTACCCAATAAAAGTTTTATTGCCTGCAGTTATAAAGATTACCTGATGGCCAGCAGCAACGAGATACCGGAGAGATGGCTGAGAGCGCAGGAGCGGAGTTGAACGCTCTGCCCTACTGCTTGCGCTAAGCTACCTGCTTCGCGAAGGCCGGTCATCGCCGGGGCAAAGGAAGAACTCAGGCCGATCATTCTTTTTGCAAATTCAAAAGCTCTTTAATAAAAAATATACGACAAGCAAGCTATTCATCCCCTCCCGGGAGGGGCCGCAGGCCTTACCAATGATATACTTTTCAAAAGGGGTGGGTTCGAATAGCGGGGGTCTATTTTAAAACATACTAACTATTCAATCTTATAAATGTCTACTATCATCAAAACAGGTATATGCTCTTACGGCATGAGCGGCAAATTATTTCATGCACCTTTTTTGGAAGCACATCCCGGCTTCGAGCTCACCGCCATTGTTGAAAGAAATAATAATGACTCCAGGGAAAGATATCCTGCCTCAACATTGTATCGCTCGGTAGAAGAGCTCATCGCCGATAAAGATATTCAACTGATCATTGTCAATACACCCACACATTTGCACTACGAGCAGGTAAAGATGGCCTTGCTGGCCGGCAAACACGTAGTAGTCGAAAAACCCTTCACCATTAAAGTAAAAGAAGCAGAAGAATTGACCGAACTTGCCAAACAACAAAAAGTACAGCTCAGTATATACCAGAACCGGCGCTATGATGGCGATTTCCGTGCGGTAAAAAAAGTAGTGGAAGAAAAATTACTGGGCGAACTGAGAGAAGAAATAAGATATGATCGCTACCGCCCTGCATATGGCGGTAAACCACATAAAGAAGGAGAATTACCCGGAGCAGGTATTATTTATGATCTCAGCCCTCACCTGGTTGACCAGGCATTACAATTATTCGGCTGGCCAAAGGCATTGTTTGCCGATGTATGGAAGATGCGGGATGATGTAGTACCTCCTGATTATTTCGAGATGCTTTTTTATTACGACAAATTACGGGTGAGACTAAAAGCCACCTGTATCTGCCGCGAAACCATACCCGGCTATGCCCTGCATGGTATGAAAGGAAGTTTTCTGCAACAGCGTTCGGATATGCAGGAGCAGCAATTACTGGCTGGTGAGATCCCTTCATTAGAAAGCTGGTGCGCCGGGCCTTCAGAACCCGATGGCTTATTACATACAGAGATCAAGGGTGAAGTGATCCGCAAACAAATGACTTCCTCACCGGGCAATTATATGGGTTATTATGACGACCTGTATAAATCATTAACCGGTAAAGCGCCGAACCCCGTTCCGGCAGAAGATGGCATCAAAACAATACGCATCATCGAAGCGGCGCTGAAAAGTGCGAAAGAAGGAAAAGTAATAGAAATATAAAGACTGGTGGTAAAATCTAAAATGCAAAAAAGATGAACATGTTAAAACTCTCACGCTTCATTTTCCCGTTTTGCATTTTATATTTTTCATTTTGTATCTCTTCCTGCTCCATTCAAAAACAAATCGGCAAATCAGCCAAAGAAAATGTGCTGACCTCACCTGCCCTGAAAAATGCTCATACAGGTATCAGCATTTATGAGCCTGCGGCAAATAAGTATTGGTTCAATTACCAGGGTGATAAATATTTTGTACCGGCCAGCAATACTAAGCTCCCTTCCTGCTATGCGGCAATGAAGTACCTGGGCGATAGCCTGACCGGCGCCCTGCTGCTTGAAAATGATACGGCCATCCTTATTGTTCCTGCGGGAGACCCTACCTTACTGCACTCGGATTTTACAGTACACCCCCTGTTTGACCGGCTCAGGAAAGAAACAAGAAATATCTATATCACCGGTGACAACTGGAAGGACGAGCCACTGGGTTCCGGCTGGGCCTGGAATGACTATAATGAATATTATATGGCGGAAAGAAGCCCCTTGCCCGTTTATGGTAATACTATTAAATGGATACAGGAAAAAGAAGAGGAAGAAGATCCGGTTATTTATTCCATTCCCGAAATAAGCTGGGAGGTGAATTTTAATATCACAGAACAACGAAAAAATTTCGATGTAAAAAGAAACCCTGGTACCAATTCCTTTTTACTGACAGAAGGAAATGAAAAAGAGAAAGAACAGCTCGTTCCTTATATGACAAATGGAGTACAATCGGCACTGGAACTATTAAAGGATACGCTACAGAAGAAAATCAACATGGCCTCACCTGCTCAGGTTCAGGCTCTAAAGCGTAGCAATAGAAATGACATGAAGCCTGTTCACTCCCAGCCCACCGACTCCCTGCTCAAACCCATGATGCACCGCAGTGATAATTTTTTTGCGGAGCAGAGTTTATTAATGGTCAGTAATAAAATACTCGGCGTCATGAATGATGAAAAGATCATTGATACCTTATTAAAAACAGATTTTAAAGACCTGCCGCAAAAACCACGGTGGGCGGATGGCTCGGGGCTCAGCCGTTATAATTTATTTACTCCGCAGGATTTCGTAGCAATCCTTACCAAAATGAAGAACGAATTCGGGATGGAAAGGATAAAGGTCATCTTACCAACCGGGGGTGAAGGAACGATCAAAAGCTATTATAAAGCTGACAGCACTTATATTTTCGCCAAAACAGGAACACTAAGCGGTGTGGTCTGCCTCAGCGGGATTTTTATATACAAAGAAGAATAAACTACTGGTCTTCTCCATATTAGTGAATAATCACCAGTCCTCCGCCACAGATGTACGGCGGGCGGTAGAAAAGTTCGTAGAGGAAGTAAGAAATAAATACTGAGCTAAGAGATAAAAAGGGGGGAAAGAGAAAAAGAGTCAGGCAGAACAGTGCTAAAACGCAGCACATTCTTTTAACCGGAATGAAGTTCTTTTTCTCTTTCCCCCCTTTTTATCTCTTAGCTACCCAACCAATCTGTTCTCTTAGCGGTATATATCATTAAACCACCAGCATGAGAAAATTTTTTTCCATTCCTCCTTATTCTGCTATTTATAAATGCCAAAACAAAAGCGGGCTGCGATCCTGCATTTACGGTATCCGTACAGGGCGCTACCGTACAAGTACAGGCCGCCAATACGGCGCCTCATCTTTTTCATAGCTGGAATTTCATTGGATGGCCCTCTGTATCCGGCCCCAGCACGTCCTTCACTTATTTGATACCTGGCACCTACGTTATTACACATAGGGTTATTGATTCTGTCAACAATTGTGATGATTCTGTACATCAGACCGTAACAGTAAACTTCCAGGTCAGTTGCGCGGCCGCTTTTACCGCTACGAGGGATAGCTTGCAACCCAATCGCTACCATTTTAATTCCACCTCTGTTGCCAGCGGCGGAGCAAGTTCAATCTTTTATCATAACTGGACTTTAAATGGATCACATATCTCCTTCAACCCTTCTTTTGAATATGTTTTGCCTATTGGTCAGCATACTATCTGTCTTGACATCTCTACAACGGCAGGCTGTACTTCATCAATCTGCCAGACCATCAATATCACAGATATAAATACCTGCGCCTGGTCAGCTTCGTTTACGGCGACGGCTTCTCCTTCTAATCCAAAACAGGTCAGCTTTGTACCCACTCCTTCATTGAGCAGCATGAAGTTTCAATGGAATTTCGGAGATGGTTATTCTTCTTCGCAAAATAATCCTGTTCATACATACAGCCAGCCCGGAACATATAATGCAAAACTGGTCATTGCTGATACCGTAAACGGTTGCATTGATACAGTCATGCAGCAACTACTGATCAACGGCTCACCGGCAGATAGCTGTACCGCTTCATTTACCTATACGGTGAATCCTTCGCAATCTAACCAGCTTACGTTTACCGCCAGCAGCAATCAAACTATTATATCGCAAACATGGCGGATTGACCAATGGACCAATCCATACGACTCGGTTTTTCTAACTGCCGCTACTCCAACCTATACTTTTACTGATACAGGTTACTACCAGGTTTGTCTTTATATAACTACCAATACAGGTTGTACGCGGCTTTCCTGCCAGGGCATACGTATCAATAATGTGGATGGCCGTTTTGCAGGTACGATACCTTCTTATCCCAATCCTGCCAGCCATACCGTCAGCCTTCGCCTGAACCTTATGCAGGAAACCAGGATCGGTATCACTGTATATAACCTGTCCGGCCATGCTGTGTATGGTACGCAAAAGCAGGGTGCGGCAGGTACAAATAATATTAATATCCCTGTGCAGCAGCTTGAACCCGGCCAGTATTTTATTGATATATATTATGGCGGCAAGCGAAAGCGCAGCATTTTCCAGAAAATGTAAATCTTGTTTCAGCAGACATTGCAGGCGCTGAACACAATTTTTCGCAAATAATAGAATTGAAACACAAGTGATATTCAGATCATCTGTGTTTCAATTTTTCATTTTACTGCTATTTGAAATGAAATTCTTTTTGAAGAGTATACCCAACCTTTTCCTTCTGCCGGCAGTATATGGAATAAATTAAAGTC
>JBBCIL010000017.1:0-115712 GCA_037200265.1 Bacteroidota bacterium
ATGGTCATTTTGTACAGGGCCATGTTGACGCCACCGGGTCTGCAAGAAAAACAGGCAAAAGAAGGGAGCTGGGAATTTGAATTTGAATTCCCTAAAAAATTCGCAGCCCTGATGATCGAAAAAGGCTCTGTATCTGTCAAACGGCATCAGCCTGACCGCTTTTAATGTAAAGAAGAAAAGTTTTACCGTCGCCATCATCCCCTATACGTTTGAACATACCAGTATCAGCCAGGTCAATACCGGCGATACCGTGAATCTTGAATTTGATATCATCGGCAAATACATTTTGCGTAGAGTTACTATTGGGTAATTACTAGTTAAGATTGCGGTTGCTACCTATGAAATCAACGGGTAATTTTTGATATTTACACCAGTAGAGTAGTCTAATATCCAGTAACGAAAAACGTACCCATGATCCTGCGACTTTGAACAGGTCGTATTATCCTGCACTTGATGGCCTTCGCGGCATTGCAATCATACTGGTGCTATGTTGTCACAATTTCAATTTTCTTCCTCACTTTGAACTTGGCTGGATCGGCGTTGATCTCTTTTTTGTACTCTCGGGCTTTTTGATCACTGATATTTTGCTGAGAACAAAAGAGACCAAGAATTTCCTGCAGAATTTTTACATCCGTCGCATACTAAGAATATTTCCGCTGTATTATGGCGCATTGCTTTTATTTTTCTTATAGCCCCTTTCTTCCAAAACCTGCAGGTACAATATAATTACTACCACAGCAACCAGGCGATGTCGTGGCTGCACATGCAAAACTGGCTGTATATTTTCAATAAGAAACCCGGTGATTTTCTTTTGCTCAATCATTTCTGGTCATTATCAATAGAAGAACAGTTTTATATCGTATGGCCGTTTGTGATCCTTAGTATCAAAAGCACCCGTCGTCTTGCTCATATTGCTTATATCATGCTTGGCCTTTGTATCGTTGCCCGTTTTTCTTCATGGTTATACTTCGGGCAACGGGTACACTATTTTCTATTTTCAATACATGACCCGTGTGGATGGCCTTTGCATCGGCAGCCTGATCGCTATCTGGCGTTCAGCTCATATGCGCAGGCAAAGAAAAAATTATTTACCCTTGCTTCCATATTACTGGGCATACATCTTTGTGTGCTGGTACTTGCCAAAACGATATTCACCGGCTTACCCCATTTCCAGTTCTTTGGTTACTCAACCGTAGCTGTTGCATTAGGAATCGTTATTTACTTCGCTGTAGAAAAAAGAAATAGTTATTCAAAAGCGCTGATGGAGAATGCCCCTTTACGGTATATGGGCAAAATATCCTATGGATTATATGTATACCATTGGCCTGTTCTCGTTCTTCTCAAACTCTATTTCCTCGACAAGCTGGTAAGCTATGGCTACTCGTATGACAGCAGCTACATATTCCTTTCACTGGCAGGTCTTGTTATTGCTGTTATTTTAAGCATTGCCAGCTATCATCTTTTTGAAAAGAAAATACTTGCGTTGAAAGACATTCTTACAGAAGATGGTTTCTTTACCCGCGCAGGAAGAAAACTGCTGCTATTCCTGAAACCTGTTTCGTCCAGATAAGCTTTCAGCAACAGTTCCTATTTGGGTTATATTTGCGAAAATTAATTTCGCCTTGCAGCCGAAAGCAACCCATTTTCCCGCTTTCCTCTCTTCGTATAAAAATCAACTAATTCTTGTCTGCTGCTGGTTGCCCGTACAACTTATACTTTTTTACCAATATGGTATCCAGACCGATTTTGAAGCCCGCAAGTATATTGAACAGGCGGACATTTTACTTGCAACAGGCACGGTAAGCTCACCCAACTTCTGGTTGTATGCTGTCCAGATATTCCTGATCGCCGCTGCTAAAAAATTACAAACCGGTCTTATCTCCGTCGTTATTATACAATGGTTCTTTAACTTTTTTGCTACATGCGTTCTGTACCGGTTCACTACACGCATGGCAGGCAAGGTTACCGGTCTCATTATTACACTCCTGTTCGTATTTAATTTTCCGCTGCAAACTTTCAATTCCTTTCTTCAAACCGAATCCTTATTCTACAGCTTTACCATTATATTCAGTGAAAAATTAACCTGGAAAAATTTTACAGCGATCTTCCTGTTTCTTGTGCTTATTTGTTTTACCAGGCCAACGGGGGCTTTTTGTGGGTACCCTGCGCATTCCTGTATTTGTTCTTTCGCTTTTTCAGGGCATTTTCATTCTGGCTTAAAGCCGGTATTACGTCTTTTGCCTCTGTTGCTTTTTTATTCCTGTTGAATTCTGCGCTGGGCAGCGGTGGTGAACTCGATTTTATGCTTCCCTTCCGTGATGAAAGGATCATTTGCGGTGTACCTACCCTTGCCCATTTTTACGGAGATCAAAACCTCGGACAACCCGAACTCGATCTCTGGTCTTATTTATTATATCACTCATAATTCCGGTCAGTTCATCCGGCTTGCATGGCTTCGTTCCAAAGCTTTTTTTGGACTATACAGATCCTATTACAGCAGCGGGCATAACCTGTACCTCGGTCTTTATTTTTTCCCTTTGTATTTATTAATATTATTCAGTCTCCGTACATGGATCAGCCGCACAAACACCTGCTGCTTTACTGTTTTATGCTGATATTTATTACATGGCTGACAGTAATTATAACCTGTGATGACTGGCACAATCGCTTTTTTCTAAGCGTTGTTCCTTACATTTATATATTAGCCATTCCGGCAGTAAAAAGCATTACGGATAAAATAAAAAGTAACCCCGGTAAACAAAATGTTCAATCCCGAGATATTTAACGAATCCTCTTCGAAGGAATTATATATGGCTTTCTGTATTAACAAGCCGGTCCGCCACGTGGGTGATTGACAATTTCCTGGAGAAAGAGACCCGCCTGGCTATTTTTGATCATTTCCCTTCGATGGAAGGGATGAAAACACATTACAAAGGTTTTAAACGAAAAAAAAGCGGAACATTCCGATTTCAGCCAGTTGCATGCATCATTTCAAACATTGCATGAAGCGCTTTGTTCACCGGCATTTATTGAATGGCTGCAAAAAACTACGGGTATTCATTCTTTAGAGACCATTGAGGATCGCCTGGGCTACGGATTTACACCAGGGAGCCAATCATAGTTTTCTTGATATACATATTGATTACAACCTTCACCCGATAAAAAAGCTTTACCGGAAACTTAACCTGATCATCTTCGTCAACGAACAATGGGAAAATGGCTGGGGCGGCCACCTGAATTATGGGATGCAGATGTAAAGCATTGCATTCAGAGCATTCAGCCTGTTTTTAACCGTTGTGTGATCTTTGAATGCTCCGACATCTCTTATCATGGTTATAATAAAATAACCGTTCCGGAAGGCATCACCAGGAAATCCTGTTACCAGTATTATTTCATTCCCGTGTCTGATAATGTATCCTTTCACGATACTACTTTTAAACCGAGGCCGCAGGAAACTACATTTAAAAAAATAGGTACGTACACTAAGGATTTTACAAAGAATACGGCTAAAAAAATATTGATGAAACTTGGGTGGAAGAAATTTCTGAAATAATGGGTTCACGCAACGGTGCGGCGGCACAACGGTTTTACGAAATTTGAGATAGTATAAATGGTAAAGCGCAGGTCGAACAATAGCGAATCAGCCGTCAGATCTTTTTGCCTTTCATTGCTACGTTAATGGCCTGGTCCATCAATCTTTCCGCATAAGGCCTGGATATATCATTTAATTTTTCGATCGCGGTATGCACCTGGTCTTTATTTCCGTTTGAAAGAAGTTCCTGCAATTCTCTCATGGCGTTTTTTGTAGTTGCCAGCTCTTCTTCCGTAAGAAATGATACATTCTTTTGTATAAACTGCCCGGTCGTATCCAACAGTATTTTTGCTTCTGTCTGCGCCTCTACCAATGCCCTTACCTGCATATCATCCTTCGCGTTGTTAATGGAATCAAGCAACATTTTTTCTACCTCTTCATCACTGAGGCCATACTGTGGTTTCACTTCAACGCTTTGTTCTACCCCACTGCGCAGTTCTTTTGCTCTTACTACCAATATGCCATCTGCATTCACAAGAAAAGAAATTTCCACTTTGGGCAACCCCGCAGGCATCCCCGGTATACCGGTAAGGTTAAATTCAGCAAGTTTGCGGTTATCTTTTACAAGATCTCTTTCGCCCTGGTATACAGCAAATGCGCATACTGCCCTGCCCGTCTTTTTGCGTAGTATACTGCCGCGCAGCTTTCGAAGGTATCTTTGAATTACGCGGCATCAGTACATCCATCAACCCTCCCATAGTTTCTATTCCGAGGGAAAGAGGTGTAATATCGAGTAATAAAAAATCTTTGTTGTTGCCGGCAAGAATATCCGCTTGTACAGCAGCGCCTAATGCTACTACTTCGTCTGGATTGAGCGAGATATTTACTTCTTTATTAAAAAATCCGCCTACGGTTGTTTTTACCAGCGGCACTCTTGTTGATCCGCCCACCATTATTATTTCATCAATATCACTAATGGTAAGTTGTGCATCATTCAAGGCATTTTTACAGCTCCGGATCGTTCTTTCGACATACGGCATGATCACTTTTTCAAATTCTTCCTTCGATAAACTTACTGCATGCTCAATCACTTTACCCGCAAAAGATTCCGAAGCACTTAATTGCTTTTTTGCTTCTTCCGCCAATAATCTGAAAGCCTGTGTTGTTTCCGCATCCAGTTGCACTTGTGTTATGCCCAGTTTACTTAGCCAATGATCCACTATTGCCCTGTCAAAATCATCGCCACCAAGATAAGTATCCCCGTTTGTAGACAGCACTTCAAAGATTCCATTGGTAATACGAAGTATAGAGATATCAAAAGTGCCCCCGCCAAGATCATACACCGCCACTGTTTTTTCACTTTCTTTTTCAAGCCCCAGCCCGTACGCCAGGCTTGCGGCAGTTGGCTCGTTGACTATACGTAATACATCCAGTCCTGCAAGCTTGCCCGCATCACGGGTAGCCTGTCTTTGCGCATCATTAAAATAAGCGGGTACGGTTATTACGGCTTTCGTTACCTGCGTCTTCAGGATATGTTCCGCCCTTGCTTTTAATTCCTTTAATATAAAAGAAGATAATTCTATAGGAGAATAAAAGGTATCACCTGCCTGCACTTTCACCAGGCTTTCCGTATTGTCGTCAATTACTTTGTAGTAAAAAAAGAAACATGATCACGGACATCATTAACGATTTACCCATCAGTCTTTTGGCAGAGAATATGGTGTTATGCGGCTCTGGTGATAAGGTATTTTTTCGCTTCATCCCCTACTGTTACCAGGCCTGTACTGTCAAAATGTACGACCGAAGGAACCAACGCATGACCGTCATGCTCTTTCAGCACTACCGGTTTTTTGCTCTCAGGATGAATAATGGCCACCAGGCTATTGGTAGTACCCAGATCTATCCCCACGATCATTTCCTTTTGCTGCAAACTGCCTGTTGCGATATTGATTGCGATCTTTGCCATCCTTATTTTTATTTCAGTCCGCAAAAGGTAAGTAATAAAAAAAAGGCTGCCCCTTTGAAACGGGACAGCCTTATAAAAATTACTTTTCGTTTTATCGCATCAGGTACATTTTACCATACCCTTTGTTGAAATACTTATCGGTATTATCATCTTCGGACTTGTATTTATCCAGCGACTTACCGTTCAGGTTGGTGATCACCCTGTACAGGTATATGCCATTGGCCAGTTTTTTGTCCATACTGATCGGTACCATCCCATTTGAACTCGGTGATGTTGCGTCCTATATGCAACGGTCCTAATTCATCTTTAGTGATATCTCTTACAATCTTACCGGTAATCGTCAATATCTGTATCCGGATATTCTGAGGCACTTCACTGCCGGTGATCGTGAACACAAAGGCGGTAGAAGAAGTGAACGGATTCGGATAGTTAAGCATATTTGAGATCATCGGTTTATTGATCACCTGGA
The DNA here is from genome assembly GCA_037200265.1 of Bacteroidota bacterium. GTDB lineage: Bacteria > Bacteroidota > Bacteroidia > Chitinophagales > Chitinophagaceae > VBAT01. The sequence continues at coordinate 5,968 of JBBCIL010000017.1, forward strand.
AGCTTACCCTGTATTCAATATTGCCGGCGTTATTATTACTTCTGTCCTTGCCGGATACGATCAGCTCATAATCTCCGTCCTGCAGGAATTTTGGTTTGAAGTTGAGCGTTGCCGTATTATCAGTGTTTGGCGCCTGTCCTGCAGGTAAAAACTGCAGTGTATCATTATTGAAAGAGAACCTGCGCAAACTTCCATCTGGATAGCGTACATGTAATGTAAGCAGGGAAGTATCATCGAGCACCAGCCATTTGGCTTCGTCTTTCAGCTTCACAATGATATCGGGCTTGGCGGCAACAATATCACGGTTCAATATATGCACTCCGTCGAACGTCACATCCAGCAACGGATCAAGACTATCAGGTCTTACATATAAAATTCCTGAATGCAAAGTTATTGAACAGGTGCTGTTCAGGCTGGTCGTTATCAGGATTGAAATTCACAAACAGGAAGTTATGCCCGGATAATGAACGTGTGTCTATTGGCACATTCAGCCTGATCGTATCATTTGGTGACGTGGTCAGCAATGGTTTCTGCTTTGGTATTGGAATAATATTCTCAACATTATTCCTGTCTGTAATACTCAGCTTGACCTTTACACTGTCAAAATCCACTTTACTGATATTCTTAAATCCTATGCCGAAATTAAACGGCATCCCCTACTTCAACGGTATCTTTTGTGGTAAAATACAGGTTTGGAGCAATAGCGCCTTCCGGTACCGGTACATATGTAAGCCGCCAGTATCTCAATTGATAAGGTGTCAGGTTCACTGAATCCTGGTTGCGCATTTTCAGTTTGAGATAAGGATACTGGGACGCACTGATCGAAGAGATATCATAATCCTGTTGTGAAGTGCTCAGATCAGGTATCAGCAAAGATTCCAGTCCTGATGGATCATTCCAAAAAGACTAACGGTGGCCCGGTCGCCTTCTGCTGTATCAGTAGTGCCTCCGCGCCAATGCAATTCTTTCCAGCCTTTGGCAGGACCGAAAGGAGGTGAAGAGATAAAGCCTAATGTATCCGGTGTCATTATATCTGCAGAAAGAGTGATAGCGTCATAATGCCTTCACTGAAAGTAAATTGCGGGGTGAACTTATTATCATTCTTTTTATAGACAAAAATGAATGCCCTTGGCCCTGTAGAATGAATCAATAGTAGCAAAGCCCTGTTCCTTCAACCTGTCATACATAGTATTACCAGTTCCAAGAGTAGCCACATCTCCCTGCCATGGTATTGACATAAGTACTGGCCAATGCCGGATTGCTGTCATCAGAATAGGCGCAGTTACGCACTACCACATAATGACCATCGGAATCAGGTCCATAAATTCAACGATCTTCCTCCGGTGAACAGAATCCTGGATGCTAAACTGGAAATTCCAGGCCCTGTCAACATCGCAGATATCAGCGCTTCCATACTGACCCGGGCTCCATCCGGGAGCATTAAACCATGGCTCCAGGGAAACAGGATCCAATACATTAAACACCACATTACCCGTACCGCAAACACTTCTGATACGATCATCTTCATCTATTACAACAGAGAAGCCTGCCGCCTGGGAGAACCCGGTCGGGAAAACACCACTGCGTACAAAAACATTCCTGTTCCTGTCTCCAAAGGAGAATTTACGGGAAGCAGAGGTCTAACGATATACGGCTATAAGTGCTTTTGAAATGCTGGTAAAGATGTGACTGATTGAATCCTACTTCTGATGACGGCAGGTAAACAAATGATGATTTGTTCCAGACCAATGAACCCACAGGTGCAGATGGCGATACTCTCCAGTAATAAACAGTACTGTCAGTAAAGGTTATTCCGGGAGTGAATTCAAAGACACCTCCTGATGAAGTAACGGTCCTGGTGACCTTGGATGGTGAATTAAACAATTCGGTCGTATCCAGTTCCATAATATACTCTCTTGATACAGCAAAGGCATTGGCAGATGAAACTACCAGCTTTGTATTCTGATCATTAATAATAGAAAGATTGTATGGATAGATCGGGCGTGCTTCATCTTCGAAAATATAAACATCCTTGCTTACCGTGTTATTCGTTTCGTACAATTCATCCGCTTCGTGATCGGCATCAACAGTGATGATGATTTTATTTAACCCCTTATCCCTTGAAGCCACTACCGGTATATTATATGACATCGAATCGCTGTATTGCGTACCTCTTACCCTGTCCCTGTGCAACACTTCCGTAGTACCATCCGGGTACGTACGCTTAACTTCTACGGTGATGCTGTCAGCAGGCGCCATGCCTGTATTCATAAAGCTGGCATCTACTTTACTTTAAAGCTGGTTTCGGCAATGGAGATAAAAGAGGGTGATATTTTCACCATAGGATCTTCGATAACATAATCAGGCTTGGGAGAGGTATATAACCTGAGCGCAGGGTCGCCATGAAGGGTAAACTCTTCGCACTGGAACCTGGCATAAAAGTCATTTTCCGTGGTAACGCTGAATACTTCCCTGATGGCCTCATCCATCACTTCACCCAGCGTTTGTCCATATCTTGTACGTGATATCGCCGTGTATAATTTTGTATTGTAAATATCAAGATAGTGAACGATCCCGAGGTGGGTACTGGCAAGGAAGGCGATAGATCCCCTTTCAGGCGCTAACACATACCTTTCAGACAGTGTTTCTTTTGTAAAAAACCGCGACGTACTATAATTAAAGAAATTGCCGGCGTTACAACCCATTACGATAAATATGGGGTACTTACCGTCATTTGAATAACTCATCGGGTTATCCAGGTTGAACTCAAGCGTACTGGCGGAAGAGTGACCAAAATAAGTCAATACTCCTGTACCATTATTTATCAGGTTGGCCAAACGAACACTATTTGCCTGTTGTACCGCATCAGCAGAACTTTTGGCAAATGATGTTACATTACCACCAAACAAGGTATCTGAAATGATCTTTGCGTGACCTTTTAATGCAGTTTCCAGGATATCGCTGGTGGTTATATCGCCTGCTCCTGTTACATGTATCACGTTCTTCATCCATGCCCTGTCGGCTGCTATCGGGGAAGAAAATGTATACAGCTGTTCATACTGCTGCACTTTATGCAGGTATAATGCAACTTCTTCCGCGTTAATAGCAGAAATACGGCCAATAGGTGTTAACGGAATAGAGCTACCAGCTACCGCGCTCAGCATATTATCTGATGCCGGGTAACCGAACGAAGGAACGAGATCAAGTTTCTCTACATCCGCTGCATTCTCAAATAACCTGTATTGGGTATAATTTATCCCTTTACCAATGAGCAATACATCTTTCAACGGCGCTGAAAAATTAGGACCTTGCCCATCTTAAAAAATTCCTGATGGATAATGGATGTTTTTTGATACCAAGTCCGAATTGATCAACGAGCTCGTCTATCATATATACAGCAGCATTGTAGCCACCTCCCTGTGCAGAGCTGCGGTATGCCTTATAGTCATTAATCGGATTATCACCGTTCGCTCCGTTTGTAAGAGAAGAATTTGTAATAATGAGATAATCCCCCTGGTTAGCGGGCAAGGCATAATTTGTAAAATTGCGTTGCTGCAACGCCGTTACAGTAAGGAGGTTAGACGGAGCTTCATTTACCAATACAAGCTTCCGGTCAACGGCAGAAGGCTCTAAAGCGATTTTAAGTAAGGATGGATTCGTATTATCAACCACATATCTTTTTCCGTTGGTCAGATCATACAATACTGGAGCAGGTCCGCTATAAGCAAAAGCAGATATTTCAAGATAGTTACCGGAAGTATTAGCCGGCAATTCAAAATAATAAGTGCCTGACCCCCCGAAATCAAACGTATGAGGGTAAATCAACTCTACCTGTGCTACCACCATACGGTCGCTTGGACCAACACCCATATTTGTAACTTCTATATTAGCCGTATTACCGCTTATCAGCGACAAAGGAATAGTTGTTGAGACCTTCGCATAATCATAATAATTAATGATCTGCCCCGCTACTGAATCTCCGTTAACCTTTACACGGAAATAGCGTGGGTGTACTGCATTACCGGCTGCATTTACTTTTAAAACAGGCGCAGGCGCACCGCCGCCTGCGTATACACGCAGACCAGTAAATAAGTTTGTCGTAGCTGCATTTTCTGCCAGGTCATTACTCGCCCAACCTTCGCCATAATCGTATGAGGACGAATAAGTATAAGAATCACCTACCAACTCCGATCGTCCATTATGTATTCTGTCTTTGTAATACCTTCCGACAGTAGCTTTAAAATAAGGCTCGGGAGAAAGTACATTTCCTGCAACATTATTTACAGTTGGCTGTAAGCGAAGGTTACTTCCGGAAGGATTTACAGTAAGAAAATAAGCGGCAGTATCCGTCTGCAAACTATACTTATCGTTCAACTGGTAATCAGGCAGACGATACATTATATTGTCTGGCTTGCCATCATTCATTTCGCCCCAAAACTCAATATAATCACTGGCGCCCATCGTTCCGGTCTGAACAGAGGTATAAACAGGTATCTGTTGACCGTTTCTCCATAACTGAAAATGCTCGGCAGGTGTGTTACCTATTCCGATAGTAGCGAGGGCGGGTTGGCTAATACGATATAATCCGGTAGCAGCTACCTTAAACTTATAATAAGTTTTAGAGTAATCTATCCATTCATTATTGTAAACCTGCGCTTTTGCAGCCAGTGTGGCAATGGTTAACAATAAAAGTAAAATTCGTTTCATTTAAACAAGGTTTATTGGGTACGGTTATTTTTTCTTTTTATTCTTATCATTCACCATATCAAGACGCAAAGAGAATACATGGGTGAATAGCGGATTAGATTGATTGGCCAGGTTGGTAAATGCATAATCAATGGTTACATTTTGTATCCTGAAACCGGGCGCCGGCGCTTGGCTGGTATATCCAGACTTTTTTCTGGTTCAGCGTATCGCCATCGGCCAAAGCTTTCTGAAAGTTATTAATTCCTGCACGCAGAAAAAAAACATTGTTCGCATTAAATTCAAGACCCAGTTTAGGATCGGCGCTTACAGGGTCTGCGCTGAAAACGGTGTTACGTTTCCCGTCAAAAGTAAGGTCAACATTTGCCTCTGCCAGCAGGGTTGAGGTCTTCCCTAGTTTAAACTCACGACCTATCCCCAGCACCAGTCTTGGCGCTGTCAACTCGGTTGATTTAACAGGGATCTCGTTTTTTGTGAGGTATAAAACTTCCTTTTCTTTTTCTGTAAAACTAAATGACCAGGCATTGAAAGTGGTAGTGATATCGCGGCCGGTAATCCCGAACCGCCATTTGTTCTGGATGATCTGCAGGCCGGCATCCAAACCAAAGCCCCAGGCTTTGGCAAATTTTCCTACACTGCGGTGAATGACCTTCGCATTCACACCGAAATGCACATTCTTATTTGTACTCTCTTTCAGTTTCTGTGCAAAAGAGAAAATAAAAGCATAATCAGCAGAGGAGAATGCCTGTATATTATTGTAATTGATAGAGCCGTCAGGTTCTACCAGGAACAATGTATTCATGATATCATCTACGGCAAAACGAAGCCCTGTAACAGCGAATGTTCTTTTATTATTAACAGCGGGGAAAGCAATGCTTGCATAATCATACTTGCCAATACCGGCAAAATATTCGGCATGCATCAGGTTAAGCTGCGGATGATCCTTTACTCCTACTAAACCAGCCGGGTTCCAATATCCGGATGTACCATCATTAACGGAAGCAATCTGTGCGCCTCCCATAGAAAGACCACGTGCACCTGCACCAATATTTAAAAATTCATTTGAATACTTTCGGAATTGTGCGTTGGCAGAGAGGGAAAAGATGCCAATTACGCATAGGGTTACATATAGGTGGATTGATTTCATTCGGATAATTTTCTAATAAGCGGTTAACAAGTTTGTTTTCTATGGATACGTACGGCTTGTAAAAGTAGTCTAAGCCCTGCGAAAATCATAGTTTTACTAAGGGAAAAGACTAACGACTGAAAACGAACAGGTTAGAAAAATATTGCATTTAACCGACTGCTTTATTTTTATCCCTTAGTTTTGCGCCAAAATCTTGATATAAAACAATGAATTTCATCGAAGAGCTACGCTGGCGGGGCATGATCCAGGATATAATGCCGGGCACGGAAGAACAGTTAAAAAAGGAAATGACCTCCGCTTATATCGGTTTTGACCCGACGGCCGACAGCCTGCATATCGGCAGCCTGGTGCCTATCCTGCTGCTGGTTCACCTGCAAAAAGCAGGACACAAGCCCTATGCTTTAGTAGGCGGAGCTACCGGCATGGTGGGCGACCCAAGCGGTAAAAGCGAAGAAAGAAACCTGCTGAGCGAAGAAGTATTGAAACATAACCAGGAAGGGGTAAAAAAGCAATTGATGCAATACCTCAACTTCGATCCTTCGCTGAAAAATGCGGCGGAAATGGTGAATAACTATGATTGGTTCAAAGATTTTAGCTTTCTCCACTTTATCCGCGATGTGGGAAAGCATATCACTGTCAATTATATGATGAGCAAAGACAGCGTGAAGAAAAGACTGGAGGGCGAGACAGGCATGAGCTTTACTGAGTTTACTTACCAACTGGTACAGGGCTATGATTTCTACTGGCTTTATCAAAATAAAAATTGCAAGCTGCAAATGGGTGGCAGCGATCAGTGGGGCAATATCGTTACCGGCACCGAACTCATCCGCAGAAAAGCCGGCGGAGAAGCATTTGCCTTTACCTGTCCACTGATCACCAAAGCGGACGGAGGCAAGTTTGGCAAAACGGAAAGCGGCAATATATGGCTTGACCCTAACAGAACAACGCCTTACCAGTTTTATCAGTTCTGGCTAAATGCCAGTGATACGGATGCGGAAAAATGGATTAAGATCTTTACTTTTTTAACGCAGGCGGAAATAGATTCCATTCTTGATGAACATAAAAAAGATGCAGGCAAACGATTATTGCAAAAAAGCCTTGCTGCCGAGATCACCACTTTTGTACATGGCAAAGAAGAATTGACAAAAGCCATTGAACAACCGAAAAGTTATTTACCAACCAGAGCGCTCCTGCTGAAAGTCTCAGCATAGAAGATCTCGAAGGAATGGACGGTGTGGTAAAATCAGGTTTTGCCAAAGAAAAAATAACCGCAGGTATTGACATCGTTTCATTTCTTGCCGAAACAGGGATCTTCGACAGTAAGGGCAATGCGAGAAAAAATGTGCAGGGGAGGCGGTGTAAGCATCAACCGGAAAAAAATGGACAACCCTCAATCCGTAATAGATAAAACTTTTTTGCTTCACGATACCTATATCCTTGTGCAGAAAGGAAAGAAAAATTATTTCCTGGTAAAAAGTAAGCTGACAAGAATATTCTCAGAAAACCGGGTGTCCTGTTATCACTCTGCTGTTTTGCATATTTTAATAGCTATTCCTTGTTTTCGGTTCATAAGAATGTACATTCCTGCAGCTTTACCTTGTAGATTGATACTGGTGGCACGCCCGTTTACGATCAGTTTATCAACCACCTGCCCGTGTTTGTCTATTAATAGAAATTCTTCGTTGGCTAAAATTACTGCCCGGAATAAAACAATAGCAGTACGCACAACCGGATTGGAAAAATAAGTACATTCTTTTTATCACTCGTATTTACCAGCGAAATAGTATGGCTGAATATATACCTGTGGTCAATGTCCGTTTGTTTTAGCCTGTAATAATATTGTTCGGCGAAAAGTTTATCATCTGTAAAACTGTATTCCCGTATAACCATGCTATTGGCAGAACGGCCACTTCTCCTATTTTTTCAAAGACAATACCATCAGCGCTTCTTTGTATATCAAATGAATGATGATTATTTTCCGATGCCGTGGCCCAGGAGAGTATATTGACATGGCCATTGGCCTGCCGGAAAAACGGGTAAGATGTACAGGAAGTATAGCTGAATTAAATTCATAAGGGCCTATATCCACCACGGTGTTAACGATCCTGTTGTAGTTACGGATATCAAAAGCGGTCACGCCGGCATATTGAACACAAAAGGAACCACCAGAGGACCCATGAAATTCATTAAAGAGAAAAAGAAAATTCAACGAAATGCTTATTCTTTTCACGAAACAGTTACTTTGATCACGGAATTAAACAGGCATGAAAAAAGTATATTTTATAAGCGGGATCGGAGCGGATGAAAGGGTGTTTTCTTTCTTGATCTTTCTTTTGCGAGCCCGTACATATCAGCTGGATTCCGCCATTAAAAAAAGAATCACTGGAAAGCTATGCATTACGTTTGCGCAGGGAGATACCTGAAGCCTAACCCCGTCATTGTTGGTATATCATTCGGGGGAATGCTGGTGACAGAAATGGCAAAAGCCGATCGGTATATACAGGGGATCATCATTGCCAGCAGTAAAACAACCAAAGAATTTCCCCAATATTTACGTGCAGCCAAATACTTTCCTGTCTACAACTGGCTTCCGGGAAAGATGTTGAAACGCTCCGCGTATATGGCAAAATGGGTATTGGGCAAAAATGAAAAAGAACAGAAAAGAATTATACTGGAGATCATCCGTGATACGGATATTGATTTCGTAAAATGGGCGTTTACCGCTATCATCAAATGGAGAAATGAGGTCATCCCGGATAATATCGTACACATTCATGGCAATGCTGACAGGCTGCTGCCCTTCCGGTTAGTAAAGGCCGATCATATTATAGAAGGCGGCCCGCATGTATTGCCCTTAGATAAGCATGAAGAAATATCCCGCTTATTAAAAACCCTTATCCTGCAACAAAGTGATGTGTAAGATCACTTACTCCACATCCACCTGTTTACGGATCACGGCGCCGTCGCTTGCTTCAGGTAAAAATTTTCTTTCCCCGATGAGGTAGCCATTGCCTTTTTCACAAAAATGCACTTTGAGATTTTCCAGGCTGATCGGATTTCCATCCGGTATATCAGCTATATTGGAATGCAGTATATCATGTCCGTCAATAATAATTACGAGGCCGCTGCCGATAGCTTCCATTTTATTGCCTTCCGTGATCAGCATGCCCGTGTCTTCACCCAGGCCGATGCCGATACAGGAGGGATTGGTCGCCACGGCCTGGGCCAGTCGTCCAAACCTTCCCCTTTTTTCGAAATGAGAGTCAATGATCACGCTATTAATAAATCCTAATCCGGTGGTAATCTTTACTTCTCCTTTCAGATGAGCCCTTGTGGCATTGCCTTCATAGATCATTGTATTGCTCATGGCCATAGCCCCTGCAGATGTACCGGCGATCAAAAAATTCTCTTCAATATATCTTTTGCGGAGAATGGACAGAAATTCTGTACCCCCATCCGTAGCACTCAACCGCAGTTGATTGCCTCCTGTGAACATAACTGCGTCACATTTGCGTATACGGTCAACAAACTCTTTATTCATCGCATCCTGGCGGGTGCGGATATGTAAAAGGCCTATATTGGTACAACCGATCTTTCCAAATGAATTAAGATAATGCTCCCCTACTTCGTATGGGATCATGGATGCGGTAGTGATGACTTCAATGCGTGATGATTTTCCACCGGCTTCTTCTACCACCCGGCGAAGAATGCCCAGTTCAAAAAAATTGAGGTTGCTGCGGTGTATCTCTCCTTTCTCCAGGTCAGTGCCTTTATCTTCTGCGCCTCCGACGGCTATTAGTTTTCCCTTAGGATGACTCATTCAATGGGGTTTGGTTAGCGACAAATGTAAAAGAAAAAATATTTAACGGAACATAAGATTGTTATAGTATGTGGATATCCTGTTTTTATTGCCAGCGTATCACTGATGTTTGCATGAAATACAGAACACGGATAAAATGCATAAAACGGATTTTGGCGGTGAGGATGTAAAAAATATCAGTGTTTATCTGCCTGATCCGTGTTCCCCTGTATTTATAAACAAGACTCCGGAATGAAGATATATCCGGCACGGTAAGCGGGTAATAACAACAGTTTCGGAGTACAACTGAATACGAATAAGCAATAAGATCAGGAGATAATTTTTTTGTCAGTATTCCTGTTTATAATAAAATAAACAGCTACTCCTGCCAGCGCGATCAATCCGCCGTACAGGGCAAATTCATTATTACACAGCAGGAATATCCAGATGATAACGGATAAGATAACCGGCACGGGGTACAGCCACATTTTAAAAGGAAGAGAAGCTACGCCGTTCTTCCGCCGCAATAATACAACGGCAATACATTGTGCGATAAACTGTACTACGATCCGCATAGCGAGTATGGAAGTGATCACGTCCGAAAGTTTCATTATTAAACTAAAGACAAGGCCCAGGCCGCACAATACCAGCAGGGAGATATAAGGAAAGCCCTTGGTCGGGTGAAGTTTGCCAAAGACCCTGAAGAAAATTTCCATCTATTGCAGCCGCATACGGCACTCTTGAATAACCGAGCACTACGGCGAATAAAGATGACATGGCTATGCAGAGAATTAAAATGGTAACAACAACGGCCGCCTGGTGACCGTATAATTGCTCCATAAAAGTGCTGACGAGGTACTTATCATCGGCTTTTACCGATTGCCAGGGCAGTACTCCCATTACACTGATATTCATCAGCAGGTATAATACCGCGATCCCAAAAATGGAAATAAAAATGCTGCGGGGAATATTTACTTCCGGTCTTTTAATCTCTCCGCCGAGGTGACATACATTATAATAACCGAGATAACTGTACACGGTCTTCAGCGATCCGTGTGCCACTGCTGACCAGAAGGCAAACTGGAAAAAAGTTTCATTGCCGACGGGCCATAATTTAATGGTATGCTGCTGGTGCGTGAGCCCGCTTATAATGATCCAGATAATGGTAAGAATAACAACAGACCCGAAAATGACGGATATTTTTCCGACCGTTTCAATTTTGCGGTATAATAATAACAATACGAAAATGACAAGCCCGCCGGAAACGATTTTTTGCTGCCAGAGATTGAGATCAACGATGTACGTGAGGTATTGGGCAAATCCAATGGCGGCAGATGCTACTACCAGCGGGGCCTGGATAGCGGTCTGCCATACAAACAAAAAACTCATCAGCCTCCCGCCCTTTTCACCAAAAGCAATACGGTGAAAATTATAAGTGCCCCCGGCCAATGGGTACTTCGCACCGAGCTCACTCCATATCATACCATCCACGAGTGCGGTGAACGCCCCGAATATCCATGCCCAGATAAAAAGGCCGCTGTTGAACTGTGCTACCACAAAAGGCATCACAACAAATGGTCCGATGCCCACCATATCTATCATGTTGATGGAAGTGGCCTGGAGTAAGTTGATCTTGCGGTTAGCCTGAGGTAGAGACAAGTGGGTTGATGATTTAATTATTCGTTTAACGGTTTAAAGCGTTTAAGGGTTTAAAGGTTGTTTAAAGAAGAAAGTACTGTATAGAAATGAAGTCAACTGCTATAAGAACCTTAAACGATTTAAACCATTAAACCCTTAAACGTATTCAGCTCTTCGCAAATGCGGTAATCCCTTCTACTAACACATCAAGGTTCTTAATTGTTGTATAGACATTGGGAGTTATTCTTACCCCGTTGATATTTTCCCACACAATACCCACCGTATGTATTTTATATTTGTCAAACAGGAAGGAATCCAGTTCGCCGGGCTTTTTACCTTCAATGCCTATATTGCCAATGGCGCAGCCCCATTTCGGATCAAGTGATGTATTCAGCTTTACTTTAGGCACATCTTTTACTTTTCCATCCAGTAATTCTTTAAATAGTGCAGCCGTTTTTCTTTCCTTTCACTGCCGATCATTTCATGAAACTCCAGCGCTTTGCCGATCGCCTGCTCAATAAAGAAAGGTCTTGTGCCCAGGTTTTCGAATTTCCTGATATCATCTTTCAACGGATCATCGCTGGTGGCGAACAGCGGGTAAATGGTCTTTATCTTTTCTTTCTTCACATACAGCATCCCGCTGCCGATGGGGGCATACAACCATTTATGCAGGCTGGTAGCAAAATAATCGGCGTCAAGATCAGGCACTTTAAAATTAAAATGGGCAAAAGAATGCGCACCGTCTACCACTACTTCAATTCCCCGCTTATGCGCTGCTTCCGCTATTTTTTTTACCGGTAATAGCTGCCCGTTCCAGTTGATGACATGGGTAATATGAACAACTTTTGTTTTAGGCGTGAATGCTTTTACATATTGCTGTACCAGGTAATTCTCGTCTTCGCCTGGCAGCTCAAGATTTATCCATACCATTTTTATGCCCTCTCTCTTTTCCCGCTGCTTATATGCATTGATGATATTGGGGTAATCCTGTTTGGCCGCTACTACTTCATCGCCGGCTTTCAATGGCAAACCAAAGATCACAGTCTCCAATCCTTCTGATGAATTTCTGTTGATAGCGATCTCTTCCGCATCACAACCTGCGAGTTTCGCCAGGTTCTTTCTCAATGGCTCACGGCCCTGGTCGAGAATGCGCCACATATAATAACTGGGAGCTTCATTGCTGTAATCATAATACCGCTTCATAGCCTCCTGCACCGTCTTCGGGGCGGGCGATACGCCTCCGTTGTTAAGATTAATAATACCGGGGGAAACAGTAAATGCCTGTTGAATATAATACCAGAACTCTTCTTCAGTAGCCAGTTCAGCAGCGGAAAGGCCTTCTGTTTCCTGCAAGGCCTTATCAAGATTCTTTGCCCATACAGGTCTTGTCAAAGAAGAAAAAAAGGCAGTAGCGGTAAACGCTCCTGCTCTTTGCAAAAAATTGCGCCGGTTATTTTTTCCCATGTGTTATTATTTATTGGATCCCGGACAGTACATCACCCATGAACTGGCTATAGTCTTTCTTCAGCTTCAGTAATGATGGCTTGTGTATGTACATCATGTGACCCGCTTCATAATAGGTGAAACTGATATTCTTTTGCAGATCCTTTGGCAAAAACATATGGTGTATCACATAATCCGTAGCGAAGTAAGGAGTAGCCATATCATAATACCCGTTACATATCCATACTTTTAAAAAAGAGTTTCTTACCATAGCGCCCCGGAGCGGCTCGGCTACATTCAGGTATTTATTCTGGCTATTGGTCCATGGGCTGACACGGCCTGTCAATACCTCATACGGCAGATCATTGTCGTATTTAAGATCCCGTTTGATATAATCATTGATCGCAGCAGTATAACAGCCATAGATCGCGACATCGAGACTTGCATCATAATCGTATTCATCTCCGGCATCGTCATAATCCTGCCCGATGATTCGTGCGTCAAGGCGCCCAACCGTTTTCTTTTCTTTGCGCAGCAGTTCTTTATTAAAACGCCCGACATATAAACGAAGATTGGTCTGATCGAGGTATTCTTTTGACAACCCTGTATAATCATGCAGTTTATTAATGATCGTGTTTCTTTCTGCATCCGGGAGTTTATCTCCTTTCATCAGTGCAGCAGCATATTCACCGGATGCGAATTGCTGTACTTCCTGCAGGAAAGAGGTAAGATTGGTATAACGGCTGTCCGCTTTTTTGTGATACCAGGCTGTTGCCGCGAAGGTTGGCAACTGTAAGGGAAAGGGCATATCATTACCCCTGTCTGTCCGTACCGTACCAAAATCAAGAATAGCTGAAATAAGAATGATACCATTGACATTGAGATTATACCTGTCCTGCAGGTACCCGGCAAGACCGGCGGCTCTTGTAGTGCCGTAGCTTTCGCCGGCGATGAATTTGGGTGAGCTCCAGCGGGCATACCTGCTGAGATACAAACGGATGAAATCGCCGACAAAACGAAGGTCATTATCATAACCGGTGAATTCGCCCTGGGAAGATTTGCCGGCGGGACGGGTAAAACCGGTCATCATCGGATCTATAAAAACAATATCCGCTTTATCGAGCCATGTATTGGGATTATCCACATACTTATATGGAGGAGGCAATGTATTGCCTTCATCGGTCATCAAAACAATTTTGGGACCTAATGCACCCATATGCAGCCATACGGAAGAAGAGCCGGGGCCGCCATTGAATGAAAAAAGTATCGGGCGTTTTGCAGGATCAGCTTCCCCGTCTTTGGTATAGGCGATAAAAAAAAGGTTGGCCTTCATGGTATCTTTTTCGTCTTTGATAGGCATGTAACCTGTAGTAGCCGTATAATTAAGTACACCGCCGGTTGTATTTACCTGGTGTTTGGTGACGGAAAGATTGGCATCCCTCCATTCTTTTGAATCTTTTTGGGCAAACAATATGGAAGGCACAATGAGAAAAAATAAGCAAACTCGTTTCATACTCGAACAGTTTTGGTTTTAGAAGAATGAGAAGATGGAGGGAAATTAGGGAATTATTCATTACGTGTCGCATAAGTATGCTATTTGGTTTCACGCAAAGGATGCAAAGAGATTGCACGCAAAGGTGCAAGGAATATGATTCCTTGATTAGTGGATGTCACAATTTTACATCGGTATAGTTTTATTTCCCTACTTGTTACAAGGTCTATTATTATCCTGTTCCGTTGCGCCGCCGCGCCTTTGCGTGCAATCTCTTTGCGTCTCTGCGTGAGATCTTTACCCTTCACGTGAAATAAGGCCTTGTATAAAACTACCGGGGTGAATTGGTCACCTAACCAAAAAAAACTAACTTCCAATCTCCCCCGCTTACGGCGGGGTTTCAACAAACTACTTATATGAAGATATTAGAGATCAAAGTGCTAAAAGGCCCTAACTACTGGAGCGTTCGCCGTGGCAAACTGGTACAAATGAAGCTGGACCTGGAAGAAATGGAGCAGCGCCCCACGAATGAGATACCGGGTTTCAGGGATCGTTTGGAAAAATTATTACCCAGTTTATACGAACATGAATGCAGTGAGGAAAAACCGGGAGGCTTTTTCAGCCGGGTGACCGATGGTACCTGGATGGGACATGTAATAGAACATATAGCGCTGGAGATACAAACACTGGCAGGCATGGATACGGGTTTTGGGCGCACAAGGGGCACCGGTGAAAAAGAAGGCGTATACCATGTGGTCTTTAGTTATATGGAAGAAGATGCGGGAGTCTATGCAGCCAGGGCCGCTGTGCGTATAGCACAGGCATTGGTGGACGGAGCGGAATATAATCTCGAAGATGATATACAACAGATGCGCGAGATCAGGGAAGATACCAGGCTCGGGCCTTCTACCGGTTGTATCGTGGAAGAAGCGGCCAAGCGCGGCATACCTTATATACGGCTGAACAAACAAAGCCTTGTGCAACTGGGATACGGGGTAAATCAAAAAAGGATACGGGCTACGATCGCTTCCACTACTTCCAATATCGCAGTAGATATCGCCTGTGACAAAGAAGAGACCAAGATATTACTGGAAGCTGCCGAGATACCTGTACCAAGAGGAACAGTGGTCCGCACTGAAGAAGGATTAAAAGATGCAATAGACAAATATGGCTATCCCCTGGTCATAAAACCGATTGATGGCAATCATGGTAAAGGAAATACCACCAATATCAATACCTGGGAACAGGCCATAAAGGCACTGGAAGCCGCCAAACAATATGGCCGCAATGTGATCGTGGAAAAATTCATTACCGGTTTTGATTTCCGTTGCCTCGTTGTCAATTATAAATTTATTTGCGCTGCACTAAGAACACCGGCCTCGGTGGTAGGTGATGGTAAAAACAATATTCAATGGCTGATAGAAGAAACCAATAAAGATGTCCGTCGTGGTTATGGACATGAGAAGGTATTGACACAAATTACGATTGACCAGTTCACCCAAAAGATGCTGGATGACCTGGGCTATACATTGGAAACGATCCCGGAAAAGGGTGAACTGGTATTATTAAAACCAACCGCGAACCTCTCTACCGGCGGTACCTCTACGGATGTAACAGACGAAGTACACCCCGCGAATGTGTTTATGTTTGAACGGATCGCCAAGATCATCGGGTTGGATATCTGTGGTATTGATGTAATGGCGACTGATCTGCGCACCCCTGTGGCAGAAAATGGCGGCGCTATTTTAGAAGTAAATGCCGCGCCGGGATTTCGTATGCATATTGAGCCGGCGGAAGGCCTTGCGAGAAACGTGGCGGAACCGGTTGTTGATATGTTATTCCCCAAAGGAAGTGCTGGCCGGGTACCTATCATTGCGATCACAGGTACAAATGGAAAAACCACCACCACAAGACTGACAGCACACCTGGCAAAAAGCGCCGGCAAGAAAGTAGGCTATACTACCAGTGATGGCGTGTATATACAGAACCAGATGATGATGAAAGGTGATTGCACGGGGCCTGTCAGTTCCACTTTTGTATTAAAAGATCCTACTGTTGATTTTGCCGTATTGGAATGTGCAAGAGGCGGTATATTAAAATCGGGGCTTGCTTTCCGCAATTGCGATGTGGCGGTAGTGACGAATGTGGCCGCCGATCATATGGGGCTGGGCGGTATCAATACGCTGGAGCAGATGGCAAAAGTAAAAGCGGTGGTGCCTGAAACGGTTTTCCCGCATGGCTATGCGATATTAAATGCCGATGACGACCTGGTATATAAAATGAAACAGGGGCTGGATTGCAATGTCGCTTTATTCAGTATGGATGAAAACAACCCGCGCATTAAAAAGCATTGTGCTGACGGCGGCCTCGCTACAGTATATGAAAATGGATATGTCACGATCATGAAAGGCACATGGAAAGTAAGGGTGCTGCCGGTAAAGAGTATCCCATTGACGTATGAAGGAAAAGCGGTGCATAACGTCAACAATTGCTTACCGGCTGTACTGGCGGCTTATTTATTCCGTGATATTACCATTGAAGATATCAGAACAGGGCTGCAAACTTTTATTCCTTCGGAAAGCCTGACACCGGGAAGATTGAATTTCTTCCATTTCAAAAACTTTACCATGCTGGCGGATTTTGCGCATAACCCGCATGGTTTAAAGTTGCTTTGTGATTTTATCAGCAAACTGGATTACACCACCCGGATCGGCGTTATCAGCGGCACGGGAGACAGAAGAGATGAAGACATAAGGGAACTGGGAGAAATATCGGCGCGGCATTTCGATGAGATCATTATACGTTGTGATAAAAACCTGAGGGGAAGAACGGCAGATGAGATCATCAACCTGCTGAAAGAGGGTATTGAAAAAGTGAATCCGAACCTGCCCACCATTACAATAGCCAATGAAAATGAGGCGCTGGAATATATATATGCTAACCCAAAACACGGGGCTTTATACACGATCATGTGTGATGTGGTAGCGGGGGCACTCGATAAAATCGCCGAATTAAAAGAAAGAGAAGAAAAAACCGGTAATAAGGCGGCCCAGCCTGCCTGATTGCTTAAAAATCCATTTGGCAGCTAGGGTGTCTAGCCCTATTTTTGCACTCCCAAAACCTGAACCTTCAGGCCAGGGTGAGATTGACCCATGGTGTAATGGTAACACTACTGATTTTGGTTCAGTCATTTATGGTTCGAATCCATATGGGTCAACAGCCCCGCTTCGGCGGGGTTTTTTATTTGAAGGATCTTGGTTCAGTCATTTAGGTTCCCTGCCTGCCGCCCGGCAGGCTTATGGGTCAACAACCCCGCATAATGCGGGTTTTTTATTTCCCATTTGATCGTAATGTTCCCCGCTCAAAATAAAGTTTATGGTTGAACAGAAGGACTACAATGAGGGGAACGTTTCTGCAGTCAGTGATGGTCTTAAGCAACGACTTTCTACGGTCCAAGGTATCATTTATAATAATTTACACTGTTTACATTTTAATTTACAATCCTGACGCTTCAAGCTGAAAGGATCAAAGTAGTTTCGCTGTGTCAAACTTTACCAGGAGAGAAGCCTTAAGCGGATCTGATTTATCAGGAGATAGATCTATGTTAATTAAAACTACAAAAAATATGAAAAAAGTTATTTATGCGCTGATCTTACCGCTAGTTGTGGTAAGCGGACTAGTATTTGCTAATCGCGAAATCAAAAATGATACTTCTAAACTATCAGCCCCAAAGCCACTCTCTGCGGCTGAGATGAATGCCGAAAAGAAAAAATGGGAGGCTAGCCCCGATGGTATAAAGTTCAAAAACTGGGAAGCTTCTCCCGAAGGTCAAAAAGTGCTTGCCGGTATTGCTAAAATAAGGAAGCCTATAAGTGATTCTACCAATATGGAGGCTGTTGTAACCTCTCTTTCTCTTCCGCCAGGCTCACGATTAGGTTTCGGAGTGATGGTCAGGATTAATGGTGACGATTATATTCTTAATTTTGCGCCGGAAAAGTCTCAACTTGAGCAATTGCAGAGCCTGAAAGTTAACGACAAAATAATTATAAGAAGCCGTAATGTATCGTACGCCCCTAAGTATTCATATCCAATAGTAACGGGCGACTATGTAGAACGAGATGGTAAAATAATTTATAAACGAGCTCCTCGCAAAGGTGGTTGCTAGCCCCCACGCTAAGTCGTAATCTATCTTGACCATATTTTTTCACTGCCAAAATTAACAGCCTGATTTCAAGCACATAATGATGCTAATAAATTTAAATCCGAAATAAACTGATTCGAAATCTCTCCTACTCGGTCAACAAAAAATTTAGACCCCGCTTTTTCAGCGGGTTTTTTCTTTCCTACCATTTGATAGCTATCATCCTACCATTTGATAGCTATCAATTAAAAGAACATTTCAGCGTTCACGAGATATTCAGCGACAAACAGCAGCACCAGTATCATAATCGGTGGTACGATTTTATTTTTATGCGAAAGATCAGTCGCCAATGCCCCGCTGAAATAACAGGCAAGCAGGATAAATCCAATATTGTTGGTGGCAGGAATGACAAATAAAGCCGCGAAGATAATTTCTGCTATCCCCAAAGGCCGTATATAGGGCCCCACTCCTACTTTAGTAAGTGTTTCTACCACCTGTTTTGAACCGGATAGTTTTAGTAGTCCGCTGAATACGATTAGCAATGCAGGTATTGCTGTAATAATAATTTTCACTGTAGTGCTGAAATGCATAATAATTTGTTTTGTGTGATAGTGCAAAGCTATCTATCTTTGGTATCTAAAAGATACCAGTATCCCAAAGGATACCGGTATCGTAGAGGATACTATCAAATACATCATATGTCATTGAAAAAAGAAGAACCTGTTCATTCCAAACAGGTTTGCACTGAATCTATCGTTGCGGTAAAAGACGCATTATACGTACTGAATGGAAAATGGAAACTGCCAATCATTATCGCCTTAAGCAGCGGACCTTTGCGTTTTAAAGAATTGCAACGCGCTGTAGAGAATATAACCACGAAGATCCTTTCAAAGGAATTGAAAGAACTGGAACTGAATGATTTTATTACCCGGAAAGTATACCCTACCGTTCCTGTAACAGTTGAATATAAATCAACAGGGTACAGCAAAACTCTTGACAAAGTAGTGAACGAACTCAGGGAATGGGGAGTGCAACACAAAAAACGGATCTTTACGAAGTCAAGACAAAATACCCTGAACCTGCAAAAAGCCAAAAACCCGAAATAATACAGGTTCAATAAGATGATTCATAGCAAGCCGCTATAAGAGCCATTAAATCTTAAATCACTTATTTCTCACCCGCTAACAAAGGCCACTCTTTATTAGTAACATGAGCCTCCTGTATTATTTGTTCTATCCTTTTAACAATGTCAGGGTATGTAGCAGCCACATTATTTTGTTCGCCCGGGTCGGTATCCAGATCATATAATTCAACAGGTGCATGGGCATCTTTACTGACATTCAACTTTATTCCTTTCCAGTTCTTCCAGCGTACAGCCTGCCTGCCATTATTCTCATGAAATTCCCAGTAGAAAAAATCATGTTGTGCCTGTTCCCCTTTTTTTAACAGTGTTGGCAAAATGGATATCCCATCCGTTTTATCTATAGTTGGCTCGCCCGCCATTTGCAAAAAAGTAGGATACAAATCCCAGAATGCGGCCACCTGGTTTGTTATCGCCGGTTGAATTTTTCCTTTCCAGTAAGCAATGAAAGGAACACGGATACCACCTTCATAAAGATCTCTTTTTATTCCCCTGAAAGGACCGTTGCCATCAAAGAATTCCGGGTCACCGCCACCTTCCCTGTGCGGACCATTATCACTGGTAAAAATGATAAGGGTATTACTCTCTATCCCTTTCTTTTCAAGTGAACGCATTATTTCTCCTACATATTTATCCAGCCTGGCGATCATTGCGGCAAAACCTGCATGCGGATACTGACCAAGTAAACGCCCGTCATAATACTTCTTTATCGTGTCAGCCTTCTCATGGAATTTTGTAATGTAATAATTATATACGCTATCATGTGGCACAATAACCTCTCCATGCGGAATCGTATAGGGAAGAAAAAGAAAAAAAGGTTCCTCCCTGCTCTTCATGATGAATTGCAAAGCCTGGTGATGTACCAGGTCAGCAGAGTAAGCCGTATTAGCATTCTTATTTTCATTGAGATCAACCCGGTCATGGTTATTCCATAAATGATCAGGATAATAATTATGCGCCAGGGTCTGGCAATTGTATCCATAAAATTGATCGAACCCTTTTTTATCCGGGGCGCCGGAACTTGTGATAAAGCCTAAGCCCCATTTACCAAAGGCAGCTGTACGATAGCCTGCTTTCTGCAAATGATTCACAAACGTTATGGCTGAATCAGGCAAAGGTGTTTGACCTTCTGGTTGTGTGCCTTTATTGCCACGCACCGGTGTATGACCTGTATGTAAACCGGTCAGCAGGCTTGCCCTTGATGGCGCGCAGACGG
This sequence comes from Bacteroidota bacterium, assembly GCA_037200265.1. Taxonomy (GTDB): domain Bacteria; phylum Bacteroidota; class Bacteroidia; order Chitinophagales; family Chitinophagaceae; genus VBAT01. Next base: position 26,689 of record JBBCIL010000017.1, read on the forward strand.
CTGTGCCTGCATAAAATTGAGTGAATTTCAGTCCTTCTCCTGCCAGCTTATCAATATTCGGTGTTTCTATTTTTTGTTGCCCATAACAACCGATATCACCATACCCCAGGTCATCAGCGACAATTAAAATGATATTAGGTTTCCTTGCATGCGGCTGGGCAACCAGGTTTACTGATAAAAAAACCGATACTGTTATCGTCAGAAAATATCTCATTCCTCCTGCCTTATGCCTTCGTAAAATTTTTTCTTCGATAATACTTCATTGAAATTGTATTTTATTCTTTGCGCATCACCGGCATAAGATATAATACAGGCGAAAGAAAAAAGAAGCTATTCTGATCACACCAGTAGTTTACTAACGCTATTTCATTTTGCACAATTCCGTTCCTGCTAAAAGAAAGCAACCCAATCCATAGTCTTCGAAATCGGGTGTCTTATCATAGCCGACAGGCTGACCATCTTTTGGTTCTTTCCCCGTTCCCTGCACAAAACCCAGTTTGCCATCTGCATGCACACACTCTTTCACCATTGCATTCCAGGCTCTGAGGATAGCAGGCAGGTAGGTTTTCCTGTCAATGATCTTGTTATTGATGCCCCATGCCATACCATATATAAATAAGGAAGTGCCTGATACTTCTTTGCCACCAAAATGCGTAGAATCGTGAAGGCTGACATTCCAATAACCATCTTCGCGCTGAAGAGGCAGCAAAGCTGACAACATATCTTTAAAATCCTGCTGGTACTCATCATAATGCGGATCTGTCTTTGGCAAAGCGGCTAATGTTTTTGCCAATGCAGCTACTACCCATCCATTGCCACGGCTCCAGTAGCAATCTTCTCCATTAGGTTCTTTGTAAGGCGGTACAAAATCTTTATCCCTCCACCACAATTTATCAGCCGCGTTATACAAACCATTACCTCCATGTTTGTTTTTGGTAAAGGCATACATATCGTACATCCTGTTGAAGTAACTGGTATCATTATACAGGTTACCCAGTTTCACAAATACCGGCATCGCCATTTGCAGGGCATCAATCCAGTTCCAGTCATCTACCTTGCCTGTCAGTTTCATCGAGTCAATGGATGCTTTAATATCCTTTACTCTTTCCGGATGCTGTTTATTATCCAGCAGGTACATATCAATATAGGTTTGTCCGCAACACTGATTATCTGCATTTCGTGTTTTAATACCACCGCGCAAACCCCATTTATGTTTTTCACCCCATTGCAATGCATAGTCATAATACGTCTTGTCCTTGTCCACTGCATATAGCGCCATCAACCCCTCATAATACACGGCTCTTGTCCAGATATTACTCGGTCTTTCTATGTTTGTAAAAATAGTTTTACCCGCATCCGGCCATTTGTTCATGAAATACTGGTTGGTGAGCCGGAGAGGTGTAAGAATTTTCTTTTTGGAAGGTATCTTCTGCGCATCAGTGGTAATGCTGACAGCAATAGCAAGAAATAGAAGGAATATCCTGTTCATATAGCGGCAATAATGTTAGAAAATATCAGCTATGTTAGTCTATTTTATGATGCTAAGTATCCTGTAGTATCCTGAAAGCGGTAAGTTGTTTCGTGAGCTTAACTACTGGTATTAAATTTTTGTTGCAGTTATCCAGAACAAAGAAGAACACTCTTCAGTGTCCTGTTTATTGTCCAGCTACGGCCCAGGGTACGAAGAGGCTGTCTCAAAAGCCAAATAAATCTCGCAACGGCACAACGAATGTCCTATTGAAAATCAGTCGTTGCGGCTTTGCGCCGTTGCGAGAGCGTAGATTTAAATACTTTTGGGACAGCCTCTGGTCACATCGCTACAGCTTGCTTATGTCTATTGCTAATTATTTATTGCTTATTATTTATTATTTCCCGCCGGCTTCAACTCATCCGGACTGTCCTTCGTATAACTATTCCAGGTTTCTTTTGATGGCGAAATGAAGAGGTCTTTCACTATAGAGAGATCTACTTTATCCGTTGGGTTGAACTTATCCGATAACATATATTTTTTTATACTGTAATACAATTGCCGTGTTGCTGCATAAGAAGATGTATCAGCCAGATCAGCGCCTGAGACAATGATTTTACCGTTACCCACTTTTGCTTCAAATAATAAACCCAGTTTACGATTCATAAACCAGGTATCTATCGGTTGCACAATGGGTTTAAATCCTTTGGGAAAATCTTCCAGGTGCATTACCTGCGCTTTGCTGACAATACTCCACCATTGATAATCGCTGTTATCCGCTGTGGGAAAATCAGCCAGCGCCGGATGCTTAGATTGTATCAGCATACCCGTTACATGCGGCGGCCGCATTTTGAACCAGGAGGTATTCCAGAAAACAGGAGTAAAATACATAACGATCTCTTTTCCCTTGATCACTTTTCCTGCCGCATTTAAAAATACGCTGCCTCCGTTATTCAATACCTCTTCCGCCTTATTATCCAAAGAGGTACAATAGTAATAGTTAGCGCCATCCGTTTCACTTCCTGCCGGTTTTTCCGGGTACACCCAAAAATCCCAGTCATTTGCAATGGGCAATTTTTCAAACGCCACTTCCAGTTTGTAATGCGCGGCTGCAGGCATATCATTCAGCGGAAGACTGATCTTACCAACAGGCTGATTGGCTCCTATAGCAAATGTCTGTACTCCAAAATTCCCTGACCTTATTATATCACCTTTATCATTTTTAACAGCCCATATTAATACAACATTCTTTAATTCCACTTTCCCAAAATGAAACAACTCCACTGTTGCGTCCAGCGTTTCATTATTTGTAAAAACAAATTTGGGCAATTGTGCCAATGGCACTGTGGCACTGCAGAAGCGGCTGAACTGCCTGGCATTGATATACCCTTTATCATCCCAGAATGCATCAAGTACTCCTACCAGCGCTGTTCCCTGCCCCGGGAAATCCTGTAAACCCAGTAACTGAAACCCCGCCAGTCCCGGAGTGCGCAGGTCTTTTTCTATTTCTGCTTTATAACATAAAGCCTGTAGTTTACCGGAAGCCATAAAGAAATCGTTCGCCTGTTCAGCCATACCATGATCTACGAGGTCTTGTTTGAACAACTCAAAATTCCTGGGCTTATATACGCCGGTATATTTTTTTATTTCATCAAAATGGGGAAACACGCACCATTGACCCATTTCATGCGTCACATAAGGAACTGTAAAATCTTTGACCGCTGCATAATAATTGGAATTACTTTCTGGTTCTGTATTCGTCCATCGTAATCCTCTCGGCCCTGATTTTACCATGTATTCATTTTCCGGAACCAAGGGCCAGCTCATCGCTACCGAAGCGCCTGTATAGACACGGCGTTTGTCTTTTGCTTTCCAGTAATTCACAAAATCAGCGAGGTATTTTACCTGGTTCTTTCCGGCCGGCTCATTACCGGCTGCCAGCATACAGAAAGAAGCATAATTGCCATACGCTTTTACCATACGATTAGTCTCATCATATATATACTGATCAATAAAGCGGCCATCGCCTACGGATGTGCTATGATTTGGCCATGCCGGCGCTTCGGGTTGCAGGTAAAAACCGATCTTGTCGGCAGCGATAAATGCCGCCTCAGGCGGACACCAGGAATGAAAACGCATATGATTTAACCCGTATGACTTCGCTGTTTTAAATATTTTCTCCCATGCTACTACATCCATCGAAGGATAACCTGTCAATGGAAATTCACAGTTATTCAATGTACCCCTGAGAAAAACAGGCCTGTCATTCACCATGAACTGTGTGCCTTTAATGGTAAAGGCACGCATGCCGAATTGCTGCTTCTTTATATCAGTCATGCCATTTGCTTCCGCCTTTGCTGTGAGACGGTATAAAGCAGGATCAAATTCATTCCATGTTACCATATTATCCGTCATAGGCAGGATCAGTTCTACCAATACCGTATCGCCGGGCTTAACCGGTATATTATCAAACACTTCCTGTGTAGTATGAAGAACGCTGGTGTTAAAGCTTTCGGCAGACGCTGTGATGATAGCTCTTGTTTCCTTAATCCCTTTGTTGATAACAAATATCTTAACCTTCGATTGCTTATGTGGTACATCCGGATATACCTGTACATTTTCAATACAAACATCCGGCAAGGCATCCACGTACATTTTACCAATTATGCCATTCCAGTTACCCTGCGTATGATCTGAAACACTATGCGAATCAGGTCCGACATTCATGTCTTTGATACGGTTATCAATACTGATGGTGATCGTGTGTTTTCCGGCAGCCAGCTTACCCAGGTCAAATTCGTGCGGAGCAGATAAAGAATTGTTTTTACCGGCTTCCAGGCCATCAATCCATACCCTTGTTTGCATATGCACTCTTTCGAGAAAAAGCCGTGCATTCTTTTCTTTCCAGTCAGCGGGAATAATGATCTCTTTCTGATACCAGGCGCGGCCAACATAATATTTTGCGGGTGTAAGCCAGAAAGGGATTTTTAAATTATCAGGTGTTCTGTATTTAGCCAATGAAGGCCGAAAGAAAAATGAACTATCATAGATGTTACCCGTCCATTTTGTCTGTAGTGTCACATCATCTCCTTTCCCTCTTTCTGCCATAGAGCCGGGCAACAGGATCGTTTCGTTCAGTTTTTTACTGAACCATTTTTCATCAATGCCTTTATCATCACGGTCAATAGCGAACTGCCACTCACCGCTCAACTGGATACGTTGCGCAATAATACTATTGCAACCGGCGATAAATAGTAAAATGAATACAGGAAGCTTTTTGCCCGCGATTATCAATGGGATAGATTTTATGCAATTTACTTATCCGACAAGTACTTCTTCAGTTTACCCGGTTTTATTTCTTTAATGGCTTTGACAATGATCTCCGCATTTAATTTTGCGCCGTCAATATTCGTATGCGTATGATCAACCGGGAAGAAAGGCTTTACTTTTTCCTCACCCATTTCTTCATACTTCAATGCTACCAGGTCATTCAGGTTGATATAATATGCGCCTTCTTCTTTTGCTACATCTTCCGCCCATTTGGTATAGCTTTCCGTTGAGCGCATCACTTTCCCGTTCTTCCAGTCATTCCTGGGAATGGGCGAACAAACAATAGGAATAGCGCCTTTATCCTTTGCTTCCTTTATATACCTTCTCATATACCAGCCGTAGGTATGCACCAGTTCCTGTTTTTTCATGATAGGGTTATATATCTCTTTTGATTCTTCCCCCGTTCCTTTGATAGTGCCTCTCGCTCTTGCCGTATCATCCAGCGCCCCTGAATCATTATGCCCGAACTGCATGATCACATAGTCGCCTTTTTTTAATACCCCGGCTACCTTATCCCACCTGCCTTCAGTAATAAATGTACGGCTGCTTCTGCCACCAATGGCATGGTTGCGGATACTGATCTTATTAGTATCGAAATGATCAGCCATAAAACTTCCCCAGCCCCATTGCTGGTTCTTACCTGTGCCATCGCCATTACGAACCGTAGAATCGCCGATAATATAGAACACAGGCTTTTCTTTTTCCAACAGTATAAAAGAAGAGATCACAATAAAAAGAGAAACTACTGCTGCGGGCCCTATCCACCGGAGTATGACTGATGTATTTTTCATATCAAGCAATTTATTGTTTGAGCAGGTATTTGTTCAATTCAATTTTAGGGTTCTGACGGATACCTTCTGCAACGGAAGCGGCGTTTACGGCAGCTCCTTCTTTATTCGTATGCGTATGATCACCGGGGAAAAACTCTTTTACTTTTTCAGGCCCCCACTGATCATATTTGTCTGCTGTAATAGCATTCAGGTCAATAAAGAAAGCCCCTTCCCCGTCTGCCACTTCTTTCGCCCATTTACCAAAATCGTTATTCGCTCTCGGCACTTTGCCATCCTTCCAGATATTCCTGGGTATCATTGACAATACAATGGGTATAGCACCTTTTGCTTTTGCCCCACGAACAAATTGCCGGATATACCAGCCATAGGTATGAGCCGTTTCTTTTCTTCCGTCAGCAAACTCCAGTTCCACCGTTTCTTCGCCGGTACCTTTTAACGTGCCCCGGTTCTTCTTACTGGTATCGGGATAGCTGCCATCATTATGACCAAACTGCATCATCACGAAATCACCCGGCTTCAATAAAGAGTCAAGCCGCTGCCACCTGCCTTCATTGATAAAGCTACGGGAACTTCTGCCGGCTATTGCATGGTTGGCCACTTTGACCAGGGTAGTATCGAAAAGATCGCTGATCAATGTACCCCAACCCCATTGTTCTTTATTAGTATTTCTCACCGTAGAATCACCAATGATATACAGCGTTGGCCTTGTATCCTGGAAAGAAATGAAAGAATAACTAATAAGGGCCAGGGCAAATAGTATAATAATTATCCGCGGCGCTTTCTTTACTTTATATATCATACAGTCAGACTTATTTTGAATAATCGTTTGAGATAGCCGTTATTTTATAGCCGTTGCACTGGCTCCTGTCTTTGGCTTCACTATGACAATATTAGGCTTCGGCGGGTTCTTCATTCCTTCTCCAAAATAAAAACTGGTATGCGGCGGTTGGTTATACGCTACATTCTGCCAGGCAATGCTTAAACGGTATTGCGGATCCTGCATCAGCGTATAAAATTTATAGTCTGTTGGAATGGATGTAGTGAATATTCGCAGTTCTTTGTTATCGGTTGTACGATAAATAACTTCTTCCCTCCAGTCGCCAAGGATATCCGCGGACAAAACAGGATTGGACTTCGTTCCATTATTACGAACACAATTGTATTGCGAAGCTTCCAGCAGCTTCTCCGTTTTTTCATTGGTATAATCCCATTTCTCAACAGAAGTGCCATTCAGTATTTCACTCAGCACATCACCATCCCAGAATATACCCATATTGCAGGCAGGCGTTTTTTCTGCGATCTTATTTCCTTTGCAATCAAACATACCGGTAATACCGGCGCCGGCTACCCAGCATTCATAACCCGGGTATCTCGGATCAATGTCCAGCGCCAATCCTCTTCCCGGTCCTTCACCATCTGCCCCGGCTTTTACCGACGCTTTTTTCCAGAGCACTTCGCCTGTTCTGGCATCCGTCAGGTGTGCGCCCGCATCATCAAACCGCTCCTGTATATCGAATACTTCTAATCCCGGTCTTGACGGATCTATATCTGTAACGTGTAACGCATCGCCGTGCCCAAGTGCTGTTGAGTATAGTCCTTTACCATTATCATCAATGGTCATGGCGCCAAAAACGATCTCATCTTTACCGTCATCATCCACATCAGCTACACTTAGATTATGATTGCCTTGTCCGCGGTAAGGCCTGTTCTCTGCAGGATCATCACTGTCAAATGCCCATCGCTTTGTCAATTTGCCATTTCGAAAATCCCATGCGGTTAAATAAGTGCGGGTATAATACCCTCTTGTCATGATAAGACTTGGCGTCTTGCCGTCGAGATAAGCGATAGCGCCGAGAAAACGATCCATGCGATTACCATAGCCATCGCCCCACATTTCTTTTAATTGCTCCGTTGTTGGGTTCAGGTTGTTGGGATAACGCGCAGGAATAAAATCCGTAGTGGACAATGCCACACCGGTTAATCCGTCAAAAACAGTAAGGTATTCAGGCCCCGAAAGAATATACCCTTTATCATTGCGCCAGTCTTTAGTTGAATCACCGATCACATTTCCTTTTGCATCAATACTACCATCTGCAGTTTTCATAGCTATTTCCGCTCTTCCATCTCCGTCAAGATCGTATACCATAAACTGGGTGTAATGAGCGCCTTCGCGAATATTCTTTCCTAAATTAATTGACCATAATAATGTACCGTCTAATTTATATGCCTGGAATATGGGGGGATCAGTAATACCAGCCTGGCTGTTATCCTTCGCTCTTCCGGTCTGGTGCAATACAATTTCATATTCACCATCGCCGTCAAGATCAGCTACGCTGCCGTCATTGGGAGAATAACCTGCCGGTGTTTGCAATAAAATAGAAAAATAAGGTTTGGTACCGGGATTCACCACAAAGAATTTGCCGGGATACTTTTCTTCTTTGCCTTTGATTGTCTTTAAAACATAGTAAGAGTAAGTGGAATTGCTGTCAGCGGTGTTATCAAGAAAGTTGGTTGTTTTGGTAACCGGTTTAGAATTAAGCCTGACCGCTTTCTTAGCGCCCTGTTTCAAATCGCCATCCACCCTGTATACATTGAAAGCAATATCATCCGGTTCATCAGCCAATAAACGCCAGCTTACAAATATTTTTCCACCAGCATTATGAACAGCTACCACTCCCCGGTCAAGGCTTTCCATTTGTCTTTGCGAATAAATAAAGGAAGTAATAAACAGGATAAGAAAAACGCTGAAGAATAGTTTTTTTCATGTTTGCCATTTTTAAAATGAACACTGAATGTTAGACGCTTTATCTATATATACCCGTTGTTTCAGTAAGGTTTTTATGCTGCGCTTATTGATAAAAAAGAAGGCAGGTCGTATTACTTCCTGCCTTTTGCTTTAACGATTGCTTGCCTGAAAAAAAATTTATCTGTTCACTTCTTATTACCATTTAAAGGGCAGGAACCAATCTCCTGCTAACAATTTAGTTCTCGCCTGGTTAGCTGCACCGGCAGACAAACCGGACTTTATCAACTTACTATAAATCTTATCCGCGATGAAAGACGGGTCATTTCTCCGGATTGCCCACACGCAGCAGGTCGGGCCATCGTTCACCTTCATAGGCCAACTCCAGCGCATTTTCATCCACGATCATATTCTCAACATTGGTTACACTGTCGGTAGCAGGCAGGGTGACGACTTTTAAATTTGCTCTTCCACGTATGCCCTGGTTCCTGTACCATGTATTTCTATAAGGCGGCGCATCTCCCACCCGTGCATCAAAATTGTAAGGATACGGCAAAAAGGTCTGCTGAGTATTTGTTACATCCCTTCCATTGGTGCCGCCGGGTATAGCATCGTAAGTATAGCCGATGCCCCTGTTCACCAAAGCATAGGCAACCCTGTAATTACCGGCCCTGTTGGCGGCCTCTGCATAATGCAGGTGCAATGTCGCTGCCCTTGCCAGGAACCATTTACCTTGTTTGGTAAGCGTACTGACAGGCATGTTATCAGAAGCCGGTGTACTTGCATTTAAGTAGTTATACAAATACTTCATAATAACCGGTTGCCCGTTTATATACCTGTACGTGAAAACACCTCTTGAATCCACAGGAAAATTATCACCGAATACTACCGGCGCTGTTCCCGTACCTGCCGTCAACGTAAACACTTGTGTCTGGTTGTTCCAGTTATCAATAGCCTGTTGCGAAGGCTTTACAAGATAACTTCCTCCATTGATAGAAAAAAGATCTATAAAAGGGTTTTCCGGTGCAAAATTTTTATCAAAGGGTAATGCCCATATCATTTCCCAGTTAAACTCATTATCTGTAAAGGGGCGTTCGAATAAATATCTCCACCCATTGTTATACACAAGCGAACTGAAATCCTGTGGTCTTGCATACGTGATAGCCGCATTTCCAAAACTTGAAATCCTGTATTGATTATACCATAGCTCAGTATTTCCTACAGGGCCATTGATATCCATTACCTTCTTAAAGGAAACAGCGGCCAGATCATATTGCCCCTGCCATAAATAAAGATCACCCAGCAACACGTTTTTATTGATAAAGAACTTTGAAGTAGGATATCCGTCTACAACTGTCTGCAGGTTGGTACCTACAGGATAATTTTCAAGGAAAGGAAGTGTTTCTGTAAACTTTACAAGCGAATCAATAAGCTTATTAAGCGGCATCATGGGAAATTTAGCAGGGTCACGAAGATCGCTTACCTGCGCCAATGGATCTGTGACGTATGGTACATTGCCAAAATGAATACCCAGCTGCAGGTACAACCATGAACGAAGAGCGCCGATATCTGAATAACGCTGTGCATACTCATCCGCTTTCAACTTGTTTTGCTGAAGCATTATTTTAAAATTCGCCAGCGCATCATTGCAATTAATGATAACATTATAGAACGCCTGCGGGTTGATATAAGGATTATCAGCAGTCACAGCCTGTTCACTTAACTGTCGCAGGTATTGATCGGAGTTGGAAGTTATATCCATCAGGTCTCCTCTTAGCTCATTCCAGATCATATACTGCTTCGCCAGGTTCATCACCTTGCCGTATATACCGATGATAGCCGCATCCGCATCGTATACATTGCGGTATGCCTGGGCCTGGTCTACCTCTGTAGCGGGCTTTACATCAAACATCTTTTTACAGGAAGAAACGGCCGAGAGAAGCAATACCACGCATAACAGAGCTGGCATATTTTTAAAAGTCCGATGTTTCATTGCTATGATAACTTTAAATTAAATAAATGATTACAATCCAACCCTGAATCCAACCTGTACCGACCTGGTCTGCGGCTCCAGTGTATTATCAATACCTTGCCCGAATATGCTCTCCCCGGCGCTGAACTCCGGATCAAATCCTTTATACTTTGTGAGCGTAAAAAGATTATTACCGGTAATATAAACTGATGCATATTTTACAGAACCCTGTTTAAACGGAATATTATACGTAAGCGTTAATGCGCGGAGACGCAGGTAAGAACCATCTTCTATCCAGCGGTCGGAAAAGCGGCTGTTACCCATCGGGTCGCCCCATGTGGCTTTGGGAACAACGGTAACATCCCCGTTTGTTTTCCAGCGGTTAATGACGGCATTTGTCTGGTTATAAAAATTCGACTCGGCTTCTAAGTATAATTAAAGATGTCATTACCCTGTGTAAATGTAAATAACACATCCAGCGAGAATCTTTTATAGGCTGCCGTACTGGTGATAGCTCCGAAAAAATCAGGATTAGGATTGCCGATTACCTGCCTGTCATTATCATCAATGATATGATCATTATTACTATCCTGGAAACGTACATCACCTCCTTTAAAAGGAACCAGTGATCCGTCAGGATTTTTGCGCGAAAGATTTTCCTGGGCAGCGGCAGCATCAGAAACGAATACGCCATTGGTTTTATACCCATAAAAAAGATTAGGCGCTCCCGACTCCTGTGTGATAAAAGTGGCGCCCGCAAAAGATGTAAGGATCTTATCTACCGGCAGCTGATTTACTTTCGTGACAGACCTGGCCAGCGTGAATCCCATATCCCACTTAATTACTTTGTTGATGATCCGGCCATTTACAGACGCTTCGATACCGTTTGTCGCCATTGCTCCTGAATTGGTAATAGTAAATGAGGAGCCTGACGCCACTGGTACAGGTTCATACACCAGCATCTTACTGGTCTTATTATGGTAAACGTCAACCGTCAGGTTAAGTCTTTCGTTATAAAGACTGGCATCGAACCCGACATTCAGTTTGCTGGTCTTTTCCCACTGAAGCTGGTTATTGCCAAAACCCGATCTGACCAAACCCTGTAATCCTAAAAAGTTTTGAGAGATATATGTTTGCCGCGCCGTGTAATTACCAATATCATCATTACCTGACAGCCCGTAAGAAGCTCTTACTTTTAACATGTCAAATAAATTTCCGTTTACAAATTTTTCAGAAGAGAGCAGCCATGCCGCAGCTATGGAAGGCAGCAAGGCAAATTTATTATCACTGACCGTTAGCACATCGGGGATATTTTTTCCAAAACGCGATGAGCCATCTACTGCCATATTAAAGGACACAAAATATTTATCGGCATAGCTATAATCCGCATTTAAATAAGTATTGAACCAGGTAGATTCACCGATTGATCCGCCTACCTGTCTCAGCGCATTTGAACCAAACTGCACACTGATCAACTGGTCAATTGGAGAATTATATCCCAATCCAAAATCCTGTTCGGCCTTGCCTTTGAGATACCTGAAACCGATTCTCGCAGAAAGATCATGCACATTGCTGAATCTTTTGCTATAGGTCAACCGTGTATCGTTATACAATGAAAAAAAATGACTTGACCATCGAGCCGGACCGGCTGGTTACTATGGCGGAATTAACCGTATCCATCGTTACGCCTTTGCCCGGTATAAAAAAGCTCTCCCTGGTTTTATCATACACAATACCAATTGTAGTAGCCAGTGAAAGTGATCCTGCCAGCTGATAATTAAATCCGACAGAACCGAGAAAACGATAGCTCCTGCCGAAACCTGTTGCATTATCCGTTATCACCAAAGGATTGGTAATATTAAATGTATCCCTGTCAGCCAGTGTAGGTGATTCAACACCGGTCGCCGACACATCTTTTACCCGGAGAAAAGGCGATTTTACCAATGAAAGAAAAAACAGGGTTTGTTTTAGCGGCAGTGCCCTGGTCTCTCAGGTTTTGTTCATTCAATGTAAAACTGAGATCAGCTGTTGCCGTCAGCCGTTTGCTAAGATTCAGGTCCCCGTTAAAACGCATGTTGTAGCGTTTGAGACCCGTATTATTTATCACCGCCTCATTATTCATATATCCTAATGAAAGCGCATACTTGGGCGATATTATCACCGCCGGTAACTTTTAAATATATATTCCTGGTATTGCTGTTCTTCAAAACGAGGTCCTGCCATTCGGTGTTATTATGATAGCGGAAATAATCACTGTTCCCTTTATCATCGTTCATATAAGGCTGTGTCTGTATCTGCGCATCCGTGAGTCCTTTAGACTTTAATATTTCAGATACATAGATACGGTATTCTGCAGCATTCATTACAGGCAACGCCGCCGGTTTGAAATTCATACCGCCATATATCGCAAAATCAATCCTGGTTCCCAGTTCCTTTGCCCTGGCTGTACTGATAATGATCACGCCGTTTGCTCCTTTCGTTCCGTATGTAGATGACCCGTCCTTTATCACCGTTATATTATCAATGTCACGCGGATCAATGGTTGATAAAGGATCGGTATAATGCCCGGAAATAAGACCGCCATAATCCGCATTATCAAAAATGATCCCGTCTACGATGATCAATGGCTGGTTGGTGCCGTACAAAGAATTTATTCCGCGCAGAAACATGGTGGCGCCGATATTGGGAGTGCCCGAGCGTCTTATGGCATTTAGCCCCGCTACCCTTCCCTGCAAATAAGTAGAAGGCGTTTCAGTTGATCTTCCCCAGTTACCGTCTGTGCGCAAAGAAGTAGCAGCAAAAGGCGCCTGGCTTTTCAGCAGCGTCTCCAATGGAAAAATTAGCCTGGTCATAAAAAAGAAGTATACGTGTCTTCATACAGGCTTGTTGTAATATGGCTTCTTCCTTTTAAAGCGATTTGTTTGGACTGATACCCTTCGCCTTCCATCAGCACCGATACATACGGTGAAGGAACGTTTAATACAAAACCCCCATTGCTGTCGGTAATAGCTGCTGAAAAATCTTTATAGGTAACCCTGATACCGCCAATGTTTTTACCGGTGGCCGCATCTTTAATTACACCGGATACCTTTACAGAATCCTTTTTTTCCTGGGCATCCAAATGAAACCAGGCCAGGAGGAGTAATAAACACGTTACTATTTTAGGTGATTGCATGCTAGTTGGTTGATGGTAATTAAAGTTTATGGTACAGGGACTATCCGTAAATAATCCAGGGTGATCGGGGCCGTGCCGGCCGAGCCAAGCGTGGCACCTCCCGAAATCAATCGCATATCTATTGTTCCGAATGACGTTGTGGTAAATGTGCCCAGTAACACTTCAGTAAAAGCGCCGGCAGTAGCTTTCAACGGTACCGCATGGTTTAATGCTGCGGGCACAGTAGTTACAGGAGTATAAGTAGCAGGAGGCGTAAAATACTGCACTCCTATACTTTGAAATACGTTGGCAGTTTGAAAATCATTCACGGCCAGCGCATATACATTATATTTCATGGATGGCATTTCATTTAAACGGTAAAAAGCATAATACCCGCTTACTCCGTGCCCGCTTACGAGAATATCTGAATAATATTGATTAGTAACTGGGTTCAGCCGGAGCCGGTAATTGGTATTGGAAGTTTTGTCGGATAAAAAACCTGAAGGGCTTTCTCCCTGTACAAGGCTCTCCCGGAACTTCGAAGCGGTAGTGGTACCGGATAAACTTAAAATATATACCACGCCATTGCTGAGTTTCTTTGTATCAGTGATTACTGAATTGGCAAACGGCAGGGGAATCCCAAACTTTGAAACAAAAACAGCGGGAAGAGAAGCTGCCGCCGGGTATAAAGTATCTGTAATGAGATCTTTTACCACGCCCCATTTAGCCAGCGTATCCGTTCTTGTAACACTGCCTGTGGCAAAATAAGGTTTTAAAGAATCAGATTTCAAGGTGAACTCCGCATCGGCTATTACAAAGTACGTGTACTGTTTATCTTCCCTGCGTGTATCAAATGTTTTGTCATTGAAAGTATTCTTAATAACTACGCCTGTACCCGGATGGTAAACCGGCAAACCGGTTGAAGAACTGATGCTGTCAATGACAGCTGTGGCAGGATCAAAAGTGGTAAAGTTCAAACCTGCTATAATAACTGTTTTGTATATACTGCGCAGTGGTAGCATTGATATAATCCCAGACATTGGGCAGTACCGGGATATATTTATCCATAATGTGCAATACGCCATTCTTCACAAATTTGTCAGCGCTGGTAATGGTTGCGTCTTCCAGTTTGTTACCCAGGAAATTATTATACTTTCCGTTCAGCATCCCGATACGCTTTACTGTTTGCGCATCTCTTGTAAAATACAGCTGGTTGGAAATATGATGGAGGAGAAAACTCCTGAGTTTGGCCATATCATTAACAATAGCAGGATCCAGTGTAGTCAGCGCCTCATTGGAGGGAGCCCATATCGTATAGGTTTTAGACGATTTGAGCAGCGTGTCTAACCCCGCCTGCTTTACCAATTCGGAATTCGGCAAAACGGGTCAGCTTAGGTTCTCCTGACACAGCCGTATAAAGATCCTGTGCCAGATCAGGATTATCAACCGCTGTATGGTCATCCCATTTTTTACAACCACTTATGATGATCGTTAAAAAAACGACTATGAAAGGAAATGCTTTTATAAAACGCATCGGATTATTATTTGCAGACATTTAAAAATTTACCAGCAAGCCACTTGTACCCATACGTGGCAGATACTGGCTTGACCAATCCACAGGTATAAAATGCACCATATCTATATTATTATTGGATTACCTGTTCCTGCTGCCGGTTGTACATCAAACCGCAGGATATGGCGGTCAGTAGTTGTTACATCTACCGAGCCTACGAATTTTCCTGACATGAACTGGTAACCTGTTGAATTCGGTATCCTGGATGAATCAGAATATTTTTTCCAGCCCAATGCCAGCAATTCTCCATCCGAACCAAGCGGCCGCTGTATACAAAAATTAAATTGTCTTGATGTAGGCACGCCATCAAATGAAACCTGTACGGGACAATTAGAACCACCTGTCGGTGTACTGCTTGTCAGCGATCCGGATCCCTTTTGCGCCCTGTAGCATATCCATACATTGTATTTTCCTTTTACCAGTAAAGGCGTTCTGAACTCAAGCCAGTGAGGACGGCTGGTTGTTCCCATTGGTATAATAAGGTAATCGCCATAATATACAGGAAACGAAGTATTGGCAGGACCAGGGCTGTTATAACCACCGGGAGGGTTAGTACTGTTAGCGCCTAATGAATTGGCAGGATTATCCCAGGTAATATCTTTTATTGAACCATAAGCAAAATCAAGTGTAACTCCCGGTCTTCTGAAAACAGCGGCTAGTTTTCTTACCTCGGGAAAATCAGCAAGATCCCAGTAGACAGGAAAAGGCACACGTACTTTAGGCCGGAAATGACTCCGTGATGTATGCAGTAACGCCGGTAGTTGTGGAAACATCACTGGTAGAACGCTGCAATTCTATACCCTGCTCATGTATACCGTTAAACTCAAGATCGTTGATCAGTACTGTCTCCCCTGTCAGCTTTGATGAAAGCACTTCGAGAGGCTGTAAAGTAAAATGAGAACTGGCAGAAGAAATATCAGAAAGATATTTTGCTTCCGGAATGATATGATACGCGATATATATATGCAGGCTGTCTAACGGGATTCTTTGGATTACCTGTATTCGATAATCTTGTAAATAGTGCATTATAACTATTGAAGCCCGAATCGGCCAGCGCCTGGTTTGTTTCTGCCAGTACGGTGAACCATCTTTTTGGCGTAGCGGTACTAACTATATCGAGCGTATCAAAAAAGCCTGTAGCTACCAGCGCCTGTTTAAAAATGGAAAGAGAAGGGTTATCTGAAATCAACTGGGCGCTTGATTTTTTTGCCGGTTTCAATACATGGTCCAGCGCATGAATATACCCATTGCCTGTTTTAATATTACCCTGTATGATAAGAGCCTGCCGGTTTATCGTGATGCTGGAAACACCGCCTGTATTGGCAACGCCTGCCACGAGATATTGTCCATACATAGTTACTGTGGGCAGTTTTCCATCTTTAAATGTAATTGGTGGCCAGCGTATCCTGTATCAGGTGGAATGTAACGATATCTTTGGCTTCCGCTTCTGTAAGATCACCCACAGATGGCTTGCTGATCTCCGTTAAATAAAGTTTTACTGCTTCATTTGTCGGGGCAAACAGGGTATAAGAACCATAGGCGGTAGTATCCTGCATATCCTGACTTGTCAATTATTTTAGCCCACTCAGAGAATTGAGAAAGATTGCTGGTCAGGTAGGGATATATATTCAGATCTGATGTAGTCGCTGTTTCTATTTTCGTTTTATGACAACCGCTGAACCAGGCGAAACACATCAGGCATACAGCTATGAAGATGATTTGGTAAATATTCTTTTTCATAATCATTTAATTATAAAATGGGTTTTTGTACCAGTTGTTTATCGGTTTGCAATTCATAAAAATAAATAGGGAAGTAATGGCTGTTCTTATCCTGGAATTTGGCAATAGCAGATTGCTGCCTGTCCGGTGGTACCGTATTGGCCACCATTTGCAATAAAATAGTTAAACGCTGGTAGTTGTTGCGTTTTGCATTTCGCAAAAGATCATACCATCTTTTACCTTCAAAGGCAAACTCCCTGGCTCTTTCCATTAAAATAAAATCCCCTACTCCGTCTTTATCCGATGGAGACGGGTTTGTATTAGTAATAGCTAAGGCGGCTGCGCGGTTCCTGACTTTTGTCACCAGGTCGAGCGCTTCCTGCCCGTTGTTTAGCTGGTTGGCCGCTTCTGCTTTCATTAACAGAATATCGGCGTAGCGGTATACAAACCAATGCGCGGAATATTGTGTTGATGCCCGCTGTGTCCTGTTATCATTGCTTAACCCGCTGTATTTCCATATCATATTATCAGTAGAGCGGGCTGAAGCGCCGTCGCCGCGTATATCTATGTTAAGAGGATTGACAAAATCAACAGCGAAAATAATCGGATAATACAAGAGGGTTAGCAATAAGATGCCGCTGCGCAACACCTAATAACGGGAAGAATGTATTCTGCCGCTGGTTGTCAAACTGGAATTCAAAAATGCTTTCATTTGAATTTCCGTTAACATACAATGTATTAAACCAGGTATTGGAAACGGTTCGTCTATCAATCCAAACTGGTTGGAATTAATGATCTTATTACAGGCGGTAACACACTCAGGATATTTCTCCATCCATAGATACACATCTGCCTGGATTGCATTGACGGTATACCTTGTGATCCTTCCTTTGTCAGAAGCCCATGTCTCCATAAGTGTATACTGCGTCAGTTTCGGCTTCGGTAAGATCCTGTACGATCTGCGCCAGTATAGAATCCCTTGAAGTTTTAGGTATCTGCTCGATATCTTTATCTCTTGATGTTGATTTAAGTTTCAGGGGAACATCACCAAAACTCCTTACGAGATAAAAATACATTAAGGCTCTTAACGCTTTTACTTCAGCAATGCTCTTGTTTCAAAGCATCCTGTGTGAATGTCTGGTCCTTTCCGAGTACCTGCGGTGCAAAATCAATAACTGTATTGCAATAATTAATCGCCTGGTATACGGAACGCCAGTTGGTAATGCTATTGGTCGGCAGGATGTTCACGTTCATTATATCCAGTTCTTCATTAACGGTAAACGTAGTGCTCGCCAGCATATCAGCTCTCAGTTCTCCCCACAAAAAAAATGTCTCCGCCAGCGACCTGCTGCCATTGGGTGAACCGAGCAGTGAAGCATAACAACCGATCACGGATGCCTGTACCTGCTCCTTCGTCTTCCAGAATGCGGCGCCGGTAAATACCATCCTGCGGCTGCAGGTCCAGCCATTTTTTGCATGACACCCCCGGTAGCAGAACAAGTAGCAGGGCAATTTTTATCGTTATATTCTTATACATTTTTACAAAAATTGATATAATTAAAATGATACCGATAAACCGATGGTAAACGTTTTTGACGGCGGTGTAAAGGACTCATCAGTCGCCACCCTGAATGGATCAGACCCGGAAACACTTACTTCAGGATTCTGACCTGTATACTTTGACCAGGTAAATAAATTCTCTACCGTAATATAACCACTCAGGTTTTTTACTTTTAACCGGTCTGATATTTTTTTAGCGGCAGTATATCTCAGCGTAAGTGTACGGAAACGCAGGAAGGAAGCATCTTCCACAAAACGATCCGACCCCAGGAAATTATAACCACTGCGGTACAATGCCCGGGGTATATCCGTAACATCACCTTCTTTGCGCCATCTTCTTAATACAGCCGTGCTCTGGTTATCGAAGCCATACATGTTTGTCGTGTTCATTTTTGTAGCATTGATCACATCGTAATCAAACCGGTAATTAAAGAAAGCGGTAAGTTTCCACTGGGTTTTATAAGAAACTGCTGCACCAAAACCTCCCGTAAACTTTGGATTGCTGTTGCCCAGGTACACTACATCCTGGTAGTTAATATTACCATCGTGGTTTATATCCTCGTACATCGCATCACCCGGTTGAAAAGTGTAGCCGATGCTCGGGTAATTAAACTTCATGAATACCGGCTGGTTATCAGGCCCGATGATCGGGTTGCCTTTTGCATCAGCAGCAATAGTAGAAGCCATGTCTTTATACACCCCTTTGAACTTATACCCGTAAAAAGCGCCGAAAGGATTATTCACTTTCAGGAATGTCGCATACTGGCCATTCGTGGTAACATCTCCTTTGGAAGAAGGATAAAGCGGTGATATTTCCCTGATAATATTCTCATTGCTGGAGATATTAAAATTCACATCTACCTGCCAGGTCTTTGTTTTGTAAGGAATGGTATTCAGGCCGACTTCAAATCCCTGGTTATCCAATGTGCCCACATTCAGATCAATACTATTAAACCCGGTAAATGATGATATCTGGAGCCCGGTATAAAAAAGATCTTTTGTTCTGTTCTTATAAAAATCAACGGTAAGCGTAAGACGCCTGCTGAACATGATTAAATCAATTCCCAGGTTTTGCCCTGTAATAGTTTCCCATCTCAGATCTACCAACTCAGGATTGGAAGGATATATACCACCCTGGCCCAGGTAACTGAACGGTGTGCCGATACTGGAAGCCGGCCCGCCTGTTATCAGCGCATTGTAAATACTGAAATATGAATAGTCCTTTGTAGGTGCATTTCCGCTCTGGCCATAACTAAGGCGCAGGCTCAGGTCATCTACTGATTTAAAGGACTTCATGAATTTCTCTCCCGAAATTCTCCAGCGGGTAGATACAGAAGGAAATAATCCATAGCGGTGATCGGCCCCGAATCTCGAGTTACCATCTCCGCGTATCCCGGCATTGAATATATATTTATCCAGGTAGCTGTACTGTCCGCTCAGTAATAAACCTATGCTCCTGGTCTGGTACTGGTTGGATTGCAATTTCGATTCTGAGTTCTGTGTACGTGACGGTGAAGAAGGATCCTGTATAATAGAGGAAGCTGTATTTGATGTCAGCACTTCGTGTGAAGTACTGGTATTATCATATGTATTTAAAGAAAGAAAAGAGATCAGGCTGTGTTTATCGTTTTTAAATCTTGGCGTATATACCAGGTTGGTCTTTGTCGTTACATTAAATACATCAATATCTCCGTCGTATGCACGGTTAACGGCGGGTTCGGTAGACAGGCGGCCTGTAGCAGTTTGTGGTAAAAAGGATTTGTTCTTCGTATTATTGATATACAAACTGCACATCAAACGTGGCCTGCAAAATATCTTTCAGAATAGCATACTCCAGCCTGAAATGCGGTGTCACTCTTTGCGAGATAATATTATTGGTGGCTTCATTGGCCATGGCAACAGGATTAACGGTGCCAATTACTTTTCCTTTATTGTCCAGTCCGCCATAAGAACCCTGTATATTGGAAAAAGGTGAAAAATAATTACCGGTATTATTACCATACTCATCATATTCATAAATGCTCATGTTCGGCATTTTCCGGTAAGCGATATCTCTCAGGTTCACCGCAAAGTTCCTGTCATTGTTTGTATAGGAATAAGCAAAGTCAGATCTGAATTTGATCTTATCCGAAACGATATAATCAAGATTGATACGGGTATTGATACGATCGAGATCGGTACCGATCGTTGTGCCTTTCTGATTAAAATAACCCAGCGAAGCGAAATACCTTGCTTTTTCCCCGCCACCGCTCATGGAGATATTATGATCCTGTATAAAACCGGTTTGCGTGATCGCATCTATCCAACTGGTATTGTTACTGTAATTATGATACCAATAGGGATCGTTGGGATCATATTGAAATTCTTTAACCGACTGCGGCAACGGTGTACCAGTCGGGTTCATGTATTCTTCGGGAATAAGCGTGGAATACTGATCTCCGTTCAGCATCGGAATCGCATCCGGTTGTTTGGTAACTGATCCTTTGAACGTATACGTAAGTACCGGTTTGCTCACTACTCCCCTTTTTGTATTTATAACTACTACTCCGTTCGCGGCTCTTGAACCCCATACGGCGGTAGCCGCGGCATCTTTTAAAATAGAGATATCCCTGATATCCGACGGAGCGATATTCAGTAACTGCGCATATCCTACTTCATCGGACCGTACCGAAATTGAAATCCGAAGGGATAGATGTTTCATACGGCATTCCATCCACGACGATCAACGGATTGGCAGAGCCATTGATAGAAGAGGTACCGCGTATACGGATCTGCATCCCCGGCACCGGGATCACCGGATGCTGCTGTTATATCAACCCCGGATATACGTCCCTGCAAAGCCTGGTCAATCGAAGCGGCCTGCATTTCTTCAAGATCCTTTGCGCTGATACGGGTCTGGGCAGTAGTCAGGTTTTTTTCGCTGATCGAAATCATTCCGTTATCCGCTCTCCGCTGGGAAAGTATGACCACATCCCCAAGATCCCTGGCATTTGATTCGAGTACCTGGTTAAAAAACTGTCTGCTCACCAATATTCAGCGTTACGCTTTTAAAACTGATATGTGAAATAGACAGCTTATGTTTTTTATTGGTCACTTTAAGAGAAAAGTTACCATCTATATCCGTTTTATCCGCTTTGATAGTACGGCCTTCATCATCCACTTCCGCGACGGTTACACCATGTACAGGCTTCTTGTCGCTGTCGGTGATCTTACCCTGTATGGATACCGCCTGCGCCTGCGCTTTGTTCAGCATACATGACACGGATACCAGGCAAAAGCAAACCATATATTGAAAGAAATATTTTTTCATACCTATAGTAAGAATTTAGGTTTATGGATATTTTAAATAATTATCAATGAGATGTATCACTGCCCGGTTGGAAAGCTGGTTGGAAGATGTTTGATTATTCAGGCCGTTTACAAGATGCGCCGTTCGTATACCAAACTGGTCACTCACTTCGAACACATTGCCGGGGTATTGTATATTTATCGTGAACGGATCACCCGTCGCTGATCGTAATAAAGTAGGGAAAAAGCCAATGTTCTTTTTATCAGGAATGATCGTTGTCTTATCCACTACATGGTACAGTATAAAATTCTGCACCTTTAATTTATCTGCAGTAAGCGTAGGGTTGAAATTAGGAACAGCCGGAGTGCCGGGTAATAACCCATCGGTGATAGCTTGTCTTATCGCATCATTATTCGGCGCCAGGATAGTATAAAAAGAGCCGGCGGTAGTGCCCAGTATATTGAACAGAACGGAATCATACGCCGTGGATCTCTTCATATAATTCCAGAACAAATTATATTCAGAAGCGGGAGCCGTGCCCAGTGTCTGCAGATGATTACCTATCTGCAGGTAAGTAAAATACAGCAGGTTATTGAGATAGATCACCCGCCCGTTCTTTGCCGTTTTAACGCTGTCAATCGTTACGGCCAGGTTTCTGTCGGAAGTGCCTGCGGAGATGATCTGGTTACCATTATATTTAATTGATTCTCCTCCAAACGTGCTGATTATTCCGCTGCCGGTAAAACCAGGTGTTCCCAGCTGATCCAGTTCACCGTTTGGCGTTTCCACTACGCTGCTGTTCAAAATGCGCAGAAGCGTTAGCCTGTTTGTATCATTACCGGCATTATTATAAGTAAAAAGATTAGTCGCTGAATTATAATCATACCCCTGTGCCCTTAATACCACATCCGGCATCATAAATACAGTGTACCTGGCGTTGGATTGGTAATGATCGTTTTCAGTTCATTATCCAGCAGGCGTGTCATGAGAGTAAACCTGGGATTGAGATAAGCTTTGCCGTACACCGTAGAAAAAGCATTGGGTTCATTTACCTTATCGCTGCCGTAAAAAATACCATTGCTTAATATCTTCTTCTCCACAATATTCGCAGGATAGCTTATATGCGCAGGCTCAACAAGAGAATTGGGAGTAGAACTGAATTTACTTGGCCATAAAGATGTTTGCCACATATGCGAATTCAAAAGTCGGCAATGATATTTAATGGCAAAGAATTGACGGAAGGATAGCTTTCCAGTAATACGTTATTGATATATTTTAATAAAGAATCATTCTGGGGAACGATCATTGACCATCCTTCACGCTGACCATCGTTGTCCTGCAGCTTAAGGTAATTTTCATTATTGGGAGAAAATGACAATAAGCTGGAATATACTTTTACAAATACATTTTTTACGCTGCCGGTAAGCACCTGGTAACGGCGGGTGGCATCAGCATTCTGGATAAAGAGCACCATGAAACGCTCAAACAGTTTCCGGAATTCACTGTACTGTGGTTTCGATCTTAAGAACTGATCAAAACTTGCGAGCGGGGTAACTACATGATCAATGATATGTATGACCCCATTGCCGGCGGTAATATCCCCCTGTGTTACTTTCGCATTGCCTACATTGAAACCTGAAAAAGGAGTATTGGGATAAAAATAATTATAATCAGCAACGGTCAACCCGGTCTGCGCAAGGAACTCGCTGGTAAAATAGGGAATGTATTTATTGTTATTATCAGCAGAAACATAATAAGGTGTTCCTGCCGTAGCGATGTTCTGATTATTCCTGTTGGAAGCAACGGCTATCAGTGTATCGCCGGCTACAGTAGTGTCTTTATAGAAACCAGTATAATAAGCGGTGCGTCTTTTAAATGCTGAATTAGGTACCCAGCCAAGATTTGACTGGTAATCATCCAGTTTATCTTTGGTAAAAGCATTAAATACCAAAAGATACTGAACAATGCCCTGGGCAGTAGCGGCATCTGCAGCGCCGATATTCGCAAAGCCTTTGCTTTGCAGGTAGCCGGCAAACTCTGCATCGTTTTGAATAGCTGAATCAGTAGCGCAAAAACAGTCCAGTAACCGGCCGTGCTCAGCGTTTGTTTATAGCCCGCTTTATCAATTAAAGCCAGGAACTGGGTAAACTTTCCTTTTGCTTCCAGTTGCTGGTAAACAGGCGCTTCCAGGTTTTCAGGCGGAGCAAAAAAATCATTGACCTTTTTTTTGCAGCCAAATAAAATGATAGCTGCGGCAAATAAAAGCGAAATGCGTTTTATATATGTACTCATAAACAAGCAGGGTGTTGGTATTATCCTATTTGAAATAAATTATTATTAATACCCGGGCGATTGAATAAATGCGGAATACAGGGAATAATAACTTCAGGAGCTGCGAAATAATAACCGGGTAAATACTGCCGCAAAGCAGGTTTGATAAATGACGGAGAGAAGTCAGTTAATTTCATCATACAGCAATAAGTTAGTTCCAGCAATCTCAATTAAGCAATCGTATAGTTAAAGCATAAGCTTTTCCCTAACAGGCTAAAAGTATAAGTTTCGTATAAAACAACTATCCTGCTGCATCCTGAGGATGAATAATGAAGCTAAAAATGATTAATGGCGGGTCGTATGGCAGGTTCAGCAAGTGTCATAAGGAGTTACTATGTATGTCAAACACGTTCCCGCTATATTTATAAAACAGATGGCTTTATATGTAAAAAACAGGCCGGAGACATTAATTGAATCAACCTGTCAATTATAAATGTGGAAATTAAAAATATTATTAAAATGTATCAACTGGCAAAATGATGACAAAGAAGGTCCCGTCAAAAGCATGGATAGATCTATGTGTGTATTCCTATGTAGCTATGTGCCTATATGGCAAAACCGGAAATTTCTAAAGTACAACCCTCTTTGAAGAAATAAAAAGGCCCCGAAATGAACCGGGGCCAGCCTGTTGCCTTGCAAGGATTCGAACCCTGACATAGAGAGCCAGAATCTCTCGTACTACCATTATACTACAAGGCAATTGCGGAGTGCAAATGTAAGAAAACAACGCTAAAGAAGATGCTTTTTGAGCCCCTTTTATCTTTCTATGCTCATTCAAGTACCGCTACAAGACCAGCTTTTGGCTTCAATTCAATTTCCCTTGTACTATTGCCTGTCAGCAAAAATTCCTGCCTGCTGAACAGCGTACTGTCATTACTATCAGTAATAAGCGTCGCTTTCGCTTTATGAAAAGAGTTCAGCGGAAGTTGAATGGTTTTTGGATTGTCCTCCCCATTGATCGCTGATATATACCATTTGCTGCCGCTCTTCCTGGCTATCACTGCATATTTGCCCGGGTAGCCGTCAATAAATTTCACATCATCCCAATGATCCGGCAGCTTGCGTAAAAAATCTTTTACATAATCCGGCACCTGTTTCATTCCTTCCGGTGATTCTGCATAGTGCTGTATACCTGATAAAAATAATACCGATAAAGCCAGTTCAAAAGCGCTGGTTGTTTGGCGCTTCACCTGCGTCTGTATCTTATACAGGTTCACAGGGGTGAAATCCATCGGGTCAAATGCATTGCGGGTAAAAGGCAGCATCGCGCAATGATTAGCCTCCGCATCTGCATCCGGCTGTGTAAACGTTACCATTTCAAAACCTCTTACAGCTTCAGTCGTTAACAAATGAGGATAGGTTCTTTGCCATCCTCTCGGTAAAGTAGCACCGTGAAAATTGACAAGTAATGAGTGTTTTGCGGCATCCGTTAAAATATCGTGATAATATTTTATCATGGATTGACCATCGCCGCCAAAGAAATCAATTTTCACTCCTTTGATCTCCATCTTCTTCAAACGGGTAAATTCCTTTTCTCTCTGCGCATGTGTCAGCAACATACTTTTGGGATGATAAGGCGTAGTGTTCCAGTCTCCGGCAGAATTATACCATAACAGCAGGCCGACATTTTTGGTGGCCGCATAATCTGCCAGCTCTTTGATCTTATCATAACCAATCTTTGTATCCCAATCCGCATCTACCAAACAATATTGCCAGTGCATATCCGCTGCATAATCTATATATTTTTTCTGCTCAGCATAAACAATGAGATCATCTTTTGAATTGATCCAGCTCCAGGATGCTTTGCCAGGTTTTATAAAAGAAGTATTCATAGCTATCGCGGGTTTCGCGAGGTCTGTACCCAATGTTGATTCAGCAATCGTTTTCAAACTGCCGATAGTGATGAAACGCCAGGGCGAGAACCATGGCAACGTGGATCGTGGTAACAAACCCCTGCCTGTAAACACCTCCCGCGGATCAGGAAAACCAACTTTGTATTCGCCGGCGGCTGAATCATTGATCAGTCTTGTACCACAGAAACTGCTGTCCAGTGAAGTTTTCACTGATCAACAACCATGTATCGCCTGTTTTAAATAAGGCAGGGTATACCCATCCTGCTTTGGAAGGCGTACCCACAGGAATATCCTGCTCATAATGTTCTTCATAAGAAGGATTGCTTTGCTGCCAACCGCTTTTCGCGACGCTCATTGGCTGCAGCCAGGCCCTGGTCCCTTTATCAAAATGATAGGTTGTCAGTTCTTCAGTAATTATTTTAACAGCAGCTGCACTTTCAGGAAATTCATACCGTAGTGCAACACCATCATTGGATACCTGGAAGATGATATTTATTTTTTTGCCCGCACTGTTCTGCAGCCTTATTATTCTTTTGTTAGCCGTATAGCTGATCCGGCTTTTTTTGGCGTTCACAGAAGTATAATTATCTTTTACCATTTGCATACCGGGAGATGGCATCAATGAAAGACCTGAAGAAAAATCAGCATCCTCTCTCACCATACCCAGTCGTGATGTTTGCAATACGGCGGTACCATTATAGCTGATGGTATAATATGCTTTTCCTTCCTCATTAATTAAAAATTCAACGAGCAGTTTTTTGTCCGGACTGTTGACAGGTACTCTTTGCGCTATACATGGAAGCGCAAATAAAATATATCGCTGCTAAAAAAATCATTGCCCGGAAAACTGTTATAGAAATGAACTTCGCATATTCAATTTTTTTAAACAGGGATCATAGAGTGCCGCAGAGAAAAGGAGAGCCACAGAGATCATTCCGCATTTTCGACCTGGCATGCTCCTCTATGGTACTCTTTATCTCCGCGATCCTCTGTGGGCAAAATAAACACTGCTTTCACATACACTATTCAATCTGCTATTTTCGGGTTTTATGTTCAGCCCACAGCATTACTTATATTATTTTGAAATTTACTCCCGGAAAAGTTACACAGTAAAAAATAAACGAACCATTTTATTTACCCGCCTCATTTATTTGCTGAATGCATACAGCCAGGCTTTGCTTCCAGTCTTTCAATGCAATCCCGAAAGTTTGCTGAATTTTTGTTGTATCCAGCGCCGAGTAAACAGGACGTTTTGCAGGAGTGGGATATTCAGCCGTGGTGATTGGATATACTTTGCAGCGGCTGCCTGATAATTCTTTAATAGCAAGAGCAAATTCATACCAGCTGATGATACCATTATTACTGTAGTGATAGATACCGGGAGCAGGAAGATTCATTACTATTTGTAATATCGTCCCCGCTAAATCCAGCAGCATAGGTAGGCGAACCGTACTGGTCATTGACAACACCGACCTGTTCTTTTTCACTCATCAGCCGCAGCATCGTCTTTACAAAATTCTTCCCGAATGACGAATACACCCATGAAGTGCGGATAATAATAGAATCAGGGTTGTACTGCAAAGCCTGCTTCTCTCCTTCCAGCTTCGAAGCGCCATACACACTTTGCGGGTTAGTTATTGCCTCTTCTTTATACGGGGCAGAAGCCGTTCCGTCAAAAACATAATCGGTGGAGATATGAATGAAGCGGGTATTATATTCTTTTGCAAACAGCCGCCAGCGATCCTGCCGCATCAGCATTTATATGAAAAGCCATTTCCTTTTCTGATTCTGCTTTGTCAACAGCGGTGTACGCCGCGCAATTGATACAATACTGAGGCTGGTGTATCTTAAAGATATCTTTTACCTGGCCGGCCTGGTCAACAGGCATATCTTTTCGGGAAAGGAAAATAAAATCATACTGCGGCCAGGAAGCCGGCAGCATTTGTAATTCTTTTCCTAACTGCCCGTCAGCCCCGGTAACCAGTATTTTTTGCTTTACCATCAGCTATTATAATGAAAATTTGCTTTACCATCAGCAAACAGGGGAAGTGATTTATCTTTATCAGAAATGATGGCCTTGTCTGCCGGTATCTTCCAGTCAATATTCAGTTGCGGATCGTCGTAGCGGATACCATCTTCACTTTCCCTGTTATAAAACTTATCGCATTTATACAGGACTACAGCTTTTTCACTCAGCACGGAGAATCCATGAGCAAAGCCGGCCGGGATGAATAACTGTTTTTTATTTTCACCGGTTAATTCGAGTGAGAAACTTTTACCGTAAGCGGGAGAACCTCTCCGCATATCCGCTACCACATCCAGGATACTGCCTTCGATCACCCTGATAAGCTTAGCCTGCGTGTAAGGAGCCAGTTGGTAATGCAACCCGCGTATCACTCCATAAGCAGAAGACGATTCATTATCCTGCACGAATTTTACACCAATACCCCGTTCCGTAAAGTTCTTTTCGTTGAAGGATTCAAAAAAATAGCCGCGGCTGTCGCCAAATACCTTTGGTTCAAATACCAATAGGTCAGGAATACCTGTTTCTACGAAGGGCATATTACAAACTCCAGTAGTTTCTGTTGGTGATTTTATTTCGATAGATACCTTTCAGATCTGCTATCAGTGCATGTGGTTTGGTAATGCTGCTGTAATAACTATCATCCAGCCCGATAAAATCTTTGTGCGGTACAGTGATGATGACGGCATCATAATCGTTCGCCGGTTTTTTCACTAACCTGAATCCGTATTCATGTTCCAGTTCATCCGAATCAGCATACGGATCTTCCACATCTACATTCACATAATATTCTTTCAGCGCTTTTACCACATCACTCACTTTTGAATTGCGTATATCACTTACATTCTCTTTGAAGGTAGCGCCTTTTACCAGCACTTTAGAGGACTTTACATCACCGCTGTTCTTAATGATATGCTGTATCACTTTCTTGGCAACATACTTTCCCATATTATCATTGATATTGCGCCCGGCCAGTATCACCTCAGAATGATAACCTAGTTCTTTCGCTTTATAAGATCAGGTAATATGGATCAACACCAATGCAATGCCCGCCAACCAGGCCGGGTTGAAATTTCAAGAAATTCCATTTAGTGCCGGCTGCTTCCAGTACTTCGTAGGTGTTGATACCCATCTTATCAAAGATCACGGACAGCTCATTCATCAGCGCGATATTCAGATCACGCTGTGTAATCTCAATGATCTTGGCGGCTTCGGCTACTTTGATACAGGAAGCCCTGTGTACGCCCACCTCTACTACCAGTTCGTACACTTTGGCGATCTCTTCCAATGATTCCGCATCGCAGCCGGAGACAACTTTTATGATCTTCGCTAATGTATGCTGCTTATCTCCCGGGTTGATACGTTCCGGCGAATACCCTATTTTAAAATCAGTAACCGCTTTTAGTCCTGATAATTTTTCAATGATCGGCAGGCAATCTTCTTCCGTGCAACCGGGATAAACTGTAGACTCGTATACGACGTAGTCACCTTTCTTGGTTACTTTACCAATAGTCTCAGACGCCTTTTGTACGGGAATAAGATCGGGTACATTATGATCATCAACGGGTGTAGGCACCGCTACGATGAAAAATTTTGCTTCACGCAATACGTCGAGTGAATTGGTAAAGGTGATATCACAACCGTCGAAGGCTTCTTTTTCCAGTTCGTTGCTGGGATCAATACTGTTCTTCATCATATCAATACGTTTGGCATTGATATCAAAACCGATCACAGATATTTTCCTGGCAAATTCCAACGCGATGGGTAAACCGACATAGCCTAAACCGATAACGGCGAGTTTGGCTTTCTTTTCAATAAGATCCTGGTACATGCAAAGTTTATTCTTAAGATTATTGATGTGCGAAGGTAATGCATTGGGGGATAGGATGGCAGGAACGAGCAGTGGAGTTTTTAGTCGCTAGCCGGGAATCTGGCATCCTGCAGACCCCCGCAACTTTTTACTTTTGATCTTTTACTTATTACTCACAAACTCTTTCGGTTGCTTACGCCATTCTTCTTCCGGCAAAGATTTAAAGTAATCGTAAGTGATCTTCAGCCCTTCTTTGCGGTTCACTTTCGGTGACCATCCCAGTATTTGTTTCGCCTTGGTAATATCCGGCTCCCGCTGTTTCGGGTCATCTACCGGCAAAGGCTTGAAAATAAGTTTTACCTTATTACCTGTCAGTTCCAGTATTTCTTTGGCAAAATCAAGCAGGGAAATTTCATCGGGATTACCAATATTGACCGGTTGAGCATAATCGCTCATCAGCAACCGGTAAATGCCTTCCACGAGATCATCCACATAACAAAAACTTCTTGTCTGTGAACCATCACCGAACACGGTCATATCCTCGCCACGCAATGCCTGGCCGATAAATGCCGGTAAGGCCCGGCCGTCATTCAATCTCATTCTCGGGCCATACGTATTGAATATACGGATGATCCTTGTTTCTACATGATGAAAAGTATGGTAAGCCATCGTCATCGCTTCCTGGAAACGCTTGGCCTCATCATATACACCACGGGGGCCAACAGGGTTTACATTGCCCCAGTATTCTTCTGTCTGCGGGTGTACAAGCGGATCACCATATACTTCACTGGTAGAAGCTACCAGTATTCTTGCATTTTTCGCTTTGGCTAATCCCAAACAATTATGCGTACCGAGTGAACCCACCTTCAATGTCTGTATAGGTATCTTTAAATAATCTATCGGGCTGGCGGGCGAGGCGAAATGCAGGATATAATCAGCTGGCCGGGAATGTTGATGAATTTGGTCACATCATGATGATAAAATTCAAACTGCTCGAGTTTGAATAAATGCTCGATGTTGCGCAGGTCACCGGTGATCAGGTTATCCATAGCGATCACATGAAAACCTTCTTTGATAAAGCGGTCTGATAAATGTGAACCTAAAAATCCGGCAGCCCCTGTTATTAATACACGTTTACGTTTCATAAGCAGTTTTAATTAACGACCCTTCTGCCCACACTTTCATAGTGGTAGCCGAGATCTTCTATAGCATTAAGGTCAAAAAGATTGCGCCCGTCGAAAATAGCTTTGTTTTTCAGGCTGGCAGCGATCTTGGAAAAATCGGGTGTGCGGAATTCATTCCATTCGGTAGCGATGATCAATGCATCCGCATTCTGCAAAGCGTCGTATTGATTGTCTGCATACACGATCTTATCGCCGATCTGTTTTTTTACGTTCTTCATTCCTTCCGGGTCAAAAGCGCTCACCGTAGCTCCTTCTTTTGTAAGGGCGTCTATGATATATAAAGCCGGCGCTTCCCGTACATCATCCGTGTTGGGTTTTAAAAGCCAGTCCCCACAAGGCGAAATGTTTTCCCTTCAGGTCGTTCCTGAAATATTTTTTGATACCGGGTATAAGATGGACTTTCTGCGCTTCATTTACATCCATTACCGCATTCAGTATTTTAAAATCATAGTTTACTTCCGTAGATGATTTTACCAATGCCTGTACATCCTTGGGGAAACAACTTCCGCCATGTTACCGGCGCCACAGTAAAGTTGCGATTGCTTGCTGATATTTATGTTGGCGGCATTCTCATCTCCAAAAACAATTTTGTTTTTGGCATTGCCACTCTCGCTGATGAAAGGCTGGTCATTACAATTGAAACAGTCCGGTACAGAAATAATTTACTCCCGGTAAAGCTCTCCGTTTACGATATGGACGGACTGGCGGGAATTCATATTCCCGGATCTATTTCCCGGGATGTGGCAAAAACAGTCTGCTGATCAAACCATCCAAAGCCTGGAACTCGCTTCACTCGATCCATCACTAAAAGTGCAGGCTGCCAATGCCGGCATACAGACAGCTAAAAGCTTATTGACTAAACGAACAAAGCTGGTCAAAGTGACTGTAAAAGCTGGCTACCAGGTGCTGCTAAAGGATGACAACAAGGAACAAAATTAATTACTCATAAAAATAAAAATTGAATTATGAAGTTGTATTGCGCAATAGCTACAGTGCTTTTAGAGATTGTTTCACTTACTGCAGACGCACAGACCGGGCATTTATTTTCAAAATCCGCCTATATCGAGCCCTATAAACTAGAGGTGACCTATAATAAAACAACCAACCTTGTCTTCCCGTCCGCCATCACAAACATTGACAGGGGTAGCCAGGATATTCTGGCGCAAAAGGCAAACGGAGCGGAAAATATATTAAGGGTTAAAGCAGATGTCAAAGATTTTGCAGAGACCAGTTTAAGTGTAATAACAACTGATGGCAAGCTGTATTCCTTTTTAGTAAGTTATGCCAACCTACCAGGCTATTTGAATATTAATGTAGGGAATGCGGCTCAACCTGTCGTCCCAACGGGTAAAGTAGACTATCTCGCTTATGCAAATCAGGCTGCTTTACTAAAGCGGAATATCCATTCCATCGAAGATGAAAGCATGCAAATGGCAGCTTCTTTGAGAGGGTTATATATAAAGGAGAACGCTCTTTTTTTCAGGCTTCAGTTCAGGAATCAATCACGACTTAACTACGATATAGATCAGTTTCGGTTTTACATCCGTGACAAGAAAAAAGTAAAACGGACGGCCATACAAGAGACAGAGATACAACCCTTATTTATATCTGGTGACACTTCTGTTGTCAAAGGTAGATCAACTGTAAAATGGATTGTTGCGATTCCCAAACTCACTATCCCTGACGGCAAATACATGGTCATTCAAATCATGGAAAAAAACGGAGGGCGTCACCTGAAGTTAAAAGTAAAGAACAGAGATATTGTTAAGGCCAGAGGCCTCTGAGCTTGATGATATCACAACTAAACAATCATTATATATTTTTTTAAAATTAAAACTATGAACGAACAAAATTTTGAGTATTTGAAAGATAATGTCAAATACATGGGATTCGGAGAGAAGCAATATGATCAGCTTCAACAACATTTGGCCGAAGGAAAGGAGAACTTCCAAATGACTTTCTCAGCGGAGGTAAATAAAAAACCCTTTGAAGCTGTTCTTCAATTCAGAAAATCCGACAGCACGGACATGTATTTTTTCAACAGCTACAAGGCCAGTATGGAAAGAACCAATGGCGATAAGATGGAACAAACCTTT
Source organism: Bacteroidota bacterium (assembly GCA_037200265.1). GTDB lineage: Bacteria > Bacteroidota > Bacteroidia > Chitinophagales > Chitinophagaceae > VBAT01. The sequence continues at coordinate 59,585 of JBBCIL010000017.1, forward strand.
TACTTGAACAAAGGGAAAGGCGTTACCGCAAAAGAAGCTTTTAACCTGCTTGAGGGCCGTGCCGTTTACAAAGAATTGCATAATAAGGCCAATGAGCCTTACAAGGCCTGGATACAACTTGACTTTGAGAACAAGGACAAGAACCAAAATTTCGAAGTAAAGCAGTATCATGAAAATTACGGGTATGATGTAAAGGCAGCGGTCAATAAATTCTCCGTCGCTGAAATGGACGGAGGCGACAAAGAAAAAGCCCTGTTACAATCGTTGCAGAAGGGAAATATTCAGGCAGTCGCGGTACAAGTAAACGGGGAATCTCAAAAAATGTTTATTGAGGCGAATCCGCAATACAAGACGGTAAATATTTATGACGGAAATATGCAGCGTCTCGGTCACGAAAAGCGCCAGGAATTAGGACAAAAGGAAGGCAAAGAGGAAAAGCAGGATCTGAAACAAGATCAGAAGAAGTCGGTAAAACAAAAGCCGGCTGATGATCTTGCCCAGTCAAAAAAAAAGAGTCGTAAAAAGGGCATGTCAGCCTGACGTTGGATGGTTTCATGTAAAAGCCGGGGCCAGTGTTGCGCCCCGGTTTATTTCGACACATTGTTTTGTAACTGAAATCGTGAAGTATGGCAATTGAAGTGATTACAAAAGAAGACCTGCAGGAATTCAGACTGCAATTAATAAATGATATCCGAAAATTGATGACGCCAGCTCCGGAAGCGAAATTGGTAAAACCCTGGCTTAAGAATTCTGAAGTCAGAAAGCTACTGAATATCTCAACCAACACAGTCCAGCGATTGCGTATAGCAGGGAAGTTGCGATCAAGTAAGGTAGGGGGGCATTCATTTTTATAAGTATGAAGACATTGAAAAGCTGCTTAATAATAATGCAGCATAGGAGGTGGTATGGGACAAATAAAGGAATTGACTAGTTTTTATTCAGCTATACGAGACGATCATCGTATTGGAGCAAGTCATATTAGTTTGTATATGGCGTTGTTCCAATATTATAATCTTAACGGGTTCGAAAACCCAATCCACATTACCCGAGCCAATATAATGGAGGCAGCCAAGATAAATGGTTTAGCAACCTACCACAAGTGTATTAAAGATCTAAATGATTTTGGCTATATTCAATATTTACCATCTTTCAATCCGGCAATAAATAGCGAAGTAAACTTGCTACAACTTGGTTGAAAAAAGGAGAGTTTACTTTGAACCATGCTAATTAAGCTGGGGCAGTCGAAATGAAAAAGTAGCAAATATGCCATATCCACAAGACCGCTAAAACCAAGTAGATAATTTTTTCTCTCTTCGTGAAATAATTGTTGGGTATATCGTGGTGATGGCTGGCAAATACGATAGCGGCTATCGTTGGTATTATTGTTAGCCAAAGCATAGTAAGGTCATTGCTTTTAGTACCACTTACTTGCTTATATACGCTGTCAGCAAATGAATATAGGCCACAAATCATTGTAATTAATACTATAAAAAGATAAGATCTTAAGAAGAACTTGGGGTCTTTTTTACTAAACACCGAGTCATAGACAGATTGTTGTCCATGTTGATTGTTCGGACCAAAAGCCCCTTCATTTACAATAATTGAGGCAATGCGGTGATTTAAATCCGACTCATCAGCTATCCTTTTAATTTTAGTAGTTCTTAAAATCTCGATTTTACTCCTTATTTTATCAGCATCAACGCCGTCTCTCGCGATAAATCCATCAAAAACATTGCATATTTCCGTTTCTGGCAGGTTGGTGTTACTACAAAGTAGAAGTTTAGTATTCGATGCTGAAGCATGAACATGTTTCGCAATCAAAAAGGCCTTTCCACGATTTAACGTTAGGGGTAGAACTATAAAATCATACTTGTTGTTCCTTAGTGACTTAAGATCAAAATGTCTATCCTCTTTGAACTCGACGGAAAGGTTATCATCTTGTCCAAGGTTACCAATCTTGCCCAACCAGTCCTGGTCAAACTTGTGAATCACCAAAACGGTATCCTTTTTAATTTGAGTTTGTCTGGAGTCAGTCATTTTTGATTTTTCACCAATATATGATTGGGTTCATAATCAGAAATCATCCGGCCCATCATCATAGTAAATCATTAGCGTTCTTTTCGATATCAATATTGTGTTTTCTGAGCCAGACTTTTTCTTCTGGTAAAATGCCATTACCCCTGGCAGGTCTGTTTTTACAATACATAGGACATTGCAAAGAGCATTCGCATTATTTTGAAGCTTTCTCTTCCATTCAGGGACAAAACGCGAATTGTTGCCAGCCGCAGTCTGGTCATAGGTTGATTCGGATGCATTTTTTTCTTCGTCTATATCAATGTCTTTCAGAATTATATAAATGTTTATTTCGGGAGTTTCTTCTGGCATTATTCTTCCAATAAAGTCAATCTTGTCACGATTGAACCAAAGTGCTAGCCAGAGGCGCCTAACAATTAGAGTATTTCAAGATTATCGCCCAATGTGAGACCAAACTGTGCTTCTATGGATCTGAGGAAAGGATTAGTCCGGGAAAGAGCCGCGCGATAATAATTCCAACACTTGTCAGCAGTTGTTGTTACGGAGTGCTCGAAATTATGCCAATCAGTCCTCCTTCTATTCAAGTATTTTGTTTTAAAAGAAATGTTTTTGTTTTAGCATTTTCACTCGACCAACTGCTGCCTGTGGGTTGTGAGCTGACCAAATTCATGGAATTCATGCAAAGATCCTCTATAGTATCAGCAAAAACATCCCACACTTCATTGTATTTGGTCGACGACTGTAAGTATTGCTTTTTAAAAAAGCTTATGTTAGAACCGAGAAAATTTCTGACGATATTTACATTTTTGTCAATTTCGGAAGTAAGACAGACAAGAGAAGCCGGGTGAAATAGAGCTATCTGTTGAATAGTTTCATATCCTTGCATTTCCTGCCATACATATTTGCTTTCACCTCTATACAGACGCCAGTCGGAAACAATACAGCCGATTTCTGTCATAATGTCCTGCTGTTTTAAGTATTCTATTGCATCAGCTCCAGAAGAAAATATCGACAGATCAAAGCGACTACCAAGATGCTGTATCAATACTTGTTGATAGTCAATTGAATCTTCTATAATCAAAATTTTCGGCTTGTTTTTTTCAATATTCACGCGTTGCGCAAGATGATTCGCTGGAAGGTTTACGAATTTCCCTTCAAGAAGCTGTATTAAACTAGCTCTAAGAGATTCAAAACCTTTCTCATCTTTATTAGCCTTGGCGATTATAATACTTTTTTGAAGATCATTTAAATGCTGGGATTTTTCTGGTGTAATCTTTTTAGCATATTCAAAAAGCCATTCCAATTCCTCGTCAGATTTGTGGATGAAAAGTGCGTGGGTAAATCTGTCAATCAAATCTCCCTCTTCGTTTAGAAGCATCGTGTTTATGTCTTGAAGAGTCGCAGCTGATAACAGGGTTGCTCTCTCTAGGACGTCAGCGATTTCCTCTTTTAATGAGGTTGGGCTCTCATCTATTGAAATATTAATTAAATATGTGCAGGGAGCAAATACAATATTGAATTTTGCATCCTTATGATGCTGATACATTCTTTCAAAATCGTCAATTGTACTATAAGATATTAGAATAAGAGGGCCGACATACCTGTTTTCTTTTCTGAATTTGACAGCTAACTCCAATCCTTCATATTCGTTTTGACCGCGTCCCCAGGCCAATTCTGCAATAATTATTATGGCATCAAAATCCAGGTTTTGTCCTGTCGCGCCTACCGTTTCATTCAAATCTTTAAGGTTCGTGACGAAACTTTTACTTGGTGAATCATCTTCCTGTGCAAAATTGCCATCCCAAATAAAAAGTAATTTTTTGCCCTGTATTGATTTAAGCTTGCTCACCACATCCTGATTATTCAAAAATATATTTCCGCTAGTATTATCAGAAAGGGGTAATCTTCGATCTATCGCCTGAAAGAAAAGCTTAATATCATTAGTTGTAAGAAATCGTTCTAATGCTGATTTGAGATTTAGTGCCTCACAGAAATCTTTATTGGAATATATTCCGACTCCCTTGAAAAAAACTCTATCCGGATAGGTAGGAGTAAACAAATATCCAGTTTGATCCAAAAGTATTGCCTTAGATTTTTCATCTACTGCAACCGTTCCGCCAGTATACAGTAAAATGATCATTTCAGGGTACTCATTTTGCAATGTTGTTACAATAGACAAAAATGTTTTTACATTTCCTAGGTTTGAAAGGTGAGCCAGAAATATGTTGTGGTTGCCTGGAAGGGAATCATTAAAAGTATTTTCTTTTAATTGTTTCAAATTTGTCGAATCGCTATCCCTAATAAATCTTACTTGATCAGTAAAATTATTCAGCACCAGTTGCTGGGCTGATCTCCACCGTGCATCCCGAATTATCTCCCAATGAATTAGATTTATCATTCAAATACTTTTAGTGAGTTTATAATTACCTTTTGCTCAATCTGGCGGTCAGTAAAACTCAAATCTCCTGAACTGTATTCAGCCATTAAACAGTTATCCTTCACCTCAAAGCTAATAGTGGCGAGTCCAGAGATAACTTGATATTTGCCCCGATACCTGAAGCAAATAATCTTTATGATATCCTGAATTCCCTCTGAGCACTCACCGTAAAAGAAATTGTCATTTGGAGTTCCTATTCCTTTCTTCTGAAACCCATTCAAATGAATTGTTTCTACGGGTCGACTAGATTCTGATGTTACGCTTAGTTCAAAATGTCCATCAACGGAAGTTACCTTAGCCTGTAATACAACCTGTCCGCGACTTCTAATATTATTATCCAATATCCCCAAGATATAATCAACATATCCGGGATACAAGCCATACTGCGACATCCATTTTCTAAACGGTTCCGAGTCATGACCCAGGTACGACTGAATATAGGGCCAACCGTGATTTTGAATGTCATTTCGGAGACTCTTGATCATCCCTTCGTCAATGGAAAGGATAAGATTCTCAATAGGAGTGAAACTTACCCCTTTCTTAAAACCGTCTTTTTTAAATTCTTTATCTTTCAGAGACCTTAGTATGGAACTAAAGTGTGCAACCTGCTCATCTTTAGTTTTACCTGAAGCGTCCTTATGATCTTTTATGTGGGACCCGTTGTTACAAATATCCTGAAACAGCGTGGGAAAGTTAATGGTGATATTCTTAATTTCATTCGTTAGATCGTCTACAGTCTTTTCGTACTCTTCTCTTTCCTTCTCATTTACCGCCTCACACTGTTCGTAGTTCTCAATAAGATTACATTGCCGGGGAAAAAGTGTTCTTAAACTCCACTGTTGCGACTTGTCATCGATACAAGGAATACATGGAGTATCAAATTCCTTTTTATGTAAAAGAGAAGTTATGTCACTGATTTGGGACTGATTGAGGTTAACGCAGATTTGCAGTTGTTTTTGTAAGATATACGTGTTTAACTTATTCATCACTTTATCGATGAATTCATTTCCCTTGTCAAAATCTTCGAAAGTGACATCGTCAAACCGATTCTGCACATACCAGATAAAACGAAGAAAAGATCTTGCTTCTGTTGATCCTGAAAAGAAAATTTTAGGGCGGTCATCTTTCTGAAGTACATTAATGAATTCTAATCCAGCAATAAAAGCAGATTTCTCGCCATGATTTAGTTTATCGACCGTTTTTCTTGGAAATTCACTAATTGCTTCACCCATGAATTTTTCATCTGAATTGGCAAGATTTATATCAAAGAAGAAAAAATCGTAATCGCGATGATTCTCCTTCAAATTCTGGATCGCTTCGATAAATGTCGTGTTTTTAGCAGTTCCGGTACCAGATTGCTTAGTGAATATTGTATAATTCATTGTGTTATGATCGTTATCTATCGGGCTTTCGACCATATCCTTAAGGTAAATCATATTGGAAAGCAGGGAAGTAACCCGCTGCCAGCCATTGATTGGACCCGATTCATCATCAATAACTATAAAATGAAATTTCTTAAGCATTTGAGTTTAGTTGTTCGTGCGAAAAAAATTTATCATTCTTCCATGAAATCTTTTGTGCAAAAAAGCCTGTTTCAAGAATAACATACACTCCATAGATCATTCCATGAGTTTCAAATTCCTTTTCCAAACTTATTAGGCCGTATTGACTGTTGCCAGCCGTAATCATATTTACATCAAAGAAATCCAGTTTTTGTATGTCTTTATAATATGCATTTGAGAAAATCATGTAATCTTCAAAGGTCCATACGTGAAATCCTTTTTCTTTTTTTTCTTGATTATGCTTTATATGATTAACGAAGATTTCAAAGAAGGTTTCGATGAGAATATAATAGTTATACATATCAACCTTTCCATTCTCATCCACGTAGACCTTGAGAAAAAGATCATCTTTTGTGTGCAAAAGCAACTTCATCTCGCTTATTGTCTGGTAAGAATTATTGGAATGATACGTATCTTGTTCAAAATGTTGCCAACAGTCTGCGGTTTTTATCATTTTTTTTACCGTCGTCATTGAAATTGTTTGGCCTATCGTTTCACTGATATGTTCAGTAACACTGCCTGAAATTGTTCTAAGTAATGAAATAGGCAAATATTCTATGTTCGATTTATTTACAACCAATGCATGGATATATATCGAATTTAAAAAACTGATGAAATTAACGGTGGTGAAATGATTGAAATGCTTGAATGTATTCCTTCTTGCTTGCCTCCAGTCAAGAGTGTAACCTAAAACCTTGGCTAATATGTGCAGACATTCTTTTGATTCCAATCTTGGAGACAATGCAAATACAGATAGCCTGAGATAAATTCCCTTGGTTATATGATCAATTACCCTGGTCCTTTCTACTTCTGCATCGAGATTTAAAAGCTTAACCTCCTTTTCAACTGCGTCTAGATATATTTTTCTTCTTTCATTTACAATTGGAATTACATTTTGGAGCCCAATGAAATGATTTTCTTCGTCTAATTGTGGCACACCATAAATATCGACAAATAGAGTTTCTCCTTTCTGGTTTACAAGGCTTGATTCTATGCCGCCGGGGACTTTAGATGTAATAATAAGTAACGATTCGTTTTCTATTCTTTGATTATTGTCTATTTCCAATTCAAAATAATCCAGTATGCCCATGCGAGAAAGAATGTCGTCTAGATTTCTATTGTTCCAAACATAATATCTGATGATGCAACTAACAAGCATTTCATATTCCTGTCGTATTACCCAATCTTTTATAATATAATCTGAAAAAAAGTAGTTGTAATTAATTTCCCTTTTGATATCTAGTGCATTATCCCCAATTTCATTTTCAATTTTGTCATTTGTCGATTTCAAATTGCTGAATAGTATCTTGTTGATTTTTTTTATTTTAAATTGTTGTACGTCTTTGTCGTAGTCACTCATTATTCCCATAGGGTACAACTTGTCGAAGTAATACTCGTACCGCCAATTGGCCGAAAGTTCTGATGTTTTACTCATTGCTTATCTCTATTTCTGATTTCATAATTTCAGCAATAGTATTATATACGGATCGCCATGAATTATCAATCTCTGACATATTACTCGGACCGGGGTATCCTTTCTTTATTAGAGCGCTAGAAATCGCCGCAACTAATGCCTCTTCTATGTCTTTAAACGTAGAATGCGCCATTGTAAACTTATCATTCTTGCTATATGCAATATGCCTCTGTGCAAGGGAGATGATTGCCTTATCAATATTTGGGTTACCTAACGTCTCTATCAATCCAGTTAGCGCTCTTGCGAACTGACACCTCGTTGCTTCTAAGTGTTTAAAATATTTCCTTAGTGACTCATCTCTGATAAAAAGATTGTCGTAAAATGGCTTAATTATTTCTTTATCAATTTCTTCTTCTTTCATGGACGTGCCATCCTCTTTCTTGGTTAAAAAGGCATAAGTCTCTTTGACTACTTGCTCTTGCGATTTTGTAAACATAATTTTCAGGATTTGGTGTATAAATATGGCTTATAAAAAGTTTAATATAGTTTCCCTAAGATCTTGACACCGGCTGCTACTACCTAAATTTTCTCTGTCCCGAGGTCTTTCAACGTCTACTTTTAATACACCTCCAATGCTTGCGGCAGGCCCTTTGGTCATCATCACTACTTTATCGCTCAGGTAAATTGCCTCATCTACGTCGTGAGTTACCATTAATGCAGTAATTTTCTCCTGCGTCCAGATTTCGAGTAGAACATCCTGAAGCTCCATTCTAGTAAATGAATCCAGCATTCCAAATGGCTCATCAAGTAGCAGTATTTTCGGTTTGATTGCAAAAGCACGAGCTATTCCAACGCGCTGTTTCATTCCCTGGGAGAGTTCGCTGCTACTTTTATTATAGTGTTTGCTCATTCCAACTTTATCCAGATAATACATGCACTGCTCTTTTTTCTGCCTTTTACTCAAGCTACTAAATACGTGATTTACTCCTAAATAGACATTTTCCAAGGCAGTCATCCAAGGTAAAAGATTAGGGGATTGGAAAACAAGGCCCCGATCTGGCCCGGGCTTTTTTATATCCTTACCTTCTAATTCGATACTTCCACTGTCGGGGTATATCAAGCCGGCAATCATAGATAACACAGTTGTTTTCCCACATCCGGAGTGACCTATGATACTCACAAACTCCTGTGATGAGACAGTCAAATTAAAGTTACTTACTACTAAGGCAGAACTAGCGGGAGTCCGATAAAGCTTTGATAGATTTATCAACTCTAATATAATATTGTTTTTGAGATTTAACATTTTTTAGCTTTCAATGCTTTTAAAGTCTTTTAAATAACTGGTTATTTGTTTCCTCAATTCTATAAATTTTGCATCTTTAGTAATATGCCTCTTGAATCCCGGATCCTTGGTAATTTCCACTCTGAAGGATTTACCGATCGAGCAAATAGGTGGAGGTAATAGAGTAACAATTCGATCTGCCATAATAATTGCCTCTTCAACGTTATTGGTAATTAGCACGGCGGTCTTTTTTGATTCCTGCAGGATCTCCAAAATTTCGTCCTGCAACTTGCTTCTGGTTAAAGCATCTAGAGCACTCAAAGGTTCATCCATTAACAGAATGTCTGGATTTACTGCGAGTGTGCGTGCGACGGCCACACGTTGTCTCATCCCTCCCGATAGTTCAGATGGATACTTATAGATTGCACTGGTCAGATTTACCTTTTCGATAAATCTTAATGCCCGATCCTTACGATGCCTAAGCGGCTCGTTTCTAAAAAACTGATCAACTCCAAATAAAACATTTTCTAATACAGTCATCCACGGTAGCAGCGAATAATGCTGGAAGATAAGGCCGTGACCAAGGGACACATTTGATAACGGTTTATTCCGGAAGAAGATTGATCCACCTGAAGGTTCGATGAGTCCGGCAATCATGGATACCAGTGTAGTCTTCCCACTTCCGGTGCGACCGACAATGGCTACAATTTCACCCTCGGTAATATCTAGATTAACATCTTTTAGAACAGAGTTGGTACTAATGCCGTTATTAAACTGCTTGGATATACTATGTAGGCTCAGATATGGCATCTTATTACGATTGATTTTTGTTATAGGTGACCATCCTTTCGAGTAACAGCATGATCCGATCCAGGAAGAAACCAATGATTCCGATTGTAATTACTGCAACAAATATTTTAGAAAGAGAATTGCTGCTTCCATTTTGAAATTCATCCCAAATGAATTTTCCTAGGCCGGGATTTTGTGCAAGCATTTCTGTTGCAATGAGAACCATCCACCCTATTCCCAGAGATATCCGCAATCCTGCAAAGATCAATGGGAGTGCGGATGGCAAAACTATTTTAAATAACTTTTTTGTTGGACTTAATTGAAACACTTTCGCAAGATTTAAATGATCCTTATCGATGTTATTGACACCTACGGAAGTGTTAATCAGGCTAGGCCATATAGAGCAAAGAGATACGGTTATTGCTGATATAATAAATGATTTTTCAAAAAAACCATCATTGGATACATAAATAGAACTTATTACTATCGTTACAATGGGAAGCCACGCCAAAGGGGATATTGGCTTAAAAACCTGTATTAGTGGATTTAACGCTGACATAACTCCTTTGTTAAGACCGCAAAGAAGGCCTAATGGAATAGCGATCAACGACGCTATCAAGAATCCTGTAAACACTGTTTTTAGACTTGTAAAAATTTGATCAATATAGGTGGGCTTACCGCTGTATTTCCTGATTTGAATAACTGCGTCAGGATTTGCGGTCCGTATTTCTTCATTTTGTTTTTTTTGCCCACGAATAAAATCTCGTTCACGCTGCCGCTCGTCTCGATGCTCCTGCCAGAGAATTCCGGCAGCCTTATAAACCTGCCGTGGTCCGGGAATACCACCGAGACTTGTCTGAATCCTGGCAGCTACAAATGACCAAAGCAAAAGAAATAGCACAACTGCAATCAGAGGATATAGAATCGACCTTGCAACAATCTTTGCATGTACTTTCCTGTCTTTTCCTACTATCAGATTTTTAATACTGATCAAGACTCCAAGGCCGGAAACAGACAGTAGTCTTTTAGAATAAGCATTCATAAGTAACTTAATTTTTATTTCCTATCGTGAATTGCTTCAGGTATTCATTAGGCTTTTTTCCGTCGTAAGTTTTTTGGTCTATAAATTCATTGGTAGCTGGTTTATAACCGTCGGTTGTTGGAATGTCAGCATCTGTAACAATACCTTCTTTTTTCAGACTCTCCGCAGCTTTTTTCCAAACTTCTGGCAGGTATATTTTCTCAGCTTGTTCTTTATACCAACTGTCTGGTTTTGTTTCATTAATTTGACCCCATCGTCTCATTTGCGTCATAAACCATATCGCATCACTATAAAAAGGATAAGTTGCATTATGCTTAAAGAATACATTAAAATCTGGCATTGATCTTTTATCTCCTTTTTCAAATTCGAATGTACCGGTCATACTATTCGCAATGACTTGATAATCGGCCCCTACATATTCAGGTTTAGAGATTATCCTCGCTGCTTCCTCTCGATTCTTAGGGTCATCGAGCCATTTACCAGCCTTTATCAAGGCCTTCACAATAGCGATATGAGTATTGGGGTTCTTTTGTGCCCAGTCCTTCGTGACTCCAAACACTTTTTCGGGGCAGTTCTTCCAGATGTCATAGTTGGTGACAACTGGCACACCGATATTTTTAAATACAGCCTGTTGATTCCAAGGTTCACCAACGCAATAGCCATTTATAGTTCCGGCTTGTAAGGTTGCCGGCATTTGAGGTGGAGGTGTTACAGAAAGTAGAACTGTTGCACCAGTAGTTCCAGTGGCGTCATTCTCCGTATACATGCCTGGGTTGAGTCCTCCTGCAGCTAACCAATACCGTAATTCGTAATTATGGGTGCTGACAGGGAAGACCATACCCATCTTAAATTGCTTACCGTTGTTATTGAAAGATTCAACCACGGACTTGAGAGCATCTGCAGTTATAGGGTGAACGACTTTGCCATTTTCGATTTTAAGATTTTTCTTCATTAAAGCCCAAACTTCATTGGAAACTGTAATGGCATTCCCATTTAAGTCCATGCTAAAAGCAGTTACAATATCCGCTTTCGTACCAAAACCGATGGTAGCACCGATGGGCTGACCTGCCAACATATGAGCACCATCTAATTCACCAGTAATAACCCGGTCCAATAATATTTTCCAGTTAGACTGCGCTTCAAGAGTAACATCTAACCCTTCCTTTTCGAAATATCCGAGCTCCTTTGCAATCGCTAATGGAGCCATATCTGTTAGTTTAATAAACCCGAGTTTTAAGGATGTCTTTTCGAGTTTTGTATCATTGGCGGTAGTCGGATCAGAAGGTCCTTTTTCTTTGCCTTTGCAAGCAAAGAAGAAAACGATGCTTAATAGGAATAAATACTTTTTCATGATTTATGTTTGTTTTACCAAATTAACGTCTACCCAAACTATCAAGAATTAGCAAACTGATAATCATTCATTTAGGGGAATTCGAATCGACAGATTGGCAGTATACAGAATTTAGCAGCTGTTAATGAAAGTACTATCAAGTCTTAGTGCCTTTGATAAAGGCTAACTCGGTAAGTATAAAATTTTGGTTAATGTTAGGTAACGAAAATCCCAACCACTGGTTGGGATTTCTTATTGGAGAATATTGTAGATATGTCTGCGTTATCCGCTACTTTGAAGGTTATTATATAAAATAATTGTCCAATCGGTGATTGGATAATTATTTGGCTGCCGTTAACGTGCCGTCTTTTTTCGACGAATATTTAATTTTTAAAGCACTCATGTCTTCGCTCACTTTTTTATCAAGGATTTTTGCATATACCTGTGTTATCTTAATGCTTTTATGCCCCAGCATTTTACTGACTGTTTCAATGGGAACGCCGTTATTCAATGTGACGGTGGTTGCGAAAGTGTGCCGGGCGATATGGAAGGTCAAATACTTATTAATGCCACATATATCAGCGACTTCTTTCAAATATGCGTTGAGCTTCGCATTACTTGGTAATGGCAATAAACAATCCTGGTTAATACACTGTGGATCTTCTTTATATTTTTCCATGATTTCAAGAACCGGTGGAAGAAGTGGGATGCGAGTCGGGCTATCGGTCTTTTTACGTCGCGTGTAAATCCATCGTTCACCATCTATGCCAATGATTATTTCTGATCTCTTTAATCTTTTTGCATCAATATACGCAAGGCCGGTGAAGCAACTAAATACAAAAATGTCCCGGACCTGGCTGATACGAGAGTTTTTGATTTCCTTGGTAATTATTGTTTGTAATTCATCTTCACTAAGGATTTCCCTCACAACCTCTTTTTTTGTCATTTTAAAACCAATAAAGGGATCTTTAATTAACCAACCATTTCTAATGCAGACATTAATGATCTTTCTGAGATTGCTGATGTATTTGATTGTCGTATTGTGATTGCAGTTCTGAACACTTTTTAGCCAGAATTCAAAATCGGTAATAAAACTGTAAGTAATATTTGAAATTTCGATATCTGATCTTTGAAACTTCCATTGCAGAAATGCGATGGTGTGATCCAGGGTAGTTCGGTATTTTCCAAACGTCGCCTTTGAATTGCTTTTTCCGATCAACGCCTCCAGTTGGTCATTATGATTTTTAAATACTTCCACGAGAGAATATGTGCGCTCGTTAAGCCCATACCATTTTAATCGAAGTGTTTCTTTGGTAAATAGTTTACCTGATTGCAGGATTTCCTGCTGGTAATCATAGACCTTGTTTTTAAGAACGTCTAAGTGGGTATTAAGGCTTCTTGCTTCCTCCGAATTGCCTTTGGCCTTTCCTGTTTTCTGAGACCATTTGGTGGGCTCAACATAGCGTTGAGCGCTTACTTCAAAACGCTCTCCATTGATGGTTACCCGCAGGTAAACCGATAGCATTTTGTCGCTGTCATTCTTTGTTTTTTTTCCGAAAAAAAGGATGCTCATTCTCGTTTCCATAAAATCACCGATTTAAAGGTTAAAATTACTTGTTTAAGCCCCTGACAGACCAGATGTTCAAATTCTGAATCCCTTATCTGGCAAGGGTTTCGGCGGAATTCGGTGATTCTGACTTTTGATTTCCAGAATCACCGAATGCGTACCTCGAGATTGGTGAATTTTGGTGTTATTTGGGTAGGTATGAAAAACAGAAAAGCCCGTAGAATCAGCATTCTACGGGCTTTTGACAAATTTGGGACTCGAACTTGCGGACCGGACGGCGGGCTGCCTCCTTTTTACATCTATCCATCACTTTACATATCCTTACATTAAGAATTAATTTTTAAGTAATTGAATGATTTATTCACTTACACCGCATTTTATCTTCACATGACTTGATAGGCCCGACATAGTGAGAATGATAGAGTAAAAACGTCAAGTTATGATATATGCACTCAAACCGGTCTGCAAGAAAGACTGGAAAAGAAAGGATGGAACCAGTATAGTATATCTTCAATACTGCCGCGGCAGCAATCAGCGCGTATTGGTAGATACAAAAATTGCTATCCCTCCGCAATACTGGAATCGGAAACTGCGAAAAATCAACAACGATTTACCTGCGGAATTTGGCTATGCCGGTGAACTCAATGAACAGTTACAAAAGATGATTCGAATTGCAGAAGACATCATCACCTACTGTTTGAAAAACACAAGGGAGAATCCACTCTTATTTCTTAAGAAGACTTTTACCCCGGACATTGATGTATCAACTCTGGAGCAGCGAAAAGACTTTACCGGTAATCTCGATGTTTATTTCCAGTTTGATGATTACATCGAATCGAAAAGGAGAAGAATTGCTGTTTCCACTGTGCACATTTATATGGAAGTAAAACGATACCTGCAGGCTTTTGAAAAATTCAGGGGAAGAAAAATAACGTTCAAATCTTTTGATGTAGACTTCTATCATGACTTTGTGGAGTTCATGACATTCGACTATGAATCTTACCGGTATACCAGGACTGGATTAAAAGGTTTAAAAAGAAATACAATGGGCAAGGCTATAAAACATTTGCGGTTATTTCTCAAAGACAGGATTAGGCGTAAGATCATTCCGCCGATCGATCTTACCGAATACAAAGTATTCGAGGAAGTGGCCGATGCTACTTATCTGACCAGCTATGAAATCGAAACGATCTATAAACTTGATCTTTCCCTGAACTCTAAATTGGAAATAGCAAGAGATCTTCTGATCCTGGGTTGTCTTACGGGATTGCGATTTTCCGATTTCAGTAGCATCAAACCGGAAGACATCCGGAATGGCAAATTGCATATTAAACAACAAAAGTCCGATCACTGGGTAGTGATACCACTTCGTCCTACCGCGCATGAAATACTTATTACGAAGTTTAAAGGACGGATACCCCGTACATCAAATCCTGAATTTAATGAGGATATCAAGAAAGTCTGCCGGATTGCAGGAATCGACGAATCCATTAAGTTCTCTTATAAAAAGGGTAATCGTGATATCGAGGAAGTAAAACCAAAGTATAAATGGGTAACTTCTCATTCGTGCCGGAGATCTTTTTGCACCAATGAATTCCTGGCCGGTACGCCCGTTGAGTTGATCATGAAAATTAGCGGACATAGAAGCCTGAAAGATTTTTACAGATATATCAAAGTGACACCAGACCAGGCGGCTTACCAAATTGAGAAGATTTGGAAGGAAAGGGAATTAATCACAGCGGCGCAGCCGGTTGGCTAAATCAATAATGTTCGCTAAAAAATGGACATTTAAAGCAGAGATTGGGTGTTATAGCGAACATTACTGAAAACCCTGGTGTGGAGGTTTCTCTTGGATTTGCCCTAATTCTGTGACATAAAACGGCCAAAATTGCCCTAATTCTGTTACAATACATCATAGAGCGTTCATTTTCAATGGACATTTGTTATGTTTTGTAGTTAGATACTCAGGAATAACCTGAGTAAACCACTATGAAACATAATTATTGCGCCTAAAATTCAAAAAATTGCTATCTTGTAGTCAATTACTCAGGTTTAACCTGAGTCAAATGCTATGAAACATAAGAATATTTCATTCCAGTCCAATACACTTCTTCAGCACTTTATTGACCTGAACAGGTCATGCTTTGATATTACCGAAGCAAAAAAAGTATTGGGCGGCAAATCTGAAGGCGCGACCTGGGAGTTGCTCAGTGATATGACCAAACGGGGGCTGCTAATGAGAGTGAGACAAGGACTTTATTATATCATACCTTTTGAACAGGATCCTGTAACATTTATGCCTGACTGGCATTTGCTGGCCGGATGCCTGGCTAAAGGCACCAATCATTATATTGGCTATTACTCGGCCCTACAACTGCATAATCTAATCACACAGCCGGCCCTTAATGAATTAGTTGTTACAGATCGCCAGATCAGGCCAGCTATTATTAAAATAAAGGGTATTAATTTTCGGTTCATCTACCATAATCAAAAACATTTTTTTGGAGCAAAAAAAATATGGATTGACTCTTACCATAAGGTATTGTGTTCCGATCTCGAAAAGACATTTGTCGACTGCCTGTACAAACCTGAACATGCCGGTGGAATTGTTGAAACAGGAAAAGCTTTGTATAAAGCAAGACAATCCATTAACTATGACAGGCTATTGGAATATTGCAAGCAATTTGATTCGCAGGCCGTAATAAAACGACTGGGATTTTTATTGGAACTTTTAAAAATCGAAAACCCGATTATTGATAAGTTGCAAAAGCTAAAAAGCAACAGCTATATACAATTGGATACAGAAATGCCAAATAAAGGTAAAAGACTGAGCCGCTGGAGTATTCAGCAAAATATAGATTCAGAAACTATTCAATCTTCCATACTTACATGATCAAACCTGCAGAAATAAAACAATATGCCCATAAGTCAGGTGTTCGGGACACACAGATTGAAAAGGACTATATCCTTACCTGGATTTTATATGGCATCTCAAAACATCAGCAATTATCGGAAGTATTGGCTTTTAAAGGAGGTACAGTATTAAAAAAAGTGTACATAGAAAATTATCGCTATTCAGAGGATCTCGATTTTACCCTGCTGAAAGAGGGCCTTATGAATGAAGAGTTATTCAGCGATTTTGAAAAACTGTTTGAATTTGTGAAGGAGGAAGCGAATATAACCTTGCAACGAATAGAGGATACAGAACATGAAAGCGGAAGTATTAACTTTTATATCGGATATACCGGACCTCTTGGTGGAACGAATAAGCAGGTAAAGATAGATATTACCAGGAAAGAGACTTTGGAATTTGAACCCGTGATGAAACCGATATTCATTCATTATTCAGACCTGGAAGAATTCAAAATATTGAGCTATACACTTGAAGAAGTACTGATTGAAAAGATGTGTGCTTTGATGGGACGTACACAACCAAGAGACTTATATGACCTCTGGTATTTATTGGAGTATGAGAAAATGAGTATCCGGCATAGCTGGCCTGAGTTTGAAAGAAAAGCCAGGAATAAAGGCCATACACCCACTGCCTTTAAGGAAAAGGTTGAATCAAAATTAAATGGTTTTAAAGGCCGCTGGCAGGGATCACTCGCCAGCCAGATTAAGGACTTACCGGAGTTTGATTTGGTGGTGAGAGAGTTGAATAAACATTTTCGGAAAATATAGATCATTATGATTTTACAATACTGTTCCGATCTGCATTTGGAGTTCAGGCATCATGTGTAGAAGTTAAGAGTTGATCTGACAATTGGGATTAAATTTAAGTAACGACACTTCAATTTAATTGTAGAAGTTAAGAGTTGATCTGACAATTGGGATTAAATTTAAGTAACGACACTTCAATTTAATAACCCCAAAATGTCAGATCATGAACTCTGAAACTAAGTTAATCAAATCTCGGGTTGGCCTACTCAATTTAGCCGAACAATTAAACAATGTAACTCGCGCCTGTAAGTTAATGGGCACCAGCAGGGACAGTTTTTATCGAATTAGAGAGTTGTATACCACTGGTGGCGAAGAAGCACTGCGGGAAGTCAGCCGGCGTAAGCCTATTCCCAAAAACCGGGTAGAACCTGCTGTTGAAGAAGCTGTTTTACAAATGGCTTTCGATTTTCCAGCTTATGGTCAATCACGTGCCTGTAACGAGTTGCGTAAAAAGGGAATTTTTATTTCTGCAGCCGGTGTCAGGTGTGTTTGGCAACGCCACAACCTGGAAGTTTTTGACAAGCGGTTAAAGGCCCTGGAAGAGCGAATGGCGCAGCAAGGACTTATCCTCACCGAAGCCCAGGTGATCGCTATGGAACGCAAAAAAGAAAAGCAGGAGGCCTTTGGAGAAATCGAAACCGAACATCCGGGCTACCTGGTCGCTCAAGACACTTATTATGTGGGGACTATCAAAGGTGTAGGCCGAATTTATCAGCAGACCGTTATTGATACTTACAGCCGTGTCGCCTTTGCAAAGCTCTATACCAGCAAACATGCAATCACTTCAGCTGATGTTCTTAATGACCGGGTACTGCCCTTTTTTGAAAGCCATGATATCGCTGTATTGCGGATGCTGACGGACCGGGGCACGGAGTTCAATGGAAGACCGGAGAATCATGAATACGAACTGTACTTACAATTAGAAAATATTGATCACAGTAAAACAAAAGTTCGACATCCACAAAGCAATGGTATCTGTGAACGGCTGCATCGAACTATGCAAGATGAATTTTATGCTGTCACGTTCAGGAAAAATATCTATCAAAATCTGGAAAACCTTCAAACAGATCTTGATAACTGGATGATACATTATAACGAAGAGCGAACTCACAGTGGTCGATACTGCTTTGGAAAAACTCCGATGGCCACATTTTTAGAATCACTTATCTTGGCCAAGCAAAAGCAGTTGCGCTCAACTTTAGACGCTGCTTAATTATTAATCCAAACCCTTTTGAAAATTAAAATCCTTTATTGTCAGATCAACTACTAACTATTACATGTAAAGATATTTTGATCTTCATGCTGCTTCATTTGTCAAACCCTGATGGCTTTTAATATTGTGAAATGATTGCGAAAGCCATCCCATTAAAGTTTTCAAATGATTAAAATCAACAAACACTTCATCTTTTCCTAAATTACCGCCATATCTAAAGGTTGTTCCCCATGGATCAAAATCATTGAAAGCTACTATGACATTTTCAAACCAATCAGGAATTGTTGAATTGAATTCTGTTTTTAGCAGATCCTTTAACTCGCTGAACAGGTAAAGTAAATCATGAGTTTGTTTATGTGTCCCAGTAATTGCTTTCATAAATAATTCAGTTGAATGGCGGTAATTATAAACTGCCGGACAGAAAAGATCCCACGCTTCTTCATTCTTCAAAGCTGTATCAATTAATCTATCACCTGCAAGTTTATAGGAGTTTGCTAAATGGAATGCATCAGCAAATTCGGCCAAGCCTCCAAATACAATACCATGTTTCCAGCGTTCATCAATATTGGCTGGCGGTTCAACAAAAAGAGGCGTGATTTCAAGTATTAGATTATCTATCATTTCATGTTCATAATGACTATTTGAATTTAGGCCAATTTTAATATATTCAATATCAGGTTCGTCCTCCCAATACGTGAAAATGTAGGCCATAACTCTGATGTCCTCTATGTTAAATTCACGTGGGTTTCCTTTATCGGGATTTGCTTTTGCATTTAGATAACTTGAAAATTTATATGCCCATTCCTTAATGAGGTCTTTATCAACTTTTAATATCCGGGCTGCATCGGCAACAGTAAATTTCATATTATAATTAAGCATGATTCCTTATGTTGATAGACTTACAAAGTATTACTGAAACTATTTTAATTTAAATTTATAAGACTGATTAGGAGTTTTTTTACGCGCTCTGAGAAACAGATATACTAGTGAAGGTCGGAATTTCTTATTTATCAGTAAGAATACGCTTTTCCAACTCTCGAAGTTTCTTGTCTGAAACAATACCAATAGATCGAAATCCAGCCTTTCTAAAAATCTCAGATAAATTGGTGACTGTTACAATCAACTGCTTTCGCTCTCCTTCATTTTTAAATTCATACAAACTCTTATTTCGACCATCTTTCAACTGCTCAATCCATGAATCCTTACTCTTGCCAGTAATAGCACATAAGAGCTCAGCTATAGAATCAAATTTATTAGGCCTGGTAAAATCAATTCTCTCCACCTTACTAGTTTCTGCAAGAAGATCAAAGAGGATTAGGATTTGCTTTTTAGAAAAGACCCCTTTCTCCTTGCCCTTTATTCCAGTAGTGGCAGGATTAATCGTGGTGTATTCATTAAAATAGTGACTGCTGTTATAATAGTTCTTGAACTCATTCTGGGTTTGAAGAATAATAGCCGATTGTTTTACAAAAAGTGTATTCGATCTCTTGCCAAAATCCGGGGATGCGATCTGTCCCACAGCCTGGGATAGTGCTTTTTCAAAATTATTATCTGCTTCGGTTAAAAATGCCTGCAAAATGTGCGCATATTCATTAACCAATAATCTATTGATCCCTTCCGTTTGCAAAGGATAATAAGGCTTGCCAAATGATCCTATGTAATACAAAATTCCCGTAATCCGGGAAAGCAGGTATTTAAAGCCGTGGGAAGTCCGGTATTTTACAATATAGGCTAACGGTAGAGGCAAACCGACACCGGCCTTGCTTTCTTTTTTAAACAGTTGATAAAGTCTGTAATGACCTAACAGGCGCTGGTAAATATCCTGGTTGTACCAACCTGTCCATTCGAGTAACCGGCAATCCAGATGGCCGGTTAAACTATTCAATTTGTCTTTACGGGTATAATCCCTGTCCGGTGATTTCACCGGATGCAACACACTCAAATCCATACTCACGATTTTCTACTTAAATTTACGGTAAGTCATGTGAAGACGTGTAGGGAAATGCCAATAAAATGATCTCAGATAGAGTAAAAAATAGAGTAAAAACAAGAAACCCGCGACTGGCGCGGGTTTGAACTTGATTTCTGCGGACCGGACGGGACTCGAACCCGCGACCTCCGCCGTGACAGGGCGGCATTCTAACCAACTGAACTACCGATCCTTTGCTTCCTTCATTGTAGCCATCAGAATTGAAGACTACTAACTTCTACTGTTCGTCGCAATGACGGTCGTCGAAGCGTTTTTAGGACGGCAAAGATAGGGGAATTACCCTTTTACGGACAAATGTTTTTCCAGAATTTTCCCCAATATTCCCTGTAATTACTCTTTGAAAGTCAGGTTGCTGCGCCACTGCATTATCTTTGGACACTTAAATAAATTGCTGATGCTTAAGATAGGCGTTTTTGGAGTAGGACACCTGGGAAAATTTCACCTGAACAACTGGAAGGAAATACCGGACACAGAGATCGTCGGATTCTATGACCCTAATGACGATACAGCACGCGAAGTGTCTGAAAAATACCAGCTACCCCGTTTCCTTGACGCGGACTCCTTACTGGACGCCCTGCGACGCAATAGATGTCGTCGCCCCCACCACCTACCATTTTGAATGGTGCGAAAGAGCCATCAAAAAAGGCAAACATGTCTTTGTGGAAAAACCCCTGGCCAATACCATGGAAGAAGCCCGGCAACTGGTAAAACTTACTGAAGAATCGGGCATCAAGTTCCAGGTGGGCCATGTCGAAAGGTTTAATCCCGCCTTGCTGGCGATTAAAGACCTCGAATTAAGCCCGATGTTCATCGAAGTGCATCGCCTGGCGCAGTTCAATCCCCGGGGAACGGAAGTAAGCGTCATCCTCGACCTCATGATACATGATATTGATATCATACTAAGTATTGTTCAAAGCGATGTAAAAAATATCTCAGCCAGCGGTGTAGGCGTGATCACAGAAACACCGGATATAGCCAACGTGCGTATAGAATTTCACAATGGCTGTGTCGCCAATCTTACATCCAGCCGCATCTCCATGAAGAAGATGCGGAAGATGCGCATATTCCAGAAAGACGCCTATATCGGCATTGATTTCCTGAATAAAAAAACGGAGATCATCAAACTAAAGGGGGCAAAGGATTCTAATGTTTTCGCCTTCGACATTGAAACGCCTTCAGGCAAAAAGACCATCGCCGTTGCCAACCCTGTAGTGCCCGAAGTAAACGCGATTAAAAAAGAACTGGAAGAATTCAAAAGCGCTATTCTCAATAACACTAAAACAATAGTTTCTGAAATTGATGGCCTGATGGCAATGGATGTGGCCCACCAGATTCTTGATAAGATCGGCAATAATGTTTTATCCCGTTGATGAGTTCCGTTAAAAAAATACCGGTTGCCTGGTATGCAGTAATGGATTATTTCATGGCTGCACTGGCCTGGCTCTGTTTTTATGCTGTACGTACCCGGTTACTGCATGACACCGGGGCCTACCCGATCAGCTACCAGTCATGGGCCTGTATTTTACTGATCGTACCGGCAGGCTGGCTGATATTATACGCACTGGCAGGCACCTACCATTTCCTCTATAAAAAATCAAGGCTGGCAGAATTCACACTCACCTTTGTTTGCAGCCTGATCGGCAGTGTTTTTTTTCTTTGTTCTTTTTGTATGGAATGACCCGCATGATGATCCTTCTTTCCGTTATACTGCTTTTTCTTCTTTAGCCGGTATTCATTTCACCCTTACTTTTTTTGGAAGATGGCTTTTACTGAGCAAAGTGAAAAGACAATTACTTTCAGGCAAGGTCTCGTTTAATACCCTGATGATCGGCAGCCAGGAAAACGCTATTGACATTTATAACAAAACAGAAAAGAACCTGCATGACAGCGGTTATCGCTATATCGGCTTTGTAACACCGGATAACAATGGCAAAAACGGTATTCAAAAACTGATCCCCAAGCTTGGCTATATTGATCAGTTGGAAAAGATCATTGATGATAATGATATCCACCAGGTAATTCTGGCTATGGAAAAATCTGAACAGGTTTTACTGGAAAAAATAATAGACCGGCTGAGTGAAAAAGATGTAGAGATAAAAATTCAACCCAGCACACTTGATATACTGGCGGGTTCTGTAAAGACAAGCAGTATAATGGGCGCTCCTCTTATTGATCTGAAAACCGGCCTCATGCCCGACTGGCAGCAAAATATCAAACGCCTGCTGGATGTAATGGCGGCTTTATCCGGCCTGGTCATTCTTTCGCCGCTGATGCTATATGCAGCCTTAATGGTCAGGTATTCGTCCAAAGGAAGTATTTTTTTCATGCAGGAACGAATAGGCTATAAAGGAAAATCTTTCCGCATGTATAAGTTCCGCTCAATGATAAATAACGCCGAACAAAACGGCCCTTCTTTATCATCAGACAAGGATCCGCGTATCACCAGGTGGGGAAAGACGATGCGCAAATGGCGGATTGATGAATTGCCGCAGCTATGGAATATATTACTAGGAGAAATGACGCTGGTAGGACCAAGACCTGAGCGCCGGTTTTATATTGACCAGATAATAGCCCGGTTTCCTTATTATAAATACCTGTTAAAAGTAAAACCGGGATTGACCAGTTGGGGAATGGTGCAGTTTGGCTATGCCGAAAATGTGAACGAGATGATCGAAAGAAGCAAGTTTGATCTTTTATATATAGAAAATGTATCGCTGGCGCTTGATTTCAAGATCATGATCCATACGCTGAGGATCATTTTTAAAGGAAAAGGAAAATGAGGGTTTCACGCAGAGACGCAAAGATTTTCCCGCAAAGGCGCAACGACGCAACGTTAGTACTTTCCCTGTTTTTCGTTGCGACGCCGCGCCTTTGCGAGAAACAATAATTGCGTCTTTGCGCATCTCTTTGCGTCTCTGCATGAAACCTATGAAATATCACGATTAGGCTTTATTTTTGAACAAACGAATCCTCATGAAAAGAATTATTTTTTTCGTACTCGCAGCACAAACTTCATGGCTCGCCGCTTCTGCTCAATACTGGCAACAGGAAGTGAATTACAAAATAGATGTTTCCCTGAATGACAAGAGCCATACGCTAAAAGGCTTTCTCAACCTCGAATACACCAATCACTCTCCTGATACATTAGGTTATATCTGGTTTCACCTCTGGCCAAATGCATATAAAAATGAAACTACCGCTTACGCCAAACAAATCTTTCGTGATAAAACAGAGGGAAAGAAAAGATGGAAAGAAATGAAAGATAAGGGCTATATAGATAGCCTTGATTTTACAATAAACGGAGAAAAAGCAAAAACAGAAGCCGACAAAGAGAATATAGATATTATAAAAGTTCTTCTTCCCAAAACGTTGCAACCGGGTGAAAAGATCACCATCACTACCCCATTCTTTGTAAAGATCCCTACCTATTCATCCCGCTCAGGTCATTTGGATCAATCCTATATTATTTGTCAATGGTATCCCAAGCCGGCTGTCTATGACAGGAAAGGATGGCACCCCATGCCCTATCTCGACCAGGGAGAATTTTATAGTGAGTTTGGCAGTTTTGACGTAAAGATAACTGTTCCCAATGCGTATGTGATCGGTGCAACAGGCACTTTGCAAAACCTGGCTGAACTGGCAAAATATAAAGAGCTGGGGCAAAACAACAATAAAGAAGAAAACAAGCTGCTTAAATATACCTTCAAATCATCCAACACTACCAAGACGCTTGAATACAAAGGAGAAAATATCCATGACTTCGCCTGGTTTGCGGACAAAGAATTTATCATTCGTTATGACACAACACAACTGGCCTCCGGCAAAATCATTGACGTCTTTACTTACGGTTATGAGAACGGAAATAAAAACTGGTCGGAAAGCACATCGTTCGTTAAAGACGCTATAAAAAGATATTCAGGATGGATAGGCGAATATCCTTACCCGGTAGCGCAGGCGGTAGAAGGCCCCCAAAATGTAATGTCAGGTGGTATGGAATACCCGATGATAACATTGATCACCAGTCCCGATGCCGGTATAGAACAGCTTGATGGCGTGATCGCCCATGAAGTGGGCCATAACTGGTTCTATGGTATTCTCGCCAGCAATGAACGAGATCATGCCTGGATGGATGAAGGCATGAACTCCTATTTTCAGTTTCGCTACGAGGGCGAAAAGTATAAAGCCAATAGTATTTTTGGCAATGCATTGCCACAGGATGTAAAGAATAAACAATTACCCGAATTCTTTGGGCTGATCTACGGCTCACTGGCCGAAATACCAATGGAAGAAGCCATCGAAACCCCTTCAGCTGATTTTACCGATAAGGATAAATATGCCATGGTGGTTTATATTAAAACAGCGATCTGGATGTATATCATTGAAGTGTCTGTTGGTGCCGACAAACTGGACAAAGTGATACATGCGTACTACGATCAATGGAAGTTCAAACATCCCTACCCGGAAGACCTGAAAGCCGAATTCGAATCACAACTGAATATCAAAATGGACGGCATCTTTGACCTGCTGAATAAAAAGGGTAAGTTTGAGTAATAAAACGTCTGCTATCCTCTAACAAACCCCAAACCAGTGAGAAAAATCATCTTCCTCCTTCTTATAGCTCATGGCTCGTGGCTTACCGTTCTTTCCCAGTACTGGCAGCAGGAAGTTAACTATACAATAGAGGTTTCTCTTAATGACAATGATCATTCATTAAGAGGCTTTGAGAAAATCGAATACATCAATCATTCACCTGATACCTTACAATTCATCTGGTTTCATATCTGGCCCAATGCGTATAAAAATGATCAGACCGCTTTCAGTGACCAGTTACTTGAAAATGGCAATACGAAGTTTTATTTCTCCGACAAAGAACAAAAAGGCTATATCAACCGCCTGGATTTTAAAGTAAATAATGTAACGGCAGCAACAGAAGATCATCCCCAGCATATTGACATTATAAAATTGGTGTTGCCTTCTCCCCTTCCACCGGGACAGAAAATCCTGATCACCACTCCTTTCCATGTTAAGCTGCCTTTTAACTTTTCCCGTGGCGGACATGATGGACAGAGTTACCAGGCCACCCAATGGTATCCGAAGCCGGCGGTATATGACAGCAGGGGCTGGCACCCTATGCCCTATCTTGACCAGGGAGAGTTTTACAGTGAGTTCGGCAGTTTTGATGTAAGCATTACTGTACCGGAAAATTATGTGGTAGCGGCCACCGGTGAATTACAGAATGCAGATGAAAAAGAGTGGTTGAAAACAAGGGCTTCATTTGCCTGGACACCGGTCAAACGAAAAGTAAAAACGAAAGGGGGCAGTTTTAAAACAGTATATGATCAGTTCCCTGTTTCTGCTACAGATATCAAAACACTGCGTTCAAACAAAATAACATTCACGATTTCGCATGGTTTGCCGACAAACGCTTTATCGTCAATCATGATACCTGCCGCCTGGCTTCCGGAAGAGTGATTGATATATTTACTTATTATACACCACAGCATAAAAACAACTGAAAACAGTGCCTTATTTACCAAACAGGCGATACAGCATTATTCCGGCCTCGTTGGTGAGAATACCCCTTATAAAGT
The DNA here is from genome assembly GCA_037200265.1 of Bacteroidota bacterium. Lineage (GTDB taxonomy): Bacteria > Bacteroidota > Bacteroidia > Chitinophagales > Chitinophagaceae > VBAT01. The sequence goes on from JBBCIL010000017.1 coordinate 85,556, forward strand.
GGTGAGTGCTGTACAGGGCCCTGAAAGCTTTGGCGGCGGTATGGAGTATCCTACAATCACGGTACTATCCCCGGGCAAAAGCTCAGGAGGCATTGATAATACAATTGCGCATGAAGCAGGGCATAACTGGTTTTATGGTATCCTGGCGAGCGATGAAAGAACGCATCCTGGATGGATGAAGGCATCAATTCGTATTACGATGCCTTGTATGCTTTGAAAAAGAATCATCACCTCACGCAGCAGGAAGATCAAACCAAGCTGGAAACGATCATAGCAGAAAAAAAGGACCAGCCGGTTGAGACGCCTTCCGAACTTTTCAGTGAGATCAATTATAATGCTATTGCTTATTATAAGACATCGCAATGGATGGTTTGGTTGAAAAACTATCTCGGCCTTGCGACCTTCAACAAAGCAATGCAGGAGTATTACCGGCAATGGCAATTCAAACATCCGCAACCAGAAGATTTTAAAAAAGTAATGGAAGAGTCAAGCGGCAAGAACCTTGATTCTGCATTTTCATTATTAAACAAAAAAGGTGGTTTGCCCAACTGGCAACGTAAAGGCACCGCCATCTGGAACCCGGTAAGCGCGGCTTTTGGGGGCTATAATGATGTAAAAAATCTCATTATTGCTTTACCAGCTGTTGGATTGAATAGTTACGACAAAATATCGGTAGGCGCTTTGCTGACCAACCTGCGTTTGCCTCCCAATCGTTTTCAGTTCCTTTTTGCACCGATGTACGGTACAGGTTCTAAAAAATTTACAGGTACCGGTTTTGTCAACTATAAATTTTACCCAAAGGTTTTATTCGAAAAATTGATATCGGTATAAGTGGTTCGACATTTACGAGGGATCGCTTTGAAGATACGTTGGGTAATAAAGTGTTCATGTCCTTTCACAAGATCGTTCCGGGCATACGTCTTACATTCAAAGAAAAAACCCCAAGAAGTACCTTTTTAAAATACGTGCAATTCAAAACATTCCTGATTGGTGAAGACCTGCTGAGATTCCGGAGAGACAGCCTGTTTCCGGGTACAGATACTATCATTCGCGACAACCCTTACACGATTGAAAAGAGAAGAACATTAAACCAATTGCTGGTTGTTGTCGAGAATTACAGGGCGTTATACCCTTACCGTGCGGAATTAAAAGCAGAGCAGGGCAAAGGTTTTATCCGGCTGGCTTTCACAGGGAATTATTTTTTCAATTACTCAAAGAACCCCGGCGGAGTTGATATCCGTTTCTTCGCGGGAAAATTTTTGTACACCGATAAAAAGAAAGCTGATCCTTTTTTATACGGACTTAACCTGTCTGCACCAAAAGGAAATCTTGATTATACCTATAGTGATTATTTCATAGGCAGAAATGATTACCCCTTTCGTTCGGAAGGTGTAAAATGGACGGTGCCTTATCAGCAGATCATGATCAGGGATGGCGCATTTAAAGTGAACACCGACGGGCAGGGAAATATCGGCGCTTCAGATGATTGGTTGGTTGCTGCCAATGCCAGCTTCGATATTCCCCCTAATATCAACCCACTGAGTTTATTGCCATTTAAAATTCCATTGAAGGCTTTTGTAGATGTAGGAACCTACGCGGGCCCATGGGAAAAAGGAGCTACCGGCGACAGGTTTCTGTATGACGCGGGTCTGCAGGTATCCCTGTTAAAAGAATTACTGAATATCTATATTCCACTCTTATACAGCAAACCTTTCAAGGATTATTATACAGCGGACTATTTCTCCGGCGGAAAAAACCGCTTTCTTAAAACGATCTCATTCAGTATTGATATTTCTAAATTCAACAGTAAACGTTTTACAAAAGGTCTCCCTTTCCGATATGACTGAAGAAAATAAAATACGATACCTCACTCATACTGCAATAGACAAACTTAAATGGGACAACTGTATTGACAATGCCGCTAATGGTCTTATCTACGCCTATTCATTTTATCTTGATCATATGGCGCCCAACTGGGATGCATTAATATTAAACGACTATGAAGCAGTGATGCCACTGACCTGGAATAAAAAATACGGGTTTCATTATTTATACCAACCTTTTTTAACAGCCCAATCAGGCATTTTTGGAAGGACAATAACGGAAGAACAAGTAAAAAAATTTATACAGGCTATTCCTTCTAAATTTAAACTTATTGAAATTTCCCTGAACAGTAGTAATATATCCGGACTTCCATCCGCTTTTACTATTCTGCGTAACAACTATGTACTCGATCTGAATAAACCGTATGATGAGCTTTATCAATCTTATCGTGACAATACAAAAAGAAATATCAAAAAAGCAATACAGGCGGGCTGTATAAAGGAGCAAGGTTTTGACGCAGAAAAGGTGATTGCATTGGCTTTACAACAAATGCGTTCCTATGGTAAAGAGTCGGAAGAAAACGTAAACCGCTTCAGGGAATTATATAAATTCCTGCATGCAAAACAGATGGCAACCACGTATGGAATCCTTTCTCCGCAAAATGAACTGATCGCTTCCTGTGTTTTCTTTTTCTCTCGCAACAGGGCGTATTATATACTGGTGGGCAACCATCCCAACGGAAAATCTGTCGGCGCTTCTCATGCTTTAATAGATGAATTTATTAAAGATCATGCCGGCAAAAATATAATACTCGATTTTGAAGGGTCTGATATGCAAAACCTGGCATTTTTCTACAGTAGTTTTGGCGCAAAAGATGAAAAGTACCCGGCGCTTCAAATAAACAGGCTGCCTTTTTATTTGAAATGGATGAAGGGATGAGGTTGGAAGTTGGAAGTTCGATGTTTGATGTTTGATGTTGAAAATCTAACCTACACCTCAGACTTCAGACTTCGTTCTTCTAATATCTTCTCCGCGATCAGCATGTCCAGCCTTTTGGTGATCTTGATATTTGTCTCCTCTCCTTCCACCAATGTTACTTTCAATCCGAATGCTTCTACGACAGTTGCCTCATCGGTGAATTTATCCTTATAGTCTATCTGGAAAGCAGGCAATAGTATTTTGCTGTGAAAGGTCTGCGGAGTTTGAATCAGCACGATCTTATTACGATCGGCTGCATCACTGCCATCCTGCTTAAGTAGCCTTACGCTATCCTTACAGGGAATAGCGGGAATAGCGCTGCCGGTTGTGAGTGCCATCTCATAACAATGATAAATAAGATCGGCGGATAATAAGCAGCGTACACCGTCATGAACAAAGATCACGGATTCTTCGTCTACCAGTGCCAGCCCGTTTTTAACGGATTGAAAACGGGTATCACCACCGGCTGTAATGCGGATGCGGTCTTTATCAAAATACGCATCAATGATCTCCTGTCCCATATCAGTATAATCAATAGGCAGCACCAGGATGATCTGCATATCTGTGTACGCCTCAGAGAATGTCTTAAGTGTATAATACAATACCGGTTTATCTTTCAGCAGCATAAATTGCTTGGGCAGGTTACCCCCCATTCTTGTTCCGGAGCCCCCGGCTACGATGACGGCATATTTATTCATAACCTATTCTAAAAATTAAACCTCTTAACGTTTTGATAAATGGATTCGACCAAACTTTTTCTCGTTATCAATATTAAGTATTGCCTGGCAGAATTTTGCGAATATATTGTCCCGAAATCATAATCATTTAATACGGTAAACGTGTATTTTATTCCTGGATAATCTCTTAGAAAAATATCTTGCTAAATTACTTATATATACCAATTTGGTTAGCCCCGCTGCTATTTTTCATCCCCCTGTACATTCCCTCACTGTTAAATATCATTGCTGCATTTCCTTTCGCATCCACACCTGCCATCCCGCCTTCCCCGCCTATCTTTACGAGCTTATCATTTACCACCACATCCATCGCTTCCTGTAATGAAAGTCCTTTATATTCCATCAAACAACTTACATCATAAGAAGCTACAGCACGGATGAACATTTCTCCATGACCCGTACAACTGATAGCACAGGTTTTATTATTAGCATACGTACCAGCGCCGATAATTGAACTGTCACCCACCCGGCCCCATTGTTTGTTTGTCATACCGCCGGTGCTGGTAGCAGCAGCAATATTTCCATGCATATCGCAGGCAGCAGCGCCGACAGTACCAAATTTTTTGTCTTTTATTTTCACATTATGGTCCAATGCAGCTTCGTCCGAGCCCTGCATTTGTTTCCATTGATCATACCGGAATGCTGAAAGAAAATAATCATCTGCTTCCTTTTTTATTCCATGCAATGCGGCAAAATCTTCAGCGCCCTTCCCGATCAGCATTACATGCGGGCTTCTGGTCATGGCCGTATAAGCAAGTTCAACAGGATTGCGGATATGACGTACAGCGGCTACTGCTCCTGCCATCAATGTTTTTCCATCCATAACCGAAGCATCCATTTCCTGGCTGCCATCTTTGGCAAACACAGCGCCTTTACCGGCATTAAAGAGAATATTGTCTTCCAGTGAAATGGTAGCAGCTAATACCGCCTCTATTGCAGAGCCTCCTTTTTCAAGCAGGGAATATCCCGCATTCAAAGCATCCTGTAGTCCTTTGCGGTAAGCGGCTTCCAGTTCCGGCGTCATATCTCCTTTTACTATTGTTCCTGCTCCGCCATGAATAGCTAAAGTATATACAGGCATACGTGGTAATGGGTATTTGTTTCCCTGCCGAAATTAACTATTTTGTCAGGTAATAATTAAGATGTTAAAAAGAAGACTAACCCGCAACGAGATTTTCCTTGTAGCCGCTAATCTTATCCCTGTATACGGAGTATGGTTTCTTGGATGGAGCGCTAAAGAAGTATTCATTGTTTATGCGCTGGAAACGCTGATCGCAGGTATGATGACCCTGCTCAAAATGGCGGTCATTACCATGGCCCGTAAAAAAGATATCTGGTATAACGAAGGAAGTTCCACTTCAGTAAGCGGACTTTTCTTTATGGCTTTTTTCACTATTCACTATGGCCTGTTTGCGGCAGTGCAGACAACCATCTTTTCCCAATCAGCGAATATTACTCCATCCGGCAGCGGTCTGCTGCATTTTTTCTTTCATTTTTATGAGTATATCAACAGGGATATTGGTTTTATGCTGGCAGGGTTTATTGTAAGTTATTTCGCTACCAGTTTTATTCCCTTTATTGTAACGGGTGAATACAAAACAGTTTCTATGATGCGGGTCATGTTCCAGCCTTATGGCCGTATTTTCATCCAGCAATTCACGGTGATACTCGGCAGTATGTTCCTTGGTTTTGGTCTCGATAAAGGTTTTATCCTTGTATTCGCGCTCGCAAAAATATTCTTCGATATTTATATCAACTTTGATAAGGTCCTTGATAAATCCATGGCTGAGATGGATAAGAAGAACCCTCTCTGAGCCCCTCTACATCTCCCCGGTGGGGAGACTTTGCGTAGCTGCGCATAAAACGTCCCCCTAAAAAGAGTGCCCCAGGAATTCAAAATATTTTACTACCCTGAAAGAATATAAAAATTTAGTGATGATAAGTCTCCCCACCGGGGAGATTTAGAGGGGCCTTACCTCTCACGCAAGTAACACCTCACATTCATGCAGCAGCTTTTCCTTATTAATAGCCACTGTTCCCACTTCTTCACAAACCAGGCCACCGGCGATATTAGCGACCTCGGCCATAAGGTGAGCATTTTTAGTAGATGCATATACCAGCGAGGCTACAGCAATTACGGTATCACCCGCACCGGATACGTCTGATATGTTACGGATATGAGAAGCGATTATAGCTGCTTGTTTGCCCTGTTCGTAGAACACTCCTTTCTCAGAAAGAGTGATAAAAGAAATATCATGCTTGAGAACAGCCGCGAGTTCCTTGTGAATATTCTGTAAAACGCCTTTGTTTACATCTTCGATAAGCAGGTTAAGTCCTTCCTTTACTTCTTTGAGATTTGGCTTGAAAATATCAACGCCCTTGTAGTTAAAAAAATTCTTCCGCTTGGGATCAACCGCCGTAATGACTCCTGCTTTTTTACAGAGTGCCGTTACTTCGTGAATGATCTTCTCAGTAAGCACCCCCTTATTATAATCTTCAAAAATGATCACATCGGGTTTCTCCCGGGCGATGAATAATTTTACCCTGTCCAGTAAATTCATCGTATCATGGTCATCCAGGTCTTTCGTTATTTCTGCATCCAGCCGCATCATCTGCTGGTTGCGGCTGATGACCCTTGTTTTATTGGTAGTGATCCGCTTATTGCTTCTTACGATATGATTGATCTGTATGTTTTTTTCCGTAAAAAGGCTTTCAGTTTATTTCCATCTTCATCATTGCCGATCACTGATAAAACAAATACCTGCGCTCCCAATGATTGAGCGTTCAGCGCTACATTACCCGCGCCTCCTATCCGATAACTTTTTTTATCTAATGAAACGACAGGCACAGGAGCTTCCGGAGAAATACGTTCTACATGCCCCCACATATAGGTATCGAGCATCACATCACCGATCACACCCACCTTCAGCCGGGTAAATGAATCAAACATTTTTTTAAAATCTTCCATAGTGCAAAAATCGTGATTATTTTTTCTTACCGGAAATAGCGATATAATAGATCGGTACGCCTAATAAAACGATGATCAGTCCCGGCCATGTAAACTCCGGTTTATAAATAATAAGCAGCAGGCAAAACGCTGCACCCATAAGAATATACAGTATTGGTAACACCGGATAACCGAAAGCTTTATAAGGCCGTTCTGCATCAGGCCTTGTTTTCCTCAGTATAAAGATTCCGATGATAGTAAGCATATAAAAGATCACTACTACAAAGGAGATCATATCCAGTAACTGCCCGTACTTACCACTCAGGCTCCAGGCAGAAGCAACAAGACATTGTATCCATAAAGCGAATTGCGGTACAGCATTCTTATTCAGTTCGCCTACCTTTTTAAAGAACAGGCCATCTTTAGCCATCGTATAATAAACCCTGGCGCCTGCGAGTATCAGTCCGTTATTGCACCCAAAAGTAGACACCATGATCAGGAATGCTATCAGTATGGTACCAAACGAAGGGAATATCTTATTAGCTGCAGCTACCGCTACCCTGTCATCTGTAGGGAAAGCCAGTTCACTTAGTGGCATTACATTCAGGTACATCAGGTTGGCACACACATAAATAACAGTAACGATCAATGTGCCCAGAAATAAACTCAACCCGATATTTCTTTTCGGGTTCTTCATTTCGCCTGCAATGAAAGTAACATTGTTCCAGGCATCACTACTAAAGATCGAACCCACCATCGCTGCTGCAATGGCGCCTACTAAAGCCGAGCCGCCGATAGGAAGCCAGTTACCTTCTGCTATAAAATTGCCTGTCGCATCTTTTGCCGGCTGCATCGCATTAAAACCTGTTTTCCAGTTTTCTGCCCAGAAGCTTTCCTTTACCAGTATGAAACCAAATACAATTAACCCAAAAAGGGCCAGCAGTTTCGCTGAAGTAAATAGTGTTTGAATAAACTTTCCTTCTTTAATACCTCTTGAATTGATATACGTAAGCAGGCAGATAATAGCGATCGAAACCAATTGTCCCGAATACACTTTGGTAATGCCTGCATCAAAAAGAAAATAGTTATTGCCCAGTTCCGGTACGAGGTAGGCAAGAAATTTAGAAAAAGCAACGCCGACCGCGGCAATGGTAGCGGTTTGGATAACGGCGAAAAAACTCCAGCCATACAGAAACCCCATTAATGGGTTATACGCTTCTTTCAGGTACACATACTGGCCTCCGGCCTTGGGAAACATACCGCTTAGCTCCCCGTAACTAAGGGCTGCGGTAAGGGTCATAAATCCTGTTATCAGCCAGACAGCGATCAGCCAGCCTGCACTACCCGTGTACCTTGTAATATCGGCACTCACGATAAAGATACCCGAGCCGATCATGGATCCGGCAACGATCATCGTACCGTCGAATAAGCCGAGCGTGGGTTTGAAAGAAGTTTGTTCAGCCATGGAGATTGGTTTAGGTTTCAAGATAAGTATTTCACTTCATTTTAGCCAATCTCTGGTATAAAAGCGGTTTCACGCAAAGACGCAATAATGTAAAGAATGACTTTACCAACGTTGCGCCTCCGCGCCTTTGCGTGTATTTCTTCGCGTCTTTGCGTGAAACCGCAGCTGCTATTCAAAAAAAAAGCGTCCTCCCGTATGGAAGGACGCTTTAAATAAATGTATAGGAAACTTATCCCTTCCTGGTCTTATAAAATTCATTCAATCCTCTTATCACATCCTCCGTGATATTAAAGGCTGAATCTTTATAATAGAACAGCCCCTGCTCATACGCAATGATATAGGAGAAATTTTTGGTTTTATTATATTCCTTGAGAAAATCTTCTATACTGGTTTTGATATCCTTCATTTTACGCGTTACATAATCATTATACTCCTGGTCAAGTGTCTGTTTGCGGGCCTTCATCTGTTCATCCAGTGATTTCAGTTCCTGGCTGGCCGCTTCTTTCTGGGCGTCTGACATGGAGCCGGCCTGTGCCTGGTTTTGAAAATAGTTATAACGCTGCTGCAGGTTCTTCGCCAGGCCATTCAGTTCTGCATTGATGTCATCTTCCTTCTTACTGATCTCGGCCTTTACATTTTTTACTATCTGGAAATTATTCTCAATAGAATCCATTTCAAAATAAGCTATGCGAAAAGGGAGGTTGCTGAAAGATGAGTCTGCCCCGTTTTTTGCCAGAACAGGGTCATTTTTCTTTTTTGACCCCAGCTGATTGAAGAGTAAATAACCGGCAACGATCGTCAATAAAACATTCCAAATCAGTAACCCATTTTTCATGTATGCCTTTTTTACAAAATTAACAATGAACAGGCGGGCAAATATAATAAAAGCCACCACTTTATGAAACAGTTAACTACTATCTCCGGTTAAACAGACTTCAAATGATTGCGCAGACGTTTGCGTAAAATTTGAAGTAAAAAAGCAGGAAGATAACTTCCTGCTTTATATCTGTGAAATTCATTTGATACTCCTTACACCGCGACTATTCTTCTTCGTCAAAGGCCATTGCTTCACGCGTCGTTTGCAGTAATTCATACTCTTCCTTGCTGCCCACGATCATATTCTCGAATTCACGCAAACCTGTACCTGCCGGTATCGGATGACCTGTGATAACATTCTCTTTCAATCCAAGCATATCATCGGTCTTACCATGTATGGCGGCTGATGACAATACCTTGGTTGTTTCCTGGAATGAAGCCGCAGATATCCAGCTTGGAACACCCAACGAGGCTTTTGTGATACCTAACAGCGTTGGTGCTGAAGTAGCAGGCTTTGCATCACGGAATTCAACCGGCTTGCTGTCATTACGACGCAGGATAGAATTCTCTTCCCTTACTTCACGGAGGCTTACGATCTGGCCTGCACGCAGCTTGGCTGAATCACCCGGCTCGGTTACCACTTTCTTATCAAAGATGAAATCATTCTCTTCTACAAACTCAAATTTATCTACTGAATCATCTTCGAGGAATCTTGTATCACCCGGATCAACAATGTTCACCTTACGCATCATCTGGCGAACGATCACTTCAATATGCTTGTCATTGATCTTCACACCCTGTAAGCGATAAACTTCCTGTATTTCGTTCACCACATACTGTTGTACAGCAAATGGTCCCTGTATTGAAAGTATATCCTGTGGAGATGTCTGTCCGTCGGAAAGCGGCGAACCGGCTTTTACGAAGTCACCATCCTGTGCCAGTATCTGTCTTGTCAATGGCACCAGGTATTTCTTTTGTACAGCATCTTTAGCTTCAATGATGATCTCGCGGTTACCACGTTTGATAGCCCCCATTGTTACCACACCGTCAATTTCAGAAACGACAGCAGGGTTGCTTGGGTTTCTCGCTTCAAACAATTCAGTAACACGTGGCAGACCCCCGGTGATATCTCTCAGCTTACCGAGGATACGCGGGATCTTCACGATCACCTGGCCGGCTCTCACATCATCGGCTTCATCCAGAATGATATGGCTTCCGGTCGGAAGGTTATACGATTTATGATCTTTACCGCTTTCTACAAGAATAGACGGGATCTTCGTTTTATCACGGGTTTCAATAACCACTTTCTCACGGTGACCGGTTTGCTCGTCAGATTCTTCGCGGTAAGTTACCCCTTCAATCACGTTTTCAAATTTCAGTTTACCATTGATCTCCGCAACGATTACGTTGTTGAACGGATCCCATGTACAAACTATATCACCTTTGTGTACCTTCTGGCCATCTTTCACATTCAGTGTAGCGCCATAAGGAATATTATTAGTAATAAGAAGACGGTCATTCTTTGTATCAATGATACGCACTTCACCTGTACGACCGATAACTACCTGTGATTTCTCCCCTTCTACATTCTCTATCGTCACAGAACGTAATCCGTCAAACTGGATAGTACCATCAAATTTCGCCAGCAACGTAGAATCAACAGCTGCAGAACCAGCGACACCACCCACGTGGAAGGTACGAAGTGTCAACTGTGTACCCGGCTCACCGATTGACTGGGCAGCAATGATACCTACGGCATCTCCTTTCTGTGCCAGGATACCTGATGCCAGGTTCTTACCATAGCATTTTACACAGCAACCGCGTTTGCTTTCGCAGGTCAATACAGAACGTATCTCTACTGTTTCTATACCGGCATCTTCTATTTTCTGAGCAAGGTCAGCGTTGATACCTTCGCCTGCACCCACGAGCAGATCTTCGTTGGCAGGATTATATACATCATGTAATGAAGTACGGCCTGCTATACGATCTGACAATGGTTCAATGATATCTTCATTATCTTTCAAAGCAGAAGTAGCGATACCACGGAGTGTACCACAATCTTCTTCTGTGATCACAACATCCTGCGCCACGTCAACCAAACGACGTGTCAGGTAACCGGCATCCGCTGTTTTCAAGGCTGTATCCGCAAGACCCTTACGGGCACCGTGCGTAGAAATGAAGTAATCCAATACGTTCAATCCGCCTTTGAAGTTAGACAGGATCGGGTTCTCAATGATCTCAGAACCGCTTGATCCGGATTTTCTTGGCTTCGCCATCAAACCCCTGATACCAGCCAGCTGTTTGATCTGTTGTTTAGAACCACGGGCACCTGAATCAAGCATCATATAAACAGAATTGAATCCCTGCTTATCTGCTGCTAATTCACGGATCAATGTTTCAGTGATCCTTGTATCCACACGGCTCCAGATGTCAACGATCTGGTTATAACGCTCGTTGTTAGTGATAAGGCCCATGTTATAGTTATCCCATACCTCATCTACTTCACCTTTTGCATTGTCGAGCAACTGTCCTTTGATATCCGGGATAATAAGGTCATTGATACTGAATGACAAACCACCCTGGAAAGCCGTACGGAATCCAAGTGTTTTGATATCATCCAGGAACTTCGCTGTTTTCGGAACATTGGTGATCTCGATGATATCACCGATGATCTCACGAAGGTTTTTCTTGGTCAGTAAGGCATTAACGAAACCAACTTCCGCAGGAACGTGCTGATTGAAGATCACACGGCCCACTGTTGTTTCGATCAGCTTATGCTCCAGCAAACCATCGTCATTACGGATATTCGCTTTTACTTTTATCCATGCATGCAGATCTATCTTGCCTTCATTGTAAGCAATGATCACTTCTTCATTTGAATAAAAAGCTTTTCCTTCTCCCCTTACTATTTCAGTCGGGGTTGTCTTTTTACCTTTTGAGATATAGTACAGACCGAGTACCATGTCCTGTGAAGGCAGGGTGATCGGCTGTCCGTTCTGCGGATTCAGAATATTATGTGATGCGAGCATCAGTAACTGGGCTTCCAGTACAGCAGCATTACTCAAAGGAACGTGAACCGCCATCTGGTCACCATCAAAGTCAGCGTTGAACGCGGTGGTTACCAGCGGGTGCAACTGTATCGCTTTACCTTCGATCAATTTTGGCTGGAAAGCCTGGATGGACAAACGGTGAAGCGTCGGGGCACGATTCAATAAGATCGGGTGACCTTTCAGTATATTTTCAAGGATATCCCAAACAATGGCTTCTTTCTTGTCAACAAGTTTCCTTGCAGACTTTACTGTTTTTACGATACCTCTTTCAATTAATTTACGGATGATAAACGGCTTGAATAGTTCAGCAGCCATATCTTTTGGTAAACCACACTCATGCAATTTCAGTTCAGGGCCTACCACAATAACGGAACGACCTGAATAGTCAACACGTTTACCCAAAAGGTTCTGACGGAAACGGCCTTGTTTACCTTTCAGTACATCAGACAATGATTTCAATGCACGTCCGCCTTCTGCTTTTACAGCGTTTGATTTTCTTGAGTTGTCAAACAAGCTGTCAATCGCTTCCTGCAACATACGTTTTTCGTTACGAAGGATGACTTCAGGAGCTTTGATCTCCAGCAACCTTTTCAAACGATTGTTACGGATGATCACACGACGATACAGATCATTCAGATCAGATGAAGCGAAACGACCGCCATCCAGCGGCACCAACGGGCGCAGTTCCGGTGGAATTACAGGAATGTATTGCATTACCATCCATTCAGGACGGTTAGTGATCCTTGTATTGGCATCACGAAAAGCTTCTACCACACTCAGACGTTTCAGCGCATCTGCTTTACGTTGTTGTGAAGTTTCAGTAGCAGCTGTATTCCTCAGGTCAAATGATAACTGGTCAAGATCTATGCGCTGCAGCATATCATGCACTGCTTCTGCACCCATCTTCGCGATGAACTTATTAGGATCATCATCAGGCAGGTACTGGTTATCTTTTGGAAGTGTATCCAGGATATCCAGGTATTCTTCTTCTGTGAGCAGATCACCATAGTTCTGGCCTTTATCAACACGGATACCCGGCTGAATAACCACGAATCTTTCATAATAAACGATCGTTTCCAGTTTCTTGGAACTTACGCCAAGCAGGTAACCGATCTTATTCGGCAGTGATTTGAAATACCATATATGAACAACAGGCACCACCAGTTTGATGTGGCCCATTCTTTCACGACGAACTTTTTTCTCTGTTACTTCCACACCGCAACGGTCGCATACAATACCCTTGTAACGGATACGTTTATACTTTCCGCAGGCACACTCATAATCTTTTACCGGTCCGAATATCCTTTCGCAGAACAAACCATCACGTTCAGGTTTGTATGTACGATAGTTGATGGTTTCCGGCTTTAATACTTCGCCATAGCTTCTTTCCAGGATGGTATCCGGTGAAGCTAAACCGATAGTGATCTTCGAAAATGCAGGCCTGGGACGATTTTCTTTTTTGATAGCCATATTTTTTGAGCTTTTAGCTTTTAGCGGCGAGCTGTGAGCCAGCCACTAATTTTTAAAATGTCATTTCCGTCTGAAGAGCTCGTAGCTCGTGGCTCGTAGCTCATAGCTGTCTGATGATTATTCAAACTTAAGGTCAAGTCCTAATCCACGCAACTCATGCACCAACACATTGAATGATTCAGGAATACCCGGACGCGGAATGTTATCACCTTTCACAATTGCCTCGTATGTTTTCGCACGACCGATAATATCATCTGATTTCAACGTCAGCAATTCCTGCAGGATGTTAGATGCGCCATAAGCTTCCAGTGCCCACACTTCCATTTCACCAAACCTTTGACCACCGAACTGTGCCTTACCACCCAACGGCTGCTGCGTGATCAGGCTGTATGGTCCGATCGAACGGGCGTGCATCTTATCATCCACCATGTGGTGAAGTTTGATCACATAGATGATACCAACCGTTGCTTTCTGGTGGAAGCGATCGCCGGTTTCACCATCATATAAGTAGGTGTGACCGAACTTAGGTAAGCCTGCATCCTCGATGTATTGCGCTATTTCCTCGGTAGAAGCTCCGTCGAAGATCGGTGTAGAGAATTTAAGACCTAATTTCTCTCCTGCCCATCCCAATACGGTTTCATATATCTGGCCGAGGTTCATACGGCTTGGTACACCTAATGGATTCAACACCACATCAACCGGTGTTCCATCTTCAAGGAAAGGCATATCTTCTGCACGAACGATCTTGGCGACGATACCCTTATTACCGTGACGACCAGCCATCTTATCACCCACTTTCAGCTTACGCTTAACAGCGAGATACACTTTAGCCAGTTTCAATACACCAGCTGGTAACTCATCACCAATAGAGATATTGAATTTCTCTCTTTTGTAACGACCAAGCTCTTCGTTGAACTTGATGTTATAGTTGTGCAACAGCGTATTGATCTGATCATCTACTTTCTTATCGCTTGTCCAGCCCAGCGGATTGATGTTGGCATAATCCAGGCCGGTCAGGTTCTTCGCCGTGAACTTAGCGCCTTTACCTATCTGCACTTCACCGAAATTATTGCTTACACCTGCTGATGTATAATTAGCCAGCAGTGTGGTCAGCTTATCCAGTAATACCTGCATCAGGTCGCCTTCGTTCTTCTCGTGCATTCTTTCGAGCTTCTCGATAGATGCTTTCTCTCTCACTTTAGCGTTCTTATCTTTCTTCGCTCTCTGGAATAATTTCTTACCGATCACGATACCTTCTACTCCATTCGGAGCTTTCAACGAAGCATCTTTTGCATCACCGGCTTTATCACCGAAGATCGCACGAAGTAATTTCTCTTCCGGCGTAGGATCGCTTTCACCCTTTGGTGTGATCTTACCGATAAGGATATCTCCTTCTTTGATCTGTGCACCTACACGGATGATACCGTTCTCATCAAGATCCTTTGTCGCTTCTTCTGAAACGTTCGGGATATCAGGAGTCAGTTCTTCTTCACCCAATTTTGTATCACGTACTTCCAGTTCATATTCAGAAATGTGAACGGAAGTAAACATATCTTCTTTTACCACTCTTTCGCTGATAACGATAGCATCCTCGAAGTTGTAACCCTTCCATGGCATGAATGCCACTTTCAGGTTCTTACCCAGTGCCAGTTCGCCATCCTGTGTTGCATAACCTTCAGTTAAGAAATCGCCTCTCTTTACTTTCTGTCCTTTCTTCACGGCAGGTTTCAGGTTGATGCAGGTTTCCTGGTTTGTTTTGATGAACTTGGTCAGCCTGTACACTCTCAGGTCATCTTCAAAGCTTACCAGTTTTTCCTGCTCGTCACGATCATAACGAACATGAATTTCATTTGCATCCACAAACTCAACGATACCGTTTCCTTCAGAGTGGATCTGGATCCTTGCATCACGGGCAGCTTTACCTTCCAGGCCTGTACCAACAATAGGTACATCAGGACGGATAAGCGGCACAGCCTGGCGTTGCATGTTTGATCCCATCAAAGCACGGTTGGCATCATCATGTTCAAGAAACGGGATCAATGAAGCGCTGAGACCAACGATCTGGTTTGGCGCCACATCCATAAACTGAACATCATTTCTATCGAGAATCGGGAAGTCGCCTGTTTCGCGGCTTACGATCTTTTCTTCTACAAAATGTCCTTTCTCATCCAAAGGCGTATTGGCCTGGGCGATCTTAGCGAGATCTTCTTCTTCTGCACTTAAGAACCTCAGTTCTTTCATGTTCACCTTGCCCTGGTCAACCTTGCGGTAAGGAGTTTCGATAAAGCCCATGTCATTGATCTTCGCATGTACGCAAAGCGTAGAGATCAAACCAATGTTTGGACCTTCCGGCGTTTCAATAGTACACAGACGGCCGTAGTGAGAATAGTGTACATCACGCACCTCAAAGCCTGCTCTTTCACGACTCAAACCACCTGGCCCGAGCGCTGAGATACGGCGTTTGTGCGTGATTTCCGACAATGGATTTGTCTGGTCAAGGAACTGCGACAACTGTGATGTACCAAAGAAGGAGTTGATTACAGAAGACAGTGTTCTTGCATTGATCAGATCCACAGGTGTGAACACCTCGTTATCACGTACGTTCATCCTTTCACGGATAGTACGCGCCATACGGGCAAGGCCTACACCGAACTGAGCATATAATTGCTCACCCACAGTACGTACACGACGATTGCTCAGGTGATCAATATCATCTATTTCCGCTTTACCATTAGTAAGGCGTACAAGGTATTTGATGATAAGAATGATATCTTCTCTTGTCAAAGTCTTCTGATCAAGCGGAGCATCAAGGTTCAGCTTGCGGTTGATCTTGTAACGACCCACTTCACCGAGATCATAACGCTTATCGCTGAAGAACAATTTATCAATGATACCACGGGCCGTTTCATTATCCGGGGCATCAGCGCCGCGTAGCTGGCGATAGATAAACTGAACCGCTTCGAGTTCGCTGTTGGAAGTATCTTTATTTAACGTGTTATAGATGATCGCGTAATCACCGCCCACATCTTCTCTCTGGATGAATACATCTTTTACATCCATTTCAGAGATCATTTCGATCGCTTCTTCATCAAGAACAGTATCACGTTCGAGTACTATCTCATTTCTTTCAATAGACACTACTTCACCGGTATCTTCATCTACGAAATCTTCTACCCAGGTTCTCAATACACGGGCAGCTAATCTCTTCCCGATATATTTTGATAAGGTCTTCTTATCCGTCTTTACTTCATCAGCCATACCAAACAGTTCAAGAATATCTTTATCTGTTTCGTAGCCGATAGAACGTAATAAAGTAGTTACAGGGAATTTTTTCTTACGGTCAATGTAAGCGTACATCACGTTGTTGATGTCTGTAGCAAACTCCATCCATGCACCCTTGAAAGGAATTACCCTTGCAGAGTATATCTTGGTTCCGTTCGGGTGAACAGACTGACCAAAAAATACACCGGGAGAACGATGCAACTGGGAAACCACCACACGTTCAGCACCGTTTATGACAAACGTGCCCCGTGGGGTCATATAGGGAATATTGCCAAGAAATACATCCTGGACAATAGTCTGGAAATCTACGTGCTCTTCGTCATTACAGCTCAGGCGAAGCTTTGCTTTTAATGGTACGGCATAGGTCAGCCCGCGTTCCATACACTCTTCGATCGTGTAGCGGGGCGGATCAATGAAATAATCCAGGAACTCCAATACGAAGATGTTCCGGGTATCAGTGATCGGGAAATTGTCTTTAAACACCCTGAACAAACCTTCAATGTTTCTCTTGTCAGGAGTGGTTTCCAACTGGAAAAACTCTTTAAATGACTGGATCTGTACCTCAAGAAGGTCAGGTGTTTCGGCCAGATGCTTAATTTTTCCGAAATCTACCCTGTGATTCATTTTTGTTGAAGACATATGTGTAAAACCGGTTTAAAAAAGATTCAGGACGTACAAATCACTTACAGGCTCTCATTTTGTGTAAAATGAAAGCCTATGATTCTCAACTACTTGAACATGATTTGGGACGTCAAAATTTGTTTGGCCAAAATAAAGGATGGCAAAGGTAAGGAATTATACATCATGGACAAGAAAAGTTTGCTAACAAAAATCCCGCCAAAAGACCGTTAAAAAACGTTTTCCAGGCCCTCTTTAATCAATACTTTACCCCAAAGAAAAAACTATGAAATGGAAAGCTTTTGTCGTTGATTACTTGTCGTTTACCCGGCGGGAACGTCTAGGCCTTTTGGTCCTTGTTTTCCTGATAATAACTATTTTTCTGCTACCCGGTTTTATTAACAATCAAAGCAGCTCTAAAGTTGCAGCAACCGATACCGCCTGGATCGTTGCAGCCAGAAAACTAGAGGTGAAAGAATCCGAAAAGGATAAAAACGCATTCAATTCCCGCGATGGGGATAATGGGTATGCTTATCAATATGATCGCTCAGTAAATAAGTCTTCTTCTCCCGCCACCCTTTTTTATTTTGACCCCAATACACTTGATGAAGCAGGGTGGAAAAAGCTGGGGTTGAAAGACAAAACGATCCATACTATCACGAACTATCTTAATAAAGGCGGACATTTTTACAAGGGCGAAGACCTGAAAAAGGTATATGGTCTGCGCCCTGGTGATTATCTCCGGCTGGAGCCTTATATACAGATCGAAAACAACCGTTCAGCAGGTCATCCTGCAGCCTATATCAAAAAAGAAAATGAACCCAGGCGCTTTTCTTACACCGTCATTGACATTAACACGGCCGATACCACTGCTTTTATTTCCTTGCCGGGCATAGGAAGTAAACTGGCTGAGAGAATTATAAACTTCCGGGAAAAACTGGGCGGCTTTTATTCTATTAACCAGGTGGCAGAAACGTATGGCATACCTGATTCTTCTTTTCAAAAGATCAAACAATACCTGAAAGCAGAAAATACAGCTATTAAGAAAATAAATATCAATACAGCGACTGTGGATGAACTAAAAGCGCATCCTTATATCAGGTACGTTATCGCCAATCCCCTTATTGCCTATAGAAATGAGCATGGGCCTTTTGCAAAACTGGAGGACATTAAGAAAGTAATGGCGGTGACGGATGAATTGTATAATAAGATAGTACCTTATCTTAGTCTGCGATAATTATTAAAATAACTTTTTACATTTTACACAATACCACCTGGCATAACAATATGGATCCTTATCACAATACCCTATCCAATACTCATCCTTATTTGAGAGAATTCCGCCGGTAGCTGCATTATACATAGGCAGTCCGTATATTACTTTTAAACAATCTTTCTTTTTTGAACAAACAGGGCATATATCCTGGTCACGGTATTTATCATACTCACAAAAAATCTTAGGCGTCAATTCAACTGTTGCTGAATCATTGTAAACTGCAACGTGATCCCTGAAATCAACCATATATCCCTTTTCAACTTTCCTGACCCTACACCTTACATGATATAGTCCTTTTGCAAGTGACCGAAAAATAAATTGGCCGTTTTTTATCAGCTATTACAGAATCAAGAAGTTTCAGTTTGGGTTCTAGGTAAACAGTGTCATTTTTATTTTTTCCGGTACCGTCAAGCCGTATAATATCCCTGATTGTGTCTGCATTGGAATAGTTCTCATAAAAAACTGCAACAAATAAATTTGCTATGGGCTCTTTGGTTGTAAAGTCTATTATCCTGCCTTTTAATGTATAAGATTGCCCCCAAAGTGTAATTGGAAAATATAAAAAACAATATAAATAAGATATCGCATGCAAATAAATAACGTACCCGTAAAGCAAGAAATTGTTTCGGAGAGCTTTGCCTCTTTCAAATAAAAAACCCCTCCGTAATCGGGAGGGGTTTAAACAATATTCTTACTAAGAATTAAGCGATCTCAACATCAGCGCCAGCTTCTTTCAGCTTAGCTACGATTTCTTCAGCTTCTGCTTTAGAGATACCTTCTTTGATGTTTTTCGGTGCGCCATCAACGAGGTCTTTCGCTTCTTTCAGTCCCAAACCAGTCAGGTCTTTAACGATCTTAACTACGTTCAGTTTAGAAGCACCACCGCTCTTCAATACTACATTGAAAGCTGTTTTTTCTTCAGCAGCGGCTGCACCACCACCACCATCGGCACTTACAACAACTGCTGCTGCTGCAGGTTCGATGCCATATTCTGATTTTAAGAAATCAGCTAATTCCTGTACTTCTTTTACTGTTAAGCCTACAAGGCTTTCTGCTAATGCTTTTACGTCTGCCATTTGATTTAAATTTTTACCGTCTTCATTTCCCGTATGGAATCCGACGGCGTGATTAAAAAAAATTACCTTCTTTATAAGTACGAAGTAAGAGGTACGAGGTACGTACTTCTAACTTCGTAGTTCGTACTTACTCTGCTGCTGCTTCCGTCGCTACCGCTTCTCCGCCACCTGCTTTCTGCTCGTGGTGATGCAATAAAGCTGCAATGACCCTCTTCGCAGGTGATTGTAACAGGCCAATCACTTCGCCGATCAACTCGTTCTTCGTTTTGATCTTGATTAATGAAGCCAGTTGGTTATCTCCCGTATATACATCTCCATTGATGAAAGCTGCTTTCAATACAGGCTTGTCACCATTGCTTTCTTTGCGGAAAGAGCTGATGATCAAAGCCGGATCTTTGGGATTTTCAGAGAACATCAATGCAGTTACTTTATGCAGAGACTCATAGACGCCTGCATATTTTTCACTGTCAAGAGATTCTAATGCTTTTTTGATAAGCGTGTTCTTAGCCACTTTCATTTCTACCTGCTTATCGAAACAAGCACGGCGCAATTTGCCTACCTGTGCAACAGACAGCGATTCCGTATCGGCAACATAGAAATTTGTGTATTGAGAGAATTTGCCTTTCAGCGCTTCTATCACTTCGTTTTTTTGATCTTTAGTCATTTTATTAAAAGTTTTGACTCTTCTGATTCTAAATTAAAGACTCTTCATAAGTCCTCTCTCCTGGAGAGGATTTAAGTGAGATTAGTGAACAAATCCTTTTGTATCAATCGCGATACCAGGACTCATAGAACTGGCCATGCTGATTCCTTTTACATAAGTACCTTTTGCAGAAGAAGGTTTTGCCTTAAGGATCGCATTGATCAGCTCCTGGCTGTTCTCTGCAATTTTTTCAGGAGCGAAACTTACACGGCCGATTGAAGCATGGATGATCCCTACTTTATCAACCTTGAAAGCGATCTTACCACCTTTTACATCATTGATAGCCCCGGCTACATCATTGGTAACTGTTCCTGTCTTGGGGTTCGGCATCAGGTTACGCGGACCTAATACTTTACCCAGCTTACCGATCTTAGGCATTACGGAAGGAGTGGCGATGATCACATCAACACCCACCCATCCGCCTTCGATCTTTGTAACAAACTCATCCAGGCCAACGAAATCGGCACCGGCTGCTTTTGCTTCAGCTTCTTTATCGGGGGTACAAAGTACCAGTACTGATTTTGATTTACCTGTTCCGTGGGGAAGCGTCACCGTACCACGGATAGCCTGGTCGGCTTTTTTAGGATCCACACCCAGGCGGATATGAAGATCAACAGAAGCATCAAACTTCGTTGTGTTGATTAATTTCACCAAAGAAGATGCTTCTTTGAGTGAATAAGATTGCTCTTATCTATTTTAGCCTCGGCTACTTTTCTTTTTTTACTGATGAATGCCATTGTAATTCGTTTTAAAAAGTTCTTTGATGGACGACGGAACTCCGTTCCGTCTTTCAATCGGAACAGCGTCCGATTTCCTTAATTTTCCCAGGGAGCTTTACCTTCTACATTTAATCCCATGCTGCGGGCTGTACCAGCTACCATTTTCATGGCGCTTTCGATAGTAAAACAGTTCAGGTCAGGCATCTTGTCTTTTGCGATAGCCTCTACCTGCGTCCAGTTTACTTTACCTACTTTGTTACGGTTGCTCTCTTTGGAACCTTTCTGAATTTTAGCGGCTTCCAGCAATTGAATAGCTGCCGGGGGGGTCTTGATGACAAATCAAAACTTTTGTCTGTATAAACGGTGATTAAGACGGGAAGCACTTTTCCCATTTTGTCCTGTGTTCTTGCATTGAACTGTTTGCAAAATTCCATGATATTGATACCCTTGGAACCCAATGCAGGACCGATCGGAGGTGCGGGGTTGGCCTGGCCACCCTTACACTGAAGCTTTACAAAGCCAGAGATTTCTTTTGCCATTTTTAATCTTTTTTGGTGTTAACGACCTTTCTCCCGCAACAGCGGGTACTTGATCTCCCAATCCGACCCTTCGTAATGACCGAGGGGTTACCGGATTCCATTGATCATGATCCTTTAGCGAACATGATCTCCATTTTCCGGGTTCGCTCAAGCTACCGCGGATGAGGAAAAGAACTAATTGGGGCGGCAAAGGTAAGGGTTAGAAACTGATTTTGGAAGACTTTTTGGCGAATTATTTTAGGCTTGGTTTTGCTCCCGCACCCCGGCTGCTTAACGGCTGTCAGCTCTTCTCCGGCATAGCTAAGCCAGTCTCTTTTTCTTTCTCCATTTTTTCAAATCGAGGTAATCCAGAAAATAGATCACTTTCAGGGATATATTGTTATTCTGGTCCGAATCAATCGTATGGCCGAAGTTTTTAAAATACATTTTCTCGACAAAATCATAAGAAGTAACCCCGGCATTCTTCCAGACAATATTCACAAAACTGCCCGGCGCAAACTGCCAGGTATACACCATATCAATATTGAAAAAGTTTACATTACGGTGCAAAGTATCATTCAAAGAACTATTGCCTGATAATTTACCGTCAGCCCGGAGAGTAAAGAATTCCTGTTATACACACTGCTGTTGTAATGCCTTCCGCGGAAAGTGATTCCCATTTTATTGGTAAAGCTATACTTCACACTGAAAATATTCTCAACCGTATTGATCCGCCTCCTGGCAAAAATGATGTCCGAACTGATCTTATCCGTATATCCAACATTATTGAACCTTGGCTGAAAACTGAACTGGTAAGACAAAGAAAGCCTGTCATTGAAACGGTAACGCTGAATCAGGAAAGCATCCAGTGCCGCCTGGCCATAGAAGTCAATATATCTCCTGATAGCTGTTTCAATATTGAAGTAGTATTTCTTAGAGGCATTGCTTTCAAACCAGGCGCCGCCCATTACGCTTTTACCACGGCGAAAAAAATACCCTTCGCTGCGCGGTTCATAAAAATCATTGTTTGCAGGATTGTAATTCCAGTACGAACCGAACCAGTATAGTTTTTTAGCCTGCGCGTTAAAATTGACATTAATGCCTGACCGCTGGTATGTCTGTGCAATCGTTCCGATGGGGCTAAACAACGTACTTATATTGCATTGAAATTTATGTTTATCCTGTTGTACCACCCCTTTGGTTCCATCCACCTGTAGCCAACATAGAGGTTATGATCTATAAAATTATTATTGGTAAAATAACCCAGATCATTGCTGTTAAACTTCGTATCGGTAAGATTTTGAGATACATTAAAATTGAACCGGCCGCTTATTTTGCCAACACTAAAACTGTGACTATAGCCGCTTTTTGTTTTACCACCTGCATTATACCCGAATAAATTACTGTTGTTTAACTGGCCGGTAATATTCCACACATTCTTTTTATCATTAAAACTGAAAGAGCTGCGGTTACATTAGCATCGTAATCACTTCCACTCCGCCACACATTTGTATTGATCAATGATACACTGGAGTTATTCTTCAATGTCTGGTCAAGCACCAATATATTGTAGTTGGTCAAGGGATCGGTTTGAAACTCCCGCTGATCTTTTGTATCGTTATTCTCAATAGTAGCATACTGAGGACGGGTAAGTGCATTTAAAATGCCTATGCCCAGGCCCTTTTGTGTTCTCCCTGAAATTTTCGAAGCATTGATCAGTTTTGATTCAGATGGATTTTCTGTTACGCTTTCGTTATTACCGGTATTACTATAGGCATCATATAAATGAATCGGCATCCCTCCTATCCTCCTCGAATAAAATAAATTGCCTTACTGAATAATTCTGTTCCTTCTGTAAAAAAACTCCTGTTCTCATTAAATTTCACTTCAAACGGGGTGAGGTTCAGTACCTGGTTATCGCTCTGCACCTGCCCGAAATCAGGTATCAATGTCGCATCCAATGTAAAAGCCTGGTTGATACCATACTTCAGATCAAGACCGCCGTTTACCTGGCTGTCCAGTTTTTTCTGTCCGGGCTGATTTACCGGAAAACGATTAGCATACACAGAAAAATAAGGAGAGAATTGTAACCGCAACGGCGGCCTGATATTAGTGATCCCTGTCCAGAGACCTTCCTGTGTAAGAAACCCGCTTACATTTATATCAATAGGATTCCAGGTATACTGTTGTTCGGTCTTTCTTCTTCGCCGGGTAATATTCATCCCCCAGTGCTGCACATCTTTTTTTCCGAACCGGATAGCGGAATAAGGGATGAACATTTCAAAGCTCCATCCATCCTCGTGGATGACAGCGCCGCTTTGCCAAACAGCGTTCCAGGTAAAATCTTCACCGCCATTATTACTATTAATACCGGCAGGAGACATTTTTGCATCCCATTGCTCATTCAAAGGCGTAACGAAATATTCAAACCCATTAAGTTTGTCTGTATAAGTATCAAGTATAAGGCCTATATAATCATTGGTACCAAAGCCATCACGCCCTCCCAGTTCCGTAGCGATACTGTCTTTGGTCCGTTCATGCAGGTAGCCTCCGAAATAAATCCCTTCATTATCATACATCAGCCATGTTTCCGACCTGTTTTCATATTGTTCTTTGGCTCCCATTTTTGGACGGAACTCTATAAGGTCAGTCATCAGGGCCGCATCTTTCCATGCCGGGCTCATTTATTAATCCATCAATCTTTACTTTTTGTATAGTTCTTTTAGCGGGCAATTCTTTAGGGGCAGGTGATTGCGAAAACGCAAAACCGGAGCATAGCAATGCAGGGAAAAATGAATGGAGAAACTTTCTCATCATACTGACAGGTCTTGATTTACGCGGTTGGTGAACGATCGCCGTTACGAAGATATATGTGCGGATATATGGTTTGTTACCGTTTATCAAAACTATCAGCGCCTGGTATTGAGAAATACTTAACGCAAACAAAAAGCCATCCGTTTAACGAATGGCTTTTACAATTAATTCAGGCGATCTTAACTGATCTTCTCTACCTGCATATAATTCAACTCAACAGGAGTAGAACGTCCGAATATTTTACGGTTACTTTTAATTTCTTCTTTTCATCATTCACTTCTTCGATCACACCGTTAAAGTCATTGAATGGTCCTTCAATGATCTTAATGGTTTCTCCCACGATGAACGGCTCTACCATGCTTACACCACCGGATTCAGCCATTTCATCCATTTTACCCAGCATCTTATTTACTTCGGCCCTGCGCAGGGCAATGGGATTTTCTTTTCCCAGGAAATGAATAACGCTGTTGGTATTCTTGATAGTGTCACGCAGGTCGTCACTCAGCCGTCCGTCAATGATTTCGATCATCACATAGCCGGGATAATAGTTACGTTCACGTACGACCTTCTTACCATTCGCTACTTTATACACTTTTTCTACGGGCAGAAATACCTGTTTTACCACATCACTCCATCCGCCGCGGGAAATTTCCTTATCAAGGTATTCTTTCACCTTGCGTTCTTTTCCGCTCACTACACGCAAACACGAACCATTTGGATTCCTGTTGCTGCTGTGTGCTTTCAGCACTATTTGTAGTTACTTCCGTCATGATTTAAATAGTTGGTTGTAGATAAATTTCAAAGCGCCGCCCGCTGCAAAGTCCATTAATGATACCAGCGCAGTGATAACTAAAGTAGCCACCAGTACGATCATGGTTGACTGCTGAAGCTGTGCCCAGTTTGGCCAGGTCACTTTTTCTGTCAACTCTTTGTACGACTCTTTGAAGTAAATAGATATCTTATTCATATAAAGTTGAAATATTGTGAGTTGATAAGTTTACAAGGAGGAAACCACCTGCTAACCTGTCAACCAGTTAACTAATAACTTGACTCAGCACGGGCACTAGGATTCGAACCTAGATCAAGGGTTTTGGAGACCCGTATGCTGCCGTTGCACCATGCCCGTAGAAAGCTAAAAGCTATTCCGTGTTACCGAAACAGCTTTTAGACTAACTATATATCGCAAAGATAATAATCTTTTGCAAAGCCTGCTAATAGCCCCTTCGGCAAGCTCCGGGTCTGATAGCAAGGCGTTTTCTTATTTCAAAATCTCCGTTACCTGGCCTGCACCTACTGTACGACCACCTTCACGGATCGCAAACTTCAACCCTTTTTCCATCGCGATAGGCTGGATCAGTTTACAGTCAGTGAAGTATTATCACCAGGCATAACCATTTCTGTACCAGCAGCCAGCTCAACTTCGCCGGTTACGTCTGTAGTACGGAAATAGAACTGCGGACGGTATTTGTTGAAGAATGGAGTATGACGGCCACCTTCTTCTTTGCTCAGCACATACACCTCAGCTTTGAACTCAGTGTGCGGAGTGATAGAGCCTGGTTTTACGATAACCATACCGCGGCGGATCTGTGTTTTTTCAATACCACGGAGCAGCAGACCTGCGTTGTCACCAGCTTCACCTTCATCCAGCAACTTGCGGAACATTTCTACACCTGTTACAGTGGAGGTAAGAGGAGTATCAATCAAACCAACGATCTCAACACCTTCGCCTACTTTAACACGGCCTCTTTCGATACGACCGGTAGCAACAGTACCACGACCTGTGATAGAGAATACATCTTCCACAGACATCAGGAATGGCAGATCAACAGGACGCGGAGGCAGCGGGATATAACTGTCAACAGCTTCCATCAGGTCTTCCACAGCTTTCACCCATTTTGCATCACCGGCTAATGCACCGGTAGCAGAACCCTGTATGATAGGAACGTTGGCGCCATCAAAACCATAGAAGGTAAGAAGATCGCGGATTTCCATTTCAACCAGTTCAAGCAATTCAGGATCATCAACCAGGTCAACCTTATTCATGAACACAACAATTTTAGGTACACCTACCTGGCGGGCAAGCAGGATGTGCTCTTTTGTTTGTGGCATAGGTCCGTCAGTAGCAGCCACCACGAGGATAGCTCCGTCCATCTGGGCACCAGTAATCATGTTCTTAACATAGTCAGCGTGACCGGGGCAGTCAACGTGAGCATAGTGACGGTTTGCCGCTTGGTACTCAACGTGAGCCGTGTTAATCGTGATACCACGTTCTTTTTCTTCAGGCGCAGCATCAATTTCATCATATTTTTTTGCTGTGTTGCCCATACCCTTACTAGCCAGAATGGTAGTAATAGCGGCAGTCAAAGTGGTTTTGCCGTGGTCAATGTGACCAATGGTACCAACGTTAACGTGAGGTTATCCCTCTTAAAGGTCTCTTTAGTTGCCATGTTATCGGTTTTTTAAATTGTGTATATATTGTTTATGTTTGTGAAGCCGGCAGCATTGCTGCTATCAGCTTTCGTTTCATCCCACTTCCCGGTCGTGAATTGTAAGTGTGTTCCCTGTTTTCAAAAAGTCCACTTACCATTCACTACTATCCACTCACCATCTGAGCCGTTAAAGGGAAATTGAACCCTTGACCTCTTCCTTACCAAGGAAGTGCTCTGCCACTGAGCTACAACGGCTTGCTCAGTCGTGGATTCAAAGCTCATCGTTCGGAGTCAGACCCTGAACTCCGGATGCTGAACTCCAGACTTCGAAAAGAGCGGAAGACGAGGCTCGAACTCGCCACCTATAGCTTGGAAGGCTATCGCTCTACCAAATGAGCTACTTCCGCTTTTATCCGCCAATGCTAAGGCTTTGGCGGAAAATGTAAAGAACTTGAACAATTCACCCGCCCCTAAGCTTCGGTGGGCAGGCCCGTCTTCATTTGAAGCCGGACAATGTGTGGGGCAGAGAAGGATTCGAACCTCCGTACTCGTGAGAGAACAGATTTACAGTCTGTCGCCTTTAGCCACTCGGCATCTGCCCCCGTTTGGTTGAATATAAAAAATCCTTATCAACCTCACAGAGCCGAAGAAGGGAGTCGAACCCCCGACCTACTGATTACAAATCAGTTGCTCTACCAACTGAGCTACTTCGGCTTATTATTTCAAATATCGTCTTATTACACCCCGACCTTCCCGATAACAACCGGGATGCTCTGCAACTGAGCTACTTCGGCTTATTATTTCAAATATCGTCTTATTACGCCCCGACCTTCCCGATAACAACCGGGATGCTCTGCCAACTGAGCTACTTCGGCTTATTATTTCAAATATCGTCTTATTACGCCCCGACCTTCCCGATAACAACCGGGATGCTCTGCCAACTGAGCTACTCGGCTTATTAATGCTTTGAAAAAGACAATAAAGAACTACCCCCAAAATTTGGGAAGGCAAAGGTAAGGGAATTTAGATATTGCAAAAATTTTGAGAAAGAAATTTATCCTGAATACCAGGAAAATAAAAAATCCCGTCCGAATTAATCGGGACGGGATTTTAATTTTTTTACGCTGCCTGTTTTTGTTTTTTTCTTTTTATCTGGCTGACGATGGATTCAAACGCCTCGTCAAAGATTGTTCAAATGATTTACTGGTTGATTTAACAAAAAATCATGTCTGGGTACGTGTACTCTGATCTCTGCGATCTTGTCTTTGATGGTATGCACGACGTTATCGAGCTTCAGGAACACACTTACTTTGATGATACGGTCATGAAAGGTGTTGAGCTTTTCGAGTTTACGATTAATGTACTCAGTTAACCTTGTGTCCGCATCGAATCGAATAGTCTGAATGTTTACATTCATATCGTGATAATTTAATCAGTGAAACAATAAATAAAAGAGCTTAAAGTTGGTTTACAAAGTCCGGGGAGGACTTCTACTTTAAAGTTAAGAAAATAAAAGCTTACCAAGTAAAAAGAAAGCAAAATTTTATTGTCTGCAAAGAAAAATATTACGCTTTAGGATGAGCCTTCTTATAAACATTCCTGAGCTTTTCGATAGAATTATGTGTATAAACCTGCGTGGAAGCCAGGCTGCTATGACCTAACAGCTCCTTAACGGCATTCAGGTCAGCGCCACTATTCATCAGGTGTGTGGCAAACGTATGACGCAGCACATGGGGGCTTTTTTTATCCAGTGTACCTGCCTGTCCAAGTTATTTTTTCACCAGCAGGTAAGCATATTTGGGATATAGCTTTTTGCCTTTCTCTGTCACCAGGAAAAAATCTTCCGTTTTTTTCGCCGGGAACATTACCGGCAGCAAACTCTTTTTTCTTCAACCGCTTGTATTCCTCAATATCCTTAACCGCTTCTTTACTAACCGGGATGATCCTTTCTTTATTCCCTTTTCCCAACACTTTCACCTGTGACCTTGCGGGATCAAGTTGCTTTTCTTTAAGATTTATCAGCTCGCTTAACCGCATACCCGTACCATAAAAAAGGGTGATCAGCATTTTAGCATTCAACGTTTTCAATCTTCGGTCGCCTCATTCAATGTTTCGATCAGTTTTTTTGTTTCATCCTCTTGACAAAAACAGGCAATCGTTTGCTTACTTTGGGAGATATAACATTTCCCATAGGAGTCGCTTCAATACCACCTGTTTTAAATGATATTTAAAGAAGGATCTGAGAGTGGATATTTTCCGGTTAATAGACTTCGAGCTAATCCATGTTCTTTCAGACCGGCCAGCCAGCTGCGGATAAAACTATGCGTGAGCTCTTTTAACCCTGGTTCCCGCATATCCATATCTGTCCCGAGAAAATCAAAGAAAGAAATAAGATCGGTCTGGTAAGAGATAATGGTATGAACAGAATACCTTTTTTCAAATTTCAGGTAATCGAGAAAAGACGGATATCGGGGCGGTTTAATACAGACATAAAGCTGGGTAAAGCTACACTATATTGAATAAAAAAAGATAGCCGCCCCGGTTAATCAGGGCAGCTATCTCAATTATATCAGCTAAAAGGGAAATTAACTTTTCTATCTTTGCCGCTTGCGATATTCTGCTTGTAGATCGCTTTTCAATACCTGGCCGCGACGTCTTATAGACGGCTTGATGAAGGCCTGGCGCTCACGCAACTGCAGCAATACTTTAGATTTTTCGAATTTCTTCTTGTATTTCTTCAGCGCTTTGTCAATGTTTTCGCAATCCTTTGAATCAATAATTAACATGTTATATACCTCCCTGGTATTTTTTTAGAGTGGCAAAGATAGAGGGAAAAATTGAAATTTGAAAGGTTTTCTTGGAGGGAAGTCGGAAAGTCCGCTGCGTGGATAATTGAAAGTGTCCTGGGGACAAGTCCGGAAGACCGAAAGAATGACCCTGCCTTGCTGAATAGTCTTCGGACTTCCGGTCTTTCCGTCTTTCGGACTTTCAAACTAATTTGCAGCCGGTTTGGAGAGAGGTCGGAAAGTCCGCTGCGTGGGATAATTGAAAGTGGCCCTGGAACAAGTCCGGGAAGACCGAAAGAATGACCCTGCCTTGCTGAATAGTCTTCGGACTCCGGTCTTTCGTCTTTCGGACTTTTCGAACTAATTTGCACCCATGTTTACCGGTATTATAGAAGCCACAGGCACTGTTAAAGAGATCATTTCCACGGATCTAATAAGACATTTTGGATAGAGAGCCCCCTATCTCATGAGTTTAAGCCCGATCAGAGTGTCAGCCATAGCGGCGTTTGCCTGACGGTGGAAGAAGTAAAGGACGGCCAGCACCGGGTGACAGCTATTGATGAAACATTGAAGAAAACCGATCTCAGTTCCTGGCATACAGGTACCTTAGTGAACATCGAACGTTGCTTAATGGTAAACTCCCGCCTCG
>JBBCIL010000018.1:0-111651 GCA_037200265.1 Bacteroidota bacterium
GTGGTATTTGTTCCCAACACCGCGACATTCACCCTGACAAGTATAACAGATGCCACAAGCTGTAACACTACCGGCGCTCCCATACAGACAGTGAATGTAACTTCTGTTGAGTGCAGCAGTCTTCCTGTAACGTTCCTTGACCTTTCTGCTTCACCTGCCGGCAGCAAAGTAACTGTCCGCTGGTCAACTTCTTCAGAGATCAACAACCTTGGTTTTAATGTTGAACGCAGCACAGATGGCGTAAGCTGGACCACGCTTGGTTTTGTACCCGGCGCAGGCAGCAGCAGCACGGTGAAGAGTTATTCTTACGCTGATAATAACCTGGAACCACGCAAATATTATTACAGGCTGAAACAAATTGATATTGATCAGCGCTTTAAATATTCAGGCATTGTATCTGCGACATTGAATGGAAGAGCGGATTTCCAACTGGGACAAAACTTCCCGAACCCCGTCAACAGCCAGACGACTATTCAATTCACGCTGCCGAGAAAAGAGAATGTGAACATATCATTGTTTGATATGAATGGCCGTACATTGAAAGTACTGGTGAATGGTTCTAAAGACGCCGGCTCACATGTGATCAGTGTAAACGTTGGTACATTATCAAAAGGCGTTTACTATTATAAGATGCAGGCAGGTGATTTCAGTGATGCGAAGAACTGACGATTCAATAATTTTATTCCTTAGTAAAAGAAAGGTCAAGCCTTCCGCCATATGGCGGAAGGCTTTTTTATGCACATAATTATTAATTGATTCAAAATAGTTTTTTTCTTTTTACTCTTCTTTATCACATCATTATGCATAATTCCGTACCTGCAAACCAGAAAACTTTCCTGGCTTATTCACATTACCTCTATTAACAGGGCAGCATATAATTATGGCAGAAAAAAAATTAGATGTAGTCTTGTCCCACCATTAAAACTTCCATCTATGAATAAGTTTACCAGCAAAGCGAAGCTTCGCTTATGCCTTTTTGTCTTTTCCCTTTTCAATTCTCTTTCATTTTTTCTCAACGGCTGCATCTCTTACATGAAAACACATTTGAAGAAAGTACTACCGGAGATGCTTACCTGTATGGATACGTAAACAACCAGCATTGCTGCTCATATTCTGTGCAAAGAAGAACGAGATAACAGGAATCGGTTCAAACGTTCTCCGGTTAGAAGTCAGAAGCACTGATGCGCTCACAAGTAATTCGATCCGGTCAGAGATAGTACCAGATGATGAAAGTCATCCTCTTGACGTTGACCGCTGGTATGGTTTTAAAATGTACCTGAAAGACTGGATAGAAGATGATGATTCTCCTGAAAGCGTTTGGCAATGGCATCCTAATTCCACCACAGGTTCGGGGAGTCTTTCTTTGTGGGCGCATGATGGAAGATTTACCGTAGTTACTAATCCCGGAGGGTTGGGCGCCAATACGTATGATGACATTGGACCTACCCTGTCAGATGAATGGGGTTGATTTTGTTATCCAGGTAAAATGGTCATCAGGCTCCGGAGGTCATATAAAAATATGGATGAATGGCGATTTGGTTATTGACAAAACAGGAGCCAATACTACAGCCGGACTTGGCGCTTATTTTAAACTGGGTATTAATAGATTCGGATGGGTAGATGACGCAGCCGCCAGTTTAAGCGTAACAACAGAGCGGGTTTTATATTTTGATGAAGTAAGAATAGGTGATGAAAATGCTGTTTATGATGATGTTGCTCCGCATCTACCACTCCAGCTGCAACGGCCACTTTAAGCGGAGAGATTGTTTTGCAGGGCCGGCCCGCTCCGACTAATCCTAAATGGCGTGTCCATTACGGGTTGACCTCTATTCAAATACTAATTCTACGCTTTTGGAGACCTATAATGTTACAACTTCTGCTAATGGAAGATTTATTATTACCGATATAACTCCTGGGACATACCATATTGCCGTTAAAAATAGTCATACATTAAAAAGAATAAAATTTATCACAGACGTTAGCTGCGAACAATAATGTTTCCAATTTCGGGACACTCGAGGGAGATGCAATTAATGACAACTATGCTGATCTTTTAGACTTCAGCATACTTCTTTCTACTTATAATAAAAGTTGGCGGCGAAATCGGCTTCAATGCTGTTGCCGATTTTAATGAAGATATTTAGTTTCCGCAGAAGATCTTTCATTACTCATAAACAATTACAACAAGCAAGGTGAAGAAATAACAGAAGGCTGCTCATTAGTGACTGCAACTATAAGCAATTCTTCTACATGTAATGGAGCCCCTTTCAATATCCTATTAAATTCAGCGAGTGGCGCCAGTCCATATGATGTTATAATAAATGGTAATCTCTATGAAGATATTACAGTCAGTAGTACTATTATGTCGTATACTCCGTTGCCCTATAAAATTCTGGAATAACGTACTATATCCAATACCTGACAGCAATGGTCCAGATAGCGGTCCACCCGGAGGTCCGGATATTGAGTTAGGCGTAAAATTCATGTCTTCTGAGCCTGGCTTTATAACTGGCATTCGCTTTTTCACCTCGGATGATTTTTCAGGGCTTTATACTGGTAGTTTATGGTCTAGTAGTGGCGATAGATTAGCAACAGGAGAAATTGAAATGTACACAGATTTTGGTGATAATATCTGGCAGCAAATATCGTTTTCAGAGCCTGTAGCCATTGAAGGCAAGTACTACCTATACTGTTTCTTACCATACAAGCACACCAGATACGTTAGTACTCCCGGAGGACTGACAAATGGACACACCATTGGTTCCAATACTTTTCCAGCTTATTTGCACTCACTATTCCGCCAAACGGCAGTGTTTACAAATACGGAACTTCCAGTTTTCCCAATCAATCCGGAAATGGAGCCAAACTATTGGGTTGATGCCATTTTTGTACCGGGCGTATATAAATTCAACTTAATGAGTGTGACAGATAATAACGGCTGCAACAATACACGCACAATACAAACGCTTACCGTTGTCTCTGATGAATGCCCTTAATATCTAACCACAACAATCTAAAACAAGGTATATGATAATATATAAACCTCTCTCACATCACATTTAAGAAATGCAGCTGTGTTTTCAGTTTTGTTTATTTTTTTGCACTTAAAAACATCGGCTCAGTCAGTAAGAATTATTGCACACCCATCAACAACAACAGTAACAGTCGGACAAAGTTTCACCGTCAACGTTTTAATAGACTCTCTCTCAGGTCTTTCGCTGGATGTGCAGAAGTACATCTCGCATTCGACAAGACGAAACTTTCAGTAGATACAATAATTAAATCTTCAGCAGGTATATTGAGTTCGGATCAATACCACTTGCACCTATTGACACAATCAATGTAAAGGGCAAATAAATTAGGCAGCAGGAACATCGGACAACATTCCAAATACCGGTTTTACATTACTTAGTATAACTTTTATTGCAAATACCGGCGCACATACAGTGACCCCATTATCCTTCTTTCATCTTTCCCCAACCGGACAATAGCGGTAAGAAAGGGATATGCCGTACTGGACACTTGATCAATTGCTCCATAACGCTTTGTGCAACCCCAACGCGTACTAGGAGCTTTTACATGTAATGGATCGGACATTGATTTAAGCTTAGATTCAGTTTTTGGTGTCAGCCCTTACAGCCTGGTTATAAACGGGACCACTTATTCAGGTGTTACCTACCCTAAACTCAACTTTTGCTACAATCCCTTTCCCTGCTTATAAAGTGTGGCCTTCTAATCCTACACCTGGTACACCTTCTAACAATGATGGACAACCCATACAGACAGGAGTAAAATTCAGATCATCAGCTGCAGGATATGTAAAAGGCATTCGCTTCTATAACGGAAGTGATAATTCAGGAACATACACCGGAAAACTGTGGGATTATGGTGAGGGTACTTTAATTGGAACTGTGAATTTTTCCAGTGTTACAACTAATGGCTGGCAGGAGGCCTTGTTTTCTACACCTGTTTATATCGCCGCAAACACAACGTACATGGCTACCTATTATTCATCGGCAGGCAACTATGCAAATGACAACAACTTCTTCACCAGTAGCGGTGTCACGAACGGCCCGCTGACTTTTTTGCAAGACGACGTAGATGGGGGAAATGGAGTTTACATTTATGGAACAGGATTTCCTAATAGCACATGGCAGGCAGCTAATTACTGGGTTGATGTTATTTTTAGTCCGGATGCAAAGACTTTTAACCTTACAAATATCACTGATTCATTAGGGTGCAGTAATTCCGGATCCTTGCAAACACTAAATGTCACATCAGAAGCTTGCTCTCCCGAAAGATTAACGAATACTTCTGGCGACAAAAAAAGCCCTGAACCTGAAATAGTGCGGGCACATGATAAGAAAAGAATTTATAGCCTTGGCCAAAACTTCCCGAACCCTGTCAACAGCCAGACGACTATTCAATTCACGCTGCCGAGAAAAGAGAATGTGAACATATCATTGTTTGATATGAATGGCCGTACATTGAAAGTACTGGTGAATGGTTCTAAAGACGCCGGCTCACATGTGATCAGTGTAAACGTTGGTACATTATCAAAAGGCGTTTACTATTATAAGATGCAGGCAGGTGATTTCAGTGACACAAAGAAGCTGACGATTCAATAAATAAATTTTCTGACAGATTTTTAAAGCCTGCGGTTTTAAACCCTACTGTTAGGACACATCTTTAGCCAAAGTCCATCCTTCGAAGATGGAAGTAAATTTTTCGAGTCCGTTTTTAAGAGTAGTTGGTCCGGGGGGCCTGTTTTTATTAATGGGTTTCCAGCCGGCGATTCTGGCAATAATCCAAACGGCATATTTAAGTGTATGAGTGGCATGCGGATTTATCCAGGAAGTTGTTTGGACTTTTTTGTTTAGGATAGTTAGGCATTGTTGTTCTTCATTGGTAAAAACAGTATTGATTGGCTGCTCTTCTTCATTGCCATATGCTAATAGCATTTGCA
Organism: Bacteroidota bacterium; assembly: GCA_037200265.1. GTDB lineage: Bacteria > Bacteroidota > Bacteroidia > Chitinophagales > Chitinophagaceae > VBAT01. Next base: position 4,967 of record JBBCIL010000018.1, read on the forward strand.
GTACCCGTAAGGCTGCCTGCATGACCATGACCAGTAATTTTCTGATCGCCAATCCATCTTCCAGTTGGCTGTCTTCCATCCGGAAGCCTTTTTGCTTCAGCAATCTAAAGAACTGCTCTATATACCAGCGCTGCTTGTAATCCTCAATGATCCCAATAGCCTGTTCATAATTGGATACCGGACATGTTGTTAATAATGTCCAGCGTATGGCTTTATGCCCGATAGCATTTATTTGCCGGACATCCACCACATACAAAGGAAGACTTTCGGGTAAATGTTTATATAGACTGCCATACGGCCGGGCAATCTCCACCCGCACAAAGCGGACCTCCATATCGGCTATCGAACCTGTTTGCTTTTTGCGATGATCCTTATGCAATACAAGCTGATAACAACCAGCAACAGGCTGGTGGCTTACCGTTTCATATAATTTGCCGCCACCCTTCAGGTTGCGATTATCCCGGCTGCGGATCAGTAAATGCGTTCGTTGATCGGCTATAGTCGCAAATTGTTCAAAAATATCTCCTTCCCGGTCTTCTATAAAAGTAATACTGCCGGCGTCAGGCAATAAGGTTTTAGTCACTCCACAAGCCTTCAACCATTTGCCACTCTCCTTATTGGTTATGGCTACTTTCTTATACAATTTATTGCCGTGCCCTGCTGAAGGACCCGAACGATGCCAAAGCTGTATGTCTGATAACCCCAGTAATTCTCCGGTCTGACGGTCTATTACTAAACTAACGTGACTTAAAAAGCCAAGCCCTTCATGGTTGCCGACCGCACCAACACCTGCAGCATCTGCTAAACTTACCTTATGCTTACTGAAGTCAAAAAGAGTGGTATCCTGTATTACAAATACAGACCGGTCTTTTACTAATTGTCCGCATCTGCGTTGTGTTGCTCCGATCAGTGCTTGCTCTTCTACCTTATCATTAGACAAAAAACGGTAACACGCTCTTTGATCGGCTTCTGTTCCACTGATCCCATGAATGCTGCTGTTTTTACCCAACAGTAGCATCCCCGCTATTTTTTCTGCACGCTTCTTCAAACGCTTATCTCCGAAAGATCCTTGATAATCTGCTTTTAAGCTCAATGACATTTTTGATGTCAAAGATAACACGTAAAAGATGTGTCCTAACAGTAGGGTTTAAACCGCAGGCTTTTTTATGCACACACTTATTTGTAGCAGTTGTCATCATTTATGAGTAGCATCACTCTCTTTCATTGTTTTACAAATGGAGATTGGCCGGCTTATCTGCCCGTTTTTCGAGGTTATCAACAAGCCGTAAATACCTTAGTAGAAATTCCGCTCACGGTAGTAGAAATTAATTCCTAACCTTGATAAACCTTAAAACGATCTATATGAAAAAAATTACCAAACTCTGCAGGGGCGCTACTCCTCTCTTCTCCTTTCTGCTTTTATTTATTTCAACTTTCACAGCGGGTCATTTGCAGGCCCAGGTAGCTATAGAAAGTTACAATGCCGTATCCGGCACCACTTCATCCGTCAATTCACTGACAGGTGTTGCAGCAGGCAGGCTACTTGTACTGGTAACTACGGGAGAACTGCATAGTTCAACCTATTGTACCGTGACAAGTTCTCCTTCTATAACATGGACAAAACAGGTTGATGCAGAAGCACACAACAGTGGCGATGCGGAAATCTGGACGGCGGTATATTCGGCCGGCGGCAATATTACTATTACAAGCGATTGGCCGGGAGCATCACGACAGGCAGCTGTTTGCTATGTAATAAGCGGCCAGGAATCTACACTCGGTGGTGCGAGCGCTTACGGCACCAGTCAATCGGCACCATCAGTGTCCATCACTACTACAAGGGCTAACAGTATCATCATAGGCGGCGTATCCGACTGGAATGCCGTTGATGGCACTACAAGAACATTGAGGGATGGTGCCACTGAAACATTTTATTACCGGTATGCCACTGCGTATACTACTTATGGTTTTTATAAAGCAGCGGCTACCGTCACTTCATACACCGAAGGCTTAACAGCGCCTACAGGGCAATCTGCCGGCACTGTTTTATATGAAATAAGGCCGGCGGCCGGCGATCCTGACCCCTCATGTGTATCAATAGTCAGCAGCAATGCCGCGACAGGCAGCGGTTCATCAGTGCATTCACTGACCAGTGTACCGGCAGGCGCATTACTGGTATTATCCTGCCAGACAGAAACACATTCCACTGATGCTACGGTTACCAGTTCTCCGTCACTTACCTGGACAAAAAGAGCGGACGCAGAAGCGACCAGCAGCGGTGATGCAGAGATCTGGACAGCTGTTTACAGCGCCGGCGGAAGTATAACGGTGACAAGCGATTTCGGCAATTACGATCACTCCAGCGTATGCTACGTAATAACGGGTAATGAGCCGACACTGAGTGGCGCCAGCGCAAACGGTACTGCTCAATCAGCGCCTTCGCTGAACATTACTACTACACGGGCAAACAGCATTATCATAGGAGGGGTCTCCGATTGGAATGCCGTAAATGGCAGTTCGAGAGCATACAGGGATGCGGCAACAGAAACATACTACTATTTTAATTCGGGCGCTTTTACTACCTACAACTTTTATAAACGGGCCGCCACTGCTACTACGTATACAGAAGGCTTAACAGCGCCGACCAGCCAGTCTTCCGGAATAGTTTTATACGAGATCAGGTGTGCTGATTCAGGTGGCGATGGAACAAACCCGACGCCTCCTGTTATATGTTTCACCGCCAAAACATCTACCACACTTACAATAGATGATGTAACGGCAGCTACGGATATGTAGGTGTAACGGGATATTCAGTCACTTATGATGTAGTGGGAGGTTCGAGCCCTACTACTGTCAATTTCTCTACATTCCCTTATACCATTACCGGGCTTACTTCCGGCAGCACATATGATGTATCTGTAAAAGCAAAAGATGCTGCGACCAACCAGAGTACAGCTTCAAATGTAATAACAAGAAAAACCCTTGCTCCCAATCTTTTATTCGATGAGGGATTCGAGGATTGCAATCCATGGGATAATTGGACCACGGGTCAGGATGCAGGCCATGCATGGTCAAGACAGCAATCGGGCACACATGCCAATGAAGGCACTCATAGTTTCCGTGCTGAAGTAAGAAGCGGATGTGATGGTTTTGTATCCTCAGGATACAGATCGGAAATACTTCCTGCAGGTATGACTGATGAAGGAGAAAGGTGGTATGGGTTCTCCATTTATTTCGATGAACCTTACAGTTCAGGTAACTGGACAGGAAGCTATGGCGGCCACTTTATACAATGGCACCCGGATAATGGAAGCGGATCGGCAAGCCTGGCGCTCTGGGGATCAGAAGGAGAATGGGATCTTGTTACCAATCCTGAGGGAAACAGTAATACAAGACATCACCATACAGGAACTCCTATTACAAGAGGCTGGCACCACTTTGTTATTTATGTGGATTGGTCAAGTACAGCAGGTAAAGTAAAAGTGTGGATAGACGGATCTGTTGTGTTTGACCTGGTACATAATACCCACAGCAGCTGGTACGGCCCAAGCGGAACTGAAAGCGGCGGCCCTGAATTACTCGACTGGAATGAAGAAGGCCGGTATTTAAAATTTGGGATAAACAGGTGGGGCGAATGCAGCACCCCAAGTTGCCCGTCCGGATCGCAGGGTCCCTGCGATATATGGATATTATATTATGATAATTTGCGGATAGGAGATGCATCAGCTGACTACAATGATGTGGCTCCTGCTACAGGAGGTAGTTTCCGTGTTGCCAATCCTGTAAAACCGGTCGCACCTGTTGTAACTAAGCCGGCGAACTATACATTGGGACAGAACTATCCGAACCCATTCAATAAGCAGAGCTCTATACAATTCACGTTGCCAAAAGCAGAGAAGGTAAACTTATCGCTTATTGATCTAAATGGCCGTGTAGTAAAAGTATTGATGAATGCATCGAAAGATGCGGGCACCCATACTGTCAGCTTTGATGCAGGCTCGCTTGCAAAAGGCGTTTACTATTATAAAATAAAGGCCGGTAATTTCACTGACGTGAAAAAACTGACGATTCAATAATTTGTTTTCTTTTAGTAAAACAGAAACCCTCCGGATAATAACCGGAGGGTTTTTTATTCTTCGTGTTATAATTCATTATCACCTTTCAGTAAATAAGGCTGTCTCAAAAGCATTTTAAATGAATATTCCCGCCACGGCGCAAAGCCGCAATGACTGATTTTCAATACGACATTCTTTGCACCGTGGCGGGATCTATTTGGTTTTTGAGACAGCCTCATTTTACACAAGCCGGTGTATCTTTGCCGCATGGCAGAAGACCTCAATATCATCACTGGTGATAAAACAGAACAGTATCAATCGCTGTTACCACAATTAAAAGGATTGCTGGAAGAAGAAACAGACCTGGTAGCTAATCTCGCCAATGTAGCAGCGGCATTAAAAGAACAATTCGGCTGGCTATGGATTGGCTTCTATATTGTAAAAAATAATGAACTGGTAGTGGGGCCGTTCCAGGGACCGGTGGCCTGCACAAGGATACGCAGGGAAAAAGGTGTTTGTGGTACCAGTTGGCTGAGACCAGGACGATCATTGTTCCCGATGTAGAAAAATTTCCGGGACATATTGCATGCAGCAGTTTGTCAAGGTCCGAGATCGTTGTGCCGGTGATCCGGAATAATGAGGTAGTAGCAGTGCTGGATGCGGACAGCAAAGACCTGGATCAGTTTGATATAACTGATCAGCGCTTTCTTGAGGAAATTGTCAACCTGATCATCTTTTGAAAATGCTGAAGACCGTTTCCATTATCGTAACAGGAAAAGTGCAGGGAGTGTTTTACCGCCAGAGCACAAAGGAAAAAGCAACCTCATTACATATAACCGGTGAAGTAAAAAACATGCCCGACGATACGGTGCATATTATTGCGACCGGCACAGGAGAACAAATTGAACAATTAGTCAGCTGGTGTAAACAAGGGCCGCCGAAAGCGAGAGTGGCGAGTGTATTTGTAACGGCTATTTTCTTTGCAAGTATTTGATAAGTTCGGTATCCTCCGCTGAGGATTCACCAAAGAAGCAGAAGGTATCACGCAACGGCGCAGCGACGCAACAGGTTTACTAAGATTTGGAATAATGTCAACTCTGTCAGGCATGTCACGTTGCGACTTCGCGCCGTTGCGTGATTATCCAAAACATAATACCATTGCGTCTTTGCGTGCCATCTCTTTGCGCCTTTGCGTGAAAAAAAATTATCCCAGGTTCTCCAGCATGTCCTTCGTCATTGCAGTCAGATCATACTCTTCCTTCCACCCCCAATCCTTTCTGCCACGCTATCATCAATACTCTGCGGCCAGCTATCGGCGATCGCCTGGCGGTAATCGGGATTATAAGAAATATTAAAATCAGGCATATGTTTCTTTATCTCCGCCGCAATTTCTTTGGGAGAAAACTCATACCCGATAAATTATAAGATGTACGTATAGAAATTGCAGAAGCCGGAGCTTCCATCAGTTCTATAGTTGCACGGATCGCATCCGGCATATACATCATAGGCAGGTAAGTATCTTCTTTGAGAAAACATTCATATTTCTTTCTTCCAGCGCTTCATGAAATATCTCTACAGCGTAATCAGTAGTGCCGCCCCCGGGCGCTGATTTATAGGATATCAACCGGGGTAACGCAGACTTCTTACATCCACACCGTAGCGATGGTGAAAATAATTGCACCAGAACTCGCCGGCATATTGCTGATACCATACACAGTTGCCGGTTCAATGACTGTTTGCTGCGGACAATTTTGTTTGGGAGAAGTAGGCCCGAATACGGCAATAGAAGAAGGCCAGTACACTTTATGTAATTTTTCTTCCCCTGGCGATATCCATACATTCAGCAACCCCTGCATATTAAGATGCCAGGCAAGGTTCGGGATTTTTTTCGCCGGTAGCAGAAAGAATAGCCGCCAGTAAATAGATCTGGGTAATGTTCTGACGGATCACCTGCACATGCAGCATTTCCTTATTCATCACATCCAGGCTTACATAAGGCCCTGTCCCTTCCAGTAATGGGTTTTGCTCCCGCAGATCAGAAGCTATCACATTGGCATTACCATATATTTTACGAAGGACCCAGTGTCAACTCCACTCCTATCTGTCCGCTGGCGCCGATAACAAGTATTTTTTCTTTAACCATAAGAAACCGTTGTTTCGCAAAATAAGAGGTAAAATAGCAACCGGCAAAATAAGGACAGGGAATAATGAGGAGCCGGATTTCTAAAAAGCCGCCATGTATAATATTTCCCACTAAGACACAAAGAACACAAAGCCGGTCATTAACTATTTCTTTGTGCACTTTTCCTCCGTGGTCAAAATACAGGGTCACGGAGAGCCGCAGAGATTCATTAAGCATTTTTCAATCTGGTATATTCCTTTCCGGGAAGAATATGCGACCTATTCACATAAAACTATCTTAACATAAAGGTCTTTGCAGGAATAACACTATAAAACTTACAGTTATCTTTGCCCCATGGAAAAATTTCTACCGACTTATTCAAGGATCAATCCTGCGATGAAACAAATTTCTTTCTTATTGCAGGTCCCCTGTGTAGTAGAAAGCGAAGAACTCATCATGGAAGTAGCCGATAAGGTATCCGGCATTTGCAAAAACCTGGGCATTCCCTATATCTTCAAAGCATCTTACCGCAAAGCAAACCGTACCAGCGCCAGTTCGTTCACCGGTATCGGCGACGAAACGGCGTTAGCACTGGTAAAGAAAGTTGGAGACAAATACAAATTACCTACTACGTCAGATATACATGCACACGACGAGGCAGCTATGGCGGCGAAGTATATTGACATTTTACAGATACCCCCGCTTTCCTGTGCAGGCAAACCGACCTGTTGGTAGCTTCCGCGGAAACCGGGAAGATCGTCAACGTAAAGAAAGGCCAGTTCTTAAGCGGGCCGGCCATGAAATTCGCCGTGGAGAAAATAAAGTGCCGGTAATGATAAGATCATACTTACCGAAAGAGGTACTACATTCGGCTACCAGGACCTGGTGGTTGATTACCGCAATATTCCCTGGATGCAGCAACATGGTACACCCGTAGTAATGGATGTCACGCATTCGTTACAACAACCCAATCAAACATCAGGAATAACAGGCGGCAACCCGCAATTAATAGGAACGATCGCCAAAGCCGCTATCGCCACCGGCGCCAACGGCTTATTTATTGAAACACATCCTAACCCGGCGGTTGCTAAAAGTGACGGAGCTAATATGCTGAAGCTTGATCTGCTGGAAGGATTGCTGCAGCAACTGGTAAAACTGAGGAAAGCAGTAACTGCCTAAAAAGTTAACAGGTGAACAAGTATGATCCTGCTGATCAACCTGTTCACCTGTCAATTTATAAAATTATCAATTACCCTTTACCTCAGATCCACTTCTTCTACCCCGGGATATTTCTTTTTGTCAAAAACAAAAACATTGTCGGCCATAGCGCCATTCGTTTTCATACTGCTGACAGTATACGTATACTTATTACCGGCATTTTCCAGCACTTTGGTACTATAGATCGTTTTTGCTGTTTTATCTACCTGCAGGTACACTTTATGAAAGGTCTTGCTTTTATCTGTTGGCGTCATTTCTATTTCCTGTACTGTTTTGGCGCCTATCTTTTTTTCTCCATTCAGTAAATAAAGAAAATCATTGTCATAGAAATTGGTAAATAACTTTTGCGGAGTGATCCCGCCTCCTGCAGCATCAATGGTACTGATCGTTACTTCATTGGAACTTTTATCATAGTTCCATACCGTTTTACCATCGGAGAAAATTTCCTGGCCGCCAAAACTGACTTTATACTTATTACCCTTCATCCAGATAGTGCCTGCCTTAGTTGACATTACTTTGCCTTTTGAATCTTCCACTTTATAAGCAAATCCGGCCTGCACTGATGTAAATGTTTTGAATTTGGCGCTGACAGCATCCAGCACTTTTTTAGCTTCAGGGTCATTTGTTGCCGGTTTCGTTTGCCCAAATGTTAAGAGGCTCAGTCCTGATAATACCGCCAGTGCATATAATTTCCGCATTCGTATGATTTTTTATTGAATATGATACCCAAAGCGGGCAAAAATAAGTAATTACAGTTACAGACAGGCAATCATTGTACCGGGTTGCAAGCCTGTTGCTTTTCTTAACAGCTTGCTAACCCAGCGCTGCCAGATGTTGCTGCAGATCCATTTCCGTTTTTATCAGCACATCTCTTGCTTTGGATCCCTGGTTAGGCCCCACGATACCAGCCGCTTCCAGTTGATCCATCAGCCGTCCCGCCCTGTTATAACCCAGTTTCATCCTGCGTTGTAATAAAGAGGTTGAACCGATCTGGTTTTGCACAATAAGGCGGGCCGCATCTTCAAACAGTGAATCACGGTCTGCCAGGTCAAAATCTTTCCCTTCCAGTTCCTTTTCGTCCACATACTCGGGTAGTAAAAATGCCTGCGGATATCCCCGTTGGTTACTGATGAAATCAACGATCTCCTCCACTTCAGGCGTATCCACAAAAGCGCACTGCAAACGGGTCACTTCGCCATGATGTGATATCAGCATATCTCCTTTACCGATCAGTTGCTCTGCACCACCTGTATCCAGGATCGTTCTTGAATCTATTTTAGAAGAAACTTTAAAGGCAATACGGGACGGAAAGTTGGCTTTGATCGTACCGGTAATGATATTCACGGAAGGGCGTTGCGTAGCAATGATCAGGTGAATACCTACGGCACGCGCCAGCTGCGCCAGCCTGGCTATTGGCATCTCAATCTCTTTGCCCGCGGTCATAATAAGATCAGCAAATTCGTCTATGACCAGTACAATGAATGGCAAATACTGGTGACCCTTTTGAGGGTTCAGTCTGCGCCTGGTGAACTTCTCGTTATACTCTTTAATATTCCTTGCGCCTGCTTCTTTCAGCAGGTCATACCGGTTATCCATTTCAATACAAAGCGCATTCAGTGTATGCACCACTTTCTTTGTATCCGTGATGATCGCATCTTCTTCTCCCGGCAGCTTGGCTAAAAAATGTTTTTCGATATGACGGTATACACTCAGCTCCACTTTCTTGGGATCTATCAGTACCAGTTTTAATTGCGACGGATGTTTCTTATATAATAACGAAACAAGTATTGCATTCAAGCCAACCGATTTACCCTGGCCGGTAGCGCCTGCCATCAGCAGGTGCGGCATACTGGTAAGATCAACAATGAAATTATCGTTATCAATTTTTTTACCGATCGCAATAGGCAGGCTATGCGTGTTGTGCTGAAACTTTTCAGAGGCCAGCAATGTCTTCATGCTCACTACCGTCTTCTTTACATTCGGCACTTCAATACCAATCGTTCCCTTACCGGGAATGGGTGCGATAATGCGTATGCCCAGCGCCGCAAGACTCAGGGCGATATCATCTTCCAGGTTTTTGATCTTTGAAATACGGACACCTGCTGCCGGTACTATTTCATATAATGTAACTGTCGGCCCAACTGTTGCGCTGATCTTTTGTATTTCGATGGAATAGTTTCTGAGCGTAGCGATGATCTGGTTCTTATTATTCTCCAGCTCATTCGCATCCTGGATGATCTTTTCACTGCCATGTGTTTCCAGCAAACTCAGTGAAGGATATTTGTAATCACGCAGATCAAGTGTTGGTTCATATGGTGGCAGTTTTTCAAACTCTTCCTGTACTCTTTCTTCGTCTTCTTCTATTTTTTCGGGAACGGTTTTTATTTCCAGTTCCAGGTCACTCGCAGATGGTTTGTTATCCCTGAAGCTGAGGCCGGTTTCTTTTACTTCCGCTACAGGAGATAATTCAAGCTCATTGCCCTGGTCATGCTTATGAAGCATATCATTCAGTATTTCTTTCTCCACTGCAGAATCCTGTTCTTCCAGTTCAAACACCGGCTCATCCTTTTCTATTATTTTCAGGTCATGCAGTGGTTCCTCTACCGGTGTAAGAGGAATCATTTCTTTATCTTTCTTTTTCGTTTTCAGGGAATTGCTGCTGGTTTCTATGATCAGTTTGGCATCATCCTGTTCATCAACCGCTACGCCATCTTCGTTCTCAGCAGGTTGTTCCCCGATCGTTTTTTTAGCCGGCAGATTAAAACTGGGATTGAATTGCCAGATGATATAACCCAGTGCTACCACGAACAATAAAGCCGCGGTACCGATATTCCCAAATATGCCCACCAGCCAGTCGCTGATCATAACCCCTACTCCTCCGCCAAACCTGAATTCGCTGCCAGATAAAACAAATGCCAGCGAAATGGATAAGACCAATACCCCGATCGTTACATATTTCAGGTTTTTCCAGATAGAAAATACTTTCCGGTTAAACAGCAGGTTGACCCCTATTACAAAAAAGAACGTGCAGATCAGTAAAGATGCAATGCCAAAAGATTTGAAAATAAAGAAATGGGAGACCAGGGCGCCCAGTTTGCCCAGGAGATTGTTTACCTGCACCGTATTATCGAAAAGGATGGAACTGCCTCTTGATACCACATCCTGGTCCCTGCTCCAGGTAAAAAAATAGGAAATAAGGGCTATGAAAAGGAATATGGATACCAGTAAAGAAACAGCGCCGGTGATCTTCCAGGTGCGCTCGTCACGGGCCAGGGCTTTCCAGTCAATAGCCACTTCTTTTTCCTGCTTCAATCCTTTGCTATCCGTTTTCTGGGGCTTGTTCCCGGATTTTTTAGGAGCGGTCTTTTTCTTCTTATTGGACATGGCTGCAAAGATAATATAGTTTGAAGTTTCCGGGCTAAACGGCATCACCCGGAAAGAGTATTAACAGAACGGCTACCGGTTGCTTATTATTACAAAAATTACCGGAAAGTGGTATCAAAGACATGAAAAAAACAAAAAGGGATGTGTTACTTTTGAAACCCAGCCAAACCTGCATGAAAAAACGTAATTGTTTACCTTCTATCCTGCTTACGGTATGCTTTTCCTTATTGCTTGCCAATATACAGGCACAGCCTGTTCTGCTGAAAGAAAAAGACAGCCTTGCCGGCACATGCGTTGATATCAGCAAAATAAGGCTGGTTAAAAGCATAAGTAAATATGTTGAAGTAGCTTACTCGGATGAAAAGGCCGGCCTGCCTGCGTTTTATTCATCGTCCTTACGTTTTTCACCCGGAATAATACATACTAAAACGATCCCTCCTGATTTCGTTACAAAAAAAGTCCTGATGCGGTTCAGTGTTTGTAATGGTGCTGACACAGCGCAGGGCGCCTATTTCTTCCCGGGGTTTTATTACGAGCATATCAGCCTGTATCGTTTAAGAAATAACAAACTGGAAGAGATACCCCGCAAACTTCCTGACACCCCCGATAGCATCGGTTACCGCTTTATTTATTTATCCGCACACGATACGGCTGTTATTATTGCCGAGCTGGGTCTTTTAAAAACCTATGTCAACACCATGCGGCCCCGGTTGATAAACCCGGAATATCAAAGCGTTTTTGTAACAGATCTTCATAGTGCGCATAATGAAAGCGAGTTGATGACCTATGTATTCTGTGGCCTGTTGTTGATGATGATCCTCTTTTCGATCGCCAATTTCTTACAGGGTGCCAATCCTGAATTTCTTTACTATTCCGGTTATGCTTTTTTCCTGGGGGTAATGTTGCTTACAAAAGCTATGCTAACGTACCATTCCACCACTCTCAGCTATTTCCTGGAAAGCTACCTTGATTTTATCCTTCAGGGACTTGGCATTATGTTCTACATGGTATTCATGCAGAAATACCTTGCTACCCGCAAACAACATCCTTTCCTGTATAGATTGTATAATGCCGGCATAGCCATGCTCATCATTTCGATGGCCTTATATACAGTGTTTCATTACCTGACCGATAATTTTGTTGTAGAAAATAACATTGAGAATATTACCAAAGTATTGCTGCTGCTGCTGACGCTGATATTCCTTATATATAGTATCCTGCGCTGGAACGACAAACTGATCCGCTATATTTTCTGGGGAAATCTTTGTCTTTTTATCTTTTCATTATTCTCCCAGACGATCATCATGGCATATGGCATTGCCAGGCAATTACCCGGTTTTTTCAGGTCATCCCTTTTTTATTATGAGCTGGGGTTGTTCCTGGAACTGGTATTCTTCCTGATGGCGCTCAACCATAAAAACAGAAAGCAACTGATAGCCGAGGCGCGTGAACGGGAAAGATTAAGAGCCGACAACCAGATGAAGGAATACGAGAAAGAACTGGCGGTCTTTAAAGCGCAGCAACAGGAAAGAGAACGGATATCCGCAGATATACATGATGAACTGGGCTCAGGCATGACGGCGATACGCCTCATGAGCGAGATAGCCCGCAACAAGATGAAAGAAGCTACACCGGTTGAAATAGATAAGATCTCACATTCTGCTGATGAGGTGCTTAACAAAATGAATGCGATCATCTGGAGTATGAACAGCGGAAATGACACATTGGATAACCTGGTATCCTATATCCGGGCTTATGCACTGGAATATTTTGAGAACACACCTATTAAATGCGAGGTAAACACACCTGAGGTCATCGAGCACAGGGAATTGACGGGTGATAAACGGCGCAATATCTTTTTATGCATAAAAGAAACGCTGAACAATGCGCTGAAACATTCCAGGGCATCAACCATTACTATTGACTTCCGGATAGACCCTGATCTTATCATAAAAATTGCTGATAATGGCACCGGTATTGATCTTAACAATATCAGGCAATTCGGAAACGGGTTAAAGAATATATCCCGCAGGATGGAAAGTATCGGCGGCACTTACAAGATTGAAAATAATAACGGAACGGTTACGGTATTGACACTCCCGCTCTGATCAGTTCTTTTTTATTGCTCCCAGGAAAAGAAACAACCAGCCAGCAATAAAAAACAAGCCGCCAAAAGGTGTAATGATCCCAACGCTATCCAAACCCACTTTGTCAGTAGCTTTTAAAGCAGTAAGCAGGTATAAAGAACCGGAGAAAAGAATAATACCGGCAATAAAACAGGCGCCTGCCCATTTCATCCATTTATTAGAAAACTTGTCAGACAGGACAGCAACCAGTATCAATGCCAGGGAATGATACATCTGGTATTGCACGCCGGTTTGAAACGTGGCCACCGTTTCGGCAGGAACAATTTTTTTTAATCCATGAGCGCCAAAAGCCCCGAGAGCAACGGCTATTGCGCCTGAGAGAGAACCGGCGATGAGGTGGTTTTTGTTCATATTGTTATATGTAATGTTGGAGGTTTGAAGTTGGAGGTTGGAGGTTACTTAAATCAGTTATATTCTTATAGAAATGTAGCTTTACACCATCAGAAACATCGAACATCGAACATCCAACATTCAACGTTTAAGCATGAAATATCTTTTCTACAAAATGATCCAGTGATATCTCTTCATCATCTATTATTATGTCGGCCTGTTCATAATAGATCTTCCTGTCGGAGAATTTTTTAATAATAAAACCCATCAGTTGTTCATTGCTCAGTTCTTTCAGCAAAGGCCGGTGATTCTTTTCCTGCAGCAGCCTTTTAAATAAGATCTGTACAGGCGTATTTATCCATACAGTAGTACCCGATTGGTTCATGTACTCAATATTATTGTAATAGCAGGGAGAACCGCCGCCGCAGGCCATAACAAAAGAAGAATGGCTTTCGGTAATGATATGCAGCGTGCCTTTTTCCTTTAAGCGGAAATACTCCTCCCCGTACCTGTCAAATATTTCATTGATAGATATCCCTTCGGAATTCACTACCTGTTCATCCAGGTCAAAAGAAGGAATGCTGAGCTTCTTACTCAGTTGCTGTCCCCAGTGTGTTTTACCGGAGCCCATGAAGCCAATGAGGAATATCTTCATGTAATTTATTTTAATTGGAAAGACCGAAAGACCGAAAGACCGGAAGACCGGAAGACCGAAAGTCCGGAAGTCCGGAAGAATCATTCCGGTAATTGTATAGTCTTCCGGACTTCCGGTCTTTCTGACTTCCGGACTTCATTTAAAAGCATTAAACCCTGTCACATCCATTCCCGTTATCAGCAAATGAATATCATGCGTGCCTTCGTAAGTGATCACACTTTCCAAGTTCATCATATGGCGCATCACGGGATATTCGCCGGTGATACCCATACCACCCAGCATTTGCCTTGCATCACGGCAGATATTCGTCGCTATTTCACAGGCATTTCGTTTGGCCATACTCACCTGCTGCGGAGTAGCCCTGCCTTCATTCATTAATACACCCAGCCGCCAGTTCAGTAACTGCGCCTTTGTGATCTCAGTCACCATCTCGGCCAGTTTCTTTTGCTGCAATTGAAAACCACCGATAGGCCGGCCGAACTGTTCTCTTTCCTGGCTGTAGCGTAACGCTGTATCATAACAATCCATAGCAGCGCCGATAGCACCCCAGGCAATACCATATCTGGCTTTTGTCAGGCATCCAATGGCCCTTTCAATCCTTTTACATTCGGGAAAATATTCTGCTTCGGTACTTTTACATTATCAAAGACCAGTTCGCCGGTAGCCGATGCACGAAGGCTCCATTTACCATGCGTGGTCGGTGTGCTGAATCCTTCCATACCTCTTTCTACGATCAAACCCTGTATCTCACCCTGTTCATTCTTCGCCCATACTACGGCTACCTGTGAAAAAGGCGCATTACTGATCCACATCTTCGCCCCGTTCAATATCACATGATCACCGGCGTCTTTAAAATTCGTCAGCATGCTCGATGGATCGCTGCCATGATTCGGTTCCGTCAATCCAAAACAACCCAGCCATTCGCCACTTGCCAGTTTGGGCAAATATTTTTTACGCTGCTCCTCGCTGCCATACGCATAAATAGGAAACATTACCAATGAACCCTGTACGGATGCGGTAGAACGAACACCGCTATCGCCACGTTCCAGCTCCTGCATCATCAGGCCATAAGAAATATAATCGAGGCCGCCGCCGCCATATTCAACAGGTACGGTCGGGCCAAAGCAACCCAAGTCACCTAATTGTTTTACAATTTGCTGGGGAAATTCTGCTTTCTGTGCATAATCTTCAATGATGGGAGATATTTCTTTTTTCACATAACTGCGAACAGATTCGCGGATAAGCTTCTGCTCCCCGGTTAACAGTTCATCTACCTGGAAATAATCGGGGCTAATAAAATTATCTGTACGGGCAGCCATAGCAATGTAAGAGTTTAGTCCCGGTAGCTACCGGGATCAGTTTAATATTGCTGCAAAGGTATTGGAAAGTTTGTTCTCTTTGCCTGCCTGCTATTTATCCTCCTATTTTCCCAATCAGGCTTTATTGAAATACAACGGCTTCTTTGTATTCATGCAATTTGCATGTTTATTTCTATTGCTTTATTCAATGGGGTTTCAGTAAAGTTTTTCTCTACTGCCTGCTATTTATCCTGGTATTTTCATATTCCTCCTGTTTTGGAACACAAAGACACGGAGGCACAAAGATTAATAATAAGTTTCCCTCCGTGTCTTTGTGTTCCAAAACTTCTTCCTCCTCTTATAAAATCATTATCCGCGCTCCGCCATTCCATGATTTACCTGGTCGTACCCGGCCTTATCTTTTCTTCGGCCCTGATTGTTCTACTTCCCGGTTCATTTCCATTATATCTACCGGCTGCGAAAAATCACCCAGCAACCATCTTGCATAATAATCGGCCAGCTCCCAGAAAAAATATTCTGTCATGTCAGCATACGCATGCCGCTGACCGGGAAGAATGGATATATCGAAACGCTTATTTGCTTTTATCAGGGCGTTGACAAGCCTGATCGTATTGGCGGGATTTACATTATTGTCAATATCACCCGTTGTCAGCAATAAATGTCCTTTGAGGTTTTTGGCCAGTTCAGGATTCTTTTCAATATTATAAAGAAAAGAAGTGTCGCCTTTTTCGCTGATTGATTCTTTTACGCCATGATGCTTTTCGCTCCACCAGCGGTTATAAATGCTGTTGTCATGATTACCGGAAGAGGATACCGCTACTTTAAAAAAATCAGGGTATACCAGCATGGCAGCCGTACTCATAAAACCGCCGCCAGAGTGACCATGAATACCCACGCGGTTTATATCAATATACGAATAGCTGTCTGCTAACTGTTCGATAGCAGCTTTCTTATCAGCCAATCCATAATCTCTCAGGTTGCCATACCCATAATTATGGTACCATTTGGAACGGCTGGGATGACCTCCCCTGTTACCCACCGTCACTACTATCAAACCGATCTGCGCTATACGATCCGTTCTTGGGTTCGGAACACTAAACGCTTTATTCACCGCTTCTGTTTGCGGGCCGGGATATACATACTCAACGACCGGGTATTTTTTTGTGCTGTCAAAATTATACGGCTTATACATCACACCGTACAGATCGGTGATGCCATCATCTGCTTTTACTTTAAATATTTGCGGAAACTTATATCCTGCGGCAAATAAAGAACTAAGGTCAGCTGTTTCCAGGTCAATGATCTTCTTCCCTTCTGAATTAAACAAAGAAGACCGCGGGCCTGCATTTACCCTCGAATAATTGTCAACGAAAAAAAGCTTACTATCATTCAGGCTCATCGAATGTTCAAATTCCCCGGGATTCAGCAAACGCAATCCTGTTCCGTCAAAATTTACGCGGTACAGGTGCAGGTAATACGGGTCTTCGTCAGGCTCCCTGCCATTGGCTGTAAAATATAATACCCGTTTCTTATCATCAATACTTACAATATCCTCGCAATGAAAAGATCCTGAAGTGATCTGGTTCTTTAATATCCCTTTCCCATCATAGAGGTAAAAAATGCGCCCAGCCGTCACGCTCACTCCATTCGATCAGTTCGCTGCCGTTGCTGACCAACCCCAGTCTTCTTACTTCAACATACGTATTCATTCTTTCTTCGATCAATAATTTTACGGCGCCGGTGCTGATATCCACTTCACAGGCATCTATCTTCTTAAGATCACGGCTTGTACGGTTAAAATAAAACTTTTCATTTGTTCCGAGCCATAACAGAGGCCTCCAGTCATCATCCCGTGTACTTAAAAGGGCCGGCGCAGACCACAAAGACACGTCCTGGTCCTTGAACTGTTTTATGTCCAGTTCTTTTTGTGTTTTTGACACCATATCAAATAAAAGGATATGCTCAACAGGCGCTTCCTTTTCTCCGGGCATCATATATTTATATGTTTCCAGTGTTGGGCGTGGTTCAGCGATACTGTTGATCACCCACAGATCTTTTACATTCCTGGCATCGGTACGGTCAATAGCAAAGTGTTTTGAGTCCGGGGACCAGAAAATAAAAGCCGGCTTTCGTTTGTTCTTATTTTTTTCTTTATCAACGTTTGTCTCATTCTGTGAATTACCATATTCGTAATAATCAACACCGTCTGTTGTCAGCGCCTTCTGAACAATAGTACTGTCTTCTTCATTCTGCAATGCTTTTTCATAGTTCACCTTATCCATCCAGTACAGGTTGAAGTTTTTGGCAAACACGATCGTTTGCCCGTCAGGAGAGATCGAAGCCCACCTGGGATTTCGTTTTGGTTTTTTGAAATCAGTCAGTTCTACCAGTTCACCGGTTGTAAGATTATATTCAAAATAAAATGTCTTCTTTTCTTTGACAGGAGGCGCTACCGCTTTTTTACCAGCAGAATCCTTTTTTGATACACCGTCTTTTTTAGCCGCTGTATCTTTTTTCTCGACTTCCAGTGTACTTTTCACTTCGAATTGTATCCAGTTCTCATCTTTTACAAACCGGAGGCTGTCAATCAGGAGGTGCTGTGCGTCGAAAGGGTCTTTTACAATTTTGGTCAGTTCAGCAGCCAGCTTCGCATTGTCAAACATCACTTTCTTTTCTCCTTTGACCGGATCAACGATATACCATTTTTTTCCGGAAGGCGTTTCATACACATACCAGAAGCGGTCTGATTTTTTTAGCCAATGCGGATCAACGGTTGTGCTGAATACAAGTTTTTCGATCTTTTTGGAAGAGAACCTGGAAGCTAACTGGTAATTCGCTTTTTCAGCAGGTGACTGTGCTGATACAGCAATAGCAAAAAAAAATAATACCAGTTACATTGAATAGTTTTTTCATGCAGAACAAATTTTTATAAAGGGAAATAAAGATAAAGGAAACTTATTTTTAAAAATCAGCCAGGTAATGTTTCATTTCCTGCTGATACTGTCCGGCCACGATCCTGGCCTGCTCTGCAAAATCTTCTTTAGATGAAGCATATATAATGGCACGGCTGGCATTGACTAATAGTCCGCAATCTTTATTCATTGCTTTCTCAGAAATCTCTTTCAGACTACCGCCCTGTGTCCAACGCCGGGAACCAGGTAAAAATGACCGGGTGTTAGTTTTCTGATATTGGTAAATTCTTCGGCTTGTGTAGCGCCGACAACGAACATCAGGTTTTCCGGGCTACCCCAGGTGGAGACTGTTTTCAAAACGGATTCATATAAGTAAGAAGTATGCTCTTTCGTTATATGCACACCTTCTTCCAGTATCTCTGTCCTGTTTACTACTCTTTTTAATTCAAAGTCTGATGCGCCCTTATTAGAGGTTAATCCTAAAACAACAGCCCATTTGCCTGCATATTGCAAAAAAGGCTTCACGCTATCCTCTCCCATATAGGAGCTACAGTTACCGAATCAAATGGCATGTTTTCGAAAAACGCTTTTGCATATTGAGAAGAGGTATTGCCGATATCGCCTCTTTTGGCATCAGCAATTTTGAAATGATGATCACCGATATAATGAACCGTTTTCTCCATAGCATCCCACCCTTTCAACCCTAACGCTTCATAAAAGGCAGTATTGATCTTGTAGGCTACGCAAAGATCTTTTGTAGCATCAATGATAGCCTTATTAAACGCAAATACCGGGTCGGGTGCTGATAAAAGATGCCGGGGAATTAGTGTTATGTCGGTATCCAAACCAACACAGAGATATGATTTCTTTTGCTGGATCTGTGTGACGAGTTGCTGGCGGGTCATGCGGCAAAAATACAGTTTGAAAACTGAAAATGGAGGTTAGATATTAAGAACCTCCGGCTTCCATCTTAAACAGTTAATTGATGAATGATCTTTTGATGCAGCATATCATCATCCCATCGTTCATTGATAGCCGGATTTGCCATTATCTCCTGCATGATCGCCTCCTGCCGGATAGCATTTTGTAAAGCATCAGAGTAGCGTATCTGCGGACTAAACGTCACCTGCGAATAAGCAGGTATCCATTTATCCGGGTATTTTTCATGAAGCTTTGCTTCTATCTTTTTTTGCAGTAAAAATTTCGGGTCTGCGACCTTATCTCTCATTTCGGTAAAATTATTCAGCGCCAGTCCGGCAATCGCATCTCCATCGGGCTTTCGTAATTGCTGGTACCGGGATAAAATAGCTGACCAGTCTTCACCATGCTCATCTATAAGACCATTCAGCACCGAACAATCCTCAAACCCGCAGTTCATTCCCTGCCCGAAAAAAGGAACGATGGCATGAGCCGCATCACCGATCAGCGCAAATTTATCTTCTCTTATCCAGGGATAGCATTTCACTGTCACGAGGGAGGAAACAGGATTAGTAAAAAATTCCTCTTCCAGCGAAGGCATCAGCGCCAGTACATCTGTAAATGTCTTTTCAAAGAATAGCCTGAGTTTGTCTTTTGTATCAATGGAAGCAAAAGAAGTTTCGCCTTCAAAAGGAAAGAACAATGTACAGGTAAAACTGCCATCTGTATTGGGTAAAGCGATCAGCATATAATTTCCTCTCGGCCAGATGTGAAGGGCATTTTTCTCCATACGGAAATGTCCATCTGTACCCGGCGGGATAGTTAGCTCTTTATATCCATAATCAATATAATACTGCTGGTATTGAAACCTGTCATGCTGCAACTGGTGTTGTAGCCTGGCTGTGGAATAAGCTCCGTCGGAACCGAAAATGAGTGGTGAGTGATGAGTGGTGAGTGGATGTCCGGGAAGTTCAAAAGTGATCGTATTGGTTTTCCAGTCAATGGAAGAACATTTGTGATCAAAATGAATTTCTGCTCCTTCCTGCTCCGCCAGGTCCATCAGTTTTTTATTCAACTCCCCTCTCGAAACGGAATTGATGAATTGCCCCTGTTTACCATAAGGCTGAAAATTCGTTGTGCCATCTATATTATGAATGAAGCGGCCATGCATCGGGATGGCTATTTCCCGTATGGCATCCATAATACCCACTTCTTCCAGCGCTTTAATACCACGATCGCTCAGCGCAAGATTGATCGAGCGGCCTGCCATCATTGATTCTTTGCGCATGTCGCCCCTTCGTTCAAATACTTTTACTTGATATCCTCTTTTGGAAAGATAAATTGACAAAAGAGATCCTACAAGACCCGCCCCGACTATCGTAATATCTTTCTTCATTTTGCTGTAATCATTTAAATCCTGCTGATCGCTTCCCTGACGATCTCGCCAAACTTCCATACATCCTCAAATGTATTGTAAAGCGGCACCGGCGCTACGCGGATCACATTGGGCTCACGCCAATCTGCTACAACTCCCTGCCTCGTTAGTTCACTGAATACTTCTTTTCCTTTTTGGAGCATCAGTATGGAAACTGGCTGGCAACCCCTCTCTCTTTCCTCCGGCGGTGTAATGATCTCTATTATTTTTTCGGTTTGCCCGCTATTAATACCGTTCAGTATATAATGCAAATAGCCGGAGAGTTTTTTTCTTTTTGCATGAAGCCTGTCCATACCGGCTTCTTCAAAAATATCCAGCGATGCCTTATGAGCTGCCATTGATAGTACAGGCGCATTGCTCAACTGCCATCCTTCGGCGGTTTGTATCGGTTCAAACCCTTTCTCCATTTTGAAACGGGTTCTTTGGTATAACCCCACCAGCCCGCAAAACGCGGCATGTCTTTATTAACCGCATGCTGTTCGTTAATATATATACCGGCTACTCCGCCGGACCGCTGTTCAGGTATTTGTAAGAACACCAGCAGGCAAAGTCAACATGCCAGGCATTCAGTTGCAATACCACATTACCGGCTGCATGCGCCAGGTCAAATCCTGCATAAGCGCCCACCTTATGCGCTGCGTCAGTGATCGCCTCTATATCAAAATACTGACCTGTGTAATAATTCACCCCACCAAACAACACTACTGCGACACTTTCTCCATGTTGCTGAATAGCGGCTATGATATCTTCTGTTTGCAAAGTATGCTCTCCTTCACGCGGGGCAACTTCAATGACCGCTTCATCCGGGTCAAAGCCATGGTATCTTGCCTGCGATTCAAACGCATACTGATCGGATGGAAATGCTTTGGCTTCGCAGATGATCTTATATCTTTCTTTCGACGGGCGGTAAAAACTTACCATCAGCAAATGCAGGTTCACCGTAAGCTGGTTCATCACCACTACTTCATGCGGCAGGCATCCGATGATGGCTGATAATTGCTTAGGGAAAATCTCATGATAAGGCATCCATGGGTTCTTTGCATGAAAATGTCCTTCTACTCCCAGTTTCGCCCAGTCATCCAGTTCCTGGTTTACGTACTCTTTGACAGTCTTTGGCTGAAGACCAAGAGAATTACCGGTAAGATAAATGCAATCCTTATCGTTATGTTGTGGAATATAAAATCGTTTACGAAACTCTTTTAAAGGATCATTCCCATCAAGGCTTTTGGCAAATTCCAATGTATTTTCAAAACTCATACTATTCGTTTGTAGCGGATGTAAACGTTTGAGACACCTGGCATCTAATCTCTACCTTTCAACCTCCCACTAACTTATTGTAGCGATCACTTTCAATTCTATCGAAATAGGCGCAGGCAGGCTTTTCACCTCTACTGTTGTGCGGCATGCCTGCACATCTTTAAAATACTCACCGTATATTTTATTATAGACAGGAAAATCTTTTTTCATATTGGTAAGAAACACGGTTACGTCAACGATCTTATCCCAACTGCTGCCACCGGCTTCCAATACGGCTTTTACATTGGCGAATACAGCATGACATTCTGAAGTGATATCATATTTCACAATATTACCGTCTGCATCCAGTTCCAGTCCGGGAATAGAATTATCAGCAGCATTTCTTGGCCCGATACCGGAAAGAAAAAGCAGGTCGCCAACTCTTCTTGCATGCGGATAGGCTCCCAAAGGTGTAGCCGCATTGCCCGTACTAATGGGGTTTGGCATAGTGTTTCTTTTTCAGCTCCTGGAAATAAAGTCCCAGGTAGGTTAATGTATTATGATCTAAACGATATCCTTTCTTTCCGCTGCCATCATCCACTACCAAAAAATTACAGGCCGATGCATCTTTATAATAACCTGCCTGCAACCTTGTCTTATCACCTTTTTTAAATAGGACGGTTCCCTGTACAGGGCAATCAGTCCGTTCAGGCTTACCATGCAGCACCTCTTTAAACCCCTGTACTATCGTCGCAGCCGTATCAGTGTGCGAAAAATTAGTTTCCATATCTATTACTTCTATCCTGTCAGCATCCTTTATCATAGTTTGAATGTTTTTATTCTTACAGGATACTAAAAAAATTACAAACGCAACCGCCATTAATCTTATCATAACTGAATACAAACATTTTTTGTTTCTGTAAAAAACCGTAACGCTTCCCAGCCGCCTTCCCTGCCAACACCGCTGTTCTTTAATCCGCCAAACGGAGTCCGCAGATCACGAAGCAGCCAGCAATTTACCCAGATAATACCGCTTTCCGTTTTTGCCGCTACACGATTTGCTTTTGAAATATCCTGTGTCCAGATAGTAGCCGCAAGGCCATAGCTGCTCGCATTCGCCAGTTGCAATGCTTCCTCTTCTGTTTTGAATGATTGCAGCGTAACAACGGGACCGAATATCTCTTCCTGGTTGGTCTGGCAATCCGGCCCAGGCCTTCTATAATAGCCGGCTCAATAAAATAACCATTGGCGCAACGACCCGCCAGTTGTACCGGGTTGCCGCCGCATATTATCTTTCCTCCTTCCTGCCTGGCAATATCAATACAACGGTTGATCTTATCAAAATGAACCTTACTTACAATAGCGCCCTGCCGGGTATTCTCTTCCAGCGGGTCACCCACTTTCAGTTGCTTTGTTCTTTCTGCAAATTCCTTTTTGAATTTTTCATAAATGCTTTCTTCGATCAATATCCGGCTGCCACATAAACATATTTCGCCCTGGTTGCTAAAAGAAGACTGGACAGACGTCCTCATCATTTCATCCCAGTTGCAATCCGCAAAAATAATATTGGGATTCTTACCTCCCAGTTCCAATGATAATTTTTTAAACTTCGGCGCCGCCAGGGATGCGATCCTTTCTCCTGCTCTGGTGCTGCCTGTAAAAGAAATAGCTTTCACATCCGGATGCTTAATGATGGCCTCACCGGTCACGCTACCGGTACCATGCAGGATATTCAATACTCCATCGGGCAATCCTGCTTTTTTACAGATATGGGAAAGAAGGTAAGCGGTGACAGGTGTCACTTCCGACGGTTTTGCTATGACGCAATTACCCGCCGCAAGTGCAGGCGCTATCTTCCAGGTAAATAAATACAAAGGAAGGTTCCAGGGAGAAATACAGCCGACTATACCTACTGGCTGGCGCAAAGTATAATTAACCGCTTTATCTTCCATGCTATGGCTCTCTGCTGCAAAATGCATGATACCGGTTGCAAAAAACGGAAGTTGGCAGAAGCTCTTGGTATATCTGCTTTCTTACTTAACCATAGCGGCTTACCATTATCATTTGTTCCGCCAATGCCAGTTCATCCAGGTGTTCATCAATAAGCTCTGCAATCCGGTTTAACAATTGAAACCGTTTTTCAACCGGCGTTACTGACCATGCAGGGAATGCTTTTTTCGCCGCACTCACCGCTTCGTCAATGTCTTTTCCGTTGCTATCCGGAATTTTTCCAATGGTCTCGCCGGTAGCGGGATTTATATTGTCAATATAATTTCCCGACCGTGGTGGCTGAAAGATACCACCAATAAAATTTTCGATATTACTATAACCTGGCAAATTCATTTTTAACTGTTTGAGGAATTACATGCTTCCTGTTCTTCCGCCGTCTACAGGAATGTTCACCCCGTTTATATACGAAGCTGCCGGCGATGCCAGGAATGCCGCCATGGCAGCGATCTCGCCGGCTTCACCAAAACGTTTTACCGGTACTTCCTGCTGCATTTCCTTTTCCACTTCTTCCGTTGTGATCTTCCTGGAGGCTGCGATATTAGTAATGAGTGTGTCTAAGCGTTGTGTGCGGGTGAAACCGGGTAGTATATTGTTCACTGTAATATTAAATTCTCCCAGTTCATTAGCCATTGTTTTGGCCCAGCTTGCCACCGCCCCCCGGATCGTATTGGATACTCCCAGGTTCTTCAGCGGGATCTTTACAGAAGTAGAAATGATATTGACAATACGGCCATAGCTATCTTTTTTCATAGAAGGGATAACTGCCTTTGTCAAAATATGATTACAAATCAGGTGTTGATTGAATGTATGTAAGAACGCTTCTTCAGTCGCTTCCGTGATCGGGCCACCGGCAGGGCCGCCTGTATTGTTGATAAGAATATGAACGGGGTGCTGCTGAACATGCGCAGCAATGATCTTTTTCAATTCTTCGGGCTTACTAAAATCGGCTACAAGATAACCATGCTCCTGCCGCAAAGCGATATCTAACGAATGAACAGCAGCTTTCAATGACTCTTCATTTCTTGCTACCAGCGTACAACTGGCTCCAAGCAAAGCCAGTTCTTCCGCAATGGCTAACCCGATTCCCTGCGTACTTCCGCAAACGACAGCATACTTGCCTTCCAGTGACAGATTCATAAACTCAAACCTAAGTAAAAAGTTGTAATTTCCGTTACAGTTGTGAAAGACATTCCATGAAATTATCTCTCATTGCATGTTTACTTCTTATGGCATTTGTTTCCGGGGGACAAACAGTTCAGCCTGCTGATACATCATCTTATGTGGTGAAAGCAAAATTGCTGAAAAAAGGCTACGCACCTGATTGCGGAATCGTTTCGTGGGGTCTTGGGCAAAAATTTGAGATGGTAGCCAGCAGCTTTGATCCCGCAGGAAAAAAAATTATTCTTATCATGACATGCCCTGAAATGCACGGAAGGGATTTCTTTTCAGAAGAAAAAATGTATACCATTAAAATTTTCCGCACCAGGAAAATACCGGTTGATGCTGTTGTCAATGATTTTAAAGAGGAGAATCTTCCTGCATTCTGGATATCAGAAATAAACCGGGAATGAGCCGCTTTGAGCAGCATAACTGACAAATAAACTTATTAAATTATACCGCTATGGCCGTAATGCCTCCTTTTAACCTGAAAAAATGGATAGACGAACACCGTGATCTGCTGAAACCGCCGGTGGGCAACCAGTGCATATATAAAGACGCTGAAAATTTTATCGTGATGGTGGTTGGCGGTCCTAATGCCCGTAAAGATTATCATTATAACGAAAGCGAAGAATTGTATTACCAGGTAGAAGGAAATATTGTATTAAAAATAATTGATGATGGCGTACCGAAATCAATCCCTATCCATGAAGGGGATATGTTCCTGCTGCCGCCAAAAACGCCGCACTCACCGCAACGTGGTCCCAATACTGTCGGACTGGTGATCGAAAAAGTAAGAGAAGATGAGGAAGATGAGAAAGATGCTTTTCTCTGGTTTTGTGAAAACTGCGGCAATAAACTGCATGAAGATGTATTGTTTGTAAAAGATATTGTAAAACAATTGCCGCCGGTAATGGAAAGATTCTGGGGAAGTACGGAACTGCGTACTTGTAAAAAATGCGGGACAGTGATGGAGCCGCCGGTTAAAAAATTGTAATGTTTTTTTCTATTCTTTAACCGTTTAAAAACGATGGTAGATTGAACGCTGATTCTTAAGATTGTTATGATTTTTTAAGAATCTACTTATGGCTGACAACTATCTTCATTCGGATATTACTTCACAGATCATAAAAGCCTTTTTTAAGGTATATAATAAATTGAGATATGGATTCCTGGAAAAAGTGTACCAGAATGCCCTGGTTATAGAACTCCGGAAGATGGGCCTTGAATGTATCCCTAATTTCCCTGTTCGTGTGTATTATGACAATTATGAAGTAGGCTTTTACATTTCAGACATTATCGTCAACAAGTGTGTTATTGTTGAAAATAAAGCAGCAGCGGCTTTATGCGAAGAGAACGAAGCGCAATTAGTAAATTATTTAAAAGCTACAGAAATTGAAGTCGGGCTACTTTTGAATTTCGGCAATAAACCCAGTTCAAAAGAAAAGTATTTTCGAATGAGTTCAAAGATCATAAACAATCATAACCATCATAAAAATCAGCGTCCCCTTCCCAATCAGCCCAAGTTAGATTACTTTTGATTTCAAAGCATTTTCAAATAAATGCAAATATCATAAACAAATCATAACAATCTTAAGAATCAGCGTTCCTCTCTCAACAATGAAAATTGACATCCACACTCACATCATGCCCGGCCACATGCCTAACTGGACCCAAAAGTTTGGCTACGGAGAATTTATTCATCTCGAACACAGGAACTGTGAAGCCTGCATGATGAAAGGTGATAAACTATTTCGCGTTGTAGAAGAAAACTGCTTTAAAGAAGATCTCCGGAAAAAAGAAATGGACGAAACAGATGTGACAGTACAGGTATTGTCAACTATCCCGGTACTGTTTAACTACTGGGCAAAGCCGGCTGATGGCCTGGAGACTTCCCGTTTCTTTAATGATCATATTGCCGAAACAGCCGCCAAAGAACCAAAACGTTTTATCGGCTTAGGAACTGCGCCTTTACAGGATGTTGACCTGGCCATTAAAGAAATGGAACGTTGTGTAAAAGAACTAAAAATGCCGGGACTGGAAATCGGTTCCAATATCAATGGCAAAAAATCTGTCTGAAAAAGAGTTCTTTCCTTTTTATAAAGCGGCTGAAGAACTGGGTTGTGCTTTATTCGTTCATCCCTGGGAGATGATGGGTGAAAACCAGATGCAGAAATACTGGCTGCCCTGGCTGGTAGGAATGCCTGCAGAAACATCAAGGGCGATCTGCTCCCTGATATTCGGCGGTGTGTTTGAAGCGTTTCCCAAATTAAGAGTGGCTTTTGCACATGGCGGCGGTTCATTTCCCTTTACGATCGGAAGGATCGAACATGGTTTTGATGTACGGCCTGATCTTGTAGCCGTTGATAGCGCCACCAACCCGCGTGACTATATTGGAAAATTCTGGGTAGACAGTTTAGTACATGATGAAAAGGCCATGGCTTATTTAATAGATGTAATGGGAGAAGACAAAATTTGCCTCGGCAGTGATTACCCTTTTCCATTGGGCGAACATCACCCGGGTAAACTGGTTGAAAAAATGAAGCTCGGCAAAAAGGCTGCAAAAAAAATATTGTACAAAAATGCTGAAGACTGGCTAAACATCTGATTTCCGCGAAACGCTTGTTCTATCCTTTAACAGGAGAATAAAAGCCAAAGGCATTAAGATCACTACTACTATACTTATCCAGTCTATTGGGTGATCATTTTTCCAGCTCCGGATAATATCACTACCATGACTATATAACTGTTGCAAAAGAAGCAACAAGAAAAACCACACAAACCACGCTGGTCTTTTCAACAGGCCATATGTACAAATAAGATTAATGAAAATAAATAAGCTATGCCGCCATACCGGCGAATCGTTTACTTTATAAAAAATACCGGCTATATGATAAAGAGCGGCTATAGCACTAAGAACAGCAAGCGTATTAAAAATCGTTTCCTTTTGCTTTCTATTCATTGAAAAGGTTGGGGTAATCTGTAATCACTCCATCCACTCCTATCTTCTTTAACTCTCCGATCTTTTCTTTTTCATTCACCGTCCACGGAATCACTTTGATATTCTGTGCATGGCATTTCTTTACCAGCTTTTCATCCACCAGTTCCTGGGCGGGACTATATATAGTTGGAATAAATCCGAGGGTTTTTATTTGTTCATCCAGGCCCCGCTTGTCAAAATCTTCAATCAGCATAGCTGTTTTGATATGCGGGTATTTCTGGTGCAGGTATTGCAGGGTCCTGAAATCAAAAGACTGAATGATCACCTGGTCTTCTATTCCTTTTTCTTTTATCACGCCCATCAGCAGTTCTATAAACTCTTCCGGCTTCGGCTGAAAGACACCATCAAATTCAGGATCACTCTTGGTTTCAATATTATAATAAGGGAAAGGCCGCCTGCGTGTTTTCATATACTCACTTACACTGTCTATCACATCACTGAGCAAAGGCTTGACAGCTTTTATCTTTTTTTGCTGGGGAAAACGCGGATGAGGCTTCATACCTACATCAAAGGTCTTCACCTGCTCATACGTCATCCAGTAGATATTGAACTTCCTTTCTTCTCTCGCGCCCATATACGTACCATCCGGCTTCGTGGTTATTTCTTCACCGAACCATTGCTCATGAGACAGTATCACCTTTTTATCTTTTGTGATAACTACATCCATTTCCAGTGTGGTCACCCCCAGATCCAGCGCCGTATGCATAGCCTGTATAGTATTTTCCGGCATCAGGCCGCGGCAACCGCGGTGTCCCTGCTTATCAAATTCCTTTTCCATGGAAGAAGTATTTTGTACCCGCTTTGTACCCGTACAGGCAATAAGCGAAAGCAGTAATATTAAAAGAGTATTTCTCATGCGTTAAACACCTTACCTTTTCCTTTTTCCATCAGTTCTGCGATCTCTTTGCCATCACCACCCTGTGCTTTTAATTTTTCCGCGATATTATCATAGCTTTTTTCATCCCGGTTCTGGCTAAGCTTAAATACATTATCCATTTCCTTTACTTCTATTTCAAACGCGACAATAGCCTTAACCATTTTTTCAATATAATCTGCGGGTATGTTTTCGAAATTCGCGCCCGAATGAGGATTGTTCTCAAAATGATTGGTTGTCCGCCTCAATACATCCAGCAAGGATTGTTCGTCGAGAAAGCGCAAACTTCCTTTGGCATGAACGCTCATGTAGTTCCAGGTAGAACCCTGTTGCTGATTCTCATACCAGCTTGCACTGACATATGTATGCGGCCCGGTAAATACAGCCAGCACAGCAGGATTATGCAAAAATGCTTTCTGATGATCTGTACTTTTCATCATATGACCGGTCAGGAACAGCCTGCCGTCCTTTTCATCAATAAAAACAGGCACCTGGGTGGCTACCGGCCTGTTACGGGCATCACAACCGCAAAGAAAAGCAAAAGGATGCTCCCGCATAAACTGCTTTACTATTTCTGCATCTTTTTCTTTGAAATAAGGAAGGTTGTACATGTAAAAGACTATGAGTTGTTCTGTAATATTTTAATTATTTAAAGATACCCAATCCCCCATTATCATCCGAAAATACCACAGCTGTATAATCTTTCAGCAACAAATATTTCAGCAATACTCAAATTACCAATTCCCTTTACACAACAAGCAACGTTTTTACAGACCGGGTTGTCAGGCAGCTAAACGAATTGTTATGAAGAAAATTATCTTTTACTGCTGCCTGCTATTTATTTCTGTACCCGTATTTGCCCAGCAAAAATTACAGGAAATAAATCCCCTGTTACATGACCAAAGTTATATCGCTGCTTTTGGCATCGCGCCTGGTGAGACAAGCAGTGAACAACTGCGTATCCAAACCCATCTTTCGTATACAGAACAGTTATTGCGAAGTACTTCTCCCGCGGGTCTTACCAAAGACCAGCAGGCCAACCGGTCTGTAATACTGGGCGTTTTACATGACTACGTTGAGGCCGGTAAATTCCCAACAAACAAAGATTATCCAGGTGAAAGAAGGCCCTGTTTTATTGATGCTGACGGAGCTATTTGTGCCGTGGGTTACCTTATCGAACAAACGAAAGGACGTACACTCGCCGAAACGATCAATGCAAAACACCAGTATGATTTTTTACTGGATATGAATGAGCCGGCGATAGCCATATGGGCAAACGAATATGGGTTAACGCTGGAAGAATGCGCGATGATCCAGCCTACCTATGGCGGCCAGGTAACAACTGTGACCAATTCTGCTGATGTGAAAACGGGCTATGGCGTGTCCTCAGCGCTTATGGGAGGCGCCAATATCGCTTTCAATATAGCTAACCTGTCAAGCCGGGGAAAACAAAGCCTCGTCTTATCATACCTCGGGTTTATTACCGGTACAGGACAAATTATCATGGGAGCGACTGCTGTTAAAAAAACAACGACACAGTACTGGATAAACGGAGGCCAGACCATTACTTCTTACAAAAAACAGAATAATTTATCCTACGCAAATATTGCATTGGGAACTACTACCCTTGTTACCAGCGTTCTTAATCTTGTAATGAATAAAAAGAATAAAGAAACCAGGAATGTATTTAACCTTTACAGCTATCCTGATTACAGTCATTCAATTACAATGGGTTTATCGTTCACCCGAAAACTGTAATTCATATCATCAGCTTATCGCTGGGTTGGTTTTACTATAGTATGATTGCTTGCTTACCCTTATCCGTATAAAAAGAGGCTGCCTGAAAAGACAGCCTCTTTTATTTGCAACAAAATTCTTCAGGATCAGCCGACAGTCTCTACCACTCTTGCCGTATCCATATCAGCGTTGCGCATAGCAATGCTTCTCACTACATGCGCTGCAAACTCTTCAAATGCTTTTTTAGTGATCTCATCATCACTTATCATCAATGGTATGCCGATATCACCGCCTTCGCGTATACTTTCTACCAATGGTATTTGTCCGAGAAAAGGAAGATCATACTCATCCGCCAGGCGCTTACCGCCTTCTTTTCCAAAAATATAGTACTTCTTATCGGGTAATTCCGCCGGGGTGAAGTAACTCATATTCTCCACTAGTCCTATAACCGGTACATCAGTTGAGCCTGGGCAAACATGGCAATGCCTTTTTTTGCATCCGCCAGCGCCACATCTGCGGCGTGGTTACGATAACAGCGCCGGTGACAGGAACCGTTTGCATCAATGTAAGATGTATATCACCCGTGCCCGGTGGCATATCAACGATGAGGTAATCGAGTTCATCCCAATATACGTCTGTAATAAATTGCCGTATGGCGCTGCTGGCCATCGGCCCTCTCCATACTACAGCACTTTTTTCATCCACCAGTAAACCAATACTGATCAGCTTGATGCCATATCTTTCCAAAGGAGCGATCATTCCTTTTCCATTCACTTCGATCATCAAGGGTCTTTCACCACGAACGCCAAACATGATAGGTACGCTGGGCCCATAAATATCTGCGTCCATCAAACCTACTTTGGCACCACTTTTTGCAATCGCCAGGGCGCGAGGTTAGCAGCTACGGTAGATTTTCCCACGCCGCCTTTGCCGCTCACTACAGCAATAATATTTTTTACTTTAGACAAAACAGCCTTATCATCCGTACGCCTGTAGTCGTATTGGAAGTAAAATTCACTTTCACCACGGCATCTTTATTCACCAGCAACTTAACGGCATTGATACAGGCATTTTGATCTGATCCTTCATCGGGCAGGCAGGCGTTGTCAGCACCACTGTAAAGGAAACATAGTACTTTTCGATCACGATATCCTTTACCATATTGAGGGTTACGATATCCTTTCCGAGGTCCGGTTCCTGCACATTTCTGAGGGCTTCCAGTATTTTTTCTTCCGTCATATTCAAAGCTTATGTTAAATTAGAATTCAGGCTGCAAAGGTAAACACTCCATACCCTATTTTGTTGGCTTATTTACGCAACTTGTACTTATTTTTGAAGCCCCGATGAAGAAATTTTTACTCTATACTGCCATTGTGCTTTTTATTATCCCTGTTACTGCCAAAGCACAGTTTGAAACAGCCCGTGATTCTGTAGTACAGTTATATGGGGTCATCATGACGGCAGATAGTCTTGTCGGCATCCCGGCAATAAGCATCATGGTAAAGGGCCAAAACCGGGGAACGATCACCAACAATGATGGTGTTTTTTCTATCGTAGTATTAAAAGGTGATGAAGTTGAGTTTACCCACGTAAGTTATAAATCCAAAACAATTCTCATACCCCGTAATTTAGACGGCAACCAATACAGCGTAGTGCAGTTATGGTGCAGGATACCGTGTATTTGCCGGCCACTATCATTAAACCGCGGCCAACGCCCGAGCAGTTTGCGCGTGATTTTGTCAACACCAAAGTCCCCGACGATGATATTGAAATAGCCCGGAGAAATACGGATGCGACTACCCGGCGTATCTTAATGAAAACGACGCCCGGCGATGGTCGCGAAGCCACTGCTATGCAGTTCAACAATATTGCGAAAAAAGCCGTTTATTCCGGCCAGGTACCTCCCATGAATATCTTCAATCCCGCTGCATGGGCCGATTTTATACAGGCGTGGAAACGGGGGATTTTAAGAATAAATAACCTGCACCTGGATTTTCGGGATTGCCATTGACAGGGATACCAGGTAGTATCGTATTTTGATAGAAGAAAATACCCCCCGGGACATCTGAACTACCGCGTTTACGATCAATTAGCCGGCTATTCCTGCTGTTTATCTTTCTCCTTTTCTCTTAGTCCTGAAATCATTTAACTTGCAAGCTCGGTTCTTAATAATCACATAAATCCTAATCATGGTTCAGACAGTTTCCGTCATCGGTGCAGGCACCATGGGCAATGGCATTGCCCACGTTTTTGCACAGGCGGGTTATAAAGTAAATATCGTAGATGTATCGCCGGCTCAACTGGACAGGGCCCTGAGTAATATCAGTAAGAATTTTGACCGGCAGATTGCCAAAGGCATAGCCACGGAAGAACAAAAGAAAACGGCATTGGCAAATATTACCCCTCATTCCAATATGGCCGAAGGAGTAAAAAATGCTGAACTGGTTGTCGAAGCGGCTACAGAAAATACAAAATTAAAGCTGGAGATATTTGGGCAAATAGATGCCCTCGCGCCAAAAGAAGCTATACTGGCTACCAATACTTCTTC
Organism: Bacteroidota bacterium; assembly: GCA_037200265.1. Taxonomy (GTDB): domain Bacteria; phylum Bacteroidota; class Bacteroidia; order Chitinophagales; family Chitinophagaceae; genus VBAT01. The sequence continues at coordinate 38,023 of JBBCIL010000018.1, forward strand.
TATTTCTATTACGAAAATAGCGGCGGTGACTGGCCGCGCCAGTAAAGTGATAGGCATGCACTTTATGAATCCTGTGCGGTGATGAAGCTGGTAGAAATAATCAATGGGTACGCGACCGATAAAGAAGTAACCGGTAAAATTGTTGAGATAAGCAGGCAACTCGGCAAGATACCCTGCGTGGTGAATGATTATCCCGGCTTTATCGCTAACCGTATTTTAATGCCCATGATCAATGAAGCCATTTATAGTTTATATGAAGGCGTAGCGGGTGTAGAAGAAATTGATACGGTAATGAAACTGGGTATGGCTCACCCGATGGGGCCTTTACAACTGGCGGACTTTATCGGTTTGGACGTTTGCCATTCTATTCTGCATGTATTGCACGACGGCTTTGGCAATCCTAAATATGCGCCCTGCCCTTTACTGGTGAACATGGTGACAGCCGGTAAGCTGGGGGCAAAAAGCGGGGAAGGGTTTTATAAGTATGAGGCGGGGAGTAAGGAACTGGTAGTGAGCAGCAGGTTTAAGTGAAAAAACATTTCAATTAAGTTTATTTCGCATTGATATATTTCACTGTCTGTTAATTTTGACAACATGACCAAAACAGAATACTTAAATAGTACATCCCACAACAGGCATAGCAAATACACGCTTAAAAGCGGAAAAGTTGAATATGGAATAATAAGTGATTTCTTCCCGGATGAACCTGCCAGCTATTATTTAGTTCGCTCGCCGCAATTAATAGAATTCAAATCATTGATGGATAAGGAAGATTATACAGGAATGAGACAGTTGGCAACTCTCATTGATCTGAAAGACGTTTTAAAAGCTGAATTAGTAGATTCCTTCGATGAACTGCTGTTAAAAAAGAAAGAGGAACAACAAAATGCCAAAATTAACTGGGATGAAAGAAAAGAAACCTGGTTAAAATCAATTGATGGTTTTTATAGAAAAATAAATGAATGGCTTGACCCTTTTCAAAAAGGCGGATTCTTAACTATATCTCAAAAAGAGATCACCATTACTGAGGAGTATATCGGTCAATATAATACCATTCGTTTAGATCTTTATTTGGGCCATGACCTGATATCCCTCACACCCCGCGGAACGCTGATAATCGGATCTTATGGAAGAATTGATATGCGGGGCCCTGCAGGTGAAACTTTTATTGTAGAACCCGAATGGAACCAGTGGAAATTTGCAAAAAGAACCCCAAGACTAAAATACTGGGATGTAACTGAAGAATCTTTTAAGTCAGCAATTCAAGAATTATCAAATGGCTAGAGTGTCATTATCAGAATCGAAAAAATCAATAGAAGATATCTGGAGCTGGTATGAAGACCAAAAAGAAGGGTTACGGTATTTAAAAAACAGTGTCATTACAGCTATCCTGAATTCTTCGGCTGTTGTTAATCCTAAATTCATTACGTTAACGAGTGATGAAATAAATGATTATTTTGATTACAGTGAAGAAGAATTAGAGCACTTAGTTTGTTTTGATTTGATATCAGCCACTGAAGGAGCATTAAGGTCTGACTTTTATTCAAAAGTGTTTAATAAAGATAAATCAAATTTAGGCCGCACATTCAGGCAACTGCATAAGGAAAAAGGGAATAAAATTTCGTTAGAAGCAGATATAATTGAGAACTGGAAGGATGCTTATACCGCCAGCAAAATTCATTTCAGCAATTTACTGGGGCTGTTAAAGTATCGTCACTGGCTTGCTCATGGCAGGTATTGGGATCTTACAAAAAAAGGCCGTCGTTTTTATGTACAGGAAACATACGATATCACAGAAGAAATTATAGACCTGATAGAATAAGCCTATCGGGCACCCGGCACCTGTCCTTCGAAGAATTTTTTAGCGGAAGTATGTACCTCTTTTTATAATACCGCCCCTGTAAAACAATGCCTGTTTTTCCTCATCAAATTTAACCTTATTTCCCCGGGCATGCCATATTATTGTTGAATTCCTTTTGTTGCCGCAATACAATCAATTAAGATTTCCCTGTGGGCTTCCCGTCTTTGTCCAAAGAACCCCTGCAGAGCGGGAAACATCGCTTGTATCAAACAGCGGCATTACCATTCATTACATCACTTTTGCCATCTCCACCGAATGCATGTCTTTCAGCTTATACAATACTTCCTCCAGCCTGCTCTTAGGCACTCCGATTGTCATCCGGCAAAATAACTGCATCTCCTGGTTCAGCACACTACAATTACACTGCTTGACAATGGTCATTATATCATTCATCATGGTGTAATCAAATTGCAGGGAAAAATTGACCTCTACTGCTTTTTGTACAATGGGCGTAACCTGCAATGCCATAGAGGCGGCAGATTTATACGCATTGATCAACCCGGGCACACCCAGTAACGTTCCGCCAAAATACCGCACCACGATGACCAGTACATTCGTTACCTGCTTGCTGTCTATCTGTCCCAATATTGGTCTTCCCGCAGAGCCGGAAGGTTCACCATCATCGCTTACCCGGTAGCTATTTCCATCGAGGTCTAAACGATAAGCAAAGCAATGATGCGTAGCTTTCGGATGCTCTTTCTTTATTTCCACCAGTCTTTCTTTAAACTGGTTGACATCTGCAATGGGAAAAGTATAGGCAATGAACCGGCTGCCGCGGTCTTTAAATTCAGCCATGGAAGGCTTTTCGATCGTATTGTAATAATCAGGAGTCATGAATCAGTCATTAATCGGGTGTACAGCATAAAAAGTCATCACTCCGGATGGTTATACATTTCTATTTTATCAGAAAGAATGGCTTGCTCTCTTGTTTTTACAGCATTCCTTAATTGCGGAGCCGGCAACCCCTCTCCTGTTGTCAATTGTTTATTGGTAATTACTCTCGCCTCATCCCATACTCCCTCATCAATAAACGACTGCAGCAATATAGCTCCGCCTTCTACGATCACACTTTGAATCTTTAACTGGTAAAGAGCATTTGCTACCTGGCTAACCAAACTCATATCTTCGCCCAGCTTATAATACAAAAGATTTTCTTTTTCTTCCTGTTTAATATTATTGAAAACAATGGTTCTTACCTTCTGATCAAAAACTTTCAGTGAAGAAGGCAAGCGCAGGTGCGTATCAACGATCAGTCTCACAGGAGAATTACCGGGCCATAGCCTTGTTGTCAATTCAGGATCATCATTACTGGCTGTATTGGTACCAACCAAAATAGCCGCTTCCTCACTCCGCCATTTGTGCACCAGCTTGTTTGTGTATTCATTACTTATATGTAATCTCTTCCCGGCTGAGTCTTCGAAAGCCCCTCTCCCACGGAGAGGGGTTGGGGGTAAAGCTATAAACCCATCAGCCGTCTGCGCCCATTTCAGAATAATATAAGGCCGGTATTTTGTATGGAAAGTAAAAAAACGTTTATTCAGTTCTTTACATTCTTCTTCCAGCACACCTGTTTCTACTTCTGTTCCCGCCGCTTTTAGTTTTTCAATTCCCTTTCCGTCTACTTCTTTAAAAGGATCACGGCAGCCAATTATTACCTTCGGTATCTTATGCCGGATGATGAGATCGGCGCAGGGTGGAGTTTTACCAAAATGAGCGCAGGGCTCCAGCGAAACATAGATAACTGAACGGGGTATCAGTTCAGCATATCCATTTTTGATCGCCTGGTTGATACAATTGACCTCCGCATGCGCCTCTCCGTATCGCTCATGATATCCTTCCCCAATGATGCGACCTTCATATACCAGCACGGCGCCAACCATGGGATTAGGCGCTGTATTACCTGCACCCAGCTTTGCCAGTTCAATACACCGGCGCATATATTGTTGATCAATGGTCAATTACCGGCAAATATAAATTTAAGATCCCATTGATTACAAAGGGCCGGTAATTTGTTAAAAGCTTTGTAGTTTTATCTCACCGGAAACAACTAATTCCTGGCAGCATAACGAATAATGAACAAGAAACCTCTTCTCATTCACTATTCACCACTCCCCATTCACCATGACCATACAGCAGGCAGCTAAAAAAATTACGGATGAGCTAAAGACAATCTACGAAGAAGGTGAAGCCATGGTTATCGGGGATTGGGTGATAGAATACCTTACCGGTTCAAAGCAAACTGACCGTATCTCCCACCGCGAAAAACTGGTCACTGCCGGACAGGAACAACAACTAAAAGCATATACCCACCGATTACTGGCATATGAACCTGTTCAGTATGTTTTACAGGAAACCTGGTTTTGCGGGTTGAAATTCTATGTTGATAAAAATGTACTGATACCAAGACCTGAAACGGAAGAACTGGTAGAATGGGTGATCGCCAATTGTAAATTTCCCGTTGATACGCTTTCAATACTGGATATAGGCAGTGGCAGCGGCTGTATCCCCGTTTCATTAAAGAGAAAGCTGCGCAAAGCGGACGTATGAGCTGTGATATCAGCGAAGCGGCGCTGCAAGTGGCGAAAAAAATGCGGTCACTCTAGGGGCTGATATTAATTTTCTTTTACTTGATTTTTTGCATGCTGAAAAAAGAAAGCAGCTTCCTTCATTCGACATCATTATCAGCAATCCACCGTATGTCCCTGAAAAGATAAACAGCAAATGAGCCCGAATGTATTGAACTATGAACCTCATACGGCCCTGTTTGTTCCGGATGATGATACATTGCTGTTTTACAAAGCCATTGCTGAGTTTGGAAGAGAACATTTAAAACCTGCAGGAGTAATATATGCCGAGATACATGAAGCCCTGGCCGGGCCTGTTACTGAGTTGTTTCATTCAACAGGCTACAAAACAGCCCTTAAAAAGGATATGCAGGAAAAGGAAAGAATGATTAAGGGCTGTATATGGTTTATAGTTTTTTCTTATGACCAGACTGACTAGAGGCTGTCTCAAAAGTCAAATAAATCTCGCAACGACGCAAAGAATGTCCTATTGAAAATCAGTCGTTGCGGCTTTGCGCCGTTGCGAGAACATTGATGTAAAATACTTTGAGACAGCCCTCTATATAAAACGCGTCAAATTAAGAGGACTCAACCTCAAACCAAAAACCATCACTTAACTGTCGCCACTACTTTAGCGCCTGATTTTTTTGACAACCGCATGATCCGGAATACCTCTCCGTAATAAGAAGCCGTATCGGCATTGATCACTACTGTGGGAGTATCAAGAGGGGTCTTCCTGTATTTTCTATTTCGCGGAGCAATAAGGTATCTATCATAAGATGGTCAACTTTGGAAGGGCCGATATAATAATTCTGGTCCTTATCAATTGATACCATGATATTCTGCTTTGCCTTTGTATCCTTTGTACCTCTTGGCAAACCCACTTTTACCACGTTTGGATTAGCCAGGGTAGCCACGATCAGAAAGAACATCAGCAGGATAAACAGGATATCATTCAATGAATCTGTAAAAACTTCTGAACCTTCGTTATGTTTTTTCCTGAATTTCATCAGCGATTAATTAGTTTGTTGTTAAACAGCCCCTGTTTTTAAAAAAGTCAGTTTAACGGGTAGGCTCCTGCAGTACATCCAGGAAGTCGGATGAAGCTGCTTCCATTTTGTTAGAAGTTTTATCTATTTGTGTATTAAGATAGCTGTAAGCAAGATAAGCGCCCCAACCAATAACCAGCCCGGTGATAGAAGTGAACAGCTTGGTATAGATACCGCCGGCAATAGTGCCTACTTCAAATTCGTTGGAGTTGGTGATATTGGAAAACAACTGCATCAAACCCACGAGCGTACCTACGAAACCAAATATCGGGGCCGCTTTGGATACCACGGAAAGTATACCGAGATTCTTCTCCAGTTTATACATTTCGAGCTGGCCGACATTATCCATACTCTTTTCAATACTGTCAATAGGTTTGCCGATACGCTGTATACCTTTATCAATGATACGGGCTACAGGATTATTGGTATTCTTCGCAAAACTCCTGGCCGCCGATACATTTCCGCTCACGATATGATCCCGGATAATGTTCATGAAATTATTATCAATCTTAGACGCATTACGTATAGCAATGGATCTTTCTGCAAAAACATATACAGCCAGCAGCAACATGATACCAAGCGGGATCATGATCCAGCCGCCCATCATTAATAATTCAAAAAAACTGAGATGACCATCGCCATTTGAGTCCCCGGCGGCGTGTTTGGTAACTTGTTGCAGCGAATCAACGATCTGTAAGAGGTCAAACATAGATTATTCTGCTTTAGGTGCGTAAATGTAAGGTAAGGTGCCTGATTACTTTTTCGATTATTATCAACAGTCCTGAATAACACGTCATTGAACGAAAAAAATAGTGCCACGTTGTATGACACCCCTAAGTTTTTGGAGTTCTTTAACAGGAAGAGTCGGGAAGACGGAAAGACCGCTGCGTAAATGCCCGAAGGGCGTTTGAAAGGAAAGTCCGGAAGACGGGTTCTGATGCAGCAATACCTTTACTGCTTTCGAACTCGTCTTCCGGACTTTCACTATAGAGTGTTTTCTTCTATTTACGCAGCGGTCTTTCCGTCTCGCGGACTTAACCCTTACTTCTTATCGCTCGTTCCCGCCTGCTTTATCATCAGCGCCTGTATCTGTCTCATGGTTGCTTCCATTCCATCGGGCTTCCATCGAGGAAGATCACATTGCCCTTACCATATTCGGCAAAGTTCTTTACCGCTTCCGTCCACATGCTGAAAAGAATAACATTGGTATCCAGGTTGGCCTGTTTCATTTGTTCTGCCGCTTCTGACATACCTTTTGCCACTTCCTGGCGGAAAAGGGCTACGCCCTGTCCGCGGAGACGGGCCGCTTCTTTTTCTGCCTCGGCCGCGATCTTGGTGGCGTTACCATCTGCTTCTGCCGATTTGGTTTTCGTGATCAGCAATGCCTGGCCTTCATTTTCCGCAGCAGCCTTGAGGTTATTACTGGCCACTACCTTGCTCATGGAGTCGAGTATCACCTTATCAAACGTAATATCATTGATCTGGAGATCCTGCAAATGATACCCCCATTCTTCAAGACTGTGATCTACTTCTACTTTTACGTATTCTACTATTTCACGCCGTAAACCCAATACTTCCGCTTGTTTTTTTTGTAGCGACAAAAGAACGGATATTGCCTTCAATCGTTCTGATCAGCGCCTGCATCAGGTCACGATCAGCGATGAATTTAAAAGCCACTTTTTTTATTGTCTCTTCTTGTTCATTTTGTACGGAGTACAGCAACATACTCTTAAAATAAACATTGGCCTGGTCCTGCGTGACCGCCTGGAACTCGAGTTCTACAGACCTGTTTTGAATAGAGATTTTCTTGTACACCTGCTCCAGTATAGGAAGTTTCATGCGTAACCCGGGCCGTACCACCCGCTGGTATTTACCAAACATAGTGATCACACCGATATATCCCTGGTTGATTGAAAAAAATGATCCGAACAGGATGATCAATATTACAAGAAGCCACCAATAAGTAGCGAAAAACTGACCGACATCCATAATAGCTGATTTTAGTTAATTGGTTAAAATGATTTTTAGCAAGCTGTTCATGTATGACTGATAAAGTTAGTGCAACCGGGAGGAACAGGAAAAGATTTTATTCCCTCGTGTATACAAACAATTCAACCCTGCGGTTTTGTTGCCTGCCGGCGGCGGAATTGTTCTTGCTTACCGGTTTCATATCTGCCCAGCCCTCTTGAAATAAGCAAGGTTGAAAACGGCTCAGCCGCTGCCGTACTCCTCTTTTACCATATCAGCCCTGTCACCGGATAGTTTTTTATTAGCCATAAATGCGCCGGTATTATCGGTATGCCCTTCTACCACGATGGAGTCTATTTTTTTTCCTGATAACCGGCGGCAAAACTCATCGAGAACGGCAAAACTGTTCTTATGCAGATCTGCCTTGCCGCTGGCAAAACAACATATCGGGCAGCACCAGGGTGTCAATGGTCAGCATAGCTGTAGCAGGAATAACAACAAGCGGCGGATCATCATTGTTCTGCCTGATCTTCTGACGAAGAAATTCATGCCGCTCATCCTGCTCATAAATATTCTGTTTATTAGCCAGCGCTTCGCTGCATATATGCTCATGGGCATCCAATGGCACCAGTGAAATACTATCAATAAAAACAAAAAAGTGATTTTCTTTCGGATTATTGGTCAACCCTCTTATATCTCTCCGGGAAAAATTGGCAATAGATAAAAAAGCTTCATCGCCTTTAGCCATATAATCCATAGACACCTTTTGCCAGTTACTGTCTTTGCCCAGGGAACCATTGACAGCTCCGAAAATAAGGAAGGAACAAGGTTCTGTAACTTTTTCTTCCCGAATAAAAAATCGAAAGAGGTAAAAAGCACTCCCATGCTATCCAGCACATCATAAGGAGATTTGATATAAAACTCCAGCCTGTATATATGATCTTTCCGAAGACCGCACAGCAGCCGGGTCCGGGAAAAAGTGCGCTGAAAAATTTTGGAGGAATGACCGACTTCTATCGCCAGGAAACGTTCGCCATGATAAGCACTCTTCGGGTCTTTAAATAAGTACTGAAACCATCCTTATTGGCGATCCATGCCTCGGGAGCACAGTTCACTTTATACTCGGTACAAATATTCTCTTCTTCAAAGTCCCCGTTAGCCAGCAAGTTTTGGGAGAAAGAAGGTACTGACAGAAAAAACGTGACACATATAAGAAGCACCCTTATTAACATATCAGCAAATTAGCACATTTGCGCATCAACTCCTTTCTTCCCATATCTGCGCCAGGTGCACCATCGTTTCTACTGCTTTATTCATGTCCTGCACACTGATAAACTCTAATTTAGAATGAATAGCCTGCTCGCCGGCAAACAGGTTCGGACAAGGAAGTCCCATAAAATGAAAGGCGGCTTCCATCAGTTCCTCCGCGGATACTTTCCATTTTCACGTCTATTCCCGACCTTTCGATAGCCTGCCTGGCATAGTCTACTACATGGGGATGAAGATCCAATATCTCTTTCATGTTGCGGTATTGCTCCGTCACCTGGAAATCGAAAGATACTTTAGGATATATCCTGACTGTTTCCGCGATCATTGTGCGCAGGAAATCTTCTTTCTTCTTCAGACCCGGTGTGTCAAAATCACGGATAATAAAATCAATAGTACATTTTTCCGCTACTCCTTCTATACGTACCGGGTGAATGAATCCTCTTCTTCCTTCAGTTGATTCAGGCGATAAACGGTCTTTCGGTAATGCATCCAGTATATGGCCTGCTATCTTCATCGCATTGATCATCTTATCTTTTGCATACCCCGGATGTGAAATAACACCATGAATGACCACCTGTACCCCATCAGCGCTGAACGTTTCATCTTCCAGCGAACCGGCATCTCCGCCATCCAGTGTATACCCGAAATCAGCTCCGAGTTTTTTAAGATCCACCTTAATGGTTCCCTTGCCTACTTCTTCATCAGGAGTAAACAATATTTTTATCATTCCGTGCTTAACATGCTTATTGGCCATTAAGAAATTAGCCAGGTCCATGATTTCCGCGACACCCGCTTTATCATCAGATCCGAGCAAAGTAGTACCGGATGCAGTAATGATATCATGCCCCATCAGTTTATGCAGGTAAGGATACTCGACCAGCCGTAACACTGTGTTTTATCATCCGGCAGTACGATATCACTTCCCTGGTAATTTTTATGAACGATTGGCTTCACATTCGTACCACTGCAATCAGGGGCTGTATCTACGTGTGCGCAAAAACAAATAACAGGCACTTTTTTATCAGTAGTGGCAGGAATGGTGGCATATACATACCCAAACTCATCCATGTGAGCATCGGCGACTCCTATCATTTTAAGCTCTTCCGCCAATATCCGGGCAAGGTCTTTTGCTTCTCAGTCGTGGGTTGTGAAGAGGATAAAGGATCGCTCTGTGTATCTATCTGCACATATCGTAAAAACCGATCGGCTGCGGTAAACTGGTAATTTTCAAACATACTCACATATTTGGGGCGTGTAATATACAACTTAATGTACAATTTATTCATTAGTGGTTACCAGGCCAAAGGTAATCTGCTGGCTTCTTAACCGGAAGTTGTTGTTAAAATAATAACCTGTATATAACAAACGTTGACGACCATACCAAAAAATACAGGTCACAGTACCACAGAGAGAATGAGAACCACAGAGATTTTAAACCAGAAATGAATTGATGGAGGGTATTACTCTGCGACCCTCCTTTTGTCTGTGGTACTCTGGGGCAAAAAAATAATTCCATACCCGGTAGCCGTCAATTAAATAAAAAAGTTCATAGCGGATACTATGAACTTTTTTGGCTGCTGCAATTGCTTTCGCATTACGGCATTATAATGAGGGGTTTGGTATCAATAGCTACGAGTTCAAGATCAAATACAAGATCCTGCCCGGCTAAGGGATGATTGGCATCAAGCATGACCACATCATCCTTTATTTCTATAACGATCACCTGGAATTGTTGTCCCTGCCCGTCACTCATACCTAATGGCATACCTACTTCTATTTCCATATCTTTTGGAAAACGGTCTTTAGGCATTTCGATCAGCATATCAGGATTCTTGGGGCCATACGCTTCATCAAAAGGAATATTCACCGTCTTTTTTTCGCCAACAGTCATCCCGGTCACTCCGTCATCAAAGCCTTTTATCACCATACCGCTGCCTACTTCAAACTCAAGCGGTTCACGGCCTTCTGATTTGTCAAACGTTTCGCCGTTAGTAAGCTTTCCATGATAATGTACTTTTACCTTGTCTCCTTTTTTAACCTGTTGCATCGTTTTAATTATTTTTATTTATAAGATTGGCTGCATCATAATGCAACTTTTGTGCAAGGTAATTCAAAATGATGAACGGGAAATATCCCGATTTTAAATCCCGGGATGATACATGATCGCCTGCAACAGCCAATCATCAGCGGCATAAGTAAATTTACTAACAAGAACATTATATAAACGGGCATATTGTCAGTAATTCGTTAGCACATCAACTGTTTTATTTTCGTAATTTTAAACACCAAAGCGATCAAACAAATATGCCCGATCAACCAGTCATTCATTCGCTGCTTCAACAATATATTCCGGCCCTTAGCTCTTACAACGAATTATTTACCGCTGATAATGTTATAAGACCCGACTGGCAAACTTTTTTTCTTCCCTTCACCAGCTTGGATACAGAGAATTACAAAACCGCAATACCGATATTCTCCGCCTCCTGAAAGAAAATGGTGTAGCGTATAATATCTATAATGACCCTTCGGGACAAAGCCGTCCGTGGGAACTCGATCCTATACCACAACTGATAACGGCGCAGGAATGGGAAACGATCAATGCCGGGCTAGTACAACGCGCCGAACTATTAGACCTCTTGCTAAAAGATATTTATGGCCCGCAAACACTGATCAGGAAAGGTATCATACCACAGGAACTGATCTACCTGCATCCCGGTTTTATCCGGTCGTGTGTAAACATCAAACTGCCGGGTACACAAAACCTGGTGTTATATGCTGCAGATATGGCCCGTGGCAATGATGGCCGTCTCTGGATCATCAGCGACCGTACACAGGCGCCATCCGGTTCAGGTTATGCGCTGGAAAACAGGTTTGCCATGTCGATGCGTATTACCTGAATTATTCGGCAACCTGCATGTAAAAAGACTATCGCCTTATTTTGATGCACTGCAACAGGCACTGACGAATATCGCGCCGCATAATACGGATAACCCCAAGAGTTGTTATTCTTACACCCGGACCCGATAATGAAACGTATTTTGAACATTCCTATCTGGCGGCTTACCTCGGCCTTACCTTAGTACAGGGCAACGACCTGATGGTAAAAGATAATTATGTATGGCTGAAGACCATTGATGGTTTGGAAAAGGTAGATGTGATATTGCGAAGGCTCGATGATGTGTATTGCGATCCACTGGAATTGAAAAGTGATTCGCTGTTAGGCATCCCGGGACTGGTACAGGTAGTAAGAAAAGGAAATGTGGCGATAGCCAATCCCCTTGGCAGCAGTATTTTAGAAAACGCGGGACTTGTTCCTTTTTTACCCGCTGTTGCCAAACATTTTTTGGGAAAAGAACTCATCATGCCGGCTATCGCTACCTGGTGGTGCGGTCAGCCCAAAGAAATGAATTATGTGATCGCCAATTTAAAAACACTGGTCGTAAGAAAGATATTCAGGAATAGCGCAGGTACACGTTCTGCCATTGATGGCGCTTCCCTGTCAGCAACGCAGGCGCAGGAACTGGTACAACAAATAAAAGCCAATCCTCACCTGTATGCAGGGCAGGAAAAAATTAATTTCTCCTCCACCCCTTCCTTGCTTAATGGAAAGATAGAAGCCGGTCATTCTCTGTTCAGGAGTTTTTTGGTTAGTCCACAACGACAGCTATATCGCGATGCCGGGAGGATTGACCCGTACCAGTACAAAAGAAAATAGTTTTCATCATTTCCAATCAGCTCGGCGGTATCAGTAAGGATACATGGGTATTGTCTGCGGATGACGAACAGGAGCAACCGGTAAGCCTGCAACTGAATACGGATATATTACACAATAAAATACATAAACGTTCGCTCCCAAGTCATACTGCGGAAAATCTTTTCTGGGTTGGCCGGTATACGGAAAGGGTTATTTACAATGCCCGGTTGCCAGCGTACCGTAATGCAGCGTATGCTGCAAAGCAATAAATCGTTTGCCGATAATAACACAGGCGCAGAATCCGTATTGCTGCAAACATTAACACAGTGCACCTATACGTTTCCCGGCTTTTTTGAAGGAAATAATGCAGTAAAAAGAAGAGATATCTATACAAAGCCGTGGACGGAACTGACAGATGTTTTATATAATGAAAAAAGAAACGGCAGCCTGAGTCATAATCTTTCATTACTGAAAACCGCGGTGTACAGCGTCCGTAATTTCTGGGCGCTTGATACATGGCGTGTACTCAGGCAGATGGAAGAAGAATGGAATACGGCGAAAACAAATATGCACGGAGATCATCTTGGCATGATCAGCAGTATTGATGCGCTGAACACTTCGATGTTTGCCTTCCTGGGTATGAACAGGGAAAGCGTACGCAGGGAACAGGGATGGAATATCATGGATCTTGGCAGAAAACTGGAGCAAACACTTTACATCATTACCTTACTGAGAAGCGTGTTTCAAACCAAACACGAAGAACAGGTGGAACATGACCTGCTGGAATCTGTAATGACCCGCCAGCCAGAGTTTAATTACTTACCGGTATACTTATCGTGATCACCTGCAGTTACCGTTAGCGCTTGAATTACTGATGCTCGACACCAATTACCCGAAGTCACTGGCTTACCTGGTGAAAAAAATAAAGCGCTACGTTTCTTTATTGCCCAAAGAAGGAAAAGAAATACCATTAAGCGATAAGCAACGAAATATACAGGAAGCCGATTCGCTGTTAAAACTGGCAGATGTATTAAAACTGGCCCAACATGATCCGCATACAATGGAATATGCGGCGCTGAATAAATTTTTGGATAAATTATATTCATTAGTTTCCGATACCTCTATGCTGATATCAAAGACGTATTTCAAACATAGCCAGACACAAAAACAATTGTTTACCGCTAATCTTATCTGATTTATTACCGCATGCTTTATTCTGTTGAACATACTACCAGGTACCAGTACCATGAACTGGTAAGCCTTTGCCACAATATAGCCGCATTAGCGCCGCGCAATACGGATAAACAGACCTGTAAAGCATTTAACATCATCATCTCTCCTTTACCGGAAGTGCTGGAAGAACATATTGATTTTTTTGGCAACAAACTGTATTACTTCGTGGTGGAACAGGAACATGAAGAATTAACTGTTACTGTAAGATCGCAGGTAGAGAAAAAAAAAAGGCAGCAATGCACAGCCTTCCTTTCCGGCTCAAAGCTGGGAATCAGTGAAAGAAATGCTGCTTGCCTCTGCAGGAGAACTTATGGATGAAAAGCAATTCACTCATCCTACAGAAATAACAGCAATGAGCCCGGAAATAAAAAGCTATGCTGAACGATCTTTCACAAGCGGCAAACCATTGTTTGAAGCAGTATATGACCTGGTAAAACGCATTTACACAGATTTTACTTTTACTCCCGGGTTTACGACAGTCTCTACGCCTCTTTCTGTGGTGATGAAAGAACGTAAAGGTGTCTGCCAGGATTTTGCCCATCTTGCTATTTCCTGTATACATTCTATTGGCCTTCCGGCAAGATATGTAAGTGGTTACCTGGAGACATTGGCGCCGGCAGGAAAAGAAAAGCTTATTGGCGTAGATGCCTCACATGCATGGATCGCTGTGTTCATACCCGGTATGGGTTGGGTGGATTTTGATCCTACCAATAACCAACTGGCCACAGAGCAATATATTACTATCGGCTGGGGCCGTGATTATTTTGATATCATTCCATTGAAAGGCGTGATCATGAGCAGTAACCCGCACGAACTTACCGTATCGGTAGATGTAAGAAGAATGCCGGAAGAATAAGCAGCGGGAATTTTATTTACTGCTTTTTATTATTTCGCCTTCACTTTTGTCTTCGTTTTCTCCAGGCTTTTCACCCTGAATTTTACCATTTTATCAATCAAGGCAAGAGGAAGTGGTTTATCTATTGGAAACCTTGCAGTAGCTTTTGCTCCTTCGTAAGGAGAAAGTTCTTTTTTGAATGCCGCTACCCCCACCGGTGCAGGATAAAATCCGATATGATTTTTATACGCAGCAAAACTTACGAGATTACCATTCAATACAAATGTGGGTATGGTATATTTGATCGCCTCTTCGGCTCCGGGCGCTGCTTTTCTAATAGCCGCACGCATTTCTTTTAACAGCTTCTGAATATTTTTTGGAAAGGCGGCAATATATTCATCTACGTTTGCTGCCGGGGTAGTTTTTACTGACTTTGCCATCGGTTAAGTTATTATGAACACAAATCTACTGCCTTACTTTAATAAGGAAGCAGGGTGAAAAACGACATGGCAGGGGATAAATGCGACAATTCTTTATTCAGAAAACGAACTTAGTTGATTTTCTTAACCAATACAGCCAGATCAGGGAGCTATCGTCCAGCCCGTATCGTTTCATGTATAAAACTCAATTTCTCCTTTACGGCTTCGTTGATCACAAAAGGATACGAATCTTTCATTCCCATAGCCCGGTTAAGGCTGTTCATCACGAAAGAAAGAGGTATCCACCGTTCGATAATATCATCAATAGACCTCGCGGTATACGGATCAATATTCAGCCTGGCACTCATATCATTTTCCGGATCAGTGACACGCGGGTTGAGCGTCATGCCGAAAGAATAAGCCGTTTCCATTGTATCAACGATATGCATATAATGCGCCCCATGTCTCGGCCCAGTCCTCCCCAGGGGATGGGCGCTGGCATAAGCGCTGATGAATTTTTCCCGCCATTCATCTGACGCTGCTTTGCTGTAATGTTGCTTCAGCGCTTCGGCATAATCTATTGTTTCATCACCAAAGAGTTGACGGAAACCCTGCAACCTGCCTGAATCTTTTACCAGCTGCTCCCAGTAATAATGGCCGATCTCGTGGCGAAAAATGCCCCAATACTGTCCGATACACTTCATCCATCTGGTTGCGGGCCATTTCACGCATAGCATCGTCGGCCTCATCAATATTTAATGTGATCAATCCGTGATCATGACCGGTCAGCAGGCGTTTGGCGCCTTTTTTATTTTTGTTCTCATCGGCAAGAAAATCGAAGGCGATACCATTTTCTTCGTCCTGCGTTTTGCTGATAACAGGTAATTTGAAACGCAGTAAAGAATAGACAAGCCGGTGTTTGGCCACTTCAATATGCGCCCATTTGGTGACATGATCGGGCTTCGAAAGATCGGGAATAGTGTGATTCAGGTCGCAGGCGATGCAAAATTCTTCTGTACTGTCGTGGGGCAATAACCAGTTGCAGACGTTGTACTGCTTGTTGCTGCAATATTTATAGCGTGGCGTGGAGGATGTGGGGTCTCCTGTATTATCAAAATGGTATAACTGTTATCTTCTGCCGGTTGCAGGGCTGCGAGGTCCATCCGCTGTGGATCAAATCCCAGCGATGCATTGCATTGTACACAAAAAGTATTTTCGAAATACACAGGCTGACCGCAATGATCGCATTTGAAAAGTTTCATTTGGAGAATGGCTTGATTAAAATTGTTTCTGCTTACAATGTAGGGAATAAATCAATAAGCATGCCTGTTAAAGAATAGAATCGGGTAATAGGAAATAATATCCAAAATGGCATCACGCGGATAATTAAAATACATTGCACGAAACGTTCCTACGGAACGTTGGCCACTCTCATTTCATGGCGCTACCCACGAGTTGTCCCGATGGGACAAGGGCAGGTGCTAATTACTAATCAATAACATAGATAACTACGGTTTGTATAAAAAATTCTGATGTGGGTTGAAAATGATATTGTGTTCCAGCAAAACTCAGAATGTTCACGCAACGGCGCAACGACGCAAAGAATGACCTGCTGAAAACCGGTCGTGGTGCCGTTGCGCCGTTGCGTGATGTATTTGACTTTTGGGAACACTGAGCATTGGCAATTTTTATTTTATAGTTCATGAATTGCCCCTATGCAACAAGGGCAGGCGTCAATTATTAATCAATAAAACAGATAACTACCATATTGTGTTCCAGCGGAGCACATCGTGGGTAAAAAATCACACGGTCATAAACAGCGTTCCGTAGAAACGCATCGTGCTACTATTGAAAATGAATTATACAAACCTTCCATGCGGTTATGTCAAAGCTTCAGCGGAGAAGCATGAACATTTGATCACTTTGTTTTATAGTTTTGCTATTAAGTACCCCGATAAGCAACAAGGAAATTTCGATTACTGCTCAATAGCGGGCAGAAAGCTAAAAAATGCGACAACACCTGCCAAAACTCCGGTGGCGCAACCGGGCTGGTAGTAGCAATGCAACCCGGCTCATATCTTTTACATACTATCCATCTATTTTTTCAACCGCAGATCCAGCGTACACGGAAACTCATTATTTATTTCAGGCGGCGGCGCATCGTAGATGAATGGCGCCCGGTTATTCTCCACATAATGTTCCGTAACAGAAAAACCAGAGCGGACAAACTGCGGACCCTGGCTATGTTTCCGTATTACCGAAGCGGCTGACACGCCGTGACTCGGCTTCAAAACTATTGACAGGAAATGTATCATAACTCCTGCCTCCGGGATGCGATACATAATACGTGCAGCCGCCGATAGAACGGCTGTTCCAGGTATCCACAATATCAAACGTAAGTGGAGTATCCACGCCGATTGTAGGATGCAATGCACTCGGTGGTTGCCAGGCACGATAACGGATGCCGCATACATATTCGCCTTTGGTATTTGTTGCGGTCAGTGGCACACGAAATTCATTGCATAATAAAATATAACGGCTGTCATTGATGCCTTTTAGTTTTACCTGCACCCTTTCCAATGATGAATCAACAAAGCGGGCTGTACCCGAACTGGACATTTCTTCTCCCAATACATGCCAGGGTTCGATACCCATGCGGAGTTCAATATCTATATCCTGTATACGCACCGATCCGTAATGCGGGAAACGAAATTCAAAAACGGCTTGAACCAATTAACATCAAATGCATAACCGGCATGGTTGAGGTATGTCACTACATCGGCGATATCGGCTTCGGCGTAGTGTGGCAACAAGAACTTGTCATACAAGGCCGTTCCCCATCTTACCAGTTTATGCTTGTAGGGTTTTTTCCAAAAAGCGGCGATCAATGCGCGGATGAGCAGCATCTGTAATAAACTCATCTGCTTATGCGGCGGCATATCGAATGCCCTGAATTCTAAAATACCTAAACGACCTGATGAAGAATCGGGGGAATATAATTTATCAATACAAAATTCGGAACGGTGTGTATTGCCGGTGATGTCCGTGAGCAGGTGGCGGAATACCCTGTCGGTTATCCAAAAGGGAATGAATCCTTTTTCAGGCACCTGGCTGAAGCGATCTCCATTTCATACAAACGGTCTTCCAATCCTTCATCAATGCGCGGCGCCTGGCTCGTAGGTCCGATGAACGAACCGGAAAATAAATAAGACAGACCCGGATGATGTTGCCAGAAAGCAATCAAACTACGAAGCAGATCAGGCCTGCGAAGCAAGGGGCTGTTAGCCGGCGCTGAACGGTCTTTTTCTTCCAGGTATCTTCAGGAAAGAGCGAGATCATATCCAGATCAAGAATACCCGATCCCTCAAACCATATCCTAAGCGTTGATTTAGTATCGGTAGCCGTAGCGGTAAAACTGACCGCTTGTTTTTTCCAATCACTACCGGTTTCAATGGGCAGCATGGACGCATCACCAATGATCTCATTCTTTGCATTCAGCAATTCAATATGCAGTTTTACACTGGCAGACGGTTGACGGTACATAACAGAAAAATCATATCGTAATCCTTTTTTAATACCCATGCCGCGGAATCCTTCATTGGTCATACCTTAAATTTCCTTTACCGGCATTGTTCACAGTTATTCTTGCAAAAACGCGGGTTCGACAGATCAGTTCCCTGCCTGTTCATTATAGTTACAGCGCCTTCAACAAAAGGAGTTTGTTCTGTTTTCCATCCCATTAATGGCTTGGTAAATTCGAATGAACGGTTCTTGACCAGTTCGGCATATAAGCCGCCATCGGCGCCCAGGTTTATATCTTCAAAAGAATACACCCCACATAGTAGGTTGTATAGCGGCATAGGGCTTGTCTGCTTTTACCGTGATCACATTTTTATTCTGCGCCACGGCATATACATTCAGTAGTATGATTGATAAGCCGGCCAGGTACAATTTTGCTGATTTCATTATCCAGTTATTTTAGATCATTTTTTCTTGCCCCAGATGGCTGTGCCCTGGTTATTCAAACCTGTAAAAATGATGGTGTTCTTTTTATTTTCCCAGTCCCTTCCTTTCTGTACAAATACTTTATCGGTAAAACCATTGGCCCAGTTTAACTGCAACCATGGCGCGGCATACGTCCCATGTGTTTGCACTGTTCCCGTTTAATGTACCATTGGCAGCAATAGTCAGTGAAACGGAATTTTGAAAGTCCGGTGAGGTTTGCTCGACAGAATAGCCAGGCACTACATTTATACCCTAATACAATTTGTTCCCACTCCCCCACTACATCCGGTTGCGAAATGAGTGAATCTTTTTCCCAGGCATACCGTTCCGGTGAAGCAACAGGCCACCCGTCTGCTGTCCAGAATAATTTTCGTACATGCAGGTTCATATAATATTTATCTATGCCGGGTCTTCCCTGGTGAGCGATAAAATATTGCCCGTTGCCATCACTGAAAGTGGTAGAGTGAGCCACACCCTGCCAGCCGCTATGACCTGTAAACTTATATGGCGCAATGATCATCGGGCCGTGATCAACGTTTGTATTTGCATCAGCACCGGCATAATCATAGAAAGGGGCCATTCGGATTATCTCCCCGCATTACCCGCACATTGTATTTCGTTTCCAGCCAGTCGTAGGCTATAAATAAAAAATATTTTATTCAGCGCCGTATTGTAAATAATATCTGCGCCTTCTATATTCCCATTATAATTTGAACTGGTAAATCCCCGGTTGGCAATACGTGTGCCCTTATCTCCATCTGCAAAATACGAGACCGGTTGCAGGATTTAATTTTAATGAGTAAAATACCATCCCATGCTGAACCATATACCATCCAATGTTCGCCGTTATTCGCGACGATAAACGGATGGATCAATAGCATTTGTCTGCACTGTACTGTTGTTGCGGGAAGTCACCACGATTCCTTTTTCTACCCATGGCCCCAGCGGGTTGGTTGCCGTTGCCAGTCCTATTACACTTAATCGTGGCACAGAACAGGACAATGAATAATACAAACGATACTCCGCTCCTGCCTTTATCACACACGGCGCCCACAACGAATTGAATGGCGTACCCCCGCTTTGCGTAATAAAACCAGATCCCATAGCAGGTAAACTATTGAACACCCATCCCGCATACGTCCACTCAACGAGGTCTTTTGATTTTCTTATTTGCAAGCCGGAGCGAACATCAATGCCATAGCCGGCATCAGT
Organism: Bacteroidota bacterium; assembly: GCA_037200265.1. Classification (GTDB taxonomy): domain Bacteria; phylum Bacteroidota; class Bacteroidia; order Chitinophagales; family Chitinophagaceae; genus VBAT01. The sequence goes on from JBBCIL010000018.1 coordinate 58,132, forward strand.
ACTGTAAGCATAGTAATAGTCCCCGTCTTTTATAATAGCAGGATCATGTACATTATGTGAGCCCCATTGCAGGTAATTGGGCAAAACGGCGCTATAGCTCCATACGTATCGTTTATTGAATTGATATCAAATGCCGGGTAACGGGAGGTGTAACAGGCGGTGTGACCGGCGGGTCATCAGTGCCTCCTTTTTTTGCAGGAGCCGATCAGCAGCAATGCACTGAGACCAACCAGGCTGTTTTTTATGTAAGTTATTCTGAACATAGTTTTTATTTAAGGGTAAGGACCAGTACGGAAAAAGGCGGCAGTTTTACCTGTAAATTATTAGCTGATAATTTCGCCTCTTTAAAATCTTCCGGGTGAATTTTATTGGGTTCATCAAATGAATTATAATCCTGTAATTTTTTTGAAGTGATTTATCCTGCCTGATACCGATGTATAATTTGCTCCGTTTATACTGATGCTGATATCCTGCGCTTTTACCGCATCAATATTCACCCAATGAAATATGAGTGATACCATTTTTATCTTTTTGATGCCGACACAGAAACAGCAGGCAGTTTCTCATTCCCCATTACGTAATCATTGGATATTAGTTTCACCGGCAGCATAGTCGCATCCTGGTGCACATTATACATCTCGAGTACATGATAAGTCGGCGTAAGGATCATTTTTTTCCTTATTGGTAAGAATGACGGATTGCAATACGTTCACCGCCTGCGCCAGGTTGGCCATACGCACCCTGTCACAATGATTATGGAAAAACATTGAGGGTAACGCCGGCTATCATAGCATCCCGCATAGTATTCTGCTGGTACAAGAAACCGGGGTTGGTACCGGGCTCTGCATTATACCAGCCTCCCCATTCATCCACTACCAATGCGATCTTTTTTGCCGGATCATATTTATCCATGACGGCAACATGCTTCGTTACCAGTTCTTCCATGCGAAGCGCTGTTTTCATGGTAGCGAAATACTGCTGCTCACTGAAATCAGTAGCAGAACCTTTCTCACTCCACTTTACAAATGAATAGTGATGCAGCGCCACGCCTTCCAGCATATTATGCGGAATATCGCGCATCAGCACTTCCGTCCAGTTATAATCATCTACATTGGCGCCGGATGCCACACGAAACAAGCTATCACTGTTTGTCCAGTCGGTCATGAATGTGGCGTACTGTTTTATAAATGTTCGCATAATATTCAGGCTTCATATTTCCCCCGCAGCCCCACACTTCATTACCCACGCCCCATATCCTCACTTTCCATGGTTTTTCTCTTCCGTTCTTTACCCCGCCATTTACTCATCGGGCTTGCTTTACCATCAAAGTTTACATACTGTACCCAGTCGGCTAACTCCTGTACGGTACCGCTGCCTACATTGCCGGCGAGATAAGGTTGTGCACCTATGCGCTCACACATATTTAAAAAATCATGCGTACCGAAAACTGTTATCTTCCGTGACGCCGCCCCACCAGCGGTTTTACCATAGCAGGCCTGTTTGCTTTTGGACCTACACCGTCTTTCCAATGATAAGTGTCAGCAAAACAGCCACCGGGCCAGCGGAGATTGGCTACTTTCAGTTTTTTTCAGCGCTTCAATAATATCATTGCGCACACCTTCTGTATTAGGAATAATTTTATTGGTATCCCCTACATAAAAACCATCATAAATGCAATGACCCAGGTGCTCAGCAAAATGTCCGTAAATATTTTTATTGATAACGTACTTAGCCTCCGCTGCATTAACAACAATGATATTCTGCTGTGCTGCTGCAAAATCTATTGCCAGGAAAATTATAAGAGCCAGTGATGAAATTTTCTTTACCATACTATTTTTATATAGGAATTGTTACTATTTAGTTTTTCGATGGCCTGTTTAAAAGAAATGTATTCAGTTTACTATCGTTAGGAGCAGCGAGTAATACCCTGCCCTTACTTTTTATACTGATCATTTTCATATCCTTTTACATCACCATCTATAATTATCCCGCTCTCCCGTACCGGTTACCGGCACAAAATCACCTTTGCCATTACCTTTTAATAATAAACCATAAGACGCATCGTACCTGCCTGTATTGGCGGCTACCTGGTATTCATTTCCTGCTATGAGCATGTCTATATTGCCATCGCCATCTATATCCTCCGCTACAATTGCTGTTAACCGGTGCCATCTGCGCCCGGATAGGCAATACATGTGCTTTAAACTTTCCCTGTCCCAGGTTTTCGATCCATACAGAAGAAGAAGTTTCACATTGCAATACCGTCCAGCCGTCATTGGCCAAAATCATTCACCAACTGTTCCATCGTTATTGTTGAATAGTCTTTGTGCAACAAATATTTTTTCTTTACAGAAGGCACCTGTTCGGCCAACTGGTTCCGGTCAAGCGCGGGATACAATTCATACTTATCCTTTTTGTCCTTTGATATAATACGCAGGTATCAATTCATCAAAGCCATTCTTATCCATATCTTTTGCATATAGCATCATCGGTCGGCCCGCCGCGAGGTGATATTTATTATTGATGCCCATATTGCCGGCTATATAATCCATATCGCCATCTTTGTCAATATCCGCCTGTTGCAGCGAACGCCATAATCCATTCATGTGCTCAAGCCCGGTACTATTGGTTACTTCTGCCAGCCTATTACTTTCATTTTTAAAGAAACGAATCATTGTCCATTCCCCGCAAATGATAAGGTCTGGTTTTTTATCATTGTTAAAGTCGGTAAATATCGCGGCGTCTATCAACCCAGGAAATTCCAGTGAAGCGCAGGTTTCCTTTGTTACATCCGTAAACTTTCCTTTATTGTTTTGCAAAATATAACTGCGCGGTGACTGCGGGTATTTTTGCGGCTGCAGTCTTCCGCCAATAAAAACATCCATATCTCCATCGCTGTCATAATCTGCTACCGTCACTGCTTTTGTAATATCTGTCCATGACCGCAGCGCCTCTGCATTCAATGTAAAATGGCCTTTACCATCATTAATTATATAACCGGGGTTGATTATACTTTGCCACACCAAACTCAAAACTTCCACCCGTTACCAGCAGATCGAGGTCTTTGTCGCCATCCGCATCAAATAAAACTGAACCGAGGTCTTCTTCGATCTTCATTCCTTCCACAAGGGTTGACAGGAAACTGCCATCCGTTTTCTGCATAAAGATATTGCCCGGCTGACGACTCGCACCGCCGGCAAAAAAATCTGTCAGCCCGTCACCGTTCACATCACCAGTAGCGATACAGGGGCCCAGCTGAGAATACCTTTGCAATAAAGGCTTGTGAAAACCAAAATCATAATTCTGTACTTCCGTATGTTTGAAATCAATACCTGACTGGCCGGTAATATCCTGAAACAGCGAGAACGATGCCGTGATCGTATTATCCGGAGCAGCCAATTTTGCATCCCTGGTATTTCACCACCAATAGCTGGTTTGCTTTAATATTTCTGATCAATTGTATTTTATCATCCGGCCATTTAATTTTCAGCGAATCAACCACTGTTATATTTCCCACGCCGAAATGTATCCTGGGGATCAACGCCTGATGAAAATCCCCGCACAGGAGATTGCTCTGCATACTGTTTATTCTCTTTGCTGAATAGTATTACCTGGCATCCGAGCCCTGCTTTATTACCAGCGGGTCCTTTCAATTGAATCGTCAAAAAAATTTTGTGTACTGTCTTTGGCTGATTGCCTTATTTCATTTCTCCATACAAAAGCTTCCTGGTTCATGTTGTTTACTACCAGGTCAAGATCACCATCATTATCAAGATCAGCATAAGCAGCTCCGTTTGAAATAGAAGGAACAGCGAAACCTGACTGCCTTGTGATATCACTGAAAGTAAGGTCACCGTTATTATGGAAAAAATAATTATCCATTTTGATGCTGCCGTACTTGTCAATGTTCTTTCGCAGTAATTCTATCGTAGCGGCATCCAATGGCTTTTGCGTTTCGCTTCCGCCCAAATGTATAATTGTTGATATGAGTTTTGCGGGTTTGTAAACGCCGCATAATCGTTATTCGTTATATCTTTAGCTAATCCATTGGTGATATGAATATCCTTCCAGCCATCATTATCAAAATCGGCTATTAACACACTCCAGCTCCAGTCGGTTTCAAAAAACACCGGCCATCTGCCCTATTTCGCTGTAGGCAGCTCTGTTTTATTATTGATCTGCCTGTTGCCGTTATTGACATACAGCATATTCCGCATATACGATGGCTCATAGCCAAAGCGCTGCTGCATATCATACTTTTCCTGGTTGGTGGCGCTGATCATCATCTTCTTTCTTTCATTATTCCCGGGCAGCATATCTACCGAAGCCAGATCAGGAAGCAGGTCGTTGTTGATATCCGCGGCATCTACACCCATACTGTTATAACTCTGGTGTTTTAATGCTGACCCGATGATATTGGAAAAAGTGCCATCCCCGTTATTCAGCCATAGCAGGTCGTTCGCTATGTAATCATTCGCTACATATATATCCGGCCGGTTATCATTGTTCACGTCCGTAATGACTACGCCCAATCCATACCCGTCTTCTTTAATACCTGCCTCTTTCGATACATCGTGAAAAACAGGATGCGATTGCCCTGCCGCGACACCATCGTTCCGGTAAAGCTTGTCCTGCGCCGGAGAATTACCGCTGGTGTCTTTTGGCTGCACATTAATAGCTGTATGACTATACAACCGGTGATTCAACAGGTACATATCAATATCACCATCTTTATCATAATCAAAAAAAGCGGCCTGTGTAGCATAACCTGTATCGGCTAATCCGTAAGCTGCTGCCTGTTCTGTAAAATGTACGTTACCCCTGCCTTCTCCATTTGGAGAGGAAGTACCGCCATTGATGAATAACTGGTTTTTTTCTTTTCGTGGCATCCCTGGAATGGGAAACGCAGATATAAATATCCTGGAACCCGTCATTATTGATGTCCACCACACTTACTCCTGTACACCATATATTGGTTTGCAGCCCTGCTTTTGTCTGTCACATCCTCAAATACAAAATCTCCTTTGTTGATATACAATTTGCTGCTTACCATACTGCCGGCAAAAAATATATCCTGTAATCCGTCATTATTAAAATCTCCTATCGCGGCGCCGGATCCGTTATACATGTATTCATTGGTAAACACGTTTACAGAATCGCTCTCCGAAATTTTATTATTGAAATGAATATTCGTTTTACCCGGATCAACTAGTGTAAAATGGAATGCATTATCCGCTGCACCTTTTGTTTTGCAACCATATAATACAAATGGCATTAAAAAAACCACTGAGTATATTTTCCTCCTGTTAACCATAGCTGATAAGATCAAAATACTTCCTTACCAAAAAACAAAGCCAAAAAACATTCCCGCCCATATAACTACCGGCGGGAATGCTTTCCAGGAATGATCAGTTGGCCGGGTTAGGCAAGAGATTTTTATTTACATCCAGCTCGCGCTGGGGAACCGGCAAATATTCATTGCCCGCTGTCCACGTATTAAAATCAACATCATGTGCTTTTAATAATGCCAGTTTCGCCGGATCATATAGCCAGCCCCAGCGGATAATATCATTGATACGCTGGCCCTCTATCGCAAATTCCAGCGCTCTTTCATGCGCCAGCTGATCACGCATCTGCACCTGCGACATATTGGGTTTTACCGTGGCAAGGTTAGGAAGCTGCGCCCTTGTTCTCACCTGTTGTATAAATGGATACGCTTCAGCCGTCCTGTTTGTTTCATTCAACACTTCAGCATACATCAGTAAAATATCTGCATATCTTAATACCCGGTAGTTGATACCTGATTCTGCCGCTCCTTCAAAAGGTTTGCCATTGCCTACGCCATCATTGGTATACTTTCTTGGATAAATGGATGTCTGTGGATTGAACCAGGCCCTTCCGTATGCCTGTGTGGAATTATCAGCAGGTTCATACGAAGCGATCGTCACGAGTAATCTCGGATCACTTTTACCGCCTACCGTTTGTTCTACTTTGTATTCATTGTATATCCAGCGGGTAGGCAGGTAATCAGAGAACCCAGCGCCTTCCATACCATAGGTAACTGAAATAGCCTGCACCTGTTTCCATGATCCTACAGGATCGCAGCACCAGTTAATATCAGTACCGACTCCTTCTGTGAATTGTATTTTCAAAAAGAGACTCGCTGTTATTCTCGTTTATGTCTTTAAAATTATCGCGGTAATCAGGCATGAGTGAATACACCCCGCTTAAAGGGCCAGCACCAAAGAATTTTTCGAACTGTGCGCCTGCTTTTGCATAATCTTTCCTGAACAGGTATGCTTTTCCTAATAAACCGGCTGCTGCTCCTTTTGTAGCCCTGCCTTTCTGGCCATTATCAAGTCCTGTCACACCAGTATAAGAAATGGGCAGGTTTGTTTCTGCCTGCTGCAGGTCTGCATATATCTGGTTCCAGAGAACTTCTTCTGTAGCCGTTGGAGAAGAATAATCTTCAGGACTGGCTGCCGGTGCAGTAATGACAGGAACGATTTTGAATGTAGTAGCCAGATTATAATATGCCAGCCCGCGGAGAAAATAAGCCTGTCCCAGGATTCTTTTTTTCTCTTCCGCTGCTAACACAGATTCATCATACGCACCGACATACGTTATCACCTGGTTGGCCCTGTTCACTACCAGGTAAAATTCTCTCCATATCCAGAATACAGGATCGGAAGTAGTAGGAATGATAAACTGCCCGGTGAGTACAAGATCAAGCCAGGGGCTGTCACCGGTAAAATCATCTCCGCGGCTGTCTGTAAGTCCCGGGAAAGAACGCATATAAGAGCCGTCAACAGTCAGGGCATTATAAATTGCAGTGCAGCCAGCATAGGCCTGCTCCCTTGTTTTCCAGTAATCGGCTGATGTCAATAAATTAGGATTAGACAGGTCTAATTTTTTTATCACACCCGATCGTAAGGACAAAACAGCCAATAAACAGGTATATTATTTTTTTCATTTGCTTATTTTTTATTGGTTGATTTAAAAGGTTAATTGTACTCCCAGCATGATCGTTCTTGGTTTGGGATAAGAGCCAAAATCAAAACCGGGGTTCAATACGCCTGATGTAAAATCAGGATTGTATCCTGTATATTGCTGGAAAGTGTACAGGTTCTGAACAGTGACATATATTCTCGAACTGGCCAACCCTTTAATAATATTTTCACGGAGAGAATAGCCAACCGACACTGTATTTATTCTCAGGTAAGATCCGTTCTGCAACCAGCCCGGGCGATCGGAATCTTTGAAATTATTAACGTCGTTATCATTTAATCTTGGAATATCTGTATTGGTATTGGAAGGCGTCCACCTGTCGAGCATATCGGTGCTGTAATTAAGTGCGCCGGCTGAATGGTGCAGATCCCTGTACATCCGGCTATTGATCTTGAACTTGCCGCTGCCGGATGCAAAAATGGAAAGGTCGAATCCTTTATACGCGGCTGATAGATTAATGCCATAATGGAATTTGGGAATACCGCTACCGAGTGAAACCCTGTCGAAGGCTTCATCAACGACACCATCAGGTTTACCATCCGGTCCGCTGATATCTTTATACTTAACATCGCCCGGCGCCAGTGCCGCGCCAAATTGTGTAGCATGTGCATTGATCTCCGCCTGGTTTTGAAAAATGCCTTCGTACACAAATCCGTAATGCTCGCCGACTTCACCGCCGACAACCGTTCTTGATCCAACACCCACCAGCGGCTCATTGTTACCGCCCAACGCCAGTACCCTGTTTTTAACAGTAGACAGGTTAGCTGCAATATCCCAGGTAAAATCACCTCTCTTCTTATGATAACCTACAGAAAACTCAACGCCCGTATTTTTTAAAGAGGCGGCATTGACCACCGGATTAAGATTGGAGAAACCGACGCTGGCAGGAATTGTGATACCTACTAATATGTCCGTGCTTTTCGCATTGTAGTATTCAGCAGAAAAATCAAGTTTGCCATCCATGAAAGTGCCGTCAAATCCTATATTAGTGATGGCTTTTGATTCCCATTTGATATCCGGTGAAGCTACCAGCGTTTGCAATCCGCCGGAATAAAGTATGCCATTAAAAGTATAAACAACCCCTGAATTGATCGTTCCCTGGAATTGATAGTCGGCGATCTCCTGGTTTCCTAATTTACCATAACTGGCCCTTAATTTAAGAGAGGACACAATTGATTTCGGCACATTCCAGAAATTTTCATTGCTTAATTTCCAGCCTACAGAAGCCGCGGGGAAGTAACCAAATTTATTAGCCGGTGCAAACCTGGAAGAACCATCCCGCCGAAGTGATGCGGATAATAAATACTTATCATCATAAGAATAGTTCACCCTTCCGAAATAAGAGCTCAGTGCATTTTTAAATTCTGTTCCTTTTGCTGACCTTGTCTGGCCATTACTGATAACAGGATAATAAGGCTGGGTAAATCCTTCAGCCCGGCTTTCTCTCAATACCGCGCTGCCTTCCCGGTAAGACTGGCCGATCAATGCTTCTACCGAATGCTTGCCGAAGTTTTTATCATAGTTCAGAGTGTTTTCGATGGACGCATTGGTGTACACTCTTGAATTATCATTTAACCGTGCAATATCACTGCTGAAAAATTTTCCGAGATAAAAAGCAGGCTGCCAGATATAATCCCTCGTGATCGTTTTATCATAACTCACACTTGTTTTGAACTTCAAATTATGCCCGTTGTTCTTCAACAGTTTCAGTTCGCCGTATACATTGGCAAATGTGCGGTCAACATCCACATAATTTTCGAGGATGCTGTTAATTCCGATACCATTTAATGAATTGGCGCCGTGAAATTCAGAAGATGATCCGCCAAAGCCGTTGATGTTGGCAGGATCGTATACAGCCATCGTAGGAATAGCTACTACCAGCGTACCGATCAGCGGGGGAATACCCCCGAGCAGAATATCGTCTCTGAAAGTAAGCGAGTTCTCATGCGAGTGCGTATAGCTGAATGATTGTCCTATTTTAAATATGCCTTTCTCAGCAGAAGTATTAACGCGGGCTGTGTAGCGTTTATAATCAGGACCATTACCGACATAGGTTCCCTTACTGTCAAAATAATCCAATGAGATATAATAAGTGCTGCTCTGTCCGCCGCCTGAGAGACTAATATTATGATTTTGCCTGGCGCCTGTTTTCAGTCCTTCTTCCTGCCAGTCGGTATCTATACTATCAATAAACCTTGAATCAGCAGGATCATTTGCCGGGAAAAGCGGTTTGCCAGCATTGGTACGTGATTCATTGTTCAGCGTCTGGTATTGCTGGCGGTTGGTCACATCCTGTATCTGCCAAACCTTATCAACGCCGTAATATCCATTATAGCTAACCTTCATTCCTGCATTCTTTCTGCCCTGCCGGGTAGTGATAATGATTACCCCATTGGCAGCAGCAGCGCCATAAATAGCGGCGGCCGATGCATCTTTTAATACCGTCATGCTCTCAATATCATTAGGATTAAAATCCCTGACAGCGGCGCCGGGTACTCCATCTACCACATAGAAAGGCTGTGAGCCGCCAAAAGTGCTGAAACCCCTGATGCGCACACTGGGTGAAGCGCCGGGTTGTCCATCACTGTTTACCGCAACACCGGTAGCCCTGCCCTGTAAAAGCTGTGACAGATCGCTGGTAGTATATTTTCTTGTTTCGTTGACGTTTACACTACTGACGGAACCGGTAAGATCTTTTTTCCGCTGCGTACCGTATCCTACCACCACCACATCATCCAATGAAGCAACGAGGGTAGTAAGGCTGACGCTGATCGCAGCGCCATCGCTCACTTTCACTTCATAATCTTCATAACCGATAGATGTAATCACAAGCACATCACCTGTACCGGCCTGTATGATGAATTTGCCTTCTGCAGTGCTGACGGCATTGATCCTTTTACCTTTTACCGTTACAGTCGCACCGGCTACCGGCTGGCCTTCCTTATTCAATATTGTACCGGTGACTGAGTTTTGCGCATAGGCAACAGTTGCCAACAGAAAACTCAACAAAATGGCTAAGATGCTTCCAAGCCGTTTTGCCGGTAACAAGCAGGTCATTCTTTTTTTCATATGAATCGTTTTGGGTTTATATATATAGTATCAGCCATCCTGTTTTGAATAAACAGGGGAAAAGACATCGTTATACTCCGGAAAATATTTGCTTTGTAAAAAAAACCGGGAAAGGAGCTATTGTTATTTGCCCGGCTCACTGCCTTTATGCAAAGAAGCATATATGGGCTACATTTCAGGTTGTCTGACGACAACACAGGACAGAGCAATCGCATGAAACTTTTATTTTAGCAGTTTGGCAAATGTTACCCGGTGAAATTGGTGCAAATATTTTTACCCGTATCTTCAAATTGTATCAGAATTTCGATAAAACCGTTCATTCATACGATGCAGCAGCCATGTACGCAGTCAACTGAGTTATCTTTATTTTAAGGTCAATCACTTGAAAAAGAAAGCGATATTTCTTGCCATTATTTTTTTCACGGCTATATACTCTATTGCCCAGCCTTATTATTTCCGCCATTACCAGGTAGAAGATGGTCTTTCAAACAACGCTGTTGTCTGTTGCCTGCAGGATAGCAAGGGCTTTCTCTGGTTCGGTACGAAGGACGGCCTCAACAGGTTTGATGGGTATACATTCAAAACATTCAGGAACGATCCGGAAGACACGACCAGTATCGGTAATAATTTTATTCATTCATTATATACCGACAAACATAATACCCTGTGGGCGGGTACGGACAGGGGATTATACAGGTACAATGAAACGGAAGAAAGCTTCAGTATGCTGCCCACTCCTTTTATGGCAGCGATCACTGATATAAAAATGGATAATGATGCGAACCTGTGGTTCATTTCCAATTTTAATCTTTTTAAATACAATACCGGCAACCGGCAACTGCAGCAGTTTACCGTAGAACAATATTTTGAAGCTACTGCGATATGTACCCTGCCGGACGGCTCTGTGTGGACATCTACTTCAACCGGCCTGCTAAAAAAATACAATCCCGCCACTAACAGTTTTACCAGCTTTGATCTTTTCAGTCATTCACCCAGGTCAGTATCCAACTGGATAGAGAACCTGTATGCAACAACAGACGGAAATATCCTGGCCGGTACTTCCAACCAGGGAATAAAATGTTTTTCTATTACGAACGCCGGTTATAAAGATATTCTGACCTACAATCCTGATAAAACAGAAATATTTGCCAGGGATTTTTTGCAAACAACAGATAAAGAATGCTGGATAGCTACCGAATCGGGCATTTATATCTATAACCTGCAAACAGGGGCCAGCAGTAATCTTCATAAAGAATATAATAACCCTTATTCCATATCTGATAATGCGGTGTATGCTTTCTGCAAAGACAAAGAAGGTGGTATCTGGGCAGGCACTTATTTCGGCGGCGTCAATTATTACCCGCGGCAACCGGTTACTTTTCACAAATACTTTCCTGAAAAGGGTAAGAATGCGGTGAGCGGTAATGTAGTGAGAGAGATCATTGAAGATAAATACGGTGATCTCTGGATCGGTACAGAAGATGCCGGGCTAAACCGGCTGGATACGGCTACAGGTTTATTTACCAATTACCTCCCTACTGGTTCGAAAGATGGAATTTCTTACGGCAATATTCATGGGCTGCTGGCAACCGGTGACGAATTATGGATCGGAACGTTTGAGCATGGACTGGATGTAATGAATATTAAAAGCGGAAAGGTCATTCGCCATTATTCCAAAGGCAGTGACAGCAATATGCTGAGAAGCAATTTTATCTATTGCCTGTACCAGTCGAAAGACAATGAACTGATGATCGGCACCACGATCGGCGCCTACCAGTATAACCGCGGATCAGATGATTTTTCACTTTTGCCCGGTATGCCTTTGCATACATGGTACACTTCTATCTTAAAAGACAGGAATAACACGATATGGGCAGCCACCTACGGCAATGGTATATATTATTATAACACCAGTACTCAAAAAGCGGGGAACTTACGATATGAGCAGCAAAACAAAAACAGCCTTAGCCACGACAGGGTAAACAAAATATTTGAAGACAGTTATAATAACCTGTGGTTTGCCACAGAAGGCGGCCTGTGCAAATATGATCAGCAAACAAATTCATTTAAACGATATACCACCGCCAATGGTTTCCCGTCAAATTTTATCTTAAGCATAGCGGAAGATGAAAATAAAAATTTATGGATCAGCACTACCAAGGGGCTTGTTTGTTTTACTATCGGTACGGAACATATTACCGTATATACCAAAGCCAATGGTTTACTGAATGACCAGTTCAATTTCAGTTCGGCATTCCGCGACCGGAAAGGCAATATGTATTTCGGGAGCGTTAAAGGCCTGATCAGTTTTGAACCGAAGAAGTTTTTAAAGAACGGATTTTCCCCGTTTGTTTTCATCACCGGTTTCCAGGTAAATAATAAAGAACTAAGCATTAATAAAAACGGGTCGCCGCTAAGCCAGTCCATTACATTCACGGATAAGATCATTTTATCACACAGGCAATCCACTTTCAGTATAGATTTCGCTTCATTAAGCTATACAGCCCCGGAAATGTCGGAGTACGCCTATAAAATGGAAGGGCTCGAAGCAGACTGGACCTATCTGAAAACAAACCGGAAAGTTTATTTTACCGATCTTTCCCCGGGCACTTATGTTTTTAAAATAAAAGCGGCGGATAGTAACGGCGGATGGAATGTAAAAGAATCCGCGCTTACCATTGAAATTTTGCCGCCATGGTGGGCAAGCAAATGGGCCTATTTACTCTACGCCGCATGCATCCTCGTTATTATTTTCTATTTAGCACGGGCTTATCACTTCAGGATAAAAGAAAAAAACCGCAGGAGGATCGAGCAGATGGAAATAGTTAAAGAAAAAGAATTGTATGAAGCCAAAATGCAGTTCTTCACCAATGTAGCGCATGAAATAAAAACACCACTGACGCTTATTAAAGGCCCGCTGGAAAATGTTATAAAAAAAGCAGGCGATACACCAGGCATAAAAGACAGCCTGCGTATCATGGAAAAAAATACAGGAAGGCTGGTTGACCTGACCAACCAGTTGCTCGACTTCAGGCAAACAGAAATAAAAGGTTTCAGCCTGAATTTTTCCAGGGTGGATATTAAAGAAATAACAGAAGATATCTTCTCCGGCTTCCGGCCATTGGCAGAACAAAAGAACCTGTCATTTACCATAGCTGTTCCTTCGCAGGATATATATGCCTATATAGATACCGATGCCTGGAATAAGATCATTACCAATTTGCTGAGCAATGCAGTGAAATATGCAAAAAGCAAAGTAGAAGTGCATATACTTCCGTTACAAACCCGTGATGAAACATTTACGATCGAAGTAAAGAACGACGGCTATATAATACCGGCTGATATGAAAGAAAAAATATTCGAGCCTTTTTTCAGGCTGAAGGAAACCGAAAAACAAAAGGGAACGGGAATTGGCCTGGCCTTGTCACGTTCATTAACAGAACTTCATAAAGGAACGCTGGAACTGAAAGAACCGGGCGGTAATATGAATATATTTTCTATTTCATTGCCATTGGATCAAAATATGCAGTAAAAGTAATTATGAAACCACTCCTGTTATTAGTAGACGATAATGAAGAGATATTAGAGTTCCTTGAACATGAGCTCACAGAAAAGTATACCGTGATGAAAGCGCTGAACGGCCAGGAAGCTATGGACCTGCTGAAAGAAAATGCTGTTCAACTGGTGATATCAGATATTATGATGCCGGTAATGAACGGCTTTGAGCTATGCCGGATCATAAAAACAAATTTCGATTTCAGCCATATACCTGTCATCCTTCTCACCGCGAAAAATACATTGCAATCGAAGATCGAAGGGCTCGAACAGGGAGCGGATGCCTATATTGAAAAACCGTTCTCGCCGGAATATTTACAGGTGCAGATATCCACCCTGCTATCGAACAGGAATAAGATAAAAGAATATTTCGCCAGTTCCCCGCTGGTGCATATAAAAAGTATTGCTTATTCGCGGGCCGATGAATTGTTTTTGGAAAAAATAAATGAAAGCATTTTCATGAATGTAGAGGATACCGAACTCGATGTTGAAAAACTCGCGAAGCTGATGAACATGAGCAAGCCGACATTGTATCGAAAGATAAAATCCCTTTCCGATCTTTCACCCAATGAACTGATCAATATAACCCGGTTAAAGAAAGCTGCCGAACTGCTGGCCGAAGGAAAATATAAAATATACGAAGTCGCCGATATGGTAGGCTATGCCTCGCAAACAAATTTCGGCAGAAACTTTCTCAAGCAATTTGGAATGACGCCGTCGGAGTATCTTAGTTCGAAGGAGGGGGAAAAGAATAAACAACAGGAGTAATCGGTTGTCCGTTGCCAGTTGTCCGTTGCCGGTTGTCCGTTGTCAGGCCTTAAAGTTGCAGTATCCCTACCGCATCGAACATCGAACACCGAACACCGAACTCACTCACTCACTCACTCACTCCACTCATGCCCCAGCTTATCCCTTTTTGTTTGCAGGTATTTTTCGTTATGAGGATTTGACTGTATACTGATCGGAACATTTTCGACTATTTCAAGACCATAACCGACAAGTCCTACTCTTTTCTTTGGATTATTACTCATCAGCTTCAGTTTATTGATGCCGATATACCGGAGCATTTGGGCGCCTACTCCATAATCCCGCTGGTCGGTCTGGAAACCGAGGTGAAGGTTCGCTTCCACCGTATCCATTCCTTCTTCCTGTAAGCGGTAAGCTTTTAATTTATTTAATAACCCGATCCCTCTTCCTTCCTGGTTCATATATAATATAGCGCCCTTGCCTTCTTTTTCTACCATCTGCATCGCTTTGTGCAACTGGTCGCCGCAGTCGCAGCGTAAGGAACCCAGTATATCACCGGTAAAACAGGAGGAATGCACTCTTACGAGTACCGGCTCGTCTTTTTGCCATTCGCCTTTTATCAATGCCAGGTGCTCATTGGTGGAGTTCTTTTCGCTGAAAGCGATCAGTTTGAAATCACCGTATTTTGTCGGCATATCCACCCTTACTATCTCTTCTATGAGCGAATCTCTTTTCAGCCGGTATTCTATCAGGTCTTTGATGGAGATGATCTTAAAGTCAAACTTTTCGGCTACCTCCATCAGTTGCGGCAACCTGGCCATTGTTCCGTCGTCATTCATGATCTCTACCAGTACGCTGCCATAAGGGGGAGGAAACCCCGCTAATCTTGCCAGGTCGGTCGCGGCTTCCGTATGCCCGGCCCTTCTCAAAACCCCGCCTTTTTTAGACCGGAGAGGAAAAATATGGCCTGGCCTTCCCAGGTCTGAAGGTATGGTCGAAGAATTGTTCAAAGCCAGTACGGTCTTGGCCCTGTCCTGGGCGGAAATGCCGGTAGTACAGCCATGACCGAGCAAGTCAACCGAAACAGTAAAAGCGGTTTCATGAAGGGCGGTATTATTATTGACCATCAGGTCGAGCGAAAGCTCTTCGCAGCGTTCTTCGGGCAAAGGCACGCAAATCAGTCCCCGCCCGTGTTTGCTCATAAAATTGATCACTTCCGGCGTAATAGAGCCGGCGGCGGCTATAAAATCACCTTCATTTTCCCTGTCTTCATCGTCTACTACTATTACCAGTTTTCCGTCCCGGATATCCCGGATCGCATCTTCGATCGTATCGAGCATATTATGCAGATTTTGTACAAAGATAGAAACAAATAAATCGCCTCAAAGGTTGCCCCGGCCTGCGCAGCAACAAGGATAAATAAGGTGTCCTGTAAAAGATTATACTACGGTTATGATTTGTTAATATTTGTCTATATTTATTTTTGGAATATTCCCTTTCTTTGCAACTTAACACAGAAAACTAACTACTATGCTTAAGAGAATACTGTTTCTTATTGCTGTGTCATTAACAGCCAATTCCCTATTATTCGGCCAGGTTACGACCAGCAGTATTACAGGTATTGTAAAAAACAATGCAGGAGAGGCTCTCGTAGGAGCATCCATAAAGATCACGCATGTTCCCACAGGTTCCGTCTATTCTACTGCTACCCGTACAGGCGGCCGTTTCGACATCAGTAATATGAACCCCGGCGGACCTTACACGATCGTTACCACTTATATTGGATACGAAACGGACACCAAAACGGAGATTTTCCTCTCCTTAGGTGAGGCACAAAGGATTGATATTGATCTCGGTACCAAAAGCACACAACTGTCTGAAGTCGTGGTGGCAAGCGCAAGAGCCGGCGGACGCACAACCGGTACAGAAACGACCATCAGCCGGGATAAAATGGTGAATATTCCTACTGTAGGCAGAAACCTCCAGGATTACCTGAGAGCTACCCCGCAATTTAAAATGAGCAGCGCAGGCAGTGCTTCCAGTGAGGGAGCTATGTCATTTGCGGGACAAAACGTACGGTACAACTCCTTTTATATAGATGGCGCCGTAAATAATGACGTATTTGGATTGGCCTACTCCGGCACCAACGGCGGTCAGTCCGGTATCGCTCCTATTTCAATAGATGCAATTGACCAGTTCCAGGTATCGCTTTCTCCTTATAATACATCGCTGGGTAACTTTACCGGCGCTGCGATCAATGCGATCACCAAATCAGGCACCAACGCCATACACGGCTCTGCTTATTATATTGTCCGTAACGAATCGCTCAGTGGCAAAACGCCAACAGGACCCAAAGAACTGGCGACCAAACTGACTGATTTCACCAATAAAACATATGGTTTAACGTTAGGGGGACCGATCATTAAAAACAAGTTATTCTATTTTGTGAGTGCAGAACTGCAAAGGGATAATACACCTCAGCCTTTTGATTTTTCAACTTACCGCGGTAACTCCAATGCTGCCACTTTACAAAGACTGAAGGATACCATCGCAGCCCGCCTGGGTGGTTATGACGCCGGTACTTACAACAACAACGAAACAGTGACCACTTCTGACCGTATCACTGCCAAATTGGACTGGAACGTGAATCCGAAGAATAAACTGGCATTGAGCTACCGTTATAATGGCGGTGAAAGATCTGTGATCTTCGCCAGTACACCTACTTCTCTTACGTTCGATAAGAATGGTTATATATTCCCCACTAAAACACATTCTGCATCTGCTGAGTTAAAATCAACTGTAGGCAGAAACTCAAGTAACCGTTTGCTGTTCACCTTCACCAACGTAGAAGATGACCGTGACCCGATCGGCGGCGGTGATGCTGTACCGGTGGTAAGACTTGGTGATGGTAATGGTACTACTATTTTCTTTGGTACAGAAGCTAACTCCACGCTGAATTACTTAAAGCAAAATACCTATAACGTTGTTGAACATTTCAAGTTCAACGTTGGTAAGAATTCAATCATGGTAGGCGCTGAAGCTGAGTATTACAAGGCCTATAACCTCTTTATCAATAACAGCGCAGGTAACTACCAGTATGATGATGTGGCCGGCGGTCTTACAGGTATTGAATCTTTCTTTAATAACGGAAGACCTACATCTTATGTAGCTAACTTCCCGCTATTAAGTTTTACAGATGAAAAAAATACTGAATCCGCAGCCGCTTTCAACATTTTTAAAGGTGCATTATTCATTAATGACGAGATACGTGCCAATAAGAACCTGGTACTCAACTTTGGTATAAGAGCCGACTACAACAACTTCATCACCAAACCAAAGTTTGACCAGTTTGCGATAGATTCAGCATTGCCAAAATTTGCCCAGTACTATGATCTGAAAGGCGCTTTACCGGATCAAAAGCCTAATATACCCTTATCCATTTCTCCAAGATTTGGCTTTACACTCACCCTGCCTGAAGAAGGGTTAACCATCCGCGGCGGTGCAGGCCTGTTTGCCGGACGTATCCCCATGGTATGGCCTGGCGGTATCTATAATAACAACGGATTATCTTCCGGTGGTTATACTATCAGCACAAGCGTGAACACGGCTATCTACAACCAGGATAGAGTAAGGTTTGTAGGCACTCCTTATACACCTGCTCAATTGGGTATCTCTTTGGATAATGCAAAAGGACAGTTAAACCTGATCTCTAAAGAATTTAAGATCCCGAAAGTATTCCGTACTTCCATTGCGTTTGATAAACGCCTTGGCAAAGGATGGAAAATAATTCCACTTTAGAAAATGTACTGACCAAGAACATTAATGATATTTACTACCAGAACATCAACCTGCTGCCACCAACCCTGAGAATGGCTTCAGGGCCTGATACCCGTTTCGTTTATCCTTCTTCGATCAACCTTCCCATCAGGGCTAATGGTACCAATCCGTATAACAACGGCGTGTACCTGATCAGGAACGTAGACGGACCTAAGGCTTTCTCTTACAACTTTACGCTGGCGATAAACAAATCCAGCAGGAAAGGTTTCGAGTTCAGCGCGAGCTATAACTATGGCATATCACGTGTGATCAACGAAGCACAAAGTTCTACCTCAAACAGCCAGTGGAGCAGCATGGAAACGGTGAACGGGCGTAACTACCTGACCAGGACTGAATCTGATAACAGCGGTGGTCACAGGATATTCTCTTATGTAAGTCAGAAGATCAATTACTTTAAAAAGAAAATGTCTACCACGATCGCCTTTACATATACAGGCCAGTCAGGCGCTCCTTTCAGCTATGTATACAGCGGACAGGCTGTAAGAGATGGTATCAATTTCAATGACCTGGTATACATCCCTACTGCATCAGAACTGCAGGCAATGACCTTCCTTGACCTGACATCAAACGGAGTTACGTACAACGCACAAACACAAAAAGACGCCTTTGAACAGTTTATCCAGAAAGATAAATACCTGAGTAAACACAGGGGTGCTTATGCTGAAAGAAACAGTAACCGTACACCATTTACACAAGTGGTGGATATGAAGATCACACAGGCATTCAACCTGAAACTGGGTAATTCCACGTATTCTGCAGAAATTGGTTATAGCATGTTCAACTTTACCAACTTCCTGAACAGGGGCTGGGGCCGCCAGTTTGTAGTGAATAATGACAACTATTCATTACTGAACTTCAGCTATACATCTGCTACCAATCTTACACCGAGATATACGTTTAACCCTACTACGCCAACAGCGCCAACTGTATACCAAAGGTTCAACCCTTCTTATACAGCCAGGTGGTTAAGCCAGTTGGAGTTCAGGGTTAGATTTTAATCGCACGTGGATATAAAAAATGTAAACCGGCTCTTTGAGCCGGTTTTTTTATGCCATCATTTATACTTTACCAACGTCCCAACTGGTTATTATAAATATCCATTCAGGAGTTATGATTTCCTTTGCATCGGCCGGTTCGCCTGTCAAAGAAACTGGCAGCGAACAAAGCAGTAAAATTATTTTTTCAGCGATACTCCTGGTCAAAAATCGCTTCTCAAAATTATTTTAAATCAATGTTCTCGCAACGGCGCAAAGCCGCAACGACTGATTTTCAACAGGACATTCTTTGCGCCGTTGCGCCGTTGCGAGATTTATTTGACTTTTGAGACAGCCTCATCTTGCTTTGTCTTCGGATATTTGCACGAAACGTTCCTACGGAACGTAAAATCCTTTTGCCGAAAATTCCTACCCATGAATTGCCCCTACGGGGCAATAGAACAGTTTTATTACTACCGACTAAATATCCTTACGGAATAATAAGAAAAGGTAATTGCCCGATAGCATTACCTGGCAATGAGAAATGCTATCCTTCGTTTTGCAATTAAAAACTGTGAAGATAACTACCAGGGCAAGGCAGAGAAGACATGGAAGACCCGATGCCATAATGCACCATTTTTCTTTCCGCCTCCCACTACCCACTACCCACTCACTACTCACCATTTCACCAACCACCCTCCTTATCTTTGTCCTCTAACGCATAACAATATGAACCTTGAATTCAACCGCAACGAAGACGTTATGAAACAATCGCTGAGCGCCATGCGCCAGCGGCTGGAAAAGATCTATGAAGGCGGCGGAAAAAAGGCGACAGACAAGCAAAAAGAAAAGAATAAGCTCACGGCAAGAGAAAGGATCGCTTACCTCGCAGACACAGACAAACCTTTTACCGAGATAGGAGCTTTTGCCGGTTATGAGATGTATGCCGAACAGGGCGGTTGTCCCGCAGGCGGTACTGTAGCCGGAGTAGGCTATATCAGCGGAAGGCAATGTATCATCGTAGCCAATGACCAGACAGTGAAAGCCGGTGCATGGTTCCCGATCACCGGCAAAAAGAACCTGCGGCTGCAGGAGATGGCAATGGAAAATCATCTTCCCATTATTTACCTCGTAGACAGCGCCGGTGTTTTTCTGCCGATGCAGGATGAGATTTTCCCTGACAAAGAACATTTTGGCCGCATCTTCCGCAACAATGCAAAGATGAGTGGCATGGGCATTACACAGATCGCGGCGGTGATGGGCGCCTGCGTAGCAGGCGGCGCTTACCTGCCCATCATGAGTGATGAAACACTGATGGTGGAAGGCAATGGTTTCTATCTTCCTGGCAGGCTCATACCTTGTAAAAGCCGCTATCGGCGAAGACATAGATAATGAGACCCTCGGCGGCGCTGTGACGCATACAGAGATCAGCGGCATTGCCGATTATAAATTCAAGACCGAGCAGGAATGCATGGACCATATCAAAAAGATGATGAGCATGCTGGGCCATAAACCCAGGGCCGGTTTTGACCGTATAACGCCGAAAGCACCGAAAAAAAATCCGGAAGAACTCTACGGACTCTTTCCCGCCGATGGCAAACCTTATGATATGGTGGAACTGATCGAACGGCTTGTTGATGCCGCCGTTGAACCTGCAGGTAAATCATTCGAACAATTCAAAGAAGATTATGGCAAAACGATCATCTGCGGGTATGGCCGTATTGATGGCTGGGCTGTAGGCATCGTCGCCAATCAACGAAAGATCGTTAAGAGTAAGAAAGGCGAAATGCAGATGGGCGGCGTGATCTATAATGACAGCGCAGATAAAGCAGCCAGGTTCATTCTCAATTGCAATCAGAAAAAGATACCGCTGGTGTTCCTGCAGGATGTCACCGGTTTTATGGTAGGCAGCCGGAGCGAACATTCGGGCATTATTAAAGATGGTGCCAAACTGGTGAATGCGGTGGCAAATTCTGTAGTACCAAAGATCACGATCATCATCGGCAACTCGTATGGAGCCGGCAACTATGCGATGTGCGGCAAAGCGTATGATCCGCGGTTTATCTATGCATGGCCATCGGCAAAGATCGCCGTCATGAGCGGCGATTCGGCGGCAAAGACCTTATTGCAGATAGAAGTGGCCTCACAAAAAGCAAAGGGAAAAGAAATTACACCCGAAGCCGAACAAAAATTACTGAATGATATAAAAAGCAAATATGAAAAACAGACCTCGCCCTATTATGCGGCCGCCCGCTTATGGGTGGATGCGATCATTGATCCCGCGAAGACAAGGGAGGTAATAGCGGAAGGGATCGCAGCGGCGGACCATAACCCCGTTATACCCGACCTGAAAACAGGCGTTTTCCAGGTGTAAAAATCAGCCAAAGACCCGATTTGACTGAATTTTATTTCACATTTTTCCCTATTTTCACTCTATAAACTAACTGTCTTATTATGAAAAAATCTACTCTGATACCTTTTTTGGTAGTGGCTTTTATTTCTCTCACTTTTTTTCAATCATGCAAAAAAGATAAAGAACCCGAACAGGAAGTTCCTGTGCCGGATCAGACAGCTACTTTTGAACTGGACAATGTCGCCAGTGCTACAGCAGCCGGCTGGACATTCAAAAACCGCAGCGACGGACAAATTCCGGGCAGCAGCTATGGATTCGCCAACGACAATACATTCCCGGCTTACTCGGGTGCAGGATATATATTCGCCAGTTTTGAAGCAGGCGATGGCGTCATAAGCGTATGGGCTATATCTCCCAAAGTAATACTGCAGAATGGCGACAAAATTTCTTTTTACACACGTACGTATAATGAATACGGCTTTCCGCCTGTTTATCCCGACAGATTGCAATTGCGTATGAGCGTGGCAGATAAAGACAGCGTAGGTGATGATGCATCTTCTGTTGGATTATTCAAAGTGAGCCTTGTGGATGTAAATCCCGGCTTGTCTGCTACCCTCCCTACCGGCTTTCCCGAGGCATGGACAAAATTTGAAGGAACAGTAACCGGCCTCAGCAAACCCACAGCCGGACGTTATGCTTTCCGTTATTTTGTAGAAGATGGCGGCAGTTCCGGCTCAAACAGTTTAGCGATCGGCCTCGATAAAGTACAATACACGAGCATTAATCATTGATACCAGTTAGTCTTAAATAATTTTATAAAGGCTGTCGTAAGGCAGCCTTTCTTTTTAACTGAATAACTTTGTTTTCCAAATGTCATCGCACAGCATTACCATATATACAGATGGTTCTTCACGCGGCAACCCCGGCCGGGGTGGCTATGGTACTATACTGATGGCGGGCAGCCACCGCAAAGAATTATCACAGGGCTATAAGCGCACTACCAACAACCGGATGGAACTGATGGCCGTGATCGCCGGACTGGAAGTATTGAAAAAAGAAGGGAACAAGATTACGATCTATTCCGACAGCCAGTACGTGGTAAAAGCCATAGAAGAAGGCTGGCTGAAAAACTGGATCGCTACTAATTTCAAGGCGGCAAAAAAAACAGGGATCTCTGGATGCGGTACCATGAGCTTTCACAAAAACATACTATCCGTTTTGTATGGGTAAAAGGTCATGCAGATAATACCCATAATAACCGCTGCGATGAGTTGGCAACGCAGGCGGCTGACGGTACCAACCTGCTGCCGGATGAAGGCTATGAAGAAAGTACGTCAACACTTTCCTGAACATTTAAAGTTATCGTAACAAACATGACGAATACAAAGAACAGTGTATGCTCCTGGAGCGGCGGCAAGGATAGCTGCTTCGCATGGATGAAAGCGATACAGGCAGGCTATGCTCCAAAAGTCTTACTGAATGTATTAAATGAAGAAGGTAAAATATCCCGATCGCATGGCATTCCTTCCGCTATTTTACAGGCACAGGCAAATGCAGCAGGTTTACCTCTTCACCTTGTCAGCAGTTCATGGGAAGACTATGAACAGAAATTTACAGGCGCTTTATCCCAATTAAAAACGCAATACGAATTATCTCATGCCGTATTTGGCGATATAGATCTCCAGCCTCACCGCGACTGGGAAGAAAAGGTTTGTACCCATGCAGGCCTGCAGGCTATTTTACCATTATGGCAGCAGGACAGGAAGGAGCTGGTGCTGCAAATGCTGAATGCTGGTATCGAAACCATGATCGTCAGTTGTAATGAAGTAATGGGAGAACCCTTTATCGGGCGTATCATCACTCCTGCATTGATTGACGAACTGCAAGCTTTAGGTATAGATGCATGCGGGGAAAATGGCGAGTATCACACACTTGTATTGAATTGCCCTTTGTTTTCAAAAAAAATTGACGTGAAGGTGAACAGCAAACTAATACACAACAACTACTGGTTTGCCTCGCTGAAAATCAAATAAAAATCCCGCTTTACCTGTGTAAAACGGGATTTCAATTATTTATCGGCTGTCGCTTATGCTACCTGAGTTTTTCCTATGGTGGTAAATTTCGTGATCACATAATAGGAACCGAATAAAATAAAGCTCCATATAAGATCACCGAGGATAAAATTACCTGCGAATCCATTGATCATTCCAAACTGGCGGTAAAACGCAATACCATCACCATAACATTGCATGAGTCCTTCAAATGTTTGCGGTCTCGCAAAACCCTGGCCTACTTTCCATGTTACAAAATTAGAGACGAGAAAAAACAGCACGGAGCCGGCGATCGAAAACACCGCCACATTCAGGATATTTATTTTCCTTATTAAAAAACCAAGGCAGGTTACCATGATAAAAGCGAGATAGATCACCCACTGTCCATCGTAAAAACCAAGCATCTCTGTAAGACCTGCCGCATGCAGGAAATAGTAAATAAGATCAGATATGAATAATGAAAGAAGCGGCAGAATAAACGCCCATTTTTTATCCCTGATAACGGCTCCGCCCAGTAATGCCATAGACATCTGCGGGGCAAAACCAAATGGCCTGCCGGGAATGATACGGTATAAGGCAGCTGATACCAGTAATAATATAAAGACAATAATAGCTGATCTGTTAACTTTCATAATTGCTTGATTTCTGTGCAAAAATAACAGAATTGGGTTAAATCATCAGGCTATTTATTCACCGGGTTGAGCAGGTACAGAAGCCTTAAAAACAGTGGATGTACCCGTTAAGCCGGTAATAGTATAAACAGTACCGGGCAGAATAACCGCAGCGGGTTTACCTGCCTCCAGTTCCGGCCCATCGCTATTGACCCTTACCGCTCCTTCCATGACCAATAATATTTCCGTTGAACCGGCAGTTGCTTTTACAACATCGTTTTCATTTAATACCACCACGTTCAACTGAAAATCGTTCACCGGGGTTTTGTACAAAAAAACATGATCGCTCACTTCCCCGCCCCTGAGAATAGCCGGTACAACCGGTTCGCATCGCACATGCCTGAGTAATTCTTTTACATCAATGTATTTGGATGTCAGCCCTCCTCTCAATACATTATCCGAATTAGCCATTATTTCTACATTCTGTCCTTCGAGATAAGCATGGGGTATACCAGCATCCTGGAATACGCCCTCCCCTTTTTGTAAGTACACGAGGTTAAAAAGATAAATGGAAAAAATACCGCGGTCAATATGATCGCCGCTGGAAAAAGTTAATGCCGCCCGCGCGGCCCAGAAATCTTCATTCATTTTATCAAGGCTCCCGTTTTTATACGCAGGTATGATTTTATCCAGCAGGGGGTTTAATATTCTATCCACTTCTTCCTGTGGCATTTCCATCACCTGTTTATATAGTCCTGCATAACCGGTTTGGTCGTACAACGGCAGCAATTCTTTTAATTCCGCCACATGCAGAAGGGTATCCCTTAATTTCTTTTCCGTTTAAAACCATGCAGCAACCAGAAATCACCCAGCGCTACCATTAATTCTGGTTTATGATTGGCGTCTTTATAGCTGCGTTTCGGTGAATCCAATGGAATGCCTTCCCTGTTTTCCCTGGCAAATTCCTTTTCGGCAGAAGACCTTGAAGGGTGTACCTGGATCGAAAGCATATCTTTTACATCCAGTACTTTGAACAAATAAGGAAGGCCGGTGATATACTCAGACAACTTTTTTGTTTCCCCTCCCGGCAGTTCAATACCGAAACACCCAGGGGGTGAACCCCCATCCAGTATTCAGCAAAGGGCTGATGGTCTTTATTACCCGTTTTTAACAAGGAAGGAATAAAAGAAAAACCTCCCCAATCGTAGTGTTTTACTGTGCCATTTAAGCGATAAATACCCTGCATACAAATTAACTTGGAGTAAAGATAACACATGGCTGAACATAATACATTCGGCGCGGCGGGTGAAGATATGGCTGCGAAATGGCTGGCAGAAAAAGGGTATGAAATATTGCACCGCAACTGGCGGCATTCGCATTACGAGATTGATATCGTTGCCCTCAAAAATAATTTCCTGCATATCATTGAAGTGAAGACCCGGCATGCAGCGCCTTACGGATACCCAGAAGATAGTGTGGGCAGGAAAAAGTTCAGGAACCTGCAACGGGCCACCGACGAATTTCTTTTCCGCAACCCCGGCTATAAATGGATCCAATATAATATACTGGCCATTACTTTATTCAGGGACAAAGACCCGGAGTTCTTTTTGCTGGAAGATGTGGTTTTTTGGTGAGGGGGGGAAACATTATTGCTGATCATTTCCTTATTAACAGGAAAGCTCAACCGCTTGTAGTACATTAAAACTAATCGTAGCATTTCAACTATTCTACCATGGAAAGCCTCTTCAATCTTTCAAACCCAACTCACCACTCCCTACTCCCCACTCACCTCTTTCATCATCTTCTCCACCAGTGAAAAAGTAGCGGGGCATAATTCAATATTCTGCTTATGCACATGTATATAATCCACCATTCTCTTTTTTGATAAATGGGGAAAGCCGGCGCAGTCAGCAGGCCGTACTTCATAAATACTGCATTTGTTGTCTTTTAAATTGAGGAACTGGCAGGGGTTTGATGTATTGAGCCAGTCACCGTATTCCTTTCTTTGCGCAACCATTTCTTTTTGAAATCAATTGCAGACATGCCGAGATGGGCGGATATCCTTGTAATATCTTTAGGCGTATATGTAGGCGTCATCGTTTTACAGCAATTGGCACAACTGAGACAAGCTGTTTCCGGCCAGACTTTTTTTTCTGTTTCCGCCGCCAGCCTGTCGAGACCGCGGGGAGGTTTTTTTTCCAGGCTGGTAAGAAATCTCCGGAAGGATCTTTTATAAATGGCCGCTTTTTTTCTGAATGAACTGAGACTGTAATTCATGTTCTGTCTTATCAGCCGAAGGTAAAAGAAAATTGCACTGGAATCCTTTCATTGGTTATTTTTGTTTGATATAAAACCAATAAATATGAGAATAGTACTTTCCTTAATGTTCCTTGTACTGGTTGCCTTATCCATTTCTTTTACGGCCTGCAATTCTTCAGGTCCTGCTACCTTTTGCGATACAACCTGCAACAGTGACACGATAAGGTTCTCTATTGAACATCCCGACAAGCCTTTTGTAGCGATAGGTATGAAAAATTGTATGCCCGATACCATTACCTGGAGCCATAATCAACTTACAGCCAAACGCAAACTGGTCTTTTCGGATCTTACAGGCAAAGAAGTGCATATCAACAAAAACTTTATCCGTTTCTACATTAAGGATACCAGCTACGTATGGATCACTTTCAATGATTGTATCAACGGGCAGGGTTTTATCATCAGGATACCTTTTAATAAAAAAGGGGATATTTTCCGTAAGAACGGGGCCCTCACCTCATTCGATCCCAAATTTTCTGTCGCAGAAAACCTAACAGCCTATACCGACAGGGGAAATATTGTAGTCGAAGATATGACCACGGGTAAAAAAGGGCTTATGACTTTTGGAAGAAAAGTTGAAACGATAGACTACGATAAAATACACGAAAGCATTGATTCGGTAAACGTGACGGCCGACCGCGTATGGGTGAAAATAAAAATAGACAACGAGTGGCAGGTACTGGAAAACAAGATCACATTGAAATAATTTTAGAATTGGGAGATTTTGAAACCGCATTTTAGTTCAGCCAAAATTTCCCAATTCCCCATTTTCAAAATACTTATATGTGGGAAGCTTATAAAAAAGGATTCAAAGCTTACCTGCAACTGGAAAAATCACTTGCTGATAATTCCACTGAGGCCTACCTGCGTGATATTGAAAAACTGACACAATACATGCAGGAAGAGAAATCACTGCTCACTCCTGCCGAACTAACGCTTAAAGACCTGCAGCGATTCATTAAATGGGTGACCGAATTAGGCATGACCCCATCTTCGCAGGCAAGGATCATTTCAGGCATACGTGCTTTTTATAAATATTGTTTACTGGAAAATATTTCCAAAACAGATCCCACTACCCTGCTGGAAGCGCCGAAGCTTAAACGCGCCTTACCGGATGTTTTAAGCTTTGATGAGATCGAAACTATCATTGCTCAAATTGACCTCAGCAAACCGGAAGGTGGCCGCAATAAAGCCATTCTCGAAACCATGTACAGTTGCGGGCTGCGTGTAACGGAAGCCGTGAATCTGAAGATATCACAGCTATATACAGAAGCCGGCTTCATACGTGTAACAGGTAAAGGCGATAAAGAAAGGCTGGTACCGATCGGGCGCAGCGCTGTAAAATTCATAAATATCTACATAAAGGATATCCGCGTGCATATTGCTGTCAAACCCGGCAATGAAGACATTCTTTTCCTGAGCAAGCGGGGTACTAAACTATCCCGCGTGATGATCTTCTATATCATAAAAGAACTGGTAAGAAAAGCGGGTATTCAAAAACGGTGTCACCGCACACATTCCGTCATTCTTTTGCTACACACCTGGTAGAAGGCGGCGCTGATCTCCGTGCCGTACAGGAAATGCTGGGACATGAAAGCATTACTACTACCGAAATATATACCCATCTCGACAGGGAGTTCCTGAGAAAAACGCTGGAGAATTTTCACCCGGCGTTTCAATGAGGGAACACAAAGAACCTTTAGAATATATATTTCACCCTGAGTACACAGGGATAAAGAGTATCGCAAAGAAACATATCGCAGTGTAATCTCTGCGGTTCTCCTTTCCTCTGCGGCACTGTGGCTCTTATTTTTTCAATGATGGAACATAAAGAACAGACGGCAGGCACCACGTTGTGTTCTTTGTGCAAGCTTTGTGTACGTTGTGTTACCCGGGTATTATAAAAAGCGCTTACCGCTGAATAATAATCTTCTCCGAAAACCTTTTTCCCGATTCTTTATTGATCAGTGTAAGAACATAACTACCGGCCGCCACGGCAGGTATCTCCATGTTCATGATCGTTGCTTCCGCATCTATCCATACCTTCTTTTGCTGTATCTCCTGTCCCGCCTGGCTGAATAACCTGAAAATATAATAGCCTTCTTCCAGTCTTTCACAACCAATATTGATACTGGTTCCTGACAATACAGGATTAGGATATACTTTTATCATAGCCGGTTTTTCTGCAGGAGGTTCAGGAATGGATATGTCTGATATTGTTCTTTCTGTTATTTTTGAAATGGCCCCAACAATCACTCTTCCTTTTATAGTCGAATAACCTGTTACGACTACTTCATTCATCAACTTTTGCTTCAACTGAACTGTTATTTCCTGCAAAAGATAAGTGCCAGGCACCAGCGTCATTTCTTTCGCCTCAAAACCAACTGAAGAAATACTAAGTATCACTTCGCCAGTTATCAGTGTTGTTTCCAGCTTAAAGACCCCGCTGCTGTCTGCTGAAACGCCCAGTTTACTTCCTTTGATCATAATACTTGCATAAGGAACAGGATCGTTATTCTCATCAATCACTTTTCCGCTTATATTAATCTTATCAGCTATTTCAATTTTTTTATTAGGGACAGATACTTCACCAAGCTTCATCCTTACCGAAGGAGTAACGGCAATAGCTGTTTTCTTTACGGCTGCATTTCCCTGTGCCGCCGCTTTTGCAGACATTAAAAATGTGGGCAGGGCAAACTGGAAAAAGTACCTGGCCCATGGAATACTTTTCTTTGGCGGCCGCATATCCCTGTTCAATTGATCGTCATAAAACCGGCCGCAGACAGAACCTGTTGACGGCTTTTTGAAAAATGCGGCTACTTGTGCATCACTCATACTGGTAAAATCCATTACCTGCTTCTGACAGGATCCGCAGAAACGGCCTTGTTCTGAAGCGCTCATATTATCCCAGTTCTCATGACAGGGAACGTCTATCGAAAGTTGAAAACGTTTACTCATAAAAAAAGATTTATTGGATAACCAGTTTTTCATTCCTGATAATAACTCCTTTTTGATTTCGCAACTGAACGATATAGATACCAGCCGCCCATGACGGATCAGCTATTACCCCTATCCTGTTCAGCCTTTTGTTGTCTTATGTGATTGCAACAAAACCTGTTTGCCGCTCATTCCGTATACACTTACCTGCAGCGGTTCATCCTGCTGTGCGTTATATTCAAGAATGAAAGTGTTACTTCTTTGTACGGGATTGGGATAAATGGAAGAAAGGGAAACTATATTTTCTTTTTGTATGCCTGCCCGGGCCACAGATCCTGACCTTTTAGTGCATACGCTTTTACTGCTGCCGCAATAACACCTGCTGCACCGGAAAGCGGGTAGCCTACCACCACTACGCCCGCACATTCCCTGACATCTTTCTCCAATAAAATTTCCTGTTCTTTTCCCTTTACTATTGTTGAAAATGTTTTATACCCGGCGGAAGAAACCGTTACCTGGTATACACCTGCTGGCTTTAACTTACCCGTTACCAATACCCCGTTTTCGTCAGCGACAGCTTTTATCGTATCCGTTTTTGAAGTGAAGCAAACGGTAGCAAATGGAACATCCGTCCCGTTTAAAAAATCTTTGATGATAAATTTCCTGGCAGACCCGTGTTTGGTTGTAATGATAATAATCCCCTTTGAGGTTCTGCAACCGTATATCGCAGAGGCAAAAATATTCTTCACTATATATATTGAATCAATATCATCTGCCTTCAGCTCTTTAAGTTTTTCAAACTCCTCCGGTATTCCGTCAATTACCAATAAGGGTTTTAACTCCGTAGAACCACCACGGACGGAACTGGCCCGGCATATAAACCTGACCGGTTTAACGGTATCGGCAACCGCTTTTTCCGGTTGGCAACCGTAAGAGGAATCAACCGGCGCAGCAATTATTCCCCCTGTTATACAAAATACAAGAATAAAAAAAGTAAAAAATCTCTTCATAAGCGTGGTATATGGTTTTAAAAAAAATGTGGGGCTGGTAGACACCGGCCCCTTATTCACTAACCGCTGTTAGTATAACTGTCGTTTATTGTTGGATGCCGTCTCGAAAAAAATTACATACTACTGTCGTTTTAAAGATTCCACTTTCACCGCTCCTATATCAATAGGTTCTTTTTTGATACCGTTTTTAGCCAGTGCATCTGCGCTTTCCACCAGTTTAATGAACTCCGCCCGGTAGCCTTCCTCATCACTGCCTTTTGCTTTTTTAGCCATCGCCACTACATTTTCAAATGAAGCGCCTGATTTGAATTCGGAATTGCGGAGCAGCATACCGAACTCAGCCACAGCCGCCGCAAACCGGAAATTATCGGACATCTGCGCCAGCGGGATCCGCTGATCAATGACCGGGTGCTCTATCATTTTGCTTACATCAGCATCCGGGGCTTTGTAACGGAATTTCACCGTCATGATCTCATCACTATGCGAGGTCTTGCTTAAAGGAGTTACATTCTTCTGGTATTTCAGCTCATCTACTTTTTCCAGGAAACTACTCTTCACTCCTGCCGGTATCACTTCGTATAATGCGGTTACGGTATGACCACTGCCTAATTCACCCGCATCTTTTTTATCATTATTAAAATCTTCTTTGGCCAGCATCCTGTTCTCATAACCAATCAGGCGGTAACCCGCTACTTTAGCAGGATTGAATTCGATCTGCAGTTTCACATCCTTCGCAATCGTGAAAAGGGTACCGCCAAATTCATTTACCAGTACTTTCTTCGCTTCACCAATGCCATCAATATAGGCGTGATTACCATTTCCTTTGTCTGCCAGCTTCTGCATTTTGTTATCCTTATAATTGCCCATGCCATAGCCAGCACTGTCAGGAACACACCGCTTTTTCTTTCTTCTTCGATCATTCTTTCCATGGCATCATCACTGCTTTCACCGATATTAAAATCGCCATCGGTGCAAAGTATCACCCTGTTATTACCACCTTTTACAAAATATTCTTTCGCTGTTTTATAAGCCAGTTTGATGCCTGCGCCACCGGCAGTAGAACCACCGGATTCGAGTTTATCAATTGCGTCTTTGATCTTTCCTTTTTCAGACCCGCTTGTTGGCGGCAATACCAAACCTGCCGCTCCGGCATACACTACCATCGCTACTTTATCCTGTTCCCTCAACTGGTCTACCAGCATTTTCATAGAGGCTTTTACCAATGGCAGCCTTAATGGTCCCTGCATAGAGCCGGACACATCAATCAGGAAAACAAGGTTGGAAGCTGGCAGGTTTTCTACAGGTATCTTCTTACCCTGCAAACCGATCAGTACCAGTTTATGCTCTTTATTCCAAGGGGCGTCTGATATTTCGGTATTGATAGAAAAAGGCTGGTCAGCTTCCGGTTGCGGATAATCATACCGGAAATAATTGACCATCTCTTCAATCCTCACTGCGCCGGCAGGAGGCAATTCTCCCTGGTTAAGAAAACGGCGAACGTTACTGTACGATGCCGCATCTACATCAATCGAGAACGTGCTGAGCGGGTTATCCGTTACTTTGAGAAAACGATTTTCACCAATATTATCGTAACCTTCAGTATTAAAATCATCGTATACTCCATCCATACCAGGCTGTAATAACCTCTTACCCGGACACCCGGCACACTGCCCGCCATCCCCAGGGTTGCTACCGATTTATAATATACTTCTTCATGCCGCGCACCTCTCTTACCCAGTTTATCGGTTACTACTACTTCTTCCAGTTTTGCCTTAGCACGTACGAGTACTACATTAATTATTGCCTGGTCTTTTACAGGCACCTCTGCCAGTTTATAACCAACGGCGCTAAAAACCAGGGTTGACTTTGCTTGTGGTACATTAAGCTGGAAAGTTCCGTCAGCAGCAGAAATTGTTTTAGTACCGGTACCTTTTATAGTAATACTCACGCCAGCCAACGCATTGCCCGTT
The DNA here is from genome assembly GCA_037200265.1 of Bacteroidota bacterium. Classification (GTDB taxonomy): domain Bacteria; phylum Bacteroidota; class Bacteroidia; order Chitinophagales; family Chitinophagaceae; genus VBAT01. The sequence continues at coordinate 90,570 of JBBCIL010000018.1, forward strand.
TCATCCGTCACTTTACCGGTAACAGTATGAGAACTGACGGGACGGAATGCCAGCATCAGGATCAGCAGCGGCGTTAGCATAAAAAGTAATCGTTTCATATAGGTGTTTCCAGAACAGATGAGCTTTTTTTAGTATTTGCATAAACGCCTGTCAATTTTTTATTTACTATTTTTAATGCCGGTGGCTTTTTTAAAGAATATATCACACAATTCACTAACCGATAAGGAACTGGTAGCCCTCTACAAAGAATCGGGCGATATGGCCCTGCTCGGTGAATTGTACCAGCGCTACATGGAGCTGGTATATGGCGTTTGTCTCAAGTATTTCAAGGAGCCTGAGACGGCCAAGGACAGCGTGATACAGATATTTGAAGAATTGGTGGGTAAGCTGAAAAAGCATGAGGTGGAAAATTTTAAAGGCTGGCTGCACCAGGTAGCTAAGAACCACTGCCTGATGCAGTTAAGGACTCCTAAGAACCTGAAAACCGTAGAGTTCAAAACAGAACTTGTGCAAAATGAAGAAAACGTGCATCTGAATGGTGTGCTGGAAAAAGAGGAGAATTTTCAAAGGCTGGAAAACTGCCTCGGCACACTGATACCTGAGCAGCGGGAAGCGATCCGGCTGTTCTATTTAGAAGGAAAATGCTATAATGAGATCGTGGAAATGACCGGGCAGGAATGGAACCAGGTAAGGAGTTTTATACAGAATGGCAGACGGAATCTGAAAATATGTATGGAAAAAAATGAAGTGGAAGCAGGAACCCGAACTTGAAGGATTGAAAATAAATTTAAGAACTTTGTATCCGCCCAATGGCAGACAATAACAACATAAAAACGTTTAGCGCCGCTGATATTGAAAAATATCACAAGGGACAGCTATCGCCAAAAGAAATGCACTCGCTGGAAAAAGCAGCGCTGGATGATCCTTTCCTGGCTGACGCGCTGGAAGGGTATGCTACTCCGGGTATAAATGTGGCTGCCGATATCGCTGAATTAAAAAAGAGGTTATCGAAAAAACCGAAGAAACAAAGGTCGTATCCATGTATGGCCGCAGCAAGTCATCATTCCCCTGGCTCAGAGCGGCGGTGATGATCGTATTGCTGGCAGGAGCAGGCTTACTTTCTTACCAATTTTTCTTTACTGACGAATCGGGTAAAATTTCTCAATTAAGCAAAGAGGAGAATGCTGTGGCAAAAACAAAAGAACCGGTTGCCACACAACCTGGCATGAAGACTGACACCTCCGTATCAACAAACGCAGTAAGTGCTCCAACAGCTAACGTAAACCCGGGAAAAATCAGTGAGCCCGGTGCGTTGGCTGATTCAAAGCAGAATGCCGGCAATACAACTGAACTTCCAAAAAATGATCTGTCAAAAACCAATACAGAAAAGACTGCCCCGCCTGCAATAATGCCGGATGCAGCCGTACCGGATGATAAAAAACGAAAGGAAGGAATAAGCAAATCGCAGGAAACGGTTATCGTTGCAGATAAAAATAATAGTGCAATAAAAGATAACGAGTTTGCTTTTAAAAAGAAGGCAGTGTCAGAAGATATTCAACTCAGGGAACAAAGAGCGGCTACCGCTCCTTCCGCATCTGCAAAACAAACCGACCAGGGTTATTACAATAATAATATCAACTACTTCCGTGGAAGGGTAACGGATGCTAATAATAATCCTTTACCTTTTTCTAATGTTACCAATGCTACAGATAATGTGGGCACTTACAGCGATGCCAAAGGCTATTTTACTTTAGTCTCAACCGATTCTGTTATGGATGTACAGATAAGATCATTGGGATTTGAGAACAACCGTAGCCGCCTGCGCAGTGATTTAAACAGTAACCAGGTAATGCTGCAGGAAGACAGGAGCATTTCGGCAAAAATCCTTGACACCGTAAAGCGTAATTATGCTATCCGTTCCCGTGATGGTAATCTCACTTTTGAAGAGCCGGAGCCTGCGGATGGTTGGGCTTCCTATGATACTTACCTGGCGAACAACCTGAATGTTCCTGAAAATTTTGATGTGAAAAAGAATGAGAGCAGTGATGCGGTAGAGTTATCTTTTGAAGTAAATAAATACGGTGATCCCGTTAATATAAGAGTAGAAAAATCACTCTGCGACAAATGCGATAAAGAAGCGATCCGCCTCGTTAAAGATGGCCCGAAATGGAAACGCAAAGCAAAAAAAGGAAAGAGAACGACGGTGAAGGTTCCTTTTATTAAAGCGGACTGAGGGAGAAGTCCGGAAGACGGAAAGACCGAAGTCCGAAAGAACCTTTACAATTCCGGTAGTCTCTTTTTTATACTGAAATATAATATTTCGAAATTGTCCTGCTTATAAAATAAAACTCAGAAAAATACAGAAGAAGATATATTCAATCGCAAGACTGGCTTCCGGACTTCCGGTCTTTCCGTCTTCCGGACTTCTCCCTACCTTTGCCCCTCATAAAAACATGTTTGAAATGAAAAAACTATTATTTGCAGCTATTGCTGTTAGCTTCTTTTTTACCGCTGAGGCGCAGTTGAAAACGCCGGCGCCCAGCCCGACACAAAACATTAAACAGGATTTTGGTCTTTCATCTATCGAGCTTTCGTATTCAAGACCGGGTGTAAAAGGAAGAAAAATATTTGGCGACGTCGTGCCATTTGGCAAGGTATGGCGTACAGGTGCTAATAACGCTACTACACTTACTTTCGGAGATGACGTAACTATTGGCGACACAAAAATACCTGCAGGTAAATATGGCCTTCTTTCTATCCCCGATAAAAACAACTGGGTCATCATCATCACCAAACAAACAGATGTAACAAGTCCTGCCGCTTACAAAGCCGAACAGGATGTGGTAAGAGTAACTGTACCGGTAACAAAAACAAAAGCATCTGCAGAAAGTTTTACTATGCAGTTCAACAATATAAAACCTGCTTCCTGCGAATTGCAGCTGATGTGGGCTAAATCAGCAGTTGTTTTACCGATAGTTACAGACATTGACAGCAAGATCATGGCCAGCATCAACGCAGCTATGAAGACAGATAAGCCACCTTACTTCCAGGCAGCTATGTATTATATGGAGAATGGTAAAGATCTTAACCAGTCACTTACCTGGTTTAATAAGGCTGTAGAAGAAAATCCAAAAGCCTACTGGGTGCAGCATCAATGGGCTAATTGCCTGGCTAAACTGGGAAAGAAAACAGAAGCAAAAAGCCGCAGCGACAAGGTCAAAGGAACTGGCTATTGAAGCAAAGAATGATGATTATGTAAAACTGAATATAAATTACTGGCTACATTGAAATAAATTGTCGCCGGTAAATAATTTTAAAATAGTTAAATGTGGCTGTCTCAAAAGTATTTTAAATCAATATTCCCGCAACGGCGCAAAGGCGCAACGACTGATTTTCAATAGAACATTCTTTGCGTCGTTGCGCCGTTGCGGGATTTATTTGACTTTTGAGACAGCCTCATTTTTATTTGGTAAAAATTTATTCAATAACAGGCTGAAGAAGATCACGCCGAATGCACCGATAGGATTCAGCCAGAGAAAGCCCATTTTCAAAACAGGAGGATGTGTTTTGGTAAGAATGAATACAGTTAATACCAGCAGTTCTGCCAGTACAGCGCCCCAGAATACCGCGTTACTGTTTTTGACATGCTTAAAAAAGAAAGCAACCAGGAATACCCCCAGTATCACTCCATAGAATAAGGAACCCAGCACATTTACCGCTTCGATAAGGCTGTTGCCTATATTGTAAGTAAACATGGCCACAACGATGCAAAACACACCCCACAGCAATGTATATTTTTTAGAAAGCCGGTACTCGTCTTCACCGCTTTCATTCTTTTTGCTGAAGCGCCTGTGAAAATCCACCATTGTACAGGATGCCAGTGAATTGATCGCCGCCGCAATGCTTCCCCAGGATGCGAGAAAGATGATAGCGATCAGTAACCCTACTAACCCCGCCGGTAAATAATCCACTACAAAACGAAGGAAAATATAATTGGTATCATTGCCATCGCCGCCTACCTGTTTGGAATCTATCCAGCCCTTTACTTTTTTTCGTAAGCTATCCGATTCCTTCTGTAATGATCGCAGTTCAGTGGCGCTTTTGTCAATGGCTTCTTCTTCCCCGTTATGCATTGTTTGGGTCAGGGAAAATATAGCCTCCTGCTTTTGCGAAGCAATAGCATCGTACTGCTGCTGCACCAGTACAAACGAATCTTTATACACTGACCGTTCCAGTTTTTTTACCTGTACTTCATTAAAAAAGATAGGCGCTTTATTGAACTGGTAAAAAGTAAATACAAGTACGCCTACCAGCAGGATCAAAAACTGCATCGGCACTTTTACAAAGCCATTCATTAATAATCCCAGGCGGCTTTCTTTTATGTTTTTTGCGGTCAGGTAGCGGCCTACCTGGCTTTGGTCGGCGCCGAAATAAGACAATGCCAGGAAGAAGCCTCCAATAATACCACTTAGCAAATTATACTGGTCGCTCCAGTTGAACCCTTTTTCTGTAATGCCTGTAGTGATCACATTCAGCTTGCCCAGTTTACCGCTCACCTGCAATGCTTCTGTGAAACCGATATTGGCCGGCAGCATATTCACCACCATATAAGCGGCAAGGAACATCCCGGTAAAAATGACAATAAGCTGCAACTGCTGTGTATAGGCCACGGCCCTGGCCCCGCCCGTCATGGTATATATGATCAGCAACCCGCCCATGAAGAGATTGGTCCAGTAAATATTCCAGTCTAATAAAGAAGACAGGATAATAGAAGGAGCGAATACACTGATACCTGTAGACAACCCTCTTTGTAATAAGAACAAGAATGAAGTAAGTATCCTTGTTTTGCCATCAAACCTTGATTCGAGGTATTCATACGCCGTGTACACTTTCAGCCGGCTGAAAATGGGCACAAAGAAGATACAGATAACAACCGTGTCAGCGGAATACCGAAATAATACTGAACAAACCGCATACCGTCGGTATATGCTTGTCCCGGCGCTGAAATAAAAGTAATGGCGCTGGCCTGCGTACCCATGATACTGAGGAGTATCAATCCCCATGGCATACTGCGGTTACTGAGAAAATACCCGTCGAGATTGCGTGAAGTACGGCTTTTATACAACCCATACGTGATGATGGCCGATAAAGTAACCACCAGTACTATCCAATCAAGCTGGCTCATACAATCAATCCCGGGAAGGGTGTTTTAAATATTTCATTAATATGGCAGATCATTCTACTGAAAGCGTTTTGTAAATAAGGAAAACAGGATAATCAGTATCACTAAAAATGCAATGACCAGTATATACCAGTAATTCCAGTTTTTGAACAATGGCGCTTTATCGTCGTCCTGTATATGCATGCAGCAGATTCAAAAGTTAAAATCAAAAAACTACTACTTCCTCCCAGAGCGGAGCCAGCCAAGCGCTACGATCGCTCCACCGATAACGAGACCCAGCAATATGCCGAGCCTTACTTTTTTATTAATACACCCACCACTAATCCAAGAATGATGGCGAGAATAAAAGCCATGTCTCCTCTCTTCGCATCTGGTTTTTTTGCTGTACTCATTAGTTTGTTTTTGACCTCACCCAATCCCTCCCCCGACCTCATATCATCTTACCTTGATTAATAGTGCAAGGAGAGAGTTGTAACACTCCGAAAATAGAAAAAACTTACACTATTGGAGTCTTACGTCTTCCCGGGGGAGGTTTAGAGGGGCTTTAAAACCCCTTCCTCCTGTTCAACGCAATAATGTTTGCCAGCAGCCTGTATGCGCCCGGTACTCCTGCCGGCAGCTCCCGGAAGAAACAATACCGGTATAAACAAATACTCCCTGCCCGTGCCTGGCGATGATCAGGCTGCCCTCGTCTGCTTTTTCACCCGGATCATTCATAGATATCACTGTTTCAAATTTTGTACTATCCCATGAAGTCGCATGATAAATACTCCTTTCCTGTATCCATCCTTTAAAATCATCCTGGGTGATCTTATTCGGAAAATTAAATACAGGATGACCAGGCTTTGTAAATACGACAGGCGCATTTTCGTCTGTTATCCTTACAGACCTGCCAATATTAAAATTATACGGTGATATCTTGGCCCTTACCGGACCGATCTGTGTACTGGTATTATATTGTACGATCAGGTTGCCCCCGCCTTCCACATACTTCATCAGTTTATCATAATGGTTATTCATCCATTCATTAGTGTTATAGGCACGCACACCGGTAATGATCGCATCGAACTGCTGTAAATTATTTCTTGACAGTTCTTTGTCTCCCAGCAAGGTCACTTCATAGCCCATTTGCTCCAATGCTTCCGGTACTTTATCGCCTGCACCTATGATATAACCGATCTTTTTATTGTAAACAGCAATATCCAGTTGTACCAAATTAGTCTTTGCGTCTTTGAAATAAGTAATGTAAGGAATGTGATTGTAGGAAATGGTTCTTTTAAACCCTGCATATTGCGGCGCCTTATTCTTCTGTACGTTTACAGCTACCACTTCTTTTATAGTTGCCCCTTTTTGTTTAGGCCTGAAAACGGAAGAATTGTAATTAGACCTGTTCCTGAATGTGCCGTAGGTAAAGCTGCTTTTATCGGCCATCCATTTATCAGAATGACTAACGAGCACAGGATAAGACGCCGAATCTGCCAGGTTGGTTTTAAAATGCAGCTGAACATTTACGCTGCTGTCGTTAACACCGAAAAATTATTTTCATTGACAAATCGAATTCTACCGGTGGCAGTATCACCAGCGGTTCATACAACTCACCCTGACCGGATCGGTAAATTTATATTTCACCGCTCTTGCAAAACTGAAGTCCTGCCCTTCTATATTCATTTTAATATTTGCTGTATAAACCGCATCCACATCTGCCTGCCCGATCTGCTGCTGGTCTGTTACATTAAAATAACCTTCTTCCATTTTATTGGCCAGCCAGTACGGTTGTGTAAGCGGTTTGGACGCCGGAACAAAAAATGTTTTGCCAATATTGAGGTTCATATTCTTTGCAAGTGGCAGGCTAAAGGTTGAATCAAAAGCATCCACTGTAATATTTTTCAAAACAGTCTTTACAACCAGCCGGTTATTCAATGAAAAAATGATACGTAAAGAATCTGTTTGCACGGCAAACTGTACGGGGAGAAACCGCATCAATAAAAAGTCCGCTGCACTGTTCGATCAGTTGCTGCGTTTCTTTCATCTTTTGTATTTTCCAGTAACCATCCGGCTCAGCCGACAGGGCCTGGTATAATTCCACGAGACTTTTTACAGAATTTTCAGGATGCAGCAGATCGAATGAAGAAGTGATCTTATCTATTTTCTTTTCGATGATATCGCCGCCTTTTACTCTTTTCCAGCCCATCTCTACTCCATCCATGATATCCGTTGCGGGTGCATCGCCGCCTGTTGTTTTAAAATACTCCATCGCTTCGCCCCTTGAACCTGCTGAACCAAAACCCTGGCTCTTATGATTACTGCGGCTGATAGCAGCGATCTCTCCATAACTTTTTCCCAGTAAAGGATTATACCCGCCCACATCAAACTTAAACTGATCATTGTTTGTAAGATTGGTGCCGCCAAAATTGAAAGAGTTCCAGAGAATGCGTTTGGCCTGCCATACCTGTACATATTTCAACTGTTCGGGAAAACGGGAAGGATCGGCTGCAGCGGTAAACGCTTCATTGGCTAAAATGGCTGAAGCCGTATGATGTCCATGTCCGCCTTCACCTGTAGTCGGAAACCGGGTGATGATCACATCGGGCTGAAACTTCCTGATCACCCAAACCACATCACTCAATATTTTTTCTTTATCCCATTTGGTAAATGTTTCCTGCGGATTTTTTGAAAACCCAAAATCAAAAGCCCTTGAAAAGAATTGTTCGCCCCCATCTACTCTTCTTGCCGCCAATAGTTCCTGTGTCCGTATCAGGCCGAGCTCAATTCCCTGTTCATCACCGATCAGGTTTTGTCCGCCATCCGCCTCTTGTGAGGGATAGATACCCGGTGCGGTACATCCTGTCTTTGGAGAAGTAAGCGATAAGTCTTGTATTCTCATCATCCGGGTGAGCCGCTACATATAATACAGAACCCAGCACGTTCAGTTTGCGGTTAGCCAGGTACATGTCAGCCGATGTCCAGCTTTGGGGAGCCTGGGCATAACTATTGAACAATTGGGAACAGGCAAATACTAAAAGCAGGAGCTTTTTCATTTCAACAAATTATTCAGCGAATATAACTGCTATTTGTCAAGTGAACGGACCGGTCGTAATATAAGCAGGCGGCAATTAACACGGCAAGGGAATACAAAAAATCCCGGCAGTTTATACCGGGATTTTTGGATCATCTGTCGCTTATTGTATTTTAAACCCGTTAGCTTCCGCAAATTTCTTCTGCACTTTCTGCATATCTTATAACAGAAGACTTATCGTCAACCAGCTTTCGCAGATCACTTATAACGGCTTGCCTTGTTTCTTCTGTCGGCGCTTTTCCCAGTCTTTACATAGACTGTATATATACTTTTAATATAACGGAAGTAACGAAGAGTGGCTGTTTTAAAATTGCCGGCTTCTTTGACATCCGGTACAGGTAAGGCATCAATCTTGTCAATCTTCTCCTGTACCTTTTTCTCCATCTCTTCGCCGGCTGCTGCTACTTCCGCATATTGCCCGGCATTAACGAACCCTGCACTTTAGCTTCCGTTGCCTGGATATCCGACGTCAGGCTTCTTTCTATGGTCACAATGCTTTCGCTGTAATTCAAAGCGGATTTTGATGAACAGGCGGGCCAGTCCGGTTAAGATTATGGCGGCAAAAAATAATTGTTTACCCATAGCTAATTTGTTTAAATGCGAAATCATATTTACGACCCGAAAGACAACCGCTTTAAAAGTATCACTAATTCTTACCCTTGCTGCTATCGTTATCATTTATTTTCTTGCCTAATTTTTCCAGCAATTGCAAACCCAGCAAACCACTGATACCGCCATTGGCGCTGTCGCCATTGCCGCCGATCAGTATATCGGCATGATCTTTTACTTTTTCGAGCAGCGATAGATTCTATTACTTTTAGCTGGGTAAAGTTATCGCCGCCCATGGCTTCCACAGAAAGTTTTATACGATTCTGCATTCGATTTACCGATCGCCAGTTTCTTCTGCGCTTCGGCAGTACCGGTCAGTGATATTTTCCTCCGCTTCCCCCGCCTTTGCCAGTAATTCTATCTGCTCTGCATTCGCTTTTGCCAGCACACGTATCCTTTCCGCATCACCGCTGGCGAGTAATTTTAAACGATCTGCTTCAGCGGTTGACTGCAGGCGTACGCTGTTTGCTTCACCGGTGGCTTTCTTTACAGAAGCATCGGCAATACGCTCAGCGATCAATACACCCTGGTCGGCTTTTTACGATCTCTTTTTGTATTTCCGCGATAGCCGTTTCTTTTTCTAATGTCTGCCTTGTTTCCCTGCGCTTTCTTTTCCGTATCGTAAGTGATCTTCTGTTCTTCTGCCAGTTTACGGTCGGTCAGTGTCTTCATCAGGCTTTCGGGAGGAACCATATCGCCGATCAGTGTATCTACTCCATACACGTTGTATTGTTCGAGCACTTTACCAATATGATCTCTTGCCGACTGTTGTCTTTCTTTTCGCGAGCCAAGGAAGGCGATCACATCACTATCCTGCGCACTGTTGCGGAAATAGTTTCCGATAGTCGGTTCAGCACCTGGCTCACCAGGTTATTCATATTACCGAAACGGGCAATTACATTTTGGTGCTTCTGTTGTTGGTATATGAATTGATCTGCGAAACGTCGAGGTTGAAAGGGAAACCATCTTTACTACGCACCGTGATCGTAGAAAGATTTTTATCCAGTTGATGTGACTCACTGCGGGCGCTTGCCCAGTTCAATACAAGGTTAGTCGTTGGCACCAGTTCTACTTTCATGATATAGGGGTTGATCGGGTATTTACCAGGACCCAGTGGTTCGGCCCTCACCCCTTTGGAACCCCTGCCTACAATATTGCCTATGCTTGAATTCAACACCACTCAGGTCAACGCCTTCCGAACCTACATACGAAAATAACAACGCCTACATGACCGATAGCGATCTCCGTCATCTTTACCATTTCCAGTTTGGCGAACCAGGGGTTTAAGAAATAAGAACCTGCGAGTATCACCTGTTCCTGCAAACCTTTATACCCTTCGCTTGCCAGGAAGAGATCAACATCCTGGAATTTATTATGACCTGAAATGATCTTACCGGCGATCTGGCCTTCATCAAGCGGTTTACCTTCCATAGTGGTAACAACACCTACGGCATTATCGGGGATGAATGTCATATCCGTCAGCTCTACTTCAAACAATAGAGTATTGATACGATAAGAACCGGGTGCGATGATGGCTGTCTGCCGGCCTTTGCGTCCACCATTGGCCAGGAACGCTTCTGCATCCTGGAAAGAATCGCATTCAATTTTACGGGCGAGGATACGGCCTGTTTCCAGTTCGGCCCCATCTTTGGCGAGTATCAATCCTATCTTACCGGTGGGTATAACAATGAAAGGCTGGAAAGTAATGGAGTATTGCCATATCCATTTCCAGAAATAAACACCGTGCGCAAATGTCTGTGCCTGGAAACCGGCTTCCCCTTTGGTGCAATGATGCGGCCTTCCGGCAATTCCTGCTTCCCAAACAGCACGAACTTTTTTGTCACCAGTCCGATCCTGTCTTCGGGCACTATGACGAGGCCGAAGAAGACACGAAGAATGAATTTGTAAAACAATAAAATAAATAAAGGGATACCGATGATCAGTCCCCAGCGGAGCAGTTCAGATTTTTCCATGTTGGCTTAATAATTAATGGTTATAAAAATATTTGTTTATAGAAGATAGAGGGTAGTGTTGCCGGCAATGATGCTAACAACTTGTAAACAGGACATAGCTATGCTTTACCACTATTGGTAAAACAGCCGTCTAATGGCGCAAAAACAATCCTGTTTTGCTCACCATTTATTTGTCAGATAACAGAGGGAGGAGAAGTGTTGTAGATCGTGAACTTAATTCCCGATTCGATAGATGTAAAACTACAATGATCAGGTTCCATGGTGGAAATAATTATGCCTGTAAAATTATTAGAAAAGAAGATAGAGCAGGAAAAAATCATTGCAACAGTATTACGAAAAGGCGATTACCTTTATAACCGGTTCATAAGTACTACATCAGTAGTCACGTAGTTCAACAGACTATCCATTTAAAAATATCATCCGCATGATGCCGAAAAAAATCCTGTTCATTTCTGTCTCGTAATTTATATTTTCCTGTAACACTACCAAAAAAGAATAACAGCACTGTCAATCCTTACAAGTATAGCATTCAAATAAAGATGATCGTGGAGAATGGCGCTGTTGTATCAGCCCATCCGCTTGCCAGTAAAGCAGGTATGAAATATTAAAAAAGGGTGGCAATGCTATAGATGCCGCCATAGCCACGCAACTGGCGCTGGCAGTGGTATATCCACAGGCAGGTAACCTTGGCGGAGGAGGATTTATGGTAGCCAGGTTGAGTGATGGAAAAGAACTGGCTATTGACTACCGTTGAGATGGCTCCGGGCAAGGCTCACCGCGATATGTATATTGATTCGGGTGTAATGCAAGAACAGATAAAAGCCAGAACGGCCATTTTATCCGGTGGCGTACCGGGAACAGTGGCGGGATTATTTGAATCGGCGAAATCCGGCAAACTGTCTTTTGATAAATAAATACAACCGGCTATTGAACTGGCCGAAAAAGGATTTGCTATTGGCCAGAGAGAAGCAAGATCATTGAAATAATTTACAGGAAGAGCTGAAACAATAATAATACGGTAATGCCTGTTTTTGTAAAAGAAACACGATGGAAAGAAGGCGACACTCTTATACAAACCGATCTTGCCAATACATTAAAACGCATCAGGGACAAAGGCGCAGCCGGTTTTTATGAAGGAGAAACCGCAAGATTGATAGTAGAAGAAATGAAAAGAGGAGGCGGCATCATTTCTTATGATGATCTGAAAAATTATAAAGCGAAAGCACGCGAACCGCATACATTCAGCTATAAAGGATATAAAATAATCGGCATGCCCATGCCAAGCAGCGGAGCTGTGCTGCTGCACCAGATGATGAAGATGATCGAAGATAAAAATATCGGGGCCATGGGTTTTCATACACAACAATCCGTACAACTAATGACGGAAGCAGAACGGAGGGCCTATGCAGACAGGGCCGAATATATGGGTGATGCGGATTTTTATAACGTACCGGTGAGTATGATCACCAATGATGTATACCTGCAGGAAAGAATGAAAAGCTATGATACGTCGAAGGCTACTCCCAGTACTATGATAAAACCCGGCGTTCTTTTAAGAGCGGAAAGTAAAGAGACCACTCATCTTAGTGTAATAGATAAAGAAGGCAATGCCGTGTCAGTGGACTACTACGCTCAATAATTCGTATGGCAGCAGGACCGTTGTTGGCGGAGCCGGTTTCCTGTTGAATGATGAAATGGATGACTTCAGTGTTAAACCCGGTGTACCTAATATGTATGGTGCTGTGGGTGGCGAAGCCAATGCTATCAAAGCAGGTAAAAGAATGCTTAGTTCCATGGCGCCCTACGATCGTATTAAAAGATAATAAACCTTATATCGTGGTCGGTACGCCCGGCGGCACTACTATTCCCACATCTGTCTTTCAAACCCTGATCAATATCATTGATTTTGGAATGAGCACAGAAGACGCAGTTTACCAGCCGAAGTTTCATCACCAGTGGCTGCCGGATACGCTGGAACTGGAAAAAGGCTTTCCCGTTTCCGTAAGTGATGCTTTGCAAAAAAAGGGATATGCGATCAGTATGCGCGGCGCTATTGGCAGAACAGAAATAATTAAGGTGCTACCAAGCGGCAAATTTGAAGCCGTGGCAGACAGGCGTGGTGATGATGATGCGGAAGGATGGTAGTCCTTCGCTTCGCTCAGGATGACGGGTGAGTGGTGAGTAAGGAGTTTTTCTTTTGAATTAAATTCAAACCGATGAGCCTGGAAAAAGAGTATTTAGCGACAGTGATCCGCCGGGTGAAATATTATAAAGACCTTGGCGATAAAACATTTGAGCAATTAAATGACGGGGACTTTCATTACCAGCCTAACGGCGAATCAAACAGCATTGCTGTTATCATTCAGCATACCGCAGGCAATATGCTCAGCCGGTGGACCAATTTCTTAACAGAGGATGGTGAGAAAGAATGGCGCCGGCGTGATGAAGAGTTTGCCATTCATACATATAGCAAACAGCAACTGCTCGATATATGGGAAAAAGGCTGGACCATGCTTTCTCGACACATTGGCATCATTAAAGAAGAAGACCTGTTAAAGACTATTTATATCAGGCAGGAAGGATTAACAGTCATAGATGCTATCAACCGTCAGCTCGCCCACTATCCTTATCATACAGGACAGATAGTATATATAGGACGGATGATTAAAGGTGACAAATGGAAGAACCTTTCTATTCCCAAAGGGCATTCACAACAATATAATCAAAGCGGGGCGGTGAAAGACCCGGCTAAGAAATTTTAATACTATTTCACGCGAAGGCGCTAAGAAATGCACGCAAAGACGCAGTGTTACAATTTATCTGTTTCGGTACACCAAGTCTTTACTTAATACTCTTCGCGTCTCTGCATGAAGTAAACTCTAATACCATTTCACGCAAAGGCGCTAAGGAATGTATGCAAAGACGCAGTGTTAGATTATTACTTTCTTTGACGAATACACTTTGCGCCTTTGTATTAAAACGCTTTGCGTCTCTGCGTGAAATACCATTGATCCATCCGTGGAAAAGCCTTGTTTGATTTACCGGGATTAAGTTCTATTTTTACCGATTCGTAAAAACAATCCAATCCCCAAATCCCGACGGCCGTAAATTCCTTTTGCAGGGCCAGTTTTCAGTATCAAATCATAACAACAGAATGCCTTATTACCTTTCGGTTATAAAAAAGATCAGTCTTTCATTAGCATTTAACCGGCTTTTTTCTCGTTTCTTTCGCACAGCCACCCCGGTTTGCGATTTTTGCCGGGCCACAGATGTCTTCAGCGAAATACCAGGTTACCGGTGTCAAACAACCCACTGACTACAAATTTGGTTTCCAGGCCGGGTTGGGCATGAAAATATTCTTTGACAATAACCTCTATTTCAGCCCTGCGGCTATTTACAGCTTAAAAGGCTATAAAAGTAACGTTCAATCGCTTTGCCAACCCTCCCGACCCGATGGCTGCGGATAACAACACTTCCATTCATACTTTTGAACTGGCTTTCCTGCTGCAATACGACCTGGGTAAAAATCCGCAACACTTTTTCATCAAAGCCGGGCCTTCTCTTGACTTTCAACTGGCAGGCAAAGAAAAGTTTAAACCTGATGAACGGCAACTCCCGGTCAGCCGCAACATGGTGTAAAGATTTTGGCGTATATGGTCATTATTCTGCTAATATGCTGGTGCAATTTGGTTTTGAAACCGGTGGTTTTATGCTGTTCGGGCAATACTCACACGGAATCGCCAATATCAATAATGCGGATAACGGGCCCAGTATCAAACACCGCGTATTTGTATTTCTATCGGCAAATATTTCAATACAAAAAAGATAATATTAGATACCCGCAACAAAGAATAGAAGGGCAATTAACGCCTTTTTAATTCGTTTTTAATCCCTGCTGAAAAAAGGTATGCCGCCGCTATGATGGCCTGATTTTCATGAGTTTTTTACTGAAACCCATACCCGGGTACCTTTTTTAAAGCCTGTGTTCCTGTTTTTTGTGGACAACGGGTGGTAAAAAACCCCGCAGCGGTTTGCATATCCCGGTATTTCAATTATCTTTACACTATCCAACTCTCGTTAAGAACCGTTTCTGAATCCCCCATCCAACCGATTTACCTCTCTTTTCTCAATATCCCTTTATAAGATCGCTGTCCCCCGTATCCTGACGAACACTAATTTTTTAAGTCGTACAACAAACCTATATGAGCAGGATCTTACGTACCCGACCTTTTTGGATGCAATTGCTATTCCCGCTGATTGCACTTCTTTCTTTCTTCTTTGCTTCCGCACAGAATCCCATTGTCACAGAAAATGCTTTACCCGGAAACCCTTCATCAGAATGGCAGATAAGCGGAGCAGGCGACCTTCTATACAAGGCTTTGCAACAGATATAAGTGCAAACAAGGGACAGACTGTTCATTTTAAAATAAAAACAGACGCTTCAGACTACACGATTGAAATATACCGTATCGGCTATTATAATGGCGATGGCGCAAGAAAAGTGGGAGACGGTGTCGTTACCGCCTCATTACCTCAGACACAACCCCGCTCCTTTCACTGATGCAAGCCACCGGCCTCGTTGATTGCGGTACCTGGAATGAATCCGCCCACTGGGATATTCCTTCAACAGCAGTATCCGGTATTTACATCGCAAGATTGAAACGTACAGATAATGAAGGCGCCAGCCATATCGTCTTAATCGTTCGTGATGATGCCAGTACCTCAGATCTTCTTTTCCAGACCTCGGATGCCACATGGCAGGCATATAATAATTATGGTGGCAACAGCCTGTATGTAGGCGTTACTTCATTTCCCAACGGACATGCGGCCAAGGTAAGTTATAACCGTCCTTTCGTTACCCGTAACGGTGGCGGCGGTGGCGGCCCGATGGAAGACTGGCTTTTCAAATGCAGAGTACCCGATGATCCGTTTCCTGGAAAGGAACGGCTATAATGTTTCTTACTTTACTAATATTGATGCTGCCCGTAATGGTAATCTTATTTTAAATCATAAGATATTCCTGTCGGTTGGTCATGATGAATACTGGTCGAAAGAACAACGAAACAATGTAGAAGCGGCCCGCAATGCCGGCGTACATATTGCTTTCTTCAGCGTAATGAAGTGTACTGGAAAACGAGATGGGAAAACAGTGCTGACGGCTCCGATGCACCTTACCGCACATTAGTATGTTATAAAGAAGGAAATACAGGTGAAAATATATGTGGCACCAAATGCGATCCTACAGCAGAATGGACCGGCCTGTGGAGAAGCGGATGCGAGTATCCTTCTGCAGGTGGTTGTTATCCCGAAAACTCTCTTACCGGGCAAATAGGCTGGCAAACGTCAACGGGTTCTATACAGGTACCTTCTTTTTACAAGAACTTACGATTCTGGAGAAATACCAGTATTGCCACCCTCGGCGGAGGATCTGTTGCTACGCTTCCCAATGGAACATTAGGCTACGAGTGGGATGATGACAAAACCGATCAGTTCGGTAACAGTTACCCGTACGGCCGTATCTTATTATCCAGCACCACACTCGGCGGCGCTACACATAATGTATCGCTGTACCGCCATACAAGCGGCGCCCTGGTATTTGGCGCAGGTACTATTCAATGGTCATGGGGATTAGATAATGAACATGACAGGGGTAGTTTACCAGCCAGCACGGATATGCAGCAGGCAACCGTGAATCTGTTTGCTGATATGGGAATACAACCTGCGACATTGCAATCAGGTTTGATTCCCGCCACACAATCAACCGATGTCAATCCACCGGTAGTAACTATTTCCTCACCTGCCCAGGGTGCTTCCTTTGCCGCTTTCGCTCCTGTTACCATCACCGGAACAGTTACTGATACAAGAACCGTAGTCTGGTGTGGAAGTATCAGTAGACGGAGGTACTACCTGGAAACTGGCATCCGGTGCTTATAACTGGTCTTATACATGGACGCCGGTTACAACAGGCGCTATTACGATAAAAGTTCGCGGTTATGATGATTCGGGAAATATGAGTGTGCCCGGCACCGCTCCTTCACCGAGCGCCATTACGATCAATTCGACCGACCCTCAATGTCCGTGTACACTTTACCAGCCAACAGATTCGGCTGATCTTACCAATGCCTACAATTATGTAGCAGGTATAGAACTGGGAGTAAAATTCCGTGCAGGTATAAACGGATACATTAAAGGTTTACGTTTTTTATAAAAGCTCCAATGATACGGGCAGTCATACCGGCAGCCTGTGGACGCTTAATGGTGTATTGTTAAAGCAGGTTGTGTTCAACAATGAATCAGCTACGGGATGGCAGGAGTTTTATTTGATACACCGGTTGCCATTACCGCCAACCACTACCTATGTCGCTTCTTATCACAGCCCGACGGGGTATTATGCGCAAACAGATCCTTATTTCACCAGTGCAGTGGTAAATGGTCCCTTAACCGCGATTGCAAAACAGACCCGGATGGCCCGAATGGTATTTATAAATTTTCACCCCTCTCCATATTCCCTGACCTGAACTATGCCAGTGAAAATTCTGGGTGGATGTTGTATTCAATACTGCTACTACCGATATCGTAGCACCTGTTGTAACATCCACTTCTCCCAATGATCATGCTATCGGTATCAATGTGAATGCTTCCTTCAATGTGACGTTCAATGAAAATGTAAATCCTGCAACAGTCAGCAGTTCAACTATTGAACTAAGGGATGGTCTCAATACACTGATACCTGTTACCATAAGTTATAACCAGGGTTTGTATAAAGCGGTCCTTACTCCTGTTTCGCCATTGAGTTATTATTCCAAGTATACAGTAACAATAAAAGGCGGTGCGTCCGGCGTAAAGATATGGCCGGCAAACGCGATGGTCAATGATATTTTAAAAACCTTCAGCACTGAAGATGCTTCTGTATTATCTTATAACGATGGTCCCGGCGGACCGATACTGGTTGTCACTTCTTCCACCAATCCGTTCAGCCGTTATTCAGCGGAGATACTGAGAGCCGAAGGCCTGAATGAGTTTGCCGTTATGGATGTTGCTGCCATCAATGCTACTATACTTAATACATACGATGTAGTCGTACAGGGTGAAATAACAGTGACGGCTCCGCAGGTTACTATGTTTACCAACTGGGTAAATGCAGGAGGTACATTAATTGCTTTCAAACCTGGCGCACCGCTTAATTCATTAATGGGATTAACAGCCGCATCCGGCACACTGAGCGATAAATACCTGCTGGTAAATACGGCTTCTGAACCAGGCACCGGTATTGTCGGCGAAACTATACAGTTTCATGGTGATGCCAACCTGCACACACTGAACGGGGCAACCAGCAATTGCTACATTATACAGTGACGCTACAACCGCTACTGCTAATCCGGCTGTAACAACGATCAATGTAGGATCGAATGGTGGTAAAGCGATCGCATTCACTTATGACCTTGCACGATCCATTGTATATACAAGACAGGGCAATCCTGCATGGGCGGGACAGGAACGTGACGGTGAGACCGGGCCTATCCGTTCCAATGATATGTTCTTCGGTCTTCCTGCCAACACCGGCAATGACTGGGTTGATTTTAATAAGATCGCTATAACCGCAGGCAGACGAACAGCAACGCCTGCTCGCTAATATCATTCTGCAAAGTAATCTTCACCGTAAGCCCTTGCCAAGGTTCTGGTATTTACCAAAAGAATTAAAAGCGGCGATCGTGATGACAGGTGATGACCATGCGAAATAACGGAACGACAGGACGTTTTGATCATTACAAAACACTAGGCCCCCAATACACCTGCGGATGTAGCCAACTGGACTGCTATAAGAGGCACATCTTATCTCTATCCTAATACGCCCATGACAAATGCACAGGCGGCATCGTTCCAGGCGGATGGATTTGAGATCGCATTGCACCCGACTACGAATTGTACCAATTTCACACAATCATCTATAACGAGTTCGATCACATCGCAATTGGGTATCTTCTCGTCAAACTTCCCTGATATTTTACCACCGGTGACTAACCGTACCCATTGTATGCCATGGAGTGACTGGGCGTCTCATGCAAAAGCAGAAGCAGCAAAAGGCATGCGGATGGATGCGAATTATTATTACTGGCCCGGAGCATGGGTGCAAAACCGCCCCGGTGTATTTACCGGTTCGGGTTTCCCTATGCGTTTCGCGGATCTTGATGGTACGATGATAGATTGTTACCAGTTGACTACCCAAATGACGGATGAATCAGAAATAGGCATCGCCGACTTTACTGATGCCTTATTGGATAAAGCGCTTGGAGCGGAAGGTTATTATGGTACGTTCAATGCGAATATGCATACCGATACAGCTGATCATACAGGATCGAATGCGGTGATTGCTTCGCAATGGCAAGAGGCGTACCCATTATCTCTGCCAAACAAATGCTTACCTGGCTGGATGGACGTAATAATTCTTCCTTTACTAATATAAGCTGGAGCGGTAATGTGCTGAACTTTAAAGTAACGGCCGCATCAGGTTCGAACAACCTGCGGGGTATGCTGCCCTTCAATTCAGGTTCTGTAGCATTAGCGCAGCTCACGCTGTATGTAACAGGCAACCCGGCACCTATACAAACATTTAATACAACAACGGATAATAACGGGCAGTTTGTCATTACCGGTGTTCCGACAGGTACATATAATGTAAGAGTTAAAGGAAGTCATACGCTGGCAAGAATACTGACAAACCAGGCGATTGTGCTGGGTGGCAATACACTCAGTTTTTGGTACACTGCTGGAGGGAGATATAAATGACGACAATTATATTACTCTTGCCGATCTATCAATATGTGTTAACAGCTTTAATAAAACAGTAGGCGACCCGGATGTTAATGCAAATGCAGACTTGAATAATGACGGATATATAACACTTGCAGACATCTCTTTACTTGTAAGCAACTTAATCAAGCCGGCGAAATAAACCCTTAAATGATTTGCCTGACCACATATACGAACTCATCACACTAAAAAGAAAACAAATGAAAACAAATTCACTTAACATTTTATTAAAAAACGGGGTATTCCTGTACAGGAAAAGGGGCTTCTATTAATGCTCCTGATATTTTCTACCTGTATCAGTGTATTATCACAAAACCAGGCGACTATCGTAATGCAACCCGCAGCAACGACAGTTTCGTTGGGACAAACTTTCAACATTATGGTGAAAGTTGATTTTTCCACGCTTCCTGCTACTTCGATTACAGATGCGGTTGAGATATATTTGTCATTTGACAAAACTAAATTGAAAGTAACTGCCATTGCAGAACAACCGACAGTTGCCGCATTTACTTCGAAACCTATTCCTGTTGACAATTCTTCCCAGTATAGTGCCACTAATACTGCCGGACAAGTAAGCTATGCAGCTGCAACAACGAGTAGCTTTCCAACTGCCGATTTTAATGTACTACAAATTACTTTTGAAGCCATTGCAGTTACAGTCCAACGACGCCATTAACTTTTTTAAGAAATCCTCCATTTAACAATACTGATGCTAAAAGAATCGGCTCTTCTATACTTGTTTCCCCATTTGTAACAAATGGCACAGTAACGGTTCAATCCTGCACGCCTCCCACCGCAACTATTGCCGCTGCAGCATCTTCTACGATTTGTAACGGACAACCTGTTGGTCTCCGGCTAACTGCCGCTACTGGTACAAGTCCTTATAGCCTTATAGTAAATGGAATAACTTATCCGGGTGCAACAGTAGGATCAACCTTTGCAACCATCCCTTTCCCTACTTACAAAATATGGTCTAACAATCCCGGTTTGCCTACGCAGAATGACGGGGGCAGTATTGAAGTAGGAACAAAATTCCGTTCTACCCAATCAGGTTTTATCAAGGGTATCCGTTTTTATTCGGGAACCATTTGTTCAGGAACATACAAAGGCAAACTCTGGAATTACACCAACGGCACATTGATGGCCAGTGCCAACTTCACCAGCGTTACCGCTAACGGATGGCAGGAAATAATGTTTACCAATCCTGTTTCTATATGCCGCTAATACTATCTACATGGCTACCACCTATTCATCAACCGGCAACTATGTAGCTACTGATAACTATTTCACTTCAGATGTAACAAACGGCCCGATCACCGCTCTTTCGAACGGTACTTCTACAAATGGTATGTATTTCTTTGGCCCGGAACATCAGGCTCAACAAATTTCCTTAACTGGCAATTTTACCAGTCTTCCAACTATTGGGTAGAT